>NZ_JBVAXS010000002.1:254711-1180575 GCF_055419465.1 Mycobacterium sp. IDUB_17 | reverse complement strand
GACACCCCAGCCCAACGCCTCGCCACCCTCCTCAATCAAGCTGCGTAGCCACGTTGCACTAGCCACTTGACTTTGAGACGCGTTTCACCGCCACCACGTTACGAACGCGGATCTTGTCGGACTGTTATGCCGCAGACGGGCTGCGCTGCGCCCACCACTGGGTGTGCAGGCGCTGGCATACCGGCAGGCGCAGCGCGTCGGCACCGGCGAAGTCGGGCCGCACCGCAACCGCC
Source organism: Mycobacterium sp. IDUB_17 (assembly GCF_055419465.1). NCBI lineage: Bacteria > Bacillati > Actinomycetota > Actinomycetes > Mycobacteriales > Mycobacteriaceae > Mycobacterium > Mycobacterium sp. IDUB_17. The sequence continues at coordinate 1,180,342 of NZ_JBVAXS010000002.1, read as the reverse complement.
GCGTATGAACCGGCACCGGCGTCGGGGTCGATGAGGACGCTGGCCATCCCGGCGCCGTTGGCGGCACGCAGGCCCGCTGCCGAGCCCACCATGGCCAACGCATCGTGGTCCGCCACCCCCAGTTCGGCCAGGGCGTGCCGGTACAGCTCGGCCCCGGTTGCGCTCACGTCATCGGTGGTGACGACGGTCTCCACCACGCCGTCGCCGACGAGCTGGCGCACCAGGGGTTCGGCCCAGCGCCGACGGCCTCCGGCAACCACCGCGACCGGCAGGTCGGCCAGGAACGCGTCGTTCACCAGATCCTCCAGACCTGGCCGTGCTGTCAGGCCGGCGTCGAGGATCATCTCGTCGAACATCATGTCCTTGGTCATGCAGATTTCGTCGGCGAGCACTTCAGTGAGCACATCGCACTCCGGGCCGACGCACTGCTTGCGCAGTTCGGCGGTGACCCGCTGGCGTTCGTCGTGCAGTGCGAGGAGCTGCTGATAACGGCCGACGCTCCATTGGATCGGCAGACCGTGCGCAGCGAAGGCGGCGTTGAAGACGACGCGATGCCCCTCCAGGTCGAGGTCCGACAGCGCATCGAGGTCGAAGACCACCGCACGCAGCGGACGGGCACTGACTTCGGTCTGCGGACAGTCCCACCAGAACCGTCCGGCACGCCATGACTTCTCTTGTAGTGAGGGCACCACATGACAGTGGCCCACGTCACATCTGTCGCGCGTCCCCCGTAGGGGGGATTAGAAGAGTTGATGTTGATCTGCTCCGGCCCTCGGTACCCGTCACCACCTCTAGGGTGATGCCATGGCGCCCTCCAATCCGGTGCGCCTTGTGCTGGTCGATGACCATGAGATGGTCATCGAGGGTCTCAAGGCCATGCTTGCTGCGTTCAACGACCGGGTCGAGGTGGTCGGCCAGGCCGTCGGCGCCGAACGGGCACTGAGCGTGATCGAGACGCTCAACCCCGACATCGTTTTGTGCGACGTGCGCATGGAGGGCTCCAGCGGGCTGGATCTGTGCCGGGTGCTGCGCGAGCGCGACCCGGACCGCAAGGTGGTGATGTTGTCGGTCTACGACGACGAGCAGTACCTGTTCCAGGCGCTACGCGTGGGAGCCGCCGGGTATCTGCTCAAGAGCATCAGCAGTGACGAGCTCGTACGTCAGCTCGAATTCGCCCACAGCGGCCAGACCGCGATCGATCCGGGTATGGCGGCCCGCGCGGCAGGCACCGCGGCCCGGCTGCAGCGCGACGAGTTCTGGCCCGGCGTACGGCAAGGGCTGACCCAACGCGAAAGCGAGATCCTGTCCTTCGTGGTCACGGGCCTGTCCAACCGCGGGATCGCCAACAAACTGGTGATCGGCGAGGAAACGGTGAAGACCCATCTGCGCTCCATCTACCGCAAGCTCGGGGTCAGCGACCGGGCCGGCGCGGTGGCCACGGCACTACGTGAAGGTATCTACCAGTGACCGCCGGGAAGCCCGAGCGCGAACTCGGCCCCATCGACCTCACCGCCGACCGTGAACTGGCCCTGCTGCGCGAGCTCATCCGGGCGGCGTCGAGCGGCCCGGGTGTGGAGCCGCTGGCCGCCGCGGCGGCCCGGATGATCACCGAGGCCACCGCCACCGACGTGTGCTTCGTGCACGTGCTCGACGATTCGGAACGCGCCCTGACGCTGGCGGGCGCCACGCCGCCCTTCGATGCCGAGATCGGCAAGATCCGGCTGCCGCTCGGGCAGGGCATCTCCGGTTGGGTGGCCAGCCACCGCCAGCCCGTGGTGATCAGCCACGACAAGGAATCCGATCCCCGCTACAAGCCCTTCGAATCGCTGCGCGGGCGCGACTTCACCTCGATGGTGTCGGTCCCGATGGAGACCGGGCCGGGCGGGCTGGTCGGCGTGCTCAACGTGCACACGGTCGATCGCCGCGAGTTCACACCCCGTGACGTGGAGTTGCTGTTGGTGATCGGCCGGCTGATCGCCGGCGCGCTGCACCAGGCCCGGCTGCACCGCCAGCTGGTGGCACGCGAGCGGGCACACGAGAACTTCGTCGAGCAGGTGATCCAGGCGCAGGAGATCGAGCGGCGCCGGTTGGCCGGAGATATTCACGACGGCATCTCCCAGCGGTTGGTGACGCTGTCGTACCGGCTCGACGCCGCCGCCCGCGCGGTCGAGCCTGACATGGTCGCCGAGCAACTGGCGGCCGCACGGGAACTGGTCGCACTGACGCTGCAGGAAGCGCGGGCCGCGATCAGCGGGCTGCGCCCGCCGGTCCTCGACGACCTCGGCTTGTCGGGCGGGCTGGCCAGCCTGGCCCGCTCGATCCCGCGGATCCCGATCGACGTCGACCTCGCCGAGACCCGGGTGCCCGACCATATCGAGCTGGCGCTGTACCGCATCGCCCAGGAATGCCTGCAGAACGTGGTCAAACACGCCGAGGCGGACCGGGCCCGGCTCACCTTCGCCGTCGACGACGGCGTAGCCCGGCTCGAAATCGTCGATGACGGAAAGGGTTTCGACACGTTCGAGCATCCGCTGGGCAGTGACGAGATGGGTGGCTACGGGTTGCTGTCGATGGCGGAGCGGGCCGAGATCGTCGGCGGCCGGCTACACATCCGGTCGCGCCCGGGTGCGGGCACCACGGTGACCGCAACCATCCCGCTACCGGCTGTGATGGAGTAGCCGTCAGCCGTCCTCGCCGAGGTGCACGCGCACGGCGGGCACCGCGCGGGCGATCAGCTCCTCGGTCGATCGCGATGCGATCGGCTCGATCCGCAGGATGTGGCGCAGGTAGGCGATGCCGAGCAGTTGACCCATGGCCAGGTCCACCCGCAGTTCGGCGTCGGCGCCGGTGAGCGCGGTGGCGATCTGCGGGTAGAGCCGCTGCTCGATGAACTGGCGGACCAGTGCGGCCGATTCCTCGTGGGTGGCTGCGCCGCGCAGGATCGCCAACAGGGGCGGACGGGTGTCGGGATGTTCCCACAGCTCGAAGAAGGCCCGGGTGAGGCGTTCGGCCAGGCCGGTGCGACCGTCGTCGAGAATTCGCCCGCTGAACTGCTCGGGGTCGAACGGCCAGCCCACGGTGGCCCGGAACAGCTCGGCCTTGCTGCCGAAATAGTGCCGGATCAAGGCTGGATCCACGGCCGCGGCGGCGGCGATGTCGCGCAGGGAGGTCTTGTCGTAGCCGCCCTCGGCGAACATCCGCCGGGCGGTGGCGACCAGCTCCTCACGGGTGCCGGGCTGACCCGGCCGTCGTCCACGGGGCGGCATAGTCCAGAAATTCTACAGTCGTTGACTTCTTTATCGGGCCAGGTCTACGCTCGAATCATTAATTCCACACCTGAGGAGTTATCTGATGCCCGCTCCGCGATGGGTCGCCTACGCCAACAAGATCGGCCTGAATCAGCTCACCCAGTTAATCGCCCCATGGGCGCCGGGCTGGGCAGTCGTCATCCACCGGGGCCGCAAGTCCGGCCGGACCTTCCGGACACCGTTGTGGGCCTTTCGACGACCGAACGGCTACGTCATCGCCCTGACCTACGGCTCGCAGGCAGACTGGGTGCGCAATGTGCTGGCCGCCGACGGGTGCGAATTGGAGGCCCGCCGCCATCGGTACCGGCTGACCGCGCCCGAGGTCTACCGGGACGAGAACGCCACAGACATGCCCGCGTTCATCAGGTTCATGCTGCGCCGGGTGATCAAGGCCCCCGAGTTCCTCAGCCTGCAGATCGTGGATTAACCGCCGAGCTTCCCGGCGAGCTCGGGGCACTCGTACTTGATCGCCACGGTCACGATCGTCATGAGCGCGGGGGGTGAGATCCTGCTGCCCATCTGGATCAGCGTGTTGACGACATCCTGCTTTGTCTTGTTGAAACTGCTCTCGCCCATGATGCAGGCGAGCATCAGCTGATCACGGATCGCCGAATCGGAACCCTGCAGGCCGCCCGCCCGCACCTCCGCATAGGCCTCAGGTGGCAGTGCCCCCGAACCACCGCCAGGGGTCGCGCTCGGCTTGGGACTCTTTGTGGCAGTTCGCGCGGGTGCCCTCGACGCCGACGTGAACGGTGTGACGTCATCGGGGGCGGTGGCCACCCCGGTAGTCGTGTTACTGCAGGCCGCCATCAACACGACCGCGACGGCACCCAGTGCCGCTCCCACCCGCTTGGCGTTCATCCGCCGCTCCCCTCAGCTGTGTTCGAGGGTAGTGGGTTCGCACCGGGTGGCCGGGAAACCGGGAGTCAGAAATCCCCGGAGTGTCGGCGCAACGTCTCGATCGACGCCACCAGGGCCTGGGACTGCTCGTCCGACATCCCGACATCGGCGAACACCTGCTCGTTCAGTGTCACCGTGGCATCCTCGACCGTCGAACGCCCGAGCTTGGTGATCTGCACCAGGGTGGTGCGCCCGTCGGTCGGGTGCGGGATGCGCTCCACCAGACCGTTGGCTTCCAGGCGCCGGATGGCGTGCGTGACGCTGGTGACATGCACCTGGAGGCGATCGGAAGCCTTGGTGATCGGCAGTGCACCGGCCCGGCTGAACGCCAGCAGTCGCAACAGCTCGAACCGAGAGAAGCTCAGATCGTACGGCCGCAGCGCAGACTCCACCCGGGCCAGCAGGATCTGGTGGGCGCGCATCACCGACGTCACCGCGACCATGCCGCCGGCCACGTCGCCCCATCCGGCTGCCTCCCAGTTCGCGCGAGCCTGCGCGATGGGGTCACGTTTGTCTGGTGGTGAGGGCACGCCTCTTCTTACCGCATCACCGTGCAGGCGCCGCGCATTCTGCGCCCATCCGGGCGCGCATCGTGGCCCTCAGGCGGCCGCTGTCACCGCACCCAGCACGGCGCAGGTGGATTGCCTCGATCCGATTGTGATCCGCACCCCGCCGTCGGCGTAATGGCGGAGCTGAAGTCCGGTGCCGTCGAACACCTCCGGCCACGACAGGGACCCGCCGGGTAGGTACAGGAAGTTCGCCTGAGCGTCGGTGCTGTAGACCCCGAGCGCGCGCAACCGCGTCTGCATGTAGCGCCGTTCCGCTGCGATCATCCGGATACGTTGGCGCAACTGATTTTCCGCATCGTATGAGGCGGCGACAGCCACCTGGGCACTGAGCCCGATTCCGAACGGCAGCTGCATCTGCCACAGCTGCCGGCCCAGATCGGGGGCACAGAACCCGTAGCCGATCCGCAGCCCGGCCAGGCCGTAGGCCTTCGAAAAGGTGCGCACCACCACGACATTGCCGAACCGGGCCACCAGGCTCGGCCCGTCGATCCGGTGTTCGGCGGTCAAGAACTCCGCATATGCCTCGTCGAGCAGCACGACGGTGTTCTCGGGAAGCCGGGTCAGGAGGCGCTCGATCTCGATGGCCGGTTCGACGGTGCCCGTCGGGTTGTGCGGCCGGCAGACCGCCACGACCCTCGCGTCCTTCCCGGCCTCGGCCATCGCATCCAGATCGTGATGGCCGTGCGCATCGAGTGGAATCGTCACCGTCCGCAACCGCGCCATCTGCGCGAAGATCGGATACCCGTCGAACGTGGGCCCCGCCATCACCATGGTGTCGCCGGGACTGGTCACCGCCTGCAGCACCTGCATGATGACCCCGGTGGCTCCGGCCCCGACGATCACCTGCTCCTCGGCCACTCCGTCGTGATCGGCGATCAGCGATCGCAACCGTTGCGGCAGGAATTCCGGATACCGGTTGGCGGCCTCATCGCACGCACGCAGCGCTGAGCGCACCGCGGGCAGCGGCGGAAACGGGCATTCGTTGAGCGACAGCGCCAGCGGATTGACGGCCTGCGGCAGTGCACCGACGACGTCGGACAGTGCGGTGCGGGGTGCCACCATCACCCGTTCCCCAGCTCGCCGCCGTTGCCGGCCCGCCCGCCCCACCGCACCGCGGCGGCCCCGGCGAAGTCACCGGCGTGGGCGAAGGCGGCCATCAGCACGGTATCGCCCGCCTTCACCCGCCCGTCGGTGACAGCCCGGTCGAAATTGACGGGAATGCCTGCGGCGAAAAGGTTTCCACAGTCATCGAAAGTATCGACGTGACGTTCGGCCGGCAGCTCCAGTGCCTCGCGCCAGTTGCGCAGGAAGACCCGGTTGGGCTGATTGGTGACCAACAGGTCGATGTCCTTGGGTTGCACACCGATCCGGTCACAGACCGCATAGGACACCTCGGGAACCTGCCGGTTGCCCCGGGCCAGCACCTTGGTGATCTTGCTCTCGGTGAAGCCGATGGAGGCCTCCCCGGTACGGGCCTGCCACCACTTGGCCGGCGGGTCGATTGCCAAGGTCATGTCACCCGCGAACTCGCCGTACGTGCGGCATTCGATGTCGAGGATGGGCGAGGAGTCCGACAGCGTCACCAGTGCGACCGCCGCGCCGTCACCGGGGACCGAGGCCTGGGATTTGCGCCGGACGGTCGGCTGGTCGAAGACCGTGCCCGCGGCATTCTGGGCGATCGCGATCACCGCGGTCCGGCCCTCCCCCGCGCTCAACAGCGTGCGGGCCACCTTGAGCCCGAGCACGAACGCCGCGCACCCACCGTTGTGCAGGTCGATCACCCAGTCGGGTTTCATCCCCAGCCGATGCGCCATGCCGCCACCGCCACCGTAGAACGGCATGTCGGGCAGCTGAGTGTGGGTGATCAGCACATCGGCCCCCGTGATGACGTCGGAACCGTGCCGCTCGATCAACCCGGCAGCTGCCCGTTCGACCATGTCGATCGCGGTTTCCTCGGACGCCACATGATGACGGAACTTCGGCGCGCGGAACATCACGTTCTCGGCCAACTCATCTGATTCGGCGAACCCGGCGTAGTAGTCGGCGCCGATCGGATCACCGGGCAGGTACGTGGACACGTCGATGAGGCTGACGGGGTTCTTCGTGGACATATTCGCAGTCATGGCCGAACCTCACTTCATCCACGCCGGCGTGACCGGCAGGCCGTTGCGGTGCCGGTATTCGGCGATTGCCTTGAGATTTCGCAGTTCCAGCAGGTGGCCGGGACCGAACATGTCCCAGAAGTCGCCCACCCAGACCGGTCGCGCCGGGGGCGCTGTCTCCGGGTACGGGTTCTCGTCGTAGAACGGATGGTGGCAATTCGTCCACAGCACAACCGATCCCGGCTTGTCCAAGACCACCTGCGCATCGACGATCCGCATCAGGTAGACCATCCACAGATGCTTTCCCTGATCCCAGGCGCAGTGATAGTCCACGGTGAGCGCGTCGCGGTTGGCCACGGTGCGGGTGTAGATCGCGCTGCCCGGCCCCGACGGCCCGGCACCGAGCCGATCATGGGCCAGCCACAACCCGGGCTCCTCGGTCGGGGTGAAACCACGCAGGCTGTAGGTCCACTCCTCCAGGCAGCGGGTGTCGGACAGGTAGTCGAACAACTCGTCGGGTGGGCACTCGATGTAGTCGTTGACCGTGCAGTACTGACCGAATATCTGGTCGTGCGGGTAGACCGACCGCATCATGTCCAGGATGATCGGCGTGGCCTGCTCCTTGGGTGAGGTCTCGATCCGGATCAGTCCGTCGAGCGGGGTGCGGGTGGCCCGATGGGCCGTGATGTCTTCAAGCGCGGGCAGTGACATGGGACCTGTTCTCCTGTGCGATGGAAGGTGTGCTGTCGGTTGTGGTCAGAAATGCTGCGAACGGCGGGATTTCGTCGGCTGAACATTCGATGCTCAGAACCGATGGACCGTCTGTGTCCAGTGCCATGCCAAGCGCCCGTGGCAGTTGGTGGATCTCGGTGACGTCGTATGCGGGCAGGCCGGGGAACATCGCTGCCAGGCCGGCACCCAGCCGGCTCGGGCCGAACCTGTTGTAGGAGTAGCGATCGTCGTAGAACAACTGTTCACGGGTTACACACATGGCGTGGGCGTGGTTGTCGAACAGCACGAACGTGATCGGCAGCCGGTACTGCATAGCGGTGTGAATCTCCATGCCGTGCATGAAGAATGAGCCGTCACCGGCGATCACGGCCGTACGCCGGTTGGTCGCGGCGTCCGCTGTGGCGGCCCGGTGGAACGTCATCCCGATGCCCGCGCCGAAGCTGTAGCCCATCCCGCCCATCCCCAGCGCCACCATGAACCGCCCGTCACGCCGGGCCGGAAGGTAGTGGATGGCCGACGCCCCGACGTTGCCCGCGTCGACGACGATGTCGGTGCCGTCGGGCAGGGCCTTGTCGAGCACAGCCATCGCGTCGCGGTACCGGATGCCCGGGCCGTCATGGGCCGGCGGCTGCAGTTCGGTACGCGGCACCAGATCGGGCACCCGCACCTGAACCGGCCGGCCGGGACCTGACAGCGCCCGGGCCAGCAGCGTCAGCGACTGGCGCAGGTCGTCGGAGTGGACATGCGTGCACGCCGGGAACGGCACCTGGGAGCCGATCGAGTACGTCGCCACCCGGCCCAGGGCCCCATCGAGACCGGCCCGGGCGGTCACCGTCATGCGGGTGCCGACCAGCAGGCATATCGCGCTCTGGGCTGTGGCAACGGACACCCCGGGATGGCCCATCACACCGGCTACCCCCAACGCGGAGGACGAGCCGAGTCCCGGGGTGCCCGCCACGTCTTTGGCATCGGGCACCGTGGCCACCCGCGCACGCAGCGTGGCCCGCAGTCGTTCCAGTTCGGCGCGGGCGTCGTCACGCGCCACCTGTTCACCGGCGATGATCGTGATCGGGCCGTCGACGCCGCGCAGGGCCCGCTCGAGCGGTCCCAGATCGGAGTGGCGTGGCCCCGCCCCGCCGGCCCCGGCGCGGCCGTTGCCGCTGCCATCGGCCTCGCCGGACAATCCCACCTCGGCCTGCTGAATGTTCTTGGGCAGCAACAACACCGCGGGGCCACCGGTGCGAGCGGCGGCCAGCGCATCCGGAAGTGCGGTGAGAATGTCCGCGGGTTTCAGCACCCTGCGGCAGTACACCGAGACCGCCGAGAACAGGGCGTACCCGTCCAGGCTGCCGTTGTCCCCACTGGTGTCCTGGAACGCGCCGTGGCCGTCGAGCGTCGTCGGCGCCTGGCCGATCAGGGCCAGCACAGGAACCCGGCTGGCCAGCGATTCCGCCAGTCCAGGCACGGTGTTGAGGCAACCACCACCCGAGGTCGCCGCCACCACGCCGATCCCGGCGCCGCTGCGGCTGTACCCGTCCGCCATTGTGGCAGCGGAGAATTCGTGTTTCGCCAGCACCGCGGTGATGTCGTCACGGAAGTACGCCGCGTCGTAGAGGTCCTCGATGTTGGCACCGTCCACGCCGAAGATGTGCGAGATCCCATTCGCGGCCAGATAGCCGACGATGTGGTCCACCACCCTGTGCGTCTCGACCATGTGTCACCTACTTCCGTGCTCTGCCAATGACACGACTCGTGGGCGGCGTAGGTTCACCGGATAACGGATTTGTCCAAACTCCCCGCGATATCGCAGGACATCCCAAGGTCGTAGCCACGCCAAAAAGTCACGCCGAGGTGACCCTCGGGTCCGAGGGTCACTCCAGCGTGACGGCGCCGCGCCTGATCGGTCGGCAGAGCCGGATGGCTCAGAGCTGCTTTTCCAGCAGAACCTTGCCGTCGGGGGACGTAACCAGTTGCACCGCAGCGATATCCGCCTTCGGCATCTGGGTATTGCCACTGGGCAGTGCGGTGGCGCCGGACAGTCCCAGCCACGTCGCGATCTCGTTGTGGCTGCCGTCCCGGCCGATCACCACCATGCCCAGGTTCTGCGGAGGCGTATCCTGCTTGCCCCAGCTGCCGTAACTGCAGGCCATGTCGATCCGGGTGCCCCACGAATAGCTGGTCATCGCGATGCTGGCGTTGATGGGCGTTTCGGAGACCTTGCTCATCGCCAGCATCTGCGAGGTCTGCTGTTCGGTGCCGCTGTGCAGGCCGAACACCTCCGGACGGACACCGACGACCACACCGATCGCCAGCAGTGCCGCGGCCAGGCCCACGGCCGCCGTGGTCACCCACCGCGAACGACGCCGTCCCCAGCTCACCTTGGCCAGCACGGACTGCAGCACCTCGGGGGGCAGCGGCGGATCGGGCTGTTCGGATTCGAGGGCAAGCACGTCGTCGAGGTCGAGCATGGCCAGCAGCGCGGGCATTCCGGTCAACTCCGCCACCGCGGAACGGCACCGCTCGCAGCCCTCCAGATGGGCCTCGTACTCGCGTCGCTCGCTGCTTTCCAGCGATCCCAGCACGTAGGCCGCATCCCAGGTCCGGTAACGATCGAATTCGACCGGATCAGGAATGTGGGGTACACCGAACTGTGTCATCGTGTCACCCCCATCTCTTGCAGGTTCAGTCGTAACGCACGTACCGCGTAGTGCAGCCGTGATTTCACGGTGCCCTCAGGTATCTGTAGGTCGTCGGCAATCTGCCCGGTGGTCCAGCCCTGGTAGTACGCCCGGCGGACCACGGCCCGGTGTTCGTCGGAAAGTTGGCTCAGCGCCGTGCTCAGCAAGATTCGATCCAACGCGTTGTCCACTTGGTCGGGAGTTGCAACAGTCCCGGCATGGTCTGCCACCTGTTCCGGGTCGGGTACACCGGTTTCGTTTCGGAACCGGGCACTCCGACGTTCATCGATGATCATATTGCGGGCCACGGTGAACAACCAGGCGCGTGCTGATCGATCGGTGTCGGCGGTGACGTCAGGGTGACGCCATGCACGCAGCAGAGTCTCCTGCACCACGTCCTCGGCCCGGGCACGGTCACCCGTGAGCCGAAGCGCGTAGCGCCAAAGCGCGGCAGCATGCTCGTCGTAGAGCACCCGCATCATCGCGGCCTCCGGATCATCCATTCGGTACCTCCGTCAGTGATACGACGTTGGTGGCGATCCGGTTCAATTACTACCTTTGCGCGCGGACTTGCACCAGCGCAGGCGCGCGATTCGAGTAGTGATTGCTGACGCTGATTACCGAGTGAGGATTCGGGGGCCGTCTTCGGTGACGGCGACGGTGTGCTCCCAGTGCGCCGCGCGGGTCCCGTCGGCGGTGACGACAGTCCACTCGTCGTCGAGAATCTTGGTCTCGGTGGTACCCAGGGTGAGCATGGGTTCGATGGCCAGTACCGAGCCGGGCTCCAGGTACGGGCCGCGCCCCGGTGAGCCCTCGTTGGGCAGGAACGGGTCCATGTGCATCTGCCGGCCGATGCCGTGGCCGCCGTAGCCGTCGACGATGCCGTACTTGCGGTCGTGGCGAGCCTCGGCGGCGTGGGTCTCGACCTCGATCGCGTGCGAGACGTCGGTCAGCCGATTTCCGGGCAGCATCGCGGCGATGCCGGCCTCCATGGCCGATTTCGTTGCGGCAGAAAGGGCTTCGTCGGCCGCGATGAGCGCGCCGATTCCGAAGGTGACCGCCGAGTCGCCGTGCCACCCGTCGACGATCGCGCCGCAGTCGATGGACACCAGATCTCCGGCGGCCAGTTTCTCTCCGGCCGACGGAATGCCGTGCACCACACGGTCATTGACGGATGCGCAAATACTGGCCGGGAATCCGTGATAGCCGAGGAACGACGGGGTGCCGCCACCGTCACGGATGACGGACTCGGCGATCTGGTCCAGCTCGAGCGTGGACACGCCCGGGGCGGCGGCAGCGCGGACCGCGCGCAGCGCCGAGGCGACGAGCGCCCCGGCCACGGCCATCGCGTCCAACTCTCCGGCGCTACGCTGCGCAACGATCTTGCGCTTACGCAACCCCGGCAATCTGATCACTTACCCAGTGCGTGCAACGCGCGGGCGAACACCTCGTCGAGGGCACCCACCGCATCCACGGTCTTCAGGTCGTCGCGGTAGTACTCCAGCAGCGGCTCGGTCTCGTCGCGGTAGACCTTCATCCGGTTGCGGATGACCTCGTCGGTGTCGTCGGCGCGACCACGACCCTTGAGCCGGGTCAGCAGCTCGTCCTCGGGCACCTGGAACTCCACCACCGCATCGAGCTTGGTGTTGCGCGCGGCAAGCATGTCCTTGAGCGCCCCGGCCTGCTCGACCGATCGGGGGTAGCCGTCGAGGATGAATCCGTCAGCGGCGTCGGCCTGATCGATGCGGTCCTCGACCAGACGGTTGGTCAGCTCAGCGGGCACCAGGTCGCCGGCGTCCAGGTAGCCCTTGGCCTCCAGCCCGAGTGGAGTGCCCTCACCGATGTTCTTGCGGAACAGGTCCCCGGTGGAGATTTGCGGGATGCCGAGCTTCTCGGACAGCTTCTCTGCCTGCGTGCCTTTGCCCGCGCCGGGCGGTCCGAGTAGGACGACTCTCACTTCAGGAACCCTTCGTAGTTACGTTGCATGAGCTGGCTCTCGATCTGTTTGACGGTATCCAAACCGACACCGATCATGATGAGAACCGCGGTTCCGCCGAACGGCAGATTCTGTACCGAGCCGGTGTTTCCGATCTGCAGGAACAGGTTGGGCAGAACGGCGATCGTACCGAGGTAGATCGAGCCGGGCAGGGTGATCCGGCTGAGCACGTACCGCAGGTAGTCCGCGGTCGGCTTTCCGGGCCGGATGCCCGGGATGAATCCGCCGAACTTCTTCATCTCGTCGGCGCGCTCGTCGGGGTTGAAGGTGATCGACACGTAGAAGTACGTGAAGAAGATGATCAGGCCGAAGTAGAGCGCGATGTACACCGGATCCGCCGGGTTGGTCAGATAGTCGGCGACGAACTTGTCCCACCATCCGGTGCCCGGGTTGGAGCTGCCGCTCTGGATCAGCTGCGTGATCAGGTGCGGGATGTAGATCAGCGACGACGCGAAGATCACCGGGATGACACCGGCCTGGTTGACCTTGAGCGGCAGGTAGGTGGAGGTGCCGCCGTACATCTTGCGGCCCACCATGCGCTTGGCGTACTGGACCGGGATGCGGCGCTGGCCCTGCTCGACGAACACCACGCCGACGATGATGGCCAGAGTCGCGGCGACCACGGCAGTGAACACCAGTCCGCCGCGGCTCTCCAGGATGGTCTGGCCTTCGGCCGGGATCCGGGCCGCGATGCCGGCGAAGATCAGCAGGGACATGCCGTTGCCGATACCGCGTTCGGTGATCAGCTCGCCCATCCACATCACCAGCGCCGCGCCTGCGGTCAGCACCAGCACGATGACGATCAGACCGAAAATCGAGGTGTCCTGGATGATGTCGAGGCTGCAGCCCTGCAACAGCCCGCCGTTGGCGGCGAGCGCCACGATGCTGGTGGCCTGCAGGACGGCCAGCGCGATCGACAGATAACGCGTGTACTGCGTCATCTTGGCCTGACCGGCCTGGCCTTCCTTCTGCAGCTGCTCGAAGCGCGGGATCACCACGACCAACAGCTGCACGATGATGCTCGCGGTGATGTAGGGCATGACGCCCACCGCGAAGACCGTCAGCTGCAGCAGTGCGCCGCCGGAGAACAAGTTGATCAACGAGTAGATCTGCGCCGAATCTCCGCCGCTGACCTGCTCGATGCACTTTTGGACGTTCGGGTAGTTAACCCCCGGAGACGGGATCGACGCGCCGGCCCGGTACAGGATCACCAGGCCCAACGTGAACAGGATCTTGCGTCTGAGGTCGGCCGTCCGCAGTGATGAGATGAAAGCCGAAAGCACTCTTCCTCCTGCGCAGCCGACTTCTCAGCGCGGCGTGCCAAATGGGGCTGGTGGAGCCAGCGTCAATGGTCAAGTCATGTCCGGCCGCCCTGCAGGCGCGCAGCCTGCGAACTCAGCCGTCAAATCAGTCTACGAGAGTAACAGTTGCCTCGGAGACCACCCTGCATGCACCCGCGGCAGCCCACTGCGGCCCGCCCGATCCGTCCGAGATTCCGCCCAACGACGGAGCAGAGCATCTCTTCAGAATCGGAGCGTACAGTCGGCGACAGCTCATTACATCACCTAACTAACACGTTGATTTTCACTGAACAAAAGGGGGATCCATGGCCCGGACTGCTGACGATTCGTGGGATCTGGCGTCGAGCGTTGGAGCCACGGCGACCATGGTCGCAGCAGCGCGTGCGATGGCCACCAATGCCGATGATCCGGTGATCGACGACCCCTTCGCCGCTCCCCTGGTTCGCGCCGTCGGGATGGACTTCTTCTCCCAACTCGCCGACGAGAACTTCACCACCGAGGGACTCGACGAAGAGGCGGCGACCGGCCTGGTCCGGTTCGCCAACGGCATGGCTGCCCGCACCCGCTTCTTCGACGACTTCTTCCTGAGCGCGAGCCGCGCGGGTATCCGGCAAGCAGTGATCCTGGCCGCCGGGCTGGATTCCCGGGCCTACCGGCTGCCATGGCCGGACGGCACCGTCGTGTACGAGGTCGACCAGCCCGAGGTGATCGAGTTCAAGAGCGCCACCCTGGCAGGCCTGGGCGCGGTGCCGACAACCGAGCGCCGGACGGTGGCCATCGACCTTCGCTTCGACTGGCCCTCGGCACTGGCCGAGGCGGGGTTCGACCCGTCGGTACCGACGGCGTGGATCGCCGAGGGGTTGCTGGGTTACCTGCCGGGCGATGCCCAGGACCGTTTGCTCGACCAGATCACCGCGCTGAGCGCGCCGGGCAGCCGCTTCGGTGTCGAGGGCGTGCCCGCGACCGAGACCAACGACGAGGAGACCATCCGGGCCCGGATGCAGGAGTTCACCGACCGCTGGCGGGCACACGGCCTCGATATGGACCTCAACGAGCTGATCTTCCTCGGCGACCGTGCCGACGTGACGACGTATCTGGAAGGCCACGCGTGGCGGACCACCGGCATCTCGTCGAACGATCTGCTGGTCCGTACCGGCCTGCCACCGGTCGAGGATGAGGCCCACGCGGCATCGGTTCTCTACATCAGCGCCGAGAAGTGAGGTAGGGCAAGCAATGGCACGGTCTGACACCGACAGCTGGGATCTGGCCTCCAGTGTGGGCGCGACGGCGACGATGGTCGCCGCGGCCCGTGCGATCGCCAGCGCCGAACCCGATCCGCTGATCAACGACCCGTACGCCGCGGACCTGGTCCGTGCTGTCGGGGTGGAGTTCTTCACCAAGCTCGTCGACGGCGAGATCGCGCTCGACGGTGAGCTGGCCGCCGGCGCCGAGTTGATGATCGGGATCATGGCGGTGCGAACGAAGTTCTTCGACGACTTCTTCACCGAAGCCGTCGCCGAGGCCGGTATCCGCCAGGCCGTCATCCTGGCCTCGGGTCTGGACTCGCGCGCGTACCGACTGCCCTGGCCGGACGGCACCGTCGTCTACGAGATCGACCAGCCCGAGGTGATCGGCGCGAAGACGGCCACCATGGCCCAGATCGGGGCCACGCCCACGGCCGAACGCCGCACCGTCGCGGTCGACCTACGCGAAGACTGGCCCGCCGCACTGCAGGCGGCCGGCTTCGATCCGGCGGCGCCCAGTGCGTGGAGCGCCGAGGGCCTGCTGGCTTACCTTCCGCCGGAAGCTCAGGACCGGTTGTTCGACAACATCACCGCGCTCAGCGCCCCGGGCAGCAGGTTGGCAACCGAGTTCCATCCCGACATCGCGGCCAACCTGCGCGAGCGCGGCAACGCGATGAGCGAGCAGTGGCGTCAACACGGCCTCGACCTCGACCTGGCCAACCTCTGGTACGACGGCGAGCGCAATTCGGTCGTCGACTACCTCACCGGCAGCGGATGGTCGGTGACCGCACGGCGGCGGCCCGAGTTGTTCGCCGAATACGGGCGCGCCTTCCCTGACGGAGAAGCCGCAGCGCCGCAACGCAATTCACAGGCCATCATCGCGATACGAGGTTAGGACCACCATGACACGCACCGAAGGCGACACCTGGGATCTCGCCACCAGCGTCGGGGCGACTGCTACCGGGGTGGCGGCGTCCCGCGCCCTGGCCACGAAACAACCCGACCCCCTCATCAATGATCCGTACGCCGACGCCCTGGTGCGTGCGGTGGGTCTCGAACACAGCATCCGGCTCGCCGACGGCGAGGCGTGCGTCGAGGGCGATCTGATGCTGGACCGGCAGCGGATGTGCGAGCAGATCGCCGTTCGCACCCGGTTCTTCGATGACTTCTTTCTTGCGGCCGCTGACGCCGGCGTCCGCCAGGCGGTGATCCTGGCCTCCGGGCTGGACACCCGCGCCTACCGGCTGGCCTGGCCTGCCGGCAGCGTGGTGTTCGAGGTGGATCAGCCCGCGGTGCTGGAGTTCAAGTCCCGCACCCTGACCGGACTCGGGGCCGAGCCGGCCGCCGAATTGCACACCGTGCCGGTCGATCTGCGCGACGACTGGCCGAAAGCCCTGCGTGACAACGGCTTCGATCCGCAGATCCCGACCGCCTGGATTGCCGAGGGGCTGCTGATCTATCTTCCCCCCGAAGCCCAGGACCGGCTGCTCGAGAACATCACCGCGCTCAGCGCCCCGGGCAGCCGCCTGGCCACCGAACACATGGACGCCGCCTCGCTCACCGAGAAGTGGTCCGAGCGGGTGACCCAATGGTCCAAGAAGGTCGGGTCCGATGTCGATCTGATGGACCTGTTCTATTCGGGTGAGCGCACCTCGGCCCGCGACCACCTGACCACGCTGGGATGGGACGTCACGGTGCAGCCCACCCGGGCAGCCTACGAGTCCCACGGTTTCGCCTATCCCGAGGAGCTTGCCGATCTGGCCGGTGATTCTGGTTATCTGTCAGCAACACTGAAGACATCGCACTAGACGACCAGGAGGCGCAAGATGGCACGCACCGATGGCGACAGCTGGGATCTGGCCTCCAGCGTCGGCGCAACGGCAACGTTGGTGGCAACCGGGCGGGCGATCGCCAGCCGGGATTCCCATGGGCTGATCGACGATCCGTTCGCCGCTCCATTGGTCCGCGCGGTGGGCATCGAGGTGTTCACCAAGATGGTCGATGGCGAGCTGAGTCTGGATGCGCTGGCCCAGCTCGCGCCGGAGGCCGCCGAGCGGGCCCGGTCCAACATCGACGAAATGGCCGTGCGTACCCGGTTCTTCGACGACTATTTCCTCGCGGCCGGTAAGGCGGGTGTCCGGCAGGCGGTGATCCTGGCCTCCGGTCTGGATTCGCGTGCGTACCGGCTGCCTTGGCCAGCGGGCACCATCGTCTACGAGATCGACCAGCCCGAGGTGATCGAGTTCAAGACCCGCACTCTGGCGGATCTGGGCGCGGAACCGACGGCAGAACGACGCACCGTACCGATCGACCTGCGCGACGACTGGCCGGCCGCCCTGCGGGCAGCGGGATTCGATCCGGCGAAGCCCACGGCGTGGTGTGCCGAGGGTCTGTTGATCTACCTGCCGCCGGAGGCGCAGGACCGGCTGTTCGACAACATCGCCGAACTCAGCGCACCCGGCAGTGCGGTGGCCACCGAGTTCGTGCCCGGGCTCAAGGATTTCGACCCGGAGACGGCCCGTGCCGCCACCGCGACGTTCAGCCAGATCGGTTTGAACATGGACATGCCGTCGCTCATCTACCACGGCGAAAGGCATTCGGCCGCTGACTACCTGACCGCCAAGGGCTGGAAGATGACCGGGGTGGGCCGTTCGGAGCTGTTCGGCCGCCACGGTCTGGCGGTTCCCGACCGTGACATGAACGACCCGATGGGCGAGATCGTCTACATCAGCGGCACTCTGAACTGAGGAGCGGTCAGACGGCCCGGCCGGCTGCGGTGTACGGCTCCGTGATTGATTCGGCGTCGTAACCGACAGGCGGCGGGGCCTCCGGCGTGCCGGGAATCTCGGTGCCGCTGATCGGACACCGCGCGGTCTCGGGGATTTTCACCAGTGCCACCGCACCGATCACGCAGGCCACCATCATGTAGTAGGCCGGCACCAGGTTCTCGCCGGTGAGGCTCACCAGCCAGTCGTTGACCGCGGGCGCGGTGCCCCCGAATATCGACGTCGACACGTTGTAGGCGATCGCGAAGCCCGCGTATCGGACCTGAGTGGGGAACATCGCCGGGAAGGTCGCCGAGATGGTGGCCAGCTGCGGCACGTACAACAGCCCCAGCACCGCGAAACCGATCACCGCACCGACCACGCCCGTGCCCATCAGCAGGAACATCGGCACCCCCGCCACGAACAGCCCGATCAGCGAGAACCACCACATCGGTTTACGCCCAACATGATCGGAGATGTGGCCGGCGAACGGCACGAAGATCATCATCGCCAGCATGCCGATGATGGGCACGACCAGCGACATGTCGGTGGACAGGCCGATGGTGCTCTTCAGGTAGGTGGGCATGTATGTCAACAGGGTGTAGTTGACCACGTTGAGTGCCACCACCAGACCGCCCAGCCGCAGCACCGGTCCCCAGTACTGCAGCAGCAGATCCTTGAGTTCGGTGGAGGGTTGCGGCTCCCCCTCCCCCGCCTCGGAGAGTTCGCGGAACACCGGGGTCTCAGACAGCCGGGTACGCAGATAGACACCGATCAGCCCCAGTGGAGCGGCGACCAGGAACGGCAATCGCCAACCCCACGAACCCATCTGGTCCTCGGTGAGGATCACCGAGAAGCCCAGCATCATCAACGCGCCCAGCGAGAACCCGGCCAGCGTGCCGAACTCGAGGAAGCTGCCGAGGAATCCGCGCCGACGAGACGGAGCGTACTCGGCCATGAATGTCGCTGCGCCGCCGTACTCCCCGCCGGTGGAGAAGCCCTGGATCATCCGCAGCAGCACCATCAGCACCGGCGCCCAGACACCGATCGCGGCATACGTCGGGACCAAACCGACACACAGGGTGGAACCCGCCATCAACAGAATTGTTATGGCCAGCACCTGTTTTCGGCCGATCCGGTCTCCCAGGGGGCCCCAGACGAATCCGCCGAGTGGACGGACCAGGAAGGACACCGCGAAGGTCATGAGCGCCAGCAGTGTCGCTTGCTTCCCATCGCCGGGAAAGATCGCCGCGGATATGTAGGTCACGCCGTAGGCGTAGATACCGTAGTCGAACCATTCGGTGGCGTTACCGATCGCCGATGCGGCGACGGCACGCCGCTGAACTTCGGGAGGCGTCTCCTCCACGGTGGCCGGTTCTGCCGTTTCCGGCGAATCTGACGTCTTGCCCGTACTGCTCGTGCTGTCCGAGTGCGCGGTGCCCACGGGAACCCTCCTCGTGCCTGACGACACTGCTCCCGTCGGATCACATCTTCGACGTCGGCTGATTCAGATCAACACCGCAGGGCCAGACCGTAGTTTGATTGGCTACCTTCTGCTCCGGAGCCGACGTTACCGCGCCACGCGCCGCGATGCGAATCACCTACCGTCATCGGCGGGTCCGCATCAGAACCGGTAGTCCCCCAGCCATAGCGCGTTGGAACCGGTCACCGTGCGCCCAGCCTGGTCCAGCAAGCCGAGCACCGACTGGCCGAGGAGGTTACCGACGGCCTGCGGCAGCGAGGCCGCGGCAGGTTGCGAGGAAGGCTTGGGCCGCAACATGTCCAGCCAGGACGAACCGGGGTAGTTCAGCACTCGTACCTTGGTGTCCGGATCCAGTCCGGCCAGGACCTTGGCCCGGGTGACCGCGGCACGCAGCCCGCCGAGTTCGTCGACGAGACCGCGCTCCAGGGCATCGGCACCGGTCCATATCCGGCCTCGGGCCACCTCGTCGACCTGCTCCACCGACAGCTTCCGTCCATCTGCCACCCGCGTGATGAAATCGGTGTAGAACAGCTCGGTCTCGGCTTCGACGTGGGCGTGCTGCTCGTCGGTGAACGGCGCGTTGGAAGACCAGGCGTCGGCATTGAGGTTGGTGCGTAAGGAATCCGATCCGACCCCGAGCTTGTCCTTGAGCTCGCGCGAGACCAGCTTGCCGGTGATCACGCCGATGGATCCGGTGATGGTGCCTGCGTTGGCCACAATCTCGTCGGCCGCCATCGATACGTAGTAGCCGCCCGACGCGGCGACCGCACCCATCGAGGCGACGATGGGCTTGCCGCGCTCGCGGGTCCGAACCACCTCGCGCCAAATCGTTTCCGATGCGGTGACCGAGCCGCCGGGGCTGTCCACCCGCAGCACGATCGCCGATACGTCGTCGTCGGCGGCGGCCTCACGAAGGGCCGCGGCGATGGTGTCTCCGCCGGCGCTGGATTTACCAAGCGGCAGCACCTGCGACCCGCCGCGCCCGCTCACGATGGGACCGTGCAGTGTCACCACCGCGATGGCGGGCTTGGACTTGCGGCCCGGTATCTGCGGCGCAGGCACCTTCGGCGACGTCCGCGCATATCGCGAAAGATAAAGTCGCGGTAGGGCATCCGGGTGATTGTCGGCGTCCGCCCCGGCCTCGGTCGGGCCTCCGGAAAGTTCACCGATCCGCGAATAGGCCTCGTCACGGAACCCGATCCGGTCGATCAGGCCGGCGGTGACCGCCTCATCACGCAGCACCGGCGCTGCGTCGGCCAGCGTGTTGATTCTCTCCACGGCCAGCTGCCGTGATTCGGCGATGGCCTGCCACACCTGCGACTGCAGGTTCTCGATCATCCGGCCGTCAGCCTCGCGTTGCGCGTCGGTGTAGCTGGCTTGCGTGAAAATGTTTGCGGCGGACTTGTATTCACCGCGCGCAACGAACTGTGCCTCGATACCTACCTTGTCGAGCGCATCGCGCAGGAACATCGCGTTGGTGGCGAAACCAACCAGGCCGACCGTGCCCGACGGCTGCATCCACACCTCGCGGAACGCCGATGCCAGGTAGTAGGACAGCGTGCCGGGGTAGGTCTCAGCCCAGGCCAACGTGGGCTTGACGGCGCTGAATGCCGCGATGGCGGCACGCAGCTCCTGCACCGGGCCGGGGGCGGCAGCGGGCAGCTGGACGCGCGCGATCAGCCCGGCCACCCGATCGTCCTCGGCGGCACGGTGGATCGCCGCGACGGCCTGCCGCAGAACAAGCGGCCGGCCGCCGCCCGAGATCACGGCCAGCGGGTCGAAACCGGTGGTCTCCGGCGGCATCGACTGCAGGTCCAACTCCAGCACACACCCGTTGGGCACTCCGTTGTGCCGAGCGGTGTCGACGCGCCGGACCAACGTCTTGAGATCGTCCTGGCCGGGCAGCCCTGGGAGAAAAGCGAACATGAACCGAGCCTACCGATCCGCGGATTCTGCGCGCGTCGACGAGAAGTCGCCGGCCATCGGATCCACCGTCGTACCGTGAGACAGGTGACGTTCTCCATCTCGCTCCCGCAGCTCGATCACGACGGCTTCGACGACACGGGTTTCAAGGCATATCTGGCTCGCGCCGAGGAACTCGGGTTCGAGGGCGGTTGGACGATCGAGCAGACCGTCGGCCCTGCACCGACGATCGCCCCGCTGGAGCTGCTGTCGTATGCCGCGGCGGTCACGACGACGCTGCGGTTGGGCGTGGCGGTCCTGATCACTTCGCTACACGACCCGCTGCAGTTGGCTTCCGCGATCACCGCGGTGGACCGGCTCAGCCACGGCCGCCTCGACGTCGGGGTCGCACCCGGCGGCAGCTTCCGGCAGTTCCCGGCCTTCGGGGTCGACTCCTCGACGTTCATCTCCAGCTTCACCGAGGGCCTGGAGCTGATGAAGGCTGCCTGGTCGGATGAACCCCGGATCACTTTTCACGGCCGGTTCCGTGACGTCGACGACCTGGCCATCAGCCCCAAACCCGTTCAGCGTCCGCACCCGCCGATCTGGTTCGGTGCCAACGCGCCGGCGGCACTGGCGCGGGCGGTGCGCCACGGCGATGCGTTTCTCGGGGCCGGTTCCTCGACCACCGCGGCCTTCGCCGAGGCAGTGCGCACGGTGCGCCGGGAGATCGACGAGCAGGGCAAGGATGCGGCGGCCTTCCGGATCGGCAAGCGGGTGTACCTGATCGTCGACGACGACACGGCCCGGGCGCGGGAGCGGGTGGACGCGGGCCTGCGGCGGATCTACGGGGACACGTCCTGGCTGGCAGATGTGGCCGTGGCCGGCACCGCGGACGACGTGGTGCGGGGCCTACGCGAGGTTCTCGATGCGGGCGCGCAGACCATCGTGCTCAACCCCACGGGCGCAAGCGTCGCCGAGGACCGCGAGCAGATGGAACGCCTGGCCGCAGATGTGATCCCGCAGCTCACCTAGATCCGTCCACCCCACCGCGAGCGTGGATCATCTGCGAGATTCCGCGGCTTTTCTCGCAGAGGTTCCACGCTCGCCGAACCCATGGCGCTCAACGCAAAAAGCCCCCGCCGAAGCGGGGGCTTTTGTGTCTGCTCGCGCAGAGAAACTACAGTTCGGTGGCCGAACCGCCGGCAGCGGTGATGGCCTCACGGGCGCTACCGCTGAACTTGTTGGCGGTCACGTCGACCTTGACGGCCAGCTTGCCGTCGCCGAGCACCTTCACCAGGCTGTTCTTGCGAACGAGGCCCTTGGCAACCAGCTCGTCGACACCGATGGTGCCGCCCTGCGGGAAGGCCTTGGTGATGTCGCCGACGTTGACGACCTCGTACTCGGTCCGGAAGCGGTTCTTGAAGCCCTTGAGCTTCGGCAACCGCATGTGGATCGGCATCTGGCCACCCTCGAACGTCGCGGGGACGTTCTTGCGGGCCTTGGTTCCCTTGGTACCACGACCGGCGGTCTTACCCTTGGAGCCTTCACCACGACCCACGCGGGTCTTGGCCTTCTTCTCCCCGGGGGCGGGCCTCAGGTCGTGCAACTTAATGACGCTCATTTGACTTCCTCCACCTCGATGAGGTGATGAACGGCCTTGATCAGACCGCGGGTCTGCGCGTTGTCCTCACGAACCACCGACTGACGAATCTTCTTCAGTCCCAGGGTCCGCAGGCTTTCACGCTGCTTCCAGCGTGCGCCGATGGTTCCGCGCACCTGGGTGATCTTCAGCTCTGCCATGGTTATGCCGATCCCTCACGCGCTGCTGCGGCAGCCAGCGCTTCGCTCTCGCGCCGGGCCTTCAGCATGCCGGCCGGCGCAACGTCCTCGAGGGGCAGACCGCGACGGGCCGCCACCTCTTCGGGACGCTGGATCATCTTCAGCGCGGCAACGGTGGCGTGCACCACGTTGATCGCGTTGTCGCTGCCCAGCGACTTGGCCAGGATGTCGTGCACGCCGGCGCATTCCAGCACCGCGCGAGCCGCACCACCGGCGATCACACCGGTACCGGGGCTGGCGGGGCGCAGCATGACCACACCCGCGGCCGCCTCACCCTGGACCGGGTGGACGATGGTGCCACCGATCAGCGGGACACGGAAGAAGTTCTTGCGAGCTTCCTCGACACCCTTGGCGATGGCGGCCGGAACTTCCTTGGCCTTGCCGTAGCCGACGCCGACCATGCCCTTGCCGTCACCGACGATGACCAGAGCGGTGAAGCTGAAGCGCCGACCACCCTTGACCACCTTGGAGACGCGGTTGATGGTCACCACGCGCTCGATGTAGTTGCTCTTCTCACCGCTGTCGCGGCCACCACGGCCACCGCGGTCGTCGCGGCGGCCGCGGCCACCACGGTTGTCGGAAGCGCCTGGGCCGCCGGCACCAGTTGCCTGCTCGGCCATCATGCAGTCCTCTCGTTGACAGTCATCAGAATTTCAGCCCGCCCTCGCGCGCGGCATCCGCCAGCGCGGCGATCCGGCCGCCATAGGTGTAGCCACCACGGTCGAACACCACGGTGTCGACGCCGGCAGCCTTGGCGCGCTCGGCGATCAGCTGACCGACCCGAACGCTGTGCGCCTTCTTGTCACCCTCGACGGCGCGAACGTCGGCCTCGATCGACGAGGCAGCCGCCAGCGTGACGCCTTCCAGGTCGTCGATGAGCTGGACGTGGATGTGCCGTGCCGAGCGGTTGACCACCAGACGCGGGGTCGCGGCGGTGCCGGAGACCTTCTTGCGGAGCCGGGCGTGCCGACGCAGCCGTGAGTTGCGGCGGGTCTCAGAGATGTTCTGCCCCACCGGCTTGCGGACGGCGGCAGCTTCAGTCTTTGCAGCCATGGTTACTTACCTGTCTTTCCGACCTTGCGGCGGATCTGCTCACCCTCGTAACGCACGCCCTTGCCCTTGTACGGGTCGGGGCGGCGCAGGCGGCGGATGACCGCGGAGATCTGACCGACCTTCTGCTTGTCGATACCTGTGATCGAGAACTTGGTGGGCGTCTCGACGGCGAAGGTGATGCCCTCGGGCGCCTCGATCACCACGGGGTGGCTGTAACCGAGCGCGAACTCCAGGTTGGAACCCTTGAGTGCGACGCGGTAGCCGACGCCGAAGATCTCCATCTTGCGGGTGTAGCCCTCGGTGACACCGGTGACCAGGTTGGCCACCAGGGTGCGGGACAACCCGTGCAGGGAGCGGCTGCGCCGCTCGTCATCGGGACGGCTGACCACGATGGCGCCGTCTTCGTTGCGCTCGACGGTGATCGGCTCGGCGACGTCCAGGGTCAGCGTGCCCTTGGGGCCCTTGACCGAGACGTTGCGGCCGTCAATCGTCACATCGACCCCGGCGGGAACCAGGACCGGCTGCTTACCAATACGCGACATGTCTTCTATCCCCTCACCACACGTAGGCGAGGACTTCGCCGCCCACGCCGCTTCGTGCCGCCTGACGGTCGGTGAGCAGACCCGAGGACGTGGAGATGATCGCCACGCCCAGGCCGCCGAGCACCCGAGGCAGATTGGTGGATTTTGCGTAAACCCGCAGACCGGGCTTGCTCACGCGGCGGAGGCCGGCGATGCTGCGCTCACGGCTGGGGCCGTACTTGAGCGAGACCACCAGGGACTTGCCGACGCGGGCGTCCTCAGTGCGGTAATCGGAGATGTAGCCCTCTTTCTTGAGGATCTCGGCGATGTTCGCCTTGATCTTCGAGTGGGGCAGAGTCACCTCATCGTGGTACGCCGAATTGGCGTTGCGCAGACGTGTCAAAAAGTCTGCGATCGGGTCAGTCATCGTCATGACAACCGGCTCACCTTCCTCGCGGCGGTTCCCTCTTCAGGGCCTTCCGCAACCTGTTTGGATTGGTCTGTGGTCTGCTGCGCTCGCGCGCGGTGCCTGCTGGGTGTTACCAGCTGGACTTCTGCACGCCGGGCAGCTCACCCGCGTGCGCCATCTCGCGCAGGCAGATACGGCACAGCCCGAACTTGCGGTAAACCGAGTGCGGGCGACCGCACTTGTTGCACCGCGTGTACGCGCGAACCGCGAACTTGGGCTTCTTGTTGGCCTTGTAGATCAACGCCTTCTTTGCCATGTGCTCAGTTCTCCTTGAAGGGGAAGCCCAGCGCCTTCAGCAGCGCACGGCCTTCGTCGTCGTTGGTCGCCGAGGTGACCACGGTGATGTCCATGCCGCGGGGACGGTCGATGGAATCGACGTCGATCTCGTGGAACATCGACTGCTCGTTGAGGCCGAAGGTGTAGTTACCGGTACCGTCGAACTGCTTGCCGTTCAGGCCGCGGAAGTCGCGGATACGGGGCAGGGCGATGGAGATCAGCCGGTCCAGGAACTCCCACATCCGGTCGCCGCGCAGCGTGACGCGCGCGCCGATGGGCATGCCCTCACGCAGCTTGAACTGTGCAATGGACTTGCGGGCCTTGCGGATCTCCGGCTTCTGGCCGGTGATCAGGGCCAGATCGGCAACCGCGCCGTTGATCAGCTTGGCGTCGCGGGCGGCGTCGCCGACGCCCATGTTGACGACAACCTTGACGACGCCCGGGATCTGCATGACGTTGTCGAACTCGAACTGCTTGTTCAGCGACTCACGGATCTCTTCGCGGTAGCGCTGCTTGAGCCGAGGCTGAACCTTCTCAGGTGCGGTCATCAGATGTCCTTGCCATTGGTCTTGGCGATGCGGACCTTCTTGCCGGTCTCTTCATCGACGCGGTAACCCACACGAGTCGGCTTGCCGTCGGAATCGACGACCATCACGTTGGACACGTGGATCGCGGCTTCCTGGGTGACGATGCCGCCCGACGATGCGCCGCGCTCGTTCTGTGACTGCGCGGTGTGCTTCTTGATCCGGTTGACGCCCTCGACCAGGATCTTGTCGCGGGTCGGGTAGGCCTCGATGACCTTGCCCTTCGCGCCCTTGTCCTTACCCGAGACCACCAGCACGGTGTCGCCCTTGTGGACCTTCATTTACAAAACCTCCGGAGCCAGCGAGACGATCTTCATGAACTTCTTCTCGCGCAGTTCGCGACCGACCGGCCCGAAGATGCGGGTGCCGCGGGGGTCGTTGTCGGCCTTGATGATGACGGCGGCGTTCTCGTCGAACTTGATGTAGCTGCCGTCGGCGCGGCGGCGCTCCTTGACGGTGCGCACCACGACGGCCTTGACGACATCGCCACGCTTGACGTTGCCGCCCGGGATGGCGTCCTTGACGGTCGCGACGATGATGTCGCCGATACCGGCATAGCGTCGCGATGAGCCACCGAGCACGCGGATGCACAAGATTTCCTTGGCGCCCGTGTTGTCGGCGACCTTCAACCGCGATTCCTGCTGAATCACTCGATCTCCTGACCTGGATTTGTATGCACGCCAGATACCGACCTGGACGTGCGCGGTCTTTGTTTCCGAAGGGCACGCAGAGCTGACTCAAAACAGCAGTCAACCGAGGTCTGCCCAAGGCAACCCCTACATAGTAGGTGAGCACGGCGAATGCGCCAAATCGCGGCACTTTACCCGTCGAGCGTGGGTCCTGGCCTCAGCTCACCACGCAGCGAAACCCGATGTGCGTCGTCGAGCTGTCCTGCGACTGCGGTGACCGCGCTGCTGGACGGTACCGGTGACAGTACTCCGGTGCACATAGGTGCGAACCACCCTTGAGCACCTGGTTAACGGTCGGATCCGCCACCCACTCCGGCGTCGCCGGCCGGGCGGATCCCGCAGGTGAGCAGCACGCCGGGGCGTCGGCCGCCAACCGGTGCTGCCCGGTGAACCGCGTGGTGGTCCACTCCCACACGTTGCCGATCATGTCGAGAAGGCCGAACGCGTTCGCCGGGAAGCTGCCGACCGGCGAGGTGCCGTGCCAGCCGAGCGCGCCGTCGTTGCGATACGGGAACCGGCCCTGCCACGTATTGGCCATGAGCGCTCCGCCCGGGGTCACGTCGTCGCCCCACGCGTAGATCCCCTCGACTCCCCCACGCGCCGCGTACTCCCATTCCGCCTCGGTGGGGAGCCGGCGCCCGGCCCAGGCCGCGTAGGCCGCGGCGTCGGGATAGGCCACCTGCACGACGGGGTGCTCGGGGGCGGCAGCGTCGCGATCGGGCCCGAACGGGTGGCGCCAGTCGGCGCCGGGCGCCCAGTCCCACCACTGCCGCCAGTCCCGCAGGTCGACGGGGCCATCGGTGGGCCTGAACACCAGGGCCCCGGGCACCAGATCGGCCTCGTCCACCCCGGGATACAGCGCCGGGTCCATCGGCCGTTCGGCGATCGTGACGTACCCGGTGGCCGCGACGAACTCGCCGAACTGGGCGGTGGTCACGGGATGCTTCTCGATGGCGAATGCGGCGACGGTCACGGAGTGGACCGGGGCCTCCTCGGGGTAGAACGCCGTCGAACCCATCTGGAAGGTCCCGCCGGGAAGCGCGACGAGTTCGGTGACCACGGCACCGAGGCTAGTCGGGCCCGGCATCGGCCGATTCAGCCCGGCATCGTGATTCCGAAGTCGGCCAGCATCGCCGTCCTGGCTTCGTCGAATCCCGGCGTTTCACTCGGGGCTTCGAGGCGCACGACGGCCAGGAAAGCCCCCTGATTGGTCCACACGTGAACGATCCGGTCGGCGTATTCGATGCCCTTTCCGGGCCGCTTCGCCAGGGTGCCCATCAGCTTCTGCCCGCTGTACCCGCACAGGTCACCGGGCAGCACGCTGACACTGTTGATCGGGTACTTCGCGACGCGATCGTCGCTGTACTGCTCGAAGTCATCCCTCGCGTTCCGGGTCGTCGGGCTGAGCGTGATCTCGGCGGTCATCCCGGCGGGCCCGGTCAGCTTCACCGCCTCCGCGTGGGGTGTCACCTCGGCGAGCCCCTGGGGAATCCCGACGATGAGTGTCGGTGAGCCCGGCGCCGAACTGTGGACCGTGACGGTGGGCCCGGCCGGGGGCGGGCAGGTGACCTCACCGGCAGCCAATACCCGCGTGGTGGTCGGCTCGACGCCGTAGACCGGCATGTCGAACTCTGGCGACGTCTCGTGTGGGGGCGGCGTGGTCGTGGCCTTCGAGGTCTCGGGTGTCATCGTGGTTGTTGCCGTCGCACCGACGCTCGTCGATGAGGCATGCGGACCCTCGCCGGCCCCGCAGCCGGACATCGCCGCGACGGCCAGCGCGCCGATACCCAACTGGATCACAGCCGGTTTCATCGGTCAGTCCTTGGCGAACGCGACGGCGAGTTCCCGCTCGAGGTCCTGATACGGCTCGCCCGACAAGTCCACGGTGACCTGCCCGATGGTGCCGCCGGTGAAGGCGAACGGAGCCCGGTATTGCTGCGACACCGCAGATCCCGTGTTGCGGCCGATGCAGATACCGCCCCCGGCCAGCGCGAACATGCCGGGGTGCGTTTGCATTCCGTCCAGCGTGGCCACCGCGGCATCGTCGACGTACAGGGTGGTGTCCCCGAGTGGGGTATGACTGCCCTCGACGGTGCCGGTGCGCTGGTACTGCACACCGAAGATGTGCCGTCCCAATGGGATCGGATCCGGCGAGACCAGTGACTGCTCGTGCTCACCGAGGAAGTTGTAGACGTAGTGCAACCGCCCGTCGGCGAGGAACAGCACGTGACCGCCGTGTGCGCCGCCCTGCTTGAACAAGACGCCTTGCGCGTCGGCGCCGTCCACGGTGACATCGGCGAGCACGGTGAACGACTGCCCGCGCAGTTCGGCGGCCGCGCCCAGGCCGACTTCCGCGGTGTTCGGGTAGTAGGTGTAGCGCGACCGCTCGCCGACCAGGTAGGGCCGCCACCGGGTCATCGTCTCGAGGATGTTCAGGTCGGCCAGCGGCAGCCCGTTGTACTTGTCAGCTTCGCTGAACCACAGCTCCTTGAGTTCGGCGAGTTTATCCGGATGTTCAGCGGCCAGATCGTGGCATTGACTCCGGTCGGCTTCGATGTGGAAGAGCTCCCAGCGGTCGGCATCGAAGTGGGACCAGCCCGACGGGGTGGCCGCATGGACGGTGTTGGCGAACCAGCCTCTGTGCCAGATTCCGCGGGTGCCGAGCATGGTGTAGAACTGGGTCTCCTTGCCCGTCGGCGCGTCCGGATTGTCCAGGGCCACCTTGAAGCTCATACCGTCCAGCGGCTTCTGCGGAACCCCGCGCACGCTCGCGGGCGGGGTGATGTCAAGCAGGTCGTAGATCGTCGGGGTGATGTCGCAGACGTTGATGTAGTTGTCGCGCACCGCACCGTGGGCACCGATGCCGTTGGGCCAGGAGATGATTGCGGTGTCGGCGATTCCACCCTCATGCGAGGCGTAGCGCTTGAACAGCTTGTAGGGCGTGTTGAACGCCATCGCCCACCCGATCGGGTAGTGGTTGTAGGTCTCCGGCGAGCCCAACCGGTCGATGAACCTGAGCCCTTCCTCGGCGGTGTCGATATAGCCGTTGAAGAACTTCGTTTCGTTGACCGACCCGTTCGGCCCACCCTCGCCGCTGGCCCCGTTGTCGGAGATCACCACGATGATCGTGTTGTCGAGCTGTCCTGTCTCCTCCAGGAAGTCCAGCACCCGGCCGATCTGGGCATCGGTGTAGGACAGGAACCCGGCGAACACTTCGGCCATCCGGGCGAACAGCCGCTTCTCATCGGCCGACAACGATTCCCACGGCCGGACGGTGTCCTGCGGGGGCCACGATTCACCGTTGGGCCCCTTGACATCCGCGTAGGGGTTGACCGGTGACAGCTCCGTGTCGGGCGGCACGATACCCAGCCGTTTCTGATTCTCCAGCACGACGTTGCGGTAGGCCTCGTAGCCCATGTCGAACCGCCCGGCATACCGGTCTGCCCACTCTTTGAACACATGGTGCGGGGCATGGCCGGCTCCTGGGCACAGGTAGGTGAACCAGGGTTTGTCGGGGGCGATCATCTTGGCGTCGCGGATGAACTCGATGGTCTTGTCGGCCAGGTCCTGCGACAGGTGATAGCCCTCCTCGGGCGTCGCCGGTGGTTCGACCGGATGGTTGTCGTACACCAGGTCCGGATACCACTGATCGGTCTCGCCGCCCATGAAGCCGTAGAACCGTTCGAACCCGCGCGAGCACGGCCAATGCCGTTTGGTGGCAGCAAGATTGGACTCTTCCAACGGAGTCAGATGCCACTTGCCGACGCAGTATGTGTTGTAACCGTTCTCGGCGAGGACCTCCGGGAGCAGGGCGGTCTCGTACGGAATCCGGCCGTTGCAGTTGGGGAATCCGTCGGTGAACTCCTCGATGGTGGCCATCCCGACCGTGGTGGCGTTACGTCCGGTGAGCAGTGAGGCGCGGGTGGGCGAGCACAGCGCCGTGGTGTGGAACTGTGACAGCCGAACTCCGCGTTCGGCGATGCGGCTCATCGCAGGCATGTCCACCAAGCCACCGAAACAGTCCCAGGTGGCGATACCGGTGTCGTCCCACACCAGGTACAGGACGTTGGGGGCATTCTCGACGGCGGTGGGTGCCGCGTACGGCCCCCAGTCCGGTTCGGAATCCCTGATGTCCAGTTCGATCTTGCCGTTGAACTCGGTTGCCATGGCGACCTCACTCCGGTAGGCGATTCAGCACCGGTAAGACTGATCGCGGAGGAGATTACACCTGCTCGCCGGCGTTTACCGGGGAAATTGACGTTGCCGGCGGGTAATGTCCCGCATCCGGTTGATCGCTGAGACCCCTTAGCGGACCGGCCATCCGAGCCACGACCGGGGAGCCCACGGCCAGGGTGGCCAGCACCGCCGACACCACGACGGCACCGGATGCACCGTGCGCGTCGGCGGCCACGCCGGCGAGGGCCGTACCCGCGGCCCCGCCCACGAGTGCCGCACTGTTGAGCCAACCGAACGCCTCTGCCGCCGAATGTTCTTCGATCTCGCGCGACACCATGAGATACAGCGCGGACATCGCCGGGGCGAAACCCAATCCGGATACGAACAATGCGCAGAACTGCAGGAGCAGATTGTCGACGAGGCCGAACACGCCCGTCCCGGCGGACACGATTCCCAGCGCCGCCACGAGGCCGGCGAGCCCGAATCGCCGGTGTCCGAACGCCAAGCCGCCGACCAGGGACCCCACACTTGCCACCGCGATCGCCAGACCGGCGGTGACACCGGTGCGTCCGAGGGCGGCGACGACGCCGACTTCCAGTGCCATGAACGACGCGACGAGCGCGAGGCTCGCGACCATCGCGAGGATGACCGCACGGTTGGCGACCACCCGGCCGAATGCAGACGCGCCACTGCCCCTCTGGGGCCGAAGGTGCCTGGCGCTCAGCAGAAACCATCCGGTGCCGGCAACGGTGACGCTCGCGGACACCACCAACGGGATGGCGGTCGACAGCGTCGAGGCCAGGAAGGTCGTGGCCACCGGGCCGACAACCCAGATCAGTTCCTGCGCAGTGGTATCGAACGCGAACAACGCGCGGACCCCGTCGCTGGGCACCAGCTGTGGGTAGAGCGCCCGAACCACCGGCATCAGCGGCGGCACGGATGCGCCGACGAGCACCCCGAGCATCAGCAGCAGCGGCTCAGAGGCACCGGCGAACGCCAGCGCCAGCATGGCTGCGCCGTTCGTCAGGGCCGCAATGATCAGGATCATCGTCATGGCTCGCCCGGCGAGGCGCGCGGTCACGGGCATCGCCAGCGCTTCCCCGATGCAGACGCATGCCACAGCAGCACCGGCCAGCGCGTAAGACCCGGTCTTGGACTGGACGTGAAGGAGGATCGCCAGGTTGAGCATGCCCAACGGCAGGCGGGCGAACAACTGGGAAGCAGTCACGTTCAGCACGCCCGGGGTCCGGAGCACGTCGCGATACACCCGCATGACCCTCTTCTCCATGTGACTCGACCGACGTGACCCGGACTTACTATACCGTCCAGACGGTATAGTTCCACCGCGTTGTCGTAAGCTCTCGGAATGGCTTCGTCGCGGGACCGCATCCTCGACGCCTACGAGGACGTACTAGCCGTCGAAGGCGAGCGCTACGCCACCCTCGACGCGGTGGCCGCCAAAGCGGGCGTGTCGAAAGGCGGTCTGCTCTACCACTTTCCGTCCAAGGACCGTCTCGCCGCCGCATTGTGCGACCGACTTCTGACGCTGGCGGCCGAGGACGTGCAAGCGATGCTGACAGCCGCAGAGGGGCCTGCCCGCTACTACATCCGGTCCTCGCACTACGCGGGCACGCCGCTCGATCGGACCCTGGTGGCGGTGTCCCGGTTGCAGCAGGCGGGTGACAGTCACGCGCGGACGGTCATCGAGACCGTCTCGGCGGATTGGCTGAACGTCCTGCACGACGCACTCGGCGATCTCGACGTGGCCCGCGCGGTGAAGCTCATGGGCGACGGGCTGTACTACAGCGCGCTGCACCGCGCACTCGGCGGCCACGTCGTGGAGGCCGGCCAGGACGACGGCTTGCTGGCAGTGATCGATCGGATCACTGCCACCTCAGACCCCGCTCAGTGACGGCGGCTGGGCCCGGGTGCGCGCCGCCTGTCGACCCATCCACCACTGCAGCAGCAGGAGCGGAAGCGTCCAGCCCAGCCAGGCGCCCATACCCGCGACCACCCAGAGATACTTCTCCTCGCTCCCGCCGAAGACGCTGTCGCGCAACGGCTCGAAACCCAGGTACAGCACCGGCGCCCAGATCCTGTTGGTGATGATCGACATCGTCAGCGTCGCACTGCGCAGCATCTGGCGTCGATGTGCGCCGAACCGGCGCTGCCGCCCCGCAACGAAGCCGTCGACGGTGAACCAGAGCCACAGCACCCCGAGAGCGACGTCACTGGCCCGCACTATCGGGCCGAACGGCGTCGCCGCCCCGATCACCACGGCGCAGACGGCCGCCGGGATCGCCATCGCCACATAGACGCGTCCGATACGCCGGTGCAGAACCGGGTGACGATGCCGCAGGCCCGGCCAGATCTGCGCCACCGCGCACACCATCGCAGTGCTCGCGAAGAGAACGTGCCCGACCAGCAGCGGATAGTGCAGCCCGAAGGTGGACTGCACCCGGGTGCCGCCGGTCAGATACGGCGGTATCGAGTACGCCAGAAACACCACGACGATCACCGCGAGCGCCGTAGCCGGCCGGCTGGAGCGCCTAAATGCGTATGACATACGCAAAAGGGTATGCCATACGCATTCAACTGTCACTGATTACGCTGATCCTCGATGACCGGCCCCGATACCCCGCTCCCCCGCGCGTTACGCCTGCTCTGGCAACCGGACCCGGCGCCGCGCCGGTCGCGGGGCCTTACCCGGGACGCGATCGTCACGGCAGCCGTCGAACTGGCCGACTCCGACGGGCTCGCCGCCCTGTCGATGGCACGGCTGGCCGAGCGACTCGGGTGCGGCACCATGTCCCTCTACCGGCACGTGGCCAACAAAGACGAGCTGGTGACGTTCATGCTCGCCACCGGACCCGGCCCGCCGCCGACGACGCCCGAGGGCTCGGATTGGCGTGGCGCACTGACGAATTGGGCCCATGAGCTCTGGGGCGTCTACCACCGCCATCCATGGATCCTGCAGACGGCGTCGACCGGCCTGCCCGCCGATCCCGGCCAGCTGGCCTGGCTGGACGCCGGCTTGGCCACCCTGTCGGGCACGGGACTGACCGAGCGCGAGAAGCTCACCGCGGTCATCGCAGTGCTGATTTTCACGCGGGGCTCGGCGGCGTTGGCCGTCGAAGCCCGCGATGTGGATGACCGCGAGTACCCCGGGCTCCTGCGCCGCCTGGTGACCTCGGCCCGGTTCCCCGCACTGGCAGCCGCGATCGACAGCGGGGTGTTCGACCAACCCGACGATGACCCGATGACCGAATTCCGTTCCGGCCTGGACCAACTGCTCGACGGCATCGCCGCCAAGGCGGGGTGAGCGTGGGCGTCTACCACCGGTAGGACTCCAGGCGCGCGGCAATACCGTCGAGTAGAAGGTCCAAAGCCGACTCGCACGCGCTCTGCCGCATCGACTCGTCGAGCAACCGACTGGTGGCGGCGATGTTCGGATGCGTCTCGGCGGGTAACCGCGCATAGGTGTCGCGCCACGTGTCTTCGTCGCGCTGCTGATGCTCGGTGGGCAGGGCTTCGAAGGCGGCATCGAGTGCCGCGAACCCCAGCATCTGATCGACGAAGGCGTGATACACCTCGACGGCTTCCCGGTCCGGAAATCCGGCCGACCGCAGGATCCCCAAAACCGTTTCGATGACCTGGATTTCGTGGTCGCTCCCGGTCACCCGGCTAGCCGCCAGGACCCCGGCCTGCGGGTGCTCAAGGTAGACGCGGTGGATGCGCAGACCGAGATCCCGCATGTCCTCTCGCCAGCGACCGGTCGGCTCCCAGCCCTCGACGACACGTCGCAGGAGTTCGTCGGTGATGGCCAGCACCACGTCCTCAATACCGGGGAAGTAGCGGTACAGCGCGGTCGGGTCGGCCCCGAGCGCCGTACCGAGGCGCCTGACGGTCAGGCCGACCGCACCGTGATGTTGCAGCACTCGCAGCGCAGCCTCGACGATCAGCTGCTCGGACAGCACCACGCCATGCTTCGTCTGTCTCCGTCGCTGCCGCGGAGATTGCGACTTCAAGGTTCGACCCATCCGCCTTGCCTTCCGGTGCTTACGTCAACACCCTTGACCCATTTTGCGGCGCTCCTGTGTCATGGCGCACAACGAATTGTGATCTGGGCCCAGGTCACAACCGGTGCGCCGACCGATCGGCCAACGCCCACCGAATCAGATCGACACGAGGAGACAGCTGATGCCTGCTGCGCCGGCGACCATCGTATTCACCGGAGGCCCGGTCTTGACGATGGATGCCGCGCGATCTCGGGTGGGCGCCGTCGCGGTCACCGGAAATCGGATCACCGCAGTCGGAAACGGCGCCCGGGAGCTGATCGGACCCGACACCGAGGTCGTCGATCTGGCAGGCAGGCTGCTCATCCCCGGCTTCCAGGATGCCCACGTCCACCCGGTGGCAGCAGGCGTCGAGCGCATGACATGCGACCTGCTCGACTGCGACGACGCCGCCTCGACCCTGGCGGCCATCGGCGCGTACGCCGCAGCGCAGCCGGACCGGGACTGGATCACCGGCGGCGGTTGGTCCCTGGACGCCTTCGACGGCGGCATCCCCACCGCCCGGATGCTCGATTCCGTGGTTGCCGACCGCCCGGCGTACCTGCCCAACCGCGATCATCACGGAGCGTGGGTGAACTCCCTGGCCCTGCGGATCGCCGGGATCACCGACGACACCCCCGATCCGCCCGGCGGACGTATCGAACGCGACGCCGACGGAGTTGCGACCGGCATGCTGCAGGAAGCCGCGATGGACCTGGTCGCGGCATTCGTGCCGCGCCCAACGGAGGACCAGCTGTACCGGGCTCTGCTGAACGCACAGAGCCATCTGCACTCGCTGGGCATCACCGCGTGGCAGGACGCGATGCTGGGCAAGTACGCCGCCGTGCCGGATGCCGAGAAGGCGTACCGCCGTGCCGTCGACGAGCGGACCCTGACCGTCCGGGTCGCGGCGGCACAGTGGTGGGAACGCGACCGGGGCGCCGAACAGATCCCGGAGATGGTCGAACGCCGAGAGGCATTGCGGCACGGACGCCTGTCCGCCAACACGGTCAAGGTCATGATCGACGGGATCGCCGAGAACCAGACGGCCGCCCTGCTGGAGCCTTATCTGGACCGGTGCGGTTGCTGCACGAGCAACGCCGGTGTCAGCTTCGTGGACCCGAAAGCCTTGCAACAGTACGTTGTAGAGCTCGACGCACTCGGATTCCAGGTGCATTTCCATGCGCTCGGCGACCGCGCGGTCCGCGAGGCTCTCGATGCGGTCGAGGCGGCCCGGCGTGCCAACGGTTTTCGCGACACCCGACCCCACCTGGCACACCTGCAGGTGGTCGATCCGGACGACATTCCGCGGTTCCGCACCCTGGGTGCGACGGCGAACATGCAACCGCTGTGGGCCTGCTACGAACCGCAGATGGACGAGCTCACCATTCCCTTCCTGGGCGAGCAGCGAGCCCGCCAGCAGTACCCGTTCGGGGACCTGCTGCGAGCCGGCGCGGTACTCGCCGCCGGCAGCGACTGGCCGGTCAGCAGCGCCGATCCGATGGAGGGTATCCACGTCGCGGTCAACCGCCTGGCGCCCGGCACGTCGGAGCGCCGGGTCTTCCTCCCTGAGCAGCGCATCGACCTCACTGCTGCGATCGCGGCATACACAGCAGGGTCGGCCTACGTGAACCACCTCGACGACACCGGGGTGATCCGACCTGGCTATCTCGCCGATCTCGTTGTGCTCGACCGGGATCCGTTCGCACTACCGGCCGAGGAGATCGCACAGACCCGTGTGGCGCGAACGTACGTCGACGGCGAACTCGTCTACAGCGACACCTTCCCGGCACCGACCACCCGCTGACCACCCGCCCCAACGATCGAAGGAACCGGCATGACCGAAGCCAGCCTCGCCGAGGCACCGGCGCGAGCACAAAAGCCCGAAACCGCAATACAATTGCGCAAGATCACCAAGCAGTTCGGGGGCGCAACGGCGGTCGGTGGCGTCGACCTCGACATCCGGGCAGGAGAGTTCCTGTCGCTGCTGGGACCGTCCGGCTGCGGCAAGACGACGCTGCTGCGGATGATCGCGGGGTTCGAGGAGCCGGACGACGGGGACATCCTGCTCGACGGCTCGTCGATCGTCGGACTGCCGGCGAACAAGCGACCGGTCAACACCGTGTTCCAGTCCTACGCATTGTTCCCGCACATGACCGTCGCGGAGAACGTCGCCTACGGGCTGCGTCAGCAACGTACCCCGAAAGCCGAGATCGGCCGCCGGGTCGGCGACGCGCTGCGGCTGGCCAGGATGGAGAGCTTTGCCGATCGCAATCCGAAGAACCTCTCCGGCGGACAGCAGCAGCGGGTGGCGCTGGCGCGGGCGCTGGTGAACCGGCCCAAGGTGCTGCTGCTCGACGAACCGATGTCGGCCCTCGATCGCAAGCTGCGCGAAGAAATGCAGGTGGAACTCAAGCTGATTCAACTACAGCTGGGCATCACCTTCGTGTTC
Organism: Mycobacterium sp. IDUB_17; assembly: GCF_055419465.1. Taxonomy (NCBI): domain Bacteria; kingdom Bacillati; phylum Actinomycetota; class Actinomycetes; order Mycobacteriales; family Mycobacteriaceae; genus Mycobacterium; species Mycobacterium sp. IDUB_17. Next base: position 1,143,245 of record NZ_JBVAXS010000002.1, on the reverse strand, counting down.
GTCACGCATGACCAGGAGGAAGCGCTGTCGATGAGTGACCGGGTGGTGGTCATGCGCGACGGCGCCATCCAGCAGATCGGCACCCCGGCCGAGATCTACAAATCACCCGCGAACTCGTTCGTCGCCGGGTTCATCGGGAAGCAGAACTTCCTCAATTGCATGGTCTCCGGCCCGGATACGCTCACCGGACCCGACTTCACGATCCGGCCCGACCGCGCCACGATGGACGGTCATGCCACCGGCAAGCCGGTGATCGCGGTGGTGCGGGCCGAGTCCGTCTCGGTGAGCCCCGCCGTGGGCGAAACCCCGATCAACGCGGTCGACGGCATTCTGGCCAACGTCTCCTTCCTCGGAGAGACGGTCCAATACGTGGTGAAGACCGACTCCGGGTTGGAGCTGCTGTCCCGGATGCCTGCGGGCAATGCCCAACACCTGGAGCTGCACTCATCGGTCCGGTGCAGCTGGGACGGCGACCCGGTGCACGTCTTCGCGGCGGATCCGTCGAACATCGCGACGGCCGGGTGAATCAGGTGGACAGACTACGAATCCTCGCCTCCCCCAGCGATGCCCGGCGAATCACCAGGCGCAGCCTGCTCGCCGGATTCGCCGTGGCAGGAGCCGGTCTGGCGATGTCCGGCTGTTCGAAGGGCGGCGTGCCGTCCCCGGCTGCGGACGGACAGATGGAGGACAAACTCAACATCTACTCGTGGGGCGACTACGACGACCCGGGCAACCTGGCGGAATTCGGCCGGCGCGGTATCACCGTCCAGGTCGACAACTTCGGCTCCAATGAGGAACTCGTCGCCAAGCTCGGCGCGGCCCGGGGCACCAGCGGTTATGACATCGTCGTTCCGACCGGCAGTTACGTCCCCATGATGGCGCACGCCGGCCTACTGGAGAAGCTGGACCATTCGTACCTGCCCAACCTCGCCAACGTCGAACCCATCTATCGGCACCAGCCCTGGGACCGGAACAACGAGTACGCGGTGTGCAAGAACTGGGGCACAACGGGATTCGTCTACGACACGCGAGTGATCGACCGCGAGCTGACGTCGTGGCGCGACTTTCTCGACGCTGCACAGAACGAAGCGCGGGGCAAGACCACGGTGCTGGAGGATCCGTGGGAGGTGTGCGCAATCTATTTCGCGGCCAACGGCATCAACCCGAACACCACCGACGGACGCGATCTGGACGCATGTGAGCAATACATGGTCGACAAGATCGCGCCGACAATCTCGGCATTCGTGTCCCAGGTGTCAGCGCAACTGGCGCAGCGGCAATTCGCCCTGATGCACGCGTTCAACGGTGACGTGCGCCTGGCCCTGCTCGAAGACAACGATCCGGACCGCTGGCGTTTCGTGTTCCCGACCCCCACCGCCAACCTGTGGATGGACACGTGGGCCATAGCCAAGGGCGCCAAGCACCCCGACGCCGCCCACGCATTCATCAACTACATGCTCGAACCCGAGATCGGCATGAAGGAGATGGAGTACATCGGCTACCCGACCGGATTGACCGGCCAGCGGGACCTGGCTGAGCAGAACGAGGTTGAGATGACGGATCTGATCTATCCCCCGAAGGCGACACTCGACCGGTTGACCCCCGGCGAAGTCACCGAGGCCACGCCCCGGCTCGTGAAGATCCTGAACCGCATGCAGGCCGGAGCCGCGGCATGAGAAAGCTCTCCGCTGGAACGAGATCGACTGCCACGCTGTCCTTCCCACTGTGGGCGTATCTGGTCTTCTTCTTCCTGATTCCGACCACACTGATCGGCTGGTACAGCTTCGGGTACAAGCCCGACATCTACACCGCACGGTCCAACGACCGGCTGTCGTTCGACCGCTACGTCGAAGCCACCGACGCGACATTCCTGAGCACGTTCTTGAACACCCTGCGCATCGCCGGCCTCGGAACCCTGATCTGCCTGGCGGTCGGCCTGCCGTTCGCGTACTGGCTGGCAGTCAAGGTCGCTCCGCGCTGGCGCGCAATGCTGCTGGCCTTGGTGCTGATCCCATTCTGGACGAACTTCCTGGTTCGCACCCTGGGCTGGCAGATCATGCTCTCCCCAGAGGGTTTCGTCTCCGGTGCACTGAACAAGCTGGGCTTGATGGACGGCCCGCTGTCGGTGCTCTACACCCAGACCGCGGTGCAGATCGGGGTGGTCTACAACTATCTCCCCCTGATGATCATGCCGCTGTACGTCGCGCTGGAGCGGTCGGAGGCAAGCATGCGCGAGGCCAGTCACGACCTCGGCGCGGGCCGTCTGCGAACGTTCCTCGACGTGACGGTCCCGACCGCGCTGCCCGGCATCGCGGCCGGCTGCCTGCTGGTGTTCATCCCGCTGATGGGCGACTACATAACGGCGTCGGTACTCGGTGGCGCGCAGGGAAACATGGTCGGCCAGTTGGTCGCAGCGCAGTTCAACGTCGCCCAGAACTGGGCGCTGGGATCGGCCATGTCGATCGTCCTGATGACCTTCATCCTCGTCACCGTGGCTGCCGTCGGCCTCGTCGCCCTCACCGTCAAGACCCTCATCAAGCGGTCGCGCCGCGTCACCATTCCTGAAGGGGCACAAGCATGACCGAAACACTCGAGCGTCCCGCACCCGAGGTCGCGGCGGCGCCGCGCGGGCGCCGATCCCGGGATCTGATCGCTCTTGGCCTGCGGGTCTGGGGCATCGTGGTATACGCGTTCCTGTTTCTGCCGATCATCGTGATCGTCGCGTATTCGTTCAATACCGGCCGAATTCTCGCTGCGTGGCAGGGATTCGGGTTCAGCGCCTACACGAGCGCATTCGACAACATCATGATCAAGAACTCGGTGCTCACCTCGCTGCAGGCCGCGGTCGGGGCCGCGGTGCTGTCCACGATCCTCGGCACGCTGGGCGGATTGGCGCTGGCCCGGTCCCGCAACGGCAATCGCTGGGCGACGGCACTGACCGCCATCCTCGCGGTCACCCTGGTCACACCCGAAGTGGTGACCGGCATTTCGTTGCTGCCCTGGTTCGTGACCCTGGGCACCGACGCCGGCTTCCTGCCGATGAACAACGGCTTGATCCGCCTGGTCATCTCCCACACAGTCATGTCGGTAGCCGTGGTGACATTCATCATCCGGGCGCGGATGCAAGGCACCGATCTACGACTTGAGGAGGCCGCGGCAGACCTGTACGCCGGCAAGTGGAACGCATTCCGTCAGATCACGCTGCCACTGGCCTTCCCCGCGATCCTGGCCGGCGCCCTGATGTCGTTCACACTGAGCCTGGACAACACCATCGTGTCGAGCTTCGTCCAGCTTCCCGGCTCAACACCGTGGCCGGTGTATATCTTCTCGTCACTGAAGGTGGGTCTTCGGCCTGAGGTGGCTGCGGTGTCGACCTTGATGCTGGTGCTCACGCTGATCGCGCTCGGCGCCGTGGCGTTTGTGCTCCGCCGCAGCGGCGCCGGCTCGCAAGAGATCGCCCAGACCCTGGCCGGGGGCTGACGCGGTCGGAAGGCCGATCGTGCGGCACTGTGGCGAACGCGCATCCCCGGACGGCGCTTTCAGCCGGTCACACCGGCCCCTTGCAAAGATGGAGATGTCTGGGCTTCGAGGTACTTGTGCCGAGGATTGCGGTCAGTATGTGGCCGCAATCCTCGGTGTAGAGCTCAACACAGCACGCTGACACAGACATTCGTCAGAGCGTGAAAGGCCCGCGACCGGCTTCGCTCGGCCGACCTCCGTTCCGGACCTAGGCGATGTACACCTTCCGTAGCGTCTCGCGCACCGTCCACGTGGTGTGTTGCCCCTCGTACAGGCGAACGAGGCTGCCTGGACGCAGATCGATCGCCGGGGAACCGTCGTCGAACGCGACGGTCCCGTCACCGCTGAGAACGACGAACACCTCGTCGGCCTCCACATCGCGGGACACCCCGGGTGTGTGTTCCCAGACCCCGATGGTCACGTCCGACAACTCGGTCAGGTCGCGATGCGCCGTCGTCGGCGCCCCGTCCACCACCAGCTCGTCGGCGAGCGGTGTGTGGTCGAGCGCCAACGCGGCGGCGTCGACGGCATTGCCGGGCAGCGCTGCGTTCTCGCTCATGAATCGAACCCCAGCCCGACGGCATCGAGCGCCTTGAGGAGGACGTTGCGGCGCCCCTCACGGTGGTCGGCCCGGTCCAGCGCCCAGCGGGTGGCCTGAATCCCGGCCGATGCCAACGGTTCCGGCGGGAATGGCAGCGGCATCGACTTGACCATGTCGACTTCGGTGCGCGCCGTCGGTTTACCGGCGAAACGGTCGAGCATGACCTCGGCGGCGAACCGCGTGGCCGCGACGCCGAGCCCGGTGAACCCGGCGGCGTATCCGACCCGGTCTCCGTACGCGGAGCCGAAAAACGCGCAGAATCGCGTCGAGGTGTCGATCACGCCGGCCCAGCGATGGGTGAAGTTGACATCCTCGAGTTGTGGGAACGTCGTGAAGAAGTGGCCGGCGATCCGGCGGTAGGTGGCATCGCGGTCCTCGTACTCAGGCCGGATCTGCCCGCCGAAGTGGTAGACAGCGTCGTACCCGCCCCACAGGATGCGGTTGTCTTTCGACAACCGGTAGTAGTGGAACTGGTTCGACATGTCGCTGATGCCCTGCCGGTTGGTCCAGCCGATTTCGGCCAGCTGGGCATCGGTCAGCGGTTCGGTCATCAAGGCGTAGTCGTAGACCGGCACCGTGTGGTAGCGGTACCGCTTCAACAGCGACGGAAAGCCGTTGGTCGCCAAGATCACTCGGTCGGCCTGCACCGACACCCGCTCGGTACGGACCGAGAGCGGCCCGCGGAGCCGGCCGCGCCCGAGACCGAGCACCTTGCTGTTCTCGTAGATTTCCACACCAAGTTCAGTTGCGGCACGGGCGAGTTCGCTCGCCAGCTTGGCGGGGTGAACCATCGCGGTGGTGTCCTTCGACCACACTCCGGCCAGGTACGTCGGGGAGTTGACCTCGGCGCGGATCGCCTGCTGGTCGAGGTAGACCTGGCCCGGCTGCACGGCGGCGGAGGCCAGTTCGGCGGCCTGGTACGGCTCGAGCGCGACCGCGAGCGAACCGGTCCGTTCGAAGTCACAATCAAGGCCCAGTGAGTCGACGGTGTTCTCGATGCCGTCGAGGTTCTCCAACCCGAGCCGGTCGAGGACATCCATCTCATCGGGCCAGCGGTTGCGGCCGTTCTGCTCACCGTGGGTGAGCGACGCTTCGACGAAGCCGCCGTTGCGGCCCGAGGCCGCCCAGCCGATCGTCTGGCCCTCGATCAGGGCAACCCGGATACCGGGATCCCGTTGCTTTGCCAGCAGCGCCGACCACAGGCCGGTGTAGCCGCCGCCGACCACCACCAGGTCGTACCGGGAGGACACCTTGGTCAGCCCCGGGTAGCCGGGCTGAGCAGGTACGTCATCGAGCCAGAAGGGCTGAAGGGTGGCGTTGGCCAGCGAACGGTCGACGAGGCTGGCGGCGGGAGCGTTTCGTTCGAAAACGGTTTGCACGGGTATCTTCCTAGACGGTGGTGTACCACCAGTAAGAAGTATTTCCCGCACTACCTCAAGGGTGTTGACGTAAGCGCCCGCATACCCGCGCCAGGCCTGCGCACTGGCCGGTCGTGCTATTTTCTGACCATGCGGCCAGAAAATAGTTCGGACGGCCAACGCGGGTCGTTCATCGAGGAGGCCAGGCGGCGGCAGATCATCGCCGCCGCCGTCGAGGTGCTCGCCGAAAGCGGTTACGCCGTCACATCGCTGGCCAGGATCGCGAAGCGCGCGGGCATTTCCAAAGGTGTCATCTCCTACCACTTCGCAGGCAAGGACGATCTCATGACACAGGTCGTCATCCAGCTGTTCGTGTCCGGCGCGGAGTACATGTCGCCGCTCATCGAGGCAGCGCAGGGCTCACGGAATCGCCTGCGCGCCTATATCGAATCCAACCTCGCCTTCATCGATGCGAACAAGGCATTTGTGGCCGCAATGTCCGAAGTCGTGCTGAATCTGCGCGGTGACGACGGGGCGCTGAAATTCGTCAGCACCACCGGGGAGGGCGAGATCATCGCCCCGTTGGTCGCGCTCCTCGAGGAGGGCCAACTCCTTGGCGAATTCGGCGAGTTCGACCCGACCATCACGGCCAAGCTCATCCGCGACAGCATCGATGGCATCGCCGGCCGGGCCGTACGCGAGCCCGACTTCGATGTACGCGCATACATTTCCGCGCTGACCCGACTTTTCGACCTGGCCACGACCACGTCCGGTGCGCGATGACGGCCACCGCACTGACCCCGGATCAACTCGACTCGCAGAGAGCACCGTTCGCGACTGCCGGGGTCGCCGCCATCGCCGCCGCCGGGTCGATCGCCCTGCTGGTCTTCCTCGGTCGCTACGGGTATTTCGGCGACGAGCTGTACTTCGTGTCAGCAGGACGGCGGCTAGCGGCAGGCTACGCCGATCAAGGTCCACTGCTGCCGCTGATCGCCCACCTCATGAACACTCTGGCGCCCGGTTCGCTGTTCGCCCTGCGACTCCCCGCGGTGATCGCCACCGCGGCAGCGATCGTTCTCAGCGCACTGATCGCCCGCGAGTTGGGCGGCGAGCGCGGCGCACAGCTGCTGACCGCTGCCGGTTACGCGACCTCGCCTTTTCTCTTGGTGCAGGGCGGCCAGCTGTCCACCAACGCCATCGACATCCCACTGTGGGTGCTGATCACCTGGCTGCTGGTGCGCTGGGTGCGAACCCGCCACGACACCCTGCTGGTGTGGGCGGCGGTTGCCACCGCGATCGACCTCCAGATCAAATGGCTCATCCCGTTCCTTTGGATCTGCGTCGGTATCGGCGCACTGCTCGCCGGACCACGAGACCTTCTGACCCGCAAGGCATTGTGGATCAGTGCTGCGGGCGTCCTGGCGACCGTCGTACCAATGCTGGTCTGGCAAGCACGAAACGGTTGGCCGCAACTCGAGATGGGTGCGGTGATCGCCGCCGAGAATAGTTTCGTCGGCGGCCGGTTGACATTCCTGCCGTTGGCATTGTTCATCGCCGGGATATGGGGCGGTGTATTGCTGCTGTGCGGCACGTGGGCGTTGTTGTGTACCGACCGGCTCCGTGAATACCGTTTCCTCGGCGTCGCGACAGTGATGGTGTTCGCGGTGTTCATCGCCCTCGGTGGCCGGCCGTACTACGTCGCCGGGTTGTACGGGTTGGTCATGGCGGCGGGCGCGGTGTGGCTGACTCGCAGACCGCTGGTTCGCTGGATGCGAGCCGCCGTCGCGATGGTCATCGCCCTGTCCACGGCCTTGGCAGGCTGGGCCCTGCCCTGGGAGTCAGAACGCGATATCGCACCCGCGTCGGCCGACGATGCGCTGGCGGTGTTGTTCTACGGCAAGTTCGGCTGGCCCGAACTTGCCCAAGCTACGGTGGCGGCCTACCGGACCCTCACCCCGCAGGAGCGCATCAACGCTGTGGTCATCGCCGAATCATCTTGGCAGGCAAGCGCACTGGACATATACGGAAAGGACGACCTTCCGGCAGTGTTCAGCCCGAGCCGCGGCTGGTGGTACTTCGGCACTCCGCCGGACTCGGCGACCACGGTGTTGTACGTCGACCAGAAGCACGACACGGTCCGCGGCCTGTGCACCGACGTACAGCCGCTGGACACGGTCGATGCGCGTCTGGGCTATCCCGGGATCACCCGCGATGTGACGATCTGGAAATGCACCGGACCGCGCGAAGCCTGGTCGCAGGCCTGGCCGTCGCTGCGGCGACTCTAAATCCCAGGCCCGCGCAGCAGGTGCGGGATCAGCACCCGCGTATCGGGTACGAACGGCCAGTCCGGGTCGGCCAGATGCGTTGCGAGCTGCTCTTCGGTCCACCACCAGCCGTCGGCGATCTCCTCGGGCTGGTGGCGGATCGGGCCGTCCCAGCGCACCTCGTAGGCAAACAAGTGACAGCGCATGGGTTTTCCGGCCCACCGCCCATCCCAAGCCACGGAAGCCAGCGCCGTCAGAGGTGGGCCGCTGACGCCGAGTTCCTCGGCCAGTTCCCGGGTTGCGGCCTGCGCGGGCGTCTCCCCCGGGTCGACGACGCCGCCGGCCAGACAGTCGTGCATGCCGGCGAACACCGCCTTGGTCATGGTGCGCCGGTGAACGTAGATGCGCGTCCCGTCCAGAGAACGCACCAGCACTCCGGCGCTGGCGTGCCACAGGCCCTCGGCGTAGACACGTGAACGTGGCGCCGCGCCAACTACATTGCCGTCGGCGTCGTACTCCGCGACGAGTTCATCGGTCACGCCGTCACGTTACCGGCCGGCCTTCCTGATAGCCGCACGGCGGTTGACCGCGCCGAGCGCGCGATAGATCGACCGCTGGTGAGTCTTGAGCGTGTTCACCGAGATGAACATCTTGTCGGCGCGGCCAACCGGCTAGCCCGATACGCAAAAGTGCCCCAAACCCGAAGGTTTGGGGCACTTTTCAGTCTGCTCGCGCGGAGAAGGAGCCTTCGCTACTTCGCCTTTTCGAGAACCTCGACCAGGCGCCACCGCTTGGAGGCCGACAGGGGCCGGGTCTCCATCAGCGAGACGCGGTCGCCGATACCGGCGTCGCCGTTCTCGTCGTGCGCCTTGACCTTCTTGGTGGTCCGGATGATCTTGCCGTAGAGCGGGTGGCTCTTACGATCTTCCAGCTCGACCACGATGGTCTTCTGCATCTTGTCGCTGACCACGTAGCCGATGGCGGTCTTGCGACGGCCGCGCGGCGTCTCGGTGGCCGGCGTGTGCTTGGGGCCCTTGGTATCTGCCATTACGAATCCTCACCAACGGGTCCGGAAGCCAGACCCAACTCACGTTCACGCAGCACGGTGTAGACCCGTGCGATCTCCTGGCGCACAATGCGCAGCCGACGGTTGTTCGCCAGCTGACCGGTCGCCATCTGGAAGCGCAGGTTGAACAGCTCTTCCTTCGACTCGCGCAGCTTGTCCTTCAACTCGGTGTCGGACAGTTCGCGCAGTTCACCAGGCGTAGTTCCCACTGCCATCAGAACTGCTCCTCTCGACTCACGATGCGTGCCTTGATCGGCAACTTGTGGATTGCGCGAGTCAGAGCTTCCTTGGCGATCTTCTCATCCGGGTAGCTGATCTCGAACAAAATGCGTCCGGGCTTGACGTTGGCGATCCACCACTCCGGCGAACCCTTACCGGAACCCATGCGGGTCTCGGCGGGCTTCTTGGTCAGCGGGCGGTCCGGGAAGATGTTGATCCACACCTTGCCGCCACGCTTGATGTGCCGGTTGATGGCGATACGAGCGGACTCGATCTGCCGGTTGGTGATGTAGGCGTGACCGAGGGCCTGGATGCCGTAGTCACCGAAGCTCACCGACGTGCCGCCGCTGGCGATGCCACGCTGCCGTGGGTGGTGCTGCTTACGGTGCTTTACCTTGCGGGGAATCAGCATGATTAGTTCTCCGTGCTCTCAGCTGCGGGCGCCGAAGCTGCCGCGGCCTCGGTTGCGGCCGGTGCATCGTCTCCGGTCGCGGCGCGGCCGGCCTCGGTGCTCGTCGCCGTGGTGCCCGACGCACCGCTACGACGCGGCCGGGTGCCCGACGGACGCTCACGACGCGGCCGGTCACTGGCCGGCGCGGCGGCGGTGAGCTCACGCTTACCACCGACGATGTCGCCCTTGTAAATCCAGACCTTCACACCGATGCGGCCGAAGGTGGTCTTGGCCTCGTAGAGGCCGTAGTCGATGTCCGCACGCAGCGTGTGCAGCGGGACCCGACCCTCGCGGTAGAACTCCGAGCGGCTCATCTCAGCACCGCCGAGGCGGCCCGAGCACTGCACCCGGATGCCCTTGACGTTGGGCTGACGCATGGCCGACTGGATCGCCTTGCGCATCGCGCGGCGGAACGCCACGCGGTTGCTCAGCTGCTCGGCGACACCCTGGGCGACGAGCTGCGCCGTCGACTCAGGGTTCTTCACCTCGAGGATGTTCAGCTGAACCTGCTTGCCGGTCAGCTTCTCCAGGTCGGCGCGGATGCGGTCGGCCTCGGTGCCGCGGCGACCGATGACGATGCCGGGACGCGCGGTGTGGATGTCAACGCGGACCCGGTCCCGGGTGCGTTCGATCTCCACGTCGGCGATGCCGGCCCGCTCCAGGCCGGTGGCCAGCAGCTTGCGGATGGCAACGTCTTCCTTGACGTAGTCCTTGTACTGCTTGTCGGCGTACCAACGGGACTTCCACTCGGTGGTGATACCGAGCCGGAAGCCGTGGGGGTTGATCTTCTGGCCCACTACTCCGAGCCTCCCTTCGTCTCGGCCGTGCCCTTCGCAGCAGCAGCCTTGCTGCCCTGCGCACGACGGCTGCGCGCGGATGCGGCGGCCGCACCCTTTTGCTTGGGCGGACGGCTCTCAACGATCACCGTGATGTGGCTGGTGCGCTTGCGGATCCGGAACGCACGCCCCTGGGCACGCGGACGGATGCGCTTGGCGGTCGGACCCTCATCGGCGTGGATGGTCGCAACCACCAGCGTCGTCGGGTCCAGGCCCTCGTTGTTCTGCGCGTTGGCGGCAGCGCTCGCGATCACCTTGGCGACCGTCTCGCTGGCACCCTGCGGCGCCCACCGCAGGATGTCGAGGGCTTCCTCGACACTCTTGCCGCGGACCAGATCGATGACCCGGCGGGCCTTGCTGGCGGAGACGCGCACGAAGCGCGCCTTCGCCTGCGCTGACGGGTATTCAATGACTGTGGTACTCATCGCCGCTTGCTCTTCCGGTCGTCCTTGATGTGACCCTTGAAGGTTCGCGTCGGGGCGAATTCGCCGAGCTTGTGCCCGACCATCGCCTCGGTGACGAACACCGGGACATGCTTGCGGCCGTCATGCACCGCAAACGTGTGCCCGATGAAGTCGGGGAGGATGGTCGACCGACGCGACCAGGTCTTGATGACCTGTTTTGTGTTCTTCTCGTTCTGAACGTCGACCTTCTTGAGAAGATGGTCGTCGACGAACGGACCCTTTTTAAGACTACGAGGCATCGCTGCTACTCCTTCCGCGGCCTAGCGCTTCTTGCCGGTGCGCCGGCGACGGACGATGAGCTTGTCGCTCGGCTTGTTGGGCTTGCGGGTGCGGCCCTCAGGCTTACCCCACGGGCTGACCGGGTGGCGGCCACCGGAGGTCTTGCCTTCACCACCACCATGCGGGTGGTCAACCGGGTTCATCACGACACCACGGACGGTCGGGCGCTTGCCCTTCCACCGCATACGGCCGGCCTTACCCCAGTTGATGTTGGCCTGCTCGGCATTGCCCACCTCGCCGACGGTGGCGCGGCAGCGCACGTCGACGCGACGGATCTCACCGGACGGCATACGCAGCGAGGCGTAGGTGCCTTCCTTACCCAGCAGCTGGATGCTCACGCCGGCCGAACGGGCCAGCTTGGCACCGCCACCGGGCCGCAGCTCCACAGCGTGGATCACGGTGCCGGCGGGGATGTTGCGCAGCGGCAGGTTGTTGCCGGGTTTGATGTCGGCGTTAGGCCCCTGCTCGATGACGTCGCCCTGCTTCAGACCCTGCGGCGCGATGATGTAGCGCTTCTCGCCGTCCAGGTAGTGCAGCAGCGCGATGTTCGCGGTGCGGTTCGGGTCGTACTCGATGTGAGCGACCTTGGCGTTGACGCCGTCCTTGTCGTGGCGACGGAAGTCGATGAGGCGGTATGCGCGCTTGTGGCCGCCACCCTTGTGACGGGTGGTGATGCGGCCGTGCGCGTTACGCCCACCGGTGCCATGCAGCGGACGGATGAGCGACTTCTCCGGAGTCGAGCGAGTGATCTCGGCGAAATCGGAGACGCTCGAACCGCGACGACCCGGGGTCGTCGGCTTGTACTTGCGAATTCCCATATCAGTTAAATCCTCTTAGTTCCCGGCGTTACGCCGGGGCTCCGAACAGTTCGATCGGCTTGCTGCCGGCGGCCAGGGTGACGATGGCACGCTTGGTGTCCTTGCGCTTACCGAAGCCCGAACGGGTGCGCTTGCGCTTGCCCTGCCGGTTGGCGGTGTTCACCGAACTCACCTTGACGTCGAAGATCTTCTCGATAGCGATCTTGATCTGCGTCTTGTTCGAATCCGGGTGCACGACGAACGTGTACACGTTGTCCTCGATCAGCCCGTACGACTTCTCCGAGATGACCGGGGCCAGGATGATGTCGCGGGGGTCGGTCACGGTAGCCATCAGGCCGACACCTCCTCTTTGGTATTCGCCGAGATGTACGCGTTCAGCGCCTCGACGCTGAACACCAGGTCGTCGGCATTGAGCACGTCGTAGGTGTTGAGCTGATCCGGCGAGATCACATGCACACCAGGCAGGTTGCGGACGCTCTTGAGCCCGACCTCATCGGTGCGGCCGATGATGATGAGAACCTTCTTGTTCTCGGTCAGCGAGCCCAGGAACGCCTTGGCGCTCTTGGTAGAGGGGGTCTGACCCTCGACCAGCTCGGTGATCGCGTGGATCCGCTCGTTGCGGGCCCGGTCCGAGAGCGCACCGCGCAGGGCGGCGGCGATCATCTTCTTCGGGGTCCGCTGGCTGTAGTCGCGCGGCTGCGGGCCGTGGACGACGCCACCACCGGTGAACTGCGGTGCACGGGTCGAGCCCTGACGCGCCCGACCGGTGCCCTTCTGCCGGTACGGCTTCTTGCCGCCACCGGAGACCATGGCGCGGGTCTTCGTCGCATGCGTGCCCTGACGCTTGGCCGCCAACTGAGCGTTGACCACCTGGTGCATCAGAGCGATGTTGGGCTCGACGTCGAACAGCGCGGCGGGCAGCTCGATGGAGCCGTCCTTCTTGCCTGCCGGCGTCTTCACATCAATTTTGAGAGTCATTACTTCTCGCCTCGCTTGATTGCGCTGCGGACAACCACCAGACCACCGTTGCGTCCGGGGATGGCGCCCTTGATCAACAGCACGCCGTTCTCGGCATCGACCTTGTGAACCTTGAGGTTCTGCGTGGTCACCCGATCGTGGCCCATGCGGCCCGACATCCGGGTGCCCTTGAACACGCGGCCCGGGGTGGCGCAGCCACCGATGGAGCCGGGGCGGCGGTGCACTGCCTGGGCGCCGTGCGAGGCGCCCTGGCCGGCGAAGCCGTGACGCTTCATGGTGCCGGCGAAGCCCTTGCCCTTGCTGGTGCCGGTCACGTCGACGTAAGCACCGTCGGCGAAGATCTCGGCGGTCAGCTCCTGGCCCACCTCGTACTCGGCGGCGGCAGCCTCGTCGACCCGAAGCTCAGCCAGGTGGCGGCGCGGGTTGACACCCGCGGCGGCGTACTGGCCGGTGACGGGCTTGTTGACCTTGCGCGGGCTGATCTCGCCATAGGCGAGCTGCACGGCGCTGTAGCCGTCGCGCTCGGGGGTACGGATAAGGGTCACCACGTTGGGGCCGGCCTTGACGACCGTCACCGGGACGACTTTGTTGTTCTCGTCGAACACCTGCGTCATGCCCAGCTTGGTGCCCAAAATGCCTTTTCTAGCCATTTTTCTCGGGTCTCCTACTGGATGTTGACGTCGACACTGGCCGGCAGGTCGATGCGCATGAGCGCGTCAACCGTCTTCGGCGTCGGGTCGAGGATGTCGATCAGTCGCTTGTGGGTGCGCATTTCGAAATGCTCCCGCGAGTCCTTGTACTTATGCGGCGACCGGATGACGCAGTAAATGTTCTTCTCGGTCGGCAACGGCACGGGGCCCACCACGCTGGCACCGGTACGGGTGACCGTCTCGACGATCTTGCGCGCCGAGGCATCAATGGCCTCATGGTCGTAGGCCTTGAGCCTGATGCGGATCTTCTGTCCCGCCACGCTTCTCCTACCTCTACTTCGTACATCGGCCGGCCGTATCGAAGCCTCGATGGGAAACCCACCGAAACCCGTCGGGCCTGGTCCCCGGCGCGGGTGCGCCGAGTATTGCCGCCGCTGTTTACCTGTCTGTGGTCCACCGGCCCCCGCGGTCGGGCGTGTCGCCTTCTCGCACACTTTCTCGCCCTGGAAATCAGTCGCGATCTAGTGTTGGGACCGGATGCGCCCGTGGGGGCGCGGGTCGGATGCCCGGCCAGGAATACCCGGCGCAAGGCAACCCGAACAGTATGCCTTAGATCCGGGCGTGCTCCAAATCCGCGATCGAGCAGGTCGGGGCCGGTCGACGCAACGGGGAAAAACGGCGTCCGGCTTCCGGATTTCCAGGCAGTATTCCTGCGCTCCGGCGACCGTGATCGCGTACGTAACGCCATGGCGGAAAAAGTCGCCCGCGGCGGCCACCACGTTACGGGCGGCGCGAGCCCAACCCTCCGCACCGAACTTACTCTTGAGTAAGGTTTGGCACATGACGCAGCCCAGCCCGACCTACAGAGCATGGAAGAAGTTGTCAGCGCTACCCGGCGGCAGCTGGGCGTTCTCCGCCGCGGCCATGGCCCGGGTGCCCTACTTCGCGTCGATCCTGCCGCACGTGGTGCGCATGGAACCGGGGCTGGCCGAGGTGACGGTGCCCAAATGGTTCTACGTCTACAACCACCTGCACACCGTGCACGCCATCGCGTCATGCAATGCCGCCGAGATGGCGATGGGCATGTTGATGGAGGCCACCGTGCCGACGACGCACCGCTGGATCCCCAAGGCGATGAACGTGCAGTACCTCGCGAAGGCGACCACCTCGTTGCGTGCCACCGCAGAGCTCGCACCGCCGGATTTCGGCGCGATCACCGAGGGCACCGACGTCGTGGTGCCCGTCAGCATCACCGACCGCAACGGCGTGGAAGTGGTGCACGCCGACATCACCACCTGGGTCACTCCGGCCTAGTCCAGGTAGGTGCCGTGCCCTTCGCGCACCAGGGCGCCGTCGAACAGCAGCACCTCATTGACCAGCCCGCCCCGCTGATTGCGGTAGTGGATCACCAGCGCCGACTCGCCGCGATAGGTGCCGAGCACCTCGAACTGCAGATCCGGCATGCCGGCCAGCGCCGTCGTCCAGTAATGACGTAATGCGTCCTTGCCCCGCACCACGCCACCGGTCTCGGGCAGCACGCGCGCGGCGACCGGTGAACTGAACACCACGTCGTCGTGGAAATGGGCCAGCACCGCCTCGACGTCGTGCGCGTTCCACGCACTCACCCACTCTTCGGCGAAGGCCTGCGGATCCGGTGTCGCCATCGAGTTCACTTCTCCCTCAGCCCCGCCCAGAACGGGCATTGATGAACGTGCGCATAGCCATTGTCGACGCGACTGCCATCGGCCTGCAACGACATTCGTGAGCCGTCGAACTCCGGCCAGCCCGGCTGGCCGTCGACCGCGGGATCACCGGTGCGCACGAAGGCGCTCCAGTAGTCGATCATCTGGTCCGAGAGCTGTTGCTGCGCCGGGTTCAACGGGGGCGCCCCGCCGACGTCGAACAGATAGCGAAGCTCCAGTGAGTGACTGGCCCCGACCGGGAAGGGCAGCGTCCGCATGACCTCCGGCGCCGGCGCGGAGCGGTCGTTGAACTCGTAGGCGTAGACCGGACCGGTACGGGACAGCTCACCGGCCATCCGGTCCGACACACAGGCAAACGCACCGTCGGTAACGGCCGCCGAATATGCCTGCGCCACACCGCCATAGCGATCAATCGGGTAATGCACCCCGACGGCCGCGGCATCGGCGCCGAAGGTCTCGGACAGTAGCCGCGGGTAATCCTCGGTGGTGTAGCGCTGCCCCTCCCGCAGATAGCGCAACGCCACGAAGAGCGTGAACTCATCACGGGTGGTGCCGATCAACACCGGCACCGCTTCGGCCCCACCTGATCCGAACGCCGCCAACGGGGCTTGGGGGATCAATGCCGATCCGGTGACCGGACCGGTCAGCTCGTCACTGCCGATATTGAAGTACCACACCGGTTTTCGCAGACCATCCACGGGAAGTGCCCGCAGGCAGGTACCAGCGGTCGCGGGGTCAGGACATCCGGCGGCGGCCGCGTAATCGAGCGACCGGCGGGTCGCTGCGGGGAGATCGGTCTGTGCCTGACACGGGGCGCTCATCAGTATCGCGGCGCGGAACAACCCCGCCGAGCCCGGCGACACCAGATGATCACACACTGACATGCCGCCCGCGGATTCACCGGCGACAGTGACCTTTTCCGGATCGCCGCCGAAGTCGGCGATGTTGTCCCGCACCCACCGCAGCGCCGCCTGCTGGTCGGCCAGACCGTAGTTTCCGACGTCCCCACCGGCCCCCAGGGCCGGGTGCGCGAGGAAGCCCAGGGTGCCGAGCCGGTAGTTGACCGTGACCACGACGATGTCGCCGCGCGCGGCCAGCCGTCCCGCGTCGTAGATGCCACTGCTGCCGCCGGCGAACGCGCCGCCGTGGATCCACACCATGACGGGGCGCAACTCATCCGAGACCGGCGGTGTCCAGACGTTCAGGCTCAGGCAGTCCTCGGCCGTGTTGGCGCCGCGTTCGGGATCTGAATCGGGGTCCTGGATGCACCGCGGGCCGGGGCGGGTGGCGTCGCGCTCCCCCGGCCATCCCGGCGCGGGAGCCGGCGCGGCGAACCGCATCGCACCCACCGGCGCGGCGGCGTACGGAATCCCGGCGAACAACCGATGGTCGGATACCACTGCGCCGCGCAAGGTTCCGGCCGCGGTCTGGACCAGCGCCGGGTCCGACCCCTGAGCGTGGCCCTGTGGATGGCCGGGCGTCACCGCCTGCCCGCCACCGCGCACACAGCCTGCAACCAGCATCGCCAGCATTGCCAGCAACGCGACGGCGCACCGCCCTGACCGCATGGCAGTGAGCGTACGGGCCCGATCGGAAAAATCCTCTCCCTTACGTGGCGGCGACCACATATGGTGGCAGTTGACACCCGTCAAGTACCGGTCACGTGAGGAGTCTGTATGAGCGCGCCGACGATGGACGACGCCGCGAAGGTGCTCGCCGACCCGACGGCTTATGCCGACGACGCGCGCCTGCACACCGCGCTGACCCATCTGCGCGCGAACAATCCGGTGGCCTGGGTGGACAACGCGCCCTACCGTCCCTTCTGGGCGATCACCAGACACGCCGACATCATGGCCGTCGAGCGGGACAACGACCTGTTCATCAGCGAGCCACGGCCATTGCTGGCCACCGCGGCGGCCGACGACCTCGCCAAGCAACAGCTCGAGGCCGGCATGGGCCTGCGCACGCTGATCCACATGGACGATCCGCACCACCGCAAGGTTCGGGCGATCGGTGCAGATTGGTTCCGCCCCAAGGCAATGCGTGACCTCAAGGTCCGCGTCGACGAGCTCGCCAAACGCTATGTCGACAAGATGCGCGACATCGGACCCGAATGCGATTTCGTCACCGCGATCGCCGTCGACTTCCCGCTCTACGTGATCATGTCGCTGCTCGGGCTGCCCGAGGACGACTTCGCTCGCATGCACATGCTGACCCAGGAGATGTTCGGCGGCGACGACGAGGAGTACCAGCGCGGCAAGTCCCTGGAGGACGGCCTGGCGGTTCTGCTGGATTTCTTCGCCTACTTCTCGTCGCTGACCGCGTCGCGTCGCGCCAACCCGACCGAGGATCTGGCCTCGGCCATCGCCAACGGCACGATCGACGAGGAGCCGCTGTCCGATGTCGATACCGCGTCTTACTACGTCATCGTCGCCAGCGCAGGCCACGACACCACCAAGGACGCCATCTCCGGCGGATTGCATGCGCTCATCGAGAATCCGGACCAGCTGGCCAGACTGAAGGCACAGCCCGAGCTGATGGGCACGGCGGTCGAGGAGATGATCCGGTGGTCCACCCCGGTCAAGGAGTTCATGCGTACCGCCACGGCCGACACCACCGTGCGCGGCGTGCCGATCGCCAAGGGCGACTCCGTGTACCTGGCCTATGTTTCCGGCAACCGTGACGAGGAAGTGTTCGACGCCCCGCACCGCTTCGACGTCGGGCGGGATCCGAACAAGCACTTGGCATTCGGATACGGCGTGCACTTCTGTCTCGGCGCGGCTCTGGCCCGGATGGAGATGAACAGCTTGTTCACCGAGCTGTTGAGACGGCTCGACTCCATCGAATTGGCCGGAACGCCACAGCTTTCCGCGACCACGTTCGTCGGCGGACTCAAGCACCTGCCGGTTCGCTACTCGTTGCGTTGAGGCGACGCCGTGGACCGGCGGTGGGTGGCCAGAAAGCCGTCCACCGCGGCCCGCACGCACGTGGTGTGGTCGAAGTCCGAAAACGTGGTGAGCTTGCCCAACACGATCGGGCCGAGCAGCAGTGCGGCAGCCTGCGTGCGATCCACCTCGCCGAGTTCGGCCATGGCTTCGGGGCTGTCGAAGATCGCCTCGAACGGCGCCGCGTAGTGCTCGGCCACCCGATCGCGCAGGGTCCGCACCTCGGCGCTGTCGCCCGTCCGCGGGGGCGGTTGCTCGATGTCGCCGCCCAGCGCCAGCCATGACATGGCGGTGATACTGATCGGCGCCTCGGCGATCGAGTCAGCCTGCGCCTGGACCAGCCCGATCAGACGGTCACGCAGCGAGCCATCCTCCGGCGGCATCGGCGCGGCCGGGATGAGTGCTCGAAATGCCGCTGCCAGCAGGTCATTTCCGCTCGGAAAGTGCCGATACAACGTCGCCCTGGCCACGTTCGCCGCCCTGGTGACCGCGTCGACGGTGACCGCGCTGGGCCCGCCTGATCGCAACAGCGCGGTCGCCGCCTCCAGCAGCCGGGCCCGGGACCGGGCCGGGCGCGGGTCACCGTTTTCGGCAGTCATTCGCCGTCCCACCTCCACCAAACACGCCTACCGTTCCGCCACGAGGCTAACGGTCCCAACTCAGATCGCGAGGAACTCCGCGGCCCGATGACCGATCATGGCAATGGTCGCGTGCGGGCCGCGACTGGTGATGGCCGGCATGATCGACCCGTCCACGACCCATAGGCCCTCGACTCCCAGCACCCGGCAGGTCGGATCGAGTACCGCGTCGGGCCCGGTTCCCATGGGCGCGGTCCCGGCCAGATGCTGCGATGTCGACCACGACGCATCACCGACTTTCGCTGTGTGACTTATCAATTCACGGGCCAGATCGGCACCCCGGCGGAGTGCGTCGACATCCTCTGCCACCGTGTCGTAGCGGTGCTGGATGACCGGCGCCACCGTCGGATCGGCCGACGCCAACCGGACCCGACCGCGCGAGTGTGGTCGCATCAGGGCCACACCCAGGTGCGGGAGTTCGGCGGGATCATGTCCGGGCCCGTGCACCATGGCGGCGAAACCGGCCGTGTACGGGCGAACCTCGATACCGTCGGCCGTGGTGAGCACGGCCTCCAACGGGGGCAGATCATGCGTGGCCACCCAGGAGACCGGGAGTACCCATTCCGGATGGTCGACGGTGCGCATGCCCACCGGCAGGCCGGCCACCACCTCGACATCGAGGGCCTCGAGATCGGACGGTGGCCCGACACCGGACAGCAGCAACAGGTGCGCTGACCCAATTGCACCAGAACACAGCACGATTCGGTCAGCGCGGAGAACCGCACCGTCATCGCACCGGACCCCGACGGCCCGGTTCGCGCGGAACAACACCTGATGAACCCGGGTGTCGGTGTGCATCTCGAGGTTGGGTCGCTCCAGCGCCGGTTTCAGGTACGCACCGCCCGGCCCAACCCTGGTCCCGCCGTTGATGTTCAACGGAACCGCCCCGACCCCGGCGGGCAGCGCCGCGCCGGCATCCGAGCCGTTCAGGTCCTCGATCCAACCGAACCCGGATCTGGTGGCGGCGTCGACGAATGACGCTGTGCAACCGTCGAATTCGCGCACCCGCCGAACCGTGATCGGGCCGCTGCCACCATGGAGTGCGGTGTCGAAATCCAGATCCGACTCGATGGCGCGGAAATGGGGTAGCACATCCCGCCAACCCCAGCCCGGTACCGCCCAGGTGTCGAAGTCTGTGGGCAACCCCCGGCAGAAGTAGCCGCCGTTGACCGCCCCGGAACCACCCACGACCGACCCGCGGATGATCTCGGTGTGCCTCGGCGGGTTCTCCGTCAGCACCGACGCGTAGTGGCGCACCACCGAGCTGGCCGTCCCGATCGGCAGCCGCAGACCGTCGGTGATCTGCGCCTCCACCCGCGGGTCACTGGGCCCCGGACCAGCCTCGACGACGGTGACGTTGCAGCCGGGATCGCTGGAAAGCCGTTCAGCCAGAATTGATCCGGCGCTTCCGGCGCCGACGATCAGGACGTCCCGCACGCGAGGAGGACAAGATGGCAGTTGCAACTGGCTTTAGCTCCGCAGCTGCGGCTTGAGCGCGCCCAGCTGGCGTTCCCGCACCACCCCGGTCCACAAGCCGATCCCATAGGCCAGGTCGTCCAGACGCTTCAGCAGAATATGGGCCAGCAGGCCCACCGGTTTGGTGTCGTCGTCGGCGTTGCCGCGCCGGCTCGCCCAGTCGACCACGCCGTCGAGTACCGCGGCCACCAGCACCGCGTGTCTGGCTCGCCGGAAAAACAGGGCGGCGATCAGGGCCACCGGCCAGTAGTGCCGGCAGATCGCCGAACACAGCTGCAGAGCCGCCGACCACAACCCGCGCGCGGTCACCGCGGCAACCTCGGTGGGCTCGGTGTCGACGGTACTGAGGGAGCGTGCGATGCGCCGGCCGGTGAAGATCGCGATCACCACGGAGCCCAGGTATCCGACGTACGACCCCATGGCCAGGAACAGCCACACCATCAACGTCCACCCGGAGATCACCACAGGGGCGGTCTTGCCCGGGTGCCGGACACTCAACGGCGCCGCCGAAGTGCCGTAGAAAGCCTTGCGGTTGAACCACTCTCGTAAATCGGTCCGGTGGTCGTGCGCCACCAGCGCGATCGGCTCGTACCGTAGCCGGGCCCCGGACTCGACCAGCCGCCAGCAGAGATCGACATCCTCACCGGACTGCATGGTCTCGTCGAACCCACCCACCGCGGCCAGCGCCGACCGCCGGCAGATGATGGCCGCACTCGGCACGTACGACACCGGGCCGTAGGGCACCACCGGTGCCTCACGCACTCCGAGATCCAACGACGAACGAACGGCCTCGTACCGCGCCACCACATTGTCGGCCGTGTGCAGTCCGACGATGCGGGGCGCAACCAGCGCCACCGCCGGGTCGCAGAAGTGTCCGAGCAATGCCTCCAGCCACCCGCGCCGCGGCACCACATCGGAATCCAGGAACGCCACGAAATCGGTCTCGGACGCGGCCATGCCGGTGTTGCGCGCGGCCGCCGGACCGTTGCTGCGGAGGTGCCGGAGCACCTGCACATCGCAGTGCATCCCGGCGAACTCCGATTGCGCGACGGGAACCGCCGATCCGTCGTCGACCACGATCACCCGCAGGCCCCGCAGCGCTGCGATCAATCGGTGCAGACCGGATACGTTGTCGCGCACCGGGATAACGACCGTCACGTCGCGGTGCGACGGCCCGCTGGGCGGACGAGGATGGGCGACCGTGGCGTCGAGCAAAGTCCGTGCCAGTTGTGCGCTCTGCGCATCATGCACTTCCAGGCGGCCACCGTTGAGCATGGTCTGCGCCGTCGGCGCCAACCGCAGCAACCGGGTCGGTGACCCGCCGAGCAGCGCCGCGCCGGCCCCGAGCACCTTGACACGGCGATCCACCTGGACGGCAAAACCGTCGGGCAGCCTCGGTCCGGTCATGTCAGCAATCCGTTCCGGTCCGGCTGCCATCGCTTCATCCGGCGGGCGGAGCCGTTGACCATTTCAGCAAAGATACGCTCCCCCTCGGCGGCCGTGGCGGTTGTCGGGTCACCGAGCACTCCGACTTCGCTGACCGCTGCGATCCCGCCACTGCGCATCGCAGGCATCAGCTCGGCCAATGGGGCGGTGTTCCCCGCAGTCAGGTCGTCGGTCCAGACATCGCCGGGCGAAATATGTAGCAATACAGATGTTTCGGTATGCCCCGCGTGTGCGTCGGCACCCGCGGCGATGCATGGAACCCAGCCAACGTCGCGGCCCTCCTGGCGCAACAGGGCGACCGCTCCGGCCAGCGCCTCGACATTCCCCCCGTGACCATTGACGAAGACGAGTTTCGACGCCCAGCTCGACGCGGAGCGTCCGTACTCCACCAGCAACGACCGCAAAGCGGCGGTGCCGATCGACACCGTGCCGGGGAACCCCTCGTGCTCGCCACTGGCGCCGTAGTGGACGGGCGGCGCGACCATCCAGTCACCGTCCGGGCCGCCGTCGAGTTGCTCGAGAACCCCGTGGGCGACGGCCGCAGCGATACGCGTGTCGGTGTCCAGGGGCAGGTGCGGACCATGTTGCTCGGTAGAGCCCACCGGGATGATCAACATTGGCGACACGCTGCGTAGCTGTCTCGACGTTGAGTTCCCGAGCCCGCTGGGGAAAGCCACGTGCCGATCGTAGGCCGAATTCACCTACTGTGCGCCAATTGTTGGAGCACGGGCAGCAATTGATTTGCCTTAGCTTTCCCGACACGGGCCGTGAGCATCACGTACGTCTCTCCTGCCACCCCTGTCACGCCACACCGCGGGGCGCCGGGAGCAACCGTCAGGCGTCGGCGCGCGGAACGCCGAGCGCCCGGGTGAAGCCCTCCGGAACCAGGATGTCATCCGGCGTCAGGTCGTGGATCGAAGACTTGCCCAGCCCGCGCAGCGCGGAGTCGATGCCACCGCTGAGGATGTCCAACACGTTCTCGACACCCGCCTGGCCGTTGGCGGCCAGGCCCCACAGGTAGGCACGTCCGATCATGACGGCCCGGGCGCCCAGCGCCACGGCCTTGACGACGTCGCTGCCGCGGCGGATCCCGCCGTCCAGCAAAACCTCGACCTGATCCCCGACCGCGTCGGCGATGGCCGGCAGGCAGCGGATCGCCGCGGGGGTCCCGTCCAGGTTGTTGCCGCCGTGGTTGGAGACCGTGATCGCCGAAACACCCGCATCCACGGCACGTTTGGCGTCATCGACGCGCACCATGCCCTTGAGTAGGAAAGGACCGCCCCACTGCTCACGCAGCCAGGCGATGTCCTCCCAAGTCGGGGGCGGGGTGCCCATCCACTGCCCGTAAGCCTCGAAGAACGTCGGCCCCGGCTCGCCACGCCGGCCCTGGTTGGGCACACGCAGGTCAGGCGGACGCAGATGCTTGCCGAAGCTCCACAGCCAGCGCGGCTTGGTGAGCACCTCCGGGGACATCCGCAGCATCGTGCGCAGGTCCATCCGCTCCGGGATCTTCGGGCTACCCCAGTCCCGGCCGTGGCTGAAGCTCCAGTCGGTCGTGGCGATGAGCCCGACGGCACCCGCGTCCTTGGCGCGCTGCACACGCTCGGCAATCTCGTCGCGGGACCCGAGCCAGTAGATCTGGAAGAAGATCTTGTCGTTGACGGCGGTGACTTCCTCCATCGGCTTGCTGGCGAACGACGACAGCCCCATGGCGGTTCCGCGTGCCGCAGCCGCGCGGGCCACCGCCACCTCACCGTCGGGATCAACCGCCTGCACACCGGTCGGCGAGATGATGACCGGCATCGAAATGTCTTGACCCATAACGGTTGTCGCCATCTCGCGCTTCTCGGTGGCACCCACCACGTGCGGCGCGAAGCCGAGTTCGGCGAACGACTCGACGTTGTCGGTGACCGTCACGCCCTTCTCGCTGGCAGAGATCAGCGACGAGTAGGCAGACTTGGGCAGCCGCTTCTTGGCCCGCTGCTGGGCGATGGCGACGGTTTCGAACCAGGTATCACGGGCCATGGATTACACCGGACTTTCGTTACAGATTCGGGCGGGGGGCTTGGTCAGCAACTTGAGTGCCACCGGCCCCTGCTTGGTACCGCGGGAGTGGTCACCGCTGGGCTTGGGTTTGATGCGCTCCTGCGCCAGGGCGGGCTCGCCCCAGCCTTCGACGCACTCGGGATCCGGTCCGTCCATCGGCAGACCGGTGAAGAACTTGGCTGCCATGCAGCCACCACGGCAGGCGTCGTAGTGCCCGCAACCGCTGCAGGCGCCGGCCGACTGGGGCTCGCGCAGCTCGCGGAACAACGGGGAGTTCTGCCAGACGTTCTGGAAGCCAGCCCCAAAACCGGTGTCTTCCAGGATGTTTCCGGCCAGGAACTTGTCGTGGATGGCGAACGGGCAGGCGTAGACATCGCCCACCGGGTCGATCAGGCACACCACCCGGCCGGCACCGCACAGGTTCAGACCGGCCAGCGCGCCGGGCTCGCCCAGGCCCGACAGATGGAAGAACGAGTCACCGGTCAGCACCCGCTCACCGTGGGCGACGAGCCAGTTGTACAGCTGACGCTGCTGGTCCGGGGTCGGGTGCAACTCGTCCCAGACATCGGCACCGCGGCCCGACGGGCGCAGCCGGGTGATCCGCAGCGTGGCGCCGTACCGGTCGGCCAGCGCCTTGAACTCATCAAGCTGGTCGACGTTGTGACGGGTCACCACAACTGAGATCTTGGCATCGGAAAAGCCTGCGGCAGCAAGGTTTTCCAGCGCGCGCACGGCCATGTCGAACGAGCCCTTGCCGCGCACGGCGTCGTTGACCTCGGCGTTGGCGCCGTCCAGGGAGATCTGCACGTCGACGTAGTCACTGGCAGCGAGCTTCGCGGCGACCTCGGGCGTGATGCGCACACCGTTGGTGGAGAACTTGACCCCGACATGGTGCTCGGTCGCGTAGTCGACCAGTTCCCAAAAGTCCGGGCGCACAGTGGGTTCGCCACCGCCGATGTTCACGTAGAACACCTGCATGCGTTCCAGCTCGTCGATGATGTCCTTGCACTGCTCGGTGGACAGCTCGCGCGGATCCCGCTTGCCCGAGGAGGACAGGCAGTGCACGCACGCCAGGTTACAGGCGTAGGTGAGCTCCCAGGTCAGGCAGATCGGGGCGTCGAGTCCGTGCTCGAACTGCTCGACGAGCCTTGGCACAGGTGCAACAGAAGTCATTGTGAATTCCCGGGGATGAGCATCTTCGAGGACACCAGCACACTCAACGCGTGCAGGTAGGGGCCTTGGTCGGAGTCTGCGATACCGGCCGCGCGGCACGCGGACCGGGCGTCGGGGTGATCAGCCAGAGAGTTGACCACCTCGACGACCGTCCGGTTCTTCAGAAACGACAGCTTGCGGGTTCCGAAGTGATACAGCAGGGCACCGAACGGCTCCGGCCGCACCGCCACCTGGTGGTGCAACCGCCAGCTGACATCAGGGTCGAATACGACGCCAGTGCGCCCAGCCATATCGGCAACCTCTGCGGACACCGTCAGTAGACCCCGCACATACCGTCGATCGAGACCTCTTCGACGAGCGTCTCGGTGACGAGCTGGGTTTCGGTTTCAACCTGCGGGTTCTGATCCATGAATCGCACCTTTCCTGCAACTGTGGGTCTCGACAATTGTGACCTGAGTCGCAAGAATATGGCATCGAGTGCACAAATGGAAGGGCGGGTTTCATGCGGCAGGCATCCGGGCCCCGCGTCGGTCGGCGCCCGTCCACCACGCAGGATCACATCACCGACGTCGCGCTGGCCCTGTTCGCCAGCCGAGGCTTCGACGAGGTGAGTGTCGACGACGTGGCCAAGGCCGCCGGGATCGCGCGGCGCACACTGTTCCGCTACTACGCCTCCAAGAACGCCATCCCCTGGGGAGACTTCGACGCCCACCTGCAACATCTGCGTGAGCTGCTCGACTCCCTGAGCACCGAGATCTCGCTGGCCGAGGCGCTGCGGGAAGCCCTGCTGTCGTTCAATACCTACGACGACCAGGAGATGGCCCAACACCGACGGCGCATGCGAGTGATCCTGGAAACCGCTGGACTGCAGGCATATTCGATGACCATGTACGCCGGCTGGCGTGAGGTCATCGCGGCCTACGTGGCACAGCGGATCGGCGCGGCACCCCGCGATCTGATGCCGCAGACCGTGGGCTGGCTCATGTTGGGCGTCGCACTGTCGGCGTACGAGCACTGGCTCGCCGATGAGTCGGTCGCCCTGGCAGATGCCATCGCCGACGCCTTCGAGGTGACGCGGCCAGGACTGGAGGCCCTAGCCCCGCGGTAGCTCGTCCCACACGCAGGCCAGTGCCGCCGGACCGGCCGGACCGAGTTTCCCGGTGAGCATGACGGGCGCCTGCGACATGAAACGTGGTGTGCTGCCGCGATGTATGTCGGCGGCATGTGCCGTGAACGGATGGACGACATACATGTCACCGGGCCGGCCCGTGGCATGGGCAACCGGACGGGTCCGGCTCACCTCGTCCACCAGCGCGCCGGCTTCGATGAAGTCGATCGGCTCCGGCCCCAGCGCCCGGGCGACGTCGCGATGTGAACCGACCCGGATGCGCGTCGGCGCATCGTCGGGCCCCACCTCGGACAGCAGCGTCAGCACCAACAGCGTGCTCGGGCGACCACTGACCGCCCATTCGCCTCCCGGCAGCGGGGTGTTGGCGTCGACGTGCCACCCCCGGTCCTCCGCGGGCGGATCGACCGGAAACCGGACCGGGATGTTGCCCAGGGCACCGCGCGGTAGCCAACCCCCGGTTCCGCAGATCCGGTCCAGGGCATCGGCGAGCGGGGCGCTACTCACCACCTGCCGGAACGGGCCCGCGCCGGTGAGATCGGCCGCCCACACCACGGGGTTCTTCCACGACGCCGGTTCATCTGGGGACAGCCCGATCTGCCGCCAGAGCAGATCCCTGGCCGCATCGGCGATTTCGGCCGGGACGGCCTGCGCGATCTTGACGAACCCGTCCCGCTGGAATACGTCGATGTTCACCACGCCGACCACCATGACGCACTCCGCCCGGCCGCGGCCAATGATTTTCCGCCGAAAGTTTCTTCGCACAACCCCGTCGGAGTTCGGTCCCCGGCGGCGACGATAAGGGTGTGAGCGCCGAAACTGACGCTCCGCGGGTACTGCTGAGGTGCTACGACGAGGCCCTGCCAGTGGTGTACGGCTACTTCGTACGACGCTGCGGTGACCGCGGAACCGCCGAAGACCTGACGTCGGAGACGTTCCTGGCCGCCATGGACGCGGCCCGCAGACCGTCGCCGCCGCCCATCTCGGTGCCCTGGTTGATCGGGGTGGCCAGGCATAAACTCGCCGATCACTACCGTCGGCGGCACGATCGGTTCACCGTGCCGGTGGCGGAGCTGCCCGAACCGGTGGACCCGGTGGACGACTGGGATGCC
This sequence comes from Mycobacterium sp. IDUB_17, assembly GCF_055419465.1. Taxonomy (NCBI): domain Bacteria; kingdom Bacillati; phylum Actinomycetota; class Actinomycetes; order Mycobacteriales; family Mycobacteriaceae; genus Mycobacterium; species Mycobacterium sp. IDUB_17. Next base: position 1,116,077 of record NZ_JBVAXS010000002.1, on the reverse strand, counting down.
GAGTTGGATCGCATTGTCGCCGAATCGGTTTTGGCCCGGTTACCCGAACATCACCGCACCGTCCTCGTCCTGCGCTACCTCGACGACTGCACGGTGGGTGAATGCGCCGAGCTGATCGGCCGCACGGTGCACGCCACCGAGGCCCTGCTGGTGCGGGCCCGCCGCGCCTTCAGGTCGCAGTACCCGACACCGGAGGGAGGGACGTCGTGATCAACAACCACGATCCGCTGACGGTGCTGAACGGCAATGACCACCCGGTCTCCCCCGATCCGGCGTTCGCCGCCCGGCTGCGCGCGCGGCTGGAATCGGCCCTCACCCTGCCCACCCACGCCGAAGGAGTTGACATGAGCGGAACCGACACTGCCATCGCCGAACTGAATGAGCCCCCGGTCACCCCGGCTCCCCCGCGGCCCGCCGCGGCGGCGATCCCCTATCTGGCCGTACCCGACGCCCGCGCTGCCATCGCCTGGTACATCGAAGCCCTCGGGGCCGTACAGATCGGCGAACCGGTGGTCATGGACGACGGACGCATCGGCCACGCCGAACTCGAGCTGGGCGGCGGGGTGCTGTACCTGGCCGACGAGTACCCAGAGTTGGGCCTGAAGGCACCTGCACCACAGGCCAATTCGGTCAGCCTGATGCTCCAGGTGCGCGACACCGATGCCACCCTGGAGCGGGCCAGGAACCTGGGGGCACTCGTACAGCGTGAGCCCTACGAGAGCTACGGCACCCGCAATGCGGCGATCATCGACCCGTCCGGCCACCGCTGGATGCTGACCGGGGCGGCGACCGGAGCCGTCACCCCCATCCAGCACGGCGACGTCGGCTACGTCTCGGTCTGGGCACCCGACATCGCGCGTGCCGCCCGGTTCTACGGCCACGTGCTGGGCTGGACCTTTGACCCGGCCACCCGGCAGGTCACCAACACCGAACAGCACATCGGCATCTTCAACGCCGACGGCCCGTCCACCCTGTTCTGCGCATACGCCGTGACCGATCTGGACGGGGCCCGCCAGGCCATCCTGGCAGGCGGCGGCCAACCCGGGGAGACCCACGAGTTCGACTTCGGCACCGTGCTGGACGCCACCGACCCGGCCGGAACCGCCTTCGCGGTGTTCCAGCCGACCTCCGTCATCCCCCGCCCCAAGCTCAATGGTGCTGGGCCGGGCGAGCTTTCGTACATCACCTACGAAGTAGCCGACTCGACGGCGTTCAAGGCGTTCTACAGCCGGCTGTTCTTCTGGACCTTCGAATCCGGCCGGGTCGACGACGGCTGGGGGATGCAGGGCAGCCAGCCGATGTCCGGCATGGCCGGCGGCGCGGCACGGGCCGTGACCGTGCCGATGTGGACCGTCGCCGATATCGATGCCGCGGTCAGCCGCGTCGTCGAGGCCGGCGGCACGGTGTTGCAACAGCCGTCACGACAGCCCTACGGACTGATGGCCGAGTGCACCGACGACCAGGGCGGCCGCTTCTACCTCGGCCAGTTCTAGAGCGGTTTGTGGAGTTCTGGCCGCACCCAGCGCGGCTGAAACTCCACAAATCGGAGAAAGTCAGCCCAGGACGTCGGAGATGGGGGCGCCTGCGGCGATCTTGCCGCGGGCCTTCATCACCTTGCCGGGCATGCCGCCGCCGACCACACCGACCACGACACCGTCGCGCTCGTAGAAGGCCAGGAACTTGCGGCCGTCGTCCTCGACCACGTGCACGACATCGTCAGCCTCGGGCTCGCCCAGGCACTGGATCTTGACGTCGTACTGATCGCTCCAGAAGTAGGGCACCGACACGACGGGCGAGGCCTCCTGGCCCAGGATCGCCGGCACCATCGCCCGCGCCTGATCGGCGACGTTGCTCCAATGCTCAACGCGCGCTTGGTCACCCACGTGATCACGCCACGACGCGACATCGCCGATGGCCCACACGCCCGCGGCACTGGACCGGCCGACCTCGTCGCAGACCACGCCGTTGTCGAGTTCGATCCCGCTGCCCTCCAGCCACTCGACCGCCGGGTGCGATCCGATGCCGACCACCACCAGATCGGCGTCGAGCTCGGTGCCATCGCCGAGTACCACCTGCTCGACCTTGTCCGCGCCGCGCACCTCGGACACCCCGACGCCGCAGCGCACGTCGACGCCTTCGGCCTGGTGCAGCCGGGTCACCAACGCACCGATCTGCTCGCCCAGCACCGAAGCCAGCGGTGTCGGCTGCGGCTCCACCAGAGCCACCTCGACACCCAACTTGCGCAGGCTCGCGGCCACCTCGCAGCCGATGAAGCCGGCTCCGACCACCACGGCACGTTGGGCCTTCCGGGCGTGCTCGCGCAAGGCCATGCTCTCGTCGTAGGACCGCAGCACGTGGATGCCGGCCAGATCGCCGAAGGACCGGATGCGCCTGGGCACCAGTCCGGTGGCGATCACGAGCTCGTCGTAGGCCACGTCGCTGCCGTCGGCGAGCTTCAACGTCTTGGCGGCGGTGTCCACCGACTGCGCGGCCGAGCCGAGCCGCAGCGTGATGTCGTTCTCGGCGTAGAACTCGGCCGGCTTGAGCGTGACGTCGTCGGTCTCGGCACGCAGGACTTCCTTGGAAAGCGGCGGCCGATCGTAGGGCAGATGGTCCTCGTCGCTGACGATCGTGATCGGCCCGGCGTACTCCGACCGGCGCAGCTGTTCGGCCGTCCGGGCCGCAGCCAAGCCGCCGCCGACGATGACGATGCCCGCCGCTGAACCCGTAGAAGTAGTCACGTGGGGTTTTTACACGATCGGGGTTAAGCGTTGTAGGGCACCCTACGTTTGCGCAGGCCGATGACCTACCGCCGATTTTGCTCCTCGTGTGCGCGGCGTCACGACCGGCCCCGGTCGATGACATTGGTGAGCACCACGATGCTCTCGCTGCGCTCGATACGGGCCGTTGATCGGATGCGTTCCAGCGCCTCCTCAAGGTGGCGCATGTCGCGTGCCAGTACGTGCAGGATGGCGTCTGCGGTACCGGTCACCGTTGCCGCACTGACCACCTCCGGGATGTCGATCCAGGCTGCGCGCAACTGATCCGGCGAGATGGTGCCTTGGCAGAACACCTGTACATAGGCCTCGGTGCTCCAGCCGAGCACATTGCGGTCGACCACGGTGGTGAAGCCGCGGATCACCCCGTCGGCGACCATGCGGTCCACTCTCCGCTTGACAGCGGGCGCCGACAGATTCACCCGCTGCCCGATCTCGGCGAACGTCGCCCTGGCGTGCTCGGTGAGTGCGGCCAGAATCCGCTCGTCGGTGTCGTCCAGACGCTCCACATCGACCTCCACGCAACAAACCACCGCCGTGACGCGACTTGTGCAATATATCCCCATACATAACGCAACAAGCAGCGATTGATTGCGTCACCGGCGCTTCTTATCGTCGATTCATGACGATTTCCGAGGAAGTCATGCCCGACGCTGCGCCCGGGAGCGGCGCGGCGGCACCGACACGGTCCGCGACCACCCGCCACTACGCCATGACCGCCCCCGAGTACTTCACCGTCGAATACGCCATCAACCCGTGGATGGACACCTCCACGCCCGTCGACACCACGCTCGCACTGGCCCAGTGGGACACGCTGCGCCGGGTGTACGCCGACCTCGGCCACACCGTTCACCTGGTGACACCGCGCGACGGCCTGCCCGACATGGTCTACGCCGCCAACGGTGGCTTCCTGGTCGGGGACACCGCGGTGGTGGCTCGTTTCGCCTACCCGCAGCGGGCCGGCGAGGCGGATGCCTACGCCGAGTGGATGGCCGAGGCCGGCTACCGCCCCGTCCGCACCGACCACGTCAACGAAGGCCAGGGCGACCTGCTGCTCGTCGGGTCAAACCTGTTGGCCGGATATGGTTTTCGCACCGACCGGCGCGCCCATGACGAGATCGCGGCCATCACCGGCCTGGACGTGACCAGCCTGGAACTCGTCGACCCGCGCTTCTATCACCTCGACACCGCGTTGGCCGTGCTCGACGACTCGACGATCGCCTACTATCCCCCGGCCTTCAGCGACGACGCCCGAAGGCGTCTTGCCGAACTGTTCAGCGATGCCATCGAAGTGGGCTCGGCCGATGCGTATGTCCTCGGCCTCAACGTGGTGTCCGACGGCCACCACGTCGTGATGCCCGCGGCCGCCTCCGGATTCGCGGGCCAATTGCGCCGGGCCGGATTCGAGCCGGTCGGCGTCGACCTGTCCGAACTCCTCAAAGGCGGCGGATCCGTCAAATGCTGCACCCTGGAGCTACATCCATGACCATGCTGGACGGTGTGGACAACCAGGTCACCCCGGATTCTGTGACCGCCTCGGCGATCGCGCTCGACGATCGCTATGTCGCCCACAACTACTCGCCGCTGCCGGTGGTCGCGGAAAGCGCCGAGGGAGCCTGGATCACCGATGTGACCGGCCGGCGCTACCTCGATTGCCTGGCCGCCTATTCGGCGGTCAACTTCGGACACCGCAATCCCGAGATCATCGCCGCCGCACACGCCCAACTGGACCGGCTGACCCTGGTGAGCCGCGCCTTCCACTCCGACCGGCTCGGTCCGTTCGCGCAGGCACTGGCCGGATTGTGCGACAAGGACATGGTGCTGCCGATGAACAGCGGCGCCGAGGCTGTCGAGAGCGGCATCAAGGTGGCCCGCAAGTGGGCCACCGACGTCAAAGGGGTGACTGCAGAAACATCCAATATCGTGGTGGCGCACAACAACTTCCACGGCCGCACCACCACGATCATCAGCTTCTCCGATGACGAGTCCGCGCGCCGCGGCTTCGGCCCCTACACACCCGGGTTCCGCTCGGTGCCGTTCGGGGACCATCGGGCGCTCGCCGACGCGATCGACGCGAACACCGCCGCGGTGTTGATCGAGCCGATCCAGGGTGAGGCGGGCATCATCGTCCCGCCCGCCGACTTCCTGCCCCGGGTCCGCGAGATCTGCACCCGCAACAACGTGCTGATGATCGCCGACGAGATCCAGTCCGGCCTGGCCCGCACCGGACGCACCTTCGCCTGCGAACACTGGGATGTGGTTCCCGACGTGTATCTGCTCGGCAAGGCTCTCGGCGGTGGCGTGGTACCGCTGTCCGCGGTGGTGGCCGACCGCGACGTACTCGGCGTGCTGCACCCCGGCGAGCACGGCTCCACATTCGGCGGCAACCCACTGGCCACAGCCATCGGCACCACCGTCGTCGGCATGCTGCGCCGTGGCGAATTCCAGCGCCGTTCAACCCAACTCGGAGAACACCTGCACAACCGGCTCACCGGGTTGATCGGGCACGGCGTGACCGCGGTGCGTGGGCTGGGCCTGTGGGCAGGGGTGGACATCGACCCGGATCTGGGCACCGGCAAGCAGTTCGGCCTCGCGTTGGCCGAACGCGGTGTGCTGGTCAAGGACACCCACGGCTCGACCTTGCGGTTCGCCCCGCCCCTGGTGGTGACCGCCGACGAGCTCGACTGGGCCGTTGACCAATTCGCTGACACCCTGACCGAGGCGCGCCGATAATCGGTGGATCGGCAGCAAGGAGGCACCATGTCCGCCCCAGCCAACGGCTTGACCGGCCAGATGTTGCGACGAAGGCCGGTCCTGGGAGCTCCGGTCGCCCACGGCGCCTCCGACCACCTCCGACGAAGTATCGGCACGTTCCAGCTGACGCTGTTCGGCGTCGGCGCCACGGTCGGCACCGGTATCTTCATCGTGCTGCAGCAGGCCGTCCCCAAAGCCGGCCCCGCCGTGCTGGTCTCGTTCATGGTCGCCGGTATCGCCGCCGGATTGTCGGCGCTCTGCTATGCCGAAATGGCGGCAGCCGTGCCGGTTTCGGGCTCCACGTACTCCTACGCGTACACCACGATGGGTGAATTCATCGCAATGGGTGTCGCGGCCTGCCTGCTGCTGGAGTACGGCGTATCCATGTCGGCCACCGCGATCGGCTGGAGCGGCTACCTCAATCAACTGCTGGACAACTGGTTCGGTTGGCGGTTGCCGCACGCACTGTCCGCGGCTCCGTGGGGCGACAACCCCGGGCTGATCAACCTGCCGGCAACGGTCCTGATCATCATGTGCGCACTCCTGTTGATCCGCGGCGCCAGCGAGTCCGCGGCGGTCAACACCGTCATGGTGATCCTCAAACTCGCCGTGCTCGGGATGTTCGTGGCCATCGCGTTCACCGCATTCACCACAGACCATTTCGCCGGCTTCTGGGACAAGGGTTTCGCCGGGATCACCGCTGCCGCCAGCACCATATTCTTCACGTTCATCGGTCTGGACGCCGTATCGACCGCAGGCGACGAGGTGAAGGACCCGCAGAAGACCATGCCGCGGGCGATTCTCGGGGCCCTGGTGGTCGTCACCAGCATCTACATCCTGGTCGCATTCGCCGGCCTCGGCACCCAATCCGCCGACGAGTTCGGTTCCGACGAGCAGTCCGAAGCCGGGCTGTCGGTCATGCTCACCAATATCCTGCACGGGCAGACCTGGGCCAGCAGCATCCTCGCTTTCGGCGCGGTGATCTCGATCTTCTCGGTGACCCTGGTGGTGATGTACGGCCAGACCCGCATCCTGTTCGCCATGGGCCGCGACGGCCTATTGCCACCGATGTTCGCAAAGGTCAACCCGCGCACCATGACTCCGGTGAACAACACCATCATCGTCGCCGCGGTCACCGGCACCCTGGCCGGATTCGTGCCGCTGGACTATTTGTGGGATCTGGTCTCGATCGGCACGCTGGTGGCGTTCATCGTGGTGTCGATCGGCGTGGTCATCCTGCGGGTGCGGGAGCCGGACCTGCCACGTTCCTTCAAGGTTCCCGGCTATCCGGTGACCCCGGTCCTGTCCGTGCTGGCCTGTGGGTTCGTGCTGTGGGGCCTGCCGCGCATCACCTGGCTGTGGTTCAGCATCTGGGTTGCGCTCGTGCTGACGTTCTACCTGCTGTGGAGTCGGCATCACAGTGCACTCAACGACGGTGGCGACGGGTACATCCCGGGTGCGGCCGCGGGTGAGGACGATGTGATGACCACACCTGGAGCCGAGGAGACCCGATGACCGTCGTCGTCGGATACCTGGCAGGCAAGGGCGGGGCATCGGCACTGCACCTCGCGGTCGGCGCGGCCCGGACCCTGAACACCTCGCTGGCAGTAGCCACCGTCGTGCCACGTCCGTGGCTGAACCCGTCTCCGGCCCGCGTCGACGCCGAATATGCCGAGTACGCAGCCCAGTTGGCGGCATCCTCGGCCGAACAGGCACGCCAGCACGTGGCAGCGCTCGACGATCGCCTCGACGTCAGCTTCCACAAGTTCGCGCACCGGTCGGTCTCCGGTGGCCTGTTGGAGGCCATCGCCGAACTCGACGCCGAGCTCCTCGTTCTGGGCTCGGCATCTGAGGGTCAGTTGGGCCAGGTGGTGGTGGGGTCGACCGCGGATCGGCTGCTGCACTCCTGCCCGGTCCCGTTGGCGATCAGCCCGCGCGGCTACCGTCGGCCGAAATCCGCTGTCCTGGCGCGCATCACATGTGCCTACCCGGGATCCCCCGAAGCGGTGGCCGTCGTCCAGCAGGTGACCGACCTGAGCCGACGGCTGGAAACGCCCCTGCGCATGGTCACCTTCGCGGTCCGGGGACGCAACATGTACCCACCGACCGTCGGGCTGCACGCCGAGGACGCGATCCTGCAGGAGTGGGCGAAACAGGCCCAGCAGGCACTGACCCAGTTGAAGGACCAAAAGGTCATCGACGACGACGTGGACCTGCAGGTCGTCACCGGCAACGACTGGAGCGAAGCGCTCGACGCCATCGACTGGCTCGAGGGCGAGATCCTGGCGATCGGAACCTCCCCGGGCGGCGCGGTCGCCCGGGTTTTCCTGGGCTCACATGGATCAAAGATCCTGCGGCACAGCCCGGTTCCGGTTCTCGTCCTCCCGGGCTGACCGCTCCGGAACCGTCAGTACTTGAGCACACCCCGGTCTACGGCGATCTGGCTGCCCGACAGGGTGGCCGAGTTGTCACCGGCCAGGAACGCCACCACGTCCGCGACCTCCTCGGGCGCCATGAACGCCGCGAGTCCCTCGTTCTTGCCGTCGGTCACCTTGTGATACGGCATCGGGGCGAAACTGTGCAGGTAACTCGGGTACTTGGAGAAGATCTCGGCCATTGCCTCCGGTTCGATCATCGGAGTGTCGATCGAGTACGGATGGATCGAGTTGACCCGAATTCCGAACTCCCCCACCTCAAGTGCCAGAGCGTTGGTCAACGCGACCAGCCCGTGCTTCGAGGCAGAGTAGTGGCCGTTGCCCGGCGTGGCCTTGAGCCCGGCCGAGGAGCTGACGATGATGATCGAGCCGCCGTTGCCGGCCTCGATCATGGCGGGCACCGCGGCCCGGATGGTCCGCCAGGTGCCGTTCAGGTTGACGTCGATGATCGTGTCGAACTGCTCGGGCGACATCTCGAACAGCCGTCCCCAGCTGAGCACCCCGGCGTTGGCCACCACGATGTCGAGCCGGCCGAACTGCTCGACGCCGTCGGCCACCACCTGCTGCTGGGCGGCCAGATCGCGGATGTCGACCTCGCGCGCGAGCACCTTGCGGCCCGCGGCCTCGACGGCCGCGACCGTCTCGGCCAGATCCTCCGATGTCGCGGCCGGGTAGGTGATCGAGTCGTCGACGGGCCGGCACACATCGATCGCGATGATGTCGGCGCCCTCGTTCGCCAACCGCACCGCGTGCGCGCGCCCCTGGCCGCGTGCAGCGCCGGTGACGAATGCCACCCGGCCTTCCAGTGTTGCGTTACCTGCCGCCATCCCAGGGTCCTTTCAGTGAGTCTGGCCACAGGCTAACAGCAGAAGTAGAACGTGTTCCTGGACTCCTACCACTGAACGGGATCGCGGATGATCGGACAGGTCACACCGTGCCCGCCACCTCGGCCGCGGCCCAGTTCAGCACCGACGATCGTGATCACCTCTACGCAAGCCGTGCGCAGCAGGAAGCTGGTGTAGGTGATGCGGTCGCAGGCGAACACCACCCCCGGTTCGGGTTGATCCAGAACCAGATCAAAGATCGGCGATGATCTGTCCTCGCTTCGAGGTGTACTCGTCCTCGCTGATGGCGCCCGTCGCACGCAACGTTTCCAGTTCCTGAAGACGTTGGGCCGTCGACGGCGCGGGCGGTGCGATGAAGGGCGCGGACGGTGTACCCGGTTCCGGAGTCACCACCGACGGGGACGGCGCCGCCTGCTGCGCAGCGGCTCGCCGCACCACCGCCTGGACCTGTTCGCGGGCCGCGGGATTCGCCCGTAGGTCGACCATGCTGTTGATACCGATGCCGTGCGCCTTGAGGATCTGCAAGATCTCCATCAGCGGGCCGGACTGGCCGGTCAGGTCGTAGGTCTTGTTCTCCTCGGCGATGGTGAACGTCGCCGGCATCAGACCGCTGACCAGACTGCTTCTCTCCCAATCGATCCGGTATTCGTTGGTGGTCGGGTCAACCAAGGCGACCAGCTTGCGGTTGGTGATCATCGGCAGCCGCGACACCGAGGCCAGCACGCGGTCCTGACTGGCGAACGGCGCAAGGCCAGGTCCCGAGATCTGCAGATCCAGCTTCACCAGCGGCTGCTCGTTGATGCGGGTGTTGGTCTCCTGAATACCGGTGACCTGGGCCAGCGCCAGCACCCCGACCTGTTCGAGCTTCTCGTTCTGCGCCGCCGACTTCGTCCCGGCTGCGGTGAGCCCCAGCGCGATCAGAACATCGATCGCGGTGATCAACAGACCCACCCAGAACATCCACTTCATCATCGGATCACCGCCGCTGACGAAGTAGATGGTCAGGAAGATCGGACCGACGATGCCACACAGCAGCACGAAGGCCTGAATGCGCACGTACCGCCAGAATGTGGACATCACAGGCTCCTGTCGTCGGTTGGGCGCCATCAGATTAACGCCCGGGACCGCGCAGATCAGGAGTGAACGACTCCACCCGCCGCGCCACCCGTCGGCACCACCTGCTGCTGCATCGGCGACGGGCCCAGCATCCGGTACAGCGGCCAGGTCCACCGGTATCCCCCGCCGGCCGACCGGGCGTAACTGGTGTGCACGGCGATCGCCGTGGCGGTCACCTGTTCGGCATCCTCGTCGTAGTCGCAGACCGCGTCGCCACGATCGCACACGCTGATCGTGCGACTGCCGACCGACGCGGGCAGCACGGCCGGGGCGTGAGCCAGGATCGGCCAGTCCTGCGCAACGCCCTTACCGGCTCCGGACAATCCCGTGGCCGTGCCCAGGTTGACGGTGGGGTCGGCAGGCAACCGGTCACCGTCGGCGACCAACAGCGCGCCGGCCAGATTCGGGCTGGCCGACAACGCGGCCAGATTGCGGTGAACGACCATCGCACCCTGCGAGTAGCCGGCGAGAACGACCTTGCTGGACGGGCACTGCTGGGTGAACGCCGCGTACTGGTTGCCCAGCGCCGCCACCCCGGTGTCGACACTGCTCATGAATCCACCCCAGCCCAGTAGATCCCCGTCGGCGGGTACCGGCGCCGCGGGGTAGACCACCGCCTCGGCGGTCATGGTCCGGCCGTCCTGCTGCACCCACTGAGACAGATCGCGCAGGGAGTTGTACACCACCCGGCCCATGCCGGCGTCGACCGTCGGGTCGTCACGTTCACCCGAGCCCGCGACACCGATCCAGTGCAGGTCCGGACATCCAGGACTGGCCTGCGCCGCTCCCGCCGCAAATCCGACCGCCGTGGCGGCAAGTACTGCTGCCGAAGCCAGCGCCCATATCCGTCGCAGTTGTCTCATGTTCGTGCCCCCAAACCCCGTAGCTCGCCTATGCAATAAAGATCGTCTCAGCTACCACAGGCGTTACACCAGACCCAGCAAGAACACGCCGGGAAAACAAAAACGGCGCTCACCCGAAGGTGAGCGCCGCTCTCGCGTGCTAAGTCAGATCACTTGATGATCTTGGTAACGCGACCCGCGCCGACGGTACGACCGCCCTCACGGATGGCGAAACGCAGACCCTCGTCCATGGCGACCGGCTGGATCAGCACGACGGAGATGTCGGTGTTGTCACCGGGCATCACCATCTCGGTGCCCTCGGGCAGGGTAACCACGCCGGTCACGTCCGTGGTACGGAAGTAGAACTGCGGGCGGTAGTTGTTGAAGAACGGCGTGTGGCGGCCGCCCTCGTCCTTGGACAGGATGTAGACGCTGCCCTCGAACTCGGTGTGCGGGGTGGTGGTGCCGGGCTTGACCACAACCTGGCCACGCTCGACGTCCTCGCGCTTGATGCCACGAACCAGCAGACCGACGTTGTCGCCGGCCTGGCCCTGGTCGAGCAGCTTGCGGAACATTTCCACACCGGTGACGGTGGTCTTGGTCGTGGTCGGGCGGATGCCGACGATCTCGACCTCTTCGTTGACGTTAATCACGCCACGCTCGACGCGACCGGTCACCACGGTGCCACGACCGGTGATGGTGAAGACGTCCTCAACGGGCATCAGGAACGGCTTGTCGGTCTCGCGAACCGGATCCGGGATCGACTCGTCGACCGCGTCCATCAGGTCCTCAACCGACTTGACCCACTTCGGGTCGCCCTCCAGCGCCTTCAGCGCGGAGACCCGGATGACCGGGGCGTCCTCGTCGAAGTCCTGGGCGGCCAGCAGTTCGCGGACCTCCATCTCGACGAGCTCGATGAGCTCCTCGTCGTCCACGGCGTCCGACTTGTTCAGGGCCACCAGGATGTAGGGCACACCCACCTGGCGGGCCAGCAGCACGTGCTCGCGGGTCTGCGGCATCGGGCCATCGGTCGCGGCGACCACCAGGATCGCGCCGTCCATCTGGGCGGCACCGGTGATCATGTTCTTGATGTAGTCCGCGTGACCGGGGGCGTCCACGTGGGCGTAGTGCCGCTTCTCGGTCTGGTACTCCACATGGGAGATGTTGATCGTGATGCCGCGCTGACGCTCTTCCGGCGCATTGTCGATCTGGTCGAATGCGCGCGACTCGTTCAACTCGGGGTACTTGTCGTGCAGAACCTTGGTGATTGCTGCAGTAAGCGTCGTCTTGCCGTGGTCAACGTGACCGATGGTCCCGATGTTGACGTGCGGCTTCGTCCGCTCGAACTTCGCCTTCGCCACTGTGGTGTCCTCCTGGACTTGTTGGTGCTTTTACTTAAAGCAATGTTGATGTGTTCAGTTGTGAGCCGCGACAGTTGCCGCGACGAGCTTACTGACCCGTCGCCTTCGCGATGATCTCCTTCGACACGTTCGCCGGAACTTCGGCGTACGAGTCGAACACCATGGAGTAGTTCGCCCGGCCCTGGGTCTTCGACCGAAGGTCGCCGACGTAGCCGAACATCTCCGACAGCGGCACCTGCGCCTTGACGACACGCGCACCGCTGCGCTCCTCCATGGCCTGGATCTGACCACGGCGGGAGTTCAAGTCGCCGATCACTTCACCCATGTAGTCCTCGGGTGTGATGACCTCGACAGCCATGATGGGCTCCAGGATGACCGGCTGAGCCGCCTGCGCGGCCTTCTTCAGCACCTGCGAACCCGCCACCTTGAACGCCATTTCCGAGGAGTCGACCTCGTGGTAGGCGCCGTCGAGCAGCGTCACCTTGACGTTCACCAGCGGGTAGCCGGCCAACACGCCGTACTGCATGGCGTCCTGCGCACCGGCATCCACCGAAGGGATGTACTCACGCGGGATGCGGCCACCGGTGACCTTGTTCTCGAACTCGTAGGTGGCACCGTCCTCGCCGCTGAACGGCTCGAGGTCGATGAGCACCTTCGCGAACTGGCCGGATCCACCCGTCTGCTTCTTGTGGGTGAACTCGACCTTCTCCACCTTGCGGCGGATGGTCTCGCGGTAGGCCACCTGGGGCTTACCGACGTTGGCCTCAACCTTGAACTCGCGACGCATGCGGTCCACCAGGATGTCCAGGTGCAGCTCGCCCATACCGCCGATGACGGTCTGGCCGGTCTCCTGGTCCAGGTGCACCTTGAAGGTCGGATCCTCTTCGGCGAGCTTCTGGATCGCGGTGCCCAGCTTCTCCTGGTCACTCTTGGTCTTGGGCTCGATGGCCACCTCGATCACCGGATCGGGGAAGGTCATCGACTCCAGCACGACCTGCTGGTTCGGATCGCACAGGGTATCGCCGGTGGTGGTGTCCTTCAGACCGATCACGGCGTAGATGTGACCGGCGGACGCCGACTCGACCGGGTTCTCCTTGTTGGCGTGCATCTGGAACAGCTTGCCCAGACGCTCCTTCTTGCCCTTGGTGGCGTTGATGACCTGCGCACCGGACTCGACCTTGCCCGAGTACACGCGGACGTAGGTGAGCTTGCCGAAGAAGGGGTGCACGGCGATCTTGAATGCCAGCGCGGCGAACGGCTCGTCGACCGACGGCTTGCGCAGAACCTCTTCGTCCTCCTTGCCGGGGACGTGGCCCTTGACGGACTCGACATCCAGCGGCGAGGGGAGGTAGTCGATCACGGCGTCCAGCATCGGCTGCACACCCTTGTTCTTGAACGCGCTGCCACACAGCACCGGGTACAGCTCGCTGTTCACGGTCAGCTTGCGGATCGCGCCCTTGATCTCATCGATCGTCAGCTCTTCGCCGCCGAGGTACTTCTCCAGAAGCGCCTCGTCGGTCTCGGCGACGGTATCCATGAGCTCGCTGCGGTACTCGGCGGCCTTGTCGGCCAGGTCCGCGGGGATCTCGACGGTCTCGTAGCTCTCACCGAGCTTGGTCTCGCCGCGCCACACCTTGGCGTTCATCTCGACCAGGTCGACGATGCCCTCGAAGTCGTTCTCGGCACCGATCGGCAGCTGGATCACCAACGGCTTGGCGCCGAGGCGGTCCTTGATGGTCTGCACGGTGAAGTAGAAGTCCGCGCCGAGCTTGTCCATCTTGTTGACGAAGCAGATCCGCGGCACGTCGTACTTGTCGGCCTGACGCCACACCTGCTCAGACTGCGGCTCAACACCCTCCTTGCCGTCGAAGACGGCAACGGCACCGTCGAGCACACGCAGGCTGCGCTCCACCTCAACGGTGAAGTCGACGTGCCCGGGGGTGTCGATGATGTTGATCTGGTTGTTGTTCCAGAAGCAGGTGACGGCTGCGGAGGTGATGGTGATACCACGCTCCTGCTCCTGCTCCATCCAGTCGGTGGTGGAGGCACCGTCGTGCGTTTCACCGATCTTGTAATTGACGCCGGTGTAATAGAGGATGCGCTCGGTCGTCGTCGTCTTACCGGCGTCGATGTGCGCCATGATGCCGATGTTGCGGACCTTGTTCAGGTCAGTCAGCACGTCCTGTGCCACGGAAGTCTTCCCAACTCTTTCGCTTGCTTGATTAGGTGTTCGATTGCGCGCCGGCCGGCACCCGACTCTGGATGCCGGGCGCGGGTGTCACCAGCGGTAGTGCGCGAAAGCCCGGTTCGCTTCGGCCATCTTGTGAGTGTCCTCACGACGCTTCACAGCGGCACCCAGGCCGTTGCTGGCGTCCAGGATCTCGTTGGCGAGGCGCTCGATCATGGTCTTCTCGCGACGAGCCTTGGAGAAGCTGACCAGCCAGCGCAGGGCCAGGGTGGTGGAACGATCGGGGCGAACCTCGACCGGCACCTGGTAGGTGGCACCGCCGACGCGGCGGCTGCGGACCTCGAGAGCGGGCTTGACGTTGTCGAGCGCACGCTTGAGGGTGACGACCGGGTCAGTACCGGTCTTGTCGCGAGCCTGCTCCAGCGCACCGTAGACAATGCGCTCGGCCAGTGACTTCTTGCCGTCCAGCAGAACCTTGTTGACCAGCTGGGTGACCAGCTGCGACCCGTAAACCGGATCGTTGACCAACGGACGCTTCGGCGCGGGACCCTTGCGCGGCATCAGCTCTTCTCCTTCTTGGCGCCGTAGCGGCTACGGGCCTGCTTGCGGTTCTTGACACCCTGGGTGTCGAGCGATCCGCGGATGATCTTGTAACGGACACCGGGGAGGTCCTTCACACGACCACCGCGCACCAGCACCATCGAGTGCTCCTGCAGGTTGTGGCCCTCACCGGGGATGTAAGCGGTGACCTCAACGCCGCTGGTCAGCTTCACGCGCGCGACCTTGCGAAGCGCCGAGTTCGGCTTCTTCGGGGTGGTGGTGTAGACGCGGGTGCACACGCCACGGCGCTGCGGGCTGCCCTTGAGGGCCGCGGTCTTGACCTTCGCGACCTTGTCGCGGCGACCCTTGCGGACCAGCTGGTTGATGGTTGGCATGTACCGGCTTTCTCTGTGTTGCTCTGCTCTTTTTTGCTGTTCTAAGTCTCTGTACTGCTGTTATCCCCCGACCGCGTACCCCGCGTCCGGGCGTGTCGCACGTGCTTACACCGGTGGAATTCCGATGCGTGATAGACATGCAAATTGGCCCGGCGTGCGGGCACGCTTGCGAATCACTCAGCAGCGTGCGCCTTCCGGCCAGGCACGATCTACCACAATACCAGGGCTGGCCGCGCCGAACCAAACCCGCTTACGACGACCTATTCCCAGGTCAGACGCTACGACTCCAGTTGCCCCATACCTGCGGCCAGTCGTCGCAGCATATCGGTGAACACCGCATCGGTGTCGATGTCATCCATCACACCCGTCATTTCCAGCAGGACGAAGCCGTGCAGGGCAGACCAAAACTGCAGTGCGGCATAGAAGGCATTCTCGCCCTCCAACCCATAGGAGGTCAGCACTTCGATGACCGGGCCGGCCGCGGCCCTGGTGGCCGCCGAGTACTCGGGATCGTCTCCGCCGAAAGGCATTCGGGTGAACGCCGAGTAGCGACCGGGATGGTGGTGGGCGTAGCTGCGGTAGGCGCTGGCCATCACTGCCACCGCATCGTCACGGGTACGGCCGGACCCGACGGTGTTGAGCATCTCGATGATGTCGTCGATCACGCGCATCCGGACCGTGCGACGCAGGTCGTCAAGGCTCTGCACGTGGTTGTAGAGCGAC
This sequence comes from Mycobacterium sp. IDUB_17, assembly GCF_055419465.1. Lineage (NCBI taxonomy): Bacteria > Bacillati > Actinomycetota > Actinomycetes > Mycobacteriales > Mycobacteriaceae > Mycobacterium > Mycobacterium sp. IDUB_17. Next base: position 1,100,101 of record NZ_JBVAXS010000002.1, on the reverse strand, counting down.
GGGCCCTTGGTGCCGAGCTGGCCGGCCAGCGCGTTGATGGTCAGGGCATCCCAGCCCTCGCGGTCCAGGAACGTCAGCGCGGCGTTGACGATGGCATCGCGGCTGAGCTTGGTGGTCCGCGCCGGCCGCGACTGGGAACGTCGGGCACTGGCCACCTGTGGCTCCGGCCGAGCTGACATGTACGCACTGCCTTCGAATCGAAGTGATTGACGCCCCCCGTTGGGGTCGCCGTGAAACTGTAGCCCCTCTGACAGCGCAGATCAGTTCATCCGGCCCTGACTGAGCCGGGCGAGTTTCTCGGTGACCTGACACAGATCAGGCAGCGTGGCCGGGTTCATCGTCTGAATCGACCACGTGATCACATCCTGCCCCTTGGCGACATAGATACTGCAGACATTCGCATCCGCCGCGCGGAAGCCTTGGTTGCCGTCGATGGACAGTTCGGTGAGGGTGCGGCCGGCCCGGGTCTCCAGCGTCCTCTCGGTGTCCATGTCACTCCCCCGGTACCACCAGGTGGAGATGCCCATCCCGGCGCCGAAAGTGCCCAGGACCGAGTTCTCCTGCCAGAAACACCCGGTATCGCTGACCACAGCCTTGGTGAACATCGAGGAGCCGACGGCATCGGCGATGTCAGCGTCGGTGACGCCGTTGCAGTCCGCGCCGTGAAATCCGTCGCCGGCGGGAGCCGACTCCAGAGCCGGCGGTACGTCCGTCGACCCGCACGCGGTCAGCAGCGCCGCTGCGGCTGCGACGCCGACCAGACACCTCATTGCGAGGTAGCGATGCGCCACGGGTCAGAGTTCCGATTGAAGCGTGGCCGACAGCAGCTTCTTGGCGTCCTGGCACGGATCGCCCTTGGCGGCGTTTCCGGCTGCGCCCGCACTGCGGAACTGCACCCACCAACTGATCACGCCCGACCCGGCGGCCGCGGTCGCCGAGCACGCCGCGCCCGTCACATCGCGGCGCGCCACGAACGCCTGATGCCGCTCGACCACGACGTCGGTGATCTCCGCGTCCCGGCTGCGGGCCACTGCCCGCTCGCGCTTCAGCGAGCCCTTCTCGAACCAGGAGAAGATCACGTCGAGCATCGCGGGCGAGCCCGCATCCAGCCCGGGAGCGGGCTGGGCCTTACGTGACAAGACGTACTGACAGACCGCACCGCTGTACGGGCGCACGACGTTGTCGGCGGCCAGGATCTCCTGGATCGTGCTGTCGACGAGCAGCCCGCACCGGTCGTCGACGTATCCGAAACTGCGGTCGGGGTCAGCGGTATCGGCCGATGCGCGCCGGGCAGCCCCGTCGATGGTGTGCGAACACCCCGCGACGGTCACCACGGCTGTGACCGCCACGGCAGCAGCCTGAACAACACACCGACGCATTGCTGAACACGGTACCCAGCACCGACACCGCACGCGACCTGTCGGCGAACGCCCGTCAAACTGGTCAACACTTACCGCCACGGGGAGAGCGCCACGTACTCTTCTCGCAGCAGATCGGAAGGGGAACTCACCGTGAATTGGACAGCTGTGGGCCGGAGGATGCTTGTTGGGCTGGCAGCCGGCACGCTCGCGTTGCCGCTGGCGCTCACCGTCGGCACGCCCGGCGCGGTAGCCAAGAACGGTGACACCACGATCACCGGCCAGAGCGTCGAACAAACCATTGATTGCAACAACGGCACGCTGTTCGTCAATGGAACCGATATCCGGATCACCGCGGTGGGCACCTGTTGGGCGATCGCCGTGCAGGGCGGGTCCAACGTGATCGTCGCGGACAACGTCATCAACGACGTCACTGTGTACGGCTTCAACCAAACCGTTTTCTTCAAAAATGGCGATCCGATACTCGTCGACCGCGGCCGAGAGTTGGGGATGACCAACCAGATCGGTCGCGTCCCCGCCTGATCAAGCCCGACGCAGAAAGCAGAGACACACCGTGCTCACCCGTTTTACCCACACCCGACTGATCCTCGGTATCACTGCCGCCGCCGCTGCACTGACATTGGCGGCCTGCGGATCCGAAAGCTCGGACACCAACACGCCCAGCGCCACCGCGGGACCGTCCGGCGTCAACGTCGAGGTCGGTAACACCATCAACTACATGTCGGTCGGCACCACGACCGACATCGACTGCGCCGACGGCAAATCCCTCACAGTGGGCGGCACCAACAACACCCTGACGGTGAAGGGCACCTGCGCCAATGTGAACATCGGCGGATCCGACAACAAGATCACGTTCGAGCGGATCGACAAGGGCCTGACGATCATCGGGCTGAACAACACCGTCAGCTACTCCGCCGGTGACCCGAAGGTCACCAACACCGGCAGCAACAACAAGGTCAGCAAGGGCTGATCGGTCCTCCGTAGCGGATTTCGCCGGCCAATGGCGGCGGCGAGCCGCCGGAGGTGTTCTGCGTCCAGTTTTGCGTGCGGCTTCGCGTCGAGGCCAATCACACTGCGGCCGAAGATGTTTGCACTCCTCGGCCCGCACGCTTCCGGGGTTTCTCGGCTGGGGAGCGACTGACCCCGGACAGTGCGATCTTCCGACAAGTGCCGACCGACACCGTACCGGTCGACGCCTGCGTAACCGCGCCTTTTGAATACTTATCCCCATCGTTGGATAGGCACCCTGCGGACCATCACGCCGAACAGGAATGATTCTCCGCACTGCAGCAGCAGATTTCACCACTCAACGCCCAGTCGCTAAATAAATTCATTTAGTGCGCAAGGACCGGTCCGAGGCTGTTAGAGTCCCGCACCGTGGAGCAGACGCGGACGAACCGTCTCGGAAGCCGCTTGCCCGGCCTGGACGAAGTCGAGTACGACTGCTGGCAGTCCTTTCTCGCATCGTCGACCCAAGTCGGCGAGATCCTCTACCAGCGACTGCTGGACGAGCACGACCTCACCCTGGTCGACTTTCTTCTGCTCGACGCACTCGCCAAATCGGACGGCGGCTCGGCCCGGATGAGCGATCTCGCCAACCGCCTGACGTTGACGCCCAGCCGCGTGACCGCGCGGATCCAGCGCCTGCAATCACGGAAACTTGTGAGCCGCATCAGCAACAAGGACGACCGAAGGTCAGTACTGGCCATCATCACTCGCGACGGCCGGGCCTGCATGCAACGTGCGACGTGCACCTACGCACGAACCGTTCGTGAGCTGTACCTGGATCGGCTTTCGCGTCGCCGCATGACCGCACTTGGTGACAGCTGCCGCCGGATCAACTCAGACTTGCCGCCGGTCCGCCGGTGGTTCGACAGCGTGTAACCCGCCGGGAGTGGTCACCGAAATTTGCTGACCGTCCGCTCGACGGTCCTGAACATTTCCGTGAATGGCCCTGACGCAAGCCAGGCCGTGACTATCGACGATCAAGGGCCGGCCACAACTCCGTAGGCCCGACCGAACCGCTGCCACTGCATCGAGCGACGGCCATCTCGGCGTTGCCACCATTAGCCGGTCGGAACGCAAAACCGATGCGCGGCTATTTTCGATTGCCCCCTCACAGCTAATCGTCATTGACAAGGTATCAGCATCTCGGAATCGTTCATTTCTGCTTGCAGCTATGCACTGATGTGGTACAACATGTTGCAGTTGTCCATAAAGTACTTTTCCAGTGAAGTAAAAATCTCTGAATATTTCTTTGCTGGAAACTGGGACGCAGCCGCTGATTGGGGCTTTCATCAAGACCTCCCGTTGCCGATTCCCGCGCAATACAAGAAACATTTCGCCGATCCGCCAGACACCCGATTTCTTCGGATACCTTCTGACGCTGTCAAGATCACGCACAGAAGAGAGCTCTCCATGCACTTAGCTATCCGATCGACACTCACCGCCGGTATAGCGCTGGCCGGCGCAGGCGCCATCGCGGTGAGTCCGATCAGCCCGGTGGCGGCACCAGTGGCCGACGCTCCGGTCGCAATACCCCATTCCTCCTGGGCCCCAGTCGAACTCACCGCTCTCGCCGACGGGCTTCTTCAGGATCCATCCCTTACCGATCCACTCACCGAATGGCTGGGGGTTTTCGGGACGACGTTCGACAACGCCGCCAAAATCGGCGGCCAGATGGCCGCCGACCCGTTTCCGATCCTGCAGCAGGTCATCGCCAACCAGATGGCCAACGGACAACTTCTCGCGAGCTCGCTCGACGCTGCCGCCATGAGCTACATCAGCTTCTTCACCTCGGATGAGGACTACAAGCTGAAGTTCCTTGCCCGGATGGCTCTCGACTACCTCGAGTCGGGCGATGTGGCCGGGGTGGCGAGTGTCGTCACCAGTGTTGTGTTCCGCCTCTTTGCCTTTGCGAACCCGCTGCTCAACATCATGCAGCTCCCGCTGAGAACGGGTCAGAACGTCATGAACGCGCTCTCCGCAGTGCCGGACTTGATGATGCCCCTGGGGTTGGGGGTGCTGAATCCGGTGGAGGGTGCGATCAACGCATTCGGTGACAGCGCCCAGCACGTTCTCAACGCCGTCAACGCCGGCGATCCGGCCGCGGCATTCAGTTCGCTCATCAACACTCCCGCGGTACTCACCGACGCGATCCTGAATGGGTACCTCAGCGATATGGGGGCCGGGACCTCCGGCCTGTTCACCAACGGAGAGTTCGTGTTGAACAGGGGCCTGCTCCAAACCCTGCTCGTGACCGTGCCCCAGACGATCGCCAAAGCCATTGGCTGGCAAGGGCCCGGCGCAATGCAAATGCAAGGCACCGCCATCGAGGACGTAGCGCCGGCACCAACCGATGTCGGCACCGACCTGCCCACGGCGTCACCGTTGGTTCAGCGCAAGGCACTCGGCACCGCGGCGGTGGTGAGCCATCCCGCCGCCGATGTCACCAGTACCGTCGACCGCATCTCGGAGACCACCTCCGCAGCGGTCGAGAAGCTCAAGACCGTCACCCTGTCGGTCGCACCGCAACGCAACGCAGTGGACGCTCAAACCGCCGGCACACCTGCCGAAAACGACGGTGCCGAGGTCGGGTCCGGTTCGGCAGAGGCACCCGCCTCCTCCGCAACGCCGGATGCCAAGACCGAGGCGAAGTCCGGTCGGGACGATCGTTTGGCAACGAGAGCTGCCAAACGGGCCGCCAAGCAGGAAGCCAAAGCTGCGGGGGCTGAGGCCAAGGTGCAACACCGCGCGGCCAAGCGGGAAAGCAACGAGAGCAAGCAAGAAGCCAAAGCAGGCACCAGCGGTGCCAAACACCGTGCGGGTGGTGATCACTCCGACTGACGCCGACTGACGGCATGACGTATGCAAGGTGCTCGGGCGGGTTATCCCACCGAGCGCCTTGTATTCGTCAGGCTCGTTCAGGCACTCGCGCCGTGTCTGCCCGCACCTCCGGCGAACCGGCCGGCGCCATGGGCGGCCTCCTCGGCAACACGGGGGATGCTGGCGAATTCGAATTCCATTGCGGCCTGTTCGGATTCGCCCCACTGATGAAGTGCCGAAAGGCGGTCCGCCCGCATGCATTGCTGCGGCAGCCGCGACAGCTCTGCGGCCAGTTCCTCGGCCGCCGCACGGGCGTGACCTTTAGGCACCACCCGGTTGGCCAGACCGATCGCGTGGGCTTCGGCCGCATCGACGGCGCGCCCGGTCAGGATCAGGTCCATCGCGCGGCTCTCCCCGATCAGCCGGGGCAGCCGCACGGTGCCACCGTCGATCAGCGGCACTCCCCAGCGACGGCAGAACACCCCCAGCACGGCGTCCTCCTCGACCACGCGCAGGTCACACCACAAGGCCAGTTCCAGTCCGCCGGCCACCGCATGGCCGCCGATCGCGGCGATCACCGGCTTGGACAACACCATTCGGCTCGGCCCCATGGGACCGGGCCCCGCGGGGTCGAGCCGGTTCATCTCCGGCGTGCCGAAGGCTTTCAGATCGGCGCCGGCGCAGAAGGTGCCGTTGGCACCGGTCAGCACCGCGACCGCGGCCTCCTCATCGGCGTCGAACTGCTCGAAGGCCGCGAACAAGGCCGCGGCGGCGGGGCCGTCGACCGCGTTGCGGGCGTGCGGTCGGTCGATGATGACGGTGGTCACCGGTCCGTTGCGCTCAACCCGGACAGCTTCGGTCACGTTGCCTCCATCAGTTCGGTACGGTCGCGCCGCACGACGAGTTCGGCGGCAAAGTCGCTGTACGCCTTACGCAGTTCAGCACCCGGCCACTCGCCCGACAGTAACCCGTCCGGCAGCACCGGGTCCGCCAGCAGGTGACGCACGATGCCCGCGGCCGCGACGAACCGGCCCGGAACGTCGGTCGCGGCGGCCATCTCCTCCAGTAGCTGCTCGCCCGTGCGCCGCCAGCCGGGCAGATCCCACAGCGTGGCGGCCAGGCCGGCCGGATCCTCGTCCCGGGCATGCAGCAGCCGCACCCGGCCGGTGATCTCCTGGGGCAACACCTGGTCCAAATTGTCCGGGCGCATCCACACACCCTCGCGCAGTTCGCCGAACCGATACTGCTGCAGGGCATTCCGCAGCGCAGCGCGGGTGCGGGCGTCGGTGCCAACACTGGTGATGACCAGTGTCTGCCACTGTCCGTCGTAGTCCCGCAGTTTCGGGTCGATCGCGTCGTCCTGGCGCCGTTGGCGGTTCAGCAGGCGGTCCGACAGCCGGTAGCCGTCCTCCGAACGGATCAGGTCACCGGCGCCGACCATGCGGGTCAACGCCACCCGCAGGGTAGGTTCCTTGATGTCGAAATCGGCTGTCAGCCTGATCAGTTCGGCGGCACTCGCCCAGGCCGGGTGGGCACCGAGCAGCACGCTCAGCACCACCGACCGGGCCGTCATCCGTGTGAGCGCGGGCATGTCAGACCTCGGAAGACCTGCGCCCGTAATCACCCATCGGCTCGTCGCGATGGCGCACCGCTTCGCGGAAGCCGTGTTCAACTGCGTCGGCCACGAAGGCGTGCCCTTCGGGAGTGTGCCGGGCGATGCCGTCGAACACCGTGCTCACCATCCGGCTGGTCGCCACCCCCTGCTGCAGCAGCGCGGAGTTGCAGGCCAGCTTGGCCATGATGAGCTGGTTGACGGGCATGGCGGCGATGCGTGCGACGAGGCGCTCGGTGCGCTCATCGAGGTCTTCCGGTTCGGGCGCCTCGACGGCCAGGCCCCATTCGGCGGCCTGCGCGCCGGTGATGCAATCCCCGGTGAACAGAAGGCGTTTGGCGCGTTGATCCCCCAACCGGTGCGCCCACAGGCCGGCGGCCGGAACGCCCCACACCCGCATGGGCGGGTAGCCGATCTTCGCGTCAGAGGCGGCGATCACCTGGTCGGCGTGCAGCGCGATGTCAGTGCCACCGGCCACGCAGTAGCCGTGAATCTTGACCACGGTCGGCTTGTCGGCGTGCATCAGGCTGGAGAAGCCGCGGACGAACCGGCTCATCATCTGGTAGTCCACCATCGGATCCCATGGTTGATCCGGAAGGTGGTTGATCGCCTGGGTTTTCCCGGACAGCACGGTCCCGTCGTATCGGCCTCCCCCGGCTTCACCGGTCCCGTCCGCGTACGCGGACAGATCGAATCCCGCACAGAAGCCCTCACCGCGCCCGGACACCAGGATCACGTGCACGTTCGGGTCCAGGTCCGCGCGCTCGACCAGTGCCTGCAGTTCCAGCGGGGTGTCGGCGACGATCGAGTTGCCCTTTTCGGGGCGGTTGAAGGTGATTCGCGCTATCCGATCGGTGACCTCGTAGGTCATCGTCTTCAGCGTGTCGACCGTCATCCCTTGACCAGGGCACGCTCGAGGATCGGCGCCAGGTCGAGCCCGGTCGGCAGGGTGCCGAAGGCCTGTCCCCACTGCCCGCCGAGCCTGCTGGCCAGGAAGGCCTCGGCCACGGCCGGGTGTCCGTGACGCACCAGCAGCGCGCCCTGCAGCGCCAGCGAGATGTCCTCGGCGACCTTGCGGCCCCGGTAGGTGATGGTCTCCAGATCCTGCAGATCGTTCTGCAGGGTGGTGACGTGGCGGTCCAGCCGCGGGTCCTGCCCGGCGGTCCTGGAGAGTTCGTCGAAGAGCACCTCGATGCTCTCCGGCCGGGTTGCCATGGCGCGCAAGGTGTCCAGCGCGCTGACGTTGCCCGAGCCTTCCCAGATACCCATCAGCGGGGCCTCCCGGTACAGCCGGGGCATGCCCGAGTCCTCGACGTAACCGTTGCCGCCCAGGCATTCCATCGCCTCGGCGGCATGCGGGGTGGCCCGCTTGCAGACCCAGTACTTGCCGGCGGCCAGGCCGATACGGCGCAGCAGCGCCTCGCGCTCGTCACCGCGGACCGCCTTGTCGGTGGCACCGGCCATCCGCATCGCCAGCATGGTCGCCGCCTCGGCCTCCACAGCCAGGTCGGCGAGCACGTTGCGCATCAACGGCTGGTCGATCAGATAGGCGCCGAACGCCTTTCGATGCTGGGCGTGGTGCACGGCACGGCTCAGGCCGTTGCGCATGCTCGTGGCGCTGCCCAGCGTGCAGTCGAGTCGGGTGAGGTTGACCATCTCGATGATGGTCGGCACGCCACGGCCCTCCTCGCCCACCAGCCAGGCGGTGGCACCGTCGTATTCGACCTCGCTCGAGGCATTGGCGTGGTTGCCGAGCTTGTCCTTGAGCCGCTGCAGGAACATCCGGTTGCGGCTGCCGTCGGGCAGGACGCGCGGCAGGAAGAAACAGCTCAAGCCTCCCGGAGCCTGGGCGAGAACCAGGAAGATGTCGCACATCGGGGCCGAGGTGAACCACTTGTGCCCGCGCAACGAGTAGGTGCCGTCACCGTTGGGCGTCGCCTCGGTGGTGCCGGCGCGAACGTCGGAGCCGCCCTGCTTCTCGGTCATCGACATGCCCGCCGTGATACCGGCCTTCGTCGTCGCGAGCTTCAGTTCGGGGTCGTACACCCGGCTGGTCAGCAGCGGCTCGTAGATGGCGGCCAGTTCCGGGTTGAACCGGAGTGCGGGCACCACGGCGTAGGTCATCGAGATCGGGCAGACGTGCCCGGGTTCGACGGTCCACACCGAGGTCTTGGCCGCGCGCACGACGTGGGAGCCCTCACGGTCATCGGCCCACGGGGCACCGTGCAGGCCGTGGGTGACGGCCACATTCATCAGCTCGTGATAGGCCGGGTCGTATTCGACCTCGTCGATCCGGTGGCCGTAACGATCGTGGGTGTGCAGCACGGGCCGGTTCCGGTCGGCGAGTTCGCCCCAGCGCTGGGCCTGGGCGCTGCCGTTGATCGCGCCGAGTTCGTGCACCTCGTCGACGCCCCACTGCCCGCCTTCGCGGATGAGGGCCTCGGCGAGCACCGGCGAGGTGGCGGGGTTGTAGTCCTCCAGCGTGGGGACCTGATTGGTGACGACGTGTGTGCCCGCGGACGTGAGGAGCGATGGATCAACAGCCATGCGTCCAGTGTTACAAATCTCCGACAACTGCACAATACTTGTAATGAGACGGCTCGGCGGCCCATCGCGTCACGCCAGTCGCCCCTGCTCCGGGAGTCAGGCCGGGTCGAGTTCTCCGACCGCGGTCGGTACGTCTTCGCTGTCCCGGGGCTGTTCGTCGCCCTCAGCCTCGCGCGCCCTCCGCGCTTCGTACCGATTGAGGGCGAACAACACCACCGCCGCCAAAATCCAGCCGAGCAGGATGTCGACCACATAGTGCTCGGCGGTGTACACCAGCGTGAAGGCCATGATGAGCGGATAGGCCACCAACAGCGGCCGCCATCCGCGATTCACCCGGTTCCAGAGGAAGACCGCGACCGCAGCGGTCAGGCCGGCATGCAGGGACGGGATGGCCGCGACGAGGTTCACGCTGGCCTGCCCCTGATCGATCAATGCCGTCGCGGTGTGCAGGTTGAGCTTGCCCCAGCCGCGGGTGACGATCCGTTCGATCCAGTCGTGCGCGCCGTCCCGACTGCCCTGCATCGTGCCGAGGAGTCCTCCGTCGACGGATTCACGCGCCGATCGGAACATGCACCCGGGCCCGGACGGGCCGCCGTCGACGTCATCGGCACTGCACCGTGCCGCGGCCCACGGTGGGGCGGCGGGCAGCAGCGCGTAGATGATCAGCGCCGCGAACGACAGTCCGACGAACAGGCGAACGAACCGTTTCCACTCCTCACGGTCACGCAGCCACAGCACGCCTGCGACGACGTAGGGAAGGATGAAGAACGACATGTACACGGTGCTGATCACCACTTCCCACCACGGCGGGTGAAGCAGTTTCAACCGTTCCTGCAACCACACCGTGGGCACCGTGCCGAAGAACATCCAGCGATCCGCGTCGACCTGCCAGTGCCACAACGTAGGACGGCCGACCAGGGTGGCCGCTCCGCGGCTCAGGTCGTAGGCAGCCAGCACCGCGGCGAACGGCAGCCAGTCGCGGATCACATAGAGCATCCGCCTGCCCTGGCCGATGCTCGCCGCCAGCAGCCCGGTGGCGATGTAGAGCAGCAAAAGTTCGCGGTTGAACGCGAAACCGTCGGTGACGGTGCGGTAGACCACGACCGACGCCCACACCAGGATCGCGACGTATCGCAGAATGCGCAGTCGATCGGCGCGGGTGTCGGCGCCCCATTGCGCTGACGCTTCTTCGGTTACCGAGTCATCAACCGCGGTCACAGAGGTGACGTTAGTTCACCTTTACGTCACGATGCCGTTGAAAACGGTTCAGGTCGCGAACGTGTCAGTCGGCGTGCTCGCGCAGGAACGCGATGTCGTCCTTGCGTCCGGCTTCCGAGGTCTCACAGATAACGGGCGCATCCGCTGCCTTCACCACCGCCGCCAGCAACTGCGGATCGATCTGCCCGGCACCGAAATTCGCATGACGGTCGGCACCCGAACCGGCCGCATCGCGTGAATCATTGCAGTGCACCAGATCGATGCGCCCGGTGATGGCCTTGATCCGGTCCACCGAATCGATCAGCGCCTCCCCCGCCGCCCACGCGTGGCACGTGTCGAGACAGAAGCCAATGCCCTTGTCCCCGATGCGATCCCACAGCCGGGAGATAGTGTCGAAATGCCGTGCCATGGCGTGATCGCCGCCCGCAGTGTTCTCCAGATACACCGGCATCTCGGTATTCAGCGCATCCAGGGCCTTGACCCACCGCTCGAACCCGGCCTCCATGTCGTTGTCGTCGGCATGGCCGCCGTGCACGATCACCGCGGTCGCGCCGATCTCGGTCGCGGCGTCGCACGTGTCCTGCAGGATCTTGCGGGACGGAATCCGCACCCGGTTGTTGGCCGAAGCCACGTTGATCAGGTACGGCGCGTGTACGTACAGCGGCACCGTCGACGCCTTGAGTGCCTCGGCGTCTTCACGGGGCTTGGGCTTCTTCCAACTCTGCGGGTTGCCGAGGAAGAACTGCACCACGTCGGCGCCATCTGCGGCGGCCGCGGCCAATGGGTCGGTGTTGTCTACATGCGAACCGATGAGCACACCGCCAAGTCTAGGTGGCTGCCCCGACACCCAAACTGCCGCGCGGCGACGAGGATTCGATGACTTAGTGTGGCAAACATGCACAAACGCGCGTGGCTCATCGCGGTGGCGGTGGCTGTCCTGACGGTCGCTGCCGTGGCCGCGACGGTGGGATACCGCGGCTACCGCGAGCACGTCGCCCAACCGGAGTTCCCGCAGGTCGACACGTCGTCGCTGAGCCCCGGCCGAGCCGCCGTCATGCGCATCGTCGCGCAGGAGTACGCGACGCAACCAGGCATGTTCAAGTACTCCGAAGGCAACGACGAGCCATGGTGCGCGGACTTCACCAGCTGGGTGATGCGCGAGTCGGGCGAACCGTTCGCCAACCCCAACTCCGGGCATTGGCGCATCCCGGGCGTCCTGACGCTCACCGACTATCTGCACAACGAGGGCCGCTGGGAGCCGACGGATTACCTGCCCCAGCCGGGCGACATGGTGATCTACGACGAGCCCAGCCCCAAACACCAGCACGTCAACATCGTCGTGGCCGACGACAACGGCACCCTGACCACCATCGGCGGCGGAGAGGGCCGCGACGGTGGGCTGGGGCTGTCGACCTACAAGATCATCGATGACCCGGGGATCCAGGGGTTCGGCCGCTACGAGTGACGCCGCCGAGTGGCCACCTGTTGCACATGAATTTCCGATAGGCGTGCAACAAGTGGCCACTCCCGCCAAAGGAAAAGCCCCCCGCGCTGACGCACGGGGGGCTTTTCCTTGACTAGCTAGCGGTAGTCGCTGTAACCGTAATCGTCCAGCGGCACCGCGGCACCGGTGGCCGCACCGAAGTCCGGGCTGTAGTACTGATCCTCGTAGGACGGGATCGTGTACGCCGCAGCGCGGGCCTCTTCGGTCGGCTGCACCTGGATGTCGCGGTAACGGGCGATGCCGGTACCGGCCGGGATCAGCTTGCCGATGATCACGTTCTCCTTCAGACCCAGCAGCTTGTCGCTGCGGCAGTTGATCGCCGCATCGGTAAGCACACGCGTGGTCTCCTGGAACGACGCCGCCGACAGCCACGAATCCGTGGCCAGCGATGCCTTGGTGATACCCATCAGCACCGGGCGGCCGGCCGCGGGCTCGCCACCCTCGGCAACAACCCGACGGTTGGCGGTCTCGAACTCGGCACGCTCGGTCAGCGAACCGGGCAGGAACTCCGTCGCACCCGAATCGATGATCGTGACGCGACGCAGCATCTGCCGGACGATGACCTCGATGTGCTTGTCGTGGATCGACACACCCTGGGCCCGGTAGACCTCCTGGACCTCCTTGACGAGGTGGATCTGCACCTCGCGGGGGCCCTGGACACGCAGCACCTCGTGCGGATCCGCGGAGCCTTCCATGAGCTGGTCGCCGACCTCGACGTGGTCACCGTCGGACAGCACGCCTTCGGAGCCGTCCTCGTGGGTGAGCACGCGCAGCCGCTGACGCTTGGAGAGCTTGTCGTAGACAACTTCCTCGCCACCATCGTCGGGGACGATGGTGATCTTGAAGAACTTGTCGCTCTCCTCCAGCCGGACCCGGCCCGCGACGTCGGCGATGGGCGCCTTGTTCCGCGGGATACGAGCCTCGAACAGCTCCTGCACGCGAGGCAGACCACCGACGATGTCGGCGCCACCGGTAACACCACCCTGGTGGAAGGTACGCATGGTCAGCTGGGTACCGGGCTCACCGATGGACTGGGCGGCGACGATGCCGACGGCCTCGCCGATGTCGACCAGCTTGCCGGTGGCCATCGAGCGGCCGTAGCACTTGGCACACACACCGGACGCCGAGGCGCAGGTCAGCACGGAGCGGACCTTCACCTGCGAGATGCCGGCAGCCAGCAGCGCGTCGATGGCCGGGTCACCCAGGTCGTGGCCGCGCTCGATGACGACGTTGCCGTCGGCGTCGACCGCATCGGTGGCCAGGGTCCGGGCGAACGCCGAGGTCTCGACGTGTGCATCGCGGATCAGCGAACCGTCCGCAGCGCGCTCGGCCAGCGTGACGATGATGCCGCGCTCGGTCTCGCAGTCGTTCTCGCGAACGATGACGTCCTGCGACACGTCCACCAGACGACGGGTCAGGTAACCCGAGTCGGCGGTACGAAGAGCGGTGTCGGCCAGACCCTTACGAGCACCGTGGGTGTTGATGAAGTACTCCAACACCGTCAGGCCCTCACGGAACGAGGACTTGATCGGGCGCGGGATGAACTCACCCTTCGGGTTGGTCACCAGGCCCTTCATGCCGGCCAGGGTGCGGGTCTGGGTGAGGTTACCCGTGGCGCCGGACTTCACGATCGTGATGATCGGGTTGTCGGCCGGGTAGAACTCCTCCATCGCCTTACCCACCTCTTCGGTGGCGTCCTGCCAGATCTTGACCAGCGACTCGTTGCGCTCGTTGTGGTTCAGCGCGCCGCGCTGGTACTTGCGCTCGATCGCCTCGGCCTCGGCCTCGTGCCGCTCCAGGATCTCCTGCTTCTGCGGCGGCACCAGAACGTCGGCCATCGAGACCGTGACACCCGAACGGGTGGCCCAGTGGAAGCCGGCGTCCTTGAGCTTGTCGACGGTCTGCGCCACCACGATCATCGGGAAACGCTCGGCCAGATCGTTGATGATCCGGGCCTGGACCTTCTTGTGCATCTGCTCGTTGACGAACGGATAGCCCTTGGGCAGCAGCTCGTTGAAGAGCACCCGGCCCAGCGTGGTGTCCGCGGTCCAGGCATCGCCCGGCTTCCAGCCGTTCTCGAACAGCTCGGCCTCGACGGCGGCCGGCGGACGCTGCTGCGTCAACCGCACCTTGATCTTGGCGCGCACCGACAGGGCACCGCGGTCCAGCGCCATGATGGCCTCGGCGGGCGAGCTGTACACGCCCTGCTCCGGCTGGTCCTTGGCGGCCGGCACGTACTCGCCGGGATCGCCCGCGACCTCGGTGGTCAGGAAGTACAGACCGGTCACCATGTCCAGACGCGGCATGGCCAGCGGCTTACCCGACGCCGGGGACAGGATGTTGTTCGAGGACAGCATCAGGATGCGAGCCTCGGCCTGGGCCTCTGCCGACAGCGGCAGGTGCACGGCCATCTGGTCACCGTCGAAGTCGGCGTTGAACGCCTCACACACCAGCGGGTGCAGCTGGATGGCCTTGCCTTCCACCAGCTGCGGCTCGAAGGCCTGGATACCCAGGCGGTGCAGCGTAGGTGCACGGTTCAGCAGCACCGGGTGCTCGGCGATGACCTCTTCGAGGACATCCCACACCTGGGGACGCTGACGCTCGACCATGCGCTTCGCGCTCTTGATGTTCTGCGCGTGGTTCAGGTCGACCAGACGCTTCATCACGAACGGCTTGAACAGCTCCAGGGCCATCAGCTTCGGCAGACCGCACTGGTGCAGCTTGAGCTGCGGGCCCACCACGATGACCGAACGGCCCGAGTAGTCGACACGCTTACCGAGCAGGTTCTGACGGAAGCGGCCCTGCTTGCCCTTGAGCAGATCGGACAGCGACTTGAGCGGACGGTTGCCCGGACCGGTGACCGGGCGGCCACGGCGGCCGTTGTCGAACAGCGCGTCCACCGACTCCTGAAGCATGCGCTTCTCGTTGTTGACGATGATCTCGGGCGCGCCGAGGTCGATCAGTCGCTTGAGCCGGTTGTTGCGGTTGATCACGCGGCGGTACAGGTCGTTCAGGTCGGAGGTGGCGAAACGGCCACCGTCGAGCTGAACCATCGGACGCAGCTCCGGCGGGATCACCGGCACAGCGTCGAGCACCATGCCCAGCGGGGAGTTACCCGACTGCTGGAAGGCCGCGACGACCTTCAGACGCTTGAGGGCGCGAAGTTTCTTCTGGCCCTTGCCGTTCTTGATGGTGTCGCGCAGCGACTCGGCCTCGGCCTCGATGTCGAAGGTCTCGATGAGCTTCTTGATCGACTCCGCGCCCATGGCGCCGGTGAAGTACTCGCCGTAGCGGTCCTGCAGCTCGCGGTACAGCACCTCATCGACGATGAGCTGCTTGGGGGCCAGCTTGGTGAAGGTGGTCCAGATCTCGTCGAGCCGGTCCAGCTCACGCTGGGCCCGGTCACGGAGCTGACGCATCTCACGTTCGCCGCCGTCGCGCACCTTGCGGCGCACGTCGGACTTGGCACCCTCGGCCTCCAGCTCGGCCAGGTCGGCCTCGAGCTTCTGGGCCCGGGCCTCCAGGTCGGCGTCGCGCTGATCCGCGACGGCCTTGCGCTCGACGGCCATCTCGGCCTCGAGCGTGGACAGCTCGTTGTGGCGCATCTCGTTGTCGACAGAGGTGATCACGTAGGCCGCGAAGTAGATGATCTTTTCCAGATCCTTCGGGGCCAGGTCGAGCAGGTAGCCCAACCGCGACGGAACACCCTTGAAGTACCAGATGTGCGTGACGGGTGCGGCCAGCTCGATGTGGCCCATCCGCTCACGGCGCACCTTGGCGCGAGTGACCTCGACGCCGCAGCGCTCACAGATGATGCCCTTGAACCGGACGCGCTTGTACTTGCCGCAGTAGCACTCCCAGTCGCGAGTCGGTCCGAAGATCTTCTCGCAGAACAGGCCGTCCTTCTCCGGCTTCAAGGTGCGGTAGTTGATGGTCTCCGGCTTCTTGACCTCGCCGAAGGACCAGTTACGGATGTCGTCCGCGGTGGCCAGGCCGATGCGGAGTTCATCGAAGAAGTTGACGTCTAACACGTAACTCCCTTTCCCCTTTCGGGACTAGAAATTCTCGGACGAGATCTACGCAAGATCTTCAACAGAGGCGGACTCGTTGCGCGACAGGTTGATACCGAGGTTGGCAGCGGCACGCTCCAAGTCCTCGTCATCGCCGTCACGCATCTCGATCGCCGCGCCGTCGCTGGAGAGCACCTCAACGTTGAGGCACAGCGACTGCAGCTCCTTGAGAAGCACCTTGAACGACTCCGGAATACCGGGTTCAGGGATGTTCTCGCCCTTGACGATCGCCTCGTATACCTTCACGCGGCCGACCGTGTCGTCGGACTTGATGGTCAGCAGCTCCTGCAGCGTGTAGGCAGCGCCGTACGCCTGCATGGCCCAACATTCCATCTCACCGAACCGCTGACCACCGAACTGCGCCTTACCACCCAGCGGCTGCTGGGTGATCATCGAGTACGGACCGGTCGAACGGGCGTGGATCTTGTCGTCGACCAGGTGGTGCAGCTTCAGCATGTACATGTAGCCGACCGTCACCGGGTACGGGAACGGTTCGCCACTGCGGCCGTCGAACAGCGTCGCCTTGCCGTCGCTGTCGACCATGACGTCTCCGTCACGGTTGGGCAGCGTCGAGCCGAGCAGTCCGGCCAGCTCCTCTTCGCGGGCACCGTCGAACACCGGGGTGCTGACGATGCTGTCGACCGGGGCCGAGTGCAGACCCTCGGGCAGCCTGCTCGCCCATTCCGGCGTTCCCTCGGCCACATCGATGTTCCAGCCGGCCTTGGCCACCCACCCGAGGTGGGTTTCCAGGATCTGGCCGATGTTCATACGACGCGGCACACCGTGGGTGTTCAGGATGATGTCCACCGGGGTGCCATCGGGCATGAACGGCATGTCCTCGACGGGCAGGATCTTGCCGATGACGCCCTTGTTGCCGTGGCGTCCGGCGAGCTTGTCGCCGTCGGAGATCTTGCGCTTCTGGGCCACGTACACGCGGACCAGCTCGTTGACGCCGGCCGGCAGCTCGTCGTCGTCCTCACGGGAGAACACGCGGATGCCGATGACCTTGCCCGACTCACCGTGGGGCACCTTGAGCGACGTGTCGCGGACCTCGCGGGCCTTCTCACCGAAGATGGCACGCAGCAGGCGCTCCTCCGGGGTCAGCTCGGTCTCACCCTTCGGGGTGACCTTGCCGACCAGGATGTCGCCGTCGCGGACCTCGGCGCCGATGCGGACGATGCCGCGCTCGTCGAGATCGGCCAGCACCTCATCGGAGACGTTCGGGATGTCCCGGGTGATCTCCTCGGCGCCCAGCTTGGTGTCGCGGGCATCGATCTCGTGCTCTTCGATGTGAATCGAGGTGAGCACGTCCTCTTCGACCAGGCGGTTCGAGAGGATGATCGCGTCCTCGTAGTTGTGGCCCTCCCACGGCATGATCGCCACGAGCAGGTTCTTGCCCAGGGCCATCTCACCGTTCTCGGTGCACGGACCGTCGGCGACGACCTGGCCGGCCTCGACACGCTGCCCGGCGTCCACGATCGGACGCTGGTTGGCGCAGGTGCCGTGGTTGGACCGGGCGAACTTGCGCATCCGGTAGGTGTGCCGGCTGCCGTCGTCGGCCATCACGGTGATGTAGTCAGCCGAGACCTCCTCGACGACGCCCGCCTTCTCCGAGACGACGACATCGCCGGCGTCGATCGCGGCACGCAACTCCATGCCGGTACCGACCAGCGGCGCCTCGCTGCGCACCAGCGGAACCGCCTGGCGCTGCATGTTGGCACCCATCAGGGCGCGGTTGGCGTCGTCGTGCTCGAGGAACGGGATCATGGCGGTCGCGACCGACACCATCTGGCGCGGCGAGACGTCCATGTAGTCCACGTCGGACGGGGCCACGTTCTCGACCTCGCCGCCCTTACGGCGCACCATCACGCGGTCTTCGGTGAAGCTGCCGTCGACGTCGATCGGCGAGTTGGCCTGCGCCACGACGTGGCGGTCCTCCTCGTCGGCGGTCAGGTAGTCGATCTGGTCGCTGACCACACCGTCGATGACCTTGCGGTACGGGGTCTCGATGAAGCCGAACGGGTTGACCCGGGCGTACACCGACAGCGAGCCGATCAGACCGATGTTCGGACCCTCAGGGGTCTCGATCGGACACATGCGGCCGTAGTGGCTGGAGTGCACGTCGCGGACCTCAAGGCCGGCACGTTCACGGGACAGACCGCCGGGGCCCAGCGCCGACAGGCGACGCTTGTGGGTCAGACCCGACAGCGGGTTGTTCTGATCCATGAACTGCGACAGCTGGCTGGTGCCGAAGAACTCCTTGATCGCCGCCACGACGGGACGGATGTTGATCAGGGTCTGCGGCGTGATCGCCTCGACGTCCTGAGTGGTCATGCGCTCACGCACGACGCGCTCCATGCGGGAGAGACCGACCCGGATCTGGTTCTGGATCAGCTCACCCACGGTGCGGAGACGACGATTACCGAAGTGGTCGATGTCGTCCACCTCGACCGGGACCTCGACGCCGCCGGGGACGGTCATCGTGGTCTGGCCCTCGTGCAGACGCACCAGGTACTCGATGGTGGCGACGACGTCTTCCTCGGTCAGAGTCGACGACGTGATCGGCTTGCCGGCGTTCAGGCCCAGCTTCTTGTTGACCTTGTAGCGGCCGACGCGGGCCAGGTCGTAGCGCTTCTCCTTGAAGAACAGGTTCTCCAGCAGGGTCTGCGCGGACTCCTTGGTCGGCGGCTCGCCCGGGCGCAGCTTGCGGTAGATGTCCAGCAGCGCCTCGTCGGGACCGGCGGTGCTGTCCTTCTCCAGGGTGCCCATCATGATCTCGGAGAAGCCGAAGCGCTCCACGATCTGCTCGCTCGTCCAGCCCAGCGCCTTCAGGAGCACGGTGACCGGCTGCCGACGCTTACGGTCGATGCGGACACCGACGGTGTCGCGCTTGTCGACGTCGAACTCCAGCCACGCACCGCGGCCCGGGATCACCTTGACGCTGTGCAGCGTCTTCTCGGTGGACTTGTCGATGCTGTCGTCGAAGTACACACCGGGAGAACGCACGAGCTGGGACACCACGACACGCTCGGTGCCGTTGATGATGAAGGTGCCCTTCTCGGTCATCATCGGGAAATCACCCATGAAGACCGTCTGGCTCTTGATCTCACCGGTGTTGTTGTTGATGAACTCGGCCGTGACGAACAGCGGAGCCGCGTACGTCATGTCCTTGTCTTTGCACTCGTCGACCGGCGCCTTGACCTCGTCAAAGCGCGGGTCGGAGAAGCTCAGCGACATCGAGCCCGAGAAATCCTCGATCGGCGAGAGCTCTTCGAGCACCTCTTCGAGGCCGCCCTTGGGGTCGGTCTCACCGCGATCAACGGCCTTCTGGCGCCATCCGTCCGCTCCGACCAACCAGTCGAAGGAATCCGTCTGAACGTCCAGAAGCCCCGGAACCTCAAGCGGTTCGCGGAGCTTGGCAAAGGAAACTCGGTTCGGTGCTCCGGGGACGGAGTTATTGGTGTTAGCGTTCGCTGTGCTCTGGCTAGAGACTGCCAAGATGCATCCTTCCAGCACCTCATGCGACTTTCGAAAAGGCCAGCAAGAGCCGTCCTTCTGGGCCGCGATTCTGCGTCGGTTCGGCTGACTGTTTCCTACTTCAGCTCGTCCAGAACCCCATACGCACGGCACTAAGGACTAGGTGCTGAGCAATGCTCAGGCTAGAACTACGATGTGCAGGTCAGATGAGATGGGCAGGATGCAGCCAGCGCAACGTCCAACAATAGCGCAGAACGGCGCATTCCTCAACCACCACACATCCACTGTATGAAACGGATCACCTGGCGCTGGCTGGCGTCCCTAAACCCGTCACACATGCTGCCCAACAGATTGGCCTGTCCATGGCCTTCCGTCAAGTGCTCACACGCGGTTTCGTGTGGGAGATTTCCGGACCGCGCGGCAGCTCTGGCAACGGCTGGTAGAGCTTCACCTACGCCGCGCCGAAACGCGCCAGGAGCGCTGCGCCCACCTGCGCCGGAACGAGCTGTTCGGCAATGATCAGCCCGGCCGCCACCCCTCGCACGGAGACGTGAAACGCGCAGTCGGCGTGCCGGATGCGTTTGATCGAGCCGAGCTCCAGCGTTTGCAGGTAACCACCGAGCCGCAGGCCGATCCGCTGAGGCCCGAACTCGGCCTCGATCGGAGTGCCCGGCGGAATCAGCCGGCGGAATCGCGTCGGCATCCCCCAGTACATGAAGTACCCGACCAAGCCGACGGCAACGACCATCACCACGACGGCCGGTAACACCGAGGAAGCCGTCAACCCCCCGCCCTTCAGCGAGGTCATGACCAGCGTCAACAGCGGGATACCGACGGCCGACGCAAGCGCGACCCCCGCCTCGGTGCTGTGTCGAGCCGCTGCGGCCAGTTGGTCGGCCAATCCGACGCCGGCAATGCCCGCGGTGCGGGTCACCTGGTCGAGCCCGGCGCCCGGTTGCGCACCGGACACCGTCGGCTGCGTCCGCGGCGGATTCATCGCGGCTGCGCGTGCATATCGGCTCCTGGTGTCCACGAGACAAGTCAGGCCGGACCCTCGGGGTCCGGCCTGACTTGTTCGAAACTCAGCTCTGGTGAGGCACCTCGATGGCGCCGGTCGGGGCGTCGTCCTCGACCGGGCGGTGGTGGCGCGCGGTGGGCTCGTCGCCGAACTGGTGCACCGGCAGCTTGTGCGTGCCCTCGAGGTCGTCGAGGATCGCGGCCTGCGCTGCGGGCGGCAGGGTGTGCAGGATCTCCCGCACGCGGGCCTGGCGGCGGCCCACGGCCTTGCGTTCCGGCATACCGGGAGTCGCCATCAGCTGCGGCGGCACACCCTCGATCTCCTCGACACCGCCGTCGTGCTGGCCGGCGTCGATCATGGCCTGCTCGGCGGCCGCGGTCGCCTCGTCCTTCTCCTCAGACATACCGATCGGCCCAATACGGCGACCGTTGAGGAACTGCTTGACGACGGGCTCCTCGCTGGTCAGCAACACCTCGCGGGGGCCGAACATGACCAGCTGCTTGCGGAACAGCATGCCGATGTTGTCGGGCACGGTCCGGGCGATGTTGATGTTGTGCGTCACGATCAGCACCGTGGCGTCGATCTGCGCGTTGATGTCGATCAGCAGCTGGCTCAGGTAGGCGGTACGGACGGGGTCCAGACCGGAGTCCGGCTCGTCGCACAGGATGATCTTCGGGTCGAGCACCAGGGCGCGAGCCAGGCCGGCGCGCTTGCGCATACCGCCGGAGATCTCGCCGGGGAACTTGTGGCCGTCATTGGGCATACCGACCAGGTCGAGCTTCTCCATGACGATGTTGCGGATTTCGCTCTCGCTCTTCTTCGTGTGCTCGCGCAGCGGGAAGGCGGTGTTGTCATAGATGTTCATCGAGCCGAACAGCGCGCCGTCCTGGAACAGCACACCGAACAGGGTGCGGATCTCGTAGAGCTCCTTGGCCGAGCATTCAAGAATGTTGGTGCCGTCGATGACGATCGAGCCGCGCTCGGGACGCAGCAGGCCGATCAGGGACTTCAGGAACACCGATTTGCCGGTACCCGACGGGCCGAGCAAAACGCTGACCTCACCCTCGGGAACCGTCAACGTGACGTCTTCCCAAATCTTTGACGATCCGAAAGATTTGCTCAGTCCCGTCACATCGATCTGGACGCCCATAAAGATCCTTCCGCCTACGGCTCACCCCGCCACCTGCTGCGGCCTGTGGCTTGAGTCACCATAGCGCACGGGGCACCGCCCACACATGCTTGTCTCCCAATATTCGGGAGTACCCGGACCCGGACCGAATCAATCCAGCTCATACAAGCAAAGAACCCCCGAATCCGTGGGGATTCGGGGGTTCTTGCGGTCCAGTTTTGGACTACTTGACGGTGACGCTGGCGCCGGCAGCCTCGAGCTTGCCCTTGGCGTCCTCGGCGGCCTCCTTGGAGACCTTCTCCAGCAGCGGCTTGGGAGCGCCGTCGACCAGATCCTTGGCTTCCTTCAGGCCCAGGCCGGAGACGATCTCGCGGACGACCTTGATCACGCCGATCTTCTTCTCGCCGGCACCCTCGAGGATGACGTCGAACTCCGACTGCTCCTCGGCGGCCTCGGCGGCGGCCGGGGCGGCACCGGCGGCGGCAACGGCGACCGGAGCAGCAGCGGTGACCTCGAAGACCTCTTCGAACTGCTTCACGAACTCAGAGAGCTCCAGCAGGGTCATTTCCTTGAAAGCGTCGAGCAGTTCGTCGGTGGACAGCTTGGCCATGTTTATGGTCCTTCCTGATTTTTCTTACAGATGTTGGGTGGTTTGTGCGGTTGCGGTTACGCGACAGCGATTGCGGTTAAGCAGCCTCTTCGGCAGCCTTCTTCTCCTGCAGCGCCGCGGCGAGGCGGGCCATCTGAGAAGCGGGCGCGTTGAACAGGCCGGCGGCCTTGGACAGGTTGCCCTTCATGGCACCTGCCAGCTTGGCGAGCAGCACCTCGCGCGACTCGAGGTCGGCGATCTTCTCGACATCGGCGACGGACAGCGCTTTGCCGTCCATGTAGCCGCCCTTGATGACGAGCGCCTTGTTGTCCTTGGCGAACTTCTTGATCGCCTTGGCGGCGTCAACGGGCTCACCCTTGACGAACGCGATCGCCGTGGGACCGGCGAACAGCTCGTCGAGACCTTCAATGCCGGCTTCGGAAGCGGCGCGCTTCACCAGAGTGTTCTTGGCGACGGTGTACGAGGCGGAGTCGCCGAGGGAACGACGCAGCTCAGCCAGGTTCGCCACAGTCAGCCCGCGGTACTCGGTGACGACGGTGGCCGTCGACGCCTTGAACTGCTCAGCAATGTCGGCAACCGCCGTGGCTTTATCAGCCTTGGCCATGCATGCCTCCTTGTGGTGGGTATCGGGCGCTCCACCAACTTGGGGCCGTGAAATGACGAACGCCCCGACGCAGATAGGTCGGGGCGCAGATATACCCAGCACGAAACTGGTCTAGCCTCGTCCTCCTGCGTGGGCCGCCGGGACATTTCCCGGACCTTCAACCGATTGCTCGGTGACCGACGGTCTTCGGTGGAACCCGACCAGAGTAGCCGAACACCTACCAGTCAGCCAAAACGAGCACGCTCGCCGCGCCTCAGCACCCGCCGGCCAGCACCAGGCAGACGAACGCGGCCGCGAGCAATCCGACCCTCAACCAGTGCAATCGGTCCCAGCGGCGGACCAGTTCGTGGAACTGCCCGGGGTCCTCACCGGCGTCGTTACCGCCGAATCCCGCCGCGACGCGGTTGTTGATCGGTACGAGCGTGGTGAGGGTCAGCAGAATGACCAGCACCATCAGCACGACCGGCGCGATGAGCAGGGGCGCGGGACGGAACACCGCGGCGGCGATCATCAGCGCCACCGCTGCCATGTACCAGAACGGCATCGCGGTCCCGAGGATCTTGGCGCCGGTTCCGCGCGCCTGCCGATAGGCGGCGTCGGGTAGCCGATGCAGGATCGGGTTGGTGAACGCGGCGACCCCGAACTCGACGCCCAGCAGCGGCCCGGTGACGATGACGGCGAGAATCTGAACGATTTCCTTCACATCATCGAGCCTGGTCAGTAAGCTGCCAAAAAACAAGGTACTGACAAATTAGTCAGCATATGAAGGGCCGGAGATGGCGGTTTCCAAGAAAGAGGTCGGCGACTGCCCGATCGACGCGACACTGTCGGTCATCGACGGGCGCTGGAAAGGCACCATCCTGTGGCGGTTGGCCGACGGGCCGATGCGCACCGCTGAGTTGCGCCGCAGCATTCCCGACATCACCGAGCGCATGCTCATCCGGCATCTGCACGATCTGGTCGACGCCGGGATCATCGACCGCCACGATGCGGGCACGGTGCCACCGTGCGTGCACTATTCGATCTCCGAATACGGCAAGACGCTGGGCCCGGTGCTAGGTGCGTTGTGCGAGTGGGGTCGCACCCACATGGAGATTCAGAAGCGGAAGCGTCAGTCACGCGCCAGGGCGGCCGCACCGACCAGGCCTGCGTCCCCGCCGAGTTCGGCCGCCACCACCCGGAGCCCGCGCAGGAAGTCCAGCCCGGCGTAGTCCGCCAGCGCCGCACGGACCGGGTCGAACAGCAATGTCCCGGACTTGGCCACTCCCCCGCCGATCACCACCAGGTCCAGGTCGCATACCGCGCCCACCGAGGCGATCATGGCCGCCACCGCGCGGGCGCCACGCTGAAAGGCCTTGATGGCCAGCTCATCTCCGTGATTTGCCGCGTCGCCCAGCGCCTTTGCGTCAGTGCCGGACCAGCCCTGTCGGCGGGCCCAGCGCACCATGCTCGGCCCCGATGCGATGGTCTCGACGCAGCCGTGCCCGCCGCAGGTACACAGCTCACCGCCGTCGGGCGCGACGACGACGTGGCCGACGTGCCCGGCGTTACCGGTGCGGCCGTCGTACGGTGCGCCGTCGAGAACGAGCCCGCCGCCGACCCCGGTCGAAACCACCATGCCGAGCAGGAACTGCGCACCCCGGGCGGCCCCGCACCACTGCTCTCCCAGCGCCATGCACAGCCCGTCGCCGCCGAGTCGCACCGGCAATCGGGCAACGCCGGCAACCCGCTCGACGATCGGAAAGCGTTGCCACTCAGTGATATTGATCGGGCTTACGGTGCCGTTGGGCAAATCGATCGGCCCGGCGGAGGCGACGCCGACGCCGGTCGCGGCTCCGTCCGCGGCCCGCATGGTCTCGCCGAGCAGCTTCTCGACGACAGCCCACACCGTCTCGGCATCACCGTCCGGGGTCGGCAGCTGGGCCCGATGGACCAGCTTTCCGTCGGGATCCACCAGGCCGGCGGCGATCTTGGTGCCGCCGATGTCGAGCGCCAGGGTCACCGGCTGAGTCAGGGTCACGTTGGGCATTCCTAGTGTTTGTGCGTGTTGTCCGGCTGGCGGGGATCACCGGGGTGTTCATACCCGGGGGCGAGTTCCACCAGGGCGGCGCATCGCGCATCGAGCCACTGCCGGTAAGCCTGCCTTCGAGCGGCCGCCCGCAGGTGCGCGGCGATCCGGTCGTGGACCTCGTCAAGGGACGGTGCGACAGGACCCGCGCGCCATCCGTGCGCCCCGGCCTGTGTCTCGGCGAAGCGCAGCGGATTGCGTGCGTGATATCCGGCCACCTCTGCGTCCGAAACATCGACCGCCGCAGTCACATCCGCGAACACCGCCCGGGCCAGGGGGGTGCCCAGCGTGGCGGCGGCGACACTGCCGATCTCCAGCCGGGCCGCGGTGTCGGGGAGCACCTCACCCAGAGCCGGCACACCATCGGAACACAGTCCGCGCGCGGAGGCCTCGCCGTCGACCACCCGTTCGGCCACCGCCAGTTGAGTCAGCCACCGACGCAGCTGACGCCCCTCGCTGGTTCCGGGGCGCGGCAGCGCCGAGACCTGGTTTCCTGCTCGCAGTGTTGCCTCCCTCTCGTCGATCTCCTTGATCGACACCGGTTTTCCGGCCACCTGCGCCACCCAAGCCACCTGGTTCATCGCACCGTGACCTTCACCGCAGGCGAGTAGATCAGCCGCCCGGCACAGCCCACCCGGATCAACGCCCACCACTGGCCCGGCTCGACCCACGATGGCGGCGCGACGTCGAACCCGATCTTGGCGGTACCACCAGCGGGCACTTCGACACCCACCGCCGCAGGCCCCATCCATTCCCACGTTCCCCACGGGCTGATGAGGTGCGCCTCAGCGGTCAGGTCCGCGAGTGCGTCGGTGCCGATCGTGATCGACAGTCGCGCGGTCTCACCGGCCTTGACGTCGACGGCATGTGGATCGGACACCAGCTTGAGCACCTGGGCGCTGGTCTCACCGATCGTGACGACGCAGACGTCCTCGACCACCTGCCGCCACGACGGAGGCAGGGCCGCACCCCCACCGGTCACCACGAGTTCGGCGCGCAACGGGTACAGCCCGGGCCCGGCCCCGGCCGGGATGCTCAGCACCACATCGGTTTCCAGGTGTTCCCCGGGCGGCAGCACATAGGGCAGCTCAGCGGGGTGCACCTCCCACCCGGGCGGGGCGGACAACCTGACCCGACCGTGCAGCGCGTCGTCGGTGCAGTCGCTGGCCGCGGTCAGGCGCACCACGACGTCTGTACCAGGTTGCCCGGCAGTGCTTTCGGGGTGCAGGTATGCGACGGCAGGCAGGCCACCCAACGGAGCCGGACCGCGATTGTGCAGCCAGTACCTGGCATACAACGGCTGCGCCGCCTCGGCTTCCGGCGCCAACCTCCGGTGCTCGGCACGCACCACCTTGGGCAGATTGAGCTGGGTCGACACCGTGGCGATCTGGTAGCCGTGCAGCCTCAGATCCGAAGGCTGCTCGGGCGCCGGCTCCTCCAGCAGGTTCAGGTTCGCGGCGGCCGAGACCGCGCGCAGGCCGGAGCGGAGCGTGACTTCTGCGGAACTACCGGTGATCTCGACCAGACGCGCGGTGACCCCGTCGACCGGATCGGCACTGCGCACGCTGCCCGACGCCAGCGGATTACCGGCCGCCTTGAGTGCACCGAGTTGCACCGACCCGGCGGGCTCGATCTCCAGCAGCGATCCCCACGCCGGCAGCCCGCCACCGGCGTCCGAGTCGACGACCACCGGCTGCAGCGGCCGGTTGAATTCTGCGGCGCTGGGTGCGACCCCCGCGGCCCGCCAGTCACCGGCACCGCTGACCAGTGCGTAGTCGAATGTGTGTGTCCAATGCTGCAGTTGGAAGTTGGATCCGTCCGGTGCCGTGCGCCGTGGCGGGTCGATCCAGGTGCCGGACGGCCAGCCGGTGCAGGACCGCATGAGTGACGTGTGCAGGGTGCCGTCCGGCTCGACCGCGAAGCTCGGCACACCGCGGTTCAGCAGTGCCACGGTGCGGGCCTCGAACGGCTCGGCCGCCGCGGGAGCCTGTTGGGTGACGGCGATTTCGGCCTGCCCCAGCTCATCGACCACCGCATCGAGGTCGCCGGCCAGGATCAGCACCGGCAACGTGCGCACGCCGCGGAGATCGGCGCCGGGCACCCAGTGTTCGATCAACGGCGCGGCGGCAGGCACCCACACCCGAGCCGATCCGGTGGCGTCGATCTGACGTTTGAGCTCATCGGTGTAAGCGACGTCCGCTTCGGCGAGAACAGCTTCGGTGAACGGGTTTTCATCCGGACCGCCGAGAGCGAACCGGGTGTCGGGCAGGTTGGAGTCGACGCTGAGGTCGCCGTACCGCGGCTTGTCGGCGGCACTGCACGTGGCGGTGACGCCGGCCCGCACCAGGGCCACCATCAGATCGCGGGGGTTCACACCGTCGGGAGCGACCACCTCGGCCACCGAGACCGCCCGTACCGCCGCGCCGATGCGCACCCGTACCGCCGAGGACAGCCCGAACCAACCGTAGGCCGGGTTGTCCAGCGTCCACGGGTGTTGCGCGGCGTCAACGGCGTGATGATCCGAACCGTCGTGCAGCAGCCCGAATCCGCGACCGATCACTGCGTCGCCGACTTCGCTCACCGGCAGCGCGCCGGGTACCGGGCAAGGCCACCGAAGCCGGACCAGACGGTCCGCGCCGACGAATTCGTCGATGACGGTGCGGCATTCGACGCGGTCCACACCGGACCAGAGCGTGATGATCTGGGTGTAGCGCAACAGGTCTGGAATGCGGCCTCGCACGATCACCCGCTGCCCGAGTGGGCTCTGATAACACTGCACGTCGTCGGCCGGGCCGGCCGAGGAGCACACCACCGGCCCCGTGGGCAGCAGGTGCCAGGGCCCTTCCCCGGCTTGGGGGTGGGCCGAATACTCCTCGTAGACGGCCAGTTCGTTGCCGACGCCGCCGGCGGCGATGAGCTCGCGCCCGTCGTCCACAAGCGAGCACACCGCCCCGCCGCGGGCCGCGTCGACGCGCAGCCGGTAGCGGTCGTTGGCGATCTCGTCTCCGGCCAGCGGTTTCCAGCCGCGCGCCGTCCCGGAGACGAACCGGTAGGACCGCCAGCCCAGTGACGGCACGTCGCGGGCCAGCCAGCTCACCGTCGCGCCGTCATGCTCGACCAGCACGGGCACGTCATTGCCGTCGCTGTCGAGCACCGCACCGGAGAACGGTTCGTCCAGATGCACCGTGACGATGTCGGTCCGGTTGTGCGCCACCGCGTTCCACACGACTACTGACCCATCGACCGCCTCCGACAACAGGCCCAAGGCGTTGTCCCGAGCGGTGACGCCCAGCTCCCAGGCATCGCGCCAGCCGGTGAGCAGGTCGAGGTAGACCTGGTCGGATTCCGATCCGGTGATGGCGTCGTGATGCGCTCCGTAAGCCAGCTGCACCCACGCCTTGGCCATTGCCGCCTGCGGATAGTCGGCGCCGCCGAGCAGCCCGGCGAACACCGCGAACCGCTCGGCGTCGAGCACCGCATCCTCTGCAGCCCGGTTGGCCTGCTTGGTGTCGATGTAGGAGACGTCCTTGCCGGTGTAGATCGGGTTCATGTCGCGGGTCTGCGGGGACGGCGTGATCCCGCGCTCGTCGATCTCGGCCCGCACCGCGCTGAAGAACTCCGACGGCAGCGCGCACACGAACTTCGGCCAGACGTAGCGCGAGTTCCAGTCGCGGTGGATCTGGGTTACCCATTTGTTGGGCGGGGTGTAGTCGGTGCCGACCGGTAGGAGCACGTTGCGGGTCAACGCAACTCGCTTGAGTTTGGTGAACAGCGTGTAAGTGGATTCCTCGGCCTCGGCCAGTGATGCCGAGGAATCCATCCACCATCCGGCCGAATAGTGCGCAGGCATGTAGTGCGTGAGAAGCCCTCGGCCCGAGGGCGCGATCCACTCGAACTCGCTCGCGAACTGCATGCGCTCGGGGTCGCCGTCGTTCTGCATGGGACCCCACTGGTGATGCGGCCCGCGGGCCCACGAACTGGAGGTCAGGCCGACGTCGGCCGCCATCCCGGGAAACTGCGGGTCGTGCCCGAACACGTCGAGCTGCCAGGCGGTGGCCGGGTCGGCACCCAGCACGTCACGCTGAAAACCCATGCCCGCCACAAAGTTCCGGATCGCGGTCTCCGGGCTCGTGAGGTTGGTATTGGGCTCGTTGTAGGTGCCGCCCATGATCTCGACGCGGCCCTCGGCGATGAACCGGCGCAGATCGGCCCGGTCTCCGGGTCGGGCGTCCCAGTAGGGCTTGAGATAGTCCACCTCGGCCAGCACGAACTTGTACTCCGGAACACGGCGGGCCATTTCCAGGTGTGCGTGCACCAGGTCGAATCCGTTGGTCTGCCGGCACTGACCGGGCGGGTCCTCCGTCCACACGCTGGTGTAGGCGGCCTGGGTATTCCACCAGACAGGGTCGTAGTGGAAGTGGCTGATCATGTACATCGTCCAGCCCGGCTCCGCCACGGTGAACGCGAAGTCGGTGGAGCCCACCCGGGCGCGCCGGATCTCGCCGGGCACACCCCGCTCGACGTCCACCGGTACCTCGACGGCGCCGTCGCCGGGCGCGGCGATCGCCTCACCGGAGAGCCCGTCCCCGCTGACCCGCACGGGCGTCGGCGAGGCACAGGCCTCGTATCGCACCCGAACCAGCTGCCGAGGGGCATCCTCGGGCCCGGCAAACAGCTCCGTCGTCTCCACTGACGTGACGTGCATCTGCAAAACCCTACGACGTCAAGGCACCGAAATGTCGACGACCAGCGCCCGATGATCCGAAATCGGTAAGTGCGGCGCAGCGTATGCGGCAGCGGCCAGCGTGGGGTCGTCGGTGAGGATGTGGTCGAGTTGCGTGGTCGGCGTGTCGGCAGGAAACGTCGGGGCGGCCCCGAGCGGCCGCCAGTGCTCCGGCGCGCCCGAGTTCAGGTCCCCCATGAGAATCCTCGGGCCCGGGAAGCCACCCAGATCCCGCACGAGATGCCGCAGTTGCACCCGGTTCCACCCCGGCACGAACGACAGGTGGGTATTGGCCACCGAGATCGCGCCGAGTGGCGTATCGACGCGGGCCACCATCGCGGCCCGGGGTTCTTCGTGGACGATCCGGAACCGGCGGATCCCCGAGACGTACATCGGGAACCGGACCGGTATCCGCGGGAGCCGCAACACCTGCCAGTTCTCGACCGGGTACCGGGTGAGCAGGGCGATGCCGTAGGCGGCGGTGCCGGGTTGTTCGCGGCCGGTGGCGGCCATCCAGGTGGCACCGGGTGTTCCGGAGATCGCGGCGACGAACCGGTGGTGCACGGCGTTCATCGCGTCAGCGGCCACGGCGGTCAGGTCCGCCTTGCCCGAGCGCGGCTGATCCAGGTCGACTTCCTGCAGAGCGAGGATGTCGGCGTCGAGTTCGGCCACCGCGGCAGCCAATCTGCCCAGGTCGACGTCGCCGTCGTGGACACTGCGCCCGTGCAGGATGTTGAAAGTCGCCAGCCGCATGGGTACTCAGTACCCACAACCGCGCCGGCTCCACCATCGGCGCCCGACAGACCCGGGATCACACATGCTCGACCGCAACGACGCCCTTCGTGACGCACTGAAGCGCGCCGCGGCGGCGTTCAAGGCGCACGGGCCGCAGTTCGCGCTCGCCGGCAGCTACGCGCTGTGGGTCTACGGCGCGCCCGAACCCGTGCACGACGTCGATTTCGTGGTCGCGGAGGCCGACGCCGAGGCGGCCGAGGTGACGTTGCGCAAAGCCGGGTTTCAGATCGTGCACGTCCCCGAGGACTGGTTGTTCAAGGCCTATCCCGACGATGACGTCCTGGTCGACGTGCTCTACCAACTCAACGGGGCCTCGGTGGACGCGGCGACGCTGCGATCCGCCGAGGTGCTCGACGTGCTGGCGATCCGGATGCCGGTCCTGCCGCCGACTCTGGTGGTGTCGGAGAAGCTGTTGTCGCTCAACGAACACCACTGCGACTTCGCGGCGCTGTTGCCGGCGGCCCGTGCGGTGCGCGAGCAGGTCGACTGGGATGCGGTGCGGGTCACGACAGCCGACAACGACTTCGCCGCCGCGTTCCTGGAGCTCGTCGACCGGCTCGGCATCACGTAGTCCGCTGCGAGGCGGCGTGCAGGCGGGCGGCAACAGCACTGACGGCCGTCGCCACCTCGGGTGGTTCGAGCACCTCGAAGTCGTAGCCCACGGTGGCGAAGTACAGCACCATGCGTTCGGAGTCGTCGGCGCCCGCGGTGACGATGCAGGCGTCGGGTCCGTCGGCCTCGACGGTGGCTGATGCCGGTGGAAACTTTTGTGCCACAACCTCTTGCGGGGCGTGGTAGCGGACCCGGGCGCTGTAGCGGTACGGCGAGGCGCTGATCGAGCGGCGCACGTAGTCGGCCGCGTCCGGAGCCTCGCGTGGCACGAACGTGCTGCCGCGGGCCGCCACCGCCGACATCCGGTCCAGCCGCAGGCTGCGCCAGTCTTCGCGGTCACGGTCATAGGTCATGAGGTACCAGCGCCGTCCGGTGGTCACCAGTTGATAGGGCTCCAACCGCCGCTGGGTGTGATTGCCGCGGATGTCGGTGTAGTCGGCGCTGACGTGTTCGTGGTCGCGGCAGGCCCGGGCCAGGGTCATCAGCACCTCGGGTTCCACGGGCGCGTCCGACGAGTTGGGGGCCAGGGTGACGGTCGCGTCGTGCACCGCCGAGACCTGCGAACGCAATCGCGCGGGCATGACCTGGTCGAGTTTGGACAGCGCCCGCAGTGCGGCTTCGCCGACGCCTGCGACGCTTCCGCCGGCGGCCAGCCGCAGACAGACGGCCATCGCGACGGCCTCGTCGGGGTCGAGCAGCAGCGGCGGCAGCGCCGCACCGGCGCCGAGTTGATAGCCCCCGCCCTGGCCCTTGCTGGCGTGGACGGGGTATCCGAGTTCGCGCAGCCGCTCGATGTCACGGCGGACGCTGCGCGTGGTGACGCCGAGGCGGTCAGCCAGTTCCTCACCCGTCCAGGCCCGGCGCGACTGCAACAGTCCGAGAAGCTGCAGTACGCGGCCGGTGGTTTCAGTGCTCACGGCCATGCAAGAAGTGTGCCGCACTTTTAGGACCGAATCTGTCCTATATGCATGAAACGGTAGTCCTATGTGGACAAACCTCCTCGCCGACCAACTGGACTTCCATTGGACCCATCAACTCAGGCCGCGTCTGGACGGCCTGACCGACGACGAGTACTTCTGGGCACCGGTCAAAGACTGCTGGACTGTTCACCCCGACGGCGCTGTCGACTTCAGTTATCCACCGCCACAACCGGAACCGTTCACCACCATGGCGTGGCGCCTGGCGCACGTGATCGTCGGGGTGTTCGCGATGCGCAACCACTCGCACTTCGGCGGGCCGCCGGCTGACTACGAGTCCTGGCCTTACGCCACCGATGCGGCCACGGCCCTGAAACAACTCGACGACGCCTACCGACATTGGATCGACGGGGTCAGAAGCCTCGACGACGATGACCTGAAGAAGCCGTGCGGGCCCGCGGAGGGGCACTACGGCGATGAGCCGATGGCCGTACTTGTTCTGCACATCAACCGGGAGGTAATCCACCACGGCGCCGAAATCGCCTGCATCCGTGACCTTTACGTGCACTCCAACCAAACGACCCACAACAGCTGAGGAGAACTGAGCCATGCCAGGAATGCCCCCACCCGCCGGCGACGAACGTCAGACCCTGATCGATTTCGTCGCCTTTCAGCAGAACGCCTTCTTAGCGGTGGCGCACGGCCTCACCGATGAGCAGGCGCGGTCAACCCCGTCGGTCAGCGCGCTGTCGGTCGGCGGTCTGATCAAGCACGTCACCGCCGTACAGAAGGGCTGGGCCGACCGCGCCGAGTATGCACCGCAGTTCCCGCCGCCGGATCCCCGTCCGTTCGAGGAACAGGCGGCCGACTACGCCGATCTGCACGTCATGCGTGACGACGAGACCCTCGCCGGTCTACTCGAGGCGTTCAAGGCCCAGAATGCCGAGACGCTGCGGGTATTCGCCGAACGGGATCTGGACACCGCGGTCCCGGTCCCCCATGACGTGCCGTGGTTCCCCCAAGACGTCGACCACTGGTCGGTGCGGTGGGTGGCCATGCACCTGATCGAGGAACTCTGCCGGCACGCCGGGCATGCCGACATCATCCGCGAATCCATCGACCGCGCAACGATGTACGAATTGCTGGCCGCCGAGGAGCAGTGGCCCGAGACCGAGTGGATCAAGCGCTGGCGGCCCGCCGAAGTCTGATGGATCTGAGCAATCAGCGGCCCAGGACCAGCCGTAGCGCGTAATCCACCACGGCCTCAAGGTCGTCGCCCAGGTTCCCGCCCAGCCACTGCTGGGCAAGCTCGGCCATCGCCCCCGTGTACATGGCCGCGCCGACCTGGGCGGCGACCGGGTCCGAACCCGGATTGAGCCGGCCACCCTCGGACAGCACGGCCTCGCGCAACAGGTCCTGGGTGGCCGCGCGTCGCGCGGCCAGCACCGGGTTGGCCCTGGCGTCGGTGAACAGCACCCGGCCCCGACGCGGGTCGGCCGAACTGAAGCCCAGTACGGCGGCGATTCCGGCCCGGGTTCGGGCCGGCACTGAATCTCCAGCCCCGGCCATCGCGGCGTCGACATCGGCCGCCAGGGCCGCGTTCACCTGGTCGTACACCGCACCGAGCAGGTCGTCGGTGTCAGCGAAGCTCTCGTAGAAGTAGCGGGTGTTGAGGCCGCATTCGCGGCAGACCGAGCGCACCGAGGTCGCGGCTTCCCCACCGTCCCCGAACAGCCGGAACGCCGCGTCGACGAGCAGTGCGCGACGTTCGGCACGGCGGTCCGTCAGCGGCACGCCGGCCCATCGCGTAGGACTGGACATTCCCTCAGCCTAAGTCTGGTCACACCCGTACCCAAAATGTATTCTGGCTACGGACGTAACCAGAAGGGGGTCCACGGTGGACATGCCGCACCAGGTGCTCGAGCAGATGCTGCAGCGGAAGTTCGACAAGGACATTCGTCAGCACTACTTCCGTGGCATGGAGTTCGCCGGGCCGGCAGGCGATCCGGGCTGGTTCGGCCCGGGCAGCGCCGTCTGGCATGTCCACTCCCACACCGAGGCGTTGATCTTCGGTCTGCAGTGCGCGGCCTACATCGAGCGCCTCGATCCATCGATCTACTGGATGGGCATGCACCATTCGCGCCTGGTCAAGCGCGACGAAAACGGCGATGCAACCGGGGCCGGAGTACCTCAGATCGACCCGCAGGGCGCAGCGGTGCGACTGGGCCACTCCATCGCGTTCTTCATCGGCACCGCCTACGGCAATACCGAAACCGCCGAACGGGTGGCCAAGACCGTGCGCGCCATGCACCACACCATCAAGGGCACCCGCCCCGACGGCGCGGCCTATGACGCCGACGATCCGGACTGGCTGCGCTGGAATTACGCGACCGTGGTGTGGGGGCTGGCCACCGCGCACGAGATCTACCATCCGAACCCGTTACGCGGTAAGAAACTTGACCGCTACTACCAGGAGTTCATCCGCGTCGGACATGCGTTGGGTGGCACCGACCTGCCGGAAACCAAGGCCGAGACGCTGGACTGCCTACACTCCTACCTGCCCAAGTTGGCGCTCACCCACGGGGCCGCGATGGCCACCGGCCCCAACCTGCCGATGCCACAGAGCGCCGTGGACTGGGCGATCCGTGACACCATGCCGAAGTGGGCCAAACAGCTGATCGGGCACACCGATCCGAACCCGATCGAGCGCGCGGGCCGGCGCGCCATGGTGTGGTCGATCATCAATGGACTACACACCGCGGCGGGCCCCACCTTGGAGTTCCGGGCAGCGCAGAAACGCGTCGCCGCAGGCACCACCATCCCTCATACCGAGCCCACTTACCTACCCGGGAGCGACCCGGTTCTGAGCCGCGAAGAGATCGAAGAAAGGTTTGCGTCGGTGTGACTCACGGCACAGATGTTTTCGGGCGCACGGTGGCCTTTGAGACACTGCAGCTATGAGCACTACGCCGCCGAAAACCAAGCACCGCGAGGTCGCCAGGTTGAGTCGGGTGCCGTTGCCCGTGGAGGCCGCCCGGATCGGGGCCACCGGATGGCAAATCACCCGCACCGGAGTCCGGGTCGCCGCCAACATGTTCGGCAAAGGGTCGCTGCAGCAGAAGATCATCAAGCAGGTGCCGCAGACCTTCTCTGATCTGGGTCCCACGTACGTCAAGTTCGGCCAGATCATTGCGTCCAGCCCCGGCGCCTTCGGTGAGCCGCTGAGCCGCGAATTCCGCAGCCTGCTCGACCGGGTGCCGCCGGCCGACACCGATGAGGTGCACAGGCTGTTCGTCGAGGAACTCGGCGACGAGCCGACGAACCTGTTCAAGAGTTTCGACGAGAAGCCGTTCGCCTCCGCCTCGATCGCGCAGGTGCACTTCGCCACGCTGCACACTGGCGAGGAGGTGGTGGTCAAGATCCAGCGCCCGGGGATCCGCCGCCGCGTCGCCGCGGACCTGCAGATCCTCAAGCGTGGCGCCCAACTGGTGGAGCTGGCCAAGCTGGGCCGCCGGCTGTCGGCGCAGGACGTGGTCGCCGACTTCGCCGACAATCTCGCCGAGGAGCTCGACTTCCGGCTGGAGGCCCAGTCGATGGACGCCTGGGTGTCACACATGCACGCCTCTCCGCTGGGCGAGAACATCCGGGTACCGCAGGTGTATTGGGACCTGACCAGCCCGCGGGTGCTGACGATGGAGCGGGTCACCGGGGTCCGTATCGACGACTTGGCCGCGATCCGCAAGAAGGGCTTCGACGGCACCGAGCTGGTCAAGGCCCTGTTGTTCAGCGTGTTCGAGGGCGGCCTCAAACACGGCCTGTTCCACGGCGATCTGCACGCGGGCAACCTCTACGTCGACGACGACGGCAAGATCGTGTTCTTCGACTTCGGCATCATGGGCCGCATCGACCCGCGTACCCGATGGTTGTTGCGCGAGCTCGTGTTTGCCCTGCTGGTCAAGAAGGATCATGCGGCAGCGGGCAAGATCGTGGTGCTGATGGGGGCCGTGGGAACGGTGAAACCCGAGGCGGAGGCCGCCAAGGACCTGGAGAAGTTCGCTACCCCCCTCACGATGAAGTCGCTCGGCGATATGTCCTACGCCGAAATCGGCAAGCAGCTCTCGGCACTGGCGGATGCCTACGACGTCAAACTGCCACGCGAACTGGTGCTCATCGGCAAGCAGTTCCTCTATGTCGAGCGCTACATGAAGCTGCTGGCGCCGAAGTGGCAGATGATGAACGACCCCCAGCTCACCGGGTACTTCGCGAACTTCATGGTGGATATCGGCCGCGAACACAAAGACAATGCCGACGGGAACGAGGCCTGAGTGGCCGGGATGAGGGTGCGGACCGGGTTCGCCAAGTCGTCCGCCGAACCCGGCGACGTCGACGTCTACTACGAGGACATGGGTGACCCGAACGATCCGGCCGTGCTGCTGATCATGGGTTTGGGCGCACAGATGCTGTTGTGGCGCACAGGTTTCTGCGAAAAGCTGGTCAACCAGGGTTTGCGGGTCATCCGGTACGATAACCGCGACGTCGGCCTGTCCACGAAGCTGTCCGGCAAGCGGGTGGACTCCCCGCTGCCGCTGCGGATGGCCCGGTCGTTTCTGGGCCTGCGCAGCCCGTCGGTCTACACGCTCGAAGATGTCGCAGATGATGCTGCCGCCCTGCTCGATCACCTCAACATCGACACCGCCCACATCGTCGGCGGCTCGATGGGCGGGATGATCGCCCAGGTGTTCGCCTCCCGGTACGCACAGCGCACCAGGACACTGGCGGTGATCTTCTC
The DNA here is from genome assembly GCF_055419465.1 of Mycobacterium sp. IDUB_17. Taxonomy (NCBI): domain Bacteria; kingdom Bacillati; phylum Actinomycetota; class Actinomycetes; order Mycobacteriales; family Mycobacteriaceae; genus Mycobacterium; species Mycobacterium sp. IDUB_17. The sequence goes on along the minus strand of NZ_JBVAXS010000002.1, from coordinate 1,063,204 downwards.
CAGCAACAACCAGCCGCTGCTGCCGCCGCCCGGCATCAAGCAGCTGCTGTCGGTGATCACCGGCCCGCCCGCCAGTTCATCGCGAGAAGCCATCATCGACAACGCCGTTCGGATCAGCAGGATCAACGGCAGCCCCGGCTATCCGACTCCGGAGGAGGAGATCAGGGCCCAGGCCGCCGAGCTGTACGACCGCGCCTACTACCCGGCCGGGATCGCCAGGCATTTCGATGCCATCCTCGGCAGCGGCAGCCTGCGCCACCACGACAAGCGGATCAGTGTGCCGACCGTGGTGATCCACGGTCGCTCAGACCGGCTGATGCGCCCGTTCGGGGGCCGTGCGGTGGCCCGCGCGATCGCCGGTGCCCGCCTCGTGTTGATCGACGGCATGGGCCATGAGCTCCCCGAACCCGTGTGGGACGAGATCGTCGGCGAGCTCAAGACGAACTTCGCCATTGCCACCTGATCTCTGCATCTTCAACGTTAATTGCTTTGCCGGGCACCGGAAAGCTCGGTAGCTGGCCGAACTGCCTCTACGCTTCACTGGAAGCAGCCTGGGGGGGCGGCTAGGTCAAGAAGTGGCATAGCGCAGCTCTCGCCAGTGGGCCTCCTCCCGATAGGTGCCGCATGGCAAAACAACCGGAGCAACTCAAACCCCATTTCGACGATGTACAAGCCCATTACGACCTGTCCGACGATTTCTTCGCCCTGTTCCTGGATCCGACCAGGACATACAGCTGCGCGTACTTCGAACGCGACGACATGTCGCTGCAGGAAGCCCAGTTGGCGAAGGTCGACCTCGCGTTGGGCAAGCTCGGCCTCCGACCGGGGATGACCCTGCTCGACGTCGGATGCGGTTGGGGCGCAACGGTTATGCGCGCGATCGAACGCTACGACGTCAACGTCGTCGGCCTCACGCTCAGCCGGAACCAGGCGACCTACGTGCGACAGCTGTTCGACGAATCCGACAGCCCACGCACCAAGCGGGTGCTACTGGCGGGCTGGGAAGAGTTCGACGAGCCGGTGGATCGCATCGTCTCGATCGGCGCGTTCGAACATTTCGGCCACGACCGCTATGACGACTTCTTCCGCTTCGCCCACGACGCCCTGCCCGCCGACGGCGTGATGCTTCTGCACACGATCACCGGATTGAAACCACAGCAGATCATCGACCGCGGGATGCCGTTGTCGTTCGAATTCGCCCGGTTCGTCAAGTTCATGGTGACCGAGATCTTCCCCGGTGGGCGACTGCCGTCGATCGAGATGGTCGAGGAGCACTCCGCGCGGGCCGCGTTCACCCTCACCCGGCGGCAGTCGCTGCAGTCGCACTATGCGCGCACCCTCGACATCTGGGCAGCCAACTTGGAGGAACGCCGCGAGGAGGCCGTCGCGATCCAATCGCAGGAGGTCTACGACCGGTACATGCGCTACCTGACGGGTTGCGCGAGCAGCTTCCGGACCGGGTACATCGACGTCAACCAGTTCACCCTGCATGTCGCCGCTTAATTTCCTTCGCTAACGAAGCGCAGCCGGTGCATTTCCGCAGGCACCGACCGACAAATTATCGCGTATCAGGCAAAATTTGTTTGCCGACGAAATTGATTGACAGTGGCGACAACAGGCCCGCGGTAGTGACCTGCGGTACCCTAAGATTCGCGGGGAGAACTCTACAGCTTGGAGCATATCGAATATGTCCAAATTGACACCGAAATATGAAGAACTCCAGTCGATCTACGACATTTCCAATGAATTCTACGAACTGTTTCTAGGCCCCACGATGGGTTATACGTGCGGCTATTTCGAGCGCGAGGACATGACCGGCGACGAGGCCCAGATCGCGAAGTTCGATCTGGCGCTGGGCAAGCTGGGCCTCGAACCGGGGATGACGCTGCTGGACATCGGCTGCGGCTGGGGCGCGTGCATGGCGCGGGCAATCGAGAAGTACGACGTCAATGTCATCGGTCTGACACTGAGTGGCGAGCAGCGTGAATACGCCATCGAAAAGCTCTCCAAGGTGTCCACCGACCGCAATGTCGAAGTTCGCCTGCAGGGCTGGGAAGAATTCGACGACAAAGTCGACCGCATCGTGTCGATCGGCGCCTTCGAGCATTTCGGATTCGAGCGTTATCCGGCGTTCTTCGAGACGGCCTACAACTCGCTGCCCGACGACGGCACCATGTTGCTGCACAACATCACGGGATTCGACCTTCGCCAAGGCCAGAAGCTCGGCCTGCACATGACGTTCGAAGACGCCCGGTTCGCCCGGTTCATCATGACCGAGATCTTCCCCGGCGGCCGGCTGCCCTCGGTGTCGATGGAGGAGGAACGAGCGACCGAAGCCGGGTTCAAGGTCACCCAGCTGCAGGAGATCGGGCCGCACTACGTCCGGACGCTCAAGATCTGGGCCGACGCGCTCGAAGCCCACAAGGACCAGGCCATTTCGATCCAGGGTCAAGAGGTCTACGACCGCTACGACAAGTACCTCAACGGCTGCCAGAAGTACTTCGCCTCGGGTCACATCAGCGTCCATCAGTTCACGCTGCAGAAGTAGTCGGAAGCAATCTCGCGCGGCCTGTCGCATCCCGGCACCGTCGTTCGTCGAATAGGTAGAGAGTGGAACAGACGGTTCTCACTCGCTGACACCGGGAGACGACGATGCATTACTTCGCACTACTGATCAGTCGAGACGTGGAACTCGCACCCGACGAGCGGGCCGAGGGCATGGCCGCGTTCCAGGCTTTCCACGCCAAAGCGGCAGCGGCGATCCGGGCGGGCGACGCGCTGGACAAGCCCGCCGCCGCCACCCGCATCACCGGTGGGCCGGACAATCCGACGATCACCGACGGCCCGTTCGCCGAGGGCGCCGAGGTGGCGTGCGGCTACTACGTGTTCGAGGCCGACAATCTCGATGAGGCCCTTGCGTTGGCCCGCGACATCCCAGTCGCCCAGTTCGGTGCGGTCGAGGTGTGGCCGATGGTCCATTGGCAAGCGCCCGAACAGCCGCTGGGCAACGATTGGCTGGCATTGCTCTTGGAGCCGCCCGAGGACGTCAACACGCCGGGCACCGACGAGTGGAACCAGCAGGCGGCCAAGCACGGCGAACTCGCCAAGACCATCGGCGACAAGACCCTTGCCGGGGCGCCGCTGCATCCGCCGTCGACCGCAACCACCGTGCGGGTGCGCGACGGTAAGGTGGTGCTGACCGACGGGCCGTACATCGAAGGGGCCGAGGTGGCCAACGGCTTCTATGTGCTGCGGGCCGCCGATCGCGACGAAGCGGTCAAGCTGGCGTCGATGATTCCGGCGTCAGCCATCGAGGTCCGCCAGTTGGCCGGGGTTTCCGGCCTGTAGTCGCCGATGATCCAGCTGGACGGCGTCTTTCGGCGCGAGTGGGGCCCGGCCGTTGCCGCGCTCGCACGGTGGTCGGGCGATCTCTCGGTGGCCGAGGACGCCGTCCAGGAGGCCTGTGCGCAGGCACTGCGGGTATGGCCGGCCGACGGCGTGCCCGCCAATCCCGGTGCGTGGCTGACCACGGTGGCCCGCAATCGGGCATTGGACCGGTTACGGCGTGAATCTGCCCGTCCCGGAAAGGAACTCGCAGCGGTGTACGAGGAGGTGAACGCGTCGGGCGGTGACGGGGAGCTGCACCCGGTGCGCGATGACGAGCTGCGGATGATGTTCACCTGCGCTCATCCCGCGCTGGACCGCAGCTCGCAGCTGGCCCTGACACTGCGGCTCATCTCGGGGCTCACCGTCACCGAGATCGCCCGCGCCCTGCTGCAATCCGACACCGCGGTCGGGCAACGGATCACTCGCGCCAAGAACAAGATTCGCAATGCCAACATCCCGCTGCGGGTTCCGCCGCCGGAGCTTCTGGAGGAGCGCACGCCGCACGTACTCGGCTGTATCTATTCGGTGTTCACCGAGGGCTACTGGTCGACCGGTGGGCCGTCGGCGATCCGCGACGAGCTGTGCGACGAGGGGGTGCGGCTGGCGGGTGAACTGTGCGCGTTGATGCCCGGCAACCGGGACGCGCACGCGCTCTCCGCCCTTGTGCTGCTGCATGATTCGCGCCGCCGTACCCGGGTGGACGAGGGCGGTGCGTTGATCCCGCTGGATGAGCAGGACCGTAGCCATTGGGATCGGGGGCGTATCGCGCGGGGTCTGGAGCAGTTGCGGTTGGCCGAGGGAGCATCCGGCACGTACCTTCCGCAAGCGGTGATCGCGGCGCTGCATGCCACCGCGCCCACCTGGCAACACACCGACTGGGCCACCATCTGTCTGGCTTACGACCAATTGGTCGCGATGACGGACTCGCCCGTCGTTCGAGCCAATCGCGCACTCGCCGTTGGCTTTCGCGACGGCTTCGCGGCCGGGCTGGCCGCCCTCGACGAGGTGGCCGGCGATCCGCGGCTGGCCCGGACCAATGCGGTGGCACCGATCCGTGCGGATCTGCTGCGCCGGGCGGGCCGCTTCGAAGAGGCCCGGCGCTGGTACCGCATCGCACTTGACGGTGAAGCCGCCGGTTCCGAGCCGGCGCAGGTCTTCCTGCGGCGTCGGCTCGCTGAATGCGCCAACCCTTGATTGCCGAGCAGACGCAAAAGTGCCCCAAATCCGTAGATCTGGGGCACTTTTGTGTCTGCTCGCGCAGAGAAAATTACGCCTCGGTGAAGTTCCGGGTCACCGACGGGTCGACCGGGATACCCGGGCCCGTGGTGGTGGAGACGGTCACCTTCTTGAGGTAACGACCCTTCGAGGACGACGGCTTGGCACGCAGCACCTCGTCGAGGGCGGCGCCGTAGTTCTCGGCCAGCTTGGCCTCGTCGAAGGACGCCTTACCGATCACGAAGTGCAGGTTGGCCTGCTTGTCGACGCGGAAGTTGATCTTGCCGCCCTTGATGTCGGCCACAGCCTTGGTGACATCGGGGGTGACGGTGCCGGTCTTGGGGTTCGGCATCAGACCGCGCGGGCCCAGCACGCGGGCGATCCGACCGACCTTGGCCATCTGATCCGGGGTGGCGATCGCGGCGTCGAAGTCCAGGAAACCGCCCTGGATCTTCTCGATCAGGTCGTCGCTGCCGACGACGTCGGCGCCGGCGGCCAGTGCCTGCTCGGCCTTCTCACCGACGGCGAACACGGCGACGCGGGCGGTCTTACCGGTGCCGTGGGGCAGGTTGACGGTGCCGCGGACCATCTGGTCAGCCTTGCGGGGGTCGACGCCGAGGCGGATGGCGACCTCGACGGTGGCGTCCTGCTTCTTGGAGGAGGTCTCCTTGGCCAGCTTCGCGGCCTCAAGCGGGGTGTAGAGCTTGTCCCGATCGACCTTCTCCGCGGCTTCGCGGTATGCCTTGCTGTTCTTGCTCATTTGTGAAATCCAATCGTGTTCTTGGAGTCGTGGTGCGGGCCGATGCCAGCCCTCCCACTGGGGATGCGCTTCGCTATTCGACCGTGATGCCCATGGAGCGGGCGGTGCCGGCGATGATCTTCGCGGCGGCGTCGATGTCGTTGGCGTTGAGATCGGCCTTCTTGGTCTCAGCGATCTCGCGCACCTGGTCCCAGGTCACCTTGGCGACCTTGGTCTTGTGCGGCTCGCCCGAGCCCTTGGGCACACCGGCGGCCTTGAGCAGCAGCCTGGCGGCGGGCGGGGTCTTCAGGGCGAAACTGAAGGTGCGGTCCTCGTAGACGGTGATCTCCACGGGGATGACGTTCCCGCGCTGCGACTCGGTCGCAGCGTTGTACGCCTTGCAGAACTCCATGATGTTGACGCCGTGCTGGCCAAGTGCAGGACCGACCGGCGGGGCGGGGTTGGCCTGCCCGGCCTGGATCTGCAGCTTGATGAGCCCGGCGACCTTTTTCTTCTTCGGGGCCATGCTTCTGGTGTTCCTTTACTTGCTCATCCAAGGGCGCGTGAACGCCCTTTGTTACTAGCCGCTGTGGCGACTAAATCTTGGAGACCTGGGTGAAGGTCAGCTCGACTGGTGTCTCGCGGCCGAAGATGGAGACCAGCACCTTGAGCTTCTGCTGCTCGGCATTGACCTCGCTGATGGAGGCGGGCAGCGTCGCGAACGGGCCATCCATGACGGTGACGGACTCGCCGACCTCGAAATCGACCAGGATCTCGGGGCGCTCCAGGGTGGCCTCGGTGCTGGCACCGGCCGCGGCGGCGGCGCTGGACTTGGCGGGCTTCTTGGCCGCGCCCTGCGGCAGCAGGAACTTCACCACGTCGTTCAGCGACAGAGGCGACGGACGCGAGGTGGCACCGACGAAGCCGGTGACGCCCGGCGTGTTGCGCACCGCACCCCACGACTCGTCGTTGAGCTCCATGCGCACCAGGATGTAACCCGGCAGCACCTTGCGGTTGACCTGCTTGCGCTGGCCGTTCTTGATCTCGGTGACCTCTTCGGTGGGCACCTCGACCTGGAAGATGTAGTCACCGACGTCCAGGTTCTGCACGCGGGTCTCGAGGTTGGCTTTCACCTTGTTCTCGTAACCGGCGTAGGAGTGGATGACATACCAGTCGCCGGGCTTGAGTCGCAGCTCCTTCTTGAGCGCGACTGCCGGGTCCTCGTCTTCGTCGACCTCAGGAGCCTCGTCGGCAGCAGCCTCTTCGGCCGGAGCCGCGTCCGTCTCGTCGACCGTATCGGCCTCGACGGCCTCCTGGCCCTCGGTCAGATCGTCGGTCTGCGACTCGACGCCGTCGACGGTCTCGTCGGCGACCGTCTCGTCGCCGTCGAACGTAGTCACGTTGTCAGTCCTCTCTCAAATTCCAGATCAGGTGCCGAATACCAGCGACACCAGCCGCGCCAGTCCAAGGTCGGCGCCGGAGATCAGCGCAACCATGAACACCAGGAAGACCAGCACCACCGTGGTGTAGCTGACCATCTGCTTGCGGTTCGGCCAGATCACCTTGCGCAACTCGGCAACGACCTGCTGCAGGTAGTTGACGACGAACATGATCGGGTTCCGCGACGGACCGTTCTTCTTGGCCTTCGCGTTCTTCTTGGCTTTCTTCGACTTACTCGAGTCGGCCTTGACATCGTCGCTCGACGCGTCGCCCTCGGCGGCCTCGTCACTGTCGGCCTCATCAGCCGCACCACGACGGGTCCGCTTACCGGTCGGGCGCACCGGCCGGGTCACCACCGCGGTCTGGCCGTGGGTGGTGTCCGTAGCCCCGGTATCGGTGCCAGCGTCGGTTCCAGTGTCGTCTGCGGAGCCGGCACCTTCGCGCTCGTCGCTCACCGCATGCCTTTCATCCTGGTTTGCGTGGTCACCTTCCAGTGTCCACACGTTGTCGAGTATTCAGTTTGAGCAGGGGCGACAGGACTTGAACCTGCAACCTGCGGTTTTGGAGACCGCTGCTCTGCCAGTTGAGCTACGCCCCTCTGTTGGTGACATGCTGGCGCTTTCGTCACCGTACTGCGCCGAGGCTTACACAATTCGCGCGCTCTCCGATCGCTCGATGGTCAAGCCGACGGACAGCGCGCTGAAATGGGAAAAACCCCGGGTTCCGAGTGTACCCGGCGTGGGCGCCAGAAACTAATCGCGCCCATTGATGACAACTACTCCCCGGCGGCCTTCCGCATGACCTTGCCGGTTTCCGGATCCCACTTCACCTGGATGGAATCGTCGGCATCGTGACCCATCATGGTGGTGATGGCTTCCAGAACCACCGCACCGTCATCGTCGGTGCAGACGTTGTGGGTGACGACGATGTCGGCGCCGAAGCGCTCCTCGACCGAGGTGACCTCCATGATGGCGTGCAGCTGATCGCCGGCCTTGAGCGGCTTGCGGTACACGAACTTCTGATCCACCTGGACGATCTGCTTGGTTTCCATGCCGATGTCGACGTTCTGGAAGAAGTGTTCCTGCACCAGTAGCGCCAGAGTTGAGGCGAAGGTGAGTGGCGCGACCAGGGCGTCATGGCCGAGTTCGGCGGCGGCAGCCTCGTCGTGGCTGGCCGGATCCATGGCCTTGACAGCCTTGGCGTACTGACGGATCTGCTCGCGGCCGATCAGGAACGGATACGGATACTTCCAGACCATTCCCTTGATGTCAGCCTTGAGTGCCATTGGCCCAGAACTCCTTACGCCAGTTTCGCGGTCGCTACGGCCCGCCCGAAGATCTTCTTCCCGCCCGCGGTCGCCGAGATGGCGACGGTGACCAATTTGGCTTCGGGATCCACGGACTTGACCCGCCCGTTGAAGACGATCTCTGCTCCGACACCGTCATTGGGGACCGGCACCACCGCGGTGAACCGGACGTTGTACTCGGTCACGGCAGCCGGGTCGCCGACCCATTCGGTGACGTAGCCGCCGCCGAGGCCCATGGTCAGCATGCCGTGGGCGATCGCGGTGTCGAGGCCGACCTGCTTGGCGATCTCGTCGTCCCAGTGGATCGGGTTGAGGTCACCGGACACACCGGCGTAGTTGACCAGATCTCCGCGGGTCAACGGGATCACGCGCTCCGGAAGCGTGTCACCGACCTTGACCGAACTGAACTCGCGCAGCGCCATCAGTTAAAACCCTCTTCTCCGTCACCCGCACGCCCGGCCAGGGTCGTGTAGGCCTCCTGGACCACCTCACCCTTGTCATCGGTGATGATGTTCTTGGTCACGATGATGTCGGTGCCGTGCGCCTTGCGAACGGAGTGCACGTACACGTCGCAGTACAGCTTGTCACCGGCCCTGACCGGCTTGAGGAACTTCAGCTCCTGGTCGACCTGGACGATCTGAGCGTCCTGAATACCGATTTCGGCCCATTCGAAGAACGCCCACTGCGCCTGGTAACCGAAAATGCAGATAAAGGTCAGAGGCGCGAGCAGCGAGTCGTGTCCGAGCTCGGCTGCGGCAGCCTCATCGTGAAAGCACGCGTCGTTGTTCTTGACCGCGAGCGCATGCTCGCGGATCTTTTCGCGTCCGACCTCATAGTGCTCAGGATGCCGATAGTGCATCCCGACGATGTTCGTCGATAGAGCCACGGCGAATTGCTATCGCGACTCTTTGTGCGGCTGGTGGGTACCGCAGTTGGGGCAGAACTTCTTGATCTCGAGCCGGTCGGGATCGTTGCGGCGGTTCTTCTTGGTGATGTAGTTGCGGTGCTTGCACACCTCGCACGCCAAAGTGATCTTCGGCCGTACGTCGGTACTCGACGCCACGTCAGTTCTCCCTGCTCAAAATCATGCTCTGCTTTGATGTTCCTGTAGCGGTGGGGGGACTCGATCCCCCGACCTCACGATTATGAGTCGTGCGCTCTAACCAGCTGAGCTACACCGCCCCGATGAGGCGAGTCGGCGCACCGCCTGCTCGTCCACCGAGCCCCCTAACGGAATCGAACCGTTGACCTTTTCCTTACCATGGAAACGCTCTGCCGACTGAGCTAAGGGGGCTTGTCCCGCAGCGTTGCGGCTGCGGGGCCTTAAAGAGGGTACAACCTCCCCGGCGGCCGCACCAAACCGCAGGTCAACGCGGCCGCCCGGGAGCTATTTTGCCTGGTCGGCTAGTCCAGGAGCCAATCGTTGGGCGCGAACAGCTCGCAGTGCACCCGCTCGGTGGCGACTCCGCGCTCGCTCAGTTGGGTGCGGACCGCCTCGATGAATCCGGCCCCGCCGCACAGGTAGTAGGCGGCGTCGGCGGGCAGCTCGATGCCGTCGAGCTTGAGCAGGCCGGCGTGCACACCGGGGGCACCACCGGTGACGCCGTCCTCGTACCAGAGGTCGAGGCTGGCGTTGGGCAGTGCGTCGATCAGCTCGTGCTGACGCTCCCGCAGCGGGTGGCCATTGTCGGTGCGGTCGGCATGCAGGACGCGCACGTGGGCATCGGGCGCCTCGGCGGCCAGGAATTCCAGGATGCCGACCATCGGGGTGACACCGATTCCCGCGGACACCAGCACCAGCGGGCCATCGGGCCGGCCGCCGTTGTACAGGTCGCCGAAGGGCACCGTGATGTCGAGCAGGTCGCCGACGCAGAGGTTGGCCCGGATCCAGGACGACACCTCGCCTGCAGGCTGGTCCGCGACGGCGTCGACCGGTTTGACCGCAAACGTCAGATCGGTCGAGCCGGGCGCCCCGACCAGGCTGTACTGGCGTAGCTGACGGGCACCGTCGGGCAGGGTCACGCCGACCGATACGTATTGTCCGGCAGCGAAGTTGACGGGCTCGGCGGCGCGGACGGTGACGAGCACGGCGCCGGACGGGTCGTCGACGCGGGAGATGACGCGCAGCCGCCGGAAGACGTCACCGGGTTCGACGCCGACTCCCGCGTACAGATCCCGCTCCAGCGCGATCAGGGTGTCGGCCATGATCCAGTAGACCCGGTCCCAGGCCTCGGCTACCTCGGCGGTTACGGTGTCGGCGCCCAGCACCTCCACGATCGCGGCGAACAGGTTGTCGTGCACGATCGGGTACTGGTCGGCGGTGATCCCGAGCGAGGCGTGCTTGTGGCCGATGCGCGCCAGCAGGGCCGAGGGGTGCGGCAGGTCGGGGTTCACCAGATGGGTGGCGAACGTTGCGATCGAGGCCGCCAGTGCGCGCTGCTGGGCACCCTGGGCCTGGTTGCCACGGTTGAACAGGTTGCGCAGCAACTCGGGATGGTTGGCAAACAGCCGCCGGTAGAACTCCGAGGTGATCTCGTCGATGTGCGCGCCGATGAGAGGCAGTGTCGCCGAGACGATCTCGGCGTGGTGCGGCTCCAGTTCGTCGCGTACCGCAGACGGCTCGGGGCTGGTGACGGTCATCGGAGATTCCCTTCGGTTGTGAGTTGTAAAACAATCGGCAGGCGGTTGTCTGCCGTCAGGTCTGTCACGGTGTACCGGTCGAGTTCGCGATAGAACGCCTCTTTGGCGTCGGCCAGTACGCGGCGGAGCCGGCAGGCCGCGATGAGCGGACACGGGGAATCCCCGCCGCATTCGATGACCTCACGGTCACCTTCGAGTTCGCGCACCAGCCAGCCGATCGAGGCGTTGCGCCCGGCGTCCGTGAGCACCAGTCCCCCGACCCGGCCGCGCCGGGCATGCACCATGCCCAGTTCGGACAGCTTGGACACCGCCTTGGCGACGTGATGCTCGGACGCATTGGCGCCCGTGGCGATGGTGCGGGTGGTGATGCGCCGGTCCTCGGACTCACCCGAGGCCAGCAGCATCAGCGTGCGCAGTCCTAGGTCGGTGAACCGGGTGAGGTGCATACCGCTGACGCTAGTAATTCCGCATTTGAGATGCGAGTTTTATGCCGTGTGGGGTCAAACACTTCGTGACGTGCGGTTTTTAGACCTGCGGGGATGCGCGCAGCGGATGATTCAGGGCACCGCACACCGTCGGTCATGGGCCTCGAAGCGCCCACGAATAGTCTTGATTCATGTCCGAGCCCAAGGTTGATGACCGCTTGTACTTCCGGCAGTTGCTGTCCGGTCGCGACTACGCGGCGGGCGACGTGATCGCCCAGCAGATGCGCAACTTCTCCTACCTGATCGGCGACCGCGAGACAGGCGACGCCGTGGTGGTCGACCCTGCGTACGCGGCCAACGACCTCGTCGACGTGATCGAGAACGACGGCATGCACCTGTCCGGCGTGCTCGTCACCCACCACCACCCCGACCACGTCGGCGGCACGATGGCGGGCTTCTCCCTCAAGGGCCTGGCCGAGCTGCTGGAACGTCAGAGCGTGCCGGTCCACGTCAACACCCACGAGGCCGAGTGGGTCTCCCAGGTCACCGGAATCGCGCCGAGCGAGCTGACGGGGCACGTGCACGGCGACAAGGTTTCGGTGGGCGCGGTGCAGATCGAGCTGCTACACACTCCCGGCCATACCCCGGGCAGCCAGTGCTTCCTGCTGGATGGCCGCCTGGTCGCCGGGGACACGTTGTTCCTCGACGGATGCGGGCGCACCGACTTTCCCGGCGGCAATGTCGACGACATGTTCCGCAGCCTGCAGGCGCTTGCCAAGCTGCCCGGCGACCCGACCGTCTTCCCCGGGCACTGGTACTCGGAGGCACCGAGCGCCCCGCTCGACGAAGTCAAACGCAGCAACTACGTGTATCGGGCGTCAAACCTTGAGCAATGGAAGATGTTGATGGGCGGCTGATGAATCGTTCCAGGCGGGCCGAATACGGAATCCAGTGAATTAACGGCGCCGCAACGGAGCAATTCCGCCTTAGGATCGGCCGTCTGCCACGGATTTCGTTGCCTGAACGGTTGCAAGGGGAACTATGGCCCATTTTGCGCGATTCGAGTAGTGCAATACTCAGGACATCCGGCGCCATACCCGGCAAAGTAAATGTCAGCAATTGTCGAGTAGTAGTTGACAGTCCCGCCGGGGGTCACCGTGAAGAACATCGTGCTGTGCTTCGACCACACAGATGAACATCCCGGACTCCGTGACGCATCGAATACCGAGATGCTGTTTCGGTTGCTGGACGACACCGATCAGCTGAACTGGTATCACAGCGGCACGCCGATGCGACCCGGTCGAAGAATCACGCCGGGCCGCCGCGGCGACGCCGTCAGCGAAGCCCGGACAGCCATCGTCGAGGCGTACCGGTTCCTCGGAGACGCGTGGGATCCCGGGGACCGGATCTTCGTGTTCGGGGGCGGCGAGGGCGGACACCGCGCCGGTGAGCTGGCCACCCTGCTCGGCACGGTCGGCCTGTTGCCGGCCCACTCCGACGACGTACTGGATTACGCGCTCGCCACCTACGTACTGCCCCGCACCCCGCGCACGCCGCAGGATTGGCGGCAGATCAGGGTGCTGGCGGCGCAACTCGTCGGCGACCGCGACCCCGCGGTCCCGGTGCGGTTCGTCGGCCTGTGGAACGCGACGGCCACTCCGGGCACCAAACAGCAGATGGGCCCGCTGCCGACCGTGGAATCGGGCCGGCACGCGGTGGGCGTGGATGGCGGGCGCCGGACCATGCGGTACTGCGAGCGCCTGGACGAAGTCTGGTTCCGGGGAACCCGCTGCGATGTCACCGGCGGCACCGGCGCGTGCTGGCCGCTGTCCGATATCGCGCTGGACTGGATGCTGGACGGGGCCATTGCCGCGGGGCTGCTGGTTGTCGACAACAGTGCCTGCCCCACTGATCTCGATGCGCTGGCCGGGACCGCGCCGACGATCGGTCGGTGCCGGCCGCCGCTGGACGCCAAGGTGCACGCGAGTGTGGAGGTGTATCTCCGTTCGCACCCGCACTATTGGCGGCGACTGCCCGCGCGTATCGAATGGGCCGACGTCGAATGGCTGGCCCGCGGTGAGCGCCTGGTGCACACACCGGTCACCGAGACCGTGCACCGCGACATCCTGACTGCCGTCGCGTCATGAGGCCGGTTTTGGTCAGAGTTTGCTGAGCCGGACCGCTGCCCGCGCCGAATGTCCGTGATATACCCACTTGGTGGGGATCATCGATTCAGTCACGGAGCGGGGGCGTGAGTTGGCTAGTTTCGAACCGGGTGCATGGACTGCGCTCGCGGCATGGGTGGCAATTGTCGTCGTCGTCATCGCGTTGATCTATGCGTGGCGGCAGTATCTGAAAGCCAAGGACCGGCAGGCCGAGCTGACCCAGCCCAACGTGTCGATGTTCATGGAGCCCAGCAGTGCCGATTGGCACCTGGTCGAGCTGGTCGTCCGCAATTACGGGCAACGGCCGGCCTACGGTTTGCGGTTCGAATTCGCGAACCCGCCGACGGTCGGCAAGTACGAAAGCTCCTATGACGACAACTTCGTCGACATCGTGCCGCTGAACCTGCCCGCCGAGATCCCGTACCTGGCGCCATCGCAGGAGTGGCGCATCGTGTGGGATTCGGCGCTGGACCGCAAGCAATTGGGTGAGGCCATCGCGTCCCGCTTCGATGGCGCGGTCACCTACTACGACGAGCCGGGCTCCCCCGGCAAGCCCAGTGGCCGCAAGCTGCGCAACACCGCGGTGCTGGACTGGGCCACGCTGCCGCCGGTGGACCGCATGGAGCTGCTGACCACGCATGACCAGGCGCGCCGGGAGAAGCAGAAGCTGGAGTTGTTGCGCGGCGTGCTGACCTATTTCCAGTACGCGGCCAAGGAGAGCGACGAGCAGACGCTGCGGAACGAGATCAACCGCATCAACTCCTTGGGCTCCGAGGTGCGGTCCCGCTGGCGCGACCGCTACGAGGCCAGTCATGACGATGACGACGACGATTATGACGATGACGATCCCGAGACCGATCTGATCAAACCGGCGGCAACGTCCGGCAGGCGTCATCGGGCCTGAGGCCACTCACTACCATCGGTGCGATGAGCAGTCTGGTGAGCTACGAGCTCAACAATGCCGTGGCCACGATCACGATGGACGACGGCAAAGTCAACGCACTGTCGCCTGCGATGCAGGCCGAGATCAACGCGGCGCTGGATCAGGCGGCCGCCGGCGCGGCGGCCGGCGAGGTGAAAGCCGTGGTGCTGGCGGGCAGTTCGAAGGTGTTCAGCGGCGGGTTCGACCTGAGCGTGTTCTCGTCCGGCGACGTGGCGGCGACGCTGGGCATGCTCGCCGGCGGCTTCGAACTGTCGGTGCGGTGTCTGAGTTTCCCGGTCCCGGTGATCATGGCCGCGACCGGACACGCCATCGCGATGGGCTCGTTCCTGCTGCTGTCCGGTGATCACCGGGTCGGCTCGTCGACTGCGCGGTGTCAGGCCAACGAGGTGAAGATCGGGATGACGCTGCCGATCGCGGCCATCGAGATCATGCGGATGCGCTTGACCCGGGCGGCTTTTCAGCGCGCGATCGCCATGGCCGCGGTGTTCACCGGTGATGCGGCGATCGCGGGCGGCTGGCTCGATGAGGTCGTCGAGGCCGACGCGGTCCTGTCCCGCGCTCAGGAGGTCGCCGCCGAGGCCGCCGCGACCTTGAACACCGGTGCACATGTGGCCAGCAAGCTCAAGGCCCGCGCCGAGACCCTGACCGCGATTCGCGCTGGAATCGACGGACTGGCAAAGGAATTCGCGGGCTGATCCCCGTTTTCTGGGCGTTGGCTTCGCGTACGTAGCGCTACGGCGATTTTTCGACCGTTTTTCCGCCACAGCGCTACGCACGCGAGGCGCGAGCTTTGGCGATCCGGCCGAGCACGTTGGCGGCACCGTCCCTGCAAGTGACCCGGATGACGATCCAACCCATCTCGATCATCTCGTCGACCCGGGCGATGTCCTTGCGGAGCCGGTCGAGGTCGGTGTGATGGCGCCCTTCGTATTCGAGCGCAATCTTCAGCTCAGGCCAGGCGAGATCGACCTCGCCGACCACCACGCCGTACTCGTTGCAGACGGGATACTGCGTTTGGGGCGGCGGATAACCAGCGCGAACGACCAAGAGCCGCAACCAGGTTTCCTGCGGTGACTCCGCTCCCGGATCCACCAAAGCGATCGTGGCGCGGGCCCGCTTGATGCCTTTACGGCCCGAATGGCGTTCGGCCGCCAACTCGATGTCAGAGACCTTCAGCCGGGCCGCTCTCGCCAGTGCATCGATGGCCGCCACTGCCGTATCTTCGGGAAACTTGCAGGCCAGATCGAGCGCGGTGCGGGCAGGTGTGGTGAGGCGGATATCGCCGACCCGGCAGATTTCGTCGTCCGCGATCGCGTCGGCCCACGTGACGATCCCTCGGGCCGGCCTCCGATTGTTGTTGTTGATGACGTAGGCGGGCAGGCCCGCATCAATCCACCGCGCCCCATGGAAGGCCGACGCCGAGAACCCGGCCAAGACTCCGTTTCCGCGACATCGCAACCAGCAGGCCTTGGCGCGCATGAGGGCAGTCGGCTGAGTGCCTTTGGCGACGTAGATGTCTCGATGAACGGCCATGAACCGGGTTCGCAGCTGATGCCGGGTCAGAGCACCTGACGCCAGCGCTTCGCTTCCGACGAATGGATCCCCCATGGGCGGAGTGTGCCGAGGCCTACCGACATCTCACGTGTGTAGCGCCACGGCGATTTTTCGACCGTTTTTCCGCCCTGGCGCTACGTACGCGGATCAGTTCGGCCACGCACGCGCCGCGGCCTCAAATATATCTATGTGCTATGCACATATGGTGCCTCGCTACAACCAACTCGATGAGCTTCTCGTGCGCATCCACACGGTCCGGCAGCGCCCGGGATGGCGGCGCCGGCTGATCGACGCATCGGGCAGTGTTCCGACGCTGTCGACGCTGCGGGTGTTGCGCGCCGTCGAGCAACGGGAGAAGGCCGGGCAGAGTGCATCGGTCGGCGAGGTGGCCGAGTACATGGCGGTCGAGCACTCCACCGCCAGCCGCACCGTCGCCAATGTCGTCGCTGCCGGTCTCCTGACCAAGACCCAAGACGTCGAGGATCAGCGTCGGTGCGCGCTCGCCCTCACCGACGCGGGGCGCCAGGCCCTGGCCGACGTGACCGGACGGCGCCAGG
The DNA here is from genome assembly GCF_055419465.1 of Mycobacterium sp. IDUB_17. NCBI lineage: Bacteria > Bacillati > Actinomycetota > Actinomycetes > Mycobacteriales > Mycobacteriaceae > Mycobacterium > Mycobacterium sp. IDUB_17. Next base: position 1,046,833 of record NZ_JBVAXS010000002.1, on the reverse strand, counting down.
AGATGGTCGCCGAGACCGTGGCCGACTGGCCCTCATCCGACGTAGACAAACTCGTCGACCTGTTGGAGCAGCTGGTCTCCGATTTCGAGCGGGGGATCAGCTCGTGACGGCCCAGGCCACTTCCCGCCCGCAGCCGCGCGGTGCCCTCCGGCTGATGTTCGACCCGGTCTTCGGCGCCTTGTTCTGGGGCAAGATGTTCTCGGTCGTCGCGGTGTGGACGCACGGCATCGTGGCGGCCATCGTCATCTTCGACGCGACCGGCTCGGCGGTGATGGTGGGCATGGTCGGCGTCGCACAGTTCCTGCCCCAGCTCATCCTCAGCCCGACCAGCGGCAAGTGGGCCGACGTCGGCAACCCGGCTCGCCAGATCCTGTGGGGCCGGGTGTTGTGCATCCTCGGCTCCGGTTCGACCGCGGTCTGGCTGGCCCTGTCCCCCGATCTGCAGGGCACCGCCGCGGCGGTCCCGGTACTCGTCGGCTCCACCCTCGTGGGCTTCGGATTCGTCATCGGAGGACCGGCCATGCAGTCGGTCGTGCCGAGCCTGATCCGCGACGGCGAACTGCCTACGGCCATGGCGCTCAACAGCATTCCGATGACCATCGGCCGCATCCTGGGCCCGGCCATCGGCGCGTTCCTGGCCGCTCGTCTCGGTGCGGCTCCGGGCTTCGCGATCAGCGCGGGCCTGCACATGGTGTTCGCGATCTTCCTGCTGCTGGTCACTTTCCCGGCGCGGCCCGAGCGCAGCCCCGACGGCGACTACCGGGTGCGCGCGGCGCTCGCGTACGTCTGGCGGGACCGCCCGCTGCTGCTGGCGCTGCTGGCCGTGACGACCGTCGGGTTCGCCTCCGATCCGTCGATCACGCTCACCCCGTCGATGGCAGAGGAGCTTGGCGGCGGCGCCCATCTGGTGGGTGCGTTGTCGGCGGCGTTCGGCCTCGGCGCGGCCGTCGGCATGGTGGTGCTGGCCTCGATGCGCGGACGGTTGCCCGCTGCCCAGGTGTCGGCGATCGGGCTGTGGCTTCTGGTGGCCGGGTCTGGCCTGCTGGCGCTGGGCACCGTGACGGCCTTGGCCCTGGCCGGTTTCGCGGTCGCGGGGCTGGGTTTCGGTTGGGCGATGACGGGTCTGAGCACCGTCGTGCAGGAGCGTGCCCCAGAGGAACTGCGGGGCCGCATCATGGCGTTGTGGCTCGTCGGCTTCCTCGGGTCGCGCCCGTTCGCGGCGGCGCTGCTGGGCGGCGCGGCCGACGTGTTCAACGTGCGGGTGGCGTTCGTCATCGCCGGTGCCGTCACACTGCTCGTCACCCTCGCTGCCCGACCCGCCGCGCTGTCGGCCCCGAATCCGGTGACGGTCTGACGGTCTGACGGTCTGACGCTCAAGCCACCCGCACGATGCGTCCGGCGGCCCCGTCGACCTCGACGATGTGGCCGGTACGCAGCACCCGGCTGGCGGTCTTCGATCCCACCACGCACGGTATGCCGAACTCCCGGGCGATGATCGCCGCGTGCGACATCGTGGCCCCGGTACTCATGACGACGGCGGCCGCGTAGGTGAAGTACGGGGTCCAGCCGACGTCGACGCTGTCGGCGACCAGGATTTCGCCGGGACTCAGTTGGTGCAGTGATTCCACGGTCACCACCCGCACCCGACCGGTGGCGGAGCCGACAGACGCCGGTATTCCGGAAAGCGCTTCGCCACATCCGATTTCGGGAACGGTCTCCGGACTCGGCGTCCAGGTCCCGACGAAGTCCAGCGGTGGCCGTTCGCGCTCCAGACGCGCCCGCTCGGCCCTCCGACGCAGTACCAGGTACCGGACGTCGAGCGGAGGCCACAGCAGTTCGTCGAGCACGAGGTAGAACACGTCGTCGGGGTCGACGATGACGCCCTGCGCCACCAGCCGCGCTCCCAGTTCTCGGGCAGCGAGCCGATATTCATGGGTGAGGCGGATCGCGGCGTCGCGTCCGCGTTCCCTGGCCCGCTGGAACCACGCCCCGACCCAGGTCAGCAATCGCACCCAAGGCGACATCGCCGGCTCGGGCACTCGGCGTCGGGCAGCGCTCGCGAGCTTGCCGACCACCTCCAGCAGCACTGCCGGGTCGTCGGCGTAGACCGGGTTGGCCAGCTCGCTCTCCCCCGGTCCCCGGTGGCCCCACGCGGCGACCACATCATCGAGTCGCGCAACGAACTCCGGGCGTTGCGTCCTCAGCAGTTCGATGGCCGACGCGGATAGGTGTTCACCGAGGATGGTCACGATCGAGGCGTCCGACGCGACATCGGCGGCCAGCGAACGGGTGGCCACGGTGAGACCAGCGCTCGCCAATTTCTCCATCCCGCCGAAGAATTCGGTGGACAGGGAGCGGCGGGCCAGGATCTCCAGAACGCCGGTGAACGACACTGAGGCCAGGGTGATGAGTGCCGCCGTGGCCCAGGCGTCGACGACTTCGTCGTGCAGACAACGCATTTCGTCGCGCAGCTGCACGTCGGACCGGCCGCGGTAATGGGCGGCACCGCGCTGCCGGCTGCGCGCGTCGGCGTCCATCCGCTTGGTTTCGGTACCGGAGGATGCCACGAACACCAGCAGCCGCGGCAACCGGCGCGCCTTCGCCCACAGCCCCGCCCGCGCGGTCTCGGAGCCATTGTCGTAATGGTCGGCGCCGAACAGCTTGTCACGCCAGCCCGCCGGTCCAGCGGCGGGAAGTACGGCGCCGGCCGCGAACAGCACGGTGAGGTTGGCGTAGATGCGGTGGCCGAAGGCCCCGGTCTGCTCCTCGATGACCGCGCGGCGCAGCTCACCGTCCACGCTCATCGCCTCGACCGCGTGCACTCCCATCGCCCGCATGCCGTCGAGCGAGAGCTCCAGCGACAGCGGTGTCATCGGCCCCGGAAACGCCTCGGTGGTGTTCACCGCGGTGTACGCGGGCCAGCGTGGGTCGATGTCGGTGTCGAATTCGCCGCGGGCCTCGCTGGCCGGGTGTCGAAATGCCGGCGCACGGGTGGGCACACGCGCCCACGGGTAACGCCACGGCAGCCGAATCTGCCTACCGTGCACGACGATGTGGGCCCGGTTGGCCTTGGCGAAGTCCTGCACGCATTCGGCCGCAGACCACCCGGGCCGGAAGCCGAACGCGCTCAGCCGGGTGGTGTCGAGCACCGGCTGGTCCTCGCCGGCAAGTTCGAGGTACGGCTTGCCCAGCAGCGCGGCCACCTGCCGTAGCGGCAGCGGATCGGCGGCCAGGCCCACCGCCCCGGCCCAGTCCGGGTTGTCGACGGCATCGGCGATGAAGCGCGCGACGTCGTCGTGGTGAATGAACTGCACCGTGTTGGGCCGGTTCCTGGCCCCGACGATGACGGGTACGGCGTAACGCTGTCGTGCCGCACCAGCCGAATCCCGGCCCAGTACCGGGGCCAGCTCGACGCGCAGCTCGGCGTCCCGTGTCACCGTGATGACGCAGGACGCGAGTCGGAGGACGACGGCGGGGACAACGGAGCTGCCCGCCTCGGACAGGTGGTGTCCCCTGCGCCGCAGTTCCGCCCGGATAGCGGCGTCGGCGCCGTCGCAGGTACCGCTGACCACAACACGCATCCCAATCAGTGTGCGGCGGCCGCAGGCGGGCTGTCAGTCGATTTGCTCAGGATCGTCGGCCTGGGGTTTTCGGTGTCAGCCCGCGGTCTTATCGTGTGTGTCGATGGCACTGCACCTGCACCGGGCCGAGCGCACCGATCTGCTCGCCGACGGACTGGCCGGTCTGCTGTCGCAACCTCCGTCCGATCCGTTCGCCCAGGACCTCGTGCTGGTCCCGGCCAAGGGCGTGGAGCGCTGGCTGAGTCAGCGGCTGTCGAACCGGCTCGGGGTGTGCGCGGCCGTCGAGTTCCGCAACCCGCGTTCGCTGATCGCTGAGCTGACCGGGACAACAGATGAGGATCCCTGGTCGGCCGATGCAATGGCCTGGCCCCTGCTGGCGGTCATCGACGACAACCTGGATCAGCCGTGGTGTCAGCCGGTGGCCACACACCTCGGGCATTTCGAGACCGGTGACGAGTATGAGCTGCGTCAGGGCCGGCGCTATGCGGTGGCCCGCCGGTTGGCCGGGCTGTTCGCCTCCTACGCGCGGCAGCGCCCGCAACTTCTGGTCGACTGGGCCGACCTGCCCGACGACCTGGCCTGGCAGGCCCCGCTATGGCAGGCGCTGGTCGAGCGGATCGGCGCCGAGCCGCCGCACATCCGGCACGCGAAAACCCTTGCCCGACTGACCGAATCACCCAGTGGTCTGCCTGAGCGGCTGTCGTTGTTCGGGCATACCCGGCTGCCGGTGGCCGAGATCGAACTGCTCACCGCGCTGGCCACCCATCACGATCTGCATCTGTGGCTGCCGCACCCCAGTGACGACCTGTGGCAGTCGCTGACCGCGCACACCGGACCGCTGTCCCGTCGTGACGACAGCAGCCACCGCGACGTGGGCCACCCGCTGCTGGCCACCCTCGGCCGCGATCTCCGCGAGCTACAGCGCGGCCTGCCCGTCCCGGACACCGACGAATATCTCAGCGGCACCGGCTATCCCGACACCGTGCTGGGCTGGTTGCAGTCCGATATCGCCGCCAACGCGGTGCGCCCGGCCGGGCGGGTGCCCCGTCGCGAGGACCGCTCGGTGCAGGTGCACAGCTGCCACGGCCCGGCCCGGCAGATCGAAGTGCTGCGGGAGGTGCTGCTGGGCCTGCTCGCCGACGATCCGAGCCTCGAGCCACGCGACATCCTGGTGATGTGCCCCGACATCGAGACGTACGCGCCGCTGATCACGGCGGGGTTCGGGTTGGGCGATGTGGTGCGCGGCGCACATCCGGCGCACAAGCTGCGGGTGCGGTTGGCCGATCGTGCTCTGGTGCAGACGAATCCGCTGCTGTCGGTGGCGGCGTCGGTGTTGGCCCTGGCCGGCGGGCGGGCCACCGCGAGCGAGGTGCTCAATCTGGCCGAGTCGGATCCGGTGCGGGCCAGGTTCGGGTTCACCGACGACGATCTGGACGCCATCACCGCCTGGGTGCGTGAGGCCAACATCCGGTGGGGTTTCGATCAGGAGCATCGCAGCCCGTACGGCGTCGAATTCCTGCACAACACCTGGCGTTTCGGTATCGACCGGGTGCTGGCCGGGGTGGCGATGTCCGACGATTCGCACGCCTGGCTGGGCACGACGCTGCCGCTCGACGATGTCAGCAGCAACCGCGTCGAGTTGGCCGGCCGGTTCGCCGAGTTCGTGGGAAGGCTCAGGCACGCTGTCGATCAGCTCAGCGGGGTCCGCCCCCTCGGTGAGTGGTTGTCGGCGCTGAGCACCGGGATCGAAGCGCTCGCCTCCTCCGACGAGGAGTGGCCCGCCGCCCAGGTGCAGCGCGAGTTCGCCGAGATCACCGAGGCTGCAGGCGCGGCCGCGACGCCCATGCGGCTCAGTGACATCCGCGCACTGCTGGACCGGCATTTGGCCGGCCGCCCGACGCGGGCCAACTTCCGCACCGGAACCCTGACGGTGTGCACCATGGTGCCGATGCGCTCGGTGCCGCACCGGGTGGTGTGCCTAGTCGGGTTGGACGACGGGGTGTTCCCGCGGCTGGGGGCCGTCGACGGCGACGACGTCCTGGCTCGTGACCCGCGCACCGGCGAGCGCGACATCCGTTCCGAGGACCGCCAGTTGCTGCTCGACGCGATCGGGGCGGCCACCCAGACCCTCGTCGTCACCTATACCGGCGCCAACGAATACTCCGGTCAGGCCCGCCCGCCGGCGGTGCCGTTGGCCGAGCTGCTCGACACGCTCAAGATCACCGCCGAGCAACCCGTGGATGTGGTGACCGCACACCCGTTGCAGCCCTTCGATATCCGCAACGTCACCCCCGGCGCCCTGCTGCCCGACGGCCCGTTCACGTTCGACCCCACGGCGCTCACCGCGGCGCAGGCCAGCGCCGGGCAGCGGGCCGACCGGCCGCCGTTCTTCGCCCACCCGCTGCCGGAACCAGCTGCCGCGGATGTCGCGCTGGAGGATCTCGTCACGTTCTTCAAAGATCCGGTGAAGGGCTTCTTCCGGGCGCTGGAGTACACGCTGCCCTGGGATGTGGACGGGGTGTCGGATGTGATGCCGGTCGACATCGACGCTCTGGAGGAATGGACCGTCGGCGATCGCATGCTGAACGACATCCTGCGTGGCATGACCCCGGCCGACGCCCAGCAGGCCGAGTGGCGTCGCGGCACCCTGCCACCCGGACAGTTGGGCTGGCGCCGTGCGATCGCGCTGCGGGATCAATGCGCGCTGCTGGCCGCCGAGGCATTGCGTCATCGCGGCCCCGACCCTCAGGCCTACGACGTCGACATCGATCTGGGCACCGGGAGGCGGCTGACCGGTACGGTCTCCCCCGTGTTCGGCGACCGACTGGTGTCGGTGACGTATTCCAAGCTCGACGGCAAGCACCTGCTGCAATCCTGGGTTCCGTTGTTGGCGTTGGCCGCCGGGCAACCGGGGCGGGACTGGTCGGCGGTGTGCATCGGGCGGCCCCGGCGCGGTGACAATCCACGCGTCGAAGGGCTGGGCCGCCCCGATGATGCGGTCGCGCTGCTGGCCGATCTGGTGGCCATCTACGACGCGGGCCGCCGGGAGCCGTTGCCGCTGCCCATCAAGACGTCCTATGCGTGGGCGGCCGCGCGGCACGCCGGTGACGACCCGGAGCGGGAAGCCGGATTCCGGTGGCGTAGCTCCAGATTCCCCGGCGAGGATGAGGCGCCCGCGCATGTGCGGGCGTGGGGCCGCGGCGTGCCGTTGAGTCGGCTGGCCGGGCTGGGTGAGTATTCCGAGCGGTTGTGGCTTCCAGTCCTACGGGCCCAGTTGCAGGCCGAGGGACCAACCCGGTGAAGGTCTTCGATCTGGTCGGCCCCTTGCCGGAGAAGAACAGCACCACGGTGCTGGAGGCCAGCGCGGGCACCGGCAAGACGTTCGCGCTGGCCGGGTTGGTGACCCGGCTGGTTGCCGAGGGCGCGGCGACGCTGGATCAGATGCTGCTCATCACGTTCGGCCGGGCCGCGAGCCAGGAGTTGCGTGAGCGGGTGCGCGCGCAGATCGTCGGTGCGCTCGTGGCTTTGGAGGATCCCTCGCGTGCCGACAACGATCTGCTGCGGTATCTGATATCCGAAGATCAGCAGGACCGCGGGCAGCGGCTGCGCGACGCGCTGGCCGGTTTCGATGCCGCGACCATCGCCACCACGCATCAGTTCTGCCAGATCGTGCTGAAATCCCTTGGCGTGGCCGGGGACAGCGATTCGGGTGTGACGCTGGTCGAGAGTCTTGACGAGCTGGTGTGCGAGATCGTGGACGATCTGTATCTCGCCCACTTCGGTGCTCAGCGGGATGTCCCGGAGCTGGGGTATGCCGAGGCCCTGCGGTTGGCCCGCGTCGTGGTGGCCAATCCGGCGACAGAACTGCGCCCGCTGGATCCCGAGCCGGAGTCCCCGGCGGGGATACGGATCGGGTTCGCGCGGGCAGTGCTGGCGGAGTTGGAGATTCGTAAGCGCCGCCGCGGTGTGCTGGGTTATGACGATCTGCTGACCCGCCTGGCCGGAGCGCTGGCGGCGGAGGGCTCGGCGGCCCGGGTACGTATGGCGCAGCGCTGGCCGATCGTGATGGTCGACGAGTTCCAGGACACCGACCCGGTGCAGTGGCAGGTGATCGAGCGGGCCTTCTCCGGGCGTTCCACCCTGATTCTGATCGGCGACCCCAAGCAGGCGATCTACGCGTTCCGCGGTGGGGATATCGACACCTATCTGCGGGCCGCGGCCACCGCCGGCGACAAGCAGACGCTGGGCATCAACTGGCGCAGCGACAGCGTGCTGGTGGACCGGTTGCAGGCCGTGCTGCGCGGCGCCGAACTCGGCGGCCCGGACATCGTGGTGCACGACGTACAGGCCAACCACCAGGGCCACCGGCTGGCCGGGGCGCCGCACAACGATCCGTTCCGGCTGCGGGTGGTGACGCGGAACCGCACCGGCACCAAGGTGATTCCGATCGCCGATCTACGCGGGCACATCGGCAAGGACCTGGCCGCCGACATCGGTGCGCTGTTGACCAGCGGCGCCACCTTCGACGGGAACAAAGTGCAGGCCCGCGACATCGCGGTGATCGTCGAGACCCACAAGGATGCCCGGGCCTGCCACACCGCGCTGATGGAGGCCGGTATCCCTGCGGTCTACACCGGGGATTCGGATGTGTTCAATTCCGAGGCCGCCGAGGACTGGCTGTATCTACTGGAAGCGTTCGACCAACCGCACCGACCCGGGCTGGTGCGCGCCGCGGCGGCCACGATGTTCTTCGGGGAGACCGCCGAAACCCTTGCCGCGGGCGGGGATGCGTTGACCGACCGGATCGCTGACACGCTCCGCACCTGGGCCGGTCACGCCCGCGAGCGCGGTGTGGCGGCGATCTTCGAGGCCGCGCAACTGGCCGGCATGGGCAAGCGCGTGCTGTCCTGGCAGGGCGGTGAACGGTTGATGACCGACCTGTCCCACGTGACCCAACTGCTCGGCGACACCGCGCACCGGGAGGGGTTCGGGTTGGCAGCGCTGCGGGACTGGCTGCGCACGCAGCGCTCCGAGGGCGGCGGCACGTCCGAGCGCAACCGTCGCCTGGACAGCGATGCCGCGGCGGTCCAGATCATGACGGTGTGGGTGAGCAAGGGCCTGCAGTTCCCGATCGTGTATCTGCCGTTCGCGTTCAATCGGTATGTGCCGGAGCCGGATCTGGTGTTGTTCCACGACGCAGGGGTGCGCTGCCTGCAGGTCGGCGGGCCGGACCCGGCGGTGACCCGGGCCGGGCGGGCCGAGGCGGCCGCCGATGACAGCCGCCTCACCTATGTGGCGATGACGCGGGCCCAGTCCCAGGTGGTGGCGTGGTGGGCACCGTCGAACGACGAGCCGAACGGCGGCCTGTCGCGTCTGCTGCGCGGGCGCACCCCCGGCCAGGCCGCGGTACCCGACCGATGCGCGCCGGCCAAGGTCTCCGATGACGATGCGCTGGCCCGGTTGCGGGCCTGGGAGGCCGCGGGTGGTCCGGCGTTGGAGGAGTCGCTGATCTTTCCGGCGCCACCGGTGCCCGCCCCGGCGATACCAGATGATCTGGCGGCGAGGCATTTTCATCGCTCCATCGACACCGCGTGGCGGCGCACCTCGTACTCGGGGCTGCTGCGTGCGGCCGAGGACGACGGGAACTCCGGGGTGTCCAGCGAGCCGGAGGTCGCCGAGCTCGATGACGAGTCGACCGACATCGCCGTCGTCGCCCCCGCCCAGGGTGCCGATGTCCCCTCCCCGATGGCGGCGCTGCCGACCGGGGCCGCATTCGGCTCGCTCGTGCACGCGGTACTGGAGACCGCCGACCCGCTGGCCGCCGATCTGACGGCCGAGCTCGAGGTCGAGGTACGCCGCCACGCGGCCCACTGGCCGGTCGAGGTGTCAGCCGACGAGCTGGCCGCGGCGCTGCTGCCGATGCACGACACCCCGCTGGGCCCGTTGGCGCCCGGCGTGACGCTGCGCCAGATTGGGTTGCGGGACCGCCTGTGCGAGCTGGACTTCGAGTTCCCGATGGCCGGCGGTGATCTGCGCGGGGGCGAGTTCGCGCGGCTGGCCGACGTCGGGGAGCTGCTCGATGAACACCTCCCGGACGACGATCCGATGGCCGTCTACGCCGAGCGGTTGTCGACGGGGCTGCTGGGCCGCCAGCCGCTGCGCGGGTATTTGTCCGGTTCGGTCGATGTGGTGCTGCGGATCGGGGAGCGCTTCGTCGTCGTCGACTACAAGACCAATTGGCTGGGCACCGGTGACGAGCCGCTCACCGCCGCTGATTACGGGCGGGACCGGATGGTCGAGGCCATGCTGCACTCGGACTATCCGCTGCAGGCGTTGCTGTACAGCGTTGTGCTGCACCGGTTCCTGAGTTGGCGGCTACCGGACTACGACCCGGGCACCCATCTGGGCGGGGTGATGTACCTGTTCGTGCGGGGGATGTGCGGGGCACAGACGCCCGTCGTCGACGGACACCCGGCCGGGGTGTTCAGCTGGGAGCCGCCCGCGGCGCTGGTGATCGCGATGTCGGAGCTACTGGATCAGGGAGCCTCGTGATGCTGGATGCGTTCGCCGAGATCCTGGAACCCGCCGATGTGCATGTGGCCCAACGGTTGAGCTCGCTGGCCGAGAGCACCGACCCGTCCGTCGAGCTGGCCCTGGCGCTGGCAGTGCGGGCACTGCGCGGCGGGTCGGTATGTGTGGATCTGCGTTCGGTGGCCGAACAGTCTCAGTTGCCGGAGCTGCCGTGGCCGCAGGCCGACGAGTGGCTGGCGGCGGTGGCGGCCAGCCCGCTGCTCGGCGCTCCCCCGGTGGTGCGGTTGTTCGGGGACCTGCTGTACCTCGACCGGTACTGGTTGGAGGAACAGCAGGTCTGCGATGACGTGCTGGCCTTGGTGGGTGCTCGACCCGGCGGCTCGGCGCCCGACGTGGCGCGGTTGTTCCCGCCGGGATTCGAGGAGCAGCGGGCCGCGGCGACCGTGGCGTTGTCGCAGGGGCTCACGGTGCTGACCGGCGGGCCCGGCACCGGCAAGACCACCACGGTGGCCCGGTTGTTGGCGCTGCTGGCCGAGCAGGCCGCGCTGGCCGGCCGCCCGTCCCTGCGGATCGCGCTGGCGGCGCCGACCGGTAAGGCGGCGGCCCGATTGCAGGAGGCCGTGCAGCTCGAGGTGAACCGGCTGGATGCCGTGGACCGGGAGCGGATCTCGGGCCTGCAGGCCACCACGCTGCACCGGCTGCTGGGGCCGCGCCCGGACACGTCGTCGCGGTTCCGCCATCACCGGGCGAATCGGTTGCCGCACGACGTGATCGTCGTCGACGAGACCTCGATGGTGTCGCTGACCATGATGGCCCGGTTGTTGGAGGCGGTGCGACCGCAAACCCGGCTGTTACTGGTCGGGGACCCTGATCAGCTCGCGTCGGTGGAAGCCGGCGCGGTGCTGGCCGATCTGGTCGACGGGCTGGGGTCGCGCGGGGTGGCAGCGCTGCAAACCTCGCACCGGTTCGGTGAGTCGATCGGCGCGCTGGCGTCAGCAATCCGGGCCGGGGACGCCTCGGGCGCGGTGGAGGTGCTGGCGGCCGGCGGCGAGCATGTGGAGTGGGTGTCCTCGGAGGCAGGCGAGCGGCTGCGGGAAGTGCTTGTGCCGCATGCCCTGGCGCTGCGGCAGGCGGCGATGCTGGGGGATGCGGGCGCGGCGCTGGCCATCCTCGACGAGCACCGGTTGTTGTGCGCGCACCGGCACGGTCCGTTCGGTGTCGCGCAATGGAACCGTCAGGTGCAGCGCTGGCTGGCCGAGGCGACCGGGGAGCCCATGTGGGCGTCGTGGTACGTGGGGCGGCCAGTCCTGGTGACAGCCAACGACTATGGGCTCAAGCTCTACAACGGCGACACCGGCGTCACGATTGCCACCCCGGACGGGTTGCGCGCCATCGTGGGTGGGACCGTGGGCGGGTCCGCGTCATTCGCGACCGGCCGGCTCACCGAGGTGGAGACCATGCACGCCATGACGATCCACAAGTCCCAGGGCAGCCAGGCTGACGAGGTGACCGTGCTGCTACCGCCGGAAGACTCCCGCTTGTTGACCAGGGAGTTGTTCTATACCGCGGTCACCCGGGCCAAGACGCGGGTTCGCGTCGTGGGTTCCGAGGCGGAGATTCGCGCAGCCATCGCCCGGCAGGCAGTCCGAGCGACCGGCCTGCGAAAGCGGCTGAAGCTCTAAACGGCGCGTCCGGCGAAAAATGCGCCGGAAATGAGGCCGATCACGAGTGCCAGGGTGGGCAAGCCCATCGCGACAGCCGTGACGACGCCGGCGACCGCGCCGATGCCGAGCACCAGCAGAAGTACGCCCACAAATGCACCGACCATTGCACGCCCTTTCCTATGACAGCGATCACAATGTACATCGTTCGTGGGCTGAATCACATACGGATCGCGCACCAATTCGGTTAACGATTTCGCGGCAAAATGTATAGCTGAGCTTGGTATATGCCTTGTTCAGCGGATGCCAGCGAACTCGAGCGCGGCGCTATCCGGCACCCGAGACGCTCAACGCCGAGAACACCAGCGCGTTGAGGGCCACGAGGGCCAGCAACGAGATGGCGAAGGCGCGCCCCCATCGGTTTCTGGGTGCGGCGAACGGCAAAACCAGGGCCGAGAAAAGGCTCAGTGGCACGGAGATGAGGACGCCGAAGACGATCCCGTAGCCGTGCGGATCGGTGGCCGGGTCCGTGTCGAAGGCCGAACTCAGCATCGCGAAGACGATGAGAGCCCACAGCGCCGCGGCGCCGGCGCCGATCAACCCGGCGAAACAGCGGATGGCCAGCACGGCCTGGTAGTTGCGCTGGGCCGCCGACGTGGGCGGGACATACCCCTGGGGCATATAACCCTGGGGTACATACGCCTGGGGCCCGTACCGGTCGACCCACTCGTGCGGGTATTCCTCTGGCGGCGTCTCGTCCACGGCCACGGCACCCCCCGGTTTGGCGTCCTCACCAGGATATGGGCCGAATCGTGGGGCGGCAGGCACCGGTTTTCGTTCGTCAGACGGTCATCGGAACAGACTGTCCGGCCAGCGGTTCGTACACCGCGTACTGGAACAGGGCATCCAGGATCGGCCCGACCAGCCCGTCCCACGGTGTCGCCTGCACCGGCTCGGTCGAGGTGAACGGCAGCACCACCGCGGTGGCGGTGCCTGACGAGGTCGGGATGTCGATGCTCTGCTGTGGTTCACCGCCGATGCCGTCGTCGGTGCCGTCGTACATGTCGTTGATCCAGCCGGCGGCAATCGCCTTGATCGCCGCGGTGTTCTGCGGTTGCGAGAAGCCGGCGATGAGGTACTCCGCGAACTGCAAGATGACGTTGCCGCCCTGCATGCCGTCGATGTGCCGCCCACCGACCAGCATCACGCAATTGAACTGCCCGGGCCGGGCGGCCTGCAGTTCGTCCCCGACGGTGCCGTTGCGATTCCACACATACCGTTCGGATGAAATGAGCAGCACCGGGCGGTAATTGGCGCCGCTCAGGTCGTCCAGCGCCTCGGGCATGTCGTTGTGGGTGTCCACCGCGTCGAGCAGCACCACCCCGGCCAGGTCGTCGACCGCGCCGTTGTCGACCATGCGTCCGGCGGCGCCGGTCACCAGCATCCCGCCCAGGGAATGGCCGACCAGGACGAACTTGGACGGCAGCGTGACGGGGTGGCCGGCCGCCGCACTGGCGCTCGCGGTCAGTTCGGTCCGGTCGCCGGCGAACAGGTCGGCGACGGACTGCTGCATCGGTTCTCCGCCGATCCAATCGCCGCTGGGGTCGAACAGGTTTGACGACAATGTCGGTACGACGACGATGCTGTTGGTCTCCTCGGCCAGGTATGCCGCGGTGTAGCTGTACATCGGGCCGGTGGCCATGAACCCGTGTTGTAGATAGATGACACCGGTGGCCGAGTCCGGGTCCTCGGGGAAGTACCAGTCGGCCCGCACCGTTTGGTTGGTACCCGGCATGTCCAGCGTCGAGCTGCGGACGGTGACGGCGCTGCCCGGCGGGAGCACCGGCGGGCCCGAGAACACCTGCAGCGCAGCGCCGACCACGTTGAACACCAATGAGCCGACGATGTTGACCAGCGGTACCAATCTCTGCTCGATCGCGGGAGTGCTGATGGCCGCGGCCAGTTGGGCGATCGGTCGCGAGGTCTGAGTGTTCGACGCCCGGTCAGTGATGTCGGCGAGCACGGTGCGACTCTGCACAGCGACGTGGTCGACGACCGTGTTCACCTGCACGAGCGGCGCCTTCGCATCAACGGGGTGGGTGATGGCGTCGATCGCGTCGGCGATGTCTGGTGCGGCGTGCTCGGCTGCGGTGGCGTTGGCGGCTTCGGGCACCTTCGGCACTACACGTTTCGTGGTGGGCTTGGACCTCGGAAGTGATTGCGCGGTCCGGGTTCCGGTCTCGATGCCGTCGACCGCCTTGGACAGCGGTCTCGGCAGAGACAGGCGCAGGCGCTCCCGCGGCGACACGTCGTCAGCCTTCGCGTCGACATCCTTCGCGTCGGCCCGGCGCAGCTTGTCCTTGCGCAGGCCGAAGCGTGCGGGCTCGTCGCGTCGCGTCGACGATTTGTCAGAGTCGTTGGCGGACTGCGTCGTTGATTTCCCGCCGCCAGGATCGGCGTGCGCCGTCGTAACCGTGGCCGCGATCAACCCCATCCACAGGGCGGCCACCAACACGACCCACCCCATCGCCGGCACCGCTTTGATTGCAATCCCCCGTTTGATCACGCCCGCACGCTAACCGGCGGCAGCGACCGCCCGGACCGAAATAGAACAAATTGGTAGAAATGTTTCTTTAATGCTGCGGAAGCCGCGGTGCCCCGTCCGGCATACTGAAACTCCGATTACGCCGCCGAGCAGGACAGTCGATTGTCAGCACCAGAACGCCGACCCCGCGGGCGCCCGGTGGGCGGCGGCAACAGCGCCGAGCAGGCTCGCGAAGTGCTGATGGATGCCGCCGAGCACCTGTTCACCACGCGCGGCTACCGGGCCTCGACCATGGAGGTCATCGCCCGCGAGGCCGGCTATTCGCGTACCGCCATCTACCGTCAGTTCGCCAACCGCAACGAGTTGATCGCGGCGATGGTGCAACGCACCACGCAGCGGCACATGGCCTCGATCCTGATGCGCATCCCCGAGAACGCCAGGCCGATCGAGCTTCTGACCGAGAGCATGGTCATCGTGGCCACCGAACTGGTCGCCGATCCGCTGCTCAACACCATCGCCGACCAGACTGCCGACGGCACGATCGCTTCGTTGATCGCCAAGGACTCGGAACTGACCGAACTGGTGACCGCCACCGTCGAGGGAATCATCGCCGACGACGCCACCCAGTTCCGACCCGGTGTGCACCCGAACGATCTGGCGCAGTTCATCATTGCGACCGCGCTGAGCTTCCTGGTGAACGCTGTGCCGGTACGCAACGACCCGGTGGTGGCGCGGGGCTACATCGAGACGTTCATCCTGCCCGCCATCGTGAAGAAGCCACCACCGCCGCGTCGGGTGTTCTGAGTAGCGCCGCTCATGCGAAGTAGTGCCCGCGGTCGAGATCCTCGACCAGGCCCACTCCGGATGGCCGCCAGCTGAACCGTTGCCGGGTCAGCGCACTGGATGCCGGGACGTCGAGTGCGAACATGCCGCCGATCCACCCGAAGTGTTCGAAGGCGTGCTCAAGCGGGACCGTGGTCACCGGCAGTCCGAGGTGGCGGCCGATGGCAGTGGCGATGTCGCGGCCCGCAACACCCTCCTCGGCCACCGCATGCAGGACTGTCCCAGAAGGCGCCCGCTCGACGGCCAGCCGGAACAGTGGGGCCGCGTCGAGGCGGTGCACGGCCGGCCACCGGTTGGCGCCCTCACCTATGTAGGCCGAGACGCCTTTCTCCCGGGCGACTTGGATCAGCCGTGGCACGAATCCGTGATCACCCTCTCCGTGCGTCGTCGGTGACAGGCGCACGATCGAGGCCCGCACACCCTTGTCGGCGAAGGCCAGCACCGCAGGCTCGGAGTGCCGGGGCAGACCGGGTTGAAACGCGTCGTTCTCGGTCAGTACGCGGCCGGCGCTGTGACCCGCCACGCCGGAGGTGACCACCAGCGGGCGGTCCGAGCCCGCGAGGGTCGTGCCGAGCACCTCGATGGCGCGACGGTCCAGCTCCCCAGCGTCGGCGAAGTCGTCGAAGTCGTGATGGAAGGCGAGGTGGATGACGCCATCGCTGGCGTCGGCGCCGGCGCGCAGGCTGTCGTGATCGTTCAGATCGCCGCGATGGACGCGGGCTCCGGCCGCACTGATCGCGTCGGCCGAGGCGTCGGAGCGCGCCAGGCCGACCACGTGGTGCCCGTGGGCAACGAGATCACGAACCACCGCGTCGCCCACAAAACCGGATGCACCCGTGACGAAAACCTTCATGGAATCCTCCTGATGTCAGTAACTGTCATCACCAGGAACGCGATGACAGTCACTGACATTCCCTAGGATCACATCCATGAGCCGCTGGGAGCCCAACGCGAGCGACCGCCTGCAGGAGGCGGCCCTGCAGCTGTACCTCGAGCGCGGGTTCGACCAGACCACGGTCGCCGAAATCGCCGAGCGGGCCGGGCTGACCGAGCGCACGTACTTCCGGTACTTCACCGACAAGCGCGAGGCACTGTTCGGCGGACAGGCCATGCTCACGGAGCTCTTGGTCACCGCCATCGCCGACGCCCCGGCCGAGGCGTCACCACTGGATGTGGTCGGTGGCGCATTGGCCGCACTCGGCCCGGTATTCGACGGCCGGCGCGGCCATGCCCTGCGCCGGCAGTCCGTCGTCGACGCCAACCCCGCGCTTCAGGAGCGCGAACTGATCAAGCTCGCGACGTTGTCCGCCGAGATGGCCGGGGCGCTGCGTCGCCGCGGCATCGGCGATGCCGCCGCACGCTTGGCCGCCGAAACCGGGATGGCGGTGTTCAAGGTCGCGTTCAGCCGATGGGTGCACGACAGCGCCGGCGTCGGGCTGGCCGAGATCGTCACGTCGACGATGAACGACTTGAAGGCGTTAACCGCCTAGCGCAGCGCGCTGCCCTTGACCCATTCGGTCCACGGCACCGACCAGTCGCCGTTGTTGGTCGGCTTGAGCGGGTCGCCGCCGGTGTTGCGGATCTCGACGATGTCGCCGGGCACTGAGAAGTTGTAGAACCACTCGGCGTTGTCGCCGTTGAGGTTGAGGCAGCCGTGACTGGTGTTGGTGTTGCCTTGGGCCCACACCGTCGCGTTGAGCTGGTGCAGGTAGATGCCGTCAATGCTGATGCGGGTGGCCCACGGGATGGTCGTCTTGTAGCCCAGGCGGGAATTGACCGGCAGACCGTAGGTCGAGGAGTCCATGACCACCGGGTTGGCCTTGTCCATCACGGTGTAGATGCCGCGCGGGGTCCAGAAACTCATCGTCGTACCGGCGATGGTCTCGGTGCCGCCCATGCCCATCGAGGTCGGCATGGTGCGCACGAGCTTGCCGTTCTCGTAGACCTTGACCTGCTTGTCGGTGTCGTCGGCGACGGTGACGTGCGAGGCTCCGATGGTGAACGAGACCTTCTCGTCCTGCGCGCCGTAGAGGTCGTCGCCGAGCTTGGCGCCGTAGATGCCGGCGTCGACGGTGACCTTGGTGCCCGGGGCGTAGTACTTCTCGGGACGCCAGTGCGCGGTCTGGTCGTCGATCCAGTTCCACGAGCCGACGGCCTTGGGCTCGGTGATCACCTTCATCCGGTTCTCAGCGGTGGCCTTGTCGGTGACCGGCTCGTCGAAGCGGGCGACGATCACCATGCCGACGCCGTAGGTGGCGCCGTCCTGCAGCGAGGCGTACGAGGTGCCGTTGAGGTAGACGCGGGCCTGGTAGCCGGGGGTGAGGGTGGAGAAGGTGGTGGTCCTGCGGGTCGGCATGCCGCCGGGGCCGCGTGCGTCGACCTTCAACGTGTAGGTGCGTCCGTAGCCGAGCGTGGTGGTCGGCTTCCAGGTCCTGGCATCGGGGGTGAGGACGCCGGGGATCTCCTTGCCGGCGTCGTTGACCATCTTCACGCTCGCCACCGTGCCGGTATCGGCCGTGACCATGACCCGGGCCAGCGGGTCCACCTCGGCGTCAGGCTTGGGGATGATGGTCAACTTGGCCGGCTCGGTGGGCGAGGGCTGCGGCACGCCCTGTGGCGGCGCGGCCAACGTCTGGCAGTGCTCGGCGCAGTCCGGCAGGGCCGAGACAACGACACCACCCGACACGGCCAGCACGGCAAGTGCGACCGCCAGGTAGGCACGGCGAACAGACGTCAATTTCACTCCAATGTGGTTCGGCGACGGCCATATTGATCGAGGTTCCGATCAGTGGCCCAATCGTAGCCGGACGGCCTGGTCTTCGGCTCAACGGCTACCCGTTGTGGGCGAGTCGTAATGGTGCTGTTGTCTGCGGTGGCAACACCGTCAGCGGGTGTGACGATTCGCCCTCGCCGGTTCGAAAGTTCGGGGATTGTGAAGCCAGGTCACGAAGGAGGTTCTCGTGATGTGCGGACGGGTCTCGGGCTGGTCGCGCGGTGCGGCTGCGTTGACGGTCATGGCCGCTGCCGCTCTGCAGTCGCCGGCACCGGCCGGCGCGGATCCCGGGGCAACGGCTGTCGTCACTGTCGTGGCCGTCGCCAACGGTGAGCCGGTCAACGGCTACCACGTGATCAACCGCCAACCCTCGCCCAACCTCTCGACATGCCCGGGCCCGTCACCGGCGGCCACGGCCGGCGACATCTACGCGTGTGAGCCAAATCAGGCCTTGGCCCAGGTGTGCTGGCCGAGCCCCGGTTCCGTGCTGTGTGCGGTGGATCCCTGGCGCAAGGAACTTCGCCGGTTCCCCACGCCGGGCGCACTGCCGCCGGTGGATCCGCCGGGTACACCGATGCCGTTCGCGTTGGTCCTCGAGGACGGAACGAGCTGCGTGCTCTCCGGCGGCATCGACTGGGGCGGGCGCAGAGACGGCCTGGTCCCCGCGTACGGATGCGATCCGAGGGTCATATCGCGAGGGGTCCTTATCGATCCCGGCCAGGACTTGGTGTCAGCGATCGACCGCTCGCAGGAACCGTGGGCGGTGCAGGTCGGCCAGTTGGGTCCGCGGGGCACATCGTTTGAGCCTCCGCGCCGGTACACCGTGACGACCGCCTGGTTCGCGGGCAACTGACCCGAGGAGCTCGATTACGGGTTTGCACCCGAACCCCCATACCATCGCTAATCGAGATGACCGACAACGCCCTGGCCACCCCTGCCTCCAACACCCCGCAAGCTGCCCGGATCGCCGCCGAAGCGGCCCGTCGCCGCACCTTCGCCGTCATCAGCCACCCCGACGCCGGTAAGTCGACGCTGACCGAGGCGCTCGCATTGCACGCCCGGGTGATCACCGAGGCCGGCGCGATCCACGGCAAGGCAGGCCGGCGCTCCACGGTGTCGGACTGGATGGAGATGGAGAAGGCCCGCGGCATCTCGATCACCTCGACGGCGCTGCAGTTCCCGTACCGCGACTGCGTGATCAACCTGCTCGACACTCCCGGGCACGCCGACTTCTCCGAGGACACCTACCGGGTGCTGACCGCGGTGGACTGCGCGGTCATGCTCATCGACGCCGCAAAAGGCCTTGAGCCGCAGACCCTCAAGCTGTTCCAGGTGTGTAAGCACCGGGGAATCCCGATCATCACGGTGATCAACAAGTGGGACCGTCCGGGCCGGCACGCGCTGGAGTTGATGGACGAGATCCACGAGCGGATCGGGCTGCGCACCACTCCCCTGACCTGGCCGGTGGGTATCGCCGGCGATTTCAAGGGCGTGATGGACCGTCGGGCCGAGAAGTTCATCCGGTTCACCCGCACCGCGGGTGGCGCCACCGCCGCTCCCGAGGAGCACATCGCGGCCGCCGACGCCCACGCTGCCGCCGGGGATGACTGGGACACCGCAGTCGAGGAATCCGAGCTGCTGTCGATCGACGGGTCCGACTACGACCGCGAGACCTTCCTGTCCGGCGAGTCCTCCCCGGTGCTGTTCACCTCGGCCGCGTTGAACTTCGGCGTGAACCAGCTGCTGGACATCCTGGTCGAGTTGGCCCCGGCGCCGAGCGGTTCGCTCGGTGTCGAGGGGGTTCACCGGGCGGTGGACTCCCCGTTCAGCGCGTTCGTGTTCAAGGTGCAGGCCGGCATGGACTCGTCACACCGCGATCGCATCGCCTACGCACGGGTGGTCTCGGGCACGTTCGAGCGCGGCGACGTGCTCACCCACGCCGCCACCGGCAAGCCGTTCGTCACCAAGTACGCGCAGTCGGTGTTCGGCCAGCAGCGCTCGACGCTCGATGACGCCTGGCCCGGCGATGTGATCGGGCTGGCCAACGCCGCGGCCCTGCGCCCCGGCGACACGCTGTACCGCGACATCCCGGTGGTGTACCCGCCGATCCCGAGCTTCTCCCCCGAGCACTTCGCGGTGGCCCGCGGCACCGATCCCAGCAAGCACAAGCAGTTCCGCAAGGGCATCGAGCAGCTCGAGCAGGAAGGCGTCGTGCAGGTCCTGCGCTCCGACAAGCGCGGTGAGCAGGCACCGGTGTTCGCCGCGGTCGGGCCGATGCAGTTCGAGGTGGCCGCCCACCGGATGGCTACCGAGCTCAGCGCACCGATCTCACTGGAGAACCTGCCCTATCAGGTGGCGCGAGTCGTCCGCCCCGAAGACGCCGACTTTGTGAATCGCCAGGTGTCGGCCGAGGTGCTGACCCGCAGTGACGGCGTCATGCTCGTGCTGTTCTCGACACCGTGGCGGCTGGAGGGTTTCCAGCGCGACAACCCCGAC
This sequence comes from Mycobacterium sp. IDUB_17, assembly GCF_055419465.1. Lineage (NCBI taxonomy): Bacteria > Bacillati > Actinomycetota > Actinomycetes > Mycobacteriales > Mycobacteriaceae > Mycobacterium > Mycobacterium sp. IDUB_17. The sequence continues at coordinate 1,026,403 of NZ_JBVAXS010000002.1, read as the reverse complement.
ATCAAGCTCGGGTCGCTGGTGGCTGCGGAGGGCTAGTCGATGACCGACCCGGCACCGCCCGTCAGCGCCCGCAACAGCGGGAAGCACTGGGCGTGGTTCGTCGGGTTGCTGAGCGTCATGGGCATTTTCGGTTTCGTAGTGGCCTTCGTGTTGATGCTGCCGCTGGCCATGGCGACGGACCCCTGCCACGACGGTGTCACCGACAAGGTGTGCCAACTGTCCGCGAAGGGCGAGAACGTCCTCGTGTGGATTCCGTGGATGTGTCTGGCGGTAGGCACCGTCCTGGCCATCGCGGGTGCGGCACTGGCCGAATGGCGCAAGTGGACGCCGCTGATCGGGATCCCCGTCGGAATCCTCGGGTATTTCGCGATGATCCCGATCGGCTACTGGTTGGCGTTCGCCGTCTAATTCGTCATCCCCACCAGAACGAGGCGGCGATGATGCAGTACAGCGCGATCAGTGCCGCGCCTTCCAGCCACGTGGATTCGCCGTCGAAAGCGATGATGGCCGCCAGAACGACGGCGACCAGCAGCGCGACGATCAGCATGGGCCCGAACACCAGGGTCAACGACGCGAGCCCGAAGATCTGACTCACCAGCACGAGCACCGGGGCCAGCACCAGGGCGATCTGAATCGGGCTGTTCAGGATGATCGAAAAGGCGTACTCGGACTGGTTTTTGGCGGCCAGCTGCACGCCGACCACATTCTCGACTGCGTTGCCCGCGATCGCCACGATCACCAGACCGGCGAACGCCTGCGAAATGTGCAGCGAGTCCATCGCCGGTTCCAGCGCGGCGACAAACCAATCGGATACGAACGCCGCCGATCCGCCGGCGATGGCCAGCATGCCGATCGCCAATCCCACCGGCCACCGCGGCGGCTCCTTATCCGGTTGCGGCACAGCCTCACTGGTCTTGTCCCTGTCGCGGCTCAGCGAGTACGGCAACGACAGCCCGAATAGCACCAGCAGGACGACCGACACGATCATCGAGAAGGACACTTCGTGTTCGGAAGCGGGAGAGTGCACCTCGTGGGCGATCGACGGAATCGCCATGGCAGTAACCGACAGCACCATCAGCACGAGGATGGTCCGGACCTGGGCCGAGCCGAGCTTCTGCGATCCATGCTTCAGTCCACCGACCAGGAACGCCAATCCCAGTACCAAGAGCAGGTTGGCCAGGATGGAACCGATCAGCGCGGCCCGCACCACGTCGACCAGCCCGGCCTTGAGCGCGAAGATGCAGATGAACAACTCCGGCAGGTTGCCGAGCGCGGACTGCAGCACTCCGGTTGCCCCGGGGCCGAACCGATCTCCGAGTTGATCGACGGCCAGGCCGACGAGGGAGGCCAGTACACCCACGGCCAGTGCACTGACGGCGAACGCGAGCAGGTGCGGCCAGCCGCCGTAATGAGACAGCCCCGCCACGACGCAGATGGCAAGGCCACCAAAGATCAACAGCTTGTCGGATCGGATGAGCGCCGTCCCCATGCGCGTCATCATGACACGTCGGCCGGGCTCAGGGGCCGAACCGGCGCTACCCCTTCAGCGCCTCGGCAACCGGGCCCAGATCCAGAAACACGGTTTCGCCGTTGGCGTCGTCGAGCCCGTCATTGTCGGTGACCACATACAGATTCTGATTGCCGGCGATCGCGGCGCCCTCGACCTTCTCCTGCACATAGCCATTGGTGGCCTGCAGATCCGGCACCAGGTTGCGGGCCAAGGTCTTCGGCAGGACGCGTGGCTTGTCCGCTGCCTCGGTTTCACCGTCGGGAATCGCCACCCGGTACACCGCCTTCACCCGTGCCTCGGGTCCGTTCAGTTTGTCGCGTTCGAGCACCAGCAATTCGCCGTCGTGGACCGAGATTTCGGAGATGCCGATCCAGTCGTCCTTGGCGCTGGTGGAGTCCAGCTGATAGCCGAACCATTCCCACTTGTCCCCGTCCGGCGTGTAACGCCCGATGCGGACCACACCTTTGGGGTCGGACTTGAGCTCGCGCTGCAGCGCGAGCCAGACCGAATCTCCATCGACGGCAACACCTTCGAACCCGTTGCTCCCGAGTTGCGCCGCAATGTCTTTGGGCAACGGCACCCGCTTCTCAATCTTGCCGTCGGCGGCAACGTAGATCAGCTGGTTGCCGGGCCCGTCTTCGCCTTCCACCGCCAGGACGAATCCGCCGTCGGGGCGGGCCGAGAGACCCTCGGTGTCGAGGGTGACAGGCTTGCCGTCTTCGGTGATCGGCAGTTCGGTGTCGATCAGGGTCGGCTTCTGCGCCACGTCCACGCCGAGGATGCGGGCCGGGCCGTAGGCGATGTCCGTGGCGGTGTAGAGCCGGTTCTCGTCGCGAGGGTCCGCCGACAATGCGCCGAGCGCACCCCAGCCGATCGGCGCACCGTCGATATCGCCGGAGACGATGGACGGAAAGTGCGGTTTGCCTGCGGCGGCGAAGGATTCGCCGTAGCCGTAGAGATTGACTGAGGCTCGCACGTGGTTCTCGGCGTCATCGGCTTCCGACGAGATGGCCAGCAGATTGCGCGACGGGATCGGCAGGACGCCTTCAGGACCCGGTGTGGTCGGCAGGATCTGCCGGAACTCCGGCGCTTTGGGGTTACTGACGTCGTAGACGGCGACGAAGTTGCTGCGTTCGGAGGCGATCAGCGCGGTGGGGTGGCCGTCAATGTTGGTGATGGCCAGGCCTTCCGGCTCGGGCCCCTTGGACTCGGCCCGGCTTTCGATATGCAGACCGGTGCGTACCGCAAGCTGCTCGAGGGAGTTGCCGGCATCCCAGGTGACCTCGCCAGTGCGGGCGTCGAAGATCGTCCAGCCCCGGGTGCCGCCCTTCCAGTCGCCTTCGTTGGCGGTGGCGAAGTGATCGTCGCCGATCCAGCCGATGGCGTCCGGTTCCCGCGGGGTGTCGGGGATCGAGCCGGTCTGGTCGATCGCACCGTCCTCTTTGGTGTCGATGCCTTGGACGGATTGGCTTCCGGCGCTGAAGATCTTGGTGACCTTGCCGGTCAGGCCGTCGATGACGGCGATGCCGTTGTTCTCCTGCAGGGTCACCGCGACCTGGCCGCGGGAGTTGATGCTGACGTATTCGGGTTCGAGGTCCTCGGGAGTGTCCAGCCCGGCTTTTCGTGCGGCGTCGACGTCGAAGTCGAAGTCGACCTTGCGCGGCGTCCAGGTGTTCGGCGCGCCCTTCAGGTCGATGAGTTGCACGAATCCGGTCGGCGGCTGGGGCAGGTCACCTTCCTCCTTGCCGGGCGGAGTGAACTCCTCGTTGCGCTGGTTCTCCATCGCGATCGCAGCGAAGGTGCCGTCGGGGCTGATGGCGATCGAGTCGGGCTGACCGCCCAGGTCAATGCTGTGCACGCGGGTGCGGTCACTGGTCCGGACGATGTCGACGCGCCCGGTGGGATGCGCGAAGTCACCGCCGGTGGTGTCGACGACGACGAGGACGAACTCGCCGACCGCCGCCACCGAGGTGGGCTGGTCATCTTTGTGGCCCAGCTCCGCGAGGGAAAGCGTGCCTTTACCAATGGGTTTGGCCGGATCGTGGATGTCGACGAAGCCGATGCGTTTGGCTGCGGCATCGGTGTAGATGACGGTGTTGCCGTCGGGGGTGACGGTGGAGATCTCGGCGACGGTCTCCCTGTCGACCGGATCCTCGGCCGGCCGATTGAGATACACCGGGTACGTCGCCGTGCGGTGGTAGCGGTCAGCGTCGGGCAGGTTCCAGTCGATCGGCGACGTCGCCTTCGGGGTAGCGTCGCCGGGCCGTTCGTCCTCGGTGGAGCAGCCCGCCAAGATCAGCGCTGCCACCGTGGTCACTGCCGCAGCCGCTCTCGCCCGTTTCATTCGCCACCCTCTTCAGTTGTGCCGGTGCGTCGACCGAGCCTGCCTGGCACAGGTAACTGACAGGGATTCCACAGGTGAACGAACGGCGACGGATCGGCCGTCCGGTTCACGCGCCCGCCGCGACGGTTACAGCGGCGCCGAGAGCGGGCCGAGCACCTGGCACTGCGGGGCGATCTCCGCGATGCCGATCCAACCGCCGCATCCCCGGCCGGTTGACACGTAGGTCGCTCCGGGCCGGTAGGGCGTCAGCACCTCCGCCGGTTGGGCTCCCCTGCCCTGATTGCACTGGATGGGCGAGGCGTTGTCCTGACGCTGTACGCACGCCACGCTGAAGCGGGGGTCTGCCGGCGCTCCACACGCGGCCGGGGCGACGGTCACGCTGACCATGTCGGCGCCATCAACGTGGACGACGGCAGGTAGTGACAGTGTGAAAGCGCATGGCGGCGCTGGTTCGGCGTGGGCCCCCGTCGCGGTGACAACGCCCGTGAACCCCGCGATCACGACTCCCGACAACAGCACCGAACCGGCCCGAGCCATACGGGGAGCATAGTTCCGTTATGCCGTCGTTGAGACCTGGATGCGCATGTCAAAGGGTGGATCAACCCGGCCAATTACGTGCCAGGAGCATCCCGGCCGCCGACGACGGCGTGAATGCGACCCTGCGGGTAGGGCAGGTCGATGCCGTTTTCGTCGTAGGCGCGCAGAATTTCCCGACGGAGTTTGCGCTGCACTGACCATTGCGCGTTCGGCCGGGTCTTCAGCGTCATCCGCAACGTGAGCTGGTCCGCCGACAACGACTGCACACCGAGCATCTCCGGTTCGCCGATGACCTTCCCGGCCATCGACGGGTCGGCGATCACCTCGTGCGCGGCCTCGACGGCCACCTGCTCGGCACGGTCCACGTCAGCGGTCAACGCGACGGGTACCTCGACGCGGGCCACGGCGTAGTCCTGGCTCATGTTCCCGACGCGGGCGATCTCACCGTTGCGGACATACCAGAGCGTGCCGTCGATGTCGCGGACCGTGGTGATCCGCAGCCCGACAGACTGCACTTCCCCGGACACCTCCCCGAGGTCGACGTTGTCGCCGACGCCGTACTGGTCCTCCAGCAACATGAATACGCCGCTGACGAAATCGCGCACCAGGTTCTGCGCACCGAAGCCGATCGCGAGGCCGACCACGCCGGCCGAGGCGATGAACGGCGCGATGTTCACGCCGAGCACGCTGAAAATCGCCAGCACCACCCACACCAGCAGCACGATGGACGTGGTGGACTTCAGGACCGACCCGATGGTCTGAGCGCGCTGCTGACGACGTTCGGCCGCTCGGATGCCATTGGCCGTCGCCGAGGCCCGGTCCCGCAGATAGCGCAGCAGCGGAGGTTTCCTGGCTTGCCCCTCGATCTCTCCGCTACGGGGCTTCTTGGTCCGGCCGGTGGTCGCACGGTCGATCATGCGATGCAGCAAAAATCGAATGATTAACGCGACGACGATGTAAGCGACAACCCGAATGGGAACCTCGATCAGCCAATGTCGATTGGTATCTGTCCATTCGAAAGCCTGGTTGTACATCTCCACGTTTTCGACCGTACGACAGAACTGACGCACCCGTCGAATGAGCGGAGCGGCTCACGTTTGACAGTCGGCAAATCGCCTCAGTAGGCGGCGAATTCGCGCAAATCTAATGTTGAGACTCACATCACGCTCGACGAAACAGCTCGGCGGGTGACCGTCTACTCGGGCTGCTGTGCCGATCATCCCGCGACACCGCGACTCAGCGCCTACCGTTAGTCAGCAACTTCAACCGAGAGGACGCCGAGTTGGCTGTCGCAGAACCCACCACACCGACGCTGCGCGAACTGACCCTCCGCGGGATCCTGCTCGGCGGGGCGATCACGCTGGTGTTCACCGCGGCCAACGTCTACCTCGGCCTCAAAGTCGGCCTGACGTTCGCCACCGCGATCCCGGCCGCGGTGATCTCGATGGCGCTGCTGCGCAACTTCGCCAACCACTCCATCGTGGAGAACAACATCGTGCAGACCATCGCCTCGGCGGCGGGCACGCTCTCGGCGATCATCTTCGTGCTGCCCGGGCTGATCATGATCGGCTGGTGGACCGGGTTCCCGTACTGGATCACTGTGGCGGTATGCGCGGTCGGCGGGATCCTCGGCGTGATGTACTCCATCCCGCTGCGCCGGGCCCTGGTGACCGGCTCGGATCTCCCCTACCCCGAAGGGGTGGCCGCTGCCGAGGTGCTCAAGGTCGGCGACAGCAGCGGCGGCGTCGAAGAGAACCGCGTCGGGATCCGGGTCATCGCGTTCGGCGCGCTGGTGTCGGCCGGGTTCGCGCTACTGGCCAATCTCAAGGTGCTCGCCAATTACGTGGCGGCGTACTTCCGGGTCGGGGCCGGCGGCTCGATGTTCGGGGCCAGCCTGTCGCTGGCATTGGTCGGGGTGGGGCATCTGATCGGGATGACCGTCGGATTTGCGATGCTCGTCGGGCTGGTCATCTCGTTCGGAGTGCTGCTGCCGATCCGCACCATCGGGACGTTCGGGACCGACGAGTCCGTGGCCGATGTCATCGACGGGGTGTTCGTCCACGAAGTCCGGTTCATCGGCGCCGGGGCGATTGCGGTGGCCGCGGTGTGGACGCTGCTGAAGATCCTGCGCCCGATCATCAAGGGCATCACCGAGGCGCTGGCCTCGGCGCGTGACCGCCGGCAGGGCCAGCTCGTCGACATCACCCAACGCGACATCCCGTTCCCCATCGTGGTGGGCATCGTGGTGGCGATGCTGATTCCAATTGCCGTGCTGCTGTGGGATTTCAGCCATAGCACCGTGCTGCACGGCAGCTCGACCGGGATCATCGTGGCGAGCGTGGTGTTCATCTTCGTGATCGGCCTGGTGATCGCCGCGGTGTGCGGCTACATGGCTGGCCTGATCGGCTCGTCAAACAGCCCCATCTCCGGCGTCGGCATCCTCACGGTGCTCATCGCCGCACTGCTGATCAAGCTGGTGTACGGCCCGACCACCGATGACGGGTCCCTCGCCCTGGTGGCCTTCACCCTGTTCGTCGCGGCCATCACCTTCGGGGTGGCCACCATCTCCAACGACAACCTGCAAGACCTCAAGACCGGCCAGCTCGTCGGGGCCACCCCGTGGAAACAGCAGGTGGCGTTGGTGATTGGCGTGTTGTTCGGTTCGGCGATCATTCCGCCGGTGCTCGACCTGATGCAACGCGCATTCGGATTCCTGGGCGCACCGGGGGCCACCGACCACGCCCTGGCCGCGCCGCAGGCCGCCCTGATCTCCTCACTGGCCAAAGGCGTATTCGGCGGATCCCTGGACTGGTCCTTGATCGGGTTGGGCGCGGCGATCGGCGTCGGGATCGTCATCGTCGACGAGATCCTCACCCGGACAACCCGATTCTCCCTGCCACCGCTGGCCGTCGGGATGGGCATGTACCTGCCGATGAGCCTGACCCTGATCATCCCGCTCGGCTCCCTGCTGGGTTACTTCTACAACAAGTGGGCTGACCGCACCGGCGGCAACGTCGAGCGCAAGAAGCGGCTCGGGGTGCTGCTGGCCACGGGCATGATCGTCGGCGAGAGCCTCTACGGCGTGGTGTTCGCCGGGTTCGTCGCCGGCACCGGAAGCGACGATCCGTTCGCGATCTTCACCGGCAATGACGGGACGTTCGCCGAAGTTCTCGGGGTGATCGGGTTCGCGGCGGTGCTCATGTGGCTGTACAAGCGGACGCAGAAGATTTCGGCGCGCGAACTGGTCAAGAGCTGAGGTTCGGGCCTCCCCAGGCGCAGACGGCTGCCTGTAACCTGGGAACAACCGGACACTCCGGCTACCCTTAATCCGACTTGTGCCACCTAACTCGGATTAGTGAGTGCGTTAGTCCGAGTTAGGGCCAGCTACGAAGCCGGCGAGACGGACCATTCAGGGCTTGTCGCGTTGTTGGACTAGCGCCGTGCCGGGGCGGGACGCACGCGGCCGGGCGCGACGACGTAGCTAATAGGCTGTGCCAGATGATCGACTGGCTGGCCCGGATGGTGGAGCCGCTCAACAGTGCGCTCTTCACGATCGGCAACGACGCGGTCAGTTGGGCCGAGTTCCTCGGTTTTGTCACGGGTGGCCTGTGCGTCGCGCTGACGGTCCGGCGCAACATCTTCAATTTCCCGGTCGGGATCGCCAACAACGCGTTCTTCCTCGTGCTGTTCACCTCGGCCAGTCTGTGGGCCGCCTCCGGCCTGCAGGTGCTCTACATCGCGCTGGGTTTCGCCGGCTGGTGGCAGTGGCTGAAAGGTCGGGCAGACACTGGAACCACCGTGGTGCGTCGATGCGGTCGGGTCGAGTTGGCTTGGTGCGCGGTGTTCTTGGTGCTCGGCACCTGGGTTCTGTACGTCATCCTGACTGCGGCGCATGATGCGGCGCCGTTCCTGGACGCGGTGACGACGTGCCTGTCGCTGGTCGCCCAATGGCTGCTCAACACCCGACGGATCGAGACCTGGTACTTCTGGATCGCCGCCGACTGCATCTTCATCCCGCTCTATCTCAGTCAGGGGCTCATCCTTACCGCGGCGGTATACCTGTTGTTCCTCGGCCTGTGCATCGCCGGTCTGCGTGCTTGGGCACGCGAGTTGGAACCGACCGACGCGGCGCTGCCCGCAGACAGCGCGGTGCGATGACCGAGTTCCGGCACGGCCTGATGATCGGCAAGTTCTATCCGCCGCGGATTGGGCATCATGAGGCGATCCGGGCGGCCGCGGCGCGCTGCGACCGGTTCACCGTGCTGGTGATGGCTGCGGCGGTCGAGACGATTCCGCTGGCCGACCGGATGGCGTGGCTCCGCGAGGAGCACGCTGCCGACGTGAACGTGCGGATCGCCGGAATCCCTTGTGATGCACCGGTCGACGTGACCGACCAACGGGTGTGGGCGGCGCAGGTCGCCGCCATGCGCGCCGGCGTGCACGCCTCCGGCGCTGCACCGGACATCGATGCGGTGTTCAGCGGTGACGACTATGTCGACGAGCTCGCCCAGTGGTTCGGCGCGACCGCCGTCAGGACCGGCCGTACCGGCAGCAGCACCGCGGTACGACACGACCTCGCCGGCCAATGGCATGAATTGGCGCCGGCGACCCGGGCGGGATTGACCACGCGCGTCGTCGTACTGGGCGCCGAATCGACCGGAACCACAACGGTGGCCCAACGACTCACCCAGCACTATGCCGTGCGCGGCGGAGCGTGGGCCGCGACGCAATGTGTGCCCGAGTACGGCCGCGAGTACACGGAACTCAAGTGGGCGGCGAATCCCGAGGTCGACATCACCGAACTGCAGTGGGATGGGCATGATTTCGATGTCATCGGTCCCGAGCAGACCCGACTCGAAGAACAGGCGGCACGAACCGGCTCGCCCATCTTGATCTGTGACACCGACGCCTTCGCGACTGGCGTCTGGAAGCGCCGCTACCTCGATGACGCGTCCGGCGGACCTTGGACGGCGGTCCCGCCGCGGGCGGTGTACCTGCTCACCGACCATGAGGGTGTGCCATGGGACGACGACGGGATGCGGGAAGGTGATCTGGCCATCCGCGCGGCGATGACCGGGTGGTTCGCCGACGCGCTCACGGCAGCCGGGCACTCATGGGTGCTGTTGACGGGGACGTTGGAGGAGCGGCTGGATATTGCCGTCCGCACGATCGAACCGCTGTTGGAGCTGCGGGCACGGTTCGGGGAACCGTTGCGGGGGCCGGGGTTTGAGGGGACGACATAGGTGCGCCTAATGGTGGCGCGTTCGACGGTTCTAAATCCACTCCTTAGCCGCCGTACACGGCCGGCGGGTGCGTCGTCCGTGGCCTACCGCCGGGCTTGACACCGTCACGACGGAGTTGTCGGCGTGGAGCTCGGAGAGGACACGCCGTATGCCTGCTCCGGAGAACCTTTGCGGCAAGACGCCTGGCGAGATCGCCACCAAACTGGTAGTCGCCGTCCACAAAAGCGACGGCGATTGCCTCGCTTTCGACCAGGCAAACACTATCGCGCTTGCAGTCGAGAGCCACAAGCGCCGGCAATAAGGACGGTCAGCCACAACCGAATCTGCTCCGTCAGCGGCGATACTCAGCAATGGCACTTTCGCAGACCCGCCATGCCCCCGACTCCTCACCGTGAACCCAATGGCAGCAGAGTAGGCGCATATCGCGGGGGCCACATTCGAAGGCTCTACGCCACCGCGGCCCGCGCCCCCAGGTAGACCTCCATCGGCATTGCCTGACGCAAACGCCAAGTGATTGCCATCGGCCGCTCCCCTTCGTGGGTCACGTAGTCAGCCGGCCCGAGGAAGATGTACGGCGCGCCATCACCCAGCGCGGACTGCTTCGTCTCCCGCACGAACAACAGAACGTGAGATCCGCGCTCGCGATGGTGGATGTAGCGCTGCCCCGTGGGCGACGCCGCCGACGTCGTGGATTGCGACTCCCAGTGGAACAACTCCGGGCTTAGCGCGAAGTCGCGGTACATCGTCGTCGGGGAGTAGTCCGTATCCGACTTCTTCAGCGTGATCAGGAACGCATCAGCATTGACTGCCGCGCACCATGCCACTCCCGCCTGCATCGTGCTGGGCTTGTTCTTCTCCGACGCCCAGCCCAATGCTGCGAGGATTTCCTCGCGCGAGTAGCTCCCGTGGAGCGCTAGAGGCACCTCGACCAACTCTGGCACTAGCTCGCCCAACGCCACTGTGCTGCGGTGCGCAGCATCGAAGGCGATATCAACGACCTGGCGCATCTCATCGGCTACGTCCTCGCTGCGCAGTAGCTCAAGTCCTGCCGTGACACTGTCGAACCCGCCACTGTTCGGAAACAGCGAGTAGAACAGCATCGCTGCCAACCGTTGTTCGGCCAAGGAGGCGCCGGCATGCGCGCCGGCCAGCAGCGCCCGGTACGCGTCCGACCGCCGGCGGTCATCCACGTGTGCCAGCGCCTTCACGCGTTTGATCAGCTCAGTTTCCCGGGGGCCGGATTGCGCCCCCAACTTCCCGGCGTCGCGGCAGAGTGTCGTCCACGACCGATCGTTACGCAGGATGTCGTCCAAGGCACGACCGGACTCCTCCAGGTATGAAGCCAGCCGGGCATTGGGGTGCGCCCGCACCTCAGCGATCAGGGCGGCCTTCTTCGGCGAGGTCTGTTGGCGCACGTTGTTCAATACGAGGTCCCGCGCCACCTCGTCCAGCACGATCTGACTGCCGGCCGGTAGGAATGGGAACCCTTCCTTGACTTGCCTTTCCAGCTGCTTGCGCCCCAGCCCGGTCAATCCTCGGAACCGCTGATCGAACCGGAACTCCTTGCGTTGATGCCCCACAAAGTCGAGTGCCGTCAACACGGTCTTGCCATGAGTCAGGCGGAGCCCGCGGCCCAACTGCTGGAGGAACACCGTCGCGCTCTCGGTCGGGCGCAGGAACAGCACCGTATCGACTTCGGGGATGTCGAGGCCCTCGTTGAACAGGTCGACTGCGAACAGCACGTTTATCTCGCGATTGCGCAGCGCCCTCAATGCCGCACGCCGCTCCTCCGTCGCTGTTTCACCCGAAACTGCCCGCGCTGGGATGCCAGCCTCGACAAATTTCCTCGACATGTAGTCCGCGTGCGCAATATCAACACAGAACCCGAGCGCCCGCATGTCGCCCACGTCGGCGACCTTGTCCCGCAGTTCTTTCAGGACGACGCGCGTGCGGGCATCACTGGCGGTGTACAGGCCGCTCAGCTCGGCCGGATCATAACGACCGCGTTTCCACTGCAAGGCCTCCAGGTCGGTGCCGTCGTGGACGCCGAAGTAGTGGAACGGACACAGCAGGTTCTGCTCGAGCGCATCCCAGAGCCGCAGCTCCGCGGCCACGCGCCCTCCGAAGAACGCTCGCACGTCGATGCCGTCACCACGCTCTGGGGTCGCAGTGAGCCCGAGCAGTTCCATCGGTGCGATGTGCTCAAGAAGTCGGCGGTAGGACGCGGCTTGGGCGTGGTGGAACTCGTCGATCACCACGATGTCGAAACGGTCCGGCTCAATCGTGGAAAGCCTTTCTGCGGTGAGGGATTGGATGCTGGCGAATACGTGACGCCAACGGGTCGGTTGATCGCCGTCAACCAGCAACTCACCGAACCCCGCGTCGGTGAGTACCTCCTGGTACATCCGCTGAGCCTGCTGCAGAATCTCCTTGCGATGCGCTACGAAGAGCAGCGTCAGATCCCGGCCATGTACCTCGCGGACCAACCGGCGGTAGTCCAGCGCGGCGATCACGGTCTTCCCGGTGCCGGTAGCGGCGACGATCAGATTGCGGTGCCGGTCGTGTAGTACGCGTTCGGCGTCGAGTTGTTCAAGCATCTCGGCTTGATAGGGCTTGGCCGTCACCTCCAGCCCAGACAGCGGGATGGTCAGCGAATCACGCTTTTTCTTGCCGGAGGCAATCTCCAGCGCCAGTTTCAGTTTCTCGGAATCCTCAGCCGGGCCGTAGAGCTCGAATTCGCGGTTCTCCCAGTACGAGTCGAAGGTCGCGCGGAACTTCTCCAACAGGTGCGGCGTCGAGACCGCGGATAGTCGGACGTTCCATTCCAGCCCGTCGACCAGGGCGGCGCGCGACAGATTGGACGACCCGACGTAGGCAGTGTGGAAGCCGGTGTTGCGCCTCAACAGCCACGCCTTGGCATGCAGCCGGGTGCGGTCGGTTTCGTAGTTGACCCGTACCTCGGCGCCGAAGTCATTGACCAACCGGTCCAATGCACGCGCGTCGGTGGCACCCAAGTAAGTCGTGGTGATGACTCTCAGCCGCACACCGCGCTCACGAAGCTCAGTGAGCTCCCGTTCCAGCAGCCGCAAACCCTCCCACTTCACGAACGCACACAGCAGGTCGACATGATCCGCACTAGCGAGCTCGACCCGTAGTTCGGCCGCGAGCGTAGGTTCCTTGCGAGCATTGGTCATCAGGGCAGCATCAGACAGTGGAGTCGCCGGGCGTGGAAGTTGGAGCGAGCCGAGGGTTTTCGGACTGACGGCGTCCAGCCGACGGATCTTCGCCGGATCATCTTGATACAGGACTTCCTGCTGCGCATCGGGATCACCGAGCACCTCAAGAATGTTGCGCAGCCGCTCCGCCCGCGCCTCAGCGTTGCCAGCAGCCTTCAGCGACCGTTCGATGAGCGGCGTGAGATGCCGAGCAATAACCAGCGCTTGCTCGGCGTCGTCAACGGTGCCGAGATCTGGCTGCAGATCGGGACGTCCCGCCAGGGCGGTGTTGAGTCGCGCAGTGAGCAAGGATTCGTACAGTCCAACGTCCACGCCGGGAGGTTAGCGCGGCGTGGGGACATCGTCGGGAATGTTGCCGCCTCTGACTGAGCCCGCCGACCACCAAACTCCCAAGGAACCCACAGGAAAGGGCGTTAGTCTGCGGCCAGCGGCCGACCAGTGGATAACTGATTGTCGCTGAGCGGCAAGTTGAACACGATCGTACAGTTTGCGGCCATAGATAACCGGGGGGATATCGATGAGTGAACCGCTGCGGGTAGATCCGCACCTTCTAGCCCAGTCTGGCAAGGCCACGGTCGACCACGCGCATGACGCCTTCCAGAGAATGACCAGCCACGACAACGGATTGACAGACGCCGTATCCGGATGGGTCGGGGCGTCCGCGGCAGCCCTGTCAGAGTTGGCTGAGCGCTGGCAGGCACGTCATTCTGAACATCTGAAGCACACCCATGAACTCGGGGAACGCATGTCGACTGCCGGACATGCTTATCGCAACGCCGACGGTGCATCCGCTGAATTCATCACCGTTGCTTCCGATCCCAACTTGCCCACCAGCATGGGGCTGTGAATGGCGCAGCTAAGGGTCCCCACGATACTGGCGTGGGACTCCGACGCTATCTTCGACGCGTTTCGCATTGCCAAGGATCGAGAAGGCACCTTCACCGACTTCGGCGAGAACCTCAAACGTGTACACAACACTGTCGGTGAATGGGGTGGAACGGCCGGCGAAGCTTTCCACCAGTCCATGGGAAAACGGCGGGCCGACATTGAGGCCGATGGACGCGAGTCCGCGCGTGTGGCCAAGGCGATCGCGCGTGCCGAACACGACGTCGATAGCGTGCAGATCAGGATGCGGGCAGCAGTCAGCTTCCTGAACAAAAACCACATCAACGTCGCCGACGACGGCACCCTCACCGCTCAGTCCGGATACGAGAGCGACCCGAACACCCGCAAAGTTCTAGCGGCCCAAGCCAAGACAGGCAACGGCCTAACGGTCTCCGAGATCATGGCTGATGCCAACCGCGTCGACGAAGAGCTCGCCTCAGCCATCCGAGCCGCAGTGGGCGATGAACAGCTCGATCAGGATGGCCGACCGATACCAGGAACCCAGCAAGCGCCCAGTACCCCAGGGGTTACTACCGAACAATTACTACAGATCATGACCTCGGAAGGACATCCCCTCTCACAAGCCGAGGCAGAACGGTACGCACCGCTTCTGAGCCAGGCGATGCAAGAATTCGGAATCGACACTCCAGTAAAGAAGGCAGCGTTCCTAGCTCAGTTGGCCGCCGAGACCGGCGGACTGACGCAGTGGAGCGAGAACTCGCCCGCCTCTGATTTCAGTATCGGCCGAGGACCCATCCAGCTCACGGGTCGCTCGAATTACGAAGCGGCGGCTCAGAAGTTCGGAATCCCGCTCCTGGACGACCCAAGCCTCGCGAGTGATCCAAAATATGCCTTCCGCATAGCCGCATGGTTTGTCACCGAGAACAGCAGCGCCATGGACACGCTTGGCGACGGCGGCTGGGGATCAGTGGAGTTCTCCGGTGAATACGCCACAGGCACAAACGGTGAACAGTTTGCCCAGTGCGTACCAGGGGCGGGCACTGGATTCGACGGCATGTCGAACACCATCAACGGAGGCATGGCGGGATGGAAAGCTAGGGATGACTTCTACGTCGTCGCAAGGTCAGTGATGGGAGCACCGCCGATTGGCCCGTATCCGCAGCATCCTGAAGAGACCCACACCGGATATGCACATTAGAAGGTCACCGATGAGCTACCTGCCACGTCTGCTGAGCGCCGCGCTGCCGGCCTTGCTTACTGTCGCCGGACTTGTCGCGTGCCAACGGCAGACTGCTGATTCGGAGCCCGCTAGCACCCAAGACCACGACGGGTTGGTATTCCAAACCGAGCAGACAGTGGGTCTAGCACGTGACGGTGCCGTTGTTGCGCAACTCCCGATTGGCCGCAGGGGCAACTCTTCTGAGAGTGTGCAGCTCACCAAAGACGGACGGTACATCTATGCTTCGGACGGCACATCGCTGTCGACGATCGATACACGAAGTTTGGAGCGCAGCGAAACTCCATGTGCATCCCCATGCGTCAACTATCCGTTGGGTGCCAGCCTGGTCGGCCGACTCGACGCAGGCAGTCCAAGCGGGGCCGAAGCGGGAAAGACCGAGCACGCCGCCATCTCAGCGGTCGATCTCGCTGTAAGGGACCCGCAACCGCAGATACTCGGGCGCGTGCAACTCGCGTGGCCCCACAGCGCCCAGGCGCAAACCCAGCCGTACTCCTACTTCTTGGATGCCACATCGGGTCAGTACCTGTTCTTCGATTTTAGTCCTGGGAGCCCGGCGAACCCGCGGGGCTGGGAACATCCACAAACCCTATTTCTCGCGAAGCTAGACGGAACAACCGAGAACCTAGGCCAATACGCGGGTTTCGGTCATGAAAGCGACGTGTGGGGTGCGATTAGCCCCGATGGCAAGCACGCGGTGGTCAGCAGTAGTGCTGATTTGAGAGGAGAATCCGCGTACTGCGACAATGTGCCGCTTGATCTCATAGACACCGCCTCCGGCCAGAAAACCCAGATCCATCCCGCTGAGCCAGGCGACGGACCACAGTCCTTCAGAGTCAGCAAGGCCTGGTGGGGTACCGACGGAACGCTCTACGCCAACTATCAGCAATGGTCGTGTGCGACCGATTCGATCCAACAACCTTCTCCCCCACCGCCGTCGGTTTGGACCTACCGGGCCGGGCGCTGGTCGAAGCTCGACACCTCCGGCCCCGCCGTCTACGCGCTCCGGCTTTCAGGTGACCGAATGGCGGTAGTTGAACCAGCGCCGAACCAGAAGCCTTACGAACCCCCGCACGGGGCGCTGACCATCCTCGGTGCCGACGGCCGTCGGATTCATGTGGCCGATGGCGTCACCGCCATCGCGGCGATCCCGTCAAGCAATGCGCCATGAGGCGTGGGCCCGGACTGCCCCGAAACCGGTCCATCGCCACGGTCGCGCGCGGACCCGCCACGGGCAATCCGAGTCCCGAATCGAGCTTCCAATGCCAATGCGCTGTGCGATATGTGCGTCGCAAAACGGTCAAAAAACTTGACGATGCGTCGCATCAAACATCCCGCACGAACAGACTGCCGCTACGCGCGTCAGGACGATCGAATCAACGCACTAGATATGTGAAGTAGTTGCCGATGCATTCAAGAGACTTCCCAGAGAGTTCGGGATGACGACCGTGCATCACCGACTGAACATAGCAACCGGCTTCGCTGAGGCTCAACGAGTTCCAGTCAGGATCGATCCTGATCGCCTCATCGAGTATCGCTCGAACTCGGGCCTTGGCCACGTCAACTACAGTCGGGCCAAAGTGTGAAGCGAACTGAGCATCGTTTCTGCCGGGATAGTGTTTCAAAAACAGAGTGATCGCTTCATTGATGTCGATTTCATCACCCGTCACTCTATCCACCCCACGCCGCGGCACCCCACGCAGACTCGCGAGCGTCAGCCATAGCACCAACGCTAGCCATACGAGGCCGTCGACACTGACAAGGGCCGGACCGTCGCCCTGAAGATCCTCCGCGCGGAATCTGCACACGATGCACGGCCGGTTCTGGCTGTCCCTGCACGATGAGCTGTCCGATCCCACCCGCAAGTTCGCCATCGCAGCAGCCTGCCGAGCCGAGCCGCCCATGTCAGCCTGCTCAGACGGATCGATGTCGCTTTGTGGATGGCAGCCACCCAGCACCCGACCACTCAACTGCCCGTGTAGCGGACGGCTGACAATTGTTTATCGGTTCGAACGCAGTTCGCCCAATCGCGGGACGCTCAAGCACACGGTGAACATGTCACCAACGCAACTGCTGATATTCCGGATGGGTGACTGACAGGATTGATCATGATGTACCCGCGCGCAGGAGGGATCGGAGTAGTGGAGATCGGACCAACAGGCCTTGAGCCTCTCCCTGGGTAAACACAATGTGCCCATCAACTGATCCCGCTGGCGCAGCACACGAATTCGCCACTGACGTGCTGCGAAAACTACTGCACCACATCGCCGTTCAGAATGGAAGACGCAGAGGGCACGACCTGCCGGGACATCGTGTGTTTCGCGTTTCCCACGCGTGGACCGATGGTCCGATGATGTACGTGGTGTATCAAACGCCGCCGTTGGACATCACGTGGGGCTTGGCCCGCGACACCAGAGAATCCCTCGTCGACTCCGGCCCCTGGGTCGACGCCGACAATCCGTCGCTGTACTACTACCTGTTCGATTTCGAGGAGGGATGGTCAGAACCACTCTCGCCGGAACCGGGCAAGGATCCGGACATCATCCGCTGGCGCAGTGATCAGTGTGATGGCCTGCCGGAGTCCGTGTCCGACATTCCTGTGGCCTACCGACACAACCCGGCCTCGATTCCAGCTGCCGAAATACAGCAGGACGTAGACCTCCCAGCTGCCGAACCCCGCCGGTACGCGGATCCGTCCTAAGCCCAGCGGGCCGCCCTGCAAGCGACGTATCGCGGCCGACCTTGCCCAGCTGGATGTGCGTCGCCCGATCGCCGGGTGACGTGCCTTGAGCGCCATGTTGGCGACCCGTCAAACCGCACAACTACCCTCGCGCAGAATGGAATTCAACTCCGCCAACGGGATATGCGGCTGCCATAGCCCGGCCCGCGCAGGACCGGAGCGGGCGGCCGGCATGACCAGCACGAGGTCGGACCCGTCGAGGTACCACGCTCGGTAGTCGTCGGTGTAGTTGTATCTGTGCCCGGGATCGAATTGGGCGATGTCAACATCTTGGGTCACTGCACGTTTCACGTACGGGCGCGCCAGCGGAGGCAAGGCGGTCAGCGGGTCGATGCCCCGACAGAACAAGTCCGCGAGGGCGAGCTGCTTGCCGCGCTGCAAGTCGAAGGTGAAGGTGGTGATCTCATCGTTCGGGTGCGCTCCGCCGAGGTACCAGAAGATGCTGAACACAACGGACCGGATTCCTGGCGCATGTTCGAATGTCTGGTAGGTCAAGTCCGCCTGTCCATTTCGGACCAGGCCGTCGTCCGGGTCGCCGAACCTCGTGAAGAATTCGCGCACAAACTCTTTCAGCGGTGGTCCCGCGGTCTGGTCGTTCAGCAGGTCCTCGGGGTATTTGGCGGACAGTTCCACAGCGATCTTGCGAGCGTTGGTGACCGTGCGCGTGCAGACGCCACCGGCCTGATCCCAGGTGCCGCCGTTGTCTTCGCAGAAGGAGGCGAGCGAATCTGCGCCCGGGGACGGGTCGGCGAAAGCCCGCGAATCCGAACCCACCCCGACCAACGTGAGACTCGCCGCCAGCACGCACAGTGCTCGGGCCATGAAACCGACGCGCCACCGCGCTACCACGGACTTGTCAGTCATACGACGATTCCCCCGGTGCTGTCGAAACCTGATTGATGCCCGTTCACGCTTCAGGCACGAAGCCCCTACCAACTAGCCGGCGAGTAATCCTTCAAGAAGCACCCATACAGATCCTCGCCCAGTTCCCCGCGCACGATCGGGTCATACACGCGCGCAGCACCATCCACCAGATCCAGCGGTGCGTGGAAACCTTCCTCGGCCAGCCGCAGCTTCGTCGGGTGCGGACGCTCGTCGGTGATCCACCCGGTATCGACGGCGGTCATCAAGATCCCGTCCTGCTCCAACATCTCCCCAGAACTCGTGCGGGTCAGCATGTTCAGCGCGGCCTTGGCCATATTGGTGTGCGGGTGCCCGGGCCCCTTATAGCCGCGGCCGAACTGGCCTTCCATCGCGGACACGTTCACCACGTACTTGCGTCGGGCGGGTGACGCGGCCAGCGCCGGGCGCAGCCGGCTCACAAGAATGAACGGCGCGGTCTGGTTGCACAGCTGCACTTCGAGGAGCTCCATCGCGTCGACCTCGTGCACGCGTTGGGTCCAGCTGTTCACCGACGCGGTATCGGGCAGCAGCCCACCCGCGTCAATGGCAGTCCCAGCGGCGATCCGCTCCGGCGAGGCGCTGCGGGCGGTCAGGGCCAGCTCGGTCAGCGCGTGTGGGGCGGGGTGCTCGCCGAGGCTCCCGGCCAGGGCATGCGGATGCGCGTCACTGACGTGGTCGAAGGTGACCACGTCCACCAAGGCCGGCGGCGGGGTGCGCTCGGCCTCGACCAGCGCGGCATACGAGCCCGGCGGGCGGCGCACCGTCTGCGCGGCGTTGTTGATCAGGATGTCCAGCGGCCCCTGCGCGGCCACCTCGTCGGCCAGGGCAACCACCTGGGCCGGATCCCGCAGGTCGATCCCCACCACCCGCAGCCTGTGCAACCAGTCGGCACTGTCCTCCATCGCGGCGAAGCGGCGCACCGCGTCGTTGGGAAACCGGGTGGTGATCGTGGTGTGCGCACCGTCACGCAACAGCCGTAGCGCGATGTACATGCCGATCTTGGCGCGCCCGCCAGTGAGCAGGGCCCGGCGCCCGGTCAAGTCGGTGCGGGCGTCGCGCTTGGCCCGGTTGATCGCGGCGCATTCCGGACAAAGCTGGTGGTAGAAGGCGTCGACCACGGTGTGGTGGTTCTTGCAGATGTAGCAGGCCCGCGAGCGCAGCAGCGTGCCCGCACTGGCCCCGACCGCGGTCGATACCAGCGGCAAACCCTGGGTCTCGTCGTCGATCCGTCCGGGCGCACCGGTGGCGGTGGCAGCGATGACAGCGCGGTCAGCAGCCGCGATCGCGTCGCGCTTGGCGGTCCGGCGGGCCTTCTTCAGCGCCTTGAACATCTTCGCGGTGGCCAGGCGCACAGCAACGGCGTCGGGGTGCTCGGGAGGCAGTTCGTGCACCTCGGACAGCACCCGCAGGCACGTGCTGAGCTGGTCGGGGTCGATCGCGTTCACCATGGAAGGGTACGGCGGGCGGCCACAAATCCCCGTATCGAGCGAACAGCAGCACAGCGGCGCGGCCCGCGAAATCAGTCGTAGATGACGTCCAACCCTCGCCGGCGAAGGTCAGCCAGGCCGTCGCGCATGCCTTGCAGCTGCTCCGGTGAATGCCCCACCCAGTCGGTGATCTCACCGACGATTTTCACCGGCTCACGGGTTCGATAGGAGCGGGTCGGGTTTCCGGGAAGCTTCTTGTCGGTCACGTTCGGGTCGTCCTCCAGCGCACCCTCGGGTTCGACGATGTAGATACGGCCCCGCCCATCGCCGGCGGCCATCTCGGCGCCCCACACCGCGGCATCCAATGTGCGGGTGACGTACACATGGTTCATGATCCGGCCGGCTTCGTAATTCGACTCGCGTCCGGGCACCAAGTGATCCCCCACCGCCAGGTCGGCCTTGGTGCCGTGCAGCAGCGCACCGGACTCGTGCACCTCAAACGGTTTCGGCCTATTCGTCACAACATCCCCCATCTCGTCACGGATCGAGAGATTGTGCAGGACGTCAGGGGCCTTGCCGCAAGCCCCACCCCCGGCCTTATAGTGAGAGTGGGAGCGGATCCAAATTCCTTCGCACCCAGCCAATCCGATTCGGCCCCAACGATCAGAGTCGGTCGAGGAACCCGTCGACGAGGCTGGACAGTCTCGCGAAATGCGCACCGGGCCAATAGATCTGACCGCAGTCCGGGCAATGACTGAACTCGTCGTAGTAGCGGCGGGTCAACGGCTCAAGGCGGTCCATCACCGCCTCCTTCGGCACCGCGGCCAGCCGCCCATTGCATCGCAC
This sequence comes from Mycobacterium sp. IDUB_17, assembly GCF_055419465.1. NCBI lineage: Bacteria > Bacillati > Actinomycetota > Actinomycetes > Mycobacteriales > Mycobacteriaceae > Mycobacterium > Mycobacterium sp. IDUB_17. Next base: position 1,005,534 of record NZ_JBVAXS010000002.1, on the reverse strand, counting down.
GCACCGGGTGAACGGCGTTATCCGCCGCCGCAGATCCAGCCGCCGCAGTACCTCCAGCGTCTGTTCCTCCGGCACCTGGGAGTGGACGAACAAACCGTGGGTGATCGCGCGGCGCTTCAACAGGCCGCGGTCTCGGGTGAGCAGAATTCGCTGCTGTTCGACGCTGATGTCGGCCAGAGCCTGATCGTCGGCGTCATTGGACCACCAGACGTCGAACCCGAGCAGGCGCAGCAGCCGTGCCAGCCGGCCGAGGTTGACGTCGATCACGAACCGCGGATGCCGCAGCGGCTCCGGCCGGAGCCGGGCCGTCGCCCCAACGTCGAGCGCCTCGAACATCGGGTACACCGCAATGCGATCACCGACCGCCGGTCGATGCTCGAACCCGACAGGATCCCCGTTCACCAGGATCAGGTCGATCTCGGTGTGCGGAATGCCCATGGCCTCCAGCACATCCTTGACGGTCTGGTGGCTCTTGCAGGGACGACGCAGGGTCTGACTACGCGAGTCGGCTTCCAAGAAGTCGTTGAGCTCGGCGTAGGCCCGGACGTTCACGAAGCCGGCCACACCGCCATGGTCGCGCGCAGGGGGGCCGGCCGCAATACAACGAACCTAGTGAACTGCCGAGCAACCCCAGGCTGGACGTAATCTATGTGCAACGAGTTGTTGGGGGGCAAATGAACGGATTCCTTCGATTCGTCGACGGCAATTGGTCATGGAATTCCTCGATTACCCACTTTTTGTTCGATTTCCTCGCCGAGCAGCTCCCTGAGGGACCGAGGAGATCAGAAGTCGTTGAGCTGCACGAGAATAACGTGCCGATGCTCGATTTGCGGGAGCCGTCCAACGACATCGTCGTTACGACGATCGTCGAAAAGCTACCCGCGCACCTCGAAACACTGGATCCGGACACACGTTCGGCGTTTCAGCCACCGCTCGAGGAATTGCTTCGTCTGGCCGCGTCCCAGCATCGCCACAATCAGCAGGTGCCACCGGTGACAAACGGACCAACATAACGACGAGTTTCCTCGAGGAAGTTCAGGCGATCGTACGACCGCTACTGGCTCAGCTTGGATTCACCTTCGACGAGGTGATCGACTGAAGGGAAGCCACGCTCGTCGCTTCTGTCACCCGCGACATCGTGATTCCGGCCCTGATCGAGATGAACGCCACGGGGGTGTGCGGCTTGATCGGGGCAAGGCCGTCAAAATTTTTGACGGTTTCCCCCTTCAACCCACAGCCCATGGCCCGCGGCCCGGCACGCCAGGTCTTCGACATTCCTCCGTGTCGATGCGCACCACCCCGAAGTCGATCTCGGTCGACGCAAGCCCTGGAGGACATCGCCGAGCATCCACCGACACCCTGGGCATCGTCGAACAATCGGCCTAGCGTGAGGGCATGGCAGAACAATCGCCCATGGTCACCGTGCCTCATCCGCCGGAAGGGATGATGCGCGTCGTCAACCCGGCCCTGCGGTTCTTGCTGCGCACGCCCTTCGCCGGCCCCGCGCGCCACCAGTTCATGGTTCTGACCGTGCGCGGCCGAAAAACCGGACGGCAGTATGCGATTCCGCTGAGCGCACACGTCATCGACAACACGCTCTACGCGATGACCGACGCCGGATGGAGGTACAACTTCCGCGACGGTGCCACCGCCGAGGTCCTCCACGACGGCAAGACAACGACGATGCGGGGCGAACTCATCGAGGACCGCGCCACCGTCGCCGATCTGTTCCGGCGCTGCGCCGAGACCTACGGCGTCAGACGCGCCCAACGCATGATGGGGCTGAAGTTCCACGAGCAGCGCATCCCCACGCTGGACGAGTTCGCCGAGGCGGTCGATCGTGTGCACCTCGCCGCCATCAAGCTGACCCCGGCCGGCCAGCCCTGACGGCAGCCCGAAGGTCAGGCGTGCCGGCACCCGTCTCGGGCAGCACCGCGTTCAACTGACCTGGTGACGGAATTTGGCGCAACCAGCCCTCGACGAGCGATGTCACAATCGCAGGAAGTCAGCTGAACGCAGCGCCATCCGTCGAAAGGACGTCGTCCGTTGTGGGTTTGGTACAACATCGCCCCGTGGTGGGCTCGTTGGCTGGTCACGTCGGCGTGGATGACGGTGTGGTCCTTGCTGTTCTGCTGGGCAGTACTGCAGCCGCAATACCTTTGGTGGACACCGTGGCCGGCCTGGGTCATGGTGTCCGGCCTGGCCGTGTTCGGGCTGCTGGCCGGCATCCCGATCACCCTGCTCACCCAGCCCGTCGTCAACACCTACGCCACCGTGCTGAACGGGCTCACCGCGCCGCAACGCACCGCTGTCGCCCGTGCGGTACACGGCGAACCGATACCCACTGACCCGGCCGTCCTGACTGCGACCGTGCGGGCCACCGACCTCGCCCACGCATATCGGAACCGCGTCACCCCGGCGCGCCGCCGTCTCAGCTGGGTGCTCATCGGATTGTTCGCGGTTCTGCTTCCGGTCCTCGAATTCGTCGCGGACCGGCCGCGGCTGGGGCTGACCTATCTGGGTCTCGCCGTGGTGTTGGTCGTCCTCCAGGTGTGGCCGGAATGGGCCCGGCGTCGCCGCGAGCCACATCTGGCACGGTTGCGTGCCGCGGCCGACGCAGATCCAGAGGTCGCCGCCGCGGTCACTCAGGTCGTGCCGCCTGCGGTACCGACAGCCCGTCAGCGCTGGCTTCGAGTCGGTCTGGTCCTCGTGTTGGTTGTCGCAGCCGGACTCGCAACCGCTTGGCTCAGCCACGTTTCCGGCCGCGACTGCCGCACCGCGCGGACAGTAGTGGGCTACATCAGTGACCACCAGGATCTTCTCGCCCCCGGCCGGATCGCCCCTGGCGGTCCAGACATGTCCGAGTACCGAGCGTGGTCAGCTCAATTGGGCCGCTATGCCGATCGGGTCGACGACCCGGCGCTCGGCCGGCATCTGCAACAGATCAGTGACCTTTCGGCCGAGGCGGTCGACATCGTCAAGCAGGCCCGTACACCCGGAATGCCCAACGGCGAGATCGGCATCCGACAAATGAGTTACCTCAACATCGTTCAACGACTGGTCGACGCGGATACGCAGCTGCTCGACGAATGCAGGCGGTAGACAACGCTCAGCTCGCACGCTGGACAGCCGCGAGTGCCACCCGCTTGGCGCTGTCACCGCAGTTCTCCCCCGCGGGCGCGTTCAGCCAGACCGAGACCACGGGAATTGATGGCGCCAGGTCGGGTGCACCGGTTCGGACGTCGGTCGGTTCGATGGTGACATCGGTCTTGGCGATGACGGAACAGCTGGGTGATTCGGCAGAACTGAAGTCGAGCAGTTGCACACCGTCCTGCTCGCTGCGGACAGGAACATTCCCTGACGGAGACTGGACAACATCGTCGGACCAGACGGCGAGCCCGTACTTGACGATGGCCGACCGGGCCGCGGGGCCGTCAGCGGCCTTTTCCCGTTGCAGCTCACAGACACTGGGATGCCGCCAGGTGGTCGGCCACTGCGCCTCTGGATTGGGTTCCCACCACTTGAAGCTCACCGCGTGAACGTCCGCCGCAGCGGTACACGGATCGGCAGTGAGAAACCGCGTCGCACTTGAGGACTTGTCGGAATGCACCGGCACCCCGTTCGTTTCGACGTGTGCCGCGACGCCACCCGCGATCACGCCACCGAGTTCACACAGCGCGGAGTCGTCGAATTCCACCCGTCCATCGGCGATGTTGATCGGAGTCACCTCGAGCACGGGATCGCGCATCGACGCGGGCGCGCCTTCCAACCCCGTCAGTGGAATCGGGGCGCGGAACGTGCACATCGACGTCCGCTGCATGACACCCGGGTGCGCCGGGTCGGGGCCGAATTGCATGTCATTGCCCCGACGCTCACCCGCTGCGACCGAGAGTTCGAGGCCCACCGTCATCGACGGGAAGGCGATCGTGCAGCCGTCTCCGCCGATCGGGAACACCGGGGACACGCCCTCCACGGCGATCGCGTGCGCGGCGGTGTAGGTGTAGCTGAAGTCCCTGTGGCCGTTGTCTTCCAGGGCTTTCCGGTCGACGAAGCCGCACGGATCGATCTGACGAAGCGCGTACAACTCGGCCAGGTGGTCCTGGTCGGTCGGTGTGAGGTCGAGCCCGTAGGTCTGCACCGTCCCAGGAAAGAAGACCTTCGATTGATCCGGATGCACTGGCGAAGTGCCGGCGGGCGATTGAACGGGTGGGGCAGACTGAGTGCCGCACGCCGTCACCGATACACCGAATGCCAACAGCACGGACGTACACACGATCGCTCGCAACATCTGGTCCCCCGGTTCCGTCGTCAACCAGATTAAGGCGGGCCGGCCCACTACCGACTCAGAGAATTATGGGGCTCGAAGCGACGGCCTCCAGCCTGAACCACACCTCACCGCGCGTCAGCGACTGGCATCCTGTGCACCCTGCAGATCCATCGCCACCGGGCTCGTCCCCAGAGTGGCAGCCACAAGACCGGTCACCGCCACCAACACACGCTTCATATCAACCTCCTTTTGAAGTGAACCGCGCATCGTCGCATCAACCACCGATATTGACGGCGGCGACCGAGCGAGGATCTGTGTGGTCAATGTCAGCCGGGAAAGGTCGTCAAGAATCTTGACGATGTCCCAGCCGCACATACCGCCCGAACCGGCCCGGCCGATCCGTCGCAACTGCCGTGACGATTGTGACTGGCCGCCAGCACCCCGCCCCTCACCAAATGCCCCAATAACCGCCACCCGCCACACCCACCTCGGTAACGTCACACACGATGAGCGGGGCACCGACGTGTTGATCGCGGCGTTACGCGATCTGCAGTGGCGGCGACGGCGATTCATGATCGCCGCGGTCGGCACCGCGTTGGTTTTTGCCATGACCTTGGTGTTGACGGGCCTGGCCCATGGCTTCCGCGTCGAGGCCGAACGCAGCGTCGATGCCCTGGGCCTGGACGCATTCATGATCAAGTCGGGTGCAGCCGGCCCGTTCCTCGGCTCGGCACCGTTGCCGCCCACCGCAGTTCAGCTGGCGGCCAAGCTTCCGGGTGTCGTCACAGCCGTCCCGCTGGTGTACGGGTCGTCGACCATCCCCGCCGGCGGCACCCCGCGCAATGTGAACGTGTTCGGAGTCCCGGACCAGGGCCCCGGCACTCCGGCGTTGAAGGACGGCCGGGCCCCCCACGCCCCCGACGAAGTCGCGGTCTCGACGACGATGGACCGTCCGATCGGCGCCGATATCGACGTCGGCGCGTCCAAACTACGGGTTGTCGGGCTGGTCGACGACCTCACCGCCCTGGCCGCCCAGGACAACATCTACCTGACGGTCCCCGGTGCCCAACAACTGCTGTTCTCCGGTCAGAAGCTGATCTCGTCGGTCGGTATCGTCGGCAACCCGGGCACGGCACCGCCCGAATTCCGCATCGTCGACCGGGCCGGCGCCATCGACGACATGGTCCGCCCACTGCGCGGCGCCAACCAGGCGATGAGCTTGATGGCCGGCCTGCTGTGGGCGGTCGCGGCGCTGATCGTCGGCTCGGTGATCTACCTGTCCGCCCTGGAACGCACCCGCGACTTCGCGGTGTTCAAGGCTGTCGGCGTGGCCACCCGGTCCATCATGGCCGGATTGGCGATGCAGGCCGTCGCCGTGGCCCTGCTTGCCGCCCTGCTGGGCGCGGGACTGTCACTCGTGCTCGGGCCGCCGTTCCCCATGCGCTGCGACGTCCCAACCCTGGCATTCATCGCGCTGCCGATCGTCGCGGTCGTGATCGGCCTGCTGGCCAGCGTTGCCGGGCTGCGCCGCGCCGTCACCGTCGACCCCGCCCTGGCATTCCGAGGACCCTGACATGGCCGACCTACTCGTCAAAGACCTCGTCGTGGAATACTCCAGCGGCGGCTACGCGGTGCGCCCGATCGACGGACTCGACCTCGAGGTTCCAGCCGGATCACTGGCAATCCTGCTGGGCCCCAGCGGTTGTGGGAAGACCACGCTCCTGTCCTGCCTGGGCGGGATCCTCAAACCGACCGCCGGCCGCATCGAGTTCGGCGATGTTGATGTGACCACCCTGAACAAGAAGGAGCTGTCGGACTACCGGCGCGACACCGTCGGCATCGTGTTCCAGGCCTTCAACCTCGTGCCCAGCCTGACCGCGCTGGAAAACGTGATGGTGCCACTGCGCGCCGCCGGCAGAACGAGGCACGCGGCCCGCGAACGCGCCACGGAACTGCTGACCCGCGTCAACCTTGAGGACCGACTGCACCACCGCCCCGGCGATCTCAGCGGCGGGCAGCAACAGCGCGTCGCGGTGGCCCGCGCGATCGCGCTCGATCCGCCGCTGATCCTGGCCGATGAGCCGACTGCACATCTGGATTTCATCCAGGTCGAGGAGGTCCTCCGGCTCATCCGTGAGCTCGCCAGCGGTGAGCACGTCGTTGTCGTCGCCACCCACGACACCCGCATCCTGCCGCTCGCCGACCAGGTGGTGGAGCTCGTCCCGCATGTTGCCGTCGAGCATCAAGGCGCCGAAACCGTGACCATCGAAGCCGGCGAGGTGCTGTTCGCGCAGGGCGAGATGGGCGATCTCATCTACATCGTCACTGACGGCGAGATCGAACTTGCTCGCGAATTGGCCAGCGGTGGTGAGGAAGTCATCAAAGTCTCCGGACCCGGCGACTACTTCGGCGAGATGGGGCCGCTGTTCAGCCTGCCTCGGTCGGCCACCGCCCGCGCGAAGACCGACGCCACCGTCGTCGGCTACACCGTGCAGGCGTTCCGGGAACTGCTCGGCCCGACCGGCGCTCGAAACCTCATCGGGCGATCCGAATCAGAGGACTGATGTGACCGAACTCGACACCCGCGTCGCGGTCTACCTCGACTTCGACAACATCGTCATCTCCCGCTACGACCAGGTCAACGGCCGCAACTCCTTTCAGAAGGACAAAGCCAAAGGCCTGGAGGCCGACAAGCTCACCAAGGCCACCGTCGACCTCGGTGCCATCCTCGACTTCGCCTCGTCCTTCGGCACGTTGGTGCTCACCCGCGCCTACGCGGACTGGTCGGCCGATCTCAACGCCGGATATCGCGAGCAGCTCGTCGGCCGTGCCGTCGACCTGGTGCAGCTGTTCCCCGCCGCCGCATACGGCAAGAACGGCGCCGATATCCGGCTGGCCGTCGACGCGGTCGAGGACATGTTCCGGCTCCCCGACCTCACCCATGTGGTGATCGTGGCGGGCGACTCCGACTACATTCCCCTGGCCCAACGGTGCAAACGGCTGGGGCGCTACGTCGTCGGCATCGGGGTGGCCGGGTCCTCCAGCCGGGTGCTGGCCGCCGCGTGCGACGAGTTCGTCGTCTATGACTCGCTGCCCGGTGTCCCCGCGCCCAGCCCCGAGCCGGAACCCAAGCAGCAGAAGCGCACCCGCAAGACGGATGAGCAGGACCCGCAGGCCCAGGCCACCGCGCTGCTGACCCGGGCCCTGCAGATCGGCCTGGAGAAGGACGACGCCGAGTGGCTGCACAACTCCGCGGTCAAAGCTCAGATGAAGCGGATGGATCCGTCCTTCAGTGAGAAGTCGTTGGGTTTCAAGTCGTTCAGCGATTTTCTGCGGTCGCGTTCCGATGTGGTCGAGTTGGATGAGAGTTCGACGACGCGGATGGTCAAGCTGCGGTAGCCGGCCCCGCACCGGCGCCGGCGTGCGTCCTGGTGATGGACGGGTCCGGATATCCGGCATCGCGCACCGCCTGGACCACCGCGTCACCGACGGCATCCACCCGCGCATCTGGCACCAGCGCGATGACGCAGCCACCGAACCCGCCACCGGTCATCCGCGCCCCGAGTGCGCCCGCCCGCGCCGCGGTTTCAGCGATCAGGTCGAGGTTCGGGGTGGTGATCTCGAAGTCGTCGCGCATCGAGGCGTGCGATGCGGTCCACAGCTCACCAACCGCGGCGAAGTCCGAAGATTCCATCGCTGCAACGCAATCGAGTACCCGCTGGTTCTCGGTCAGTACATGACGCGCCCGCCGGGTATCGACCGGATCCTTCACCGCCCCGAGTGCTGCCCCGCCAGAGACCTCACGCAGCGAGGCCACCCCGAGATCGGCGGCCGCCCGCTCGCAGGATGCCCGCCGGGCCGCATACTCGCCACCGGCGTGCGCGTGCCGGGCCCGCGAATCGATCAACAGCAGGGCCACTCCGGCCGCTTCGGGGTCGAAGAGCACCGGCTGCACGGTGACGTCGCGGAAGTCGATCAGCATCGCCTCCCCCGGCTCGCCGAACAACGACGCCAGCTGATCGAGCAGTCCTGTTGGCGCGCCGACGTACTCGTTCTCGGCCCACCGGGCGACCCGTGCCTGCTCGACGCGGTCGAGATCGACGCCGGCCGCCGTGAGCAGGGCACCGAGCACCGCGCATTCCAGCGCGGCCGACGACGACAGCCCCGAACCGATCTCGACGTCGCTGGTGATCGTCATGGCCCCGCCCGGCGCCGCGATCCCGGCACGCCGCAGGGCCCACACCACCCCGGCGACATACGCGGCCCAGCCCGTCACGCCTCCCGGCACGGTGTCCAGGCCGATCCGCGCATCACCGAACGCACTCGACACCGACAGCACCTCTGACGAGTCCGGAGCGAAAGCCACAAAGGTCCGCTGCGGCAACGCAATCGGCAGCGCGAACCCCGCGTTGTAGTCGGTGTGCTCGCCGATCAGATTGATGCGGCCGGGGGCGGAGAATCTGATACTCACCGGCGCGGATTCACCCGATGGGCCCGGCGGAAGCGGTCCAGGTAGGCCGGCCAGTCCCAGGTGGACAGGAACTCCGTCGTCGCCGCGTAGCCCTTCTCGTACAGGGCTTCGGCCTCATTGCGGGTGATGTCGAAGTCGAGCACCCCGACTTCGGTCGAATCCACCTGGATCGCACGCACCTTCACCCACGGCTGGCTGAGGTACGCCTGGTCGTGGCCGACCAGCATGGTGGTGATCAGGCTTTCCAGAAAGGTCGGGCGGCCGAAGCGCAACATGCCCAACCCGGGGATGAGTTGCTCGGCCGTCGGCGCGGGCAGGTACGGCACCACCGTCACCCCGAACGTCGGCCAGCGCGGCTCGGCGCCGTCGGGACGGTCGAAGGTGTCGATCGGGAAGTTCGACAACACCCCGCCATCCACGAGCGTGCATGCCTGCCCGTCAGCGGTTTTCAGCGTCACCGGGTGGAACAGGAACGGTATCGCCATCGAGGCCCGCACCGCGTCGGCGACGAGCTGCTCGTCGGGGTCCAGGCCGTAGACCCGCCGGTAATCCCACGGCAGGCGCACGAGTTGCCCGGTGGTCACGTCGGTCACCGTGACCGTCAGCCGGTAGCGCCGCTCGGGCAGTAGGTTCTTGTCGTCGATGGCCAGATCGCCAAAGGTCTTGACGCCCAGATTCTTCAGCTCGCTGCGGATCCAGTCGTACGCGAAGTCACCGCGATAGATACCGGTCTCGCACAGCAGGCCCCACGCCGTGCCCAGCACCGGGATGCGCTCGATCGGCCCGCTGTCGCGAAACTTGCGGTAGGGCACGCTCAGCGCCAACTCGTGCAGTTGATTACTGGTCAACTCGTTACGGTGCACCGCTGCGGCGACCACCGCGCCGACCAGTGAGCCGGCCGAGGTGCCCGAGATCCGCTCGATCGCGTATCCCGCGTCCTTGAGCGCGACGACGGCGCCCACCAGGCCGATGCCTTTGACCCCGCCCCCGGACAGCACGAGGTCGGCACGGTGCGGGGAACGATTCGCAGCCATAGCCCCAGCTTGGCACGCCTGCCTGACAATCCGCCGCAGATCGCGTGACGCACGCTGCGTACTTGTCGGTGGCGGTTTGTACGTTCTCCTGTTCGCCTGGCGTGGGTTCCGGCACGCATCGAACTGCACGACTCGATGTTCTCGGGCGGGGTCACGGTGAACCTGACGCCGTAGAGCTCTTGCGTGAGGACCGACCCGACGCCGGGACGGTCCTCAGCTGGGGTGTGAGCCCATGGTGGTCTCCAACCCGATGAACAGCACGTCGAGCCCGCGGTCGAGTTCGGCTGCGCCGTCGTAGGACCCCAGCGCGGAAGCCAGTGCGCGTACCTGCGGGAACTCGGTGATGGACAGTCGGTGCAGACCCAGCCGCAGCACATCGTCGGGCTCCTCTGGCCGTTCGACGACCTCCTGCAACTCTGTGAGGATGTGGCCGTGCAGGTAGCCGAAGAGCATTCGGTAGATGTGCAGGGCATCGGTCCCGGAGAATCCGGACGCCGTCAGCAGCGTCAGAACGTCCTCCAGTGGCCGCAGCATTCCCGGCGGACGCTGCCCCAACGGGGTGGCCAGCGGACGAGTTACCATCAGCGGCACCACATTTGGGTGTGCCAGAGCCAACTGCCGAAATTCGTGCGCCACCGTGCGTAGCTGGCCGGCCCAATCTGGATCGGCGGTGTCGACGCGCAACTGGCCGATCACCATCTCAGTCACCCCGTCGAGCAACGCGGCCTTGTTGGGCACATGCCGATAGAGCACGGCAGGATCCCGGCCGACCTCCTCACTGAGCCGGCGCATCGACAGGCCATCGACACCGTCGCGGTCCACCAGTCGCAGGGCAGCCTGCAGGATCACCGAACGGTTTATCTGCCCCTCCACACCACGCCGTGCCGCGGTCGCCTGTTTGACCATCGTGACGACTCCTCCACATGACTGGGGAGCGCCAGATTACATCGCATGCCCACAACGGAACGTCTACATCTTGACAGCAGCCCGAACACTTCTCCGCGGGCCCGGTTGATTTCGCACACAACAAACAGATCGCACACCCTTGGCGCGAGCTCGATCAGCACTCAAGTCAACGCGCTCCGATAAGCACTGTCAACACTGTAGGCATACATCGTTGCGGTTGTGGTGGACCGCGCGTAGGGTCGAGCCATCGGGACCACACAGGCCCCCAAGTCAAAGGGGCCAACCATGGCTGATAAGTCGCCACGCCAGAGCATGACCAAGAAATCGGGCAAGTCGCTCAAGGAGAAACGCGCGGCCAAGCGGGGCAAGGCAGTCGACGCGCACTCGACCGAGGAAGTCCTGCACTCCAAGAGGCGCTGAGACTTCGCCAACTCGGCTCGCCAGATAAGCCAGGGGGTAGGAGGGGCCCGGACGTACTCAACGTCCGGGCCTTTCCCTGTAAGCGCGCGGTACACCCGAAACCGGCACCCACATAGCATCGAATCGCTTTGCGAATCGCCCATCAGCGGAGCCGGAGTCGCCGGGACTGCATGGTCGGGCCCGATGGCACGACGCGCGCCGCACTCCGCGTCGACGTGTTCCGGCGCATCATCGGCAATGACTTCACCAGCCTGCCCGGATCGACTAGCGGCGGGCTGGCTCCGCCCGATTGCCCTCGACCTCGGACGGCTCCCGAACCGCCCGCACACAGATCCGCGCCCCGCGGTGCGGGACCAACGTCACGTGCTTGACGCGCTGCTGCTCGTCGGCAGCTGTCGTGGCGAAAAGGTCGACCCGGCGCAGGATTTCGCGCAGCACGACCCGCAGTTCGACCATCGCGAACGTCGCGCCCAGGCAGCGGCGGTTGCCACCGCCGAACGGGAACCAGGTGGTGGGGCCGAGCGTCACGCCGAGCATCCGGTCCGGGTCGAACCGGTCGGCGTCGGGATACACGTCGTCACGTTCGTGCACCAGGCCGATGCCGGGCGCCACCATCACCCCGGCCGGCAGCCGGTAGCCCGCCAACTCGACCGGCTGCTTGAGCACCCGGCCCACGTCGAACACCACCGGCCGGATCCGCAGGGTTTCCTTGGCCACCGCGTCGAGGTACTCGTCATCGCCGTCGCGCGCGGCCCGCACCGCCTTGTCCAGCACCGCGGGATGACGGGTCAACCGTTCCAGCGCCCACGACAGTGCGGTCGCCGTCGTCTCATGCCCGGCGGCGAGCAGCGTCATCAACTGATCGCGCAGCTCACGGTCGGTCATGGTGTGCCCGCCCTCGCCGGCGGATCGCACCAGCATGGCCAGCACATCGGTGCGGGTCGCGACCTCCGGGTCAGCCCGCCGATCGGCGATCTCGGCGTACAGCAGCCGGTCGGCCTCCTCGATGTTGCGCTGCAAGGCCCGCCACGGGCGCCTCCGCCGCAGTCCCGGGCTGGCCAGCGCCAGCGTCTCCCAAGGGCCGACACTGAGCAGCCGTGGCATGACCGACCGCAACGCGGCCAGCCGGGCCGGATCCGACGCCCCGATCACGGTTCGCAGGATGACCTCAAGGGTGATCTCGGCCATCTTCGGGGCTACCGGGAAGGCAGTGCCCACCGGCCAGCCCGCGATGTTCGCGGCGGCGATCTCCGTCATGATCTCGGTCTGGCGGGCCACCGCATCGCGGTGAAACGGCGGGAGCATCTGCCGCCGGCGTTCGTGGTGTTCATCCTCATCGATCACCAGCACCGAGCTGTCACCGAGTAGTGAACTCAGCACCGAATTCGCTTCTCCGGCATGGAAGATCGTCGGATCTCCGGCGAACACCACCTTGATGTCAGTGGGGTCTGCCAGATACACCATCGTGCCCATCGCCGCGACCCGCAATGTGAATACGTCGCCGTAGCGGCGCCGGCAGGCCGAAACGAATCGCGGCCAGTAACGCAACATCAACAACGCCTGCACCAAAGGGGGCAACGGAGGCCCCGGGGGTAACCCCACCATGCCTCCACCCTACGAGCCGATGCCACCTGTTGCTGCGGATACCGACGCCGTGATACTGGAGCGTGCGATTCTCCGGCCGCGACCGTCAGGCATCGATCGTCAGAAGCCCTTCCCGGACAAGGCGTTTGACCAGAACCAGGCGGCCCGGATCGTCCAGATTCCCCGGTAGGTCCTGCGGGGTGAAGGCACCGGTGCCGCGGATGAATTCCAGGTCTCCAGAGACGAATTCCGGCATCCGCAGCGTCTTGCCGTGGAAGGTCAGCTCAGCCTTCCCGCCGGCGACCGCGAAGGTAGACGGAGTCGGCCGGCGCCGCACGCGGGTGTCGAGCCGCAGGTCAGGCGTCGCGGTCAGATCGACCAGGTGCCTGTCCAATGACGCCCCGGTTCGACGGGCGATCACCGCAGCGGCGTTGTCGATCATGTGCGGGACATCGACGCGCGGGCCGAAGGCCTCGATCAGGCCTGCCAGTCGACGCTCGGCGTCCACCCGCGCTTCGCCGCCACAGGCGAAGCCCACCGGAAGCGATTCCCGCAGTTGCGGGTCTCGCTCGATGGCCTCCTCCATGGCCGCGAGCAACACGAACGCCCATGTGATCGGCCGGACGCCCACGGTGAGATGCAGCGATGTCGAACCGACCGACACCGCGTCGTGGCCGAAGCCCCGCGGAATGTAGATGGCATCCCCCGGGTGCAAGTCGACCTCGGCGATCAGATCGCTCCGCGTCGCGCTGACGGGTCGCATCTCCTGCCCCGGCAAGGGCAACCTCACGGCTTCGTTGAACAGACGCCAATGCTTCACGCCGGAGATCTGAAGGACGAACACGTCGTGAGTGTCGTAGTGGGTGTCGAGCCCTTGTTCGTCCGGCGGGGTCAGGTAGGCATTGACCTGGAAAGTAGCGGAAAGCTCAGCCGCCAATGCCCGGCAGAGACGGGCCAGTGAAGGTACCCGCTCCTGCAGGAACTGCAGCGCAATGGTGCATCCCTGTTGAAACTGCCCATAGGTGTCCTCGACATACCCCGGGCTCCCCACCGACACTTCCTCGCCCTTGCGCAGGATGCGCAGACGTGGAGATCTCAGCGGCAACGCAAGGAGGTCGTCGAAACCCGCGAGCGTCATAAAATCGTGGTAGTAACCGGGCTCCTCACGTTTGATCACCAGAGGCGACTGCTCCCAGTGCCGACGTTTGAAGTCTTCGGGGCTGAACGGATGGATCAGACTCGCCAAAGTCAGCTCGGTATCAGTCATCGAGTTCTCCTCGAACGGATCGTGAACGGAGTGCATGGCGGCAACCCCTCGCTGCCACCATGCGACCGCTGGTCAAATCGATTGCGCTGCCGAGCTAATGCGGAAGATCACCGCCGTGTTCGGGACCACCGTCGTTGAAAGCGTCGGTGCCGTCGTCGTTGTCGGCCCAGAACGGATCTTTGTGTCGCCGCTGTGATCGGGCCGCGCCGGCAGTGACCACCATCTTGTCGAGGAGAACGGAGCTCGGCACAGTGAAAGTCACTGCCACCGACTCGATGTCACCATCTCCGAGCGTGGCACGCTGCACTGTGAACGTCGTCTCCTCGGAGGAGCTGAACTTCTTGCGCAACCGGTCGGCTTCCTGCTGGACAGGGTCGACGGCCTTGTGAGTATCGGATTTCTCGGTCATTTCAGGCACTCCTACTGGGCTGTACCGTGGCCCTCCACGGCAGGTTCGGTTCCTGCATTGCGATGCTCACACCGAACTGCCCGGCGGCAATAGAGTAGTGCGCTACTCGTTCCTGGGCGGAAGCCCGCACAGCCGGAAGCCCGGACGCTGGCTGCGTCCGGGCCCCGCCTCCCCTGGCCTACTTGGCGTGGTTGTTCTGGTGGTGGTGATGAATCGAGGACCCGGGCTGCGGCATGTTGTGCTGGTTCGGGAAAGCCTTGTGCGAGCTGACCGACGGGCCGGTGTTGGCGACGGAAGCGTCGGCGTGAGCGGTGGCGGCGCCCAGGGCGATCAACGCGGGGGCGGCGGCGAGGGCGAAACCGGCGGCGATGCGGCGGGTGATGGTGCTCATGTCGACTCCTTTGTCGGATAAGGCTTTTGGTGTTTTTGTCCGGTGTGTTCCGGCGTTGAAATAAGAATGCGCCGATCTGATCCGCGGCTGTATCGACCGACCGGCCCCTCCACCGGACGAATCCCGTGTCCCCCGATCGGGGGAACGAGCAGGCTCGCCGGCGCGCGAACGCGCTGCGGGCTGCGGGCTGCGGGCTGCGGGCTGCGGGCTGCGGGCTGCGCCGTTTTCTACCCCCGGGTCGTGGCAACTCGACCATCACGACGCGGGCGTAGAAACGGGCGCGAACATCCGACAGAGCAGCTCACCGATTTCCACCCACGGGTCGTTGACTACGCAGACGAGCGGCCGTGGCGTAGAAAACGACGACAAGGGAGACCTGCTGGCCGGTGCAAAGGAACGAGCCAGTTGTCACCCACTGGCCACCAAATTGCCGTCTGGCGCATTCCGGGTTCGCGATTAGGATCAGCAAACAGATCCAAGGGGGGACCTGATGGGCATCGATCTCAAGGCGGCCGGCGTCACGCTGTGCGCGGTCCTACTCGCCGCCTGCACCCCGACCGTCCCCGGCTCCGACGGCACTCACGTCGACGTCCTGGGCAGCATGATGGCGAGCGAATCCGAGATCAACACCGTGATGAACGCCAAGGTCCGGCCCAAGACCGCGCTGCGCAGCCCGATGACCAACGCCAACTACGAGCCGCTCTCCCGTCCGGAGTGCATCGTCGTCATCGGCAACGGGATGGAGTGGGTCTACGGCGACAGCGGCTACAAAGAGTTCCGCGAAACCCAGCTCGCCGACGACGCCGACGATGTGGAGGTCGACCAGGCCATCACCAGGTTCGACACCCCCAAGGCCGCCGAGGCCATGGTGGCCCGCACCGTCGACATCTGGCGCCGCTGCGGCGACGACACCCTGACGTTCAGCTACGACGGCGGCGAGACGCGGGACGCCCGCCGGATGGGCGTCCCGACCGTGCTCGACGGTGTCAACATCACCCACGACGACCCGACGGATGTCACCGACCGCATGACCCACCGCGCGATCCTGGCTGTCGACGCCTTCGTCGTCGACCTGCGGATCAGCGGCTACACCATCAACGACCAGCAGACGGTCCAGCTGGCCAAGATCATTGCCGGCCGCAACGCACTCTGACCGGCCTACGCTGGTCACAGGAGTGCGAGGACGACAACATGACGAGCGATGTGGTGAGTCAGAGGGTCCCGAAGACCCTGCGTTCCCGGTGGATCGTGCGCAGCGCCGCCGTCATCACCGACACCCTGTTCTCCGACGTCTCCGAGTGGCAACGCCCGGTCGACGACACGTACCCGTACCAGGTGCTGTCGATCCGGGTCAGCGACGGCACCTACCGCGACCACAATTTCGCGGCCAACTACGCCTGGATGCGCAGCGCGTTGGATTCCGGGCGGCTCGTGTTCGGCATCGTCTACACCTACTGCCGGCCCAACTGGCAGGCCAACGCCGACACCGTGCGCTCGATGATCGAGGCGAACGGCGGGCTGCACCCTCGCGTCGCGCTCATGCTCGACGTCGAACAGGGCGGCAACCCGCGCGGTGACGGGTCGGATTGGATCAACCGGCTGTACTGGAACCTGGCCGGGTACACCGGCAACCGTGCCCGCATCATCGGCTATGGCAACGTGGGCGACCTGAACAACATGTGGCCCACCAAACCCAGCGGCATCAGGCTCATCATCGCGGCGTACGGCAGCAATCCCGACTATCCCGGCAAGGTCGCCCACCAATACACCGACGGGCGCGGTTTCAGCCCGGGATTGCCGCAGGGCGCACCGCCGTTCGGCAGCTGCGACATGAACTCGGCCGACGGCCTCAACCCGGTGCAACTCGCCGCGGCCTGCGGTGTCTCTACCCCATCGCCGGATGGCACCGAGCTCGTCTGACGGGCACGGTCAGACGACATCGAAACACACTGCACCACAATGGATTACAATCGGTCATCCGGCCACGTTGACACGGCTCCCACAACGGCGTGTACTGGGGGTACAGGGCGCGCCACCCGATGATCGACAGCTTCTCCCTGTTCGACCACCAACGGCACAGGGACTGCAGAAGTGAAGTTCCTTTTCGGGATCCCGGTCAGACGGGTGGCGCAGCTCGAAACAGTGATCGCCACCCCGCATTGGGCAGTGCGAGTTTGAAGATCGTCCGCAGCGTCTGCAGATACTGGCGGGCCAGAGAACCGCTGGTGTAGGGCAGGTTGTACTTGTCGCACACGTCGCGCACCCGCACGCTCACCTCTGCCATTCGGTTGCTCGGCAGATCCGGGAACAAGTGGTGCTCGATCTGATAGCACAGGTTTCCACTTGAAAATGCCAGCACCGGACCGGCTTTGAAGTTCGCCGCACCCAGCATTTGTCGCAGGTACCACTCGCCGCGGCTCTCCTCCTGCAAAGTTTCCGGGCCGAACCTCTCCGCGCCGTCGGGGAAATGACCGCAGAAGATCACCAGGTACGCCCACAGGTTGCGCAGCACGTTCGCACCCAGATTCGCGACGAGCGTCCGCTTCCAGCGCCGCAGGCTCAGCGCCGGCAGAATGATGTAGTCCTTGGTGAGCTGGCGCCCGATCTTGGCGCGCAACAGTGCTCGCGCGGCGTTCTTCCCGTCCTCGGTGTCCGCCCGGTCCCGGGCCGAGTAGAAGTCGTGTAGCGCGATTCCCCACTCGAAGATCATGGCCAACAACACATTTCGCAGTGGTTGCACCAGGTGCTGAGGTTCCCATTGCTGGTCACGGCTCATCCGCAGGATGCCGAAGCCGAGGTCGTCGTCCACGCCCAGCACGTTGCTGAACACGTGATGGTGGTAGTTGTGCGAGTAACGCCACTGCGCTGACGGGCCCACCATGTCCCACTCCCAGGTGGCGGAGTGAATCTCGGGATCGTTCATCCAGTCCCACTGACCGTGGCCGACGTTATGCCCGATTTCCATGTTCTCGACGGATTTCGCGTAGGCCAGCGCAGCCGTCCCAGCCAACAGGCCGGTCTTCGACCGGGTGCCTGCGATCAGCAGCCGTGCGACCACCTCGAGCGCCCGCTGGAACACGATGGTGCGCCGAATGTAGGCGGCGTCTCTCGCCCCCAGCGACTCTTCGATGTCGCTGCGGATCGTGTCGAACTCGGCACCGATCGCGTCGATGTCGGTACGGCTCAACTTCGCGTATGCCGCGATATCCCTGATTGTCAGAATTCCCGGTCCGTCTGTGTACGGCGGCATGGTCCGGGCCACCTGGGTGAAAGTACTTTCAGCCTAAGGGGTGATACCGATCCCTGCCACCACACCAGGTCGAGCACCCGTGACCGGTGCCCATGCTGCGCTATGCGCGCAATGCGCCCAGCAGTTCGGGCAGGGGAACGGTGGCGATGCGGATGGCGGAGTCACCGACCCCGAACGGCAGCACCAAGGTGCCGGCGTGCACGAGCGCGCCACAGGAGTACACGACATTGGGCACGTAACCGTCGCGTTCGTCGTCCGCCGCACTCAGCAGCGGTTCGGTCAGCCGACCGAGAATCCGGGTTGGATCGTCGAGGTCGAGCAGAAGGGCCCCGATCCGGTAGGTGCGCATCGGGCCGACGCCGTGAGTGAGCACCAGCCACCCATCCTCGGTCTCGATGGGTGGACCGCAGTTTCCCAGCTGGAGCGCCTCCCAGGGCTGTGTCGGCCGCTGGCACGGCAACGAGCTCGTCCACACCGCCGGGTGGTCCGAATAGGCGATGGTGTTCGATTCCCGGTCGGATCGCGACATGGCCGCGAATCGTCCGCCGATCCGGCGCGGAAACAGGGCAAGTCCCTTGTTCGCGGCGGCCCGTCCGACCATCGGCACAGAAGTGAACGACCGGAAATCAGTGGTCGCAAGAAGCTGTTGGCTGATCTGCGAGCCGCTGTACGCCGTGTAGCTCGCGTAGTACCTGACCGCACCGTCGTCGTCGACGAACCGCACGAACCGCGCGTCCTCCACTCCGGCGGCTTCAGCACTGGTAGCGGGCCACAGCACGCGTTCGGAGAGTGCGGTATCGCCGGAGAACTCGACCCCGTACGCGCGGTCCGCGATCGCTCGGATCGACGCGATCGTCGCCGGTGCATGCCTGCGGGTGCTGCGATGTCGCTGCAACTGCTCCAGCCGCTCATCCAGGTCGGCACGGGTGAACCGATCGCCGAGCGCATCGAGCACATAGTCGGACGCCTCGCCGCCATCGTGCAGCCAGGCCAGCTCGCTGCGGAACACATCCGCATCGAGGAGTGTCGGCACGGTCGCACCGGCGGAGGCGAACGGTACCGGGTCGTCGACCACGACGCCGCCGTCATCGTCCACGGTGCCGGTCCGGAACCCGATCGAAGACCGGTGCCCCTCCCCGATCCCCCGCACACTCATCACGAATCTCACACTGCCTGTGGCGGTTCCGGATTGGTCCGGGTGCACGACGATACTGGGGTTGCACAATGCGGCACCCTCGATCGCGTATTCGTTGGTGAAC
This sequence comes from Mycobacterium sp. IDUB_17, assembly GCF_055419465.1. Classification (NCBI taxonomy): domain Bacteria; kingdom Bacillati; phylum Actinomycetota; class Actinomycetes; order Mycobacteriales; family Mycobacteriaceae; genus Mycobacterium; species Mycobacterium sp. IDUB_17. The sequence continues at coordinate 986,276 of NZ_JBVAXS010000002.1, read as the reverse complement.
ACCGCGCCGAGCAACAACATTCGAGACTCGGACAGTTTCGAACCGGAAGCGAGCCGGTCGGCCAGTTCGGCGGCGTGACGCCGGAACGTGTCGATGAGGCCGCGGTGGCGATCACCGTATCCGAGAAGGACGTCGTCCAGCGCCGACAGCACCTGGGTCTCATCCAGATCCAGGATCCGGGTGAGAACCTTGCCCGCCCGGGATTCCTGATGCTCGAAACCCTCCTGACCCGGGACGAACAGCTGCGTGATCACCCGTGAATGGTCAGCTCTCAACCACTGCGGACTGCGCGTGAGGGCTACCGGCCGGATCGACGTCATGGGGTGACATGAGAAAAGCGTTGCGCCTGCAGAAAAGTCGAGAGCGCCGCCAGCGTCGACTCGGCACCCTGGTTGCGGTTCACCCCATCGGCGTGCAACCCGTCGAATCCGCCACCGGTCTCGGGATCCCACATCAGCTCGCCGATGTCGTTGGCACCCTGAAACCAGGCGGCAGCGGCCCGCACGGTTTCCGGCCAGATGGCGCTCGGATCAACAGCTGCGGCGCGGGCACATGCATCCGCCAGTGCAGCGACCTCGATCGGCTGCTGGTCGAATCCCGGTCGCGGGTCATCGGCACCCCAGCCGCCGGCGGGTGTGACCGACAGGTGATCGTCGGCCGTCTCGCGCTCGACCAGCCATGCCAGCAGGTCCAGGCCCCGGTTGTACAGCGCCGAGTCGTCGATCGCGACGCCCGCGGCAATCATGGCCTCGGCGAGAACCGCATTGGCGTAGGCGAGTCGCGGTTCGGGCCAGGGCCAGGCCGGGTTACCGGTGGGCGCAGGGATACCGGCGACGTAGTCGGTGATGAGTGCGAGGGCGGCACTGTGCCCGGGTTGGGCGGAGAGCAGCTCAGCCGCTCCCAGCACAGCGAACGCCATCGCCCGTGGCCATATCGACCGCTGCTGCGCGGCACGCTTGAACTGGATGACCGCCATCTGGCGGACCATGCCGACATCACTGTGCGCAGCCGCGGTGCCCAGGCCCCACAGGCAGCGGCCCCAAGAGTCCTCCAGCGCCGGTTCGTCGACCCACGTGCCGGTGCGGTCCATACGGTTGTGGCAGGCGCCGGTGAGCGTCTGCGCCTCGTTGAGGAAGCGCATCGCCACACCCGCCAGACGGTTCAGGTCACTGTCGGGGCCGGGTGCGCGGGTGGCGACGATCAATACGCGCGCCATATCGTCCGTGCAGTAACCGTTTTCGGCTCTCGGTTCAGCCAGTCGGGCATGTTCGAAGGTGCCGCTGCCGTCCGTCATCCGCAGCAGGTGGTCGAACCGCGGAATCGGCAGGTCGGTCACTGGCGTTCCGATCGCTTGGCCAGGATCTGCCGTGCCACCGACTGGTACGAATTCGCGACGACGGACCACGACATCGCGGGCGCCAGCCGACGAGCCTCGGCGGCCATCGCGCCGGCGAGGCGCGGTTGGGTGAGCACGCTGCGCAGGGCGGCGGTGAGCGCCACCGGATTCCCGTGCTCGACCGCAATGCCGGCCCCACTCCCGAGTAGCTCGACGGCATGCGGAAAGGCGGTAGCGACAACAGGCCGCCCATGGGCAATCGCGTCGACCAGCACCCCGGACGTGACCTGCTCGGTCGAGTCGTAGGGCAGTACCACCACAGCCGCGGCCCGGAGCTGAGCAGTCAGCGACCGCGCATCGAGGTAGCCGGAGTCGAAGTGCACTGCGTCGGCGAGGCCACTCAACCGTGCCTTCTCGATACAGAAGTCGCGGTACTCCTCGCCATCGGCAGCCAGCACCTTTGGATGGGTCTGGCCGGCCACCAGGTACCGTGGTCGGCCGTTGAGCTGATGCAGCTCGCCCATTGAGTCGATGACCCGCTCGATACCCTTTCCCGGCCCGAGCAACCCCCAGGTCAACAGGGTGGGTCTGCCGCCGCGCTTGGTCTGCGCGGGTGCCGGGACCATCGCACCGTGCGGGATCGTGGTGACCTTGTGTCGGTCAACGTGGAAGCCGAGACACAGTCGCCGGTGGGCCGCCTCGGACATGACGACGACCCGGTCCGCCAGCGCCGCCACTACCTCGAGTAGTGAACGCTGGTGGGGCGTCGGATCTTTGAGAACGGTGTGCACAACGACGATCGACGGGATGTCGAGGTCACCGATGATGTCGACAATCTCGTCGCCGTCCAATCCCCCGTAGAGGCCGTACTCGTGCTGGATGACGGCAATGTCGTTGTGATTGAGCAGATCCGAACTGGCAGCCATCGATGCCTCGGATCCGTTGACCAACTCGCCTACCACCCGACCGTCGCCGGACGGCGAACCATCAGAGACTCGAACGACACTCACATCCGCACCGGTCGCGGACAAACCGCGCGTGAGCGATGCGCTGAACGTCGCCAGACCGCAAGGAGTCGGCGGATACGTGCTGAGGATCCCAACCCTGAGAGAGTCGGGATAGGCGCGCACCGCGGTAGGGCCCGCCGGCAAGTGCAGAACGGACGGAGCACTCAAGATGAACCCGACATGATCTGGGCGCGAAGCACTTCCCCGGCGGTCAAGGCCGCGATTGAAACTTCTGAATCGTCAGCGCTTTTCGGCTTTGACGGCCCCATGTCTGCGTGATTGCCGATTACCCGCGGCTCGGTGATGTGCGTAATGACTGCCCTCGCTTCGGCTCGCGGCCGACATCTCGGGCTACTCCGAGCACGTCAAGACCGACGTGAATGAACTGAACCGAATTTCGCGATACCGCAGGAAAACTGATTGCTCTCCGCTAGCGCTTGGATCGATTGTGCCTAGTGACGGGATCCGGGCCAGAACCCTAGTCAACGCTGCACCACAGGCATTGTCAACTGCACGGGTCCGCCTTGCCCGGAACTGGTATCACCCGCGATACCGCTTCCCGGGATCGAATACGGGCACTCCCTGGTGCTGCTGTGACCCGTGTGATTGCGGATGTTCAGCGCATCCTCGAACGCTGCGCCCGGCCCCTCTGACAGATTACGATCAGCAAACACGGGCAAGGGGGTCGGATGGACGTGCAACGAGTGGTCGTCCCCGTCATCGCGGCTATCGCGCTGGCGGGTGCCGCCCTCAGCGGGTGCAGCACCAAGCAAACCGGCGACGACGGCAGTCCACAGGTCGACGTCCTCGGCAGCATGCTCGCCAGCGAATCCGAGCTCAACACGATCCTGGCCACCACAGGGCTGCGCTCCAAGACCGCACTACGTCAGCCCGCCAGGCTCGACGCCGACGAGCACGCGTCGCGGCCGGTGTGCCTGGCTGTCATCGGCAATGCCATGGACGAGGTGTACCGCGACAGCGGATTCCGGCAGTTCCGCGAGTCCCTGTTCGCCGACGAGGGCGACGACCTAGAGGTCGATCAGGCCGTCACGGCCTTCGATACCCCCACGGCCGCAAAGACACTCGTCGCCCGCACGGTGGACACCTGGCGGCAATGCGCCGGGGACAACCTTACGATCAGCTACGACAGCAATCGCCGGCCCAGTACCTTCGTGCTCGGCAACCCGAGCGTCGTCGACGACATCGACGTCACCAATGAGCAGTCACCGACCAGCCCGCAGCAGGGCAGCCGCCGAGCGATCCTGGCCGTCGACAACGTCGTCGTCGATGTGCGGATCACCGGAACCAACCTGACCGACGGCCAGGTGGTGCAACTGGCCAAGGCCATCGCCGGCCGCAACGCGGTCTGAGATCCAAAATCCTTAGTGGAAGGCACCATTGATCACCGACTGGGTGATCATGCCCTTCTCCACGCCCCACATGGTGGCGATCGTGCGGTACTCCCCGGTGTTCATCACGTGCTCCAGCGCCAGCCGCAGCGACTCGGCCAAACCGGACCCCTTGGCCACGGGCCAGCCGTAAGGCGCGGAGTCGAACACCTCACCGGCCGGCTCCAGCGCACTGCCGCTGAGCTTGATCGCGAATCCCGCGACGGGTGAATCGGCGGTCATCGCGTCGACCTCGCCGGCGATCAGCGCGGCCGTCACCTCGTCCTGATGGGTGCGCACCACTTTCTCGATGGGCGGCAGCCCGGCCGCCACGCAGGCATCCGATTTGGCCGGGATCTCCTGAGTCTCCTGAATCGTGCTGTACGCCACGCCTACTCGCAGCCCGCACGGGGATCCGGGATCGGCCGACGATCCGGCCCGCCGCGCCCACAGCGTGCCCGCCTGGAAGTAGGTGACGAAGTCGGCCTCTTTCTCGCGCTCGGCGGTGTCGGTGATCGAGGACATCCCGACGTTGAAGTTGCCGTCCTGAACCGACGGCAGAATCCCCTCGAAACCGGTCTCGCGGAAGTCGGGCACCAACCCCATCGTGCGCGCGACGGCCTTCATCAGATCGATGTCGAACCCGACGATCTCGCCGCTGGAATTCTTGAACTCGTTGGGCGCGTAGGGCACATTCACCCCGATCACCAGTCGCCCGGAGCCGCGGATCCCTGACGGCACCGTCTGCGCGATCTTGTCCACCGCACCCGTCGGCACCTGCACCGGACCGGACCCGGCTGAACCGGCCACATTGGCAACACGGCCCGAACCGTCATCGCGCAGCTGCCACACCCCCACCGCGCCCAGCGCCGCCACCAGAACGGTCGCTCCGGCGATAACAGCCACCTTCTTGGACACCCGCGCCCGGGTCGGAACCCGCTGTGCCGAATGGCGCCCCGACCGCCCGCCCGGGCGCACGGGCACCGCCGACGCGGCGCGCGCCGCGGCTGCCAGATCCCCAGCGGTCTGATAGCGCTTGGACGGCTTCTTGGCCATGCCCTTGGCGATCACCTCGTCGAAGGCCGCCAGGCGCGGATCCTTGTCGGACGCCCGCGGCGCCGGGGACACCATGTGCCCGGCGATCTGCTGCTCAAGACTGTCCCCTGGATAGGGCCGCACTCCAGTGAGGCATTCGTAGAGCACGCACGCCAGTGCGTAGATGTCCGAGCGCGGATCGGCCTTCCCGCCTTCGAACCGCTCCGGGGCCATGTACGCCAGCGTGCCCACCGTGCTGCCCGCGGTGGTCACCCCCACGTCGTCGGCGCAGCGAGCCAACCCGAAATCGATGAGATAGACGAAGTCGTTGTCAGCGATCAGGATGTTCGACGGTTTGACGTCCCGATGGACCAGCCCCACCCGGTGGGCGGCGTCGAGCGCCATTCCGACCTGCTCGACCATGCTCGCCGCAGCAGCCGGCTCCATCGGCTTCCCGGTGTTGGCGAGCATGGCGCCGAGGTTGCGTCCCTCGATCAGCCGCATGTCCAGGTAGAGCCGGCCGTCGATCTCGCCGTAGCCGTGGATCGGCACCACATGCGGATCGTTGACCCCGGCCGCGGCATGCGATTCCTGCCTGAACCGCTCCTGGAAAGCCCGGTCCTGGGCCAGGTGCGGCGGCAGAACCTTGAGCGCGACGACGCGATCGGTGTCGGAATCGTAGGCCTGGTAAACCTCACCCATCCCGCCCCGACCGATCAGCTTCTGCAGCTGATAGTGCCCGAATGGGGTCGAATCCACCGTTCAACTCCTCCGAAGCGGCCAATTCGGCGTCGGCATGTCGATCGAAGTTACATCACGTTTGCCGCATGCGTCGCCCTGGATCACAACGCGCGAGCAAAAATTGTCGCCCTCGGTGACAAATGAGACCGATGTGAATTCGTAACGGTCCAGATCCCCACCAAATGCCGATATCCGCATCCGATCCCGCTACTTTGGTCGCGGGCTTTGATAGCGGGTCTCGATAACCGGCTGGGAAAGGGGGAACATTGCGCGTTGACGGACGGGACATCACTGTCACCGGCAGCCTCCTGCAACCGCCGACCCGTCGCACCAACGACATCCTGCGGCTGACGCTGGCCGCGATCTTCCTGGCCACCGTCATCACCAGCTCGCTGATCACCCGCTACGAGTGGGTGGCGCTGGAGAAGTCGATCTCCGAGATCGTCGGCGTGCTGACGCCCACCCAGTCCAACCTGGTCTACCTGGCGTACGGCATCGCGATCCTGGCACTGCCGTTCGTGATCCTGGTCAGCCTGGTCCTGGGACGCCAGTGGAAACTGCTCGGCGCCTATGCCGCCGCGGCCCTGATCACCATGCTGTCGCTGTCGATCACCGCCAACGGCATCGCCGCGCCCAGATGGCATTTCGATCTCTCGGACCGGCTCAGCTCCCAGCTCTCGCAGTTCCTCGATGACCCGCGCTGGATCGGCATGCTCGCCGCTGTCCTCACCGTCTCCGGGCCGTGGCTGTCACGCCGGCTGCGCCGCTGGTGGTGGACGCTGCTGCTGGCATTTGTCCCGATCCATCTGGTGGTCAGCGCCGTCGTGCCGGCCCGCTCCCTGCTGGGCCTGACCGCGGGCTGGTTCGTCGGCGCCCTGGTGGTGTGGCTCGTCGGCACCCCCGCCCTGGAAGTCCCGCTCGACGGCGCGGTGCGCGCGCTGGCCCGGCGCGGGTTCGTCGTCTCGGCGTTCACCGTGGTGCGCCCGGCCGGCGCCGGCCCGTTGACTTTGACCGCGCAGTCGCCGGATCCCGACTCCAGCGCCATCGTCGAGCTTTACGGCCCCAACCAACAGAGCGGCGGCGCCGTACGGCAGGTGTGGCGCAAGCTACGGCTGCGCTCCAATGAGACCGCACCCCTGCAGACCTCTATGCGCCGCGCCGTCGAGCACCGGGCCTTGATGGCCATCGCCATCGGCGACCTGGGCCTGGCGAGCACGTCGACCATGTCGGTGGCGGCGCTGGACCGCGGATGGACGCTCTACGCACACAACCGCAAACGCGGCATCCCGCTGGACCACAGCACCGAAGAAACCACCGTCGGTCGCGTCTGGAACGCGCTGCGCACCCTGCACGACCACCAGATCTCCCACGGCGACCTGTGCAGCAACGAGATCACCGTCGACGACGGCGCCGTGCTGTTCGGCGGGTTCGGCAGCGCCGAATACGGTGCCACCGACGTCCAATTGCAGTCCGACATCGCGCAACTGCTCGTCACCACCACGGCGTTGTACGACGCGAAGGCGGCGGTCACCGCGGCGATCGATGCGTTCGGCCGTGACACCGTGCTCACCGCATCACGCCGACTGACCAAGGCCGCGGTGCCGTCCCGGGTGCGCGACGCCGTCCCCGACACCAAAGAAGTGATGGCCGCCGCGCGCGACGAGGTGAAACGCCAGACCGGTGCCGACCAGATCCAGGCCGAGACCATCACCCGGTTCACCCGCACCCAGGTGATCCAGCTGGTGCTGCTGGTGGCGTTGGTCTACGTGGCCTACCCGTTCATCAGCACGGTGCCGACGTTCTTCTCCGAACTGCGCACCGTGGACTGGTCGTGGGCCCTGCTCGGGCTGACCGTCTCGGCCCTGACCTATGTCGGCGCGGCGGCCGCGCTGTGGGCATGTGCCGACGGGCTGGTGAGTTTCCGCAACCTCTCGATCATGCAGGTGGCCAACACCTTTGCCGCCACCACCACGCCCGCAGGCGTCGGCGGCCTGGCACTGAGCACCCGGTTCCTGCAGAAGGGCGGGCTGAGCACGACGCGTGCCACCGCGGCGGTGGCCCTGCAGCAGTCGGTACAGGTGATCGTGCACGTGATCCTGCTGATCTTCTTCAGCACCATGGCCGGGGCCTCGGCCGACCTGTCGCACTTCGTCCCGAGCTCGACCGTCCTGTACCTCATCGCAGGGCTCGCACTCGGGCTGATCGGGGCGTTCCTGGCCGTGCCCAAACTGCGGCGCTGGCTGTCGTCCTCGTTGCGCCCCAAACTCAAAGAGGTCACCGACGACCTGGTCAAACTGGCCCGCGAACCACAACGGTTGGCGCTCATCGTGTTGGGCGCCGCGGGCACGACTCTCGGCGCGGCCCTGGCACTGTGGGCCAGCGTCGAGGCGTTCGGCGGAACCACCTCATTCATCACCGTCACGGTCGTCACCATGGTCGGCGGCACCCTGGCCTCGGCAGCCCCCACCCCCGGCGGTGTGGGCGCGGTCGAGGCGGCCCTGATCGGTGGTCTCGCGGCATTCGGCGTGCCTGCCGGGATCGCAGTGCCGGCGGTGCTGCTCTACCGGGTGCTGACCTGCTGGTTGCCGGTGTTCATCGGCTGGCCGGTGATGCGCTGGCTCACGAAGAACGACATGATCTGAGGCTTTCGCGTGTTGCCCGGCGGGATCGGCGTGTCGCGGGCGGGACGGGAGTGCCGAGTTGCCCGGCTATCAGCGACTTTTCAGCGACAATCGCCACATCCACACCGTGAGCACCATGTGCCGCGCGCCCGAAGTGAACTTGTGCCACTCGAATGCATACCAGTTTCATTCGTCACAGATTTCGAGGTGCCCGGTTATCAGCGACAGTGTCGCTGATACGCGGGCACTGGACCAGTGAGACTGATGAGGTCAGCGGTGCCGGATTGGCGAAAACGGTCAGCGACAATGGGTTTGACGAGCTAGGAGTTAGCCGTGTGGCAATTGTCGCTGAAAAGTCGCTGACAGGCGGGCACATCGATCAATCGTCCGAATCGGCTAAATCGGCATGCGGTAGCCGAAATACTCGTGGTCCTCGTTGTACCCACCACGGCCCCAACCGACTTCACGGAAATCAGACACGAATTCGACCGCCTCGATCCACTTCACCTGTTTGAAGCCGAGCTCCAACTCGTTGTCGACGGCCATGCCCCGACCTCCTAGAAACAGTGCGCATCACAGAATCCACGGGAAGGCCCCGTACATCGGGAACGCGTCGACGAACGACGGAGAGTCGTTGATCTGCGCATTGCCGGGCGAGATGCACTCACTGCCGACGTTGGTGGTGGTACACGACTGCGGCGCCGGCGCAATGCGCTGACTGCCGGTCGGCACCCCCGCCACAGTGGCTCCCGCGAGGGGCGCGAGGATGATCGACGTCGCGGCGCCGGCCGCAGCCAGCGCGGCGGCAGAGATTATTCGCATGATCCGCACCTTCCATACGTTTATGTACGGTCACCTCAAGCCATCGCTGCGACCTGGGCATTCCCCGTGGCGAAACTGAGCGGAGGCGAGATTCCGCCGAAGAATCCCGGACATTCCGTGCACCCGGCCACCGAGGTGAGGTGCCATGATGATGAGTCATGGACGGCGCCGATCTCACCGAGTTGATCCGCCATGCCGACTCCGCGCTCGCCGGTGTCGGCAAACTCCGCGCCGAGATCGCCGACCGTATCCGCGCCCGCACCGACGAGGTGGTTACGCAGACCCTGCACTCGGCGCCGCTGCAGCACCTGCGCCCGTATCTGGCGCCCGGCGCGCGTCTCGGCGGGCTGGCCAACTCCGAGTACCGCAGGGTCGCCGACATCCACACGGTGCCCGCCCGGCTGTTGACCCAGGTGCCCGGCGTCGACATCGAGGCCGCGCAATCGGTGCAGGCCGCAGCCCAGGCCATGGCCGACCACATCCGCACCACCACCCGGCCCCGGCTGCGCGCCGGGGAGGACACCGAGCTGCTGTCCTCGCTGCTGACGCTGGCCGAGACCGACGTGCCGGTCAAGCAGTTGCGCCGGCTTATGCCGCGGCTGCGCAGCCACACCGCGTCGGATCCGCTGCTCGAGTCGGCGCGCGGACTGCTGGACCGCATCGACGATGCCCACCACCACGACGGCGACGTGTGGGCACACTACCGCGCCGACCCTCGCCCCATCGACCAGCTTCTCAGTGAATTCGCCTCCGGGACAACCGATGTGGATGCAGCCCAGGGATTCGTCGGGGCCGAGGTGGCCGTACAGGTCGAGCAGACCCCGTTGAACCGATCACTGCTGCGCACCGAATTGCGCGGATACCAGGAATTCGGCGCCCGCTACGCGCTGGCCCGCGAGCGGGTGCTGCTGTGCGACGAGCTCGGCCTGGGCAAGACCCTGCAGGCCCTGGCGATCGTGGCACACCTGGCCGCCGCCGCACAGCTACGCCACACCCTGGTGGTGTGCCAGCCCAACACCGGAATCCATTGGGCCGCAGAGACCGCCAAGCACACCGCGCTGCGGGCAATCGAGATCCGCGGCAGCGAACGCGATGCGCGCCTTGAGGATTGGAAGACCTCCGGCGGTGTGGCCATCGTGTCCTACGACACCCTGCAACGCATCAAACTGCCCGAACGCCCCGGGCTGGTCATCATCGACGAGGCACACCTGCTGCGGGACCCGAAGTCCGACCGGTCCCGGGCCGTCCGCAACGTGCTGACCTCCGATAACCGCGTGCTGTTCCTGTCCGGCGTGCCGATGCACCAGCGGATCGGCGGTTTTCGCCATCTCGCCGACTTTCTGCAACCCGACGTCGCGGGCAAGGTCGCGCCCAACGCCGGCGAACGCGGATCGATCGCCTTCCGCCGCGCCGTGGACCGGGTGTACCTGCGACGGGACTACCGCGATGTTGTCGACGAACTGCCGGTGCGGATCGCCACCGAGGAGTGGGTGCGACTCAGCCGAGCCGACCGTGAGCGCTACCGACAGTGCGTCTCCAGCGGAAACTTCAGCGCGATTCGGCAAGGCGCCTGGCCGTCGGGCTCACCGACACCGGGAGCCAAGCTGGACCGGCTCATCGAACTCACCAACGAGGCCCACATCAACGGCGCCCGGGTGGTGGTGTTCTCGCATTTTCCCGCGGTACTCGAGGTGATCCGGAAAGCCCTACCGGGCAACATCTTCGGACCGGTGGACGCGTCGGTACCCGATCAGCAGGCCGTCGTCGACGCGTTCGCAACCGACCGCGGCCCGGCCACCCTGTTGGCCCACATCGGGGCCGGCGCGCTGGACCTGCGCCGGCTGAATGCTCCGGTGGTGTTCATCATCGCCGAACCCCAGTGGCAGCCGCGCACCGAGCGGCAGGTGATCGGACGCACCCAGCGGCTCAGCGAACTGCACACCGTGCGGGTGTACCGGCTGCTGGCCAGGGGCACCGTCGATGAGCCGATCCGTCGCCTGGCGCAGCATCCCGAGCAGGCCCCACCACATCAGGACGAGGTCGTGCGAGCCGAGCAGGCCCGGCTGGCCCGAGCGGGGCTGACCGCCAAGTTCAGTGGAACCGGTTGATGATCGGAATGCGCTCGATGATCCGGTCCCGCAGCCGCGGCTGCGGGTAGGTCACCGGCGGGGGAACATACGGCGGCGGTGCATAGACCGGCGCGGGTGCGGGCGGAACGTAGGCGGGCGCGGGCGCCGGGGCCGGAGCTGCCGGGGCCGGCGGGATCTGGGCGGGTGGCTGGTGTGCCGGCGGATTGGCGGCCTCGACCGCCTGAGCCGGCGGCGGAGCCGCGGGGGCCGGTTTGACGGCGGGCTTGTCGACCGGCTTGTGCACCGGTTTCGGTGCCGGCCCGGCAGCGGGCGCCGATTCCTGGATTCCAGCGGCGTGCGCGGTTTCCGATACCGCGCCCGGATGCAGGTGCAGCCCGATGGCGGCCGAGGTCGCGACGACGAGCGTCACCAGTGCCCCGCCGACGACCGACGACAATGCGCCGACCTTGGTCCAGTGCACCGCCTTGGCCGGTGTGGCCGCGGTGTTCACCGCGAGCGCCGCCGCCAGTCCTGCGCCCCGCGCAAACGCCAGATCGGATTCGGCCGCGGTGATCACCGCAGTCGAGACGGAATCGGCCAGCTCCGACACGATCGGACCGCAGGCGCCGGAGCCCAGGACGAACATCGCGCTTATCGGTCGGCCGGTCAGCGCCAACAGTCCGGTGATGTCGGCGACGAACGTGTCGGACCGCTCGATGCGGTCGGCACTGACGTCGTCGGGGGTCACGATCGCCACCACCGCGGCGTCGGGTTCGACGATGCACACCGCGATGTCGTCGTGCTCGGTGATCTCGGCGATGCCACTGGCCAGCATCCCGGCCGCCTCGATCTCCGAGACCGCGAAGACATTTCCGTAGCCGCGGTTATCCAGAGATTGCATGATGTGACCGGCCAGTGGCGCGGCATCATTCGTCCACGTCACGCCGATGGCATGGATACGGTGTCCGCCGTCGAGTTCGGTGTCGTCCACCAAGCCCCGCAGCAGGCCGTCGGGGTCATAACCGGCGACATCCTCGAACGAGATCGCGCCGCGATCGAGCGGACGCCCCTCGCCCGTCGTCCCTTCGACGAGCACCCACCGAACGGCTCTCGAAGTCATCGCGAGGCCGAGCACGAGATCCATACCGATCCCCCGATCTGCCTAGTCAGTCGTTGATCAGGTTACCGGTGTGACGCCGGTTACACGTGGGTGCGGCGATCTGCGCGCAAACTCCTCCGTCTGATATCGGCCCGCACCCATGCGGCGGCACACCATAAGCTCGCTGCATATGAGGTACCTCGCCGCCGCGTTGGCCACCATGTCCGTGCTCGCCGGGTGCGCAGTCGCGGGCAGGCCGACCGCGGCCCCGGTGGACGATGAATGGCGCCAAGCGGTAATGGACGCGGTCGCGGGACTGGGCACGCAACTGGGCCCGATCGGCGACGCGATGACGGCTCCCGTCACCGACTACCCGGCACTGCACCGCGCCTGCACCGATATGCGCGCCTACGTCGACTCAACACAGCCGAAAGTACTGCCCGGGCCCGACGTCCTGGTCAACGCCGCCCTCGGGGACGGCTTCGACGGCTTCCGCAGCATGGCCGACCAATGCGTGGCCTTGACCCCGGCAAACAGTGCCACCCGGTTGACGAAGTTGGGCACCACCATCGATGAGGCCCATCTCCGCATGAACGAGGGGCTCAAGCTGCTGGGCATCGAAATCCCGAAACGCTGACGGCCCACCCGGCCGGCTACCACACGCGAGCCATTTTCGGAGCCACACCTCGGGGCCCCGAACGTGACACAGACCTCAGCCAGTTAATTAGGCTTCCGTAGCGATTGTGTTCAAGAATTGTTTACCGTGTCGTTACAGTTCCTCCTGCTGTGCATTGTCGTTTTCACCGCTTTGATGTTCGACTTCACCAACGGGTTTCACGACACCGGCAATGCGATGGCGACGTCGATCGCCAGCGGAGCACTGAAACCACGTACGGCAGTAGCGCTGTCAGCGCTGCTGAACCTCGTCGGCGCGTTTCTGTCCACCGCTGTGGCCGCAACGATCGCCAAGGGTCTCGTCGACGCGAATCTCGTGACCTTGGAGCTGGTGTTCGCCGGGCTCGTCGGCAGCATCCTGTGGAACTTGCTCACCTGGCTGATGGGTATTCCGTCGAGCTCGTCGCATGCCCTCATCGGCGGCATCGTCGGCGCGATGATCGCCGCCGTCGGAGGCCATGGCGTGATCTGGCACGGCGTGGTCTCGACCGTCATCGTGCCCGCGGTGTTGTCGCCACTGATCGCCGGTGTGGTGGCCTGCATCGCCAGTTGGCTGGTCTACCGGCTGATCCGGGGCCTTCCGAAGGACCGCACGATCGCCGCCTTCCGTTACGGACAGATCGGCTCGGCATCCCTGATCTCACTGGCGCATGGCACTAACGACGCGCAGAAGACAATGGGCATCATCTTTCTCGCCCTGATCTCCTACGGCGCCGTCGACGACTCCGCGACGATGCCGCCGTTCTGGGTGATCGCCGCCTGCGCCATCGCCATCGCCCTCGGCACGCTCTCAGGTGGTTGGCGGGTCATCCGCACCCTCGGCAAGGGACTGGTCGACACCGAGGCTCCCCAGGGCATGGCCGCCGAAGTGTCCTCGGCGGCAACCATCCTGCTGTCCAGTCACTTCGGCTATTCGCTGTCCACCACGCACGTCGCGACCGGGTCCATCCTCGGCAGCGGATTGGGCCGTCGCACCGAGGTGCGCTGGGGCGTCGCCCGCAACATGGCCACCGCGTGGCTGATCACCCTGCCGGCCGCGGGCCTGATCGGCGCACTGACCTACGTCCTCGTGCACGGGATCGGCGGCTTCGCCGGGCCGCTGGTCGGGTTCGTCGCCCTGATCGCCTCGACGGTGCCCATCTGGCTCAGGTCGCGTAAGCCCCCGATCGACCACAAGAACGTGAACGACGCGTGGCAGGGCAGCCTGACCGCGGTCGAGGACCGGAGCGGGAACATCGCATGAGTGACTGGATCAATCTCGTGGCCGTCGGCAAGATCCTGCTGTTCGGCCTGGCAGTGGGCGCATCCGTGCCGACCCTGTTCGCGATCGGTGTGCGCCTGCACATCGCGGGTGATGTCGCCGATGACGCCTCAGACGTCGGCCGTCGCCGTCTGCTGACGGGCCTCAGCTGGGTGATGTTCGCGTTGGTGCTGGTCGTGGTGGTCGCCGGCGTGCTGTTCATCGCCAACAATTTCATCGGCCATCACACCGGCGTCTACCTGTTCGGCGGTAACGCGCACCGCTAGGCCAGCTCAGGCCAGCGGCGCGACGGGCGCCGGTGCGGCCGGTGCCGGCGAGGGCGCTGTCGGCGACGTCGCCGGTGGGCTTTGAGCAGGGGCCGGCCCGGGAAGTGACTGCGGCGCCGGGCCCATGTGTTGGGCGGCCTGTGCGGGCTGGGCCGGCTGGACACGCGCAGGCTGCGACGGGCCGGTGCCGGCCAATATCGCCGGCGCAGCGGGCTGGGTTGACTGCTGCGCCCAGTCGTCCTGAAGCTTGCTCGCCGCGAACGCGGCGCCCTGGTTCACCAGGCCGGCTTCCGCGTACTGCGTGTGGATGCCGAAGCTTCTGCCCTGCGGGTCGCACACCAGATCGTTGTCGACGCAGAGGTCGATGGACTTGGCCGCGTAGTTCGGCCCTACGACGACCGACGGGTTGTTGAGCACCTTCATGAATCGCGGCGACGGCTTGCCGAACAACGCGACGGCCGCCACGTGGTCCGCCACATCGGACGGCATCGGTGCGGGCACATCTGCCGGTGAAACCCCGTCCGGCACAACGCTTGCCGTCACGAACCCGATGACCGCCGCACCCTGGGAGAACCCGCCGAGCACCATCTTGGTGTCCGGGCAGTTGGCGGCGGTGGTCATGATGCGCGCCCGAGCATCAGCGATTCCTTGTACGGCAGTTGGGAAATCGGTGGTCGCCGGGTAATCGACGGGATAGACCCCCACCGATTTCGGAGCGACGTTGGCGCGCAGAGAATTGATGAACGCCTCCCCGGTGTCTCCTACGCCCGGCGCTTCCATCGTGCCGCGGGCGAAAACCACCTCGGCATCCGGACACGGTGTCGCATTGGCGGACGGAATCGCCACGTTGTTCATCACGGAAGCCGCCGCCGCCATGACGGCAACTAATCCGGCACTTCCGAATTTCCCCACCAATTCACTGTGACACAGCGCAGCATGGAGCGCGCCCCGAGAACGCGGAGGCATAAAGGTCCCTCAAGAACCAACGAGAACTCTTAAGAAAGGAATTCATGAATGAAAGGTCGGGGGATATCGTCATGCCGTCCGCGCCGGCAGCGTTTTTCGCATCGGTGGGCTTCGATGTTGTTGGCCGGTGGCGTCGCGGTCGCGGTATCGGCAGGAATCACGGTCAGCACACCAACAGCCACTTACAGTGCTGAGATTCGGCTGGTGGGCACGACGATCGGCGTGGGGCCCTCTTTCGACGCATTCGGATTGACCGTCCCGATGTTGTTCTACGGAAGCACCATCCCGGAAGGCGACTCGTACCACACCCTCCCCTACCCCGCACAGATCAACCTCAACTACCCGATCATCTCGGATCTGCCGGTGCTGTCGGGTCTTCCGTACTGGCCGCAGTCCCTGAAACGATCCGAGGGGGTCGGGGCCGGCTACCTGCTGCAGGACATCGCCAACACGGCGGCCGGTGAGAAGATCACGATCATCGGCGTATCGCAGGGCAACCAGGTCGCCGAACTGGCGCGGGCAGCAATGGCCAAAAGCCTGAATTACGTTGCCAATGCCGAGAATTACGAGTTCGTCTTCATCGGAAACCCCTATCAACCAAACGGCGGCATTCTCACCAGATTGGCGTCGTGGAGCACCCTTCCGGTACTGGGCGACATCTTCCCGCTCGGCCGTCCCGGGCCTTCCGACAGCCCCTTCAAGACCACGTACTACCAGAATCAATACGACGGCATCGCCGACTTCCCCGCCTATTTCAACGTGCTGTCGCTAGTAAACTCCTTTGCCGGCCAGGCGTTCGGGCATGCATTTCCCGGCTACGTCCTGGAGTACCCCGACGCCCCGAATGCGGTGAAGACACAGGTCGGCAACACCACCTACGTGATGCTGCCCCAGTACCTGCCACTGCTGGCACCGCTGCGCATACCCGCATCCCTGATCGGCGCGGAACGATTCGTCGACGCCCTGGACCCCGTGCTGCGGGTATTCATCGAAATGGGCTACGACCGCACCGCAGATCCCAGTCACGCCCAGGAATTCAGCTGGGTCACGCCTCAGGAGAAGGTGCAGGAAGCACTGAACGAACTGCCGCGCGCGTTCAAGCAATCGATCGCCATCCTCGCCGGCGAAAAGTACACCCCCACGCTGCCCCAGCCGGTCGTCTCCGACACCGAACCCGAGACACCGGTGACCGAGCATCCGATTGTGCCGGTGGGCACCTCGCCGTTCGAGCAGGACGTACGCCGCGCGGTGGAGGACATGGCGGCAACGTTGTCAAACGCCACCCGGCCGTTTGCCAAAGTGCTTCAAGCCATCGGCGAGGCGACGAGGACACAGAAGACCATTGAGCCCACCGAGCCGACCGACGCCGTCAACGCGTCGACGTCACTGCGCGCCCCGAAGACGCACACGCAAGTGGGCTCGCCCCGCAGCGATTCGGTGCAGCGGTTGAGGGCGGCCCTGCAGCCGAAGGGCTCCGACCGGGATTCCGTTCGCTCGATTGTTCGCTCGTCGGTTGGCTCGGCTGTCGGCGCGGCCAAGGCCAAGAAGGCCGCGAAGTCTGCACCCGCTGAACGCCATCGCCCTTCGGATCGCAAGCGCAACCGCGCGGGCTAACCGTCCGACCTCGGGATACCGACCGCACTACACTCCGGGCCATGGATAGACCGCCGGCGGCGCCCGGCGCAGGCACAACGCCGGGCCAGGCTGCAAAGCCCCGCGGGCAGCGCACGATCCGCGGACTCGACGCCGAGCAGCGTCGTGCGTATCGCCGTGAGCAGTTGTTGACAGCGGCCTTTGACCTGATTGCGCGCGACGGGTATGCCAACACCTCGATCGAGCAGATCTGCCAGACGGCGTATGTCGGCAACAAGGCGTTCTATGAAGTCTTCGACAGCAAAGAAGACTGCTACCTGGCCCTGCTCGCCCAGATAGCAGCACGGATCGAGAAGCAAGCGGTCGAGGCGCTCGCCGATGCGCCGGACGATCCCGACGAAACCGTCCACCGACTGTTGTCGGCCTTCGCCCACGCTCTCGTCGACGACCCCCGGGTGGCTGTGGTCGCCTTCGGGGAATGTGCCGGCATCTCGCCGCGCGTCGAGCGGCTGCGCCGCGAGAATCGCCGCTGGACTGCGGCGTTTCTCGAAAATCTGTGGCGGCAGCGCGAGTTTCCCTGCCTGCCCGATACCGGCGCGGTCGACTATCACGCCTTGGCGGTGTCGACCGTGGGCGGGCTGTTCGAAAGCGTGGCCGACTGGCTGCACCAGCGGGAGACCGACAGCGCTTCACCGCCGACCATCGACACGCTGATCGGCAATCTCGCGAGCTTTGTGGCGGTGGTTCGCGCCGGGATCGCGGCGTCCACCCGCTGAATCTGCAAACCCCGGTTTGCAACAAGAGCCCTTGTTTCAAAAAGCGACTCTTGTCATTCATCTCTACCCACTGGTAGCTTTCCGGCAGCATGCGAAGTGGCGCCCGTCACATTCCGCTGTTGACGTGCTGGTCGCAGGCTCAGATGTTCCGGCCGTGCCATCTGGACGGCCGACTCACCACGATGAGGAAAGAAGGAACAGCATGCGGGGTTGGGGTCGGGGGGAGTCGTCGCGCGGTGCGCGCCGACAGCGCGGTTCACGCCGTTGGGGGTCGATGTTGCTGACCGGCGGCGTCGTCGTCGCGGTATCGGCGGGAGTCACGGTCAGCACCCCGACGGCCACATACAGTGCCGCCGTTCGACTGATCGGTACGACGATCGGCGTCGGGCCCTCCTTCGACGGATTCGGGTTGAGCATCCCGATGTTCTTCTACGGGAGCACGGTGCCCGAAGGCGACTCGTTCCACACAGTCCCCTACCCGGCGCAGATCAACCTCAGCTTCCCGATCATCTCCGATCTGCCTGGGCTGTCCGACATTCCGTACTGGCCGCAGTCGCTCAAACGATCCGAGGAGATCGGGGCGGGCTACCTCCAACAGGACATCGCCAACACCCCCGCCGACGACAAGGTCACGATCATCGGCATGTCGCAGGGCACCCAAGTCGCCGAGATCGTGCGCGCCAGCATGGCCAAAGACCCGAATTATGTTGCCAACGCCGACAATTACGAGTTCGTCTTCATCGGCGACCCGTACCAGCCCAACGGCGGCATCCTGACCCGCTTCACCTCGTGGAGCGATCTGCCCGTGCTCGGCGACATCTTCCCGTTCGGCCGGCCGGGGCCGTCCGACAGCCCCTTCAAGACGACCTATTACCAGAACCAGTACGACGGATTCGCTGATTTCCCGGCGTATTTCAACGTGATGTCCGTCGCGAACGCGGTTGCCGGGATCTTGTTCCAGCATGTCTTTCCCGGCTATGTGCTGGAGCACCCTGACGCACCCAACGCCGTCACCACACAGGTCGGCAACACCACCTACGTGATGCTGCCCCAGTACCTGCCACTGCTGGCACCGCTGCGCATTCCCGCATCCTTGATCGGCGCGGAACGATTCGTCGACGCCATGGACCCGATCCTGCGGGTGTTCATCGAAATGGGCTACGACCGCACCGCAGACCCCAGTCAGGTCAAGGAGTTCAGCTGGGTCACGCCTCCAGAGAAGATCCACGAAGCACTCAACGAGCTGCCGGCGGCGTTCGCACAGTCACTGGCGATTCTGGGCGGCCAAAAGTACACCCCCACCCTGCCCCAGCCCGTTGTGCCGGGCACCGAACCCGAAACACCAGTGACCGACCATCCCATCGACCCGGTGGGCAACTCGCCGTTCGAGCAAGGCGTGCGCCACGCGGTCGAGGACGTCGCGGCAGCGCTGTCCGACGCCACCCGGCCACTGGCCAAGGTGCTGCAGGCGATCGGCAGCGCGACAGCGCCGCACAAGACGGTTGTCCCGGCCAATAGCCCCGTTCCGGCAGAAATCAAGGCGGACAGCACTGTTGCCGCCACGGTCGAGACCGGCAACGAGACGAAGTCAACATCGATCGGTCGTCCGACGCTGACACGATCGGACTCCCCGCGCACCGACTCGGCGCCGCGGTTGAAGGTGGTCCGCGACACGGACGATTCGCAGGCGCGCGACGGGAAGGCTTCGCCCGCCGGCGAGTCAGCCCATGAGTCCGCGCCGAGCGCCGGGTCGGACAGTGACAAGCCAGACCGGAAGTCCGTTCGCACCGCGAAGCGGGCGGCCAAGCAGGCCGCGAAGTCGGCGGACACTCAGAACAACCGGCCCTCGAAGCACGAGAGCGCGAAGGCCGGCTAACGCTCTGACGGCGGGCGCTGCGGACGACGCTGAATCCGCAGCGCCTGCGTCGGAACCTGAAGATCGGCGGTCGGCGGGGCGGCCAGCACCGTCGTCGAATCCTCTTTCAGGCGAACGATTCTCGGGACGGACGCCGCCCGGGGTTGCCGAACGATGGTCGGCGGTGCGAACTCTTCGACGGCAGGTCTCGACGGCACGACCTCCGTCGGCGGTTCGGGCGCCGGCTTGGCGGAACGGGTTTCGCGTCGCACCAGGTAGCCGGCAAACGGCCCGGTGAACACCATCACCACCAGCACGAGCAGGCTCAGCACACACACGGTGACGTCGAAGGTGCTGGTGATCTGCTGGGCCAGGTTGTTGCCGTAGATCGCCGCGGGTGCCGGACCGGCGTAACGCGGTGCCAGGGCCACCCCGATGGCCACATTCGCCACGGTGAAGACGAACAGCACCGCGCTGAAGGCGGCGGCCACGGTCGTCGAGGTCAGCCCCTGCTCGAGCTGGCGGTGCAGCCACCGCGCGACCAGTGCGGTGACCAGGTTGAACACCGTCATCGCGACGGTGTCGTACGCCGCCCGTGGGAGGTCGAGCGATAGGGCGATCAGGAAGTCGACGATCCGCAGCGCCGCCGCCGCGAACGCCCAGAAGGCGATGAGCGTCAGGCACTTCTGCGCGGCACCGCGGTAGGCGCCGACGGTCGGCGGCTTGATCAGGAAGACGGCGTACAGCGTCGTCGGCGCCACGATCGCGGCGGCAGCCGCCCAGGCGAGGTAGCCCTCGTAGCCCACGGCCGCCGTCGAGGTGTTCTGGGCGATGCCGTGGAAGGCGTCGATATCGCGGCCGATGCCGGCAAGCCACACCAGAGTGGCAGCGATCGCGCCCGAGACACCGATGGCCGTCGTGGCCAACCGCGCCGCCCCGGTGCGCTCGGTGAGCCAGCGCGAGGCGATGACCAGAGCGATCATCGCCTCCGCGCCGTAGAGCAGGGTGGTGACGATAACGGCGATGTCGTGACTGCCGAACTCGACCTGGGTGACGAACAGGTACCGCAGCCGCCAGTAGAGGTTGAATGCAACCGACAGCGTCGCCAAGGCGATCGAGAGGAAACCGATCGCCCGGGCTATGGCGTACCAGCGGCGAAACCTGTTGTCCTCGATCGTGATCGACGTGATGGGCGGCTGCGCCGCCAGCAGTGCGCCGGCGAGGCCGAGCAGCATGCCCGGCCCCACCCCCGGCGGCACGGCCCCGGTTCCGCCGCTGCCCACCGTCTGCGCAAGGTGGTACCCGACGAAACAGATGACCACGACGAGGTAGGCGGCGCTGAGCACGAGCCGGATGCGGCTGGTGCGACCGACGTCGGATTTGGGGGCGGCCAGGCGGAACGGACCGAGGTGCGGGGCGAGCGCGGCGCCGATGGCCAGCAGCGTCACGACGGCCAGCACGCCGAACGTCGACCCGGCACTGCCGGGCACCCCAAGGCCGAATTCAAGGTTCCACGGGAGCAGCATCGCGACGACGAGCAGCGCCACGGCGAAGCCGTCACGCACCCGGTTGGTCCGGCTGGGTACGTAGCCGACCCGCGGGGGTCGCTCCACGACCCGCGCGGCCATTGTCGCCACCTGCACGGTGGCGGACGCGTCGTAACGCTCGTCGCTCAACTACCGATTCCTCTCTATGAGTGACAACGCAACGGGACTCAACCAGCGTGCTCACTTTTGCTCCGACGCACAAGCAGCGCTGGCTACCGCGCCGTTTGACCAGCAGGGCCTGTCGCAGCTGTGCGGTAGCTTGGAAATGTCCGTCGGGGATCGAAATACATCCATGAAGCAAGGAGTGGGGCCGTGGACGTAGTCCTCGGGGTGGCGGTCACCGGGCGTGTGGCGCGCTTGGCCATGATCGGTTCGCCCGCGAGTGGCGGCCAGGTTCTGGATCAGTACGCGCTCGATCTGCCCGACGACCTGGTTGCCGAGATGTCGGAGTTGGCCGAGACCATCATCGGCACCTACCGCGCGGTGACCGAGTCCGGTAATCAGGTCGCCGCGACCCGACTGTGCGTGCCCGACGATTCGGCCGCCGACACGTTGCGCCGGACGGTGCTCGACGCCGGGGTGCCCAACGTCGAGGTGGTGACCGAAGCCGAGGCCGCCGCAGCACTGGCCCGCAGCGTAGGTGCAGACGCCGCACTGCTGCTCGCCGATGACGACACCGTGTCGCTGACGACGGTCGGCCAGGCCAGCGAGGCACCCGCGTCGACATTGACGACATTGGCCACGATGCCGATCGGCACTGCCGGGGCGGCCGCCGCGTGTGCAGCCGTGCTGCACCGGGTACCCGCCGGCGAAGCCCCGGGGCGCGTGCTGTTGGTCGGACAGCGCCTCGATCTTGATTCCGTTGCGGCAGAGCTTCGTTCGACCGCACCGGTGGAGGTGGCACCGGACGCGGGCTACGCGATCGCCCGGGGTGCGGCCCAACTGGTCGGCGATGTCGCACCGGCCGGCGCGGCCACCCAGATGGCACCTGCCCTCGAGGCGACGCAGATGGCACCTGTATCGGCGGCCACCCAAATGGCTCCCGCCGCAGCCGATGCCACGCAGATGGCGCCAGCTGCCGCTGATGCCACGCAAATGGCTCCTGCCGCCGCCGATGCCACCCAGATCGCACCCGCCCGTGGGGACGCCGCCGCCGTCGGGCCGGACCTGGCCTACTCACAGGCGGCCGATGACGAGCCCTGGGCCGACGAGATGCCCATGGACGCGGTCAACGAGTTCGTCCCCGAGCAGGAAGACGACCCGGAGTACACGACCGTCATCGCGCCGCCGCCGCCGCGGATGCTGCTGATGGGCAGCGCCTTGGCATTCGTGGTGGTCAGCTTCGCCACATTGGCCGTCACCGTCGCGATCAACGTCCGGCCGACAGCCGATGTGCGGGCCCAGCCCGCGCCCACCCAGCAGGCGGCCACCGTGCCAGGTAACTACCTCCCGCCGGTGCCGCATGAGCCGGATCCGGTGGCACTGCCCGTGGCGGTGCTCACCCCGCCACCCGCCGCTCCGGCTGCGCCCAAGGTGCGCTCTGACACCGGCAACCAGCCGGTCAACCAGGCTCCTGCGGTAGTGCCGCCGGCCGCACCTCCGGCCGTGCCGGCGCCTCCGCCCGTCGAGATTGCACCGGGACCAGTTCCAGTACCTGTGCCTGTGCCGGTGCCCATTCCGATCCCGATCCCTCCGGTTGTGTGGCCGACTGTGCCGACGTGGGTGCCGACGACACCTCCGACGACCCCGCCGACCACGACCACCGCACCACCCACCACCACTACGGCTCCCCCGACGACAACGACAGCCCCGCCGACCACCACCACGGCACCGCCTACGACGACAACGGCACCGCCGACGACGACCACCGCGCCGCCGACCACTACCGCGCCACCCACGACGACGGCACCGCCCACCACCACGGTGGCGCCGCCGACCACCACCGTGCCGCCGACACACACGTCCACGGAAGCGTCGGAGCCGACGATCGAGGCTCCGGCCCACACCGCGCCGGCATACACACCCCCGGTCGAACAGCCCGTGACTCAGGCTCCGGCGACTCAGGCTCCGGTCACAACGGTGGCACCACAGTCTCCGTTTGGTGGTGACTCCCCGTTTGGTGGGTCTTCGTCCGGCGGCGGACTGTTCGGTCGCGGTAGTGGCTCCGGCAGCGGCAGCGGTTCCAGCTCCGGCGGCTCGCCGGTGACGACGATGCCCCTCAGTCCGTAACTCGCCCTTCCTCGAAAGGACCGCCCTAGTGGCCAAGAAGCGCTGGAATGACCTGTCCCCCAATGCCAAGAAGGCCGTCATCGCCGTGGCAGCAGTCGACGCCGGGTTGCGGGCCTGGGCGCTGCGTGACCTCGCGGGCCGCCAGCCGAACCAGATCAAGGGGCCAAAGTGGTTGTGGGGCAGCGCCCTCGGACTGCTGAGCACCTCGGGTGTGCTGCCCGCGGCCTATCTCGTAGTCGGGCGTAGGTCCTGACCTGGCAGCCCAGGACCTACGTGCCCTTCACGTTGAGCACCTGACGCAGCTCATGCTCAATCTCGACGAGGCCGGCTGCGTCCGCCATGACGACGTCGATGTCCTTGTACGCGTCGGGGATCTCGTCGACCCATTCCGCGCCGTGGCGGTACTCGATACCCTGCATCCGCTGTGCGAGGTCGTCGGCAGTGAACCGGCGACGCGCCTCGTTACGGGAGAACCGGCGCCCGGCACCGTGCGGCGCTGAGCACAGGCCGGCGGGGTTGCCCTTGCCGCGCACCACATACGAACGCGTCCCCATGCTGCCGGGAATCAGCCCCATGACGCCTGCGTGGGCGTCGATCGCACCCTTACGGGTCAGCCACACATCGCGGCCACCGTGGTGTTCCTTGCGGGTGTAGTTGTGGTGAGTGTTGATCCGCTCGACCTCGAAGTCGCCCGCCGTACGTGGCTGGTCCAACTGGGCATAACCCATCCACGCGGCGAACACCCACATGTAACGATCCATCATCTCGGCGCGGTTCTCGAAGGCGAATCGCTGCGCCCAGTTGAGTTCCCGCAGATAGTCGGTGAACTCCGGTGTGCCCTGAGGCAGGTAGGCGAGGTCCGGGTTGGGCAGGTCGATCCACCACCGCTTCATGAGCTTCTGCGCAACCTTGATGTGCTTCTGGGCGATCTTGTTTCCCACACCACGAGAACCGGAATGCAGGAACAGCCACACCCGATCGTCCTGATCCAGGCACAGTTCGATGAAGTGGTTGCCGCCGCCGAGGGAACCGAGTTGCTCGCGCCACTTGGGTGAGTGGGAGAGGTCGATTCCGCCGTCTCCTGCCAAGTGTTCGAGGTCGGCGATGCGGCCCTCCGTGAACGGGAACCGGGCGAGCGTGTCGTTGTAGTTGCCAGGCGACAGCGGAATCGTCGTCTCGATCGCGGTACGCAGGGCAGCCAGGTCACGGTCCTGAATATCGGCAGCGGTGAATTCCGTGCGGGCAGCGATCATGCCGCAGCCGATGTCGACGCCGACCGCGGCCGGGATCACGGCGTCAATGGTCGGGATCACCGTGCCGACGGCTGACCCCTTGCCGCTGTGAGCATCCGGCATCAGCGCGACATGGGGATGCACGAACGGCATCGAGGCGGTCTGCTTCGCCTGCTCGATGGTGTTGTCGTCGATGTGGCTGGCGAAGTTCACCAGCTTGTGGTCGGCGACGTGGTGGTACGCGGTCATGACGTCGATTCTCCCGACGGTGTCGAGTCGATTATCAGCCACGGCTGCGCGGCCGCTGAAACCAATCAGGCCCCCGGGGCAGCATTTCACCGCCACGCCTGAGCGACGGCAACCCCGGTACGAGCGGCCCCTGGGACAGAGACTGTCAGGTCACCACGACCTTGAGAGTGGTTTGTCTCCTCGTGCGCGTGCGGCAACGGCGGTCGCAGAGTTGACGAATGCGGCGACCGCAGTGGAGCGGGACTGCTGCGACCAGGCGACAACCAATCTGGCCGGCGCAAGATCGGTGATCGGTCGGTAGTCACAAAGTGCCAGATCCGTTAGTTGTTCCCAGCCGTCATCGACTCGTCGATTGCGTTTTGCTGATCGACGATGCCAGCGCAGCCGCTACGACACCTAAGCCGCTGAACCGCATCCTGATTGGGCTCATCTTCACCGCCTCCTTGCGGCTTCGTCGAACCACGAATCGGTTCGAGCGAGGTCAACGTAGGGCGAGGGGCTAGCTAAGCGCTCTCTTGGCCTTATGGGTGAGCTGTGAATCGCGCTCAGGACTCTAGAACTTGGTGGGCTCATTCACCGGGAACGGGCCAGAGCCCAGGTCGGCTAACCTATTACCACAGATTGTTGTCTTGTATCCGAGACGACAAGGGGCGAGAGGGGGACGGGCTGTGGCCACGGCAAGTCGCGTGAAGTCTGCTGAGCGCGTCATGGACGTGCTGGACTTGCTTGCGCGACGAGGAGTTCCGATGGCGACCATGGAGATCGCGGAGACGCTGTCCCTGCCGAAAAGCACCACCCACCATCTGCTCAACGTCATGCGGGAACGCCGCTTCGTCTCGTACTGGCCCGATCAACGAGCCTGGACTCTGGGCGTGTCGGCCTTCGAGGTTGGCGCGTCCTATATGCGGTCAGGACCGCTACATCGCGCCGGCCAGCGCTACATGCTCGCCTTGACCAATGCTGTCAACGAAACATCACACCTCGCCGTACTGCAGGGCACCGACGTCATCTACCTGGACAAGCGCGAGCCCCTGACACCAGGCGTTCGACTGGTGACCGAGGTCGGTTCGCGGCTACCGGCACATTTGACCGCGGTGGGCCGGGCCATCCTCAGCCGTCTGGATGTCGAGCAGCTCTCGACGCTGTATGACGGCTACGCCTGGCAGTCGCGCACAGGCGAGGGGCCAACCTCGTTGTCGGCGCTGCGCGAGGTGCTCCACGAGGTGCGCGCCCACGGCTACGCCCACGAACAGGGCACCACCACCTCAGGTATTGACTGCATCGCCAGCCCCGTGCTCACTCGCGACGGCCGCGCTGTCGCGGCACTCGGCGTGGCGTACATGTCGGCCACCAAGACAGCCGAACAGGCTGCCGAGATCACCAAGACGGTGGTCGCTACAGCAGCAGACTTCTCGGAAAGCTTCGGCGCGCGGGTGAATGAGGCGCCGGGCGATGGAGGCGCCTCCGGCATCGCCTGACCATCGCCGGGCACGCTATTCCACTTTGCCATTCCACTTTGCCCCCGAGTCTGGTAATCAAGACTCATGTCTTGGATCACAGATCCCGGTGGTGGGCCGGCGCAAACCACAGCCTTGCTATTGGGCGAGAACTTGTCCCTGAGCGTCGGCACGCGCGAGCTGACCGACCTGGCCGACGGTGACGTCCTCGTTGACGTCGACTATGCCGGGATCTGCGGATCGGACCTGCACGTCCTGCAGACGGGTGACTGGGTGGCCTACTGGCCGGCCACGTTGGGGCACGAAGTGGCCGGGCGGGTGCGCCAGTCGCGGCATGCGAGCTTCGCCGCGGGCGAAGCGGTGGTGGCCGATTCACGGATACCGTGTCGTGTCGTCGATGGCCGCCAGCAATCCGACCGCTTGGCCGAGGATCTCCAATGGCTCGGCGAAGCCCGACCTGGCGGCTACGCCGGGGCCATGGTGATCCCCGGCGACAGCCTCTATCGCGTGCCGCCCGGTCTGAGCACGGCCGATGCCGTGCTGGCCGAGCCGCTGGCCGTCGTCATGTGCGCCATCGACCAGATTCCCGTCGACCACCCCGAGACCGTGGGCATTCTCGGTTACGGTCCGATCGGGGCGCTGGCCCACGCCGAGGTCGCACGCCGGTGGCCGCACGCCGCCGTCACCGTGGTCGAGCCGAACGCCCTACGCGCCGAGCTGGCGCACACCCAGGGTGCTCGCGTCGGAGTACTGACCGGGACGGACCGGTACTCCGTGGTGATCGATGCCGCAGGTTATGACGGCTCTTTGGAGACCGCCATCGCCGCCACCGCGTTCGGCGGCTCCATTCTGCTCATCGCGCTGGGCCACGCATCGGCCACCGTGTTGCCGGCCACAATCGTCGAGCACAGCCTGCACGTCGTGGGCAGCGTCGGATTCGACGACCACCACGTCGACGAGGCGCTCGCCGCCCTCGCCGAGAAGCCCGAGCGGTACAACGCCATCGTCACCCACACCGTCGACCTCGCCGAGATCCCGTCCTTCGTGACCGACGGTGGCATGCGAGAAGCCATCAAAGTCCTGATTCGGTGCACCGCATGACCACTCCACGGCGCTATCTGATCACCGGCGGCACCAGCGGCATCGGCGACATGTGCGCCCAGTACCTCAGCGCCGAAGGCCACCAGGTGTGGGTGACCGGTACCAGCGAACAGTCCGTCGCCGCTGCCCTCGGACGTGGCGCTGCCGGCGGCAGCATCTGTGATGCCGCGGATGCCGCGGCCGTCCATCAGACGTTTGACGACGCCGCGACAGCGTTCGGAGGGCTCGACGGAGTTTTCCTCAATGCCGGGATCGACGGGGAGGGTAAACCCGCCGAGCAGCTTGATCCTGCGACCTTTCGCCGGGTACTCGACGTCAACGTGCTCGGCATCCTGCACGGAGCCCAGGCCGCGCACCGCGTCCTGACCCGGCCGGGGGCCATCGTCGTCAACGCCTCGGTCAACGCGATGCGACCCGAAGCGCACTTCGCCGACTACAACGCCAGCAAGGCCGCCGCGGCCGCGCTGGCGAGCACCTTGGCCCAGGAGTGGAGTACCGACGGCCTGTGCGTCACGTGCGTGTGCCCGGGTTATTTCCGCACCAACATGACCGCCCAGTACCTCGACGATCCACAGGTCAGGGCTGAGCTGCTGGCCCGCATACCGGCGGGCAGATTCGGCGAAGCCGCCGACATCGGCGCCACCGTGGCCTTCCTGCTCGCCAACCAGGCCCCGTTCCTCAGCGGTGCGACCATTCCTATCGCCGGGGCCAGCAACATCTAGACGACGCTGTTGCCCGCCAGGCCCGCGCATCCGGCGCGCGCCTGGCGGTTCGCGTCCCGCCGCATTCCAACCCCTTCAGAATGTTCCCCGATCCGTCATCAAGTCTTGCATTACAGATCAATGTCTCGTATACAAGACGTGCGGCGAGTGTGACGCTTGCCTCACCTACAGTCACCGAACCAATGGGAGTCATGCACATGTCAACCGACCGCCCCATCCTCGAGCGCGGCCTCTGGCAGGAGATGTCGACCGCAGACCGGGCCGATCTCATCGACCGCGGCAGCGCCAAGATCTTCGACCCCAACCTGCGCGAAGGCGTGTTGGAAATCATCGAGGACGTCCGCCAGAACGGTGACGCCGGCCTGATCCGCGCCCTGGAAAAATGGGACAAGATCTCCATCACCCCTGATCGCATCCGGGTTTCGCCCGAAGAATTCGCCGCGGCACGGGAGAAGATCAGCCCCGAACTGCTCACCGCGATCCGGGACCTCCTGGCACACCTGAAGTCGTTCAACGAACAGCTCACCGCTCACGGCGACTGGAGCTTCGAAAGCGAGCCGGGTCTGATGGTCGGCGAGAAGGTGACCCCGATCGCCAGCGCCGGGTTGTTCGTGCCCAGCGGCAAGGGCTCCTACCCGTCGGTGATGGCTCAGCTGGGTGCCCCAGCGGTGGTGGCAGGTGTGCAGAAGATCGCCGTGGTCGTGCCGCCCATCCCCGGCGGGGACGGAGAGGTCGACCCGGCCGTTCTGGTCGTGGCCGACGAATTGGGCATCCACGACGTGTTCCGCGCCAACGGTCCGGCCGGTATCGCCGCATTGGCGTTCGGCACCGAGAGCGTGCCGCAGGTCCGCAAGGTCTGCGGACCTGGCAGCCCGCCGGTCACCTGCGCCCAGGTCGAGGTGCAGCGCTACGGCACCGTCAGCGTGATGCTGCTGGGTCCCAGCGAGTCACTGATCCTGGCCGACGACTCCGCTGACCCGTACCTGCTGGCCGCCGACCTGCTCAACGAGGCCGAGCACGGCGCCGATTCCACGAGCGTGTTCGTCACCGACAGCCAGGCCCTCATCGACGCGGTCCAGGTCGAGGTCGCCAAGCAGCTGCTCGATCTGCCCGACAACCGCGCCGAGTACGCCCGTCAGGCACTGGGCAAGAACGGCGGCGCCGTCCTGACCACATCAGTCGAGGAATCCGCCGAAGTCGCCAACGCGTTCGCCCCCGAGCACATGCAGATCGCCGTCCGCGACGAAGACCACGCCCTGGACCTGCTGGTGGATGCCGGAGAAATCCTTATCGGTCAACACACCACGGTGTCGATGGCCAACTTCATCATCGGCTGCCCCGCCGCGCTGCCCACCAGCGGCTACGCCAAGGTCAGCAGCGGCGTCACCGCCGACGCCTTCCGCAAGCGCACCGCTGTGGCAAAGTCCACGCCCGAGGCGCTCAAACGGATGTCGGACACGGTGATCGCCTTCACCCGCCACGAGGGCTTCCCCGCCCACGAGTTCGCCGTCACCCGCCGACTGAACCGGCACTGACAGGCCGACCTCCGTGAGCCCGGCCCGGTCCTCCCCGCGGCTCACGGAGGTCACCTCTCCCACAACTCAAAATGTGCTATCCCACTTGCCTTTTCACACCACTTCCCCGATAGCCCGCGGGCGCACCGAAGGGACCACACACCATGTCCATCCTCAACCCCGAGCAGCGCTCGATCGAGTACGTGCCTCATCACGAGCGACACGGACGGGTCCGCAGCCTGTTCACCCTTTGGTTTGGCGCCAACCTGCAAGTCACCGCGATCGCCGCCGGCGCCATCTCCGTCGCCATCGGCCTGTCGCTACCGTGGGCGCTGCTGGCTAGCCTGGTCGGCAACCTCATCGGCGCGGTCTTCATGGCCCTGCATTCCGCGCAAGGCCCCATCCTCGGCATTCCGCAGATGATCCAGTCGCGCGCCCAGTTCGGCTTCTACGGTGCCGTGCTGCCGCTCATTCTGGTGCTCCTGATGTACATCGGCTACTTCGCCACCACCGCCGTGCAGGGCGGAGCCGCCTTCTCCAGCCTGACCGGCGTCAATATCGACGCCTCGATCATCGTCGTCGTGGTCGTCACCGCCACGCTGGCCATCGTCGGGTACCGCCTTATTCACGCCGCCGAGAAATGGCTCTCGGTGATCAGCGGCCTGGCCTTCCTCTATCTGAGCTACCGGCTGGTGACGGCCAACGACCTCGCCGCGGTATGGACGATGAACGACTTCTCCTGGGCACTGTTCCTGGCCGCCGCCGCGATCGCGGCCACCTGGCAGCTGACGTACGCACCCTACGTTGCCGACTATTCGCGCTACCTGCCCGCCGACACCTCGGTACGCGCCGCATTCTGGTACACCTACGCCGGCGCGGTGCTGTCTACGACGTTCATGTTCGCCTTCGGCGCCACCGCGACCGCCGTCGCCGCCGATGCATTCGATGGCGGATCGGTGGACTTCATCGTCGCCCAGGCTGCCGGGTGGCACGCGTTGTTCTTCCTGATCATCATCGCCGGCGTCATCGGAGTGAACTCCCTGAACGTCTACGGCATGTTCATGTCGACCAGCACGGTGCTCAACTCGGTGTTCAAGATGAAGGTTTCCCCGTCGATGCGCGTGGGGCTGATCGTGGCCGTGGCCGCGGTGGCCACGACGATCGGCATCCTCGGCAAGGACAACTTCCTGATCAACTTCAGCAACTTCATCCTGCTGCTGGCTTACTTCCTGATCCCGTGGACCTCGATCAACTTGGCCGACTTCTACGTCATACGCAAGGAGCGCTACAGCATCGACGACATGTTCAAGCCGCACGGGCACTACGGCGGTGTGGACTGGCGCGCGATGACCGCCTACCTTGTCGGCATCATTGTCGAGATCCCGTTCATCGCCAGCCCCTTCTACACCGGCCCGATCGCCACTGCGCTTGGCGGCGCCGACATCTCCTGGATCCTCGGCATCTTCATTGCCGGCGGCCTCTACATCTTCCTCATGAAGAAATTCCCGACACGCGCCAACTACCCCGAACCCACCTACGCCATCCCGTCCACGCCTAGCCCGCAGGCCGACGCGATGGCCGACGAACAGGAAGCCACACCGGCATGAAGGCCCGCGAGGTACGCGCCCTCATTCAGGTCAAGCCGCCACAAATCGATCGCCGCACCGCCCGGCTGGACGCCTGCAGGACCATCGAGGATCTGCACCGGCTTTCGCGCCGACGACTGCCACGCCCCGTTGCCGACTACGTCGACGGGGGCGCCGACGAAGAACTGAGTCTGGCCAACAACGTCGCGGCCTTCCGGCGCTGGCAGTTCACCCCCAGCGTGCTGATCGACGTCGCCAACGTCGATACATCGACCACACTGCTCGGCCAACACAGCACAATGCCGCTGGGTCTGGCACCCACCGGCTACACACGGATGATCTCGGCTCTGGGCGAGCCCGCGGTCGCCGGCGCCGCCGGCCGCGCCGGGATCCCCTATGTGCTGTCCACGATGGCCTCGACCTCCCTGGAGGACTTGGCCGCTCATCGCGGAGCCGGCGACACCGACCGATGGTTTCAGCTGTACATCTGGAAGGACCGCGACCTCACCGCGCAACTGGTGACGCGCGCAGCCTCCGCCGGTTACCGGGTACTGGAGATCGCCGTCGACACCGCCGTCTCGGGCTACCGGGTCCGCGACGCGCGCAACGGCCTGACAATCCCCCCGCAGATGACCCTCAAGGGTCTCGTCGACATCGGCCTGCGCCCGGGGTACTGGACGAAGATGCTGGCCAGCCCGGCACTGGAGTTCGCCAACGTCACCAGTGGCACCGGCGGCGAGGGCTACACCATCGAGAACATCACCAAGCAGTTCGACCCATCGGTGTCGTGGCAAGACCTGGCTCGCATCCGCGATCTGTGGCCCGGACCCGTGGTGCTTAAAGGTCCGCTCGGCCCGGAGGACGCCACCCGCGCCCACGATCTGGGCATCGACGGAGTGCACCTGTCCAACCACGGCGGTCGCCAACTCGACCGTACGGTCGCGCCAATCGATCTCGTTGCACCCGTACGCGACGCTGCCGGCTCAGACTTCGCCATCTTCGTCGACTCCGGGGTGCGCCACGGCGCCGACATCGCCACCGCCCTGGCCCTGGGCGCCGATGCGGCGTTCATCGGCCGCCCCTACTTGTGGGGTCTGGTCGCCGGCGGCGGAGCCGGTGTCGACAAGGCGATCGGGCTGTTGTCGGATCAATTCAGCCGGACTCTGGCACTTCTCGGCGTCACCAGCGTTGACGAGCTGCGCAAACGCGGCCGCTCGCTGCTGCAACAGCACTGACCAATTTTTGGCTTCTTACACAGCGGCCTAGCTCCCACCAGTATCAAACAAACGAGACTTACGTCTGCAATACAAGACAAAGGTGAAATTGATGACTCCGTCCTCCCCGACCACCACGCTGCAGCCCACCGCCGTCGTCACGGTGGGAATCGGGCCAGTCAGCTTCGCCGACGTGATTGCGGTCGCCCGCGACGATGCCGCCGTGCAGTTGTCCGATGAGGCGATGACCGCAGTCGCCGAGAGCAGGGCGCGCATCGACGCCCTGGCCGCGGACCCGGCCCCTGTCTACGGTGTATCCACCGGCTTCGGCGCCCTGGCAACCCGCCACATCCCACACGAGTTGCGCACCCAGTTGCAGCGCAGCCTGATCCGCTCGCATGCTGCCGGTTCGGGCACCGAGGTGGAACGCGAAGTGGTGCGTGCCCTGATGCTGCTGCGTTTATCGACGCTGGCCACCGGGCGCACCGGCGTGCGGCCCGTGGTGGTCCAGGCCTACGCCGGGCTGCTCTCGGCAGGCATCACCCCGGTGGTCTACGAGTACGGCAGCTTGGGCTGCTCCGGCGACTTGGCGCCGCTGGCGCACGTGGCACTGGCACTCATCGGCGAAGGGCAGGTCCGCACCCGCGACGGCGAACTCAAATCCGCAGCCGAGGCACTCTCCGAACACGGACTGCAGCCCGTCGTGCTGGCCGAAAAAGAAGGCCTGGCACTGATCAACGGCACCGACGGCATGCTCGGCCAGCTGGTCCTCGCACTACATGAACTCGACAGTCTGCTGCGGCTGGCCGATATCGCCGCCGCAATGAGCGTGGAAGGTCTGCTGGGCACCGAGCGGGTGTTCGCCGCCGATCTGCAGGAGCTGCGGCCGCACCCGGGGCAAGGCTTGGCCGCGGCGAACATGACGCGCTTGCTTG
This sequence comes from Mycobacterium sp. IDUB_17, assembly GCF_055419465.1. NCBI lineage: Bacteria > Bacillati > Actinomycetota > Actinomycetes > Mycobacteriales > Mycobacteriaceae > Mycobacterium > Mycobacterium sp. IDUB_17. Next base: position 952,980 of record NZ_JBVAXS010000002.1, on the reverse strand, counting down.
CCAATTCGGCCATCGTCGCCAGCCACAAGACCGACAACTGCACCGTGGTGCAGGACGCCTATTCGCTGCGCTGCGCTCCGCAGGTCGCCGGGGCCGCTCGCGACACCGTCGAACACGCCCGGCTGGTAGCCCAGCGCGAACTGGCCAGCGCCGTGGACAACCCGGTGGTCACCCTCGACGGCCGGGTGGAGTCCAACGGCAATTTCCACGGCGCTCCGGTGGCCTACGTGCTGGACTTCCTGGCCATCGTCGTGGCCGATCTGGCCTCGATCAGTGAACGGCGCACCGACCGGTTCCTGGATCCGGCGCGCAACCACGGACTCAACGCGTTCCTCGCCGATGATCCCGGCGTGGACAGCGGTCACATGATCGCCCAGTACACCCAGGCCGGCATCGTCTCCGAGCTCAAGCGCCTGGCCGTCCCGGCCAGCGTGGATTCGATCCCGTCCTCGGCGATGCAGGAAGACCATGTGTCGATGGGCTGGTCGGCAGCACGCAAGCTGCGCCGCGCGATCGACGGGCTCAGCCGGGTACTGGCCGTGGAAGTGCTCACCGCCGCACGCGCCCTCGACCTGCGCGCGCCGCTGACCCCGGCACCGGCGACCGCGGCCGTCATCGCCGCCGTCCGCACACACGTTCCCGGCCCGGGCGCCGACCGCTACCTGTCCCCCGAGATCGGCGCCGTCGTCGACCTGGCCCACAGTGGGGCGCTGGTGGCAGCCGCCGAGAGTGCGATCGGCGCATTGCAGTGACCCGCTCCGTCCCCGCCCACCCACTGGGAGCATCCGTGCCCGATCAGCCCGTCCGCCCGACCGTACGGCCTCGTCCCGTGGTGGCCGAGCTGCCCCGTTACTCGCGCGCCGCGGGCCTGAGCCAGGTGCGCTGGCGCGCGTCGTCGAATGAATCGACGGTGCCGCCGTCGCCGCGTGTGCAGCAGGCCATCGCGGAGGCGGCCGGGCAGGCTCACCTGTATCCCTCGCTGCAAGGTGATCTGCTCATCGCCGATCTGAGCACCCGGTTGCAGGTCGCCCCCGAGCAGATCGTCGTCGGCGGCGGATCTCTGGCGGTGCTGCAGCACACGCTGGCCGCCTACACCGGGGCCGGCTCCGAGGTCGTGCACGCCTGGCGCAGCTATGAGGCCTACCCGATCCTCATCGGTGTCGTCGGGGCCACCCCGGTCGCGGTTTCCCTCGATGCCACCCACACCCACGACATTGACGCAATGCTGGCCGCAATCACCCCGGCCACCCGGGCGATCATCGTGTGCAACCCCAACAATCCAACCGGCACCGAACTGCCCCGCAGCGAGATCGAGCGCCTCATCACCTCGGCGCCAGGCAACGTGCTGGTACTGCTCGACGAGGCCTACCAGGAGTTCGCCAGCACCAACGTCGACGGGCTCAGCCTGGTCCACCAATACCCCAATGTCGTTGTCTTCCGGACTTTTTCCAAGGCCTACGGCCTGGCCGGACTACGCGCCGGGTACATGGTCGCCCATCCGGAGGTCGCCGCCAACATCCGCGCAGCCGCGCCACCGTTCGGATTGAGCCGGCTTGCCGAGGCCGGCGCCCGGGCCGCGTGGGCCGACACCGATCACACCGATCACATCGTCAAGGTGGTCCGCGACGGACGCGAGTACCTGCGTAGCGAGGCCGCGAAGCGCGGGCTCGCTACCCCGGCCAGCGGTGCGAACTTCGTCTGGTTCCCCGTCGGGTCGCGCACAGTGGAGCTTCAGGACGCCTGTGTTGCCCGAGGTGTTTCGGTCCGGGCGTTCGACGGCGAAGGAGTGCGGGTCACCGTCGGTGGCCGTGACGCCGAGGATGCCGTGCTGGCCGCGATCGACAGCCTCAACTGGGCCGCCACCGCCAGTCCGCACGCCCCCTCCCCCGCGCGCTGACAAGTCGCCATCCAAGGTTGCTGGCGTTCTGGGACAAATCCGACGAAAGGACCGGCATGAGCATCCTGCGCACGCTGACGACGCTCTCGGTTACGAAACCTTGCAGCGACGCCGACGGCGAGGCACTGGCCGCATGGTTGGACGCCAAGGCCGACCTGCACAGCACCATCGCCGGCCACGGCGGCCCGGACGCCGGTAGAGCACACCAACTCGCCGAGGCCACTCGACGGCGCGCCGCAGCACTGCGCTGCGACCGGGGCCGATGAGCGGCGGCCACCCTGATTCGGCCGCGGTGGCATCGCCGACGGCGACCGAGGCAGACTGCGACACACGAGGGTTGGATACCCGGGCCGGTTGGAGGGTGGTGTGGGCCGTACATGCCTTGACCGCTGTCACCTACGGCTCGGCATACTCCTTTTCCGCCGCCTTTCCCGGCTTGGCCGACGAGTTCCACGCCTCCCGTTCGGCGGTGGCATTGGTGTTCTCGTTGGCTGCAGGCGGTTTTCACTTGTTCGGCGCCATCGCGGGGCGACTTGCCGACCGCGTATCCATCCGCCTGATGTGCGTGGCTGGGGTCTTGGTGATGACGACCGGATACCTGGCGGCCTCGCGCGCACCGACGCTCAGCGCTCTCTACGCCTGCTACGGCCTCGGTGTCGGCTTGGGCATCGGCCTGCTCTATGTACCGTCGATGGCCGCCGTGCAAACCTGGTTCGCCGTCAAGCGCTCCGCAGCGGCGGGCATCGCCACCGCGGGACTGGGAATCGGCACGGTCGTGGCGCCGATGGCCGTCGGCGCCGTCTTGCCGACACTGGGATGGCGCACGTGCTTCGTCATCCTCGGCGCCGCCATCGCCACCGCGGGATTGCCTGCGGCGCTGCTGGTTCGGCGACGTCCGCGTGCCGTCCCGGCGGCGATAGCGTCGACGTCGCGGCCCCTGTTGCCGGTCCTGCGCACCGCGGTGTTCGCCCGGTTCTACCTCTCGGTGCTGCTGGCCTCGATCTGCACCTTCATCCCCTACGTGCACCTCGTGCCGGCCGCCCGTGACCAGGGCTACTCCCTGCAGATGGGGACCCTGCTGATCGCACTGATCGGCGTCGGCAACATCCTGGGCCGGTTCGGGCTCGGCGGTATCGCCGACCGGATGGGGCGCCTGCGTGTGCTGGCTGCACTGACCGCCATCCTCGGGTTCTCGTTCCTGGGATGGGCGGCCAGCAGTGCCCTGCCCGTACTGATCGGCTTCGCCGTCCTGTTCGGCCTCGCCTACGGCGGGTGCGTCAGCCTGTACCCAGCAGTTACCGCAGATCTGTTCGGTGACAACGGAATCGGCGCTACCCTCGGCGCCCTTTACACCAGCGTCGGGCTGGCCGCGCTGGTCGGCCCCACCTTGGCGGGTTACTTGCGCGACAGCACGCACAGCTACACCGCGCCCGCACTGATCTGCGCCGCCGCCGCGCTGATCGCCGCCACGCTGACCCACACCCTGCACCGCAACGCCACCAGCGGTGACGGCACCCGACCACACGTGAGGACACACCCGTGACCGGCCCAGAACCGACACCCACCTCCGCAAGCACTGGCGCGCAGGATTCACCGGCCCGCAGCCTGACCATGACCTTGCTGATGACCCCCGACATGGCCAACTTCTCCGGCAACGTCCACGGCGGAGCGATCCTGAAGATCCTCGACCAGGTCGCCTACGCGTGCGCCAGCGCCTACGCCCGAAGCTACGTCGTGACGCTCTCGGTGGATCGCGTCCTGTTTCGCGACGCCATCCACGTCGGCGATCTGGTCACCTTCTCGGCATCGGTCAACTACACCGGTCGCACCTCGATGGAGATCGGGATCCGCGTCGACACCCTCGACATCATCTCCGGAATCGCGCGCCATACCGACAGCTGCTACTTCACCATGGTCGCCGTCGATGCCGAACGGCGGCCCATTTCCGTACCCGCGTTGCAGTCCGCCGATCCCGTTGCCACACAACGTTACGAATCGGCCCGCCGGCGGCGGAGGGCCCAACGGCAGCAGTTTGAGAGCCCACACAACTGCGAATGCGGCGCCTGACCAACGTCAACGCGAGAACCAGCCCGGCGGCGCTACCCCCGACATCGCCCACGTCAGCTGCTGGGCGGCATGACGCACCGCACGAACCAGCTCGCTGACCGCCACCGAGGATCGGTCGGCGCGCCGCGTCACGCTGATCGCCGCGACCGGGCGGCTGGAATGGTCGAACGCGCACGCAGCCACCGAGTGCAGCCCCTCGGTGATCAGGCCGTCCTCCTCGGCCCAACCCTGGCTTCGTTCAACCCCGAGCAGCCGCCGCAGCTGCGGCAGCGACGTCGGACCACGGCCGGTCCGGATCACGAACCCTGTGCTCGCCGGGAACAACGCGCGCACCTGAGCGGCGGGCAGGTGTGCCAGAATCGACCGCCCGCTGGCCGTCAGATGAGCCGGCAGCCGGACACCGACGTCGGTCACCAACGTCACCGGCACACGGGCGACTGCGGGCTGTTCCTTGATCAGATACAGCGTCTCCGCGCCATGCAGGACGCCCAGATGAGCGGTCTCGCCGATCGCGTCGACCAGTCGGCGCAGCACCGGCCGTGCCAGCAATTCCAGCGGTTCGTGGCGCATGTAGGCCGAACCGATCTCGAAAGCGGCCACGCCCAGCCCGTAGCCGCGCTGCTCAGGCAGATGCACGACGAAGTGATGCTCGATGAGCACTTCGAGCAGGTGATACACCGTTGATCGAGGAATGCCCAGCTCGCGGGCCAGCGTCGCCGCACCGACCGGACCGGTGCGCGCCGCCAGCGCTAGCAGCAACTCCAGGGAGCGGCCCACGGCCGGAGAGGCACTCGACACCCAACCCACCCATCTGTCTCGGATTCGAGACAGTATCGCGGAAACGGCTCTGCAGCAATGCGACCGGATGCGGTGTGCTGGACACCAACAACGCCACCACCCGCACAGCCCCTCAAAGGAATCACCGTGACCGAGCAGAATTCCGGCCCCCGCACCGTGCGCGCCGCCCGTGGAGCCACCCTGTCTTGCAAGGGCTGGCAGCAAGAAGCTGTCCTGCGCATGCTGAGCAACAACCTCGACCCGGAGGTCGCCGAGCACCCCGACAAGCTGGTCGTCTACGGCGGTACCGGCCGCGCAGCACGCAGCTGGGAGGCGTTCGACGCGATCGTGGCCAGCCTGCGTGACCTCGAGAACGACGAGACGCTGCTTGTGCAGTCGGGCAAGCCCGTCGGCATCCTGCGGACCAGTGAATGGGCCCCGCGGGTGCTCATCGCCAACTCCAACCTCGTCGGCGACTGGGCCAACTGGGAGTACTTCCGCGAATTGGAAGCTGCCGGGCTGATCATGTACGGCCAGATGACGGCCGGATCATGGATCTACATCGGCACCCAGGGCATCCTGCAGGGCACTTACGAAACCTTCGGCGCGGTGGCCAAGAAGCGGTTCAACGGCACCCTGGCGGGCACCATCACGCTGACCGCTGGCGTCGGCGGCATGGGCGGCGCCCAGCCGCTGGCCGTCACCATGAATGAGGGCGTGGCCATCTGCGTGGACTGCGACGAGAGCCGCATCGACCGCCGCATCGCCCACCGCTACCTCGACACTCGGGCCGCCGACCTCGACGACGCGCTCCGCCAGGCCATCGAGGCCCGCGACGCCAAGAAGCCGCTGTCGATCGGCCTCGTGGGCAACGCCGCCGAGGTGTTCCCCGAACTGCTCTCGCGCAATGCTCCCATCGATATCGTCACCGACCAGACCTCTGCTCACGACCCGCTGTCGTATCTGCCGGTCGGGATCGAATTCGAGGACATGGCCAAGATGGCCGACAAGGACCCGGGCTACTTCACCGAGCAGGCCCAGGCCTCCATGGCCCGTCAGGTCGAGGCGATGGTCGGATTCAAGGACCGCGGCGCCGAGGTGTTCGACTACGGCAACTCCATCCGCGACGAGGCCCGCAAGGCCGGCTACAACCGCGCGTTCGACTTCCCCGGATTCGTGCCCGCCTACATCCGCCCGCAGTTCGAGGAGGGCCTGGGCCCGTTCCGGTGGGTCGCACTGTCCGGCGATCCCAAGGACATCGAAGCCACCGACCGCGCCATCCTGGAACTGTTCCCCGACAACGAGCACCTGCGGCGCTGGATCACCATGGCCGGAGAGAAGGTGGCCTTCGAGGGACTGCCCGCCCGCATCTGCTGGCTCGGCTACGGCGAGCGCCACCGCGCAGGGCTGAAGTTCAACGAGATGGTGGCCAGCGGTGAGATCTCCGCCCCCATCGTCATCGGCCGCGATCACCTCGACTCCGGATCGGTCGCCTCGCCCTACCGCGAAACCGAGGCCATGCTCGACGGCTCGGACGCCATCGCCGACTGGCCCCTGCTCAACGCCCTGGTCAACACCGCCTCCGGGGCCTCGTGGGTGTCACTGCACCACGGCGGCGGCGTCGGGATCGGCCGCTCCATCCACGCCGGCCAGGTGTGTGTGGCCGACGGCACCGAACTGGCCGCACGCAAACTCGAGCGGGTGCTCACCAACGACCCCGCCATGGGCGTCATCCGCCACGTCGACGCCGGCTACGACCACGCCGCCGACGTCGCCAAGGAGCGTGGCGTGCGCATCCCCATGCAGGACGCCAAGTGAGCACCTTCGACTCTCTGTGGGAGTCCATCCTCGACGTCGGCCGCGACCCCGCCAGCGGCGGGTATCGCCGATTCGCCTGGAGCACAGCCGATCTGACACTGCGCGAATGGTTCACTGGCGAAGCCCAGCAGCGCGGCATGAGCGTCGAAGAGGACCGCAACGGCAACCTGTGGGCCTGGTGGCTACCGCCCGGCCACACCGGTGACCCGCGCGATGCATTCGTCACCGGGTCACATCTGGACTCGGTTCCCGACGGCGGCGCATTCGACGGTCCTTTGGGGATCATCACCGCCTTCGCCGCGATCGACATCCTGCAGCACACCGGTGTCACCCCGCATCGCCCCGTGGCCGTCGCCGCGTTCTCCGACGAGGAGGGCGCGCGCTTCGGCGTGGCATGCGTCGGCTCGCAACTGTCGGCAGGTGCGGTCACCGCCGAACGTGCCTTGGGACTGCGCGACGCCGAGGGCACCTCCCTGGCCGAGGCGATGAGCGCCGCCGGACGCGACCCTCGCCACGTCGGCGTCGACCCGACGCTGACCCAGCGGGTCGGGGTCTACGTCGAACTACACGTCGAGCAGGGCCGCGCACTCGACCTCGTGGACAAGCCGCTGGCCGTCGCCTCGGCGATCTGGCCACACGGCCGCTGGCAGTTCTCGTTCTGCGGGGAAGCCAACCATGCCGGGGCCACCCGGCTGGTCGACCGCCGCGACCCCATGCTCACCTTCGCCACCTCGGTGCACGACGCCCGCACCCGCGCAGCCGCCCACCAGGCGGTCGCCACCTTCGGCAAGGTACAGGTCACGCCCAACGGCGCCAACGCCATTCCGTCGAAGGTGTTGGCGTGGTTGGATGCCCGCGCCGCCGACGAGGACACCTTGCGCGCCCTCGTCGACGACATCACCGCCGACGCCACGCGCAACGCCGGAATCGATCTCACCTCGGTACAGATCGAAACCGAGTCCGTCTCTCCGGCCGTGCACTTCCCCGGGGAACCGCGTGAGCGTATTCAGCGCATCCTGGCGCCCCAGTTCGGTGAGCTGCCCGTATTGCCCACCGCTGCCGGCCACGACGCCGGTGTGCTCGCGGCGGTGCTGCCGACCGCGATGTTGTTCGTGCGCAACCCCACTGGCGTCTCCCACTCACCCGACGAGTACGCCGAGATCAGCGATTGCCGCCTCGGCGCCGACGCGCTGGCCGCCGTCATGGCCGATTGGATCAGCCAATGAGTTCCGCCCGGTACTGGTGCCAGCATGCTTGGCTCGGTGGTGACACCGTCGCCGACGGAGTCACCATCGAGGTCGCCGACGGCTACATCACCGCCGTCACCGCCGACACCGACCACGGCGACGGCGACACGGCGCTGACCGGATTGGTCCTGCCGGGATTGGCCAACGCCCATTCGCACGCCTTCCACCGCTCGCTGCGCTCACGCACCCAGCGTGACCGCGGCACGTTCTGGACCTGGCGCAACCTGATGTATCAGGTCGCCGACCGGCTTACCCCGGATTCCTACTACCGGCTGGCGCGCGGTGTGTACGCGGAGATGGTCCTGGCCGGCATCACCTGCGTCGGCGAGTTTCACTACCTGCACCACGACGATCGTGGCACCCCTTATGCCGATCCCAACGCGATGGGCCATGCCCTGATCGCCGCCGCCCGCGACGCCGGGTTACGGATCACCCTGCTCGACACCTGCTATCTCAGCTCGGGTGTCGACGGTTCGCCATTGGCCGACGGACCGCAGCAACGCTTCGGCGACCACACCGGACTGCGGTGGGCCGAACGCGTCGAAACCCTGCACCAGCACTACACCGGCGACAGCTCCGTCGTGATCGGCGCGGCACTGCACTCGGTGCGTGGGGTCCCCGTCGCGCACATGGGCGCCGTCGTGGAGTGGGCCGCCACCCACGACGCCCCGCTGCACGTGCACTCCTCGGAACAGACCGCCGAGATCGACCAATGCCTGGTCGTGCACGGCTGCACCCCCACCGCGCTGCTGCGCGACCACGGAGCGCTGGGGCCGCGCACCACCGCGGTGCACGCCACCCACCTCACCGACGCCGACATCACCGACCTCGACACCACCATCACCGGTGTCTGCTTCTGCCCCACCACCGAACGCGACCTCGGCGACGGCATCGGCCCCGCCACAGCCCTCATGCAGGCCGCCGGGCTGTTCAGCCTGGGCTCCGACAGCCACGCCATCATCGACCTGTTCGAGGAAGCCCGTGGCGTCGAACTCGACGAACGCCTCGCCCGCCGTGAACGCGGCCTGTTCGCCGCCGCCGACCTGCTCACCGCGGCCACCGCCAACGGACACCAGGCCCTCGGGTTCAGCGACGCCGGCCAGCTACGGATCGGCCACCGCGCCGACCTCGTCGCCGTCGACCTGAACTCCATCCGTACTGCCGGCAGCCCGGCGGCGGCAGAAACCGCGGTGTTCGCCGCGACCGCCGCCGACGTCACCGACGTCATCATCGACGGCCGCCGCGTGGTGGCCGACCGCCGTCACACCAGCATCGAACAGCCCACATCCGCAATTGCCCACAGCATTACCGCACTGCTGGACGCGGAACCGATCAGGAGCTCCCCATGACCGTGCTCTACGACAACATCGGCGAACTAGTCACCAACGACCCCGCCCAGGGCGATCACAGCCCGCTCGGAATCCTCACCGACGCCGCACTTCTGGTCGACAATGGGCAGATCGCCTGGGTCGGACCGGCCGCCAAAGCTCCCGCCGCCGACCAGCGCGTCGACTGCCGGCATGCGGCGGTCATTCCCGGCTTCGTCGACAGCCACGCCCACCTCGTCTTCGATGGCGACCGTGCAGCCGAATTCGCCGCCCGCATGGCGGGGCAGCCCTACGACGGCGGTGGTATCGCCACAACAGTCGCAGCGACCCGACAGGCCACCGACGATGTCTTGGCCGCCAATGTTGCGCGCCTGGGCCGGGAACTGCGCGACGCCGGCGTCACTACCTTCGAGACCAAGAGCGGCTACGGGCTCAATGTCACCGACGAAGCCCGCAGCCTGCGCGTGGCGACCAATTACACCAGCGAGACAACTTTTCTCGGAGCGCACGTCGTGCCAGCCGAATACGCCTCCCATCGCGACGATTACGTCGAGCTGGTACGCACCACCATGCTCGAGGCGTGCGCCCCGCATGCCCGCTGGATCGACGTCTTCTGCGATCGGGGTGCCTTCAATGTCGATGAAGCGCGCGCCATTCTCACTGCCGGAGTTGCCCGAGGCTTGCAGCCACGACTGCACGCCAGCCAGCTCGGCCGCGGCGACGGCATCAAACTTGCCGTCGAACTCGACGCCGCCTCGGTGGATCACTGCACCTACGCCACCGACGAGGACATCGACGCCCTCGCCGGGTCATCGACAGTCGCCACCTTGTTGCCCGGCGCCGAATTCAGCACCCGGGCTCAGTGGCCCAACGGACGCCGGTTCCTCGACGCCGGTGCCACGGTGGCCCTCGCAACGGACTGCAACCCCGGCAGCTCCTACACCACCAGCATGCCGCTGTGTATCGCCCTAGCGGTGCGCGATATGCATCTCACTCCCGCTGAAGCCCTGTGGGCCGCCACCGCAGGCGGTGCAGCAGCACTGCGCCGCAACGACATCGGCGCGCTGTATCCCGGTCACCGCGCCGACTTCGTCCGGCTGCACGCACCGACCTATCTGCATCTGGCGTACCGGCCGGGTGTCAACCTGATCGCCCACACCGTGGTGGCCGGCCAAGGCCATCCAGACGACGCCACCCCCCGCACCTGACTGCGACGAATGTAGCGGCTCGTCCCCTATTGCGAACCCGGCCAGCGGGAACCCCGCATGCACGACGACATCACCGGATACACCCGGCCCCAGTGGATCTCGCCATGACAACATCCGATCCGAACATGGCGGCGTCAACAGAATCTATGTCAGCACGTCACGGGTGATCGGTGTAGCTGATACGCACGAGAGCCGCCCGCCCCTGTGCCTCGACGGATAGCTCAGATGCCGACGACAACCTCACGCTGTCGAAGCGACTGAGTCTCACCGCGCCACCGTCCGCTGACCGAACAGTCGCACACCCTGCCAGCACCACGATAAACGTCAGGCCATCATGCGGCGCGCCGATATGGCCCGAACCCACACGAATGCTGACTTCAGCTCGACACACCTGTCGGCGCGTCATCACATTGAAATCAAAAGACAGCGTCGATGTCTCGCACGCAACGACCGACTCACCCGCGAACTGTCTGGGACGAAACGAATCAAGCTCGAACTCTTCACCGTCGATCACCAACGTCATCGTCGGCCCCTCGGCCAATACGATCACCCGGTCCACTCCAGGGAACTGGGAGAAGGCACTACTTGTGACCGACGCGACGCTCAAGCGCCAATCGAATCCACCGACCATCGAATCGGCAGGACCGACAGCGATTACTCGCGTGCTCCCACCGCCATTCGCCCACGGTTCCTCAGCGCAGTCAGAGAAACGCACCACTCCGGGCAAAGCTGAAATCGGCATCTTGTCATCACAGCGCCAAAACACCGCCTCACCAATGCCTGAGCGGCAAGATCAGTCCGAGATCCGAGAAAGCCGTCAGCCCCGGTTGAAGCCTGAGCAACCTGCTCCTAGAACCCCGGAACTACCTGCTCAGTTGGCGCGTCCCTCCGCGATCACAGCCTCGACCGCCACGAATGCCCCCTCGGCGGCGCCGACCACCCATCAACCGCAGCCCCTCGATTGGTGTGGACGTCGAGATCAACACGGCCTGTGACAAGCCGTGACGATCGAGCCCCACGAAACCAATCAGGCCCCCTCGAAAGGGGGCCTGACTTGGGTGGCAGATGCAGGATTCGAACCTGCGTAGGCGTAAGCCGACGGATTTACAGTCCGCTCCCATTGGCCGCTCGGGCAATCTGCCTGGTTTCGCCCCGCCCCGTTTCCGGTTTGGTGCGACTAGCAGGGTACAACGAAGATGTACCCAAGTTACAAACCGGCAGCATTCAGCGAGGAAAGAGGAGGGGCGTCCAATGGCGGATTCCAGCTTCGACGTCGTCAGCAAGGTCGACCGTCAGGAGGTCGATAACGCGCTCAACCAGGCCGCCAAGGAACTGTCCACCCGGTTCGACTTCCGCGGCACCGACACCAGCATCGCCTGGAAGGGCGAAGAGGTGATCGAACTCACCTCCAGCACCGAGGAGCGCGTCAAGGCCGCGGTCGACGTGTTCAAGGAGAAATTGGTCCGCCGCGACATCTCGATGAAGGCCTTCGACGCCGGCGAACCGCAGGCCAGCGGCAAGACCTACAAGGTGTCCGGCGACATCAAGCAGGGCATCAGCAGCGAGCAGGCCAAGAAGATCACCAAGATCATCCGCGACGAGGGCCCCAAGGGCGTCAAGGCGCAGATCCAGGGTGACGAGATCCGGGTCAGCTCGAAGAAGCGCGACGACCTGCAGGCGATCATCGCCCTGCTCAAGGGCTCGGACCTCGACGTGGCCCTGCAGTTCGTCAACTACCGCTAGGGCCGACCTTCGAGTGTGCGCTCAGATCGCGTCTGACGACGAAATCGCGATCTGAGCGCACAGTCGGCGCACTCAGCGCACAGTGGGCGCCACATCGGCACCCAGCGTCATGATCACGCCGTTGCCGAGCCCGTTCCTACGCCCGTCAACACGTCCACGGCCGTCACACCGGATTACCCCGGGGACACCCTCGCTCACGCGCTGGTTTCGGCCGCCGTCACCGTGTAACGGCTGGGCCGGTGCGCCAGCCCGTAATGCCCGCGCAGCGTCGTCGCGGTGTAGTCAGTCCGGAACAGTCCGCGCCGCTGCAGGATCGGCACCACCTGCTCGACGAAATCCTCCAGGCCGCCCGGCAGATACGGCGGCATGATGTTGAAGCCGTCGGCCGCGCCCGCGGTGAACCACAGCTCCAGGTTGTCGGCCACCTGCTCGGCGGTGCCCGCGAAGGTCCGGTGCCCGCGGCCGCCACCGAGTTTGGCGATCAGCTGCCGCACGGTCAGTGACTCACTGCTGGCCAGATCCTTGACCAGTTGATAGCGGCTCTTGTTGCCCTGGATCTGCTCGATGGGCGGCAGGGCAGGCAGCGGCGCGTCGAGCGCATGCGCGGTCAGGTCCACTCCCAGCATCTGCGACAGCTGACGCAACGAGTACTCGGGCGAGATCAGGTCGGTGAATTGCTGTTCCAGCTCCAGCGCGGCCTCCTCGGTGGGACCGATGAACGGCACGATGCCGGGCAGGATCTTCACCTCATCTGCGCTGCGGCCGAATTTCACCGCGCGGGCCTTCACGTCGCGGTAGAACGCCTTGCCCTCGTCGACCGAGCGCTGCGCGGTGAAGATCGCCTCGGCGTAGCGCCCGGCGAAATCCTTGCCGGACTCAGAAGACCCGGCCTGCACCAACAGTGGACGGCCCTGCACCGACCGGGGCGAGTTCAGCGGGCCCCGCACCGTGAAGTGCTCGCCGTCATGGTCGATCCGGTGTACCCGGTCCGGGTCGGCGAAGATGCCGGTGGACTCGTCGAGGACCAGAGCGTCGTCCTCCCAGCTGTCCCACAGTTCCGTTGCCACATCGACGAATTCAGCGGCCCGCCGATAGCGGCCGGCATGGTCCGGGATGCCCTCGACACCGAAGTTGGCCGCTTCGTCCTCACCGGCCGAGGTGACGATGTTCCATCCGGCCCGGCCGCCGCTGATGTGATCCAGCGAGGCGAAGCTGCGGGCCAGGGTGTAGGGCTCGATGTAGCCGGTGGTCGCGGTGGCGATCAGACCGACGTGCTCGGTGACCGTCGCCATCGCGGTCAGCAGCGTGATCGGTTCGAAGATCGCCTGCGTGTTGTGCTTCACCCGCGGCCCCACCGCCAACCCGTCGGCGAAGAACACCGAATCCAACTTGCCGCGTTCGGCCACCTGCGCGAGCCGCTGGAAGTGCTTGACGTCGGTCAGGTTTCGCACATCGGTGCGCTCGTGCCGCCACGCCGCCTCGTGGTGCCCGACTCCCATGAGGAAGGCGTTGAGATGAAGTTGTCGCGTCATGGAAAGTCCTTCGGTTAGGTGGTGGCCCGCCAGCCCGACAGCCGCCCCTCGATGGCCACCACGATGCCGTTGAAGATGACGCCCACCAGGGCGATCGTGACGATGCCGGCGTACATGTTGGGGATCTGGAAGTTGAGCTGTGATGCGGTGATCAGATATCCCAAACCCGCCTTGGCGCCGACCATCTCGGCGGCGATCAGCACCAGGATGGAAGAGGCCGCTGCCATGCGCAGACCGGTGAAGATGGTCGGCACCGCCGCGGGCAGGATCACCTTGTGGAACAGCCGGATCGGGGAAAGCCCGAGGGAGCGGGCCGATTTGATCAGAAGGGGGTCCACGGTGCGCACCCCGGAAACGGTGTTGAGCAGGATCGGGAACGACGCGGCATAGATCACCAGCGCCACTTTCGATGTTTCCCCGATCCCCAGAATGAGGATGAATACCGGAAGCAGAGCGAGCGCGGCGGTGTTGCGGAACAACTCCAGGATCGGGTTGAGGAACTCCGCGACCGGGCGGTACCAGGCGATCGCCACCCCTAGTGGGATGCTGACCACGATTGCGATCGCCAATCCGGCCAGGGCGCGCGACAGGCTGGCCGAGACATGCTCGGCCAGTTGACCGTTGCCCAGCAGCGTGAACCACGCGCTGACGACTTCGGAGAACGGCGGCAGAAAGACCTTGTCCACCAGCCCGATCCGCGGGGCCGCCTCCCACAGCGCCAGGAACGCGGCGACAACCACCGTGAGCCGCAACAGACGCCAGGCCAGGGCCTGTAACCGGGGGCCGCGATGCTCGTGCTCCGGCGCCGCCGACGTCTCGGTTGGAATCTCTACTTGTGACTCGACGGGTGCGACCGCGATGGCGCTAGACATGCTGAACCTCCTCGGACCGGGCGCGTTGCACCTCGTCGTGCAGCAGCGACCAGATGCGGTGGCGCTGCGCCCGGAATCCCTCGCTGGAGCGGATGTCGTCGGTGCTGCGATCGATGTCGACGTCGACGATCTGCTTGATCCGGCCGGGCCGCGACGTCAGCACCGCGACCCGCTGACCGAGGTACAGCGCCTCGTCGATGCCGTGGGTGATGAACAGGATGGTCTTGCCGGTCGCCCGCCAGATCCTCAGCAGCTCGTCCTGCAGGGATTCGCGAGTCTGGGCGTCCAGCGCGGCGAACGGCTCGTCCATCAGCAGCACCTCGGGATCGAACGCCAGGCTGCGGGCGATCGCGACGCGCTGCTTCATTCCACCGGACAGTTCGTGCGGGTAGCGATCGGCGAAGCCCTGCAGCCCGACCAGCTCGAGGTACTCCTCGGCCCGCCGGCGCCGCTTGCCCGAGGGTAAACCCTTTGCCTCCAGGCCGAATTCGATGTTCTTGCGGGCGGTGCGCCACGGCAGCAGGGCATATTGCTGGAAGACGATGCCACGATCCAGCCCCGGGCCGGTGACGGGCTTGCCGTCGAGGAGAATCTCCCCCGATGTCGGCTGGGTCAGCCCACCGAGCAGGTCCAGCAGCGTCGACTTGCCGCAGCCACTCGGCCCGACGAGCACCAGGAACTCCCCTGCCGCCAGGTCGATGCTGATGTCCTGGAGTGCCGTGAAACCTGCCTTCTCACCCCGGATCGGGAACTGCTTGGTCACATTGCGCAGGCGCAGCTTGGGTTGCGTACTCACTTGTGTGCCAGCGCTTTCCCATCGGGGCCGCTGCCGTCGGGGTAAGTGCCGTTCGCGTACGGGTTGAGCTCGTTGGTGTAGAGGTCTTTCGCCTTCAGCTGGCCTTCCTTGAGCTCACCGTTGCGCACGAGCCAGTCGATCCAGGTCTGCAGTTCGCGTTCGGCGATCACCGCGCCGGGAACCGGAATGCCCGAGCTGCGCCAGTATTCGATGGACTGCGTGTCCTCGTTGCGCTGTCGCTTGTTGATGATCTCTCGGAACCTGGCCACCACCTCGTCGCGCGGGGTCACCTGGGTCCAGCGGATCGCCCGCGCGGTGCCCTGGACATAATCGGCCACCGCATCCCTGTTCTTGGCCAGGAATTCGTCCCGGACCACGTAGGTGCCGTAGCTGAACGCCCCGAACAGAGACTTGTCGGTGAACAGCGGCCGGATCCCCCCGCGTTGTTGCGCGGTTTCGCGCCAGATCCCGTTGAGCGCCGCGACGTCGATCTGCTTCTCCCGCAACGCTTGCTCGGTGTTGACCGGCGGTACCACGGTGAGGGTCACCGTCTTGATCTCGTCGTTGGTCAGTCCCTCCTTGGCCAGCCATTCCCGGGTCAGGAATTCGTGGTGGGCGCCAAGGGTGTTCATCCCGACCTTCTTGCCGATCAGGTCCCGAGCTGAGTGGATCGGACTGTTCTCCAGCACGAAGTACCCGGTGTACTCGCCCTCGTCGGCGCCGTAGGAGCTGAGCACCGAGGTGATCGGCGCGCCGGCGGCGTTGAGTTTGACCACCGCACCGTTGAACGCCTCACCCACGTCGATATCGCCGGTGGCCACCGACTGGATGTCCTGCGGACCGCTGGTGGTGTTCCCGACCCAATCGAGCTTGATCTTCTGGTAGTAGCCGAGGTCTTCGGCCAGCTCCTGGAATCGAACCTCACCGGCCCAGCCCTGGTAACGCACCACGGTCTTGCCGTCTTCCGTGCGCGCCGACTCACCGGATGAGCCACACGCGGTCAGTACCACCACGAGTGCGCTGAGCATCGCGAGTACCGAACTGAATAGGCGCATGGCCGTTGTCCCCCATGGAGTCGCACTGATTGGTGCGGCTCATGGTGGCAACAAACTCAGGCCGGGTAACCCATTAGCCTCGCGAAGAATCGAATAGGCCGACTGTGACCGGGTCAGGCGCCGCCGAACTGCGGCTGCAGCACCGGGGCCAGCGCCGAGAGCGGGATGTGCGCCTGCACCGTGCCGCCGTCCATCGCCCACTGCATCCGGCCCGGGGTGAAATCGACCGGACTGTCCCGCCCGACCGGATAGTCCGGCATATAGAGGATCAGCTCGTCCGGTGTCAGCGCCCAGGCCTTGTACCCGCCCGAGTAGACGTTGTCCGGGGTCCAGCGGTCCGGGGTGAACGGATAGGTGCCGGGCTGGTGCGGCGGCGGCGCGGCATCGAGTGCGGCGACGATGAACGGCTCACCCAGGCGCGGGATCTCGGCCCGGTAGTCGGCGCCCGGTTTGAACAGGTCGGCCAGCTGCACTTGCCGCCCGCCCGCGAACGTGAAGGTGCGGTAGGCGTCGCTGACGATAGGCGCGTTCGGGTGTGACAGGGCGTCGGTACCGACCGTCCCTGAGTACATCTCATGGAAGACGGCCGTCATCGCGTCACCATGCTGGAAAATCTCGAACTGCTCCTCGCCGAAGCTGTCGGCGGCCATCTTCTGCGCGGCGTTGCGCCAGTTGTTCATCAGGTTGGTCAGGTACTGCCGGATGACGGGGTTTTCCACCAGATCGCCGGGCAGCGCCATCTTGATGTCACGAACCGCCTTTCGGTCCGAGGTCACCGACGTGTGGCAGGACTGCCCATCCCACTGGGCGCCCAGGTCGTCGCAGAAAGATGCCGCCGACGCCGCGGCGGACGGCGCGGTCGTGATGGCCGCGGCCACCACGGCCGCCGCGCCGATCAGCTTGCCGATGCGCATCATGGGCCGGCTCAGGCGAGTTCCACTTTGCTTGCGCGCCATTGCCCGTCGACCTTGTCCATCGTCATCTTGATGCGGCTACGATCGATCCGCGGATCGGGAACGGTGCTGTTGGACACCGACTGGTCGACGAACAACAGCACCACGACCTTGTCCTTGGTCGCCGACTGCACGGCGGACTCCATCACCACGCCGTGCGCCGAGGCCTTGTTGTCGATGAGCAACTGGCGCAGCTGCATGCTCGACTGCGAGTACATGTCCTTGAACTCGCCCGTCGCACCGGCCAGCACCTGGTTGAAATTCTCGTCGACCTTGTCGGAATCGATACTCGTCAAGATCTGGGCGTAGGACACCGCGGCGTCCTGGGCCTGTTTGCCGGCCTGTGCCACCTGCTGGTTTTGCAACACCGTCCATCCCAGGAAGCCCGAAAGGGCCAGGACGGCAACGAATACCGCAACCACAATGCCGACCAGCACCCACTTGCGCCGGCCCGGTTTCGCGGCCTCCGCCTCGGGCTCAGCCTTGGCTTCCTCTTTGTCCTCGGTGTCCGAATCGACTTCGGGCTCGACGATCTCGTCGGCCGTCTCTTCGATACCAATTGCGTCGTCGACGATCTCGGCCAGATCTTCGTCGGCCTTCTTGTCAGTCGTAACAGTCACCGTCATCTCCTTTGGGTGAGGTTGGGTGGATTAGCGGGGCGGTTCGATCGGCAGGGTCGGGCCGCCGTAGGGAGTCGGAATGGTGTAGCGCCCCCGCGGTGTCGGGTCGGTGGTGCGCGCGAGATCTGCCCCGGGCGGCGGCCCCGCGGTGTCGTCATCCGCGGGGCGCGGCGCGTTCTTGGCCCCGCGGACCAGGACGCCCGGATGATCGTCGGTGCAATAGGTGTACATGTAGGGCTCCGGATAGTCGGCCGACGCCGGTGGCCGACGCGGTGTCCCGTAGTCGCAGGTGTAGCGCGGGTAGATGTCCGCGGTGGCCCACAGCCCGTTGTCATGCATGACACTGCCCAGGGCGTCGAGCACCGACGTGCGGTAGTTCGGGAACAGCGCGTTCAACGCCGGCACCCGCAGGTACAGCAATTGCGAAGTGCTGGCGAGGCTTCCGAGCAGCTGCACCATGGTGTCGGAGTTGTCGGCGAACAGGTTGTCGACGGAGTTCAACGCTCCCGGGGTCTGGTTCGTGAGGCGACGGAAGCCCTCGCGCATCTTGTTGATCCCGTCGAACGTCGAACTCAAATTGTCCGACGCCACCGCGACGCCGGCGTTCTTCTCCGACATCAGGTTGAAGACCACGCGGCTGTTGCGCAGCACGCTCACCGTCTCGGGCAGCACCGAATCCAGCGTCGACAGGAGGAACGTGCCGCCGTCGATGACGTCGGCCAACTTGCGGGGACCGGCTTGCGACATACTCAGTTCCCGGCGGATCACTTCGAGCTTGCCGACATCGACCTGGGACAGCGCGCCGTCGGCATCGGCGAGCAACTGGGCCAGGCTGACCGGCACCGTGGCCTTGCCCAGGCCGATCACGCTGCCGTCGGTCAGGAACGGGCCGTCTGCCGTGTTCGCCGCGAAGTCGACGTACTGCTCACCGGCCGGGGACAGCCCGGACACCCGCACATCGCTGGACTTCGGAATCGACACGGCCGAATTCACGTTCACCACCGCCTGGACCCCGGTGGGTGTGATGTTGAGCCGCTCCACCCGCCCGACCCGCACGCCGCGCAGGGTGACGTCCTGATTGGGCAGCAGGCCGGCGGATTCCGGCAACTCGATGGTGATGCGGTAGCTGGAGTCGAAAGGCTTGACCCTCAGCGCCCCGATCATCAGGTAGGCGCCGGCCACAACGAGGGTCATCACCAGCGCGCCGGCCGACAGCCAGGCTCGGCGCCGGTACCCGGCCCGGACCACGCCGACCACGAAATCCGCGAGTGCGTTGATCATCGTGGCGCCTCCG
This sequence comes from Mycobacterium sp. IDUB_17, assembly GCF_055419465.1. Lineage (NCBI taxonomy): Bacteria > Bacillati > Actinomycetota > Actinomycetes > Mycobacteriales > Mycobacteriaceae > Mycobacterium > Mycobacterium sp. IDUB_17. The sequence continues at coordinate 933,773 of NZ_JBVAXS010000002.1, read as the reverse complement.
CCGGTGCCGGTGCCGGAACCTCCCCGGGCGGTGGCCCGGCCGGAGCCTCGGGTGCGGGAACGATCGCGCCGGGCTCGGTCGGGCTCGGGATCACCGGCATCTGCGGCACCGAAGGGCCCCGGCCGACGACGCGCTCCTGCAGGCGCAACAACGTGTACTGCAATGAGCCGACCAGCTGATGCCAGTTGTACCGCTTGGGGCCGTGCAGTCCCGGATCACCGGCGAACCCGATATCGGGAATCGACCCGAGAATCAGTCGGTCGATGCTGGCGCGCACCGAAAGGCCACTGCCGGAAGTCGCTTTCACCAAGGGCGGCATCATCCGGTTGAGCGCGTACAGCGAGGCATCGGGAGCGAGCGCCACATCATTCCAGGCGCCCGCCACCTTGTTGGCATCGGCGATCACGCTGCGCCCGCTGGTGTCGGTGCCCGCAACAGACGGGAATTTGCGCAATTGCGCCGAGGTGTCGCCGATCTGGGTGATCAGATCCGCGATCTGGGTGGTGTGCTCGGCCAACGTGTTCGTAGCCGGCCCGGCCGCATCCATCAACTCACTCACGGTCTGGTTCTTGTCTTCGATCTGCCGCAACAGCCGCGATGTCTCGGTCATCGCGGTCGAAAGTTGGTCGGAGCGGGCGTTCAGGGTGCCCAGCGTGTGGTTTGTCTTGGCGATCAGATTGCCGAACGCCTGGCCCTGGTCACCGGTGGCCTTACCCATACCGTTGATGATGTTGGTGAAGTTACGGACCGCACCACCGTTGACCAGGATCGCCGCCGAACCCAGCAGCGATTCGACGGTCGCGGCGGCCTGTGTCGAATCCAGGTCGATGGTGTCGCCGTCCTTGAGCAGTGGCGCGTTCGGGTCGACCGGGGTCGGCGGCCTGAGCGAGACGAACACATCTCCCAGCGGTGTCGCCGAACGCAATTCGGCCTCGGTGCCATGGGGCAACCGGACACCATCCATGATGCGCAGGGTGGTCACCGCGGTGTAGTTGCTGGCCACCATCGACTCGAGCTCACCCACATCGGCACCGGCCAACTTCACCTTGGCATTGGCCGGCAGGTTCAGGGCATTGGCGAATATCGCGGTCAGCTTGTAGCCGCCCGAGCCGACGCCGGGCGCCGGCAACGGCAGGCTGGCCAGGCCCTCGGAGGCACATCCCGAGATCGTCAGGCAGGCCGTCATCACTACGGGCAGAACGTATTTGCGCACCGGTCTGATCATCTCTGTCCCATCGCCGCCATGCCGTCGAGCATGTAGGACAGCCCGAAGTCGGGACCGAAGTCCTGCACGGTTCCGGTGCTGCACCCCAACTGGCGCAGCCCCATCATGTTGCAGACCTCCTTGACGGTCTGCGAATCGAAAAGCACCTTGTCCACCAGGACGTGGGCCCGCGCCGAGCCATTCGTCTGGTCGACGATGTTGTAGATGTTGTCCAGCGTCAGCGGCGCGAGATCGAGGAACTCGGCCAGATCTCGCCGCTGGTCCACCGTTGTGGTCAGCGCGGTATTCCCGTTGAGGACAATCTGTTTGACCTCGTCGCGGTGCGTCTGCAGCACTTCGCCCACCTGGGTGATCACCTCGTTGATCTTCTTGCCGGTGGTGCCGCTACCGAAGTTCTCGTCGGCCAGGATCTGGCTGAGCTGACGTACCGACGAACCGAATTCCCGCAGCGTGGCGTCGTTGCGGGAGGCCGCCTCGAACAGCGAGCTCAGGTTGCGCACAATCGTGGTGAGCTGGTCGCGGGTCACCGCTCCACGATCGGAACTGAGCCGCAACGCGTCTGACAGTTCACCGAGGGCGTCCTTCATCTGCTGACCGTTGCCGTCGGCGATCGCCGCACTGGCATTGACGACGTCCCCGATGGGTCCGTTCCCCTTGCCGTCACCCTTCAACGAGGAGGACAACTTGTCCAATACATCCAGCACACGGGCGAACTCGACCGGCGTCTTGGTCCGATTCAGACCGATCGTGTCGTGATTCTGCAGCGTCGGCCCACCCCGGTAGGCCGGGGTCAGCTCGATCTGGCGGTCGGTGAGGATCGAATTGGAGATGGTGACCGCCTGCGCGTCGGCCGGCACCTGGACATCCTTGTCGACGGTGAACTCGACCTCGACATAGTTGCCCTTGGGCGTGATCTTGTTGACGCTGCCGACCTTCATACCGAGCACGGCGACCGTATTACCCTCGTAAAGCCCTGCCGCGCTGTCGAACTGGGCCGTCACCGTGATGGTATTGGTCCGCTCCTTCACAAACCACCAGCCGGTGCCGACGACTGCGGCGATCAGCACCGCACCGGCGACGCACAGGGCCAACACCTTGCTACGGATCACCCTCATTTGCAGTCCTTGTAGTACTGGATCATGTTGAACTGTTTGGCCCGGCCACTGATCGCACACATCCAGGAGTCGATCAGCAACCCGTTGCCGACGTGCATCTCCCCGGCATTGCCATTGCCGGTGGCGTTGGCGAGTCCGCGCAGGGCCACCGGACCCGACTGCAGGACGCTGCGCAGCAGATCGTCGTGCTGACCCAACATGTTCGACAGGTCGCGCAGGTTCGTCAGCAGCTGCTCGAGCTGTGGCCGGTCGTCCACCACGATGCCGGTGAGGGTCTGGACCAGATTGGTCAGGGCCGCGAGCATGGCCTGAAATGACGCCCGGCGCATGACGAATTCGCCGACCAGGTCGTTGCCCTGGTTGACCAGGCTGCCGATCGTGGCCTGCTGGCGACGCAGGGTGTTGCCGACCAGGTCAGTGGTTTCCAGCAGGGAACCCAGCTGGTTCCGCCGGTCGGCGATGATGGTCGCCAGGGTGTGGGTGTTCTGCAGCGCCCGCGGCACCACTGCCGGCAGGCCCTCCATCTGCTTGCCGAGGATGCTCAGCGTCTGGGCGAACTTGTCGGAGTCGACCTGCTCAAAGGTGGTGGTGACGTCCCCCAGCGCCTCCTGCAGGTCATACGGCACCTCGGTGTGAGTGAGGTCAAAGGTGTTGTCGGGCAGGGAACCTGAGCCCGCGGGCTGCAGGGCCAGATAACGCGATCCCAAGATGGTGGTGATCTTGATGACTGCCCGGGAGTCCTTTCCGAGCGGAACGTCATCGCGCACCTTGAGTTTGGCCTCGACGTGGTCGCCGGCCAGCTTCATGCTCTTGACCTCGCCCACCGGCATGCCGGCAACGGTGATGGGGTTACCGGCCTTGAGCGCAGCGGCCTGCTGGAACCGCGCGGTGTACTGCCGGTAGCCGACATCGGCGACCTTGACGATCAACATCGCCCCGATCAGAACGGCCACCACGGCGATCGCGATGATCCCGAGCCGCGTCCGGTTGTAGCTCTCCAGTGGACGGCGCGGTTTCTTCGGTGCCTCCGGCACCGTCGGTGTCTCCGGTTTCGTCAGCTGATCAACCATTGGCCAAATTCCTGCATTTGGGGGTGTACTGCGCCTTGTTCCCCGGGGTGGCGGCGTCGACGATGATCGGTGTGACGTCGTTGAGGCCTGGGAAGAATCCCGTCGCATTCAGGTCGCACGCATAGGTGGTGGCGTAGGCGCCCTCGTTGGTCATCCGGGCGAATCCCTTGAGCAGCAGCGGGAGATTCGCGCCGGTAAACGCCAGTTGCGGTTCGATGCCCACCATGTGCGAGACGAACCCGGGTTCCCGGGTCACGAGCTCGTTGAGTGACGGGTACACCTGACCGCTGATGGTCGACAACTGGCGCACCACTTTGGAGATCGAACCCAGCGAGTCCACCATCTCAGGCCGGCGGGCGTCGAATGTGGCGACCATTCCCCGGGTTTGGGTGATCACCTCGTCGAGACTGTCGTTGTGCTCGGCCAGGTTCTTGGCCACCGCGTTCAGATTGTTGATCACCTCTCCGAGTTCCTGGTCCCGTCCGGCGAAGGAATCCGTCAGCTGCGCGGTCTGGTCTACGAGCGCGACGATCGAGGAATTGTCGCCCTGCAGCGAGGCGATCACTCCTTTGGTGAGATTGTCGGCGTCGCGCGGGTTGAGCACGCTGAACAGCGGCTCATACCCGTTGAGCAGCGTCCCGACGTCGAAGGACGGATCGGTCTGTTCGACGGGGATGACGCTCCCGGCCGGAAGCGGGCCGGGGTCACCGATATTGCCCAGCGACAAGCCGAGATAACGCTGCCCGACGATGTTCTGGTAGGTCACCGAGGCGGCGGTCCGGCCGTACATCGGCTGGTTGTCCTGCACCACGAACGACACCTTGGCGAGGGCGCCCTGCAGTTCGATCTTCTCGACGCGCCCCACCCGTACCCCGGCCATCCGGACGTCGTCACCCTCACGCAGGCCGAACACATCGGAGAACAGGGCGGCGTAGGGCACGGTCTTGCCGGCCACGTCACGGCGCAGCGTGACATAGACGAGCCAGGTCAGCCCCAGCGCGACCACCATGAACAGCGACAGGCCGATCGTCGCACCGCGGTACCTCATCGGCCTCCCTCTCCAGAAACGGGTTGTCCGGCGGCGGGTGCGGCTTCCGCGGGCAGCAGCGGGCCGCCCGGGGCCACCGGCGCGACCGGCGACAGTGGCACCGGCGGGGGCGGCGCCGGCATCAGTGCAGGGTTCGCCGTTCCCGGCACCGGTCCGGACGCCGGCATCCACGGCGGCAGGGGCGGATTCGGGTCGGACAGGTCTGGGTTCGGATTGACCAACGGCGGACCGACCGCGACGAGATTCCCATTGGCGCCCAGCGCCGTTCCGGGAGGCGGCATCAGATCAGCCGGTGGCTGAAAGTTCTGCGGCAACAGCACATCCGGTAGCGAGGGCCGGGTCGGCACCAGCGGGGCGGTGAAGCAGCTGGGCCCCTTGAGCCCGGCGTACTGCGGGCAGTCGGCACGGGTGTAGGCGTAGCTCGGCGTCAACGAGAGGTTCACCCGCATGTTGCCGATGTCATGGTCGGACATCCAGACGTGCTCGAAGAACTTGCCCGACAGCTGATTGAGCTTGACGAAGGCCGGCACCCAGTTGTTGGAGGTGTCTGCCAGCACACCCAGAACCGGCGTCAGGTTCGACGTGGTCTTCGCCAGCTGGTCGGCGTGGTTGCCGAGCGCGGTGTGCGTCGTACCCACGGTGTTGATCCCACCGTTGATCATGGTGTTCAGCTGGGAGCGCTGCTCGACCAGGGTCTGCATCGGCTGCACCGCCTTGTGCAGGGCATCGAGCAGATCCGGCGCGGTCTGCTGCAGCCCGTGGGTCGCGTCGATCAGTGCGGAGACCGTGGTCTGGCCGGGTTCGGTGGCCACCACCGAGTCGAGCTGATCGATCAGCCGGTTCAATTGCGCTCCGCTGGTGAGCAATTCGGTTCGGCGGTTCTCGGTCGCGGCGTTCACCGCGGCCAGGATGCCCACCGTTTTGTCCTCACGACCGCGCCCGGTGGCGGCCAGCACGTCGCGCAGCTTGCTGATCGTGGTCTGGAACAACACCGTCGGCAGTTCGGTGTCCTCGGGGATCTGTGCGCCCGCGGAGATCGCCGGAGCCGGTCCGTCGGAGCGGTCGACCAACTGCACCGACGACACCGCGAAGACGTTGCTGGGCACCACACGTGCCGTCACCGTGTTCGGAATGGCGCCCGCGTATTCGGGGTTGAGGTCGATGTGGACGAAGTTGGGATCGCCGTTGGCGGCCGGGACGACGTCGTCGACCATCCCGACGAGCACGCCGTGATACTTCACGTCGGACCGCTGCGGCAGACCGTCGCCGACGTTGACCAGGGCGGCCACCACCGGCACCCGCGCGTCGAGCCGCCCGGTGGCCTTCACCAGAAGGAATGTCGAAATCAGTACTGCCACAACAAGTACGGCGGCACCACAGCCGAGCAGTTGACGGTCGGTCGGGCCACGCCCGTCCATTTCCAGCGAGTTGCCCATCTAGCCGCCGAACCTCGCTCCTGAATCGACCGTCCACAGCGCCATGGTGAGCAGCATGTTCACGATGACCACCACGGTGATGCTGGCCCGCATGGCATGGCCGGCGGCCACGCCCACGCCCACCGGCCCGCCCGAGGCGTAGAACCCGTAGTAGCACTGCACGGTGGAGGCGATCCACACGAAGATGACCGCCTTCAGTACCGAGTAGAGGATGTCCTGCCCGGACAGCATGAGGCTGAAGTAATGCAGGTAGGAACCGGTCGAGCCGCCGCTGATCAGGAAGACCACCAGCTGGGTGGTCAGATAGCTCACCGCCAGGCAGAGCGCGTAAAGCGGGATCACCGCGACCACCGCAGCCATCAGCCGTGTGGTGACCAGGTACGGGATCGGGCGGATCGCGATGGAATCGAGCGCGTCGATCTCCTCGGCGATGCGCATCGACCCCAGCTGCGCGGTGAACCGGCATCCGGCCTGTGTTGCGAAGGCCAGTGAGGCGGCGATCGGCGCCAGTTCACGGGTGTTCACCAGGGACGAGATGATGCCGGTGGCCGGGCCGAGCCCGAGGAGGTCGAGGAAGTTGTATCCCTCGATGCCGACGAGCGCCCCCATGGTGATGCCCAGCACCACCGCCACCCCGATGGTTCCGCCGCCGACCACGAGTGAGCCGTTGCCCCAGGCGATGTCGGACAGCAGCCGGACGAATTCTGCGCGGTAGTGCCGCAGCACGATCGGTACCGCTGCCAGTGCCCGGACGAAGAACACCATCATGTGGCCCAAGCGCATCACCGGCTTGGAGGCCCGTTTGTACAGCCGCACCCACGGCGCGAACAACGGTGGGACGAATGTGGAGGCCGTCATGTCACAGCCCGACCCGGGGGAACAACATGATGTAGAGCTGGCTGATCGCCACGTTGACCACCATCAGCAACAGAATCGATTCCACCACTGCCGCGTTCACGGAGTTCGCGACGCCGGTGGGGCCGCCTTTGGTGGACAGCCCCTTCTGACACGACACCACGGCCACGATGGCGCCGAAGATCACCGCCTTCAACAGAGCCACGATCATGTCACCGGTGGTAGCAAACGAGGCGAAGGTTGCCACGAAGCTGCCGGGGGCACCGTTCTGGAAGTAGACGTTGAACAGGAAGCTCGCCAGGAAGCCGACGAAGCACACCACCCCGGTGAGCGCGACGCCGATCATGATCGCGGCGACGAAGCGCGGCACGACCAGCCGCTGAATCACCGAGACGCCCATGACCTCCATGGCGTCGGTTTCCTCACGCATGGTCCGCGAACCCAGGTCGGCGGTGATCGCCGACCCGACCGCGGCGGCCATCAGAACGGCCGCGACCAGCGACGCGGCCTGCCGAATCACGGCCAGGCCACTGGCCGCACCGGCCAGTGACGTCGCGCCGACCTGCCCGGCCAGCAGGGCGAACTGTATGGAGAGGGTGACGCCGATCGGTAGGGCCACCAGCACGGTGGGGAGCACGGCCGTGCCGGCCATGAAGGCACCCTGGCGGACGAACTCCTGCCATTGGAAGCGGCCCGTCACCAGGTCGAGGAAGAGAATCTGAACGGTCCGGACTCCGAGCACGAACTGGTCCCCGACCGTGGTGAGCGAGGCCAGCGGATGACGCCTGGCATAGCCGGTGGCCCAGTTCTCGATGGCGTCGATTCCCCGTTCCGACTCGACCCCATCAGCCACGCTCTCGGGCGGCGCCGTCATCCTCTCTCATTAAGCAGCAGAACCAACACAGATCCATCCCTCCCCAGGCAGAGATATGGCCACCGCCGGCCGGATAACTCGCAGTGGTTGGCACCGTAGCGTCGGCGCTCATCCCCCGTCAATGTTTTGCCGAATTCTCATTCACTTAGCGAGATTGGCTCATCAATTTCCGGCAAATCCGTCGTCACCGCCGGCGCACCGCCACCGCCGCTCCCACGTGCGGGCGATCAATTGCCACTTCCCGTATCACGTGTAAATGCAGTGCATTCAGGCCAAAGTGAGCGCCATTCGCATTGACGCCGACGTAAGGGCCACACCCCGAACGGTCAGGGATTCGCGCCCCACGGACAAACTCACCACGGAATCAGTGCCCGGCATGCACGTTAACTTTGCCGATCGTGTCGAAACCGCGGAAAAAGTTGCCAGATCTTGCTGACGGGTGGCGCCCGGTACCCCTGCCGCGCCGTTGCGCCGAAGTCTACTGACTACAGGCGATGTCAGTCGGGTTTCGGAACATCTCGTGCGCGCACCGGCAGGACCCGCTCAGTGGCGGCCGGATTCCCGGTTCGCCTGCGCCACGATCGCATCCAGCAGGCCCGGCATCGCAGCGTCCACGTCCCGCGTGCGCAGCCGCTGATAGATGTGCCCCTCGCTGACCACCCGCTCGGTCAGCCCGGCGTCGCGCAAGATGTTGAAGTGGTGGGTCGCCGTCGACTTGTTGATGCCGTCATACAGCGCCGCGCATTTCACCGGCTCACCGACCTCGTGCAAACGACGCACCATCTCCAGCCGGATCGGGTCCTGGAGGGCGGCCAGCAACTGAGGCAACGCCCCGACGGGACATTGCGCCTCGACCGCCGGAGCCTCTGCCATGCGCCCTCCGCCACCGGAAAATAAGTTTGATGAACGTCAAACCGGGCGTAAGCTCAGCCAGGTTCGATGAACGTCAAACCTACCGGACGGGGCATGACGATGGCGGGGATTTCGGCGGAAGGTTCGCTCGGCCCGGACAACCAGCGTTGGGCCTACCCGCTGCTACTGATCCTCAGTGGTGTCGCCCTCGGAGTCTCGGGTCTGCCCGCGCCGCTGTACGGGATCTACGAAACCGCCTGGCACCTCACTCCGCTGGCCACCACGATCGTCTTCGCGGTCTACGCACTGGCCGCGCTGGCCGCTGTGCTCGTGTCCGGCCGCATATCCGACGTCATCGGCCGTAAGCCCGTGCTCGTGGGCGCCCTCATCGCGATGATCATCGGACTCGGCGTCTTCCTGGTGGCCGACAACATGGCCCTGCTCCTGCTGGCCCGCACCATCCACGGCGCGGCCGTCGGCTCGATCGTGGTGGTGGCCGCCGCCGCGCTGCTCGACCTGCGTCCGCACCGCGGTGTGCGCTCGGGACAGCTCAGCGGCGTCGCATTCAACATCGGCATGACCGTCGCGATCATCGGCTCCGCCGTCCTGGCGCAATACGCCCCACACCCACTGCGCACCCCCTACGCCGTGGTGGCGGTGATCTGCGTCCTGGTCGGCGTCGGCGTCCTCGCCCTGCGCGAAACCCACACCACCCGCTCCCCCGGCCCTATCCGAATCTCGAAACCTGCTGTGGCCAAGGAGATCCGGTCCGACTTCTGGTTCGCCGCACTCGGCGCGATGGCATCCTGGTCGGTGCTGGGTGTGCTGCTCTCGCTGTATCCGTCGCTGGCCGCACACCAGACCCACATCGAGAACCTGGTGTTCGGCGGCGGAGTCGTGGCCATCACCGCGTTCTCCGCAGCGATGGCCCAACTGGCCGCCACCCGCATCCCGGCACACCGCTCCGCGATCGCCGGCGACGTGGGAATGGCGATCGCCCTGGGCCTGACCGTTCCGGTGCTGCTCACCCAATCCTGGCCCCTGGTGTTCGCGGCGGCAGCAATGCTGGGCGCGACGTTCGGGCTCGGCTTCGGCGGATCGCTGCGGCACCTGTCGCACGTCGTCCCGGCCGACCAGCGCGGCGAGACCATGTCCGCGTTCTACCTGCTGGCCTATACCGCGATGGCCGTCCCGACACTGCTGGCCGGCTGGGCCGCCACCCGCTGGGACCTGGCCACCGTCTTCCCGTGGTTCGCCGCCGCGGTGGCGACGGCCTGCCTGGCCGCCGCGGGCATCGGCGCACTGAGTCGACGCGGAACCGGCACCGACTGACCCAGTTCGACAACTTGGGCTCAGCAACGGCGTCGCGGCAATACTCTGATCGCCATGGCACCAGCGCAACGCGAACCCAACGTCGTCGTCCTCGGCGGAGGATCCTGGGGCACCACCGTCGCCTCCATCTGTGCTCGGCGCGGGCCGACGCTGCAGTGGGTGCGCTCGGAGGAGACCGCCAAGGACATCAACGACAACCACCGCAACACGCGCTACCTGGGCAACGAAGTCGTACTCCCGCAAAGCCTGAAGGCCACAAACGATTTCAGCGAGGCGGCCAACTGCGCCGACGTGATCGTGATGGGCGTGCCGTCACACGGCTTCCGCGGGGTGCTCACCGAGCTGGCCCGTGAACTGCGGCCGTGGGTGCCGGTGGTCTCGCTGGTCAAGGGCCTGGAGCAGGGCACCAACCGGCGGATGAGCGAGATCGTCGACGAGGTGCTGCCCGGGCATCCGGCCGGGATCCTGGCCGGGCCCAACATCGCCCGCGAGGTCGCCGAGGGCTATGCCGCCGCCGCCGTGCTGGCCATGCCCGACCAACACCTCGCGGCGAATCTCGCACAGTTGTTCCGCACCAAGCGATTTCGCACCTACACCACCGACGACGTGATCGGGGTGGAGATGGCCGGGGCGCTCAAGAACGTCTACGCCATCGCCGTCGGCATGGGCTATTCGCTGGGCATCGGCGAGAACACCCGCGCGATGGTGATGGCCCGCGCGGTCCGGGAGATGTCCAAACTCGGCGAGGCCATGGGCGGACACCGCGACACCTTCGCGGGCCTGGCCGGCATGGGAGACCTCATCGTCACCTGCACCAGCCAGCGCAGCCGCAACCGGCACGTCGGCGAGCAACTGGGCGCGGGTAAGAAGATCGACGAGATCATCGCCTCGATGAATCAGGTCGCCGAGGGCGTCAAGGCCGCCAGCGTGATCATGGAATTCGCCGACAAGTACGGGCTCAACATGCCCATCGCCCGCGAGGTGGACCGCGTGATCAACCACGGCGCGAAGGTGGAGGACGCGTACTACGGCCTGATGGTCGAGAAGCCGGGGCACGAGGTGCACGGCTCAGGGTTCTGAGTCTTCAGGCGCCCCGCACCGCAGCGCGGAAGTCCTCGGCCCCGACCGGTGGGGCGATGGTCCAGAGCACCTCGGCCTCGCCCTCGGTCGGGTTGTGCCAGTCGTGCAGCTGGGTCGCACCGAAGGTCATGCTGTCGCCGGTGTTCAGCAATGTGGCCTGCCCCTCGACGGTGATGCTGAGCTCGCCTTTGAGCACGTAGACGAAAATCGTTGCGGCATCGAGCCGGTAGGCCCCGCCGGAGCCTCCGCCCGGCCGCATGACGGTGTGCATCACCTGCACATGGTGTTCGGACTTCGGGGTCAGCAACTCTTCCCGGACCCCGTGGCCGCCCATCTCCAGCGGCGCCCCGGCCCCGCTGCGCACCACCGGCGCCGAGGGGTACTCGAACAGGTCGCCGATGCCGATCTCCAGTGCGTCGCAGATCCGGATCAACACCGGGACCGAGACATTCGTCATCCCCCGCTCGGCCAGGCTCAGGAAACCCTTGGTCACCTCGGCCCGGGCGGCCACCTCGGTCAGGCTCAATCCGCGCTGACCACGAAATTCGCGCAGCCGTGCCCCAGCCCGCCCCATGCCGGTCTCCGTGCCGGTCTGCTGGCCGTCCCCCACTGAAGCTTCCCCTTCCTGTTGACGCACGTTCGTTTAGTGGTGTAAAACACGTTCCATCGTTTTATGGCATTGAACCCTACACGTGGCGGTGCCCCCCGAAGCACAGAAAGGCACGCGGTGTCTGCACCTGCAACCGAGCCCAACAGCGAGTCGACGCGGATTCAGGCCGCCGTACTCGACGGCAACGGATCCATCACCATCGAGCACGTCGACCTGGCCGCCCCCGGCCCCGGTGAGGTGCGGGTCAAGATCGCCGCCGCCGGCGTTTGTCACTCCGACCTGCACGTCACCACCGGAGCCTGGGACGTCCCGGCGCCGGTGGTGCTGGGACACGAAGGATCCGGCGTGGTCACCGCGGTCGGTGCCGGCGTCGACGACCTCGAACCCGGCGACCATGTGGTGCTCAGCTGGGTGCCCGGCTGCGGCGAATGCCGCGCCTGCCTGGCCGGCCGACCGGCCCAATGCGCGCTGGTCGCGTCGGTCGTGGCCACCGGCGGCACCCTGTACGACGGAACCACCCGGCTGTCCAACGAACGCGGCCAGATCCACCACTACCTCGGGGTGTCCTCCTACGCCGAGCAGGTCGTGGTTCCCCGCAGCGGCGCGGTCAAGGTCCGCAAGGACGCGCCCCTGGAAGACATCGCGATCGTGGGCTGTGCGATCGCCACCGGAGTGGGCGCGGTGCGCAATACCGCCGGCGTACAACCCGATTCGACCGTCGCGGTGATCGGCTGCGGCGGGGTCGGCCTGGCCTGCGTGCAGGGCGCCCGACTGGCCGGCGCCTCACGCATCGTGGCGGTCGACGTCGTCGCCGAAAAGCTCGACCTGGCACGCAAACTCGGAGCCACCGACACCGTCGACGCCTCGGCGGTCGAGGACGTGGTGACCGCCCTGCGTGAGGCGGTGCCCGACGGATACGACTACATCTTCGACGCCATCGGCAAGATCGCCACCACCGAACAGGCCATCGCCGCGCTGGGCCTCGGCGGGGCCGCCGTCATCGTCGGCCTGCCACCGGCCGGCGAACGCGCCAGCTTCGACCCGCTCGCGCTGGCCGAGGCCGATCAACGGATACTGGGCTCCAATTACGGCTCGGCGGTGCCCGAGCGGGACATCCCGCAATTGGTCGACGAGGTGATGGCGGGCAACCTCGACCTGGCCTCGATGATCTCCGCCCGGCGGCCACTGGCCGAAGCCGCGGCCGCCCTCGATGATCTGGCCGCCGGCCACGCACTGCGCCAACTACTCGTCCCGAACGCCTGAGAAGAATCGAGATCCCAAGTGACTGAAGATCTTCAGACCCGGGCCGAGACCCCGAACGGGGATGCCGGCCTGCGCCGCGGAGTGATGGGTGGCGGCGAACTCGCCGCACAGGCCATCGCCAACATCGCGCCCAGCGCCGTCATCGCGTTCACCGCTGCCGCCATCTACACCACGGCCAGTAACGGCACCTGGATCTCGTTCGCGCTGGCCACCGTGGTCATACTCGCGGTGGGGTACTGCATCTCGCAGTTCGCCAAGCGCCGTTCGAGCGCGGGCTCGTTGTACAGCTATGCCGCGACCGCTCTGGGACCGTTCGGCGCCTACCTGACCGGCGTCAGCCTGATCATCGGATGCTTCGGTATCGCCGCAGGCTCACTGAGCGGCTCGGTGGCCTACACCGCCACCCTGCTCAACCAACTCGGCATTCCGGTCCACGGGGTGGCCGCACAGATCGTGCTCGCCGCCGTTCTCGGCGCACTGGCCACGTTGTTCACCATCCGCGGCATCCGCCTCTCCGCACGGGTTTCCCTTGTGCTCGAATTGGTTTCGGTGTCCATCATCACCCTGCTGCTGGTCTTCACCCTGGTGCACCTGGGAGCGGACGCCTTCGACGCCGACCAGTTCGACCTGAGCGGCGCCAAGCCGTCGGGAATCGCGGTGGGCATGGTGCTGGCGATCCTGGGCTTCGTCGGATTCTCCAGCGCCGACGCCCTGGCCCGGGAGGCCAAAGATCCCTACCGCGCGGTGCCGCGGGCAATCATGTGGAGCGCCGCCGGCGTGGGTGTGCTGTACGTCTTCGCCGCCTACACCCAGGTGGCCGCGCTGGGACCCGACCTCGGTGAATCCGCTCAGCCGCTCAACGATCTCGCGACCCTGGTCGGCATGCCGGGCTGGTTCAACCCGATCCTCAACTTCGGTATCGCCGCATCGTTCTTCGCCGTGGTGGTCGCACCGATGAACGTCATCGGCCGCATCCTGTACGTGATGGGCAAAGAGGGTGTGGTGCCGTCGGCGATCGGCCGGACCCACCCGACGCACCTGACCCCGCACCGCGCCCTGATCTCGGTCAGCCCACTGGTGATCGCGGTGCCCGTGGTCCTGTACCTGGGCGGCGTCGATGCGATGGACGTGGTGACCTGGGTGGACACCTATGGGACCTACGGTTACATGGTGGCGTACGCCGCCGCTGCGATCGCGGCCGTCGTCTTCCTGCGCAGCATCAAGGTCCGCGTCCCGCTGGTCTGGCCGGCCGCCGCGCTGGCCATCGGATCAATGGCATATGTGTTCTACGCCAACGTGTATCCGGTGCCGGCCTACCCGCTCAATGTGATCCCGTGGCTGTTCCTGGCCACGGTTGCCGCCGCGCTGGCCTGGTACTGGATTCTGAGCCGCCGGTCACCGGAAGTGATCGCGAAGATCGGCACCAGCGACATGGAGACGCTCGAAGGAATCGGCTGACTCAGCCGATGGCGGTCTCAGCCGATGGTGAAGGTGGGCTTGAAGTCCGATTCCTGCTTACCGATGACGAAGCTGCCCGCCGGGCTGATCACGAAGCCGGACTGATTGCGTCCATCGATGCAGGAGGTCGTCACGCCGTCGGTGCCGCAGCTGATCGTCTGGTAGCTGATCCGCGAGTTCGGCGGCAACGGCTTGGGGTTCTCGACGACGCCGAACACCGGCGCCGGCGAGCTGGCGAACCCGGGCACCCCGGGCCCGCCGCTGACCAGATTGGCCCCGTTGGGTGCGGCCGGGATCGGTCCGCTGCAGCCGTAGGTGCCGGAGCGCTGTAGTACGCAGGTGATGCCGTCCGGGATGCCGAACGCGTACCAGTTGTTGTCCATCACCGCGTACTCGGAGGTCTTGACCGGCGCGTACGCGTTGACGTTGGGGACGGCGGGAGCCGGCGCCGGTTCCGCGGCCGCCACCGGCGGCACGCTCATCACTGCCGCCCCCGCGGCGCTCACCAGGCCAATCACCACTCTGCTCAGCACGCCGTCACCCTAACCCGGGGCGATAGTGCGGTCCACCGCTCCGGGTTCGGCTACTTGCCCTGGCCGCAAGCGAGGTCGACGTACACCGTGGTGTAGCGGACCCGCTCCTCGGTGTTGCCCCGAGGCGCCGCCTTGAGTTCGGTGATGTCACGACCCGGACGGACCGCCTTGACGTTGCAGGCATCGATCGAGCCGCTGCCGACTCGGGACAAGATGACGCGGTAGCCCTCGTCCTCCAACTGCTTGATGGTCTGCTGGGCCGATCCGGCGCCACTCGGTGCCGCCGCGGCCGGGCCGGCCAGTGCCAGCGCGCTCAGGGCCAGACCGGCCCCGACGGTGGCGACAACGGTGTTTTTGACGGTGTTCCTCATTGAACTACCTGCCTTCCTTGCTGAATTGATTTCAGCCTATTCAGGTAATTCACCCGCGTCCATCAACTCATATTGAACACATACGAATGAGCGCATATGAATTGCCGGGCATTGAATATTCAGGCGGAATTCATATTTTTCAGGTGCCCGGCAGCGTCCGGAGCGGACTCGCCGGCCAGCGGGATACGCACAGTAAACACCGTCTCACCTGGCTTCGAGGCGACGGCCACGGTGCCCTGGTGGGCCTCGATGATCGACGCCACGATGGCCAGGCCCAGCCCGGTGCTACCCAATTCTCGCGACCGCGATTTATCGGCTCTGACGAATCTGCCGAAGAGATTCGGCAACAATTCCGCATCAATTCCCGGCCCGTCGTCGGTAACGGTCAATTCCGCGAATTCATCGGTCTCGGTCAATGCAATGGTGACCGTCACACCGGGCGGCGTGTGCACCCGGGCATTTGTCAACAAATTGCTGACCACTTGGTGCAGCCGGGCCAAATCGCCGCGCACCCATAACGGATCGTCGGGCAGTTCGGCCACCCAGTGATGTTCGGGTGCGCCCACCGCCACGTCGTTGACCGCGTCGACCACCAGATCGCTCAGGTCGATGTCATCGGTCTCCAGGTCCTGGCCCTCACTGAGCCGGGACAACAACAGCAGGTCGCTGACCAGCCCGGTCATCCGGCGCGCCTCGGCCTCGATGCGGGCCAGCGCGTATTCGGTGGTCGGCGGCAGGTTCGCGCTGTCCTGCCGGGTGAGCTCGGCATAACCCTGGATCGCCGCCAGCGGGGTGCGCAGCTCATGGCTGGCATCGGTGAGGAACTGCCGCGTGCGCCGATCGGAAGCCGCCAACTCGGCCAGCGCACTGTCGACGTTGGACAGCAGCTGGTTGAGTGTTTCGCCGACGATGCCGACCTCGTTGTCCGGATCGGTGTCCTTGTCACGCACCCGCGCCGTGATGCGGTGATCGCCGGCGTCCAACCGCAGTGTCGCCACCTTGGCGGCGGTGGCCGCGACCCGGCGCAACGGCCGCAGCGCGATACGCACCACCGCGACCGTGCCCAATGCCGTGGCGATCAGCGCGACGACGATCATCACCGCGACAGTCACCGTCTTGCGCGCGATCACCAGGTTCGCGCTCTCCATGGACACCCCGGACACCAGCACATCGCCGTTGCCCGCAGGCTGGCTGGCCAGCCGATACGAGCCGAGCACCGGCAGCTTCACCGTGCGCGGGTGCTCGTCTGTCCAGGCGTACTGGTCGAGGGCGCGAGTCACCGAGACCGGGGCGGGGTGTGGCTCACCGTCGGAGAACACCGCCGACTGGATCACCTCGCCGTCGTGCAGCACCGCGATCAGGTTGCCGGGCGCCTGTCCGACGAACGCGGTGAGCGCCTCGGCATCCGCGGTGAGCACGTGCCCGGTCTGGCCTTCGCGCCACTTCTCATAGGAGTGGCTGAACGCCGCCAACGACCGCGTCACCTCGGCATCGCTCATCGTCGACACATAGGTGTGCAGGCTGTACACCGACAACGCGCCGACCGCGGCCAGCGCCACCGTGACGATCGCACTGACACCCAGCACCAATTGGCGGCGTAGCGAGCGCGGCCACCACCACTTGGTTTTGGGCGGCATCAGCGGGTCACGACGCGGGCCGCAGCATGTAACCCACCCCGCGCACGGTGTGGATCATCGGCTCGCGGTCGGTGTCGACCTTCTTGCGCAGGTAGGAGATGTAGAGGTCCACGATGCTGGACTTCCCGCCGAAGCCGTAGTTCCACACCCGGTCGAGGATCTCGGCGCGGCTCAGCGCCCGGCGCGGGTTGCGCATCAGGTAACGCAACAGCTCGAACTCCGTCACGGTGAGGTTGATCGGCTCACCGGCACGGGTGACCTCGCGGCTGGCGCCGTCGAGCACCATGTCGCCGACCTTCAGGGTTTCGTCGGCCGGCGGTGTGGTGTGGCTGGACCGGCGCAACAGCCCGCGCAGCCGGGCCACCAGCTCCTCGAGGCTGAACGGCTTGGTCATGTAGTCGTCGGCCCCCGCGGTCAGACCGGACACCCGGTCCAGCACCGAATCCCTGGCCGTCAGAAACAGCGTCGGCGTGTAGCCGTCGGCCTCACGCATCCGCTGCAGGATCTGCAGCCCGTCGATATCCGGCAGCATGATGTCCAAGACCACCACATCCGGTTCGATCTCGTCGAACTTTGCTACCGCGTCATGGCCGTTATGGGCCACTTCGACTTCCCAGCCCTCATAGTGCAGGGCCATCTTGACCAGGTTGGTCAGCGCCGGCTCGTCATCGACCAGCAACACCCGGATAGCTGATCCGTCGGCGCGGTGGATCTTCGGCAACTGTCCGAGGATGGCCTGGCGGGGTTGCTGGGCTCGGGGGGATACGGACATCGTCGTCATATTTCCATTGTGCGGAGTACACAGAGTGTTGTCACGGAGTTCATATGGAGTTCTAAGGGAATGCTGTTTCTATGATTCCTCTATGACCGTCGTCACGTTCGTGACCAGTGGTGATCTAGATCAAACGCATTGCGATACATACAGTTTCAAACGAGTAGGTGAACAATTGGTGCCGCCTGCAACCATTTGTTGAATGGTTTGCCCTGCGCACCAGGCATATTCGCGCGGCTCGATACTCCGCCGAAACATTTGGGTTCTCTATGCATGGCCCAAACTTCCTTGCACGCGCTCACAGCGATAAATACTCTCGCCCACAGTAATTGGGTGTTGCCGAGCTACAACTGAGCCATAAGTCGACTTGTGTCGCACTGTGCTCCAACACCTTTCGAAGTTGTTTACCGACAACGACGTCAATAACTTTGTGCGGGTCCGCAACGAGGCGGGTCCGCGCATCACCAACTCCAGACGGAGGCGCACCATGCAGCAAACCACCCAACTCGCCGAACGGGCCCGGGCCGTTCTGCGGTACGACGTACCCGCCTCCCTGGTGGTCTTCCTGGTCGCCCTGCCGTTGTCGTTGGGTATCGCCGTTGCCTCCGGCGCTCCGGTACTGGCCGGCATCATCGCCGCCATCGTCGGCGGCATCATCGCCGGAGCCCTGGGCGGATCGCCGCTTCAGGTCAGCGGGCCCGCGGCCGGGCTGACAGTCGTGGTGGCCGGACTGATCTCACAGTTCGGCTGGGCGGTCACCTGCGCCATCACGGTGTGCGCGGGCGTGCTGCAGGTGCTGTTCGGCCTGAGCCGGGTGGCGCGCGCCGCACTGGCAATCTCCCCCGTCGTCGTGCACGCGATGCTGGCCGGCATCGGCATCACCATCGCGCTGCAGCAGATCCACGTGCTGCTCGGCGGCAGCTCCAACAGCTCGGCCTGGGCCAACGTCGCAGAACTGCCAGGTCAGCTGGTCAACGCCCACGGTCACGGCGTCATCCTGGGCGCACTGGTGATCGCGATCCTGGTGGCGTGGCGCTGGGCACCGGCAGCGGTGAAGAAGGTGCCCGGCCCGCTGGTGGCCATCGTCGGCGTCACCGCGCTGTCGCTGCTGGCCCCGTTCAGTGACGTCACCCGCATCCAGATCAACGGCTCGCTGCTGGACGCGCTGGCCCTGCCCAGCCTGCCCGACGGCAACTGGAGCGCGTTCGCCGCCGGTGTGCTCACCGTCGCACTGATCGCCAGTGTCGAGAGCCTGCTGTCGGCGGTTTCGGTGGACCGTATGCACACCGGCCCGCGCACCAACTTCGACCGCGAGATGATCGGCCAGGGCGCCGCCAACATCGCTTCCGGCGCCATCGGCGGGCTGCCCGTCACCGGTGTGATCGTGCGCAGCTCCACCAACGTCGCGGCCGGAGCCCGTACCCGGGCCGCGGCAATCCTGCACGGCGTGTGGATCCTGGCGTTCGCCGTGCCGTTCGCCGGCCTGGCCCAGATGATCCCGACCGCCGCCCTGGCCGGCCTGCTGATCGTCATCGGCTGCCAGTTGGTCAAGCGTGCGCACATCGAAACAGCCCGGCGCACAGGTGATCTCGCGGTGTACGCGGTGACCGTGGTCGGCGTGGTGTTCCTCAACCTGCTCGAAGGCGTGCTGATCGGACTGGCACTGGCGGTCGCACTGACCGTGTGGCGGGTGGTGCGTACCAACATCGTCGCCGAGCCCACCGGTAAGGACACCTGGCGGGTCGCGATCGAGGGCTCCTGCACGTTCCTGTCCCTGCCGACGCTGACCAGTGCGCTGGCGCAGGTGCCGTCGGGTACGGCGGTGACCGTCGAGCTGTCGGTCGACTTCATCGACCACGCCGCCCACGAGACCATCGAAGAATGGCAGCGCCAGCACGTGGCCACCGGTGGCACGGTCGACATCCACGACGTCGGTGTGGTCGAGATGGGTAGCGCCGTCACCGGCCCACCGATGCGGGGCTTCACACCGTTCGACAAGCGCTCCGGCGTGGTGCCGTGGAGTTCCTGGCAGCGCGAGGAGTCGGCTTCGGTACTCCACGGCCTGGCCGCCTACCACCGTCGCACCGCCCCGATGCTGCGCCCGCACATGCAGGAACTGGCGCATGCGCAGCGGCCCGAGACGCTGTTCCTCACGTGCGCCGATTCGCGGGTGGTGCCCAACGTCATCACCAGCAGCGGTCCGGGAGACCTGTTCACGGTGCGCAACGTCGGCAACATGGTGCCGGCCGGCCAGGCCGACGCCTCGATCGAAGCGGCCATCGCGTTCGCGGTGGACAAGCTCAACGTCTCCTCGATCGTGGTGTGCGGGCATTCCAGCTGCGGCGCGATGACCGCGATGATGGGCAAGACCGACGCGGGCGACAAGCACCTGGAATCCTGGCTGGCCCATGGCAATCCATCCGTCGACGCATTCGATGAGGGTCGTCACCCGGTGGCGCTGTCGGCGGCCGAGGCAGGCTTCGGAACGGTGGATCAGCTGTCGATGGTCAACATCGCAGTCCAGGTGCAGACCCTGCAGGCACACCCATTGGCGCGACGGGTCAACGTGATCGGCCTGTTCTACGACATCGCCAGCGCCGGCGTGCTGCGGGTGACGCCCACGCACGTCGAGACCCTCGCCGACGCCGCGTAGGTTCTCTCCCCGCACGGCTTGCACCGCGAGCGTGCATGTCTGGTGCCCGACACACTGTGTCTCGGCAGCAGTTCACGCACGCTCGCGGTGTCTTGTCAGTCCTCCAGTTGATCAGGCGCGGTCGTGGAGAGTGACCTGATAGCCGTCAGGGTCGGCGAAGGTGAACGTCCGACCGAAGGGTCCGTCGATCGGCGCGGAGACGATGGTGTGCCCGTCGGTGACGAGAGCATCGTGAATGGCCTGAACGTCCGTGGCGTGCAGCCAGATCGCGGCCCCGATGCCGGGCTGAGCAACAGAGGCAAGGCCGGTTCCGGGAAGGACCTCCCGGAGTGCGAACGCGATCGGCTCGGTCTCGAAGACAACAGCGTGCGGAGGTCCCGCCTGCGAGCGGACGAGGCCGAGATACCGCTCGTAGAACGCCTGCGAAGCTTCGAGGTCGCGCGCTTGGAGAGAGATGAAGTCGGGGCCGGTGGCGGGCATGACGATGCTCCTTCGTTCGTGTCAGTTTTCTGACACGAACGAAGCTATGTCAGAATGCTGACATGAGTCAAGACGGCGTCGACCTCCAGACGTCACTGGGTTATCTGCTGAAAGAGGCGTCCAGTGTCCTGCGCGCAGCCATGGAGGAGGCGCTGCGGCCGCTCGGGATGAACGTGACGCGCTACGCCTGCCTCGAGCTGCTGGCTCAACGACCGGGCTTGTCGAACTCCGAGCTCGCCCGGGGCGCCTTCGTGACTCGGCAGTCGATGAACGTGCTGCTCCAGGCCCTCGAAAGAGAGGGCTACGTGACCAGGCCCGCGGAAGCGCCCGTCGGGAAGGTTCTCCCCACCCGGCTCACCGCGCGCGGACGGCGCAGCCTCGCCAAGGCGACCGTGGCGGTTCGGTCCGTCGAGGTCAGAATGCTGGCCGGCATGACCGAGACCGAGCAGTCAGACGCGTTCCGGGCCCTGCAGAGCATGATCCGGTGCCTGCGCGACGGCGACGACGGTACGTAGCGCGAATCAGTAGTGGCCCGGGCCGCGGCCGGCCATGTCCTCCAGGCGGCGGATCCGGTCGTCGATCGGCGGGTGCGTCGAGAACAGCTTGCCGATGCGCTCGCCGGCCCGGAACGGGCTGGCGATCATCAGATGCGCCTGGTCGGCCAACTGGGGCTGCGGGGGCAGCGGCGCCGCCTCGACCCCACCGGAGATCTTGCGCAGCGCCGAGGCCAATGCCAGTGGGTCACCGGTCAATTCGGCACCGGACTGATCGGCCTGATACTCACGCGAACGCGACACCGCCAGCCTCACCACGGTGGCCGCGATGGGACCCAGCAGCGAAACCAGAAGCATGGCAAGCGGATTGGTGCCCTCACGGTTGCCGCCGAACATTCCCGCGAACATGGCCATGTTGGCCAGGGCGGTGATCACCGACGCCATCGCGCCCGCCACACACGAGATCAGGATGTCGCGGTTGTAGACGTGCGAAAGCTCATGGCCCAGAACCGCACGTAGTTCACGCTCGTTGAGGAGCTGCAGAATGCCGGTGGTACAGCACACCGCGGCATTGCGCGGATTCCGTCCGGTGGCGAACGCATTCGGGTTCGCGGTGTCGGAGATGTACAGGCGCGGCATCGGTTGATGCGCCGTGGTGGCCAACTCCCGCACAATCCGGTAGATCTCGGGCGCCTGTACCTCGGTGATCGGCTGGGCGTGCATGGCGCGCAGCGCCATCTTGTCGCTGTTGAAGTACACGTAGGCGTTCATGCCGACGGCGAACAGCACGGCCAGGTACATCACGTTGCGGCCGAACAACGAACCGACGAACACGATAAATGCCGACATTCCGACCAGCAGGAAGAATGTCTTGATCCGGTTCGCGTGCGGGTTCCACGTCATCGCAGTTTCCTCCTAGGCAACTACTCGGCAACCATCGCTGATTAAACGCTCAGTTACCGCCCGTGGTTCCGGAATCAGCCGTGACGATTGACCGTGTAGTCCACGAGAGTGGCCAGTGCGTCCCGCCCCGGCCCGGCCGGAAGGTCTGCCAACACGTCGCGAGCCTGCGCCGCGTACTCGGCCACGGTCTCCTTGGCGCGTGCCATACCGGTCGACCGCCGCAGCAGCGTCAGCGCCTCGGCGACGTCCTCATCGCGCTCGACCGGGCCGGCCAGCAACTCACGCAACCGGTCCGAGTCCGGGCCCGAGTCGCGCAGCGCGTAGAGCACCGGCAGGGTGTGCACGCCCTCACGCAGGTCAGTGCCCGGGACCTTGCCCGATTCGTCGGGATCGCTGTCGATGTCGATGATGTCGTCGGAGATCTGGAAGGCGGTGCCCACGATGCCGCCCAACCGGTGGAGCCGGTCGATCTGGTCGGCGTCGGCCCCCGAGAACGTCGCGCCGAACCGCCCCGAGGCGGCGATCAGGCACGCGGTCTTCTCGTAGACCACCTTGAGGTAGTGGTCCACGGAGTCGACATGCTCGGCCGCGCCGCGGGTCTCGCGCATCTGACCGGTCACCAGTTGCGCGAATGTGTCAGCAATCACACGCACCGCGTCGGGTCCGAGCAGTGAAACCAGCCGCGAGGCCGTGGCGAACAGGTAGTCGCCGGCCAGGATGGCGATGTTGTTACCCCAGCGGGCGTTTGCGCTGGGCGCCCCGCGTCGCATCTGGGCCTCGTCCATCACGTCGTCGTGATACAGCGTGGCCAGGTGCACCAGCTCGATCACCGCAGCCGCGATCGCGACCTCGGGATCGTCGGGCCGGGGGCCCAGGGACGCCGAGAGCACGGTGAACAGCGGGCGGAACCGTTTTCCGCCGGCCTGGAACAGGTGCTGGACTGCCTCGGCCATGAGCTCATCGGCTTTGCCGAGCTCATCAGACATCAGTTGTTCGATCCTGGCGACGCTGTCCCGGACGTCGGCGGCGAACGCCGCGTCCCCGAAATCAACGCCTGCCACCACAGTCGCTGGTGTCCTCATTCGTCCAACATACTGGGAGCAATGGATATCAAGGCAGACGTGGTCGTCGTCGGCGCGGGACCGGCCGGGTCGGCGGCCGCCGCATGGGCGGCTCGAGCCGGTCGCGACGTGCAGGTTGTCGACGCGGCGCAGTTCCCCCGGGACAAGTCCTGCGGCGACGGGCTGACGCCGCGGGCCGTTGCCGAGCTGGAGCGGCTCGGCATGGGCCCGTGGCTCGACACCCGGATCCGGCACCACGGCCTGCGGCTGTCGGGATTCGGCGCCGACGTCGAAGTCCCGTGGCCCGGGCCGTCGTTCCCGTCCACCGGAAGTGCGGTCCCGCGCACCGAACTCGACGACCGGATCCGCTCGGTCGCCGCCGACGACGGTGCGAAGATGCGCCTGGGCGCCAAAGTCGTTGGAGTGAATTACGACTCGCGTGGGCGGGTCGAATCCGTACAGCTCGACGATGGCGCCACGATCGGTTGCACGCACCTGATCGTGGCCGACGGGGCCCGCTCCACCCTGGGCCGCGTGCTGGGCCGCACCTGGCACAAGGAAACCGTCTACGGCACCGCGATCCGCGGCTACATCGCCTCACCGCGCGCCAACGAGCCGTGGATCACCTCGCATCTGGAGCTGCGCTCCCCCGAGGGCCAGGTGCTGCCCGGCTACGGCTGGATCTTCCCGCTGGGCAACGGTGAGGTGAACATCGGCGTGGGCGCCCTGGCGACGGCCAAACGTCCCGCCCACGCCGCGCTGCGGTCGCTGCTGTCGTACTACACCGAGCTGCGCCGCGAGGAATGGGGATTTACCGGGGAGCCGCGGGCCGCATTGTCGGCGCTGTTGCCGATGGGCGGCGCGGTGTCCGGGGTGGCCGGGCCCAACTGGATGCTGGTCGGCGATGCAGCGGCGTGCGTCAACCCGCTCAACGGCGAAGGCATCGACTACGGGCTGGAAACCGGCCGGCTGGCGGCCGAACTGCTGGGGTCCGGCGACTATTCACACGCCTGGCCCGCACTACTGCAGGACCACTACGCCCAGGGGTTCTCGATCGCCCGAAGGCTGGCCCTGCTGCTCACGCTGCCCCGGTTCCTACCGGCCTCCGGCCCGCTGGCGATCCGCTCGTCGTTCCTGATGAACATCGCCGTGCGGGTGATGGGCAACCTCGTGACCGAGGAGGACGACGACTGGGTCGCACGGGTGTGGCGCACGGCCGGGCTGGCCTCGCGTCGACTCGATCAGCGCAAACCGTTCAGCTGATCGCGATCAGTTGCGGTTGAGCATCCAGATCCGGGCGGACAGCGCCGTCGCGAATGCACACCACAGCGGATAGGGCGCCAGCGCCGCGCCCGACGCGCCCTGCGCCTGCACCGCCCGGCGGGTCAGGTCGGCGCTGCTGCCGGTCAGCACGGCGGCGGTGACTGCCGCGGCGCCGAGTTGGCGGCGGGAGAAGAACACCCATGACCATGCGGCGTTGACGGCGAGGTTGCCGGCCAATGCCACCGTGTAGGCGCGGGCCTGATCCTGATGCCCGTCGGTGCGCAGCCGGTCGATCGTGCGGGCCGACACCACCGCGATACCGGCGTACAGGATCGGCCAGACGATCGGAAAGGCTTGTCGCGGAGGCTGAAACGACGGCTTGCGCAAGGACTCGTACCAGTTCGACTGCGCAGGCCTGCTGGCCAGCCCGCCGACGAGTGCGGTGGTCAATGCCGCAGTGGCCGTCTTGGTCAAGGTGATCGGTCGCATGCCGGTGTGGTTACCCCGATCGGGTGGCGCGCACACCCACGTGCTGCTCGCCGATTTCTACACCCGGGTCGTGATTCGCGCCTTGAACAACCCTGGCGTAGAAAACGGTGACGATTGAGCAGAACGGCCTAGCGTCAGCGGTACTCGCACAGGTAGGCGGTCTCGGTCTCGACGCGCAGCTGGAACTTGCTGTCGGCGGGCACGGTGAACTGAGTGCCGGCCGCGAAGGTCTCCCAATCCTCGCGGCCGGGCAGCTTGACGGTGAGCGCACCGGAAACCACCCGCATGATCTCGAGCTGGGTGGTGCCGAACTCGTACTCGCCGACGGCCATGACGCCCACGGTCGCGGGCCCCGCCGGCGTCGTGAAGCCGATCGATGCGACGTCGCCACCGAAGTACTCGTTGACCTTGAACAATGCGGCTCCTTGAAGTCGGGTGAGCGGTCAGAATACCCGGGCGAAAAGCACCCGCCACCAGCTACACCACGTACTTGAGCACCCCGAGCATCGCGTTCTCGTCGGCCGGCTCACCAGCGCACCGCTCGAGTGCGGCCAGCACTGCCGACGTGTCCATCCCGGTGCCGATCAGCACCAACTCGGTGGCACCCGAGCGCCGCTTCTCGAAGCGCAGCGAGCTGCCGACCAGCTGCAGCAGGAAGCTCTGGGCGCCGAAGTCGACGAAACCTTTGGCGCGGTAGAGCCCAACGGGGCGATCCCGCAGAAACTCCATGAACAAGCGTGGGTTGACCGCGGCATCGGTGCGGAACTCGACGCTCTGATACTCGGGATGGTCGTGGTCATGCTGGTCGTGCAGCAGCTCGTCGAAGGACAGCTGGGCCTGCGGCGCCCGCTTCGGCGGTTCGATCAGCATCTCGGGGTCGATGCGGGCAAAGTCGGTGGGCAGCACCGGAACCCGAGGGCTGAGCTCGCGGATCCGCGCGAGTAATCCCTCGACGTCGGTGCACGAGGACGCCTTGTTGAGCACCACCAGATCGGCGACCGGCAGCCCGTGACTCAGGTCGGGTTGCAGTCCGTCGAGGACCAGGGCCAGCCCGGCATAGTGGAAGCGGGGATCGTCGACCGTGATGATGGTGCGGGCCAGGGAGGCCGGTTCGGCCACACCGCTGGCCTCCACCACGATCAGATCCAGCCGGGGTTTGACGGCGGCGAGCTTGCCCAGCATCTCGCCCACTTCTTCGCCGTCGACCACACAGCAGATGCACCCGTTGGACAGCGACGCCATCGCATCGACCTGCCCCGCCACCAGCATGGCGTCGATGTTGACCGCGCCGAAGTCGTTGACCAGTGCACCGATGCGGACGCCGCGGCTGTTGCGCAGCAGGTGGTTGAGCAGGGTGGTCTTGCCGGCGCCGAGATGCCCGGCGACCGCCAGCACGGGTACGGATCCGGTCGACGTCACCGGGCCATCGTAGGGTTATTGGGAATGGTTTTCATCTGAGCAGGTCAGGTCGGCCAGCGGGCATCGACGATGTCCAGCACGTTGGGCAGCTTGGCCCGGTACCGCGCCTTGTCGGCGGCCTTGAACGGGGCCCACCACGGCGCCTGGAACAGCTCGACGATCTTCACCTTCGGGCCCGCATAGCCCGACGCCAGCAGCACCCCGTTGGCGGCGTAGCGACCGCCTTCGTTGGCGCCCTCCATCGTCGTGACGTTCTGGTCGGTCTTGATCCACTCGCCGGCCAGGAACAGGTTGTCGATCCCGGTCGTGGCTTCCGGCCGGCGCGCCCACGACCCAGGGTCCTGAATGAACAGCGGTTCGTCGTTGCGCACATTCGGCGTGCCCGAGTCGATGATCGCCGGGTCGAGGAACCACGAGTGCAGCATCGCGTCGGTGAGCACTATGCCGGTGTCGTTGAGGTGGGCCTTGATCTGCGCCCAGGCCTCGGCCGCGATCTGCGGTGGCGTGCATTGCCGGGCGCTGAGCCCGTTGAAATTGCCCGGGGTGCTCCAGTCCGAGAGGATCGCCGACAGACAGTCTTTGACGGTCCCGTCGCCGTACGACGTCAGCGGCCGTTTCCAGAACTGTGCCTCGCTGATCGACGTGAGCCCCCAGCCGGAGTCGACGTAGTTGACGTGACCCTTGGTGACGTCGACGCGTTCCCGCAGGAAGAACATCAGGCCGTTCATCCACTCGGTGCGCAGCGCGGCCACCGAGGCCAGCTTGGGATCGGCGGCGATCACGTCGGGGGTCAACACCGCCGCCAGCTTCTCGCACGGCACGGCGGAGATGTACCAGTCGGCTACCACCGGTTGAGCCACCCCGTTGCCGTCGACCACCGTCGCCGAGGCGATGTGGCGGCCGTTGGGAGTCAGCCGGGCCAGCGCCTGCCCGAGCCGGAACGTCACTCCCAGCGACTGCAGGTGCGCCACCCAGGGGTCGATCCACTGCAGGCTGGTGGGCCCGTTGAGCACCCGGTCGAATCCCTTGTTGTCGATATCGTTGCCCAACAACAGGATCGACCACACCGAGGCCTCACCGACCAACCCGATCGAATGTGCGCTGGCGTCTTTGGATTTGGAGGCGGCAAGATTCCGGATGATGCCGTCGGCCAGATACCGGTTGCACTCCTTGCTCTTCCGGTCCGCTCCGATGTATCTCTCCCACGTCATGTTGTCCCACTGGCCGAGCTTGCGCTCGTCGCAACTGGTGACGTAGACCGCGAGCTTCTGAGCGGCGTACACCGCCTCCAGGGGCGGCAGCCGGAACAACGTCTGGAACACCGCGGCCACCGACTCGGTGAACGCCTTCGGGGTGATCGGGTTGGGCAGCGTCGGGATCGGAAACGGCAGCGGGATGGTCAGATCCGCCCGCCCCAGCCCCGAGTGCAGGTACGACGTGGCCCGGGTCAGGTTCTGCCAAACTCCGAAGGTGTTGCCGGCGAACGGGATGCGCCGCATGGTGTCGGTCACGTTGCGGTAGAAGCCCGGGAAGAACCGGAAGCCGTGTTCGGCCGGCAGCGTGCTGCCCGTCGCGCTCGGCGCCGGGATCGACCTTGCCTTGCCGCCCAGCGCTTTCCGTTCGAACACCGTGACGCGGTACCCGCGCTCGGCCAGTTCGTGCGCGGCGGTCAGGCCGGCCACCCCGGCACCGAATACCGCGACCGTGGACCCCGGCGCCGCGCGCGCGGCTCCCGGCCTGCTCAGCGCGGCCGCGGCCACCCCAGCCGTGGCCGTGCCGGCCAGAAACGACCGCCGCGAAATATGACGCTCCCCAACCCCACCCGACATACCGACACCACCTCAGTTCGGCAACCCCTGTGCGCGCTAAGTTAACGGCGATTCTCCAACGAACAGGCCCGACACGCCGACCTGAATGCAGTCCGCATTGAACCGATCGATTGATCACATCACTCGGGATTGAACCACTACAGAGGCCACACCACGGGTACTGCGACTCGAGAATGCTCATTCACTTAATTGTTGCGGCGACGTCATGAAATGTGACATGCTCCACAGACGACCGGGGGTCGAAACGGTGCTCAGCACAGCCGGTGCCACCGGCCGGCCCCGCGCATGCCACGACGAGCGCGGAAGGAACTCGATGACCTACGAGCTACCGGCGTCCAAGGGTCCCGTACGGGATGTCCTGGTCCAGGGCGGCTACGTGCTCGGCTTCTCGGTGCAGGCGCTCGTCAGCGTTGTCACCGCGGTGGTCCGCCGGCGCCTGGTGCTCGACGAGGTCGTCACCCAGACCCTGTTCATCGGCCGGGTATGCACCGGTCCCGCCCTGCTACTGATGATGCCCATCGGCGTGTTCATCGCGGTGTCGGTCGGTGAGCTGGCCGGGCGCATCGGCGCCGGGGGTTACTCGGGCGCAGTGGTGGCGTTCATCATCGTCGGCCAGGCCGCGGCCCTGGTGTGCGCGTTGATGATGGCCGGTGTGGCCGGTTCGGCGATCTGCACCGACCTGGGATCGCGCACCATCCGCGAGGAGATCGACGCGATGGAGGTCATGGGGCTGGATGTGATCGAGCGTCTCGTCGCGCCGCGTCTGGTCGCCTCCGTCATCGTGGCGCTGGCCCTGTGCTCGATCGTGACCTTCGGCGGCGTGATGGCCTGCTACCTGTATCACATCAGCGTGCAGCACCTGCCCGCCGGAACGTTCCTGGCCACCTTCAGCCAATACGGTCAGGTGTCGGATTTCGTTATGGCACTGATCAAGTCGGCGGTGTTCGGGCTGACCGCGACCCTGGTCGCCACCTTCAAGGGCCTGCACGCCAAGGGCGGGGCCGGCGGCGTGGCCAACGCGGTTAACGAGGCCGTCGTGCTGGCCTTCGCCCTGGTCTTCATCCTCAACACCACGATGTCGGCGCTGTACACCGTGGTGGTTCCGGCCGTGGGCAGTTACCGGTGACCGCGATCACCAGCAGCGCTGCCCTGCACCGGATTTCGCGGCCCGCGCGCGCCGGGTACGACGCACTCGCCGTCGCCGGCCAGCACGTCACGTTCTACGCCAAAGTCCTGGGGTCCCTGCCGTACGCCCTCGTCCGCTACCGCAAGCACACCCTGGGACAGATCGGCGAGGTCACCTTCGGCACCAGCTCGCTGCTGTCCGGCGGCGGAACCATCGGCATCGTGTTCGCCATGTCGCTGGCCGCGGCCATGATGCTGGGCGTCGAGACCCAGCGCGGCCTGGATCTGGTCGGGATGAACACGCTCTCGGGCATGCTCGCCGCGATCGCCAACACCCGCGAACTGGCGCCCGTGGTGGTGGCAATCGCGTTGGCCGCCAAGGTCGGAACGGGATTCACCGCCCAGATCGGGGCCATGCGGATCTCTGACGAGATCGACGCACTCGACGCCATGGCGCTGCGCTCCATCCCCTACCTGGTCGGCACCCGCGTGCTGGCCTCGGTGGTCTGCGTCATCCCGATCTACATGATCGGACTGCTGGCGAGCTACCTGTCCACCCGCACCGTGGTGGTGATCTTCAACGGCGCCTCCCCCGGCACCTACGACTACTTCTTCCACCTGGCCCTCGGTCCGCGAGACCTGCTCTACTCCGGGATCAAGGCCATCGTCTTCGCGATCGTGGTGGCGCTGGTGCACTGCACCTACGGCTACTTCGCCTCGGGCGGGCCCGCCGGGGTGGGGCAGGCCGCGGGACGGGCACTGCGCACCGCGATCCTCGCGGTCGGCATCCTCGACGTGCTGCTGACCTTCGCGCTGTGGGGCCTGGTCCCCGAGATCCCCGGGATGGGAATGTGAACGGGCCAGGCAGATCCAGGAAGCGAAGCAGGCGCACCGACCCCAGCCGGGCGAAACTGGCGCTGCGCGGGCTGGCCGCGGCCGCCGTGGCGATGGCCGTGGCATCCGTGCTGGTGGCCCGAGCCTCGGGACATCTGGAACGCAGCGCCGATGTGTTCGTTGGGGTGCCGGTGTCGGCCGGGTTGATCACCGGCGGATCCCCGGTCCGCTACCACGGTGTCAACGTCGGGCGCATCGCCGACATCGAGTCGGGCACCCGCACGTCACGGGTCCGGCTGGCGATCGAACCCGACAGCCTGGGCATCATCCCGTCCTCGGCGGTCGCGCGGATCGTGCCCCGCACCTTTTTCGGCGACATCTATCTGCAACTCGTTGACCCGCAAGGCAACCGGTCGGCCACCGGGCTGAAGCCGGGAGACACCGTGGCGATCGATGACAGCCCCGACGCGATGGCGCTCTACGACGTGTTCACCAAGATCGTCGAACTGTTCTCGCAGATCAAACCCGAACGCATGCAGACCGCCCTCACCGCGATCAGCCAGTCGCTGCGTAACCGCGGCACCGAGCTGGGCACCACGATCGACAACCTGAGCGCCAGCGCGCAGGTCCTCACGCCGTCGCTGGTGCGATTCCTCGACACCACACCGCAGTTCCGGGATGTGATGGCCTCGCTGAACACCGCGACCCCCGACATCATCTCGACGCTGTCGGCGGCGACGTCGGTGTCCAATCGGATGGTCGACGACCAGAAGAAGTTCGCCTCGGCCATCGACGGTTTCGCCCGGTTCTCTTCAGTGCTCACCTCGTTCATGTCCGATCACCGCGAGCAGTTGATCACCGTGGTCGACTCGGCCGGGAAGATCATGGCGACCACCGCCGCCCAGCCCCTGGGTCTGGTCGACACCCTCGCCGGCGCACAGTCGTTCGGCGAGGCCGGCGCCAAGGTGTTCGCGACGGGCAAGTTCAACATCACCGCCGTGGCGACCTTCGCCGGACCGATGCCGTACTCGCTGCAGGACTGTCCGGTCTACGGCAACACCCAGGGCGCGCGCTGCGCCGAATCCGCACCGTCGGGCGAGGTGCCGGATCAGCCGGCCGACGTGCTGGCCCGCCCGGCCGCCGACCTACCCGTCAATCCTCTTACCCCGCCGGCCCCGCACCTGCCCACGAATTCGTTCCTGCCGCCGGGGCCCGGGTTGCCGCAGTCGGCGCCGATCCCCACGGAACCGCTTCCCGCCGAGGCGGTTCCAGGGGCCGCACCCGCGTCAGCCGTCGTCGACGCCGACCGCCAGGCCCATGCCCTGGCGGTCCTGCAGGACCAACTGATCCCCCCGACCGGTGCCCCCTCGACCCAACCCAACATCGCCACGGTGCTCATGCTGGGCCCGCTCGTGCGCGGCACGGAAGTACAGGTCTCATGAACCGCAACGGTGGTTGGCAGTCGTGGGCCAAGCTGGGCGCCTTCGGCACGGCCGGGATGCTCAGCGCGGTGCTGGTGATCAACACCCTGTCGGTGCCGGTGCGCGGTAGCACCGTCACCTACCAGGCGCAGTTCACCAGCGTCGAGGGCCTCAACGTCGGAAACCCGGTGACCATGAACGGTATTCGGATCGGCCGGGTGGATTCGATCCGGTTCGCCTCCAACGCCGACGGCACCAGCCGGGCTGACGTCGACATCGAGGTCAACTCCGACTTCACCCTGACCGGCAACGTCACCGCGGCGGTGCGCTACGGCGACATGCTCGGTGCCCGTTACGTGGCCCTGTCCGACCCGGGCGGCGCCATCATGGACGTCTCCACCGACGAACCGCCGGCCAGGCTGGCCGCCGGCGGCGTCATCCCCCTGGCCCAGACCTCGCCGGCGGTGGATCTGACCGCATTGCTCAACGGGTTCAAGCCGCTGTTCGACGCGCTGGCCCCCGAGCAGGTCAACACCCTTACCCGCGGATTCGTCGAGACCTTCAGCGGCCAGGCCCAGACCTTGACGACGCTGCTCACCCAGATCGCAGCCATGACATCGAGTTTGACCAACAACGCTGGGATTTTCACCCAGCTGATCGACAACATGTCGGCACTCATGCGGACCATGAACACCCGTCAGCCGCAGTTGGAACAGATGCTCACCGGGCTCAACCGGCTCAGCGCCGCGGTGACCTCCGGCGACCGGCAGTTCGAGATGCTCATCGACCAGGGCAACGCCGTGCTGGCCACTCTGGCCAACACGGTGAACAACTCCAGCGCCGCCTATGGAGACACCATCACCAATCTCAATTCCATGCTGCAGACCTGGCAGCCCAACACCGAGCAGTTCACCACGCTGCTGGCCCGGCTCCCGGAGTTCGGCGATGCGATCAACCGGACTTCCAGCTACGGCGGGTTCGTCAGCCTGTACCTGTGCAACTTCACCCTCAAGATTCGCAGCCACGAAGCCAACATCTTCGGCAGCAGACATTCCGAGGTGTGTTTGTAGATGTTCCTCGTCAAACTGATCGACCTCTTCGTCGGCGCGGTGATCTTCCTCTTCGTCAAAGATCAGCGCAAACACAACCCGTCAATCCCCTTGGCGCTGGGCATGATCGGCACGATCACCCTGGTCGCCATCATGGTCGTCTCGATCGGGATCCCCCGCGCCGTCTACCACATACGGACCAACGCGTATGTCGCCGAGCTGGCCAATGCGAGCGGACTGTCCGGTGGCGATCCGGTGTATGTCGCCGGGGTCCCGGCCGGGCGGGTGGAGGACGTGGCCTTGGCCGGCGACCGGGTCCGCGTCGGTTTCCGGCTGGACAAGGCTCAAGCGCTGGGCAACCGCACCACCGTCACGGTGCGACTGCGGACGGTGCTGGGCAAGCGGTTCCTCGACGTGATGCCCGCCGGGACCATCAACGGGTTGGACTCCAACGTCATCCCGTTGTCGCGCACCACCGTCCCCTACAGCCTCGACGAGGTGGGTCGTAAGGCCGCCGACACCGCCGAGCACGTCGACCAGCAGCCGTTGACGGCGATGATGAGCACCCTGGCCGAGACGATGCCGGGCAACAGCACCGAGCTCGGCAAGGCCCTGGCCGGGATCAGCGCGGCCAGTTCGGCGTTCGCCGACAACGGCGACAAGATCGACGAGATCCTGCGGATCAGCCGGTCGATGACCGAAATGCTGTCCCACCAGACGGATTCACTGGCCGACACCGCGGCCAACGCGCAGTACATCGTGTCCTCACTGGCCGCGCGGCGCCAGGCACTGACCGACATCGTTCACAACCTGACCGCGATCATGCGGCACCTGGCCGCGATCTACACCGAGAAGCAGGCCGATTTCAGCAGTCTGATCACCGGCCTCACCGCGGTCACCGGAACCTTGAAGGCCAACGTGGACAAGATCGACCAGACCCTGCAGAAGATGCCCCCGGCGATCCGGGCGGTCACCAACGCCACCGGCAACGGCAACTGGGCCGACGTCAACTCACCATCCGTGGTGATGCCCGACAACCTGTTGTGCTTCCTCAACGTTCAGCGGGAGTGCCGATGACTCGTGAAAACCGGAGCATCGCTTCCGTACTCGTCGTGGTCCTGTGTCTGGCCGCCGGCGGCTGGTACGTGTTCGGCCGCACCGACCGGGCCCGGACCGTGCACGCCGACTTCGGCTACATCAACGGCATCTACCCGGGCAGCAAGGTCACCGTGCTCGGGGTGCCGGTGGGACGGGTCACCGCGGTGACGCCGCAGGGCACCACGGTGCGGGTCACCATGACCCTTCCCGACGACGTCATGCTGCCCGCCGAACCGGACGCCTATGTGGTGAGCCCGGCGCTGATCAGTGACCGCAGTGTCGAACTCGGCCCGGCCTACAGCGGAACCGGGCCCACCCTGACCGACGGGCATGTGATCGGAGCCGACCACAGCCACTCCCCGATCACCTTCGACAGCATGCTCGGCAGCCTGAGCACGCTGACCTCGGCGATCGGCCCGCAACAGGGCGACATCGGTGCAGTGCTGACCCGAGGCGCCGAACAGTGGCACGACCAGGGCAAGCTGTTCAACTCCGCGATGCGCAACCTCAGCGCCGCCAGCGGCGTACTCGGCGCCCGGGCCGAGGACATCGGCGCGGTGGTGGACAACCTCAGCACGCTGATGGCCGCGTTCAACCAGCGGCAGGTGTCGCTGAACCAGATGGTCGACGAACTCGGCCAGGTCGGCGGAAGCTGGGCCGACGCCAACGTCGACATCGCCCAGCCCATGGCCGATCTCAAGGTCGTGCTCGATCAGGTCGACACCTTCGTCACCCAGCACGGCGACGACCTCGGCACCATCGCGGCCAACCTCAACGCCGTCGGCGACGTACTGACCGCCAATCAACCCCAGCTGGCCGAATTCATGGACCTGGTACCGCTGATGATGCAGAACCTGTCCAACACCGTCGGCCAGGACCGGCGCGGCCGGATCCGGCTGAACGTGTCCACGGTGCTCACCCAGTTCGCCGCGGCCCAGAACTTCTGCGACCGCAACATGCTGCCGATGTGCGTGGGCGCCGGGATCACCAACCCGATCTCCTACCCGATCAGCCGGTCGGACCCGCTGGGCATCGTCACCGCGGTCACCGGCAACACCCCGCCGCCGAACCCGAAGTACCCGAGGTGAACGGTCATGTCTAGATCCCTGGCTCGCCTCTCGACCGGCTGTGCGGTGATCGTGGCCGCCGCGGGCGTATGGGCATTGAGCGATATCGGAATTCAGGATCTTCCCCTGGGCCGCACCTCCCCCACCGACACCATGGCCGTCACGGTGGTGCTGCCGACCGCCGACGGCATCACCATCGGCGCCGACGTCCGCAACGGGCAGAAGGTGGTGGGCCGGGTCAGCGGGATGAACCTGGCCGCCTCGGGAGCCTCGGTGCAGCTGAGCCTGGCCGACGCAGACGGCCTCGACTCCGGAACCGTCGCCAGCGTGGAACTCCCATCGGCCCTGGGCAATCCGTTCGTCCGGCTCAGCAGCGCACAGCTCGCACCCCAGCGTGCGCTGCGCGACGGCGACGTGATCCCGCCCAGCCACACCGAGCTCGGGCCGCAGATCGAAAGTGCGCTGGCCACCTTCGGGGCGCTGTTGTCCCGCAGCGGTGTCGACCAGCTCGCCACCATCGTCACCGAACTGGACAAGGCATTCGGAGGCCGGGCCGACAAGGTGCGCGGGCTGATCGACTCGATGTCGCTGCTGGCCGACAAGGCTTCTGAGCACCAGGGCGAGTTCGATCAGGCGATGAGCCTGGCCGCCAACATCACCGGGCAGTTCGGCCGCGAGCAGAAAACCGTGGCGGGATACCTCGACGCTGTACCCAAAGTCGTGGCGATGCTCGACGTGCAGCGCGCCAAGCTGCAGACCCTGTTCTCCTCGACCACCGCGCTGGCCGCCACGGCCAACAGTGCGCTGTCGTCGACCGACCTGAACGCGATGGTGACCGACGCGGGCACCGTCGTCGGCATGATGGGCACCTTCAACGACCGGCTCGGCGGGATGCTCACCGCGATGAACACCTTCCTGGAGAAGTTCGGCAACTCCGTCCACGGCGACTACCTGATGTTCGATGGCGCCCTGGACATTCCGGGCACCATCGACAAACTGCTCACCGGAGGGTTGATCGTCAACGGCACCCCGATCACCGGGGACGTGGCCCTGGAGGGGTTCTTGTCGGGAGGTCTGAATTGAGACGCCTGGTAGTGGTTCAGCTGGCGATCTTCGCGGTGATCGCCGTGATCGTCATCCCGTTCGGAATCCGCTATGTGGCCGGGCCCCAGGGCTTCCGGACACCGATGACCCTGACCGCGACGATGACCGACGCGTTCGGCCTGACCGCGGGAACCAGCGTCACCGTGCGCGGCGTGCAGGTCGGCACCGTCGACGACGTGTGGCTGACCCCCGACGGGACCGCGATGGTGCGGCTGGCGATCGACCCGGACACCCGGATCCCCCGCGACGCGATCCTCACCGTCGGGATGGGCACGGCCGCGGGTATCCAGAGCGTCGACATCATGCCGCAGTCCGACGCCGGGCCGTACCTGGCCTCGGGCGACACCATCGCCGCACCGGCCGACCGGCAACCCATCCAGATGGACCGCATCATGGGCGACACCGCGCAACTGGTGAAAGGCATTGACACCCAGGCGGTTCAATCGGTCGGCACCGAACTGTCGAATGCGTTCGACGGGCTGGGCCCCGATCTCGCCATGCTGATCGACAACGCGTCGGACATGTCCACCCGCATCCGCAACCAGACCGGTCAGCTGCAGCCTCTGATCGACGGCACCGCCGAGCTGGTCACCACCATGGCCGGCCAGGGCGATCCCTTCGTCCGCGGCATGGGCGCCAGCGCCCGTCTGGCCAATCAGCTCGACGGCAGCGGCCCGGCCTTCCTGTACCTGACCGACCGCTCACCGGCTGCGCTGAAGTCCCTGCAGCGGGTTCTGGACACCTATCAGGGCACGTTCGGCGCCACCCTGGCCAACCTGGCCACCGTCACCCCGATCATCGGGGACCGCACCGACTCACTGCAGACCGGCCTGTCGACGATCCCCAAAGGCCTGCAGGATCTGACCTCCATCGTGAAGGTCGACGCCACCGGCCAGACCCGGGCCGATTTCTCGTTGATCGCCACCCAGGGGCCGGTGTGCAACTACGACGTCGACCGCCGGGCCATCGGCGATGTCAGCGCGAAAGAGCCCAACCTGGTGATGTACTGCCCACCCGCACCCGACATGCTCATGCGGGGTGCGGTCAACGCACCCCGACCCAACGATCTCGGCCTGCAGAACTCACAGACCCCGGGGTATCCGATCGGACCCGAAGTGGTCAGCGACCCAGTGCAGATCCCGACCCTGGCCCAGCTGGCCTACAAGTGGCGCAGCATCCTGAAAGGTGGCCCGCAGTGAGCAATTCCGATGATGACGACCAGCGCATTGAATCGGTGCTGACGTTGGAGGATCCCGCTGAAGACACAGCAGACGAAGCCGACACACCCGAGACTGCCGAGGAGGCGGAGGTAGACGAAACCACCGCGCCCGGCCGGCGCAAGCACCGGCTCGTGGCGGGCCTGGTTGCGCTGCTGGCCGCGGCCGCCACGGCCGCGCTGGTGGTGTTGTCGATCAGTGAGTACCACCACCGCCAGGACGAATCGCTGCGCACCGAGGCCGTGCAGATGTCGCGTGACTATCTGGTGGCCATGGCCGCATTCGACTACCAGAAGATGGACGCCAACCGTGAGCACATCGTGGCCAACTCCACCCCCGGGTTCGCGGCCAAGTACGACGAGATGGTCAAGGCGCTTCGCGACATCGTGGTGACCAGCAAAGGCGTCGCGACCGCAACGGCCGATCACGTCGTCGTCGACTCGCTCGACGGCGACACCGCGACGGTCGTCGCGTTCGTCGACCAACACGTCACCAATGTGACTGCGCCACAGGGAAGTAACCAGAAGTACCGGATGGTGGTCAAGCTCGTGCGCAGCGGCGACCGCTGGATCGTCGACGACGTGCAGACCGTGTAACCCCGCCGTTTCACCCCCGAGAGGAGCCCCATGCCAGCGACATACGTGGATCTGGCCGCCGAGCCGCGGTTGACCACTGCCGAAACCCGCATCACCGTCACTCAGCGGGTGCCGCGGTGGATCAGGAAGAAGGACGTCGACCTGTCCGACGCGCTGGACTTCTGGTCCGCGGCCGGGGCGGCGGCCAACGTCATCATGCAGATGAGCTGGCCAGAGGTCGGTTACGGCGTCTCCGAAAGCCGGGTGGAATCAGGCAGTTTGGTGCATCACCCGTGGAAGCGGCTGCGCACCACCGCGCAGTACCTGACCGTCGCGATCCTCGGCAGCGACGAGGAGAAGAACGCCTATCGCGAGGCGGTCAACGTCGCGCACCGGCAGGTTCGCTCCACCGAGGACAGTCCGGTCAAGTACAACGCGTTCAACCGCGAACTGCAGTTGTGGGTGGCGGCATGCCTTTTCATCTTCTACGAGGACACCCATCAGCTGCTCTACGGCAAGATGACCGAGGAGCAGGCCGAAGGCTTCTACCAGAGCGCCATGACGATCGGCACCACTCTGCAGGTGCTCGAGGAGATGTGGCCGGCCACCAGGACCGACTTCGACGCGTACTGGAACACCGCGTGCGAACGCGTCGAGATGACCCCGTTCGTGCGGGATTACCTCATGGTTCTGGTGGAGTTGCGGATGATCAACTGGCCGATGCGGATGATGCTGGCACCGCTGTTGCGGTTCTTGACCATCGGCTTCCTGGCGCCGGTGTTCCGCGACGCCATGGAACTGGAGTGGACCGAAACCGACCGGCGCCGCTTCGAGCATCTCTTCCTGTTCGTGGCGTTCGTCAACCGCTTCCTGCCGAAGTCCTTGCGCACCGGCAACTACGCGGTGCTGTTGAAGGATCTGCGCCGCCGGATCCGCCGTAGGAAGGCCCTGATCTGAGCAGGGCGGCCATCCAACCGGTCCCGGACACGCTGCTGTCGCAGTATCTCCGGGACCGGCGGTTCCTGTTCGTCCTGCCGAGGGCGGCCTGCCTGCAGTCCCTGCATCCGACGATCGCCACCGGGATCTCGCAGCACGCACTGCTGCACCGGCGAGTCTGGTTACACCACAAACGCACGGTGACCCAGGCGATCAGGATCGCCTTCACCGACGTCGACATGCGGCCGTACATCCGGTTCGCACACGAAGAGGTCAAGGGCCGCGACCCGGCCGGGCAGAAGTACCACGCGCTGAACCCCGACGTCTTCCACTTCCAGCACGCCACCTACGTGGAAAGCCTTGTGATGATGGTCAATACCTTCATCCGGAAGCTCGATGAGCACGAACACGAGCAGCTCTACCAGGAGTGCTGCGCGTGGTACCGCCGCTACGGCATATCCACCCGACCGGTGCCGGGAAGCTGGCCCGAGTTCTGTGAGTACTTCGAGGACGAGTGCAGTACCCGGTTGAGCGTGGGCGAGCACTTCGAGCCGTTCCGCCGGCAGATGTTCGCGCCGACGGACTGGTGGCCACGGGCCGTGCCGCGGCGGGCGATCCGGGCCATGCAACATCCGCGGGCGGCCGAGTTGACCGGCACTTCGGTGAGCCCCCGCGATCGCCGATCCTTGAGGCGGTTCGTGCTGACCAGCCGGATGCTGTCGTAAGAATCTCAGCCGGGGCTCAAACCTGCCATTGTTGTCCATCGCCCTGCGGTGCCGGGTAGCGGTTCATGTACCTGCGGTTCGCGACGATCACCACGCCGATCAGAACTACCATCAGCGCCCCATACCCGGCGAAGAAGACCAGCACGCTGGTGGACGATTCCGGCTTGCCCAGCACCAGTTCGGGGCTGAAATCCGACCCGACTCTGATGCAGGTCACCGCCAAAGGTCCTCGGTCGGTGGGTAATTCGGCCACCGACACATACCTGATTGTGGGCCGGGCACCGCGGGACGTGGTTTTGACCTCATCCGGCGCGGGCAGCGTCAACTCCTCGCCGGCATCGGTGATCGCGGTACAGCGCACCGAACTCGGCGGCTTTCCGTCGAGGTGCTTCTCTTTGGCGAACACCATGTGCCCGTCAGCCGTCGGTGTCACCCGATCACCGCTGTCGAAATAGCCACCAGTGTCCCCGCGGAGCATCACCATGGCGACCGTGACCAAGAGCGCACCGAAAA
Organism: Mycobacterium sp. IDUB_17; assembly: GCF_055419465.1. NCBI lineage: Bacteria > Bacillati > Actinomycetota > Actinomycetes > Mycobacteriales > Mycobacteriaceae > Mycobacterium > Mycobacterium sp. IDUB_17. Next base: position 893,987 of record NZ_JBVAXS010000002.1, on the reverse strand, counting down.
GCCCGGATACGACGATCGGCAGGTACCTGGCACGCCCCTTCGGTTTCTGCGGTGGCGCGATGGACGGGTCCTGCCACGGCGGTGGCGGCATCGGCTCGATCGGGTAGCGGGGCGGCAGATGCTGCGGGTAGCCGTGGTGGTGCGGCGGGTTAGGCTGCGGCCCCTGGTGAGGGCCGCCGGCAGGTGGGTACACGCAAGGTCCTCTCGTCACCACAGCGATCCATCGCGATCCTAGGGTCGTACCCACTACTCGCAGCGGATTCACACTCGCAACTCTGGTCTAGCATCGTCGCCAGGTAGACGTACACCAGAGGGGACCGTCATCGAAAGCGCACCATCGCCGGCCGCGCAGGCACAATTGCCTCCGCACGCCCGGCCCGTTGCTGGATTCCCGTTCGGCGAACCTCTGCTCTACCTGCGCGCCATGACCGATCCCAAAGATCGCAACATCTGTTGTTCGCTCGAGAACGTCTTCGACCAACAGTTGGCCCTGATCCAACCCCTCGCTGTGATGCAGGGCGAACGGCACTTCGCCATCTTCCGTCCCGATGGGGCAGTTCTGCTGTACCTCAGCTGGTTCGATGAGCGGTCCCACGCTGGGCCGGACCTGGCGATGCAGGTCACTGACGCGAGCGGTCATCTCGTGGGACGCCTCCGCCGCACCGCTCCGGTTGCGCAGTTCTCCCGATGCCACGGTGGCACATTGGGATTGGAGGCGAACCGGCAGTGGTTGGGCGCCACCGAGATACACCAAAGCAGAACGGACAAACCCATACCGATCTTCGACTGCACCGGGACCCGGATCGGCCGTATCCACGGCCAAGTGATGTACTCCACCGGTTATAAGAGCACCCACCGGTCGTTCTCCGACTATCTGCTCGACAGCCCACAACCAAAGCCTTACCCACTGCCCGAGTTGATGTTGGCAGTGCTGTTCCTCCAATACCTCGAGGAACGGCTCCAACAGGGCCCGGTCACCGGGCTGTTCGGAGGGGCCACATGACCAAGCAACCGCGCCCCACACCCGACGCTCTGGTGGCGCTGCGCAATGCTCGGCTGTGGGAAGCCCAGGCGCAACTCGATTCTGGCGCAGAACGCAACCAGGCGCTCCCGGCCACGTCGCAATGGGCTGCCGCATATCAGGCACAGATGCAGACCCCGACCGGCAAGCGGTGGGTGCCGCTGCGGCGCGGTGCGCAGGATCTGACCCGGCTCAAGGTGCGCGATTACCTCCAGATGGCCCTGATGTCCGCGCTTGTACTTGGTCCTCTGGGCATGATCGTCTGGCGATTATTGACCTGAGGACGGCTTCGTCGCCGCGTGCAGTGCCACGATCCCACCGGTCAGGTTGCGCCACTTGACCTGTGACCAGCCGGCCTCGCCGATGCGCCGCGCCAGCTCATCCTGATCCGGCCAGGCCCGGATCGACTCGGCCAGATACACATATGCGTCCGGGTTGCTGGACACCGCGGTGGCCATCCGCGGCAGCGCCTGCATCAGGTACTCCTTGTACAGCGTTGCGAACGCACGGTTGGTCGGCGTGGAGAACTCACACACCACCAGCCGGCCACCGGGGCGCGTCACCCGGGCCATCTCACGCAGGCCCGCCACGTGGTCGACCACGTTGCGCAACCCGAAGCTGATGGTGACCGCGTCGAACACCCCGTCGGCGAACGGCAACCGGGTGGCGTCGGCGCCCACCTTGGGCACCGGGCGTGACGCCCCGGCGGCGAGCATGCCCACCGAGAAGTCCGCGGCCACACACCAGGCACCCGATGTCGCCAACTCGACCGTCGACACCGCGGTCCCCGCGGCCAGGTCCAACACCTTGTCGCCGGGGCCGATGCCCAGCGCCGCATGCGTCTGCCGACGCCAGAACCGGTCCTGCCCGAGTGACAGCACCGTGTTGGTCAGGTCGTAGCGCCGTGCCACGGCATCGAACATCGATGCCACTTCGTGGGGGTTCTTCTCCAGGCTCGCGCGACTCACGCCGCCGACGGTACCCGTAGTCCTCGCTGTGAACTTCCTGCGACCGGGAATTGGCGCCCACCGGCACGACTTGAACCTGATCATGAGCGAAAAAGTGTGGTTCATCACCGGTGCATCGCGGGGCTTCGGACGGGAGTGGGCGATCGCTGCCCTGGATCGGGGGGACAAGGTGGCCGCCACCGCGCGTGACACCGCGACACTGGCCGATCTGGCCGACAAGTACGGCGACGCGCTGCTGCCGATCAAGCTGGACGTCACCGACCGCGAGGCGGACTTCGCCGCCGTGAAAGCGGCCCACGATCGCTTCGGCCGCCTCGACATCGTCGTCAACAACGCGGGCTACGGCCAGTTCGGGTTCATCGAGGAGCTGTCGGAGGCCGACGCCCGCGATCAGATCGAGACGAACGTCTTCGGCGCGCTGTGGGTCACCCAGGCCGCGCTGCCGTACCTGCGGGCGCAAGGTAGCGGGCACATCATCCAGGTGTCCTCGATCGGCGGAATCACCGCGTTCCCGTTGGTCGGCATGTACCACGCGTCCAAGTGGGCGCTGGAAGGGTTCTCGCAGTCGCTGGCCGCCGAAGTCGCACCGTTCGGTATCCATGTGACGCTGATCGAGCCGGGCGGGTTCTCCACCGACTGGGCCGGATCCTCGGCCAGACATGCTGCCCCGCTTGCCGATTACGACGAGGCCCGCGCCGCCGCACAACACGCCCGGGCACAGCGCAGCGCCAAGCCCGGCGATCCCAAGGCCTCGGCCGAGGCGGTGCTGAAGATCGTCGACGCCGAAAACCCGCCGCTGCGAGTGTTTTTCGGCGAACTACCGCTGCAGCTGGCGAAGGCCGATTACGAGAGCCGGCTGGCGACCTGGGAGCAATGGCAGCCGGTGTCGGTCCTGGCACAGGGCTGAGTTCGCTCGCCGGGCAGAGGTCACGCAGCGCGCAGCTGACGCAGGCCCTGCACGGCCTCGTAGTGCCCGATCAGCTCATCGCAGATCGCGGGCCAGGTGCGGCTCAGCACGCTGCGACGCGCGGCCACCGAGTAGCGCGACCGCTCGGCGATCAGATGCTCCACGGATGCGGGCAGGGCGGACTCGAATTCCTCGACGGGCAGCAACAACCCGGTGCGGTACGGCGCCACCAGGTCCCTGGGTCCGCCGGCATCGGGAGCGATCACCGGCAGGCCGGAGGCCATCGCCTCCTGCACGGCCTGGCAGAACGTCTCGTGCTCACCGGGGTGGACGAAGACGTCCATGCTGGCGTAGGCCGCAGCCAGCGCCTCACCGTGCAGTTCACCGGTGAAAACGGCGGTGGGCAAGACTGTTCGGAGTTTGGCGCGGTCCACCCCGTCGCCCACCACCACCAGCTGAAGGTCGTCCCGCCCGGCCAGCGCGGCCAGCCGCTCCACGTGCTTCTCCGGCGCCAACCGCCCGACGAACCCGACGATCGGCCTGCCCTCGGGAGACCACGTCGCCCGCAGTTGCTCATCGCGGGCCGACGGCGCGAAACCCGTGATGTCGACCCCGCGCCCCCACTTGAAAACCCGGGGAATCCGGTGGGCTTCAAGGTTTTCCATCGCTGAGGTGGACGGGGCAAGCGTGCGGTCGGCCTTGCTGTGCAACCTCCGCGTCCACGCCCACGAGGCCCGCGAGAGGACGCCGACGCCGTAGCTCTCGGCGAAACCGGCGACATCGGTCTGGAACACCGCCACCGTCGGCACCCCCAGGTAGCGGGAGGCATGTACGCCGCCCCAGCCGAGCAGGGCCGGCGATGCGAGGTGAACGACGTCGGGGTCGAAGCCGCGCAGCACGTTCACCATCCGGGGCCGCGGCACACCCAGCGGCAGCGAGGTCACCATGGGAAACATCCGTGAGGGCACCCGGTGCACACGTACACCGTCATGGACGCGGTCGGCGGACGGCTGACCCCGCGGAGTGTCCGGAGCGATGACGAGTACCTCGTGGCCGGTGCGGCGGAGATGCTCGATCACCCGAAGCACCGAGTTGGTGACGCCGTTGACATTCGGGAGGAAGGACTCTGCAACGATCGCAACGCGCACACCGGAATGGTCTCAGCGGCACCTGTCGCCTAGGTAGCGTCCGGGGATACGACACGCTAAAAGCTGATGCGCGGGGCTAGTGTTGCGGCATGCGTTTGTCCCGCGTTGCTGCAGCGATGCTGGCCGTGCTGGCCTTGTCCGTTGCGGGGTCCACCACGGGCTGCACCCGGCTCGTCGACGGCACCGCGCAGGCCAACGGAGACAAACCCGGCAGCGCGATCACCCAGGACGGCTGGGGGGTCCAGATCGGCTATCCGGATGCGCCCGCGCGGATCGAGTTCTTCACCGAACCACAGTGCCCGGCATGTGCACACCTGCAGCATGAGTTCGGCGACGCTATCGCCAACGCCGTCGGCCAGGGCAAGTTGGCGGTGACGTACCGGCCGCTGACCTTCCTGGACCGCTCGGTCACCGAGTATTCGGCCCACGTGGCCAATGCTCTGTTCCTGGCCGCGGGACCGACCACCACCGGGGCGGCATTCCAGGCGTTCGTGCAGGATCTGTGGGGCCACCAGGAACCCGAGGGCTCGCCCGGCCCGACCGACGACCAGATCGCCGCCATGGCCTCCGGCAGCGGGGTCGGCGCCGAGCAGACCGAAAAGATCGCCGCGGGTGAGCACGCCGTCGACGCCGACCAGCTCAACGACGCCAACGCCGAACTACTCACCGAAACCCAATATGAGGTGTCCACCCCGGCGATCTATGACCTCGTCGGCGAGCAGGTTGTCGACACCAGCGACCCTGACTGGCTGGCCAAACTGCTGGCTACGCCGCGGAGCTGACCCGGCTCAGCCGTCGCTGCAGGAACGCCAGCAGCGTCAGCGCCGCGGCCGCAACCAACCAGCCCACCACCGCGATCGACCCGGCCGGGATGATCGACAGTGAGGCATCGCGGTCGCGGACCCGCACCAGATCGGGATTGTTCTTGTCGTATTCGACGTAGATCCGCATCCCGGTGTCGAGTTCGGACGGATACAGCACGCCCAGCTCGGGACGGTAGGTCACGCGGTCGGGCGTGACGAACTCGATCGTCGAGCGCCGCGGTCCGGCACTGAGCACCTCGGCGGCGGCCACGCCCATGTTGCTCTCGATCTGCTGGTCATTGCGCCACGCGCCGAGCACCAGCAGCACCGACTGCAACGTGACCAGGCACGCGGCGATCACCACGCCGATCCGCACCCGGCGGATGATCCGCTGGGACCGCGTCTCGCCCGGTTCGCCGTACAGGTGCGGAATCAGCGGCTGCACCATCGCCCGCAAACGCGCCGCGATCTGCGCGGGCCTCACAAGGCGGCCTTGATCGACGCGTGCAGGGCGCGCAGCGACGACCGGTCGGCCTTCACCTCCAGCACCCGCATCCCGTCGAAGGGTTCGGCCAGCGCAGCGCCGAGTGCGTCAGCCTCCACCTGCTGACTGTCCACGTGATAGGCGCGGCACAACGCCGCGACATCCACATCGTGCGGGGTACCGAAGATTCGCGACGAGACGTCGGCGAACCGTGGATCACCCTGTTCGAGCAGCTCGAAGATGCCGCCGCCGTTGTCGTTGGACACCACGATGGTCAGGTTGCGCGGCGTCGGCTCGGTGGGCCCGACCAACAGCCCCGAGCTGTCGTGCACAAAGGTCAGATCCCCGATCAGCGCAATGGTCCGGCCATCGTGCGCCAGCGCCGCACCGATCGCCGTCGACACCGTGCCGTCGATACCGGCGACACCGCGGTTGGACCGCACCTTGACGCCCGCAGTGCGCAGCCCGACCAGGGCGGCGTCGCGCACCGGATTGGACGCCCCGAGCACCAGCTGATCCCCCGGGCGCAGCGCATCGGCGACCACCGCGGCCACGTGCAGACCGGTGGTCAGCGGGTGCGACGCGAGTTGCTGCCGCACCGCCGCCACGGCGTGCTGGTTGAGCTCGGTGCAGCGGCTCAGCCAGGCCGGGTCCGGGGTGCCGGTCGTCACCGCGCGGGTGCCGGTGGCCATCGAGTTGCCCGAGACGTCGGGCCAGCGCGGGCCCGTGGTCAGCGCGTAGACCGGCACCGCCGGATCGGCCAGCAGTGCCGAGACCGGCCGGTGCAGGGTGGGACGCCCCAACATGATGACTTGTTTGGGGTGCACGAGGCGCAGCGCCAGCGGGTGCAGCGGGTTCTCCGGAAGCGGCGCGGTGGGCTCGGCCACCGTCGGCAACCCCGCCAGATTGGGATGGACGCCGGCACCATGGCCGGCGATCACCACGGTGTCCGGGGTGAGGTCGATCTCCAGCGGCTGGTCGAAACTCACCGGCGGGGTGTAGGTCCAGGGCTTGCCGTCCGGGCGGCCCGGCGGGAAGGACGCGTCCCCGTGCGCGTTATCGGGAACCAGCGGCTCGCGCAGCGGGATGTCGAACTGCACGGGCCCGGCGTTGGCGGTACGCGATCCGGTGGCCGCCGCCAGCACCCGGCAGGTCGCCGAGCGCCACTGGGCGTTGAGCGAAATGAGTTCGCCCGGCTTCGCCCCGGTGAGTTCGGGCGCCAGACCCACACTGATGTTCGCCCGCACCTGGGTACCGAAATAACCCAATTGCTCAAAGGTCTGGTTGGCGCCGGTGCCCAACATTTCATAGGGCCGGTTGGCGCTCAGCACGATCAGCGGCACCCGGGCGTAGTTGGCCTCGACGACCGCGGGGCCGAGGTTCGCCACCGCGGTGCCCGAGGTCATCGCGATGCAGACCGGGGACCGCTCGGCGACTGCAAGACCGACGGCCAGGTACCCGGCCGTGCGCTCGTCGATGCGGACGTGAAGGCGTATGCGGCCGGCACGGTCGGCGTCGGACAGCGCGAACGCCAGCGGCGCATTCCGCGAGCCCGGGCACAGCACCACATCGCGGACACCGCCGCGGATCAGTTCGTCGACGACTACGCGCGCCTGTGCCGTCGAGGGGTTCACCACTCCACCTTATTCGTCAGTACCGGCCGGTCTGCCCGGTCTGCCCGGCCAGGAACTCGAGCAGCGCGGCGTTGACGGCGTCGGGCCTCTCGATGAAGCCGAGATGGCCGGTGTCGGGGATCTCCAGGTAACGGGCTGTGGGAATCGCGTCGGCCACCTCACGGCTCAGGTGCGGCGGCAGCACCACGTCGTCGGCGAACCCGATGACCAGCACCGGCGCAGTGATGGCCTGGTACGCCGGCAGCCGGTTACCCACCGGAGCGGCGTCGGACTGGGCCACCAGCCCCGGTGTCTGCTTGGTGGGCCACATGGTGAACATCTCACTCCAGTCGCGCACCAGCACGTCGTCGTTGAGCGTCTTGGGCGAGAAACTCTCCATCATCCGGAGCTTGGCGTCGAACGTCGGCGGCAGCTGAACGCCCGAGGCCGCCAGGTCGCGTTCGGCGGTACGGAAGAACTCGCGGGCCCGGTCGTGCCGGCCGCGGGTGGCCATCAACACCGCCGATCGCACCAGCTCGGGACGGGCCAACATCAGTTCCTGAGCGATGAACGAGCCCATCGACACGCCCACGATGTGCGCCGGAGCAGCACCCAGCTTCTCGATCAGCTCGGCGGTGTCGGCCACCATCTGCTCGGTGCCGAACCCCTGGGCGTTCTCCGTCGCGCCGACCCCGCGGTTGTCGAAGGTGATGACGCGGTAGCCGGCCCGCTGCAGCGCGGGGACCTGATGCAGATGCCAGGTGCGGCCGGCTCCCCCGCGTCCGGCGATGAACAGCACCGGGTCGCCCTTGCCTCGCTCGTCATAAGCCAAGTTCATCCGGCCGACGCTACTTGATGGCAGTCAGTGCAACAGCTCACGCGCTGTAGCCGTCTCAGCGCTCACGCGCTGCGGCGCCCCCGCACCCTGCGGATCGCCTGATCCCAGGCCAGCAACACCCCGGCCTTGAGCGGTTCGGGCTTGATCATGTCCTTGCCCAGCAGTGCGGTGGCGCCGGCCTTGGTGGCCGCGCTCGCCTTCGACATGTGCCCGGAGTCGAACGGCGGCTGCGGGTCGTACTCGATCATCAGCTGAATGGCCTTGGCCTTCGCCTCGCCGCCGATCTGACCGGCCAACCACATGGCCAGGTCGATCCCCGCCGAGACACCCGCCGCCGTGATCACCTTCCCGTCGGGGTCGGCACGCACGATGCGCTGATCCCCCACCGGGGTGGCGCCCATCAGCTTCAGCGCGCTCAACACCGACCAGTGCGAGGTGGCACGCTTCCCATCCAGCAGGCCCGCCGCGGCCAGCACCACCGAACCCGAGCACACCGAGGCCATCCAGGTGGTCCCCGGATACACCTGCCGCACCCAGTCGAGCACCTTTTCGTCGCGGGCCACCATGGTGGTGCCCGGCCCGCCGGGCACCAGCACCACATCGGGCGAAGGGGTTTCGTCGAAACTGTGGGTGGCGCCCACCATCAGCACCCCGGAGTCGGCGGTGACGGGGCCCGGCTCGTGCCAGACGAACCGCACTTCCGTGTCGGGCAGATTGCGCAGCACCTCATAGGGCCCGATGAAATCGAGCGCGGTGAAGCTGGGGTACAACACGATTGCGATCTGCATGGTTTGTTCCTTTCAGGCGGTTAAATCTCCGCTCCTCGCGTGCGCGGAAGTCTTGCGGTACTGGTCAGGCGAAATGCCAAGGCGCCGAACGAAATTGCGCCGCATGGTCTCGGCGGTGCCGAACCCGCAGCGGGCGGCGATGACGGTGACGGTGTCATCGGATTCCTCGAGCTGACGCCGCGCGGCATCGGTGCGGATACGTTCCACGTAGGCACCGGGCGCCTCACCGACCTCGTCGGTGAACACCCTGGTGAAATGCCGGGGGCTCATCGCCGCGCGCCGGGCCAGATCGGAAATGCTGTGCGCACCACCGGGTTCGACCTCGATGGATTCCTGCACCTCGCGGATCGGAGCACGCTTGGCCCGTGGCATCCACACCGGCGCAGCGAACTGAGTCTGCCCGCCGGGCCGACGAAGGTAGAGCACCAGGTACCTGGCGACAGTCTGGGCGATGTCGGTGCCGTAGTCGTCCTCGACCAGTGACAACGCCAGGTCGATGCCTGCGGTCACGCCGGCCGCCGTCCACACGCGCTCGGAGCTCCTCACGAAGATCGGATCGGGATTTACCGCCACCGAAGGGAATTCATCGGCCAATCGACGGGCCGAGGACCAGTGAGTGGTAGCGGTGCAGCCGTCGAGCAACCCGGCCTCAGCGGCCAGGAACGCTCCGGTGCACACACTGACGACGCGGCGAGCGTGGCGCGATGCGGTGCTGATCCAGTCGACCACTGCCGGGTCGGCTCGGGCGGCGTCGGTCCCGATACCGCCGGGGATGACGATGGTGTCGATCGGAGCGTGCGGGTCAGGCAATGGCGCGGCGACGAACTCCAACCCGGTGAGCGTGGTGACGGGCCGACCGTCCACGGCGGTCAGGGTGACGACGTAGCCGTCGTCGGATCGGCCCTGGCCGACCAGGGCCAGCGTGGCGGTGGCGAACACGTCGAACGGCCCGGCCAGGTCCAGGGCCTGCACCCCGGGGTAGCCCAGGATCACCACCGATCGCGTCACATCTCCAGTGTTCGTGACCTCGGCGATGGCGTCTATGCCCTGTACCCCACAAATCAGGACATGGGCTTGTCGGACCGCGTCGCGATGGTGTGACGAATGTGGTGCCAGGGCCCTACCACCCCGCAGCCCTACAGCTTCTTGAGCTTGCGCAACGCCTGGCTGAAAGGCAGTTGCGTCGCCATTCCCTTGCGCAAGCTACGTTGGGCCACACCGATATTCATCAGCACCATGTACCGCACACCGCAATCGCGCCACTCCGCGGCCCGATCGGCAATCTCGGCGGGAGTACCCGTAAGCAACACCTCGCGCAGCAACGGAATCGGCACCGCAGCCGTATGCGACAGCGCCGTCTGCTCATCCATGGCCTGCGGGAGGAGGTCCTGGGCACCCGAGAACCCGGCACCCAGCGGATGCTGCGCTCCGTGCCGGACGAAATGCTCATCAGCGGCGCTCAGACCGGTCGACCGGATCAGCTCGCACTCGAGCGCCTCCTCAACGGCGTCCCGACTGCGGCCCGGGACAACGAAAAGCCCCACCGCCGGAACGATCGCCATCGGATCACGGCCGGCGTCGGACGCCGCTTCGCGGACCCGGTCGAGACGCTCTTTGTAGTCGACGGGCCGATGGGGAAACATCGGGAAGTACGCATCGGCGTAGCGGCCCGTGGCACGCAACATGCGGGGACCATGTGCGCCGATCCAGATCTCCGGCCATTTTCCGCGGTAGGGAGGAAGATCGAAAAGGGCGTTGCGTAGCGGGAAGTACGACGAATCACGATTGACCAGTTCGCCTTTGGAGTACCACAGGGCGCGGATCGTGGCCATCGCCTCCTCGAACCGGGCCACCGGCTTCGACCAGTCCACCCCGTACGGCTCGTTGCCCTCGCGCTCCCCGGTGCCGATGCCGAGGATGGCGCGACCCTTTGTCAGCAACTGCAGCGTGGCAGCCGCCTGCGCGGTGACGGCCGGGTTACGCCGTCCGGTGTCGGTCACTCCCACACCCAGGCGGAGCCGCCCGATCCGGTTACGTGCGGCGATGTGGCCCAACATGGTCCACGGCTCGAGGAAGGCGTCGCCCGTCGGCAGAATCTTTGCGCCACCCATGTACTTCGGCTGCCACAGCGCCCTCGGAACCATGGCGTTGAGGTGGTCGGGTACCCAGAAAGAGTCGACGCCGCTGGCGACGGCACTCAGGTAGTTGGCTCGCGTGAACGTATCCACAGCAGGCCGTGCCGCGGTGATCGGATCCATGATTCCGAGCTTCATCGCATCAGGATCAGCCCGCGGCGAGCAGGTCCCTAGAGTAAGGGCCTACTCCAATATCAGCGGGTAGCACTCCCGTACCCGATCGATCCACCACTGCCGTCGCTCCGGCACCGCAGCCAGCGCAGACAACCGCGCAGGGTCCGGCACCACCGCCCCGACGGGCAGGTAGCCGCCCACCGGCGCGGGCGCCTCCGCGACGTCCTCCACGAAAAGTCCGCCCGTGCCCAGCCCGCAGGCATGCCGCAACTCGGGCAGCGCCGCGGCGGCCAACAGTCCGCGGGCAATGCCCACCGCGGAATCCAGTGCGCTGGACACCACGATCGGGATATCGATCTGCGCGGCGATGTCGAGCATCCGCGCCACCCCACCCAGCGGCGCCACCTTGAGCACCGCGACGTCGGCGGCGCGGGCCCGCACCACCCGCAGCGGGTCAGACGCCTTGCGGATCGACTCGTCAGCGGCGATCGGCACCGCCACCTGCCGGCGCAGAGCGGCCAACTCGTCGACCGTCGCGCACGGCTGTTCCAGATACTCCAGCGGTCCGTCGGCGGTCAGCGCCGTCGCGGCAGCCACCGCCTCCCGCAGCGTCCAGCCTGCATTCGCATCCACCCGCACCACCGGAACGTGTGCGCGCACGGCGTTGACCCGCGCGACGTCGTCGGCCAGCGTCTGACCCGGCTCGGCCACCTTGACCTTGGCCGTGCGCGCTCCGGGAAACCGCGCCAGAACCTCGGGCACCTGACCGGCCGGCACCGCAGGCACGGTGGCGTTGATCGGGACACGGTCGCGGTACACCGCCGGCGCCGGACCGTACGCGGCCTCGATCCCGGCCGCCAGCCAGGCCGCCGCCTCCGGCGCCTCGTATTCGGGGAACGCGCCGAACTCACCCCAGCCGGCCGGGCCGTCGATCAGCGCCACCTCACGAACCGTGATGCCGCGGAAGCGAACCCGCATCGGCAGGGCAACGACGTGAAGACGCTCCAGGAGCTCGTCCAGTGCCGGCGTCGCGTCAATCACGCCGTCAATGATGCCCAAACCGGTCAGCCGGCGCCCAATGTCCGCTGGATGTCGGGCTTCATCTGGTTCAATTGCGCACCCCAGTAGCCCCACGTGTGGGTGCCGGTGGGCGGGAAGTTGAACACCGCGTTGTGCCCGCCCGCCGCGACGTACTGATCGCGGAAGTTGAAGTTGCTCTGCAGCGCAGTGTTTTCCAGGAAGGTCGAGGCGACGTCGTTACCGCCCAACTCTCCCGGCGTCCCCGAGCCGCAGTAGACCCAGATGCGAGTGTTGTTCGCCACCAGTCGCCCCACCTGCAGCGTCGGATCGTTGCGCGCCCACGCCGGATCACCCGGCGGGCCCCACATGGCCGTGGGCGAGAAACCACCGGAATCGCCCATCGCCAGCCCGATCAACCCGGGCCACGGGCCGGCCGACGGATTCAGGAACGCCGACAACGACCCCGCATAGCGGAACTGCTGTGGGTAGTACGCGGCGAGAATCAGCGCCGAGCTGCCCGACATCGACAGCCCGACCACAGCGTTGCCCGACGAGGACACATGCTTGTTCGCCGCCAGCCACTGCGGCAACTCACTGGTCAGGAACGTCTCCCACTTGTACGTCCATACCCCGCCGTTGCCCGCGGCGGGCTGGTACCAGTCGGTGTAGAAGCTCGACATACCGCCGACCGGCATGACCACCGACAGCCCGGATTGGTAGAACCACTCGAATGCCGGAGTCTCGATGTCCCACCCGCTGAAGTCGTCGCGGGCCCGCAAGCCGTCCAACAGATAGACCGCGTGAGACCCGCCGCCCTGGAACTGGACCTTGACATCGCGGCCCATCGCCCCTGACGGCACTGTCAGCATCTCGACCGGTAAACCCGCTCTTGACCAGGCATTTGCCGTCGGCGGCGGCCCGAGTAGTCCGCCGGTCACCACCATGGCCAGGGCAGTCAGAAACCCGAACCCGCGAGCGAAACGCTTCAATCTATGCGCATGTGCCATGTCCGCACCCCACATCTCCACGCACACGTATGGAGCCGAAGCTACTCCGCCCGGAACGGGAAATACAGAGAAATCGGGCGCCAATTCCTACACGGTGGCGCGGTCGCGGCCCTCCCAGTACGGCTTGCGTAGGTCTTTCTTGAGGATCTTGCCGGTGGGATTTCGGGGCAATTCGTCGACGATATCCACTGATTTGGGACACTTGTAGGCCGCAAGATGTTCCCGGGCGAACGCGATCAGATCCCGTTCGGTGACGTCCCCGTCCAGTGTCACAACGGCTTTCACCGACTCACCCCATTTTTCGTCGGGCACGCCGATCACCGCGACCTCGGTGACCGCGGGATGTTCGGCCAGCACCCGCTCGACCTCGATCGAGTAGATGTTCTCCCCACCGGAGATGATCATGTCTTTGAGCCGGTCCTCGACGAAGATGTACCCACCGTCGTCCACGCGGCCGATATCGCCCGTGCGGAACCAGCCCTCGGGCGTGATCGACTCCGCCGTGGCGTCCGGCCGGTTGAGATAACCCTTCATCAATTGCGGTGAACGGAACCACAATTCACCCTGTTCGCCGACGGGCACATCGGCACCGGTGTCGGGGTCCACCACCCTGACCTCGCTGCCGGGGACGACGGTGCCCGCACTCATGAGCCGCGCTTCGGTCGCGCCGCGATGATCGTCCGGACCCAATCGGCTGATCGCACCGGACACCTCGGTCAATCCGTAGACCTGGATGAACTCCGTCTCGGGCCACGCCTGCAACGCAGAACGCAACAGCGGCAACGGCATTGGCGACGCACCGTAGGCAAAGGTCTTCAGCGCACCGAACAGCTTCACGGCGTCCTCACCGGTATCGAACACCTTGGACAGCACCGCAGGCACGAGGAAGGTCCGGTTCGCCCCGGCCAGAATTCCGCCGGCCAACGCCATGCCGTCAACATCACGCGTCATGTAACTCGGCGCCCCGTGGTGCAGCCCCCACTGCATGTACGACGACCCGCCGACATGGAACAGCGGCATGGCCACCAGGCTCTTGTCCCCGTCGCCGAGCGTCCAGCCCTCGAACGCATTGAGGGTGTGGGCGATGACATTGGTATGGGTGAGCGCAATGCCCTTGGGCCGGCCGGTGGTACCCGAGGAATACATGACGATCGCCACGTCGTCGGACTGCACGTCCGGTGCATGACCGACCGGCGACGCGCCGGCGAGCAGCGCCTCGTACTCGTCCCCGTCACCGCCCTCGGGGGTCACCGTCACGATGTGCTCGACGGACGTGAGGCGGTCGGCGATCGCGTCGATGCCCGCCCGGAGCTCCTCACCGACCACCAGTACCTTCGCCCGGCAGTCGTTGAGCACATAATCCAACTCGTCGGCGGCGAGCCGAAAGTTGATGATGGCGTTGGCCGCACCGAGTGACGCGGCCGCCAGCGTCATCTCGACACATGCCGGGTGGTTCTTGTCGAGGAACGCGACCACGTCGCCACGACCGACGCCCCACGCACTCAAAGCACCGGCCAACCGCTGGACCCGGTCGTACCACTGCGACCAGGTCCACGTGCGGCCCAGATACGTGACCGCCTCCTCGTCAGGTTTGGTCACTGCCCAGTGGGCGACACGTTCGTCGAGAAACTTCGGAGCCGGCAAATCTGACATGCCCCGAGCGTGCCACGGCACGCCAGCCGTCAGCCAGCTTTCGGATAAACCTGCCGCCCGGCCAGGAACGTGGCCTGTACCTCCAGGTCCGCGATGCTCTCCGGAGCGGTTTCACGGGGGTCCGCGGACACGATCACCAGGTCGGCGTACTTACCCACCTCGAGCGAACCGATCACGTTGTCGGCGAACAACTGCCACGCCGCATCGATCGTCTGCGCCCGGATCCCTTGCTCAACGGTCAGCCGCTCTTCTGGCGCCAGGACGCGGCCGCTCGGAGCGGTCCGCGTGACGGCCACGCTGATGTTGCGCAGCGGCTCCTCCGGGGTGACCGGCGGATCGTTGTGCAGGGAGATCCGCATGCCCGTGGCCACCGCGGAGCCGGCGGGCATCCACCGTCCGCCGTGTTCGGGCCCGAACAGCCCGTCGACGAGCACGTCGCCCCAGTAGTGCAGGTGGTCGACGAACAGGCTGCAGGTGACGCCGAGGGCGTGGGCACGCTGCAACTGCTCGGGTGTGATGGCACCGACGTGTTCCAGCCGCAGCCGGTGATCGTCACGGGGATGCGCCCGCAGAACTTCTTCGTAGACGTCGAGGATGGTGTCCACCCCGGCGTCGCCGTGCACGTGGCAGGCCAACTGCCAGCCCTGCGGAAAGAACGTGCCGACGATCTCGGCGAGTTGCTCTTTCGTGTAGTTGGCGTGCCCGCAGGAGCCGGGCACCACCCCGATGGTCCGGGTGGCCTCGGTATCCAGGTACGGGAACGTCAGGTCGATGTTGCCGACCCATGGCGACCCGTCGACCCAGATCTTGATGCCGACCTGGCGCACGATGTCGTCCCCCTCGGACGGGGTGGCATCGGTGTGCAGGGCGGCGGTGGACATCTCGTAGGTACGCAACCGCACCGTCAACTGGTCGTGCAGCTGTGCGAGCATCGGCCGGAACATCGGGTCGAACGCCATCTCCGAGCAGGTCGTCAGCCCGGCGCGGTTCAGACGGGCGCATTCGGCGGCCAACATCGCCGGGTAGTCGCTCACCGAGATGGCGTCGCCCAGCAGTGGGAACACCGCTCCGGTCTCCTCGGCCGTACCGTCGAGGTTGCCGTCGGCATCGCGCCCGTACTTGGCGCCCTTGGGGTCCGGGGTGTTCTTCGTCAGTCCGGCGCGGCGCGCCGCCGCAGAGTTGAAGTACGCCTTGTGGCCCGAGTTGTGCACGATCACCAGCGGGGTATCCGGGGCCGTGGTGTCCAGCCAGGCCAGGGTGGGCTCCGGCAATCCGTGCTGCAGCAACGGATCCCAGCCGTTCAAGAAGGCACCGTCGGCCCCGCGTCTGGCCACCTCCGCGCCGATCGCGTCGAGCACCGCCTCGGCGTTCTCCAACGTGACCGGACGGATGTCGACGATGCGGCCTGACAACGCCACCGCCTCCATCAACGGATGACCGTGCGCCTCAACGAAACCCGGCATGACGCAGCCGTCGGCCTCGCGGACGTCGGTCGCGGGGCCGACCCAGGCAGCCACCTCCGACCGGGACCCGACCGCGACGATGCGGCCGCCGGACACCGCGATCGCCTCGGCAGTGGGTCGCGCGGAGTCGACGGTGAGGATGGTTCCGTAGAGGACGAGATCGGCAGACGCGGGAGTGGTCATGCCCGCGATGCTAAGGGCGGCGAGGTTTGCTCGAAAGAAATTCCGGCTGCCGTGTCGATTTCCGCGGGGTGCCGTTCGACGTACTAACGAGGGCCACTCAAGAACAATGGACGGGCCCCTTCCCGACACCAGAAGGAGACAGACAATGTCGCGCTACATGCTGATCATGCGGTCCACCCCCGAAGCCGAGACGGCGATGGCCGAGCAGAACATCGACTTCAACGAGATCATCGCGTCGATGGGCCGCTACAACGAGGAGCTCATCAAGGCCGGCGTACTGCTGGCCGGCGAGGGATTGACCGACCCCGACGAAGGCTTCGTCGTCGATTTCAATGCCGATCCCCCGGTGGTCACCGACGGGCCGTACACCGAGGCCAAGGAGCTGTTCAACGGGTTCTGGATGCTCGATGTGTCCTCCAAAGAGGAGGCCAAGCAGTGGGCGCGGAAGTGCCCGCTGGGCTGCGGCGTGAAGCTGGAGGTCCGCCGGGTCAGCGAAACCGATGAGTTTCCGCAGGACAACGAGTGGGTTCAGAAAGAGATCCAGTGGAAGGCCGAACTGGCAGAGAAGCTCGCCCAGCAGGCCCGTGAGGCCGCCAACCGCTGACCTGGGCACAGACCCCGGCGGTCCCTAACCCGCCGGGGCCTGGCTCCCACCCCCACAATCAGTCACATTAGGCAGCGTCAACAGGGTCGACACGAGTAGCGCGCTACCTGTATTTCGACCCGTATATCGCTCCGCGGCGACCTCGTGTTACACCGACATCGGGGGATCGGCTCCACGGTTTCTGGAACACGTTCTAATCTGGACCCCATGAGTGATGCGCTGCTGCACCATCCCATCCATTCCGGCCACCTCACGGTCGGCGCGCTCAAGCGCAACAAGGACAAGCCTGTGCTGTTCCTCGGCGACACCACCCTGACCGGTGGCGAGCTCGCGGAACGCATCAGCCAGTACATTCAGGCCTTCGAAGCGCTCGGCGCGGGCACCGGTGAAGGCGTCGGCCTGCTGTCGCTGAACCGCCCAGAGGTGCTGATGATCATCGGCGCCGGCCAGACCCAGGGGTACCGTCGCACCGCACTACACCCTCTCGGTTCGCTGGACGATCACGCCTACGTGCTGTCCGACGCCGAGGTGACGACGCTCATCATCGACCCCACGCCGGCGTTCGTGGAGCGGGCCCTGGGGTTGCTGGAGAAGGTGCCGTCGCTGCGGCAGGTGCTGACGATCGGACCGGTGCCCGAGGCCCTGGCCGCCTCCAGCGCATCGGTCTCCGACCTCACGGCCGAGGCCGCCAAGTACTCCCCGGCGCCCCTGGTGGCCGCCGAACTCGCTCCCGAGCACGTCGGCGGCCTGACCTACACCGGCGGCACCACCGGTAAGCCCAAGGGCGTGATGGGCACGGTGCGCTCGATCTCCACTATGACGACCATTCAGCTCGCTGAGTGGGAGTGGCCCGAGAACCCGCGCTTCCTGATGTGCACCCCGCTGTCGCATGCCGGCGCGGCCTTCTTCACACCGACCATCGTCAAGGGCGGCGAACTGGTGGTGCTGACCAAGTTCGACCCGGCCGAGGTGCTGCGGGTGATCGAGGAACAGCGCATCACCGCGACCATGCTGGTGCCGTCGATGATCTACGCGCTGATGGACCACCCGGACTCGCACACCCGTGACCTGTCCTCGCTGGAGACCGTGTACTACGGCGCCTCGGCGATGAACCCGGTGCGGCTGGCCGAGGCGCTCAAGCGCTTCGGGCCGATCTTCGCGCAGTACTACGGCCAGTCCGAGGCCCCGATGGTGATCTCGTACCTGGGCAAGAAGGATCACGACGAGAAGCGGCTGACCTCCTGTGGCAGGCCCACGCTGTTCGCCCGGACCGCGCTACTGGACGCTTCCGGCCAGCCCGTGCCGCAGGGCGAGGTCGGCGAGATCTGTGTGTCCGGGCCACTGCTGGCCGGGGGCTACTGGAAGCTGCCCGAGGCCACCGCCGACACCTTCAAGGACGGCTGGCTGCACACCGGCGACATGGCCCGCGAGGACGAGGACGGCTACTGGTTCATCGTCGACCGGGTCAAGGACATGATCGTCACCGGCGGATTCAACGTGTTCCCGCGTGAAGTGGAAGACGTTGTGGCCGAACATCCCTCGGTGGCACAGGTGTGCGTGATCGGCACCCCCGACGAGAAGTGGGGCGAGGCCGTGACCGCGGTGATCGTGCTGCGGCCCGACGCCGCCTCCGACGACGAGGCGGTGGCCAAGGTGACCGCGGAGATCCAGTCGTCGGTCAAGGACCGCAAGGGCTCGGTGCAATCGCCCAAGCAGGTGATCGTCGTCGACTCCGTGCCGGTGACCGCACTCGGCAAGCCCGACAAGAAGGCCGTCCGGGCCCAGTTCTGGGAGGGCGCCGCCCGCGCGATCGGCTGAGTCTCCCTGCCGTTCCCTGCGCGAGCAGTCCCCCGCAAGCGGGAGGGGCCCCCAGCGTAGGTACCCCGGATTCACGCGATTTGGGGTACCCGCGCGTCTGCTCGGCAGAATGGGTGAGGTGCCCGACAACCCGGCAACCGCTGCTGACATGCGCGCCACCCTCGACGCGGTGTGGCGGATGGAAGCGGCCAAGATCCTGGCCACCCTGACCCGCACGGTCGGCGACGTCGCCCTGGCCGAGGATCTGGCATCCGAAGCCTTGCTCGACGCGCTCACGCAATGGCCCCAGACCGGTGTGCCACGCAATCCCGGCGCCTGGCTGACCACGGTGGCCAAACGCAAGGCCATCGATCACTGGCGGCGCGCGGAGAACCTCGACGCCAAGTACGCCGTGCTGGCCCGCGATCTGGCCGAACACGTCGAGGAAGCCTGGGACCCCGACCGCATCGACGACGACGTGCTGCGGCTGATCTTCATCGCCGCCCACCCGGTGTTGTCCCGCGAGGCCCAGATCGCGCTGACGCTACGCATGGTCGGCGGGCTGAGCACCGACGAGATCGCCCGGGCCTTCCTGACCTCGACCGCCACCGCGGCCGCCCGCATCACCCGGGCCAAAAAGGCTCTGGCCCAGGCCAACCCACCCTTCGAGGTACCGCCCCGCGACGAATACCCGCAGCGACTGTCGGCGGTGCTCTCGGTCATCTATCTGATCTACAACGAGGGCTACTCGGCGTCCGCCGGACAGCGGTGGATCCGCGACGAATTGTGCACCGAAGCACTGAGATTGGGGCGTGTGCTGGCGGCACTGGCGCCCGACGAACCCGAAGTCCACGGCCTCGTGGCGCTGATGGAGTTCCAGTCGTCCCGCTTTGCCGCCCGCACCGACGCCGAGGGCCGGCCCATCCTGCTGGAAGACCAGAACCGGGCCCGCTGGGACCGTGCGCAGATCCAACGCGGCGTCGCCGCCCTTCAGCGCTCCGGTGCCGCACGGCAGCAACGGGGTTGGGGCCCGTATGCGCTACAGGCCGCGCTCGCCGAATGCCACGCGGTGGCCCCGGCCGCAGCCGACACCGACTGGAACCGCATCGTCGCGCTCTACGACGCCCTGCTGCAGATCACGCCCTCCCCCGTCGTGCAGCTCAACCGCGCGGTGGCCGTCGCGATGCGCTCGGGCCCGCAGGAGGCGTGGGAGATCGTCGACGGTATCGAGGGTCTGGACGGCTCCTATCTACTGCCCAGCGTCCGCGGCGAACTGCTGTCCCGACTGGGCCGGAACCTCGACGCCGCCGAACAGTTCGACCGGGCCGCCGAATTGACTGACAACGAACGCGAACGACAGGTACTGGTGGACAAGGCAATCCGCGAACGCGGCTGATACCTGCCCGCCTCATGGCACGATGGCGGACATGGTGTCGGCCGTGTTGTTCGACTTCTCCGGGACCCTGTTCCGCCTCGAGGAACAGGACAGCTGGTTCGCCGGGATGGCCGTCGACGAACAAGAGGTCGACGGCCACGTCCAAACCGAATTGATGCGCCGGCTCACCGCCCCGACCGGGCGGTCCGTGGCGATGACCGACGAGCAATACCGGGCCTGGGCCAACCGCGACCTGGCGCCCCACCTGCACCGGGAGGCGTACCTGCATGTGCTGCGGGAATCCGGATTGGCGGACCACCACGCCGAATCGCTGTACAACCGGGTGATCGATCCGGCCAGCTGGACCGCCTATCCCGACACCGCGCGGGTGTTCAAAAACCTGAATGCACAGGGAATCCGGACGGCCGTCGTCTCCAACATCGCATTCGACGTACGTCCGGCGTTCACGGCGATCGGCACGGCCGAGCACGTCGACGAGTTCGTGCTGTCCTTCGAGGTCGGTGCGGTCAAGCCCGACCCGGCAATCTTCACCGCGGCGCTGGACCGCCTGGGTGTGGCTGCCCAAGACGCGCTGATGGTCGGTGACAGCGAGGAGGCCGACGGCGGTGCCCGCGCGGTGGGTTGCCAGTTCGCGCTGGTCGACCCGCTGCCCACCGCCGAGCGGCCCGACGGGCTGATCGCGGCCCTGCAGGGCGTCGGCATCCGCGCCTAGTGTGGAGCCATGGCTGACGACCGCATCCGGCCACCGTGGTGGCTGAAGTACGTCAACAAGATGATGATCGGGCTGAACAAGCTCGGCATCGGCACGGGGCCTGTGGTGCTGACGGTGCCGGGCCGCAAGTCCGGTAAACCACGGTCGACCCCGGTCACCCCGATGACCATCGACGGCCACCGCTACATCGTCGGCGGGCTGCCGCAAGGCGACTGGGCGGCCAACGCCCGCGCCGCCGGTGAGGCCACGGTGCACCACGGCCGCCGTGACCAGCGGGTGCGGCTGGTGGAGATCCCGGCCGAGCAGGCCCGGCCGCTGCTGCGTCAGTTCCCGATCCTGGTGCCGACCGGTGTGGGTTTCATGCGCAACGCCGGGCTGGTGACCGGGCCCAATCCCGACGAGTTCGAGGCCCTGGCCGGACGCTGCCCGGTGTTCCGGCTGGACCCGATCTAGCCCGCGCTCAGCTCAGGTGCGGGGCCTCCTTGATCTTGGAGTCCTGCTTGCCGACCGTCTGGCAGTAGGTCTGCACCGCCAACCGGGTTCCGGTGATCTCCAGCTGCGCTGCATCGGTGCCCTTTTCGTCCTTGAGCATCTTGGCCACCGCGTCGTTCTGCGTCTTCTCGTCCTGCCCGATGAAGTCCTTGCACTTGGTGTCACCACCGGTGATCGCGGGCGAGCATCCGACGAGCACCATGCCCGTAGCCAATCCCGCCAACAACACACTCACTGAGCGCTTCATCGTGGTCCCCTCTGATCTGGTGGTGCGCGGTACACATCATCGCGCCGGGTTTCGTACCCCGCGACGGTACCTGTGAAACCTCCCGTCGCCCTCGCTCTACAGTCGAGCACGTGAGTGCAGACAACCCGTTCGACCCGACGGTCTGGGAGCCGGTGCCCGGCTTCGACGATCTGACCGACATCACGTACCACCGCCACGTCGCCGACGGCGCCCGGCAGCCCACGGTCCGGATCGCGTTCGACCGGCCCGAGGTGCGCAACGCCTTCCGGCCGCACACCGTCGACGAGCTGTACCGCGTCCTCGACCACGCCCGGATGTCCCCCGACGTCGGGGTGGTGCTGCTGACCGGCAACGGCCCCTCGCAAAAGGACGGCGGCTGGGCCTTCTGCTCCGGCGGGGACCAGCGCATCCGGGGCCGGTCCGGTTACCAGTACGCGGCAGGAGACACCGCCGAGACGGTCGATCCGGCGCGGGCCGGGCGGCTGCACATCCTCGAGGTGCAGCGACTCATCCGGTTCATGCCGAAGGTGGTGATCTGCCTGGTCAACGGTTGGGCGGCCGGCGGCGGGCACAGCCTGCACGTCACCTGCGACCTGACCCTGGCCAGCCGCCAGCACGCCCGGTTCAAGCAGACCGACGCCGACGTCGGCAGCTTCGACGGCGGGTTCGGCAGCGCCTACCTGGCCCGCCAGACCGGGCAGAAGTTCGCCCGCGAGATCTTCTTCCTGGGCCGCGCCTACGACGCCGAGACCATGTACCAGATGGGCGCGGTGAACGAGGTTGTCGACCATGCCGAGCTCGAGTCCGTCGGCCTGCAGTGGGCCGCGGAGATCAACGGCAAGTCGCCCCAGGCAATCCGGATGCTCAAGTTCTCGTTCAACCTGATCGACGACGGCCTGGTGGGCCAGCAGGTGTTCGCCGGGGAGGCCACCCGCTTGGCCTACATGACCGACGAGGCCGTCGAGGGCCGCGACGCGTTCCTGGAGAAGCGCGATCCGGACTGGAGCGGTTTCCCGCGCTACTTCTAGTGATTTGTGGAGTTTCAGCCGCGCTGACCGCGGCTGAAACTCCACAAATCGCAGGGCTAGAACGCAGGGCTAGAAACGGAAAACCGTCTGGCCATGGGGTGACTTCGCGAACGCGAGCACCTTGGCCGGGCTGACCTGGTAGACGATCGCGGCCTCACCGTCCGGGTCGAAAACCTCGTCGTCGCAATCGAAATCCCAGTCGTCCCCGTACTTGCTCCGATAGGTGTCGGCCAGGGCGGTCAGCCGCTGCAGGCCGGTCACCCGTGCGGCGGTGCCCTCGACGACGATGTCGAGGCCCGCGTTCCACGTGTTGGTGCCGGTGGTGACGACGACGCCCGCGCCGGCCTGAAGGTTGCGGGCCTTCTGCTCGGTGGACCCGGTGCAGAACACGAACACACCGTCGGTCCACACCCCGACCAACGGTGTGACGTGCGGTCGCCCGTCACCGCGCACGGTCGTGAGCCAGTACAGCCCGGCGGCATCGAGGGCCGCCGCAGCGGACTCCCAACTCGTCGCTTCGGTCGCCTCGCTGAAGCGCTGGTCAAGCTTGCCGGTGATCGTCATAGCGGTACCGACTCCGCGGGGCCCCACAAGTCATCGCGGAAGCGGGGTATGCGGGATACCGGCCAGAAAGCTAGGCGACCTAAACTCAGCGCATGAGCAAGAGCCCGCTGCGCCGGCTGTCCGAACAGCTGTTGCTGACCAGCATGCGTCCGCCACTGACCGAACGGCTGCAGGCCCGCGACGACATCGACGTCGCCGGCAAGCGGATCCTGCTGACCGGCGCATCCTCGGGAATCGGTGAGGCCGCGGCCGAGAAGTTCGCCGCCAAGGGCGCCACCGTCATCGCGGTGGCCCGCCGTCAGGAACTGCTCGACGACCTGGTCGGGCGGATCACCGCCAAGGGCGGCGACGCCCGGGCCCACGCGGTGGACCTGTCCGACATGGACGCCATCGACGAACTGGTCGCCACCGTGGAACGCGATCTGGGCGGCGTCGACATCCTGATCAACAACGCGGGCCGGTCGATCCGGCGTCCGCTGGCCGAATCGTTGGACCGCTGGCACGACGTCGAGCGCACCATGACGCTCAATTACTACTCACCGCTGCGGCTCATCCGCGGCCTGGCTCCGGGCATGCGGGACCGCCGCGACGGGCACATCATCAACGTCGCCACCTGGGGCGTGATGAACGAATCCTCGCCGCTGTTCGCCGTGTACAACGCCTCCAAGGCCGCGCTGGCCGCGGTCAGCCGGGTCATCGAAACCGAATGGGCTTCCGTCGGCGTGCATTCCACGACGCTGTACTACCCGCTGGTGAAGACACCGATGATCGCGCCCACCCGGGCCTACGACGGGCTGCCCGGACTGTCGGCCGCCGAGGCCGCCGACTGGATGCTGACCGCGGCGCGCACCCGCCCGGTGCAGATCGCCCCGCGGATGGCCGTGACCGCCAAGGCGCTGAACACCGTCGCGCCCGGGCTGGTCGACGCCGTGATGAAACGGCAACGGGTCCAGCCGGTCTGATCACGGCTTGGTGATGCTCCGCGGCTGGAGCCCGAGCGAGCGCACATGCTCGGCGATGGCGCCGAGGTTCGTGGTCCACACATCGGTGTGCTCAAGCACATAACGCATCAGGTCGTCCACCGCACGCATCACCTGCAAGATCGGCAGCGCGATCGTGTGATCCCCGCCGAGAAGCACCACCTGCTTCTGCGACGTGGTCAGCAGACCGAGGATGGCACCTTTGGCCGCCGTGTAGTGGGCGTCGTGGTCGCCGCCACCGACCGCGAGTTCACTGGCCACCGCGACCACCGCACCCGAGCCGCGCGCGAGCATTTCGGGCAGGCAGGCGCGGGCAGCATGGAACAGATCGCCGACGTGCACCCGCAGCATGCGCTGCCACGCTCTGGTGCCGATCTAGCTCACCGGCACCATTTCGTAGTAGCCCGCCGAGGTGACCAGTCCGGCGATCGGTCCGAGTTCGGCGCGGATCCCGTTGACCGCGCCAGCCACCGCGGAACCGTCAGAAACACCCACTGCGACAGCATGATCCGAGCGGGTTTCACCGGACAGATCGACGTGGCCAGGTCGACGATATCGCGGTCGACGGGGATCTCGAGTTCTTAAGCTCAGCAGCCTAGGACACAGCCCCACCTCGTCAACATCTTGTCCCTCAACACCAACGATCTCTCCTGAAGCCGGAATAGAATTCCGCCACCTCGTATTCGGCGAAGAAGTCAGGCGTATAGGTGCGGATGATCGCCAAGCAGGCGTCGCGGTCGCGCGTGGCACACTGTCGGAAGATCACTTGGCGCTCCTGTTGTTTCCGCAACGCTGCTACAGCCTCCTTGTCAGCCTCGCCGCAGGTGGCGTGGCACGCGTTGAAGCTCGGAGCCACATTAGTCTGACCTACCGGCCGCACTGAGCGAGCGCGTACGGTCGTGCGAGCCGCACTCGTTTGAATGGTCCGATGGCGACGCCGCTGATCCCGTCGAGACGGATGAGTAGTCTTCGTGAAAGTCATCGGGGAGACTGCCGTGCCCAGCCCACAAGCCGAGGCGGGTGAGACCGCGATGAAGACAAACCGGTCCACGAAAGTTCGGAGAACCTCATCGCCGAAGCTCGGCGGATGCTCAAAACCCCGGTTCGGGAACAATGCAGCGCCTCGAGGCGGACGGTCTCGCAAATACCATCCCGGACCAATCCGGGGTCGGTCAGGTGCCTACTGACGGTGCGCCCTGAGATCGTGGTTCCAAACCTCGGACGATCGACAGTTGACTTCCAGCAGGACTGGACATGACAATAGCCGCCCTGTCTGCTCTCTTCACTTCTCGGGAAGTGAGCCACGTTTCGCGCGGGCCGCGCACAAGATCAGGCTGGCACCCGACGCAGAATTGTCGCGTGTGACCAGTCGGTGACCGATACGGAGCGAGATACGCGTAAGCGGTGTCCGTTGGCCACTCGGGTTGCCGCACAACGGCACACCGGCGTTGTAGTTAACGTACTTTAGTACATTAACTACAACGCACGGGAGGACGCGTGGCTACAGTGAAGAAGACAGTGTCTCGACGCGAGTCACCCGATCCTGAGAAGCGCCGCCGCCAGATTGTCCTGGCCGCAGCGGAATTGATCGTAGAGCAGGGATCGACGGAGTTCACCCACCGCCAGATCGCGGCCCGCGCACGGATCCCACTGGGTTCAACGACTCAGTATTTTGCGACCCTGGATGACATACGGTTGGCCGCCGTGCAGCATCTCGCGGACAAGATCGACGACGATATCGCCGAGTTCCAGAAGGCCGTTGAAAGTCATGGCCCGTCAGCGGTCGCCTTCGCCGACAAGTACCTTCCGCAATTGCACGATCGCCAGACTGTGCGCGCCGAAACTGCGTTGATCTGTGCCGCGGTAACCAACCAAGACTTGCGGGTACATGCGTTGCGGTGGTTCGAGGGCCTCGTCGAGGCCCTCGAACCACATATCGGCAGAGACCGCGCAACGGCGGTCGGGATCTTCGCCGACGGGGCCACTGTCCACGCGGCACTCAACGACACCCCCATCAATCGCGACCTGCTGATCGACACATTGACCGCCCTCATGCACCGCTGAAGCAGGTCATTGCCCGGCGGCGGCATCCATGAGCCGATGCAGCATCGCGACTCGCGGGTCACCTTCCATCGCCAGTTCGGTGTTGCACACCACCGTCGCGCCCACCCCACGCTTGGTATCCAGCATCACATACGAGGCCGTACCAAACTCGCTGCCAGCGTGCTGCCAGACGCCGTCATCGTCGCCTTCCACCCGATGCCACGCAAAGCCCTGGGAGATCATCGGCAGCGGAGCATCAGATGCGGCCAGGATCTCAGCCGAGACCTGTTCCGACAGCGCGGCAACAGCCCAGCGCTTCTCCAGGACCTCTGTACCGTCAATAGCGCCCTGCCCAAGCCACATTCGTGCCCAGCGGGCCAGATCGAGCGCGTTCGACCGCAGCCCGCCGTCGGCCTGCAGGCAACTGGTGTACGGGGCATACTCGACATGGCCAGTGAAATCGTCCGCAATGTCATGCGGAATGAGATTCCGAAAATCGGGCCACATCCCCCTCTTGACACCGTTCTCAAACCACGCATGCGGGTGTGCTCGGTCCCACTCGCCCAGGCGATCCCGATTGAAGTCCGAGCGATTCATCCCCGCAGGACGAAGAATCGAATCCCGACAATAGTCGGCGAAATACTGCCCCGTGACAGCCTGGACAATATGACCGGCCAGGTCGTACGCGATGTCGGAATACAGATGCGATTGCCCTGGAACAGATTTCGTGAAGTTATCACGGGAGTACGTCCAGCCCCGGGGAGCCGGGGTCAAGAAGTCATGAAGCCACCGCCCCATCTCCGCAGGATCAGCCACCGGCCCAACCCGATACGAATAACCGTAAGGCCCCGGCTCAACCGGGCTATCAATCGGCGTCAAGTGCGTGATGAGGTGCCGAACCGTGATCGGAACGTCGGGATGATAGGGAGTGCGAACGCTCGCAGGCCCATAAACATCGCTCTGCGCGAGAACGTCATTGACATCGGCATCCAAATCAAGCCGGCCCGCGGCGACCAACTGGAGCACCGCAGTCGCAGTGACAGTCTTGCTCACAGACCCGATATTCAACGTACTGACCGGTGTCATCGCCTGCCCGTCGCGAGCAACCCCCCACGCATCAGCAAAAACGGTCCCCTCCCGAGTTACTGCGGCAACGCTGCATCCGCGCACCTTCTGCGCATCGGTCAGGCGACAGAACTCACTTCTCATGGCTTCCGGAAGCGCTGGAACGTCACCGTCGGCGTGAGGTTCCGCCGCGCCACCAGGCTGCGAGCACGCGGCAACCGCCGCCACCGCGGCGCCGACCGCCGCACCGAGTATGACCTGTCGTCGAGTCGGCTGACCCACGTCGTTTCGTTCCCTTCTGGCCATGAGCTTCTGCACCCAGTCACACAGTCGATCCGGGCAGCGCATTCCCAATCCGAGTCGAATGTACATATGTACATTAAATGTCACAACCCAATACGTCCGACCAGCACAGCTCGGCTTTTGCCCACCACGTTCCGGCGAGGGACCCGACCACCTAGAGCGCTGACCGAATGCACATCGCTATTGCCCACCGCCGGCCTGCGACCGCGGCCAATCACGAGCCACGTAGTTCGCGAATGCTTCCACAGCCGAG
This sequence comes from Mycobacterium sp. IDUB_17, assembly GCF_055419465.1. Classification (NCBI taxonomy): domain Bacteria; kingdom Bacillati; phylum Actinomycetota; class Actinomycetes; order Mycobacteriales; family Mycobacteriaceae; genus Mycobacterium; species Mycobacterium sp. IDUB_17. Next base: position 866,358 of record NZ_JBVAXS010000002.1, on the reverse strand, counting down.
GGCAAGCTGCGGCCCGACAGGTAGGCAAGCGAAATCTCTCGCACGAGTAGCGGATCCGTACGCACCACCGCAGCGACGATCCCCGAGACAGTACCGAGTCTGGCAGGATCCCGCAGCCGTTCATTGCCTCGACAAATGTGAACAGGATAGGCATCGCCCGAGGCGAAGGATCTCTGCGCTTCCATCGTCGCACCCGGCTGCGGCAACGCCCGGTTTGGAAGGCACGACCCTTGTTCGAGGTTCCCCAGAAGTAGTGGATATCTGAGATAGCGGGCCGGCACTGGATCCTGTTGATGGGCAACCGCTTTCACCAGATGAACGGGCCGAGCTGGTACGGCTGTGAGCGAACGGGGTCGAGCAGTCCAATGAAATCGCATTCTTGAGAAAGCGGCTTACGGTTCGCCGCGGATCACCGCCGATCTGCACGATGCCGGAGAACAGGTGTCGATCAACACCGTCGCGCGCGTCGTCAGACAAGGCATGAATACCTTGTTGACGACGCCATCCAACCCGGATTCGATGGCGGGGCGATCAGTGCGGGGTGTCCGGCAGCGGGTAGGCATGACGGAGATCCCATACTCGGCCCGGATGCTGATCCTGGAGGCACCGTCGCGACTGGAGGAGATGTTCCTCGAGGACGGCACGTTTGCTCTAGTAGTTCGGCCAGCTGCAGCAGACCCAATCGAATCAACCTTGCGGTAAGTCTTCACTGCGTCGGAGGCGCCGTGTACGGCACAGTCAACGCGCCAGTCCGCCCAGCGTGCGCTCGGCGGAGGGATCGTCAACCGACTGAGTCCAGCACCGAAGCGTAGCTCTCCTTAACCACTTCGAGGTGCGTCCAGCTCTCTATGCCGCTGACCCCGGGCATGGCACGAGTCGCGTCGAGCTGTTCGACAAGCTGGGCCGCGGAGAACGCCCGCACCGTGACCAACAGGTCGAAACGGCCCAGCGTGCGAGCCACGAAGATAACTGATGGCATGGTGGTCAGTGCGGCGACGACGTCATGGTGGTCGCCGGTGAGCCGGATGCCCAACCCCATCGCGCTTTGCCGGTCCTGCCCCGAATGGCGGACAACAGCACCAATGCGGACCAACTGTGCGTCGACGAGCCGAACGACGCGCCGACGCGCCGCCGACGCGGAAAGCCCGACCAGCGCCGCGAGGTCGACGTAGGAGACGCGACCGTCCTCCTGCAGCGCCCGTAAAAGTGCAAGGTCGATGCCGTCAACGTCGTTCGTGACATCGCCGACGGGGCCGACCACGTCCCGTACCACCTCGACGTAGGTGAGCGTGTCGATGCCAACGACGCCCTCGAGGCCTCGCAATTCGCAGATGGCCCGGTCGATTTCGCGCGTCGAGGCGGCACGCACCTCGGCGACCAAGCCGTGCACCCCGCTCGTCAACGACAGGAAGGGCACGTCTTCGCGGTGGGCGATCTCGGCAGCGACACACGCCGCAGGTCTGTCGACCGTCAGCCCCACGTAAGCCAGCGTGCCCCGTCCGATCACCGCGGGGTGAACGACGCCGCGAACGACAACCTGGCCGCTTGCGATGAGTCGTTGCACGCGCACCGCAGCCGCGGATCGAGACAGCCCCACCCTACGGGCGATCTCGTGGTGTGTCAGGCGCCCGTCCACCTCCAGGAGTTCCACGATCGCCTCGTCAACTTGGTCCATCGCGCTACCCCTCGAAAACTCGTCAGAAATATTTCCACCCGAATGGCAAGTCAAATCAGGCGTCAGAACCAGCAATCTAAGCCTATGGCACTGGAATAGCCGTGCAATTCCGTCGGATCGTGATCCTGAGCATCCATTTGGCGATCGAAGTGATTGGACGGCCACGCCGCACCGCCCTACAGTGACCGGCACCACAGAACGACTCCGACAACCACCGCCCCAGGAGGCTCCGGTATGACCGCCCCGATCGGCCCCGTCGACGCATCGAAGGTCCCGCGATTCGCCGGTCCGGCCACCTTCGCCCGATTGCCCCGTCTCGACCAGGTGACCAAAGCGGACGTGGTCGTTGCCGGGGTGCCCTTCGATGCCGGCGTCTCCTTCCGGCCCGGCGCCCGGTTCGGCCCGACCCACGTGCGCGAGTCCTCGCGCCTACTGCGCCCGTACAACCCCGCCATGGACGTGTCCCCGTTCGAGCTCATCCAGGTCGCCGATGCCGGCGATATCGCCGTGAACCCCTTCAACATCCACGAGGCGATCGAGACCATCGAGGGTGCCGCCCGCGACCTCACCTCCGACGGCACCAAGCTGGTGACCATCGGCGGTGACCACACCATCGCACTGCCGTTGCTGCGCGCCGCCGCGGCTAAACACGGCCCCGTCGCGCTGGTGCACTTCGACGCCCACCTGGACACTTGGGACACCTACTTCGGCGCCGAGTACACCCACGGCACGCCGTTCCGCCGCGCCGTGGAAGAGGGCATCCTCGACACCGAGGCGCTGTCACACGTCGGCACCCGCGGACCGCTGTACGGCAAGAAGGATCTCGAGGACGACCGTCGTTTCGGGTTCGGCATCGTCACCTCGTCCGACGTGTACTACCAAGGCGTGCGCGAGGTTGTCGACAAACTCCGACAGCGCCTCGGTAACCGACCCGTCTACGTATCGATCGACATCGACGTGCTCGACCCGGCCCACGCTCCCGGCACCGGCACCCCCGAGGCCGGCGGCATAACCAGCCGCGAACTGCTGGAGATCCTGCGCGGGTTCCGCGGGCTGAACCTGGTCGGCGCCGACGTCGTCGAGGTCGCCCCGGCCTACGACCACGCCGAGATCACCGGTGTCGCCGCGTCCCACGTCGCCTATGACCTGGTGTCCCTGCTGGCGCTGGGCGCCGAAGGCATCCGTGCGTAACGGCGGCGACCTCGTCGTCGAAACCCTAACCGCGCTCGGTGTCTCGCACGTCTTCGGCATCCCCGGCCAGCACGCCCTTGGCCTCTTCGACGCGATCCGGCGCAGCGACCTGACGTTCGTCAGCTCCCGGGTAGAGAACAACTCGGCGTTCGGCGCCGACGGATATGCCAGGGCCACCGGCGAAGTCGGCGTGCTGTTCTTGTCCACGGGACCAGGTGCGCTCACCGCACTCGGCGCCCTGCAGGAGGCGCACGCCACCTGTGTCCCTCTGCTGGTGATCACCAGTCAGGTGCCACGCGCGGGGCTGGGGTTGCGCCGCGGCATGCTGCATCAACTCGACGATCAGCAGCGCAGCGCCGTCAATGTCACCAAGAGCACCGCCGTGGTTCGGCAGGCTGCCGAGATCCCGAGTCTGATCGCCTACGCGTGGGCAACGGCACAGTCCGCGCCGGCTGGGCCGACCTGGGTGGAGATCCCGCAGGACGTGCTCCTCGAGACGACCGACGTACCGCCGGTGACGTCGATCGCCGCCGCTCCCAGTGACCGGGCGCCGCGCGCCGAGGTGATCGAGGCCGCGACCCGACTACTCGACGGTGCGCACCGGCCCGTCATCCTGGCCGGCGGCGGGGTCCGCAGATCGGCGGACGGGCCCGAGGCTCTGGTGCAGCTCGCGGAAAGACTTGACGCACCGGTGGTCTCGACCGTCGGAGGTAAGGGCGCCATCGCGTTCGACCACCCGCTGTCAGCTGCGTCGTGGATCGAGGACCGCCACACCACCGACCTGCTGGAAAACGCCGACGTGCTGCTGGCTGTCGGCACGGCGATGGGTGAGGTCACCAGCAACTACTTCACGTTCGCCCCGAAGGGCAGGCTGATCCAGGTCGACGCCGAAGCCCGCGTCCTGCAGGCCAACCATCCGGCGCTCGCCGTCCACGCCGACGCAGCGCTGGCACTGCGCGCCATCGCCGAACGCGTGTCACCACGCGACCCATCCCGCGGCGGGCAGGTCGCCGCCGGATTGCGCGAGGCGGTCGAAGGCAGGCTCGCCGCCCAGGACGTCACCACCGAGTTGACGTTGATGCGGGACCTGCGCGCCGCGGTCCCGTCGACCGCACACACATTCTGGGACATGACCATTGCCGGCTACTGGGCGTGGTCGGCCTGGGATCCCGCCGATGGCAAGTTCCACTCGGCGCAGGGCTCGGGCGGACTCGGCTTCGCCTTCCCCGCAGCTGTGGCAGCGGCGATCGGATCGAGACGGCGGACGTTCGCGGTGTCCGGCGACGGTGGCGCCATGTACTCCATCGCCGAACTGGCCACCGCACGGCAACACAACGCGGACGTCACGTGGCTGATCGTGGACGACGGCGGATACGGGATCCTCCGCGAATACATGACCGAAGCATTCGGTCAGGCCACCGCCACCGAACTCTCCCGACCGGACTTTGTCTCGCTGGCAGCCAGTTTCGGCATCCCCGCCTATCCCGCATCGCTTGCCGATGTCGGCCGTGTCGTCGCGGAGACCTTCGCCACAAGCGGCCCGTCGGTGGTGGTGCTGCCCGCCCTGCTCAGAATGTTCGCTCCCACCCACCTCTAGGGGTTCTCAGCAACCCCATCCCCCGACCTCAAACCCTAAGGCGATACCAGTGACTCAACCATTCACAACATCTGCTGGCCTCCTCAGTGGACCAGACATGGCACAAAGAGCCGGGCGCGACGTCGGCCTCATCCCGGTCGGTGCAGTAGAGCAGCACGGCCCCCATATGGGTCTGGACACCGACACGTTCCTTGCCATCAAATTCTCGGAGGCCCTGGCCGAGCGCGTCGGAGGCGTGGTCCTGCCCGGATTCAACTATGGCTACCGCTCGCAACCGGGCAGCGGTGGCGGTGAACTGTTTCCCGGGACGGTGAGCCTGCGGGGAGCCACTCTCAGCGCAATCGTCTCCGACATCGTCTACGGGTGGGCACGCCACGGATTGTCGCGCATCGCACTGATCAACGGGCACTACGAGAACACTCTGTTCATCGTCGAGGGAGTCAACCTCGCCCTGGAACGCGGCGCTCAGGCCAAGGTGGTCGTGCTCAACTGGTGGGAGCAGATCAGCGCACACCAACTCGATGAGATCTTCGACGGCACGTTCCCCGGATGGGAGGCGGAGCACGCCGGGGTGGTCGAGACGTCACTCGTGTGGCATCTCGATGCCGAACGAGTACGGCCGCAGTTGATCTCGTCGCACACCGCCACCGTGTCGGCACCGCCGTACACCGTTCTTCCGGAATCGCCGGGGATGGTGGACCCGTCGGGGGTCCTTCGGACAGCGTCCGGAAGCTCTCCCGCGCTTGGCCGGGCGATGTTCGAAGTCGCCGTAGACGAGATGTCTGCCGCCCTGCGCAAGGAATTCGGAGACAGAGACGATGTCTGATCGCCGGGTCGCTCTCGTCACCGGGAGCGCAGGAGGGATCGGAGCCGCGACGACGAGGGAACTTCGCCGACAGGGCTGGCTCGTTGCCGGTCTGGATCGATCGCCATCGCTCGATGTGGATCTCGACGTGCGCGTCGACGTCATGGACCTCGACGGTATGCGCGGCGCGTTCGTCAAGGTGTGTGACGAGCTGGGGCCAGTCGTCGGCCTGGTCAGCGCCGCCGGGTACGTCGAAGAGATCCCGCTGGCCGAGATCAGCACCGTCGCATTAACTTCGATGCTGCGAACCCACCTGCGCGCATTCGGCTGGTGGTGTCGGCTCGCGGCGCCACTGATGCGTGAGCACGGCCGTGGCCAGATTGTGTCGATCTCCTCGGAGCTGGCCCTCGCCGGAGGCGATGACGCGTTGCACTACGTGGCCGCCAAGGGTGCACTCCTTGGTCTTACGCGCGCGCTGGCAGTGGAGTTCGCTCCCGATGGCATCGGCGTGAACAGCGTCGCGCCGGGGCCAACGGACACCGCCATGATCGCTCCGGGCACGGTGTGGCGCACCGAGGCCTATCTGTCGACCCTGCCGTCGCGTGGATTGGTTCGACCCGTTGAGATCGCTCGCACGGTCGCATTTCTGTTGGACGGTAACGCCGAGGTGTCCGGGCAAGTCATTTCGCCGAACGCAGGGAGTGTGCTGTGACCACGACTACCGATGCCGAAATAGCCCTTCTACCAGAGGCCCTGACCGCAGCCGTCAGTGACGCTCTCTCGAACCGGGGGCTGCAGTGTTTGCTGCCACAGCCAGTCTGCACCCCCGCGCGCATCGCTCCGCGGGTCCTCATCGTCGGCGTGATGCCACCGGCGCAGCAGGCCGAGAGGTTTCTCGATACCGACGAGGCTCGGTGGTGGGATGTCGTCGAGAGGACTCTCGCTTCGGCGTTCGAACAGCTCCAGCGCGTCAACCGCATGGCCGAGAACGGTGGTGGTCGGGTCGTGTTGATCGCCAATGATGCGGGAGTCTGTGGTGACGCCGGTCGATCCATCGAGTCTGCGCTCGGAGGTGCGGCGATCGCCATGACGAAATCGCTTGCGAGGGAATTCAGCCCGAGCGGCGTGTCGGTCAACGCGGCAGCCGTTCAGACTGACCTTCTCTACGGTCTCCACGCCGAGGGATACGGGATCAAGGTCGCCCAGCTCGTCGCCTTCCTCGCCGATCTCGAACTCGAACATCTGACCGGTCAGATCGTTGCGTGCAACAACTCGACCATCCGTGCGCGGATCTGAACGCCCAACGCCAATAGCCCCGCACCGGCTTCATCAACAATCGACCGAGCCACCAAGGAGTACAACCGTGGACAACGCCACAGCACCACCGGAAGGGCTGCGCGCGGGCGCCGTCACGCTTCCAGGAGCGATCATGCAATCGATCGCGACGATGTCGCCGGCGGTCAGCGTCATCTTCTCCGTACCGTTCCTCGCGGTCACCGCGGGCTATCTCAGCCCGTTGGCGGTATTTCTCGCGGCGGTGGTCTCCTACCTGCTGGGGTATTCACTGGCGCAACTAACACGCCACCTCCGCTCTGCCGGGTCCTACGGATCCTTCACGCGCCAACTCATCGGACCCCGGGCAGCCTTCATGGTCAGTTGGGTATACCTGCTGTTCTACCCGGTTGCCACAGCGATGCTGACCACCCTTCTCGGATCTACGATGCACCAGATCCTGTTGACCAACTACGGGATCGATATCCCCTGGTGGCTACCGATGCTGGTGCTCATCGCAGTCGTGGCTGTACTGGCACATCGCGGCGTGGAGATGGCAGTGAGTGTCGTGGTCATCCTCGGCCTTGCCGAGATCCTCATCATGCTGACGCTCTGTGTGTGGTGCCTTTTCGTCCCAGGTGACGGCGGCACCAGCATCTCGTGGATCTGGGGCCACAACAGCCCGGGGATGAGCGGCTTCTTCCTGGGATTCATCTTCAGCATCTACAACCTCACCGGTTGGGACAACGCCGCCACCCTCGGCGAAGAAACATCAAACCCGTTGAAGAACGTGCCAAAGGCCGTCCTCGGATCGATCCTCATCATGGGTGTGTTCGTGGTCATCACCACATGGGGTGAGATCACCGGATGGGGCACGAATCAGCTTGCATCCATGGCTGATTCACAGATACCGCCGATCTTCGTATTGGCCGAGCGGCACTGGGGCGGCGCCTGGGTTCTGGCTCCCGTCGCCATGGTCACCGCCATCGTCGGCGCCTGCCTGGCCTGCATGAACGCTTCGATACGCATCTTCTATGAGATGGGACGCACCGGCACGCTGCCCGCGATCCTTGGGCGCCTCAACCGCAACTACACCCCCGGCAACGCCGTGGTGCTGCAGACGATCCTCAATGTCGTTGTAGGGTTCCTGCTCGTCGCCACGGTGGGGCTGGCCAACGTGTTCTCCTTCACGGGCTTGATGTTCGTCTTCGCACTGAACTTCGTGTACGTACTGGCCAACATCGCGGTGTGGCGGCTGTACCGCACCAAGGCACGGTCGGAGTTCAACCTCGTCAAACACGGCGTCGTCCCTTTTGTCGGCGCCGTGGCACTCATCGCGGTCTCCTACATGTCGCTCAATCCGATGCCCGAGGCGCCGTTGAACTGGGCGCTGCCGGTCGTAGTCCTCTGGTTCATCCTTGGCTGTGCGGTACTGGTCATCCGCTCGATACGCGGAGACACCGAATGGCTCACGCGCAGTGAGGAATCCGAGAAGATCCAAGCCGCGGAACCAGTGCCGCCACACGCTACGGAACCGGCATGACACTGCAGGTGAGGGGATGGACAGGCAACGTCGGGATGAATGAAAGGCTCGAGCAGTGCGAGTAGTGGTGACAGGCGGCGCCGGCAGACTGGGCCGCCACGTGTGTTCGGCCGTGATGCGCCACCACGAGGTGGTCGTGGCCGACAGGCCGGCGATGGTCCCCGACGGCCGGATCGCCGTCGATGTACTCGATGTGGAGTCGTTGCGAAAGGCATTCGCAGGAGCCGACGCCGTCATCCATTTGGCTGGCGTGGACTACGACTTCCATGAGCGTGGCGAGGACACCATCCGGGTCAATGCGCTGGGAACGTGGAATGTCCTCGAAGTCAGTGCAGAAGTCGGTGTTCGCCGTGTGGTGATCTGTTCCAGCGTCGCGGCGATGGGCTTGCACGAGATGCGTGATGACTGGAAACCCCGACAACTGCCCATCACCGAGGAGCATCCCGTCTCCCCCGTCGAGCCATACAGCGTCAGCAAGGCCGTCGCGGAGACCATGGCACGCTCGTTCGTTGATGGCAATTTGCTTGAGGTGGTCTGCCTTCGCCCGTGCACCGTTGTGACTGCCGACAATCTGGATGCGCTGCTCGATCCCGATGGCGAGATCTTCCTCGGCGAGTACATCTCGGCCAAGGACTGCGGTGAGGCGTTTCTTGCGGCGGTGGACGCGACCTCACCGGGGTTCGGCCCCTACCTTGTCGCTGCCGATGACACCCTGTCGCCGAGGAATACGCTGGAGTTCCTGTCGGAGTCTCTCGGCGAGTTGCCCACCACTGTCGATCACGAGCGTTACCGCGCAAACCCACGCGCGAGCGCCTTTGACACGGCCGCAATACGGCAAGCCTTGGACTGGTCGCCCCGCGCTACACGAACCGAATTGCGCGCCACTCTGATCGGCGACTAACGCCCATGTGCGGGCTAGCGTCGCTCGCGAACCGAACCGGAGCAACAGGTCTAGGCCTTGATTCACCGATTCGGTTGGGGTCCGGGGTGGGTCGCGAAAGCGAAATGCCCTGTCGTGGTGGAAGAATGGGATTTCTTGCGGATCACGTTCGGCCAGAACGAAGGGCATCTCGTAGATGCAGCGGTCTCGCACCCGGCCCGTAGCGTCGGCGATCTTCGATGAGTCCAATCTGGTGTCGTGTGCCGGGTTGGTTCCGATGGCGGCCCTGGCCCAGCAGTGCGCATCGATCACGTCTTTGTCAGGCCGAGCTCGCCCGTCATATCGGCAGGGCGTTCCGCTCAGGCACGCGCTCACGATAGTCACCGATCGGTCAGAACCGTCAGCACCTTCCGACACCACAACTGGCCTCCGATTCCTAATCGCCGCGCGCCCTGCCGCACGGTGTCGAAGGGTGTATTTCCACTTACCCGATCGATGATCCCTGCGGTGGTAACTCTTTGGCGAGGTGTGCATGTCCGGTCTTTGACGCGTGCCACGATCTCGGCGTCACTGCCGTCGAAGAAGACATCGACGGCTTTTTCATCGGAAAGCTCAACTCCGCCTTTCACAACGACGTAATCGGGACCGGTGTCGGCGATGCGCCGGGCCGCTTCGATGAGATCATCGACTGGCGTGATGGCATCCATCCCGGCGAGAGTGCGAGTTTCGAACAAATCAGGGGTAGCAACGGTGGCGGGGGCAGGATTTGCCGACACAGGGCCGTATCGGTGCCGAGGGCGAGCACTCGGAGATCGGCCAATAGGCACTCATCGCCCCATGGATACATGCCGGCCGCGCTGACGAGATGCCCTTGGTCGTCGAACGCGCCTAACACTACCCAGCGCCCGGTGCAGATCGCCCCGCGCATGGCCGTGACCGCCAAGGCACTCAACACCGTGGCACCCGGGCTGGTCGACGCCGTGATGAAACGGCAACGGGTCCAGCCGGTCTGATCACGGCTTGGTGATGCTCCGCGGCTGGAGCCCGAGTGAGCGCACGTGCTCGGCGATGGCGCCGAGGTTGGTGGTCCACACATCGGTGTGCTCAAGCACGTAACGCATGAGGTCGTCGAGTTCGGCTGCCCGCGAAGCCCGTCCGGTCAGGAAGGGGTGATTGGTGAGTACCCAGCAGGCCCCCACGCGGCGCAGCGCGTCGAACTCCAGCTGCCAGAGTTCCCTTGCCTTGCGCGGGCTTTCGATCAGACCGGATCCGGAGATGTCGGGCAGATAGCAGTACTGCTCCCAGTCGTCGAGCGCCCACTGGATCGGGATCTCGACCAGCGAGCCGTCACCGACGGCCAGCTCATAGGGGCAGTCGGCGTCCATGAGGCTGGAGTCGTACAGGAATCCACGTTCGGCCAGCAGCGCCGGGGTATGCCAGGACAGGTCCCACATCGGCGCGCGGTAGCCGACCGGCCGCACGCCGGCCACCTCGGCCAGCGCCTCCAGCCCGCGGTCCAGCGCGTCGATCTCCTCTTGCAGCGTCAGTGCAGTCGGTTGCTCGTGCAGGTAACCGTGGTGGGCGATCTCGTGCCCGGCTGCGACGATCGCGCGCACCGCCTCGGGGTACCGGTGCGCGGTGTGACCGGGGACGAAGAACGTCGACGGAATCTGGTGGCGCTCCAGCAGTTCCAGGATCCGGGGAATTCCCACCAGCGGCCCGTAGGCCTGGTGGGACATCACGCTCATCCGCGCGGCGGCACCCTCGTTGCCCCACAGTACGGCCGACTCGGCATCCACATCGAACGTGAACGCCGCCGCCGCGGTTTTGCCTTCCGGCCAAGAGAATTCAGCCATGGTCAGCCATCAGCGTAACCAGCTCGTAGGCCAGATTGGCCCCCGCCACGGCGGTGACGTCACCGCTGTCGTAGGCCGGAGCGACCTCCACCACGTCGGCACCGACGATCTGCAACCCGCGCATGGCACGCAACACCGCCACCAACTCACGACTCGTCATTCCACCGATCTCGGGCGTTCCCGTGCCCGGCGCGAATGCCGGGTCCAGCACGTCGATGTCGATCGAAACGTACACCGGGTGGTCCCCCACCCGGTCGCGGATCCGCTCGATGACCCCGTCGACACCGATGCGGTCGATATCGCGGCAGTGGACCACCGTGAAGCCCAATGACTCGTCGTCGAGCAGGTCGGCGCGGTCGTAGAGCGAGCCGCGGATCCCGACGTGCGCCGAGTGGCCCTTGACGATCAGGCCCTGTTCGGAAGCCCGGCGGAACGGGGTGCCGTGCGTGCAGGGCGCACCGAAGTAGGTGTCCCAGGTGTCGAGGTGGGCGTCGAAGTGCACCAGCGCCACCGGGCCGTGGACCGCATGCATCGCCTGCAGTGCCGGCAGCGCGATGGTGTGGTCCCCGCCGAGGAGCACCACCCGCTGTCGCGGTGTGGTCAGCAGGTCGGCGATGCCCTCGCGCACCTGCTCCACCGCCGCCTCGATATCGAACGGATTGGCCGCGATGTCGCCGGCATCGACCACCTGTGCCTGCGCGAACGGGCTCACGTCCAGCGCCGGGTGGTAGGGCTTGAGCAGACGCGAGGCCTGCCGGATCGCGGCCGGGCCGAACCGGGCCCCCGGCCGGTAGGTGACGCCGGTGTCGAACGGCACCCCGACCACCGCGATGTCGTAGTCGGAGACCTCGTGGCGTTGCGGCAGCCGGGCAAAGGTGGCGATGCCCGCATACCGCGGCACCGCCATCGCATCGACCTGCCCGACATTTCCGGTCTCCGACCGCACATACGGTTGGCTTGCCACCTGATTCCCTTCTCTCACTGCGTCACGCCCTCGTCCGGGTCGCCCCGCCATTGCAGGCGATCACCTGCCCGACGACCGCCGACATCTCGAAGTCGGCCAGGAACTCCACCGCGGCCGCGATCTCGTCGACAGAACCGATGCGGCCCAACGGAATCGACTCGGCGTAACGCTTGTGCATATCTGTCAGTGGGATTCCGGCGGAGTCTGCGTCGACCTGCAGCTGCGGGGTGTCGGTCACGCCGGGCGCCACCGCGTTGACGATGATCCCCTCCGGCGCCAACTCCCGCCCCAGCGTCTTGACCAACGAGATCAGCCCGGCCTTGGACGCCGCGTAGGCCGTGGCCTCGGGCCAGCCGGTGACACCCCACTCGCTGGAGATCACGACGATGCGCCCCGCGCCGAGCCGGCGCATGTGCGGCAACACCGCCTGCACCAGATGAAAGGTGCCACCCAGATTGGTGTCGACGACCCGCCACCAGTCCGCCTCGTCGTGCTGAAGCAGAGGCGCCATGGTCATGTAGGCATGATTGGCGACCAGCACGTCGAGCCTGCCCGCCGCGGCCACCACCGCATCTGCGATCTCGGCACAGGTGGCCGGGTCACTGACGTCACCGGGCACAGCCAAGCCGCCGATCTCGGCAGCCAGCGCATCCAGCGCGGCACCGCCACGAATGTCGTTGACCGCGACCGTCGCTCCGGCCGCGGCCAGCCGGCGCGCGTGGGCGGCACCCATGCCCTGCGCCGCACCGGTGACCAACACGGCCCGGCCCTGCAATGAGCTCATATCACCGCTCCCGCATTCACGTCGACGACGTCGCCGACGCTGAAGGTGGCGTCGCACACCAGGTACTGCACACAGCGCGCCACCTCGGCCGGGGTGACCAACCGCCGCAACGGCAGCGTGGCCAGGTAATCCGCTGCCCGCCAAGGAGAATCATCGGCGAGAAGCGGGGTGTCAGTCGGCCCGGGAGCCACCGCATTCACCCGCACACCGCGATCGGCGACCTCGGCGGCCAAGCTGCGCACCAGACCGAGGATGGCACCCTTGGCCGCGGCGTAGTGAGCGTCGCAGTCGCCGCCGCCGACCGCGAGTTCACTGGCCACCGCGACCACCGCACCCGAGCCCCGTTCGAGCATGTCGGGCAGGCAGGCCCGGGCAGCGTGGAACAGCCCGCCCACATGCACCCGCAGCATGCGCTGCCAGGCCTGGGCGCTGATCTCGCTCACCGGAGCCATCTCGTAGTACCCGGCCGAGGTCACCAGCGCGGCGATCGGGCCGAGTTCGGCGCGGATCTCGGCGACCGCGCCGGCGACGGCGGTGCCGTCGGAAACATCGGCTGCCACAGCGTGATCCGCCTCGGTTGCGCCCGACAGATCGAGCGTTCCGATGACGTAGCCACGCTCGCGCAGCGCGGAGACCACGGCAGCGCCGATCCCGCTGGCGCCACCCGTGACGACGGCCACAGGAGCCTCAGTCACCGGCCACCGCCTTGACGTCGGCGCGCTCATCGAGGATCTCGACCCCATCGATCACCGCGGCGCTCACGATCCGCTTGCGCACACTGAGCAGGATCCCGAGACCGATCACACCCAGCACCGCGAGCCCGATCCACACCGACCAGTCCAGGTAGCGCTGCTCGAAAACCGGCCTCGGCCAAGCAATGTTGAGGGTCTGCAGGATCGCCCACACCGCGGCCACGGCGGCAACCGGAACCGTGGCCCGGCCCAGGCTGAATGCACCGTCGGTCCAGCCGCGGCGGGCCAGCACCACCACGAACCCGATCAGCGGGAACAGGAAGGCCAGATAGAAGCCGCCGGCGGTGAAATTGACCATGAGCGAATAGATGTCGCCGGCCACGATGCTGAGCAGGAACAGTGCCCCGCCGACGACCGTGGTGACCAGGATCGCCACCACCGGGATCCGGGCCCTGCCGCGCAACCGGGCCAGCGCGGCCGAGGCCGGCAATGCACCGTCACGGGCGTAGGCCCAGATCACGCGTGAGGCCGAAGTCTGCAGGGCCAGGAAGCTGGCCAGGAAGCCGATCACGAAGAGCACCTCGACCGGTTTGGCGATGCCGTGTCCCAGTGCCGCCGTGAGAGTTTCGTACACCGGGTCGGCCACCGAACCCGATACCACCGCATCGAGATCCGGGATCGCCAGGATGATCGCCAAGCTCGAGTAGGCCACCACCAACGCGATGAACCCCAGCGAGAAGATCACCGCCTTGGGCAGATCCCGCCGCGGCTCATGCACCTCCTCGGCGATCGCGCCCGCGCTTTCGAACCCGACGAACGAGAACCCGATGAAGGCCACCGCGATCAGGAACGGCCCGCTCAGGTAGCTCCAGGTATCCAGCCCGGGACCGCCTCCGTCGAACAGCACCGACAACGAGTTGTTGCGATGGAACACCAGCAGCCAGGTGCCCAGCCCGATGGAACCGATCACTTCGGCCACGATGCTGGCGGTCATGAACACCTTGAGCGCGCCGCGGCCGATCAGATTGATCGCTGTCCCGCCGAGCAGGATCATCAGCGCGATGACGGCCCGCAGGCCCCCGGACGGAGATTCCACCCCGGCGATGTTGGCCACGAACCCAGCCGCGCCGAGCGCCACCGTCGCCATCGCGATCACCAGCGTCCACATGTACACCCAGCCGGCGAACCAGCCGTAGGTCGTGCCCAGCAGCCGCCGCGACCACTGATAGATGGAACCCTCCAACGGCCAGCGGGACACCAGCATCGCGAAGACCAGGGCCACCAGCAGCTGGCCGCCGAACACCAGCGCGAAGCCCCACCAGAAGCTCGGGCCGGCCGCTGCCAGTGCCAAACCGAAGATTCCGTAGAGCGCGACGATCGGCGAGATGAACGCGAAAGCGAAGGCAAACGCTGACCACAGCGAGAACTCGCGCCGTAGAACATGGGGTCCGTCGGGGTCGTGCGCGGGCGCCGAGATCGGCGATGCAGTCATCTGTGCTCCCTCTGACGTGGTTGCAGGAACTATCACGCCGCGGTGGTGCAACCGCCAAGCAATCGCGGCGAACACGCTGCAAACCCACTGTTGCCCCATGGCGGCATTGGAGGATCCGACAATGCCCGCCGACACGGGTGTGACGTCGGCGTTACGCTCACCCCATGTCGGACCGCAGCGACGTCATCCCGACACTGCGCGATCTCCTCGAGTCACACCGAGGGCTGCTCACGCCCGACGAACCCACCGGCGACCTGGACCGCCGGATCAGCTGGGTGCACACCACCGAGTTGCGGGACCCGTCGCGGTATCTGCACGGTGGCGAGCTGGTCTGCACGGTGGGCATCAGCCTGCAGACCGCCGAGGACTGCGCGGCATTCGTCGAGTCGTTGACCCGGGCCGGGGCCGCCGGCCTGTGCTTCGGCATCGGCGATGTGCACGACACGGTCCCCGGCGCGCTGATCACCTCGGCCGCCCGAGACGGCCTGCCGATCCTCATCGCCCCTCCCAATGTGCCGTTCTCGTCGGTGAGCCGCTATGTTGCCGACTTCCAGGTCGGCGGTGAGATATCCGTCGCACGGGCCACCAATTCGCTGATGCCCGAACTACTTTCGTCACAACGACGGCGCGAATCGGTGAGGCAGCTGTTGGACCGAGCAGGTGAGGTGCTGAGCGGCTACCTCCTGCTGGATCCTGATGGGGCACCCGAGGACACCGGCACCACCACCGTGGTCGACGGGTTGGGCGCCCTGACCTGGGTGGGCAGCGGCGACCCGCCCGAAACCGCTGTCCTGCAGCTGATCGCGCGATTCGCCCAGGCCGCCCAAGGTGATCGCGACATCGAAACCGCGCTGACCCGCGAACGGGTCGGACAGCTGCTGTCGTTGATCGAGCGACGCATGCTGCTGCCCGACGCCCTCAATCAGCTGTTGGACTGGGCGGGGCTGAGCTCACCCGAACTGACCTGCTCGGCCTGGCCGGCCGGGGCCGGCGCCGTGCTGTCGATGGCGTTTCCCGATGCCCTGGTCGGCGACGCACCCGAGGTCTGTCTGGTTCTTGAGGCCGGCGCCCGCGCTCAGGCCGCCACCGAACTCTCGATGCCCTCGGGGCACGCCGCAGCCGTACCGCTCGCCGAGCTGGGGGCGGCAATAACTCAAGCCCGCATCGCCCTCGACCTGGCCCAGCAGCACGGCGGAAGCATCGGACCCGATCAACTGAGCACCTTCGACAGCCTGCTCGAGGGCTTGCCGCTGAGCCGGCTGGCCCCGTTCAAGAACCAACTCATCGACCCACTCGAGCGCCTGGACAACGACCGGGGCACCCAGCACGTGCGGACTCTTCGGACCTTCCTGGCCACCAACGGGTCACTCATCGACACCGCCCGCGAACTGTTCCTGCACACCAACACCGTGCGTCACCGGCTGAGTCGCATCCACGAGATCACGGGACGTAACCCGATGAGTTTCGAGGATCAGGCCGCGTTCGCCATCGGCTTGCGCGCCAGCGACCGCGCCCGCCGGATGCCCGGACGGCCGGACTGACCCGTCGCGGGATCGGTCCTACTCTCCTACGCCCGACCGGACAAGACCCTCGCAGCACACGGCATGCCTCGGCACGTAGGCCGTGTAGCTTTCACCGAAGGCACAGGCATGCGCCGAACCGTCAAAATTCAGACTCCCAAGGACATTTCAATGTCGCAGGTGAAACGCGTGTGGAAATCTGTCGGTGTTTCGCGGTGACGCGATCCACCCCGGCAGGCAAGCGAATATCGTTTGCCAAGTTCGTGGAATTTGGTAAATACTCAGCGCAGCACGAGGTCTGGCTGTCATCGCAAACGGCACGCCTCGGCGCCCACGAGGCCTCCGGCTGGCTGTGCGCTGACGTGGGCGAGCACGCGGTAGTTACTTCGTGAGTCGCTCCCGTGGGCCCGATGACCACAGCTGATGAGGAAGTTGCCGGCGTGATGGAGGGATGCCGAATGACCCGTGAACCGCGGGTGGGCTCCGGGGCCGCGATCATGCAAGACGGTGCCGTGCTGCTGGTTCATCGTCGGTGTGACCCCGAAGCCGACCACTGGGGGCTCCCGGGTGGAAAGGTCGAATGGATGGAACCGGTGCAGGTAGCGGTCGCACGCGAGATTCGCGAAGAACTCGGCATCGAGCTCGAAACCCTTGAGCTGCTGTGCGTTGTCGATCAAATCGACCCGGGAACCCCTGAGCATTGGGTTGCCCCCGTATACCTGGTGCGGCAATTCAGTGGAGAACCCAGGCTCGTCGAACTCGAAAAACACGCCGAGTGGGGTTGGTTCCCGCTGCGCCAACTCCCCGAGCCCGTGACCAGGGCGACACGTGTTGCGCTGCCGCATCTTGCGGCATTGTTCGATCGCGAGACGCATGTCGACACGGTGTGACCGCGCCCGACGTGGTCGTTGTCGGCGCCCGCGTCATCGGTGCGTGTGATGGACCCGGAATCGGCTCAGCGCAACGAGAATCGGTTTCACGTACGCCCGATGGTGCGCTCGGATTGGCATTGGATATGTGGTTGGTTTCGCGACACGGAGCTTGATCGCCGGTTGGGGCCGATTGATGAAGAGTGGCTGGAGCATGTTCTCTCCGACCACGACGGGGTGCAACTCGTCCTGGAGGACCAAAAAGGGCGGCCCGCGGCGCTGGTGGGATGTGTGTGGGATCAGTCGGGCGACGAACATGCGATCACCGATCTCGCGGTTGACCCTCAACTTCGGCGTTCGGGGATCGGGCGTGAGGCAGTCGCGGCAACGGTGGCCTGGGCTGGGCATCCGGCGGCGAAACGTTGGATCGCGTTCGTCGAGGTGGACAATCCCACAGCGTTCAGATTCTTCCCCGCGATCGGCTGGTGCCACGAGGGCATCGAGGACGGCATGCATCGGTTCTGCCGTGAGATGTGAGGACGCCTTCGCGACACGGGAGCGTCGCCGTCGAGATAGGACGTTGGACGCGGCGCCTCCTGGCCGAACTCTTTGGTCGAACAGTTTCTGATAGGAGTTGTCCATGCCCGAGTCCGCCCAGCACGCTTCGTGCGATCCGGCAATCGAGGCTGTCCTCGGGCGCGCGGTCGGACGCATTCGACACGACTACCCAGACACCCGGGCGATCCTCCTCAAGGGCAGCCTGGTCCGCGGCGACGCCGGCCCGTACAGCGATATCGACCTGGACGTTCTGGTGACTGGAGCCGACGAAAGCAGTTATGCCGCATGGTTCGACAGCGAAGGTGGTCGCTTGCACCATGTTTCGCTCGCGGTTCATTCTCGGGACGTCTGGTGGGATGAGGCCGAGGATCCGGCGGAATGGTCGTTCGGTTTCGCTGCTCTTGAGGTGTTTCGATTGCTCTGGGTGGACGATCCGGAGGAGGCGGCACGGTATTGCGGGCCCGGACTCCTCCGTCCTGCCGGGGAACCCGAACTGGAGGACTTCTTTTCCGACCTTGGCAAGCTCCGCAATGCGCGCAGAGCCGGCGACGAGTTGGGCGTCCGGCTTGCCGCCCGAGCGGCCGCACTTCTTTGCCCCTCGGTACTGGCGGCAGTCAATCCCGGCCATCCTGCCGATCCGATAACCAGTGCCCGGGCAGCCCTCGACGCCGCCTTGTCATTTCCTGTTGCACCACAGGGTTATCGGGAGGATTTCCTGCGCTGTCTCGGCCTCTCGGGCGAGGCCTCGGACACCGACGACATCGCGGCTGCCGCCGAACGTCTGGTGCTCGGCACCGTCTCGCTACTGGAAGACCACCAAGCGTGGTTGACCGACGCCGACAAACCTCGCTTCGAGCTCGGCCTGGACGACGCGCTGGCAACTCGGAGCCTGAGCGCCTACCTGCACCAATCCCAGAACTGACCGTGTCGCGGATTTGTCGGGACACCGCGCGGTGGTAGACAAGGGAGATGGAAATCCTGGCCAGCCGGATGCTGATCCGGCCGGTCGACTACCCGAAGTCCGTCGAGTTCTACCGCGACGGGATCGGTCTGGCCATCGCCCGCGAATATGGTGCGGGCACAGTCTTTTACGCCGGGCAGTCACTGATCGAGCTGGCCGGCCACCACAGCCCCACCGAATCCGGGGTGTTCCCCGGAGCGCTGTGGCTGCAGGTGCGCGATGTCTACGCCACCCAGGCGGAACTGGAAAGCCGCGGCGTGGCGATCGCCCGGGCCGCGGCCCAGGAGCCGTGGGGTCTGCACGAGATGCACGTGACCGATCCCGACGGCATCACGCTGATTTTCGTGCAGGTGCCCGATACCCATCCGCTGCGCCGCGACACCCGCCGCTGAGTCCGCCCGCCGCTTTTCTACCCCAGGGTTGTCGATCAGCTCGGGCAGCAGCCGTGATGTAGAAAGCGACGCCCCGAAACCGGAACGGTGCAGGCGGCTAGAGCGGCCTCAGCGCACCGGGGTCGACAGCGGCCAACCCACCGAGGCCAGCCGAGCGGCGACCTGGTTGATCTCTTCCGGATTGGGGTCCTTGTCGATGACATTGTGCACCGCCAGACGGATCTCGTCGTCGGTGACCGGGCTGTCGCCATTGCTGGACCGCAGGATGTCGTGGGTGGCCTTGACCACCTCATCCTCGGTCAGCGACCGGGTCAGCAGCGCCAGCAAGGCGAACTGATCCTTGTGCGGCACTCCCTCCGGATAGCCGGCCCGCAGCCAGCTCAGCACGTTGTCCAGGAAGCTCGTCGTTTCGGTCATGCTCAGCTCACTTACCCGGAATGAAGGGGACGGGGTTGAATCCGAAGTGGTGAATGATCGTGGTCTTGGTGATCCAGAGGATCGCGATCACGATCACCGCAGCGACGATGGTGAAAAGCGCCAGACCGAGGACCTTCAGCGCGGGGTTGGGCGCCACGACGGTGCCGTCCTCGTGTGTACCGCCGGCACCGTTCGAGTAGGCCACCAGGCCCGTGGCGAACACCGCGGGCAGACCGGCTCCGAGGATCAACCCCACAACCAGCACCTTGAAGATGGAGTCCACATAAATCATCAGCTGATTCCTTAGCTAGATCCGGTCAGACTGCGGCTTTGTCGGCGGTGGCGGCGGGCTTGGCGGCGTCGCGTACCTCAGCCGGCACCACCGAGTTGGTGGAGTCGTCCCAATCGGCATTGACGTTCTTGTGGTCGACCTTCTGCTGCTGGGCGCGCCACCACATGTACCCGGACAGGGCGACCAGGACCAGGAAGATCAGGCCGTCACCGGCGAGCGCTGATCCGGTGAGCGACTCGACACCGTGCGACAGCCAGAAGGCCAGCGCGCCGACGAGACCGGCGGCGGGCAACGTGATCAACCAAGCCATCGCCATGCGCCCGGCCACGGCCCAGCGCACCTCGGCGCCGGGCTTGCCGACGCCGCTACCGAGGATCGAGCCGGTGGCGACGTGAGTTGTGGAGAGCGCCATGCCCGCCGCGCTGGAGCTCAAAATGATTGCAGCCGACGATGCTTCAGCGGCAAGCCCCTGCGGGGATTCGATCTCGACCAGGCCCTTGCCCAGCGTGCGAATGACGCGCCAGCCGCCGATGTATGTGCCGAGGCCGATGGCCAGCGCGCAAGAGGCGATGATCCAGATCGGTAGGCCGTTCTCCTTCACGTCCCCGGTGAGGTGGCCGGTGGTGATGAGGGCGAGCGCGATGACGCCCATGGTCTTCTGGGCGTCATTCGTTCCGTGCGACAGTGCGACCAGCGAGGCGGTGGCGATCTGGCCCCAGCGGAAGCCCTGCTCACGACGCTTCTTCAGCACGTTGCGAGTGATGCGGTAGACGAGCCAGGTTCCGGCGGCGGCGACGAGGCAGGCGATGAAGGGAGCCGCGATCGCGGGGATGAGCACCTTCTGGAGCACGCCGGACCAGTTGACCCCGGACAGGCCGATGGCTGCCAGCCCGGCGCCGATCAGCCCGCCGAAGAGCGCATGCGACGAGCTGGACGGAATACCGAAGAGCCAGGTCAGCAGGTTCCACAGGATGCCGCCGATCAGACCGGCGAAGATGATCGTGAGACCCGTCGAGGCATCGATGCCGGATACCAGCGACCCGGTCTTGCTGTCCTGGATCTTGAGCACCGATGTGGTGACCGTGACGGCCACCTCGACCGAGAGGAACGCGCCGACAAGGTTGAGGACACCCGCCAGGATCACAGCGGTCTTCGGCTTCAACGCCCCCGTGGCGATCGAAGTGGCCATGGCATTGCCGGTGTCGTGAAAGCCGTTTGTGAAGTCAAAAGCCAGTGCAGTTGCTATCAACAGCACCAGGACGATCAGCTCAGCGCTCATGGCGGTAATTCTGTCGGACCATTGGCGTTTTTGACCAGCCGGAAACACCTCGCTGAGCTGGGAATTCGAATACGCTACGAATGAGTTCACCGAGTGTTCATCTCCGCACCCCGGGCTGTTCGCCGGGGCGGTTTGCCGATCCCCGAGCGGCCGATAAGTTCACTGCGAGCCAGAGTCGGCTGGCACCACTAACATCAATGCGGTCTTCCGGCTCAAACTCGTTTGTCCGGAGGAACCTCGCTCGGGTGCATCAGGAGTAGGCACAGTGAACGCATTTCTCGCGAAGATCGCGGCCTGGCTGAACGCCGGGTACCCCGAGGGGGTGCCTGGGCCAGACCGGGTGCCGTTGTTGGCCCTGCTGACCCGGCGCCTCACCAACGACGAAGTCAAAGCCGTCGCACGGGATCTCATCGATCGCGGTGACTTCGATCACATCGACATCGGCGTACTCATCACCCAGATCACCGACGAGCTGCCCCGCGCGGAAGACGTCGAGCGGGTCCGGGAACGACTGGCGGCCAAGGGGTGGCCGTTGGACGATCCGCGCGATGCCGAGGACTCGATCGACTCCGATGACGCCGGCCGCCAGAACGGTGACGACCCGAAAGAGCCAGGGGGCCCGGCATAGCTGTCCTACGCTCCGTCACCGTCGGATCCGCGACGGACGAATTGCCGGCAGTCCTCGATGACGTCCTGACCGGGCGCGGGTCGGCGATCCTGCCCGTCCCTGCCGACGACGAACGTCAGAGTTCTTTGTTGACAACCACTTTGCGCGCCGGGGAAGAAATCGACGACGACGTCGCAGTGGTGATCTCGACCTCGGGCACCACGGGCGAGCCCAAAGGCGCGCTGCTGACCGCCGACGCGCTGCGGGCCAGCGCCGCGGCCACGCACGCCCGGCTGGGCGGTGACGGCCGGTGGCTGCTCGCCCTGCCCGCCTATCACATCGCGGGCCTGCAGGTCCTGGTGCGCAGTGCACTGGCCGGCACCACGCCCGTCACCATCTCCGCGTCCTTCGATCCGTCCGAATTGCCTTCTGCGGTGGCGGCTCTGGGCAATGGACGTCGTTACGCCTCACTGGTGGCGGTGCAGCTCGACAAGTCCTTGCGTGACCCGGCCGCCGCGGACGCGCTGGCCCAGCTCGACGCCGTTCTGATCGGCGGCGGGCCGATGCCGGCTGGGGTGGCCGAACGCGCGGAGTCGGCCGGGGTGAACGTGGTCCGCACCTACGGGATGAGCGAGACCGCGGGCGGATGTGTGTACGACGGCGTGGCACTCGACGGGGTGAAGGTGCGTATCGACAATTCCCGCATCCTGCTGGGCGGAGCCACCGTGGCCCGCGGCTATCGCAACCCGATCAGCCCCGACCCCTTCGCCGAGCCGGGGTGGTTCCGCACCGATGACCTTGGCACCGTGGATGATTCGGGCGTGTTGCGGGTTCTGGGCCGGGTCGATGAGGCGGTCAGCACCGGCGGGTTGACGGTGCTGCCGCAACTGGTCGAATCGGCACTCGCCGACCATCCGGCGATCGCCGACTGCGCGGTCTTCGGGGTCCCCGACGAGCGGCTCGGCCAGCGCGTGGTCGCCGCACTGGTACTGGCCCCGGGTTCATCGGTCCCCGATGTGGCCGAGTTGCGGGCCCATGTGGCCCAGACCCTTGATGCCACCGCGGCCCCGCGGGAGGTGCACATCGTCGACGAGTTGCCCCGTCGCGGCATCGGCAAGCTCGACCGGCGCACGCTGGCCGCCCGCTACGGCGGCTGAGCTCCGGGCGCCGGCCGGCGAATTCCTGGTCAGACAATTCAGTTGTCGGCTTGGGCATGATGGAGGCATGCGCCGAGAAGTGACCTCCGCGGATGAGCTGCGCGCCATCGTCGGGCAACCCACCGCAGCCGTCGCCAAGAAGGTGACGGACCGACTGTCGGAAGCACAGCAGGTCTGGCTCAAGCAGTCACCGCTGGGCTTCGTGGCGACCACCGATGCACACGGCCGCGTCGACGTCTCCCCCAAGGGCGACCCACCGGGCTTCGTCCAGATCATCGACGACACCACGATCGCGATCCCGGAGCGGCCCGGCAACCGGCGCGTCGACGGTTTCCTCAACGTGCTGCAGCGCCCGCACGTGGGCACGGTGTTCGTTATCCCCGGCCGCGGTGACACCCTGCGGATCAACGGCACCGCCCGGATCCTCTCCGACGCAGACTATTTCGAGGACATGGTGGTCGACGGCAAGCGGCCGATCCTCGCGCTGGAGATCGCCGTCGAAGAAGTGTTCTTCCACTGCCCCAAGGCATTCCTGCGCTCCGACACATGGAAACCCGAGACCTGGAATCCGACGTCGGTGCCCTCGGTGGCGCAGATGGCCAAGGCGTTCAAGCCCGACCAGAGCCAGGCCGAACTCGACGCGTATTACAGCGAGGACAACCTGCGCAAGATCCTTTACTGAACTTCCTCAGCCGGTTTCACCAGGACCGCCCGCGTGTAAAGCAGCTGGAAGCCCCGGCGCTGCACGTTGTGCTGGGACTTCGAGCCGGGCGCCGTTGTCACCACGGCGATCTCGCATCCGGCGTCGGCCGCCTCGGCCAGCCGAGCCGCCAGCAGCGCGGCCTGCACCCCGCGGCGCCGGTAGGCCGGCGCCGTCGCGGCCCCGGCCAGCTGAGCGACCCCACCGGCCAGCCGCATCATCCCGCCACCGGCGACCGCTCCGTCCAACAGCGCGATATACGCGGTGGCCCCGGCCTTTTCCATGTCCCGTTCGGCCCGCTCAAGGATGTCAGCGGGGAACTGCTCGTGACTGATGGGACCCTCACCATCGGGATGGGCGAAGCCCTCCACCACGACGTTCACCCATGCGGCGAGATCGTCGGCCCGGCGCACCTGCACGTCTGACGCCGGCGGGCGCTCGTCGTGAATCGGCCTGCCCAGCACGTTCTCGAACTCGACGAGGCGATAGCCGCGGCCGGACAACAACTCGGTGATCTCCGGGTCGGCCAAGTTGGACAGTTCCACCCGCGTGGAGCTGCCTCTGCCCGCGAACGCGCGCTCGATCTCACCCAGCACCGCTTCATCGGGCAACCCGTCGAAGCCGAGGCCGACCACCTTGTTCATCGGCGATTCCGCCTCGGCGAAACAGGCGTACCCGCCGGCGACGGGCAGGACCAGCCCATCGGCGCCACGGTGTCCGGCAGCGCGCGTCGCCGCCGCGATCAGGTCCGCCTCGGCCTTCTCGATGCGGCGGGCCAAATCGACACCGCAGAACAATTGGTCCGAGCCCTGGTCTGAGTCACCTTTGATAGCCACGTCGATATTGTGCCCGCACAGGCTTTTCCGAAACGTGGGTACCAACCCCGGCGTCGGTCAGCGGGGCGGCCCCGCGGGTTCCCACGTCTGCATCGCCGTATCGAGCTCATCGCTGTCGAGCGCCTTCACCGGAATCGGCGCCTGGTCGTCGTGGTAGCGCATGCCGTCCAAAAGAATGGCCACATACCGGCGCCACAGGTCGGCATCGACATGCCCGGCGTATTCACTCACGGTGCCGGCCAGCAGCCCGAAGAGCGGCATGTCCGTGGACGACACCTCCGGACGCAGATAGCCGTCGCTCTGCGCCCGCTCGACAAGTTTGGTCAACGCCGGGACGAGCCGCTCCTGGCAGGCCTTGACCCGGTCGCCCCCATAGCATTTGCTGAACGCGATCTCCCTCAACCCGCGGTCGGTGGCCGTGATCTTGCACATGCTCTCGACATACCACGAGAACCCCTGCCATGAATCTTCTTGCTGCAGTGCAATTTCAGCCAATGCGGTGAGTTGATCCATACCGTCCACGAAGATCGCCTCGAGCAGCTCCTCTTTGGTGGCGAACCGTCGATACACCGTTCCGACCCCGACATTGGCGTGATGTGCCACGTCGTTGAGCGTCGCCTCAAGACCTTTTTCGGCAAACAGCTCCCGCGCGGCATCGAGCACCCGCTGCCGGTTGCGCTCTGCGTCCCTACGCAGCACGCGACGTGTTTCCTCGGTCATATCTCTCAGCTTAAGTGATCGGGGTCATAAGTGGATTGATCCTATCCACTTGTTCGACTAACTTTACCCTTCGGACTGCGTAGGCCGCCTAACTGACAGGTCGTCGCGAACGCATCGAACGTCGGGAGGCCCACAATGACAGCCGTCAGCGCTCCGCCAGCCGCGGCCCGATCCCCAAGGCGGGCGCGATGACCAAGGCAATCCGACGGATATGGCTTCCGGTACTGATCGTCATCGCCATGGTGGCCGGCGTGCTGATCGTGATGAACGTCCGCAAGGTCTTCGGCGCACATCCGGTCATCATCACCGAAACCACGTCGGACAACGCCGAGGACTTCAACCCCAAGTTCGTGAAGTACGAGATCTTCGGCACGGGCGGCACTGCCGTCATCAACTACATGGACCTTGAAGGCAAACCCCAGCGCACCGGAACCGTGCCGCTGCCATGGACTTTGACACTGCAAACCACGTTGCCCTCGGTGCAGCCCAACATCATGGCGCAAGGCGACGGGCACAGCATCAGTTGCCGGGTCACCGTCGATGACGCGGTCAAAGAAGAGAGAACGGCTACTGGAGTGAACGCACAAACCTTCTGCTTTGTGAAGGCAGCATGAGCGCGCCGACCGACGACGCCCCGACCGACGCCATCGCAACGGGACGCCACGCGGCACCTCCGCGCCCGCGGCTCCCGCGATTCATCCGGGCGTTCGCCCTGCCGATCATCCTGGCGTGGATCGTGATCGTTGCACTGCTCAACACCGTCGTCCCTCAGCTCGAGGTCGTCGGAAAGATGCGCGCGGTGTCGATGAGTCCCAACGACGCGCCGTCGATGATCGCGATCAAAGAGGTCGGCAAGAAGTTCCAGGAGTACGACACCAGCAGCTCGGTGATGGTCGTGCTCGAAGGCGACCAGCCGCTGGGCCTCGAGGCGCACGTCTTCTACGACAAGATGGTGCGCGACCTGCGCGCGGATACCACCCACGTGCAGCATGTGCAGGACTTCTGGGGCGACACCCTGACCGCCAAGGGCGCGCAGAGCCGCGACGGCAAGGCCGCTTACGTGCAGGTCTACATCGCCGGTGACCAGGGCGAGACGCTGGCCAACGAGTCGGTCGAGGCGGTGCGGCGCATCGCCACCGACAGCCCCGCACCCGACGGTGTGAAGGCGTATGTCACCGGATCCGCGGCATCCAGCACCGATCAGAACATCGTCGGTGACGAGAGCATGGAGCTGATCGAGCTCGTCACCTTCGGTGTCATCGCGGTGATGCTGCTTGGCGTCTACCGGTCGATCATCACCACCCTGATCGTGCTGGTGATGGTCGTGCTCGAATTGTCCGGCGCCCGTGGCCTCGTCGCGTTACTGGGCTATCAGAACTTCTTCGGCCTCACGACGTTCGCGACCAACATGCTGGTGACCCTGGCCATCGCCGCGGCCACCGACTACGCGATCTTCCTGATCGGCCGATATCAGGAAGCACGAAGAGCCGGCGAGGACAAGGAAGCGGCCTACTACGACATGTTCCACGGCACGGCCCATGTCGTGCTCGCGTCGGGCCTGACCATCGCCGGTGCGACGTTCTGCCTGCACTTCACCCGCCTGCCGTACTTCCAGACCATGGGCATTCCGCTGGCGATCGGAATGACGATGGTGGTCGCCATGGCCCTGACCCTGGGGCCGGCCGTCATCTCGGTTGCCAGCCGATTCGGCAAGATCCTTGAGCCCAAGCGGTTTTCGAAGTCCCGCGGATGGCACCGGGTGGGCACCGCCACGGTTCGCTGGCCGGGCGCAATCCTGGTGTGCGCCATCGTCGCGGCGTTGATCGGCCTGCTCGCCCTGCCGGGCTACCACACCACCTACAACGACCGCATCTTCCTGCCCAAGGACGTCGGGACGAACGTCGGATACGACGCCGCGTTCCGGCACTTCTCGCAGGCCAAGATGAACCCGGACCTGATGATGATCGAGTCCGATCGCGATCTGCGTAACCCCGCCGATTTCCTGGTGATCGACAAGATCGCCAAGGCACTCAAGAGCGTGCACGGAATCGCCCAGGTGCAGACCATCACCCGTCCCGATGGCGATCCGATCAAGCACTCGACGATCCCGTACACGCTGGGCCAGAGCGGCACGACCCAGCTGATGAACAACGACTATGCGCAGGCCAATCTGCAGAATCTGCTCGACCAGGCCGACGATCTGCAGACCAGCATCGATGCGATGACCGAAATGATGTCCATCCAAACGGATCTGGCAGCGGTGTCGCAGCGCATGGCCGACAAGATGAAGACCACGTCCAGCGACATGAACGACGTGCGCGATCACCTGGCGGACTTCGACGACCAGTTCCGGCCGCTGCGCAACTACCTCTACTGGGAACCGCACTGCTTCGACATTCCGATGTGCTGGTCCATCCGGTCGATCTTCGACGCGCTCGACGGCATCAACACGATGTCGGATGACTTCCAGGACCTGGTTCCCGAGATGCAGCGCATGGCCGACCTGATGCCGAAGATGGTCGCCACCATGCCGCGGCAGATCCAGTCGATGAAGCATCAGAAAGAGCTGCTGCTGAACCAGTATCAGGTGCAGAAGGCCCAACAGGATCAGACGATGGCGATGCAGAACACCGCCACCGCCATGAGCGAAGCATTCGATACGGCCAAGAACGACGATTCGTTCTACCTGCCGCCGGAGGCATTCGAGACCGAGGACTTCCAGCGAGGCATCAAGCTGTTCATGTCGCCTGACGGACATGCGGTGCGGTTCACCATCATTCACCAGGGTGACCCACTGACTCCGGAAGGCACCGCACGCATCGCGCCGCTCAAGATCGCAGCGGCCGACGCGATCAAGGGAACCCCGCTCGAGGGATCCAAGATCTACCTCGGCGGCAGCTCGGCGACGTACAACGACATGCAGCAGGGCGCCGACTACGACCTGATCATCGTCGCCGCGGCGGCACTGATCCTGATCTTCATCATCATGTTGGTGCTCACCCGTGCGGTGGTGGCCTCCGCGGTGATCGTCGGCACGGTAGTGCTGAGTCTGGCCTCGGCCTTCGGTCTGTCGGTACTGCTCTGGCAACACATCGTGGGGATCCCGTTGCACTGGATGGTGATGCCGATGTCGGTCATCGTCCTGCTGGCCGTCGGCGCGGACTACAACCTGCTGCTCGTCTCACGAATAAAGGAAGAGATCCACGCCGGGCTGAAGACCGGGATCATCCGTGCCATGGTCGGCACCGGTGCCGTGGTCACCTCGGCAGGCCTGGTCTTCGCCTTCACCATGGCATCGATGGCGGTCAGCAGCCTCATCGTCATCGGTCAGGTCGGAACGACGATCGGCCTGGGCCTGCTGTTCGACACCCTGGTGGTCCGGTCGCTGATGACACCGTCCATCGCCACGCTGCTCGGGCGCTGGTTCTGGTGGCCGCAACACGTCCGCCAGCGTCCGTTACCGCAGCCCTGGCCGAAGCCCATCCAACGCGAGCCTGAGGAGGCCCTGGTCTGATGAAACGCATGTTGATCGCCCTGTCATTCTGTGCCGCAACCAGTGTCGCGCTGTCCGCACCGGCCTACGCCGATCCGGACACGGAGTTCGCCAACGAATTGCACACCTACGGCGTCTACGGGCAGAAGGACTACAACGCCTGGATCGGCAAGCTGGCGTGCAAGCGGTTGCACAACGGCGTCGACCACAATGCCCAGGACTCGGTCGGTTTCGTGAAGAAGCAACTGGCCAAGGACAGCACCGACGCTCAGTCGTGGCAGTTCCTGGGTACCGCCATCAACTACTACTGCCCCGATCAGCGCTTCGTCTACGAACAAGCCGCGCACTGAACGACTTTGGAGCAACATGTCGAACCGCAAGAGTGTCAGTAACCTGATCCGCACCGGCCTGGCCGCCTGTGCGGTCGCCGGCAGCCTGGCCGGGGCCGGCATCGCTAACGCCGACGCCACCGACGACTACCCGATCCCCAACCGGATCCTCAAGACGCCGTGCACGGCCGAGCAGATCATGGCCGCCGCCCGCGACGTCGAACCGGTGTACTACGAGCGCTACATGATCGACTACAACAACAAGCCGGTCGCCGATCAGCAGGGCGCCCAGGACCGGATCCACTGGTTCTTCTCGATGGACTACGCGGGCCGCCGCCAGTACTCCGAGAACACCGCCACCAACGCCTTCTTCGAGAACATGGCCTGGCGCTGGCCGAACTGGGCCAAGCTGTTCTTCAACAACAAGGGCGTCGCGGCCAACACCACCGACGTCTGCATGAATTACCCGCCCAACGACATGTCCGTCTGGGACTGGCACTGACGGACCCTATTCGGCTGTGCGCCCAGCGCCTCTCCCAGTGTCCAGAGCGCAACGCCGATGAGCACCAGGTCCTTCAACAGGAACTGACCGGGTTGTGCGCCGAGCACCGGGATCGGCCCGGCGTGGTTGACCACCACGCCGGGCGTCGTGAACAGGAAGCTCAGGGTGCCGAGGAACAAGACCACGGCCAGGGCGCTGCCGGCGGCGGAAAGCCGAGGCCACCACGGGCGCAGCGCAATCAGAACCGCGGCAACGATCTCCATGGTCCCCAGCGTCACCCCCACCGCTCCGGCGCTGAGGAAGTGATAGATCCACGACATCAAGGGGCTGTGCTCGATGAGGGCACGGGCCTCGAACTTCACGTACTTGCCGATGCCGATCCACGCCAGCACGATGACGAGCCCGTAGCGGCTCACACCTTGTCCGATGGCGGTGAGGCGCTCAGGCAACGCTGCACTCATCGTCTCGAATTGATCCGATCTCATGAGTTCCACGATGCGCCGGACGACGGCCGAATCCCATGGCTGCGCACCCGACGTCACCGAAACGTCAGACACGCCCCGGCGGCGCCCGCCTAGGCTTGGCGCATGCAGATCAGCCGCCGGGACGCTGTCGCGGTGGTCATCGGCCTGATCCTGGTGGTAGCGGCGTTCGTCGTGCCCCACCTGCACCTGGGTATCGTCACACCGCTGATCAACAGCACACCGGAGGAGATCCACAGCTTCACCGACACCGCACCGATTTTCGGCTGGTGGAATGCGCATGTCGGCTGGGGAACCATCCCGGCGATCGTCATCGGGCTGGCCGCGGTGTGGTGGGGTCCCGCACTCGCACAACGGATTCCATGGCGGGCCGTGCCTGTGACGGCGTGGGCGGTATCGTGCGCCTGGGCGTTCTCGCTGGCCATGATCGACGGTTGGCAGCGCGGCTTCGCCGGCCGCCTCACGGCGCGCCACGAGTACCTGCGCCAGGTTCCGACGATCACCGACATTCCTGAGGCGCTCCGCACGTTCTCCTCGAGAATTCTCGACTACCAGCCCGATTCATGGATCACCCACGTATCGGGGCACCCACCCGGCGCGCTCTTGAGCTTCGTCTGGCTGGACCGTATCGGATTGGGTGGCGGCGCGTGGGCCGGGCTGCTGTGCCTGCTCGCCGGGTCCAGCGCGGCCGCGGCGATCGTCATCGCGGCGCGTGCCCTCACCGACGAGGCCACCGCACGGCAGGTGGCGCCGTTCGTGGCGGTGGCACCGACGGCCATCTGGATCGCGGTCTCGGCCGACGGGTATTACGCGGGCGTGGCCGCATGGGGAATCACGGCGCTGGCCATTTCTGTGCACGGATCGGGCCGCCGTCAGATCCTGTGGGCCGGTGCGGCCGGCCTGCTGCTGGGCTGGGGGATCTTCCTCAACTACGGACTGGCCCTCATGGCGCTGCCGGCACTGGCCGTCCTCGCGACGGCCACCGACCGGCGGGCCGCCCTCCGTGTCATGGTGCCGGCCGCGGTGGCGGCGCTGGCGGTGGTCGCCGTGTTCGCGGCGGCAGGATTCTGGTGGTTCGACGGTTACACCCTGGTCCAACAACGCTATTGGCAAGGTATCGCCGCCGACCGTCCGTTCCAGTACTGGTCATGGGCCAACCTGGCCTCCGTGGTCTGTGCCATCGGCCTGGGCAGCGTCGCCGGGATCGGCCGGCTGTTCGATCTCGCGGCGATCCGGCGCCAGCCGGGGCTCCGCCTCGTGCTGATCGCCGCGCTCGTGGCGATCGTGTTCGCCGATCTCAGCATGCTCAGCAAGGCCGAAACCGAACGCATCTGGCTACCGTTCACGGTGTGGCTGACCGCGGCGGGCGCATTCCTACCGGCTCGGTCACAGCGCTGGTGGCTGGCGGTCAACGTCCTCGGTGCGCTGGCGCTGAACCACGTCATCCTCACCAACTGGTAGCCGCCGCAGCAGCAGCTGATACAGCAGCACGCTCAGCCACACCGCGGCCAGTGAAACCGCCAGTCCCAGTGGATAGTTGCGATCGAGCACCGTCATGTTGTCGGGCCGCATACCCGGCCGGCCGTACACCGGGACAGCCAGCAGAACCAGCACCACACTGCATAGTGCGGCCACCGCGATCGGCGAGCGGGAACCGGCCGGGATCAGCCGACGGCCCGCCCATCCCACCGCGGCGCACAACGGTGCGAAGACGAAATCATGCACCACCACCCCGACGACCACCCACACCAGGATCCGCACAACGATCACCGGCGGGTTCTCCGACAGCAGCAGCCCACCGTAGCCGGCCAGCCCGATTCCGATCACCGCGAGCAGCAGCCGCGTCGCCGTCATGTCATCACCTCGATCCTGGACAGCCACTTCGTCTGCAGCACACCGGGCCTGCTCGGAGCGATGAGCCGGCACGGATACCCGTGGTCCAGATCGAGAGGCGCACCATTGAGCCGCAACGCGATCAACGTGGCGCCGTCACGGGCATGCCGCGCGGGCAGCACCGTACGGGAGTACGGCCCCGGCGGTTCCAGCGAGACCATCCGCACATCGGAGTCCGGCGCACCGCCGACCGCGGCGATCAGATCGGCCAGTACCACCCCGGTCCACTCCGCATCGACACTCCAGCCTTCGACGCACGCGATCGGCAGTCGCCGAGTCGTCTGCGGTAGTGCCGACAACTCTGTCAGGCTGAACGCCCGCACGACCTCTCCCCTGGTCACCGTCAGCCGGTAGTCCGGTGCGGTCGCGCTGCGCAGCACACCGGCCGCGATCGCCGATCGGTTCACCGGAACTCCTTGCGGCCCTTGCCCGGAACGCGGCGCCAAGACGGAAACACGGCGCAGGAACGGCACCGTCTGCCCTGCGGTGACAACCGTCGCCAGCGCCACCGCCACCCAGGTGGCACGCAGCACGGTGCGCCGGGTGGGACCCACCGGTGCATTCGTAACCACGTCGCCGAGCGGTTCGCCCAGCACCCGGCGGATCACCGGCAGTTTCACCGCGAGGTGCACCAGCACAGCGCCGGCCGCCACATAGGCCATGGCGTAGTGCGCGGTGGTGAAGAAGAACCTGAATGCGTACCACTGTGCGATGTTCATCAGTCCGGTGGACAGTTGGAACAGCATCGCACCGACCAGCACCAGGATCGACAATCGCTCGAGCTGGCGGGTGAGCCCGCCGATCAGCGGACGCTCGAACAGCTTCGGCCAAACCGACCACAGCTTGACCACCAGCAGCGGGATCGCCCCGATACCCGAGATCACGTGCAACCCCTGGGTGAGCCGGTACAGCCAGACCGGCCGGGTCGGCCAGAAGAACCACGGCTGCGGATGCTGGATGAAATGGCTGATCAGCCCGGTGACCAAGCAAACCGCCACCGCGATACCCAGAGCCGTTCCGACCCGGACGGTCACCGCGGTCGACCGCAGGCCGCT
Source organism: Mycobacterium sp. IDUB_17 (assembly GCF_055419465.1). Taxonomy (NCBI): domain Bacteria; kingdom Bacillati; phylum Actinomycetota; class Actinomycetes; order Mycobacteriales; family Mycobacteriaceae; genus Mycobacterium; species Mycobacterium sp. IDUB_17. The sequence continues at coordinate 833,545 of NZ_JBVAXS010000002.1, read as the reverse complement.
CATATCGCTTCCAGTGCCGCGATCGCCCGGTCACCGACGGGGTACACCGCCGCCACACCGAGGCCGACATCCCCGGCAAGCCGGGCCGCGCAGTCCAAACCCACCGTCGCCCAACGGAACCACGGCCCGATGCTGCGCAGAGTCTCCAACCGCACCCACGCCGCGTCGACACCCGTTGCCACCGTGTCGAATTCGACCAGGCAGCGGCCACCGCTCCGAAGCAGCTCACCGGCCCGCTGCAGCACCCGCCACGGATCACCGCCCAGCCCGACGTTTCCGTCGGCCAACAACACGTTGTGCCAGCGACCGGTTCCCGGCAGCGGTTCAAACAGGTCGCGGCACAACACCGGTGCCCCACTGCCCCGCGCCAACTCGACGGCCGCGCGGGACAGGTCCACACCGAGCGCGGGCAACCCGCGCCGCACCAGACCGGCGACCAGGCGCCCCGGCCCACAACCGAGATCGAGCGTCGGACCCGAACACAGGTTCACAATCGTGCGATCGAAGCGGCCGTCGGCGCGCGCACCGCCCAGCCAGCTGTATACCGGCAGCTGACGTAGGCTGCCATCGGCGCGGCGGATCCAGCAGCTTTCCCCGTCGAGTGCCCGGTCGTAGAGCCGGCCGTGCATGTCAGAATCCTTCAGCCGCGCGGACGAATCGGCTGCCCGGCGCACACGCCCGGCGCACCTCGGCGATGTCGTCGACCGTGTCGAAGTCGGCCAGTTCGGCGGCCAGGGCCACCGTCGCCCCGGTGTCGCGCAGTGCGGCAAGGGTTTCCACACCGGTGTGCGACGTGGACATCTCGACGTCGGCCAGGCACCCGGCCGTGCGGCAGTCTCGGACACCCAGCACCCACCAGCCGCCGTCATGCGCCATCCCGAGCACTGCATCGGCGTCCGCCAACGCCCGCCCGCACTCGTCGAGCAACGCGGCGGTCACCTGCGGGGTGTCCATCCCGATCTGCAGCACGGGCAGCCCCGTCGCCGTGGCGGCGTCGGCGTGCGCATTGGCCAGTCGCTGGGCGAAGCCGGCGCCCCGCTGGGGCACGACGATGAAATCGTCCAAGCGGTCCCAGATTTCCCGGCCACAGCGGGCCCGCCCAAGGTCACCGGTCAGCGCCACCACTCGCGCCGAGACCGCCGCGGCGGCCACCGCGTCGAGGGTATCCAGCAGCGCCGCCGCCGCGATGTCGGCGGCCGCCTGGTCGCCGACCCCCGCGGCCAGCCGGGTCTTGGCCAACCCGGGCACCGGGGCCTTGGCAACCACGAGCACCGCAAGGGGTTTCACCTGATCACCCGCCAGAAGTCCAGCGCCGCAATGACACTGCCCCGCACCGATCCACTCACCTTGGATTGCCCGCCGGTGCGGGGTCCGTAGGCCACATCGCGCTCGACCACCCGCCAACCTTGCTGAGCGGCGCGGACCAGCAACTCCAGCGGGTAACCCGACCGGCGATCGGTCACCCCGAGCCCGATCAGCGCGTCCCGGCGGGCCACCCGCATCGGCGCGATGTCGTGCACCGGCAGCCGGTGCCGCCGACGGAGCCGCCAGCACACCGCGGCGGTACCCAACCGGGCATGCCAGGGCCAGCGCAGGCCGGGGACCGGACGGCGCCTACCAATGACCAGGTCGGCACCGCGGTCGAGTTCGGCGACAAGCGCCGGGAGCTCCCCCGCATCGAGCGACCCGTCCGCGTCCAGCACCGCCACGATCGGCGTCGCGGCCGCGACCACACCCGCGTGCACGGCCGAGCCGTACCCGGGACGAGACTCGACCACCACTGTCGCTCCGAGCGCCCGGGCCACCTCGGCCGTGCGGTCGGCGCTGTTGTTGTCGACCACCAGCGGCCGGTACCCCTGGGGTATAGCGGCCAGCACGCCGGGCAGCGAGTGCTCCTCGTCCAGGCAGGGCAGCACCACCGTCACGTGGCCGGCAGGGTCATGTGATCCGACGCTAGGCCGCTCACGGCTCGCTGACCAGGGCCCAACCATGACGAAACTGTGACATAGCCGCAGGTCGCGGCGCCGCGGCAGTAACCTCGAAGGGTGACCCGGGTACTGATTGCCGACGACGACACCGTGGTGCGCGATGTCGTACGGCGCTACCTGGAACGCGACGGCCTGGACGTCTCGATCGCGCACGACGGCACCGAAGCGCTGCGGTTACTCGACTCCGAGCAGATCGACGTCGCGGTTCTGGACGTGATGATGCCCGGCTCCGACGGGCTGTCGTTGTGCCGTGTCCTACGGCGCGACGGCGACTACAGCATGCCGGTGATCCTGCTGACCGCCCTGGGCGAAGAGGACGACCGCATCGCGGGCCTGGAGGCCGGCGCGGACGACTACCTGACCAAACCGTTCAGCCCTCGTGAACTGGCGTTACGGGTGCGGTCGGTGCTGCGACGCAGCAGCGGCCTCACCACGCCCGTGCCCGCGGAACTCGCTCTCGACGATCTGCACGTCTCGACCGCGGCACGCTCCGTGACGCTGGCCGGGCATCCAGTCAGCCTGACCAACCGCGAGTTCGATCTGCTGGTGTTCTTCCTGACCAACAACGACGTCGTGTTCTCCCGCGAGGATCTGCTGAAGCGGGTCTGGCACTGGGACTTCGGCGACCTGTCCACCGTGACGGTGCACATCAAGCGGCTGCGGTCAAAACTCGGTGATCAGCACCGGATCCAGACCGTATGGGGACGGGGCTACCTGTGGAGTGGCGATGAGCGCTTGCGCGAAGATGAGAGGGCGTAGTGCAGAATCTCGCTGAGATCATCGGCTGGGCGCTGGCTTGCTCGCTGCCGGTGGTGGTGGCCGGGGCGATCATCATCCGGTTCGCCCGGTCCTGGTCGCTCGCGCTGAGCATGGTGGTGCTGGTGCTGATCCCGACGCTGGCCACGTTCACCGGAGTGCTGGGCGCCAGTGGGTTCATGATCACCGAGACCTTCGAGCAGACCGCTGTCGTGCTGGTGATCGTGTCGGTGGTGACCATCCCCGCAGCCGTCATGCTGGCCCGCTACCAGGCCCGGCGCACGGTGTGGGAGCAGGAGATCCGCGATTCCGAGCGGGCGGCCGAGCATTCCCGCCGCCAGCTGGTGGCGTTCGTCAGCCACGACCTGCGCACCCCGCTGGCCGGTATCCGCGCGGTGTCCGAGGCCATCGCCGACGGTGTGGTCACCGACGACGAGGTCAGGACGCAGGCCAAACATATTGAGCAGGAATCAATCCGGTTGTCGGAGATGGTCGATGACCTGTTCGAGATGTCGAAGATCAACGCCGGTTCGGTGCAGCCCGTACGCGAACAGGTGGCCCTCGACGAAGTGGTGGCCGATGTGATCGCCGCCCACCGGATACCGGCCGACCGGGCGGGCGTGCGGCTGACCGCGGAACTTCCCCCGCAACCGGTGCAGGTGCTGGGCAGCGACCGTTCCCTGGTCCGCGTGCTGTCGAACCTGGTGGCCAATGCCATCGCCCACACACCGGACGGCGGCAGCGTGACGCTGTCCCTCGGTTCCGATGCCGACGGCGCATGGGCCCACGTCGATGACACCGGCGTCGGCATCGATGAGGCCGACCTACCCCGGGTGTTCGACGTGGCCTACCGGGGCTCCAACGGCCGTGTGCCACGCGTGGATTCGTCGCTGCCGAGCGGGTCCGGACTGGGGTTGACCATCGCGGCAGGCCTGGTGCAGGCGCACGGTGGCACGTTGTCCGCCCGCAACCTGGACACCGGGGCGCGCTTCGAGGTGCGACTGCCACTGGCGGCCGGTTCTGCCGATTAGGCGTCAGTCCGGCAGCGAGTTGCTCAGCCGCTCGGTGGCGGCCACGTAGTCCTCGATGAACTCGCGCACGATCTCGCGCGCCGGTTTCACCTTGTTCATCAGCCCGACGCCCTGCCCCACGAAATACGTCGCCAATGCCTGCGCGCCCGGATGCCCTTGCGCGGCAAGCACATCCACCCGGCGGATGACGGGCTCGGCCAGCATGTTCTGCAACGGCAGTGGAAGCGTCTGGTGGCCACTGGGATTCGGCTGCCAGGCATCGGTCCATTCCGATTTCAACTGGCGGGCGGGCTTGCCGGTCCGCCCGGTCGAGCGCACGGTGTCTCGCGACGTCGCGGCGAGCATCTTCTGCACCGTGTGCGGGGCCGTCTCGGCCTCTTCGGTGGTCAGCCAGACCGAACCGGTCCAGGCACCGGCCGCCCCCATCGCCACGGCGGCCGCCATCTGCCGTCCGGTGACGATGCCACCGGCGGCAAGCACCGGAATGTCGCTGCCGGCCTGCTCCAGCGTCTCGAGGACTTCGGGAACGAGCACCAGCGTCGACACCTCACCGCAGTGCCCGCCGGCCTCGGTGCCCTGCGCGACGATCAGGTCCACCCCGGCCTGCACCTGCTTGAGGGCATGCTCGCGGGCACCCACCAGGGCAGCGACCGGGACTCCGCGCTCGCGGCCGGCCTCGATCATGTAATCCGGCGGCACCCCGAGCGCGTTGGCGATGAGCTTGATCGGATGGCTCATCGCCACGTCCAGCAGCTCGTGGCCGGTGTCGCCGGACAGCGAGGACCCGCCCAGGCGCTGCTCGGACTCGGGCTCGATGCCGTGATCGGCCAGCAGTTTCGCGACGAACTCCCGGTACTCGCCGGGGATCCGGTCGGTGAGTTGGCTGCGGGACAAGTTCTCGCCCTTGCCCTCGAACTTCGCCGGGACAATGATGTCGGCGCCGTAGGGCTTGCCGCCCACCTGCTGGTCGATCCAGGTGAGCTCGCGGTCCAGCTGGTCGGGTGTGTACGCCGTCGCGCCGAGGACACCGAAGCCGCCGGCATTGGTCACCGCGGCCACCACGTCGCGGCAATGACTGAAGGCGAAGAGGGGAAAGTCGATCCCGAACTGCTCACAGATGGCGGGTTTCACCCCGTCAGTATTGGCACGCGGACTTGACGGGTGTCAAGAGTGGCCCGTGGTCAAGTGCGCAGCGGTGCGAACGCGAACTCGGCCAACCCGTCGCGCGGGTCGATCGCCGCCTCGAAACCCAGCACCCGTGCGGCGTGCGCGGGCGAGGCCACGATGTGGCGGACGTCGCCGCTGCGGTACTGGCCGGTGACGACGGGCCGCTCCGCACCGCGGGCCTCGGACAGCCGGGCGGCCACCTCCATGATCGAGACGGGCCGCCCCGAGCACACGTTGAACGCATTGAAGCCGTCGAGCCCGGCACCGACCGCGGCCACATTGGCGGCCGCCACATCGTCGACGTGAACGAAGTCGCGCATCTGACCGCCGTCCTCGAAAACCCTTGGCTGCTTTCCGGATTCGAGTTGTGAGCGGAAGATCGCCGCGACCCCGGAGTACGGGGTGTCGCGCGGCATGTTCGGGCCGTAGACGTTGTGATAGCGCAGCGCGATCACACTCCCCGCGCCGGTCTCCGCCCAGGCCAACGCGTAGTGCTCCTGTGCGGCCTTGCTGGCGGCGTAGAGACTGCGGGGGCGCAGCGACGCGTCCTCGCCGACGAGCCGCCACTGCAACTGCTCCCCGCCGACCGGGCAGCGGTGCTCGAACACCCCGGCGTCCAGGTCGGCGCGGGTGCGCGGCGCCGGGTCGACGACGCCGTGCTCGGGACAGTCGTAACCGCCCTGCCCGTACACCACCATCGACGAGGCCAGCACGAGACGCGTGCAGCCCGCGGCGAACATCTCGGCGAGCAGCACCGCCGTCCCGAAGTCGTTGTGGCCGGCGTAAGACGGCGCGTCGGCCGCGTCGACCCCGGCTCCCACCACCGCGGCCTGGTGACACACCACATCGACCCCGGCGAGCAGTGGCTTGAGCGCATCGCGGTCGCGGACGTCGGCCACCCGACACCGCGGCGGGGGTTCGGCGCCCGGACCGTGCGCGGCCGCCAGCAGGGTGTCGACGGCGATGACCTCATGCCCGGCGGCCTCCAACGCGGCCCAGGTGCGGGTGCCGATGAACCCCGCCGCGCCGGTGAGCAAAATCCTCACGGCAGCTCGAATGGCAACTTCACGCCGTCGTGGGCCAGGCAGTGCGTGCAGGTCTGCTGAGCGTCGACCGCCGCTACCGCTTCCAGCGCCTCGTGCACGAGCTTCTTGAACGGCACCAGATTGCGCTCGAACTCGGCGAAGACGTCCACCGTCGTGACCCCGGCACCCGCCTCGATCCCGGCATCCAGATCGGTCACCAAAGCGATTGCCGCATAACACATCTCAAGCTCACGCGCCAGCACAGCCTCGGGGTAGCCCGTCATGTTGACCAGGGTGAAACCCTGATCGGCGAACCACCGGCTCTCGGCCCTGGTGGAGAACCGCGGCCCCTGGATCACCACCATGGTGCCGCCGTCGACCACCCCGGGCAGCCCGGCCGCGGCGGACCGCAAGGCCGGGCAGTACGGATCGGCGAAACCGACGTGGACGCCGCCGGAATCGAAGTACGTGTCGGCGCGGGCACGCGTGCGGTCCACCAGCTGATCGGGCACCACGATCGAACCCGGACCCAACTGCGTCGTCAGACTGCCCACCGCACACGGACCGAAGATCCGTCGCACCCCCAACGTGCGAAGCGCCCACATATTGGCCCGGTACGGGACCGTGTGCGGCGAGAACTCGTGGTTGACCCCGTGCCGAGGCAGAAAGGCCACCTCGTGCCCGCCCACCGCGCCCACCGTGATGGGCGCGCTCGGCGGACCGTAGGGGGTGTCCACAGTGACGGAGCGGGCCTCGGGCCCGAAGAACGAATAGAACCCACTACCGCCGATGACGCCGAGCATGCAGTGCTATTCGGCCTCGTCGGGGGCCTTGACGTCCGCCGGGCCCTCGTCAACGTCCGGGCCGACGCCTGCGTCGAGGTCGTCGTCGAAGTCGTCGAAATCCTCATTCGCCTTGCGGGCGCCGTCGGCGATCTCGAAGACATCGGTGGCCAGGCCACCGATGGCGGTCGCGACGTCCTTGACGGCCGTGGTGATGATCGAGGTGACCTGCCCGACCGTGGAGGCCACTGCCTCGACGGATTCCTGCAGCACGTCCTTGCCGATCTCGGTCTTGCTGAGCTGCTCCTTCATGAGGCTCAGTGTAGGAGTCCGCGCGGGATGGCACCGGGTCAGCTCATACGATGACGGTCGTGGCCAGTTTCTCGCAATGGATCGAGGGCGCCCGCCCCCGCACGCTGCCCAACGCCGTCGCCCCGGTGCTCGCCGGTACCGGCGCCGCCGCCTGGATGGGCTCCGCCGTGTGGTGGAAAGCGTTGCTGGCGCTGGCCGTATCACTCGCGTTGATCATCGGCGTGAACTACGCCAACGATTACTCCGACGGCATCCGCGGTACCGACGACGTGCGGTCCGGCCCGCTGCGTCTGGTGGGGTCCAAGCTGGCCTCGCCCCGGGCCGTCCTGACCGCGGCGGTGGTGAGCCTGGCGATCGGCGCGGTGGCCGGATTGGTACTCGCCGCGGTCAGTGCACCGTGGCTGATCGTGGTCGGCGCGGTCTGCATCGCCGGCGCCTGGCTGTACACCGGCGGCAAGAAGCCCTACGGCTACCTCGGCCTGGGCGAGGTAGCCGTGTTCATCTTCTTCGGCCTGGTCGCGGTACTCGGCACGCAGTACACCCAGGCCCTGCGCATCGACTGGGTCGGGCTGGTCGCCGCGGTGGCCATGGGCTCGCTGTCGTCGGCCGTGCTGGTCGCCAACAACCTGCGCGACATCCCCACCGACAGCGAGTCCGGCAAGATCACCCTCGCAGTGCGACTCGGCGACGCCCGCACCCGGCTGCTGTATCAACTGCTGGTGGGCGTGGCCCTGGTGCTGCCCCTGGTGCTGATCCTGGCCACCCCGTGGTGTGCGGTGGGCCTGCTGGCGCTGGCGCCGGCGGTGCGGGCGCTGCGGCCGGTGCGCGACGGCAGTACGGGGGCCCAGCTGATCCCGGTGCTGCGCGATACCGGGCTGACCATGCTGGTGTGGTCGGTCGCGGTCTCTGCGGCCCTGTTCCTGGCGGCCTAACGAGGCGCTCTCTTCCCCGATTTCTACGTGAGGGTCGTTGCGCGTCGACATCCACGACCCTGACGTAGAACTCGGCGAACCCCGGCGTCTGCAAACCGCGCGTGGCACAGCCGCGGTGCACTAACGTGGCCGTCGGCCTGCAACGCCAACCACCTGGGGGATGTGCATGACCACTTCGACCGAGGCGCACCAGCCCGCACCGTCGGGCCGCGCCGAAACCCGTCGGGCCATCTGGAACACCATCAGAGGATCGTCGGGCAACCTCGTCGAGTGGTACGACGTCTACGTCTACACGGTGTTCGCCACATACTTCGAAGCGCAATTCTTCGACAAGGCCGACAAGAACGCCACCGTCTACGTCTACGCGATCTTCGCGATCACGTTCCTCACCCGCCCGATCGGCTCGTGGTTCTTCGGCCGCTTCGCCGACCGCCGCGGCCGCCGCTCCGCACTGACCGTCAGCGTCTCGCTGATGGCGCTGTGCTCACTGGTCATCGCGTTCGTACCCTCACGCGAAACCATCGGTGTCGCAGCGCCCATCGTCCTCATCCTGTGCCGGCTGGTGCAGGGCTTCGCGACCGGCGGCGAGTACGGCACCTCGGCGACCTACATGTCCGAGGCCGCCACGCGGGAACGACGCGGCTTCTTCTCCTCGTTCCAGTACGTGACGCTGGTCGGCGGTCACGTACTGGCACAATTCACCCTGCTGATCATCCTGACCACGTTCACCACCGACCAGGTGCACGAATTCGGTTGGCGCATCGGCTTTGCCGTCGGTGGCGTGGCTGCGATCGTGGTGTTCTGGCTGCGCCGGACCATGGACGAATCACTGTCCGAGGAACAACTCGAAGCAATCAAGGCCGGGGAGGACACGAACTCCGGCTCATTGCGCGAACTGCTCACCCGCTACTCCAGGCCCCTGGTGCTGTGCTTCCTGATCACGATGGGTGGCACCCTGGCGTTCTACGCCTACAGCGTCAACGCCCCGGCGATCGTCAAGACGACGTACAAAGACCAGGCGATGACGGCCACCTGGATCAACCTGATCGGGTTGATCTTCCTGATGGCCATCCAACCCATCGGTGGGATGATCAGCGACAAGGTGGGCCGCAAGCCGCTGCTGGTGTGGTTCGGTATCGGCGGGGTGATCTACACCTACGTCCTGTTCACCTATCTGCCCCAGACACATTCACCGATTCTGTCGTTCCTCCTGGTCGCCGTCAGCTACGTGATCCTGACCGGGTACACCTCGATCAACGCCCTGGTGAAATCCGAGCTCTTCCCCTCACATGTGCGCGCGCTCGGGGTGGGAGTTGGCTATGCCCTGGCCAATTCGATGTTCGGCGGGACCGCGCCGGTGATCTACCAGGCGCTCAAGGACCGCGACCTCGTGCCGTGGTTCATCGCCTACGTCACGGTGTGCATCACCATGTCACTCGCGGTGTACGTGCTTTTCCTCAAGAACAAGGCCGAAACCTACCTGGACCAGGAGAAGGGCTCGGCCTTCATCCGGTAGCTCAGGCGAAACGAAAGTTGCTGCGCCGGAAAGGCGCCGCGCGCCGGCGCCTCAGCCCTCGTCCGGCGGCTCATCGCCGCGCAACCGGGCCTGCAGCTGCTCGCGATCCTTGCGGCGCCGCTCGTCGACCATCGCGATAGAGGCCGTCGCCCGCTCACGCAGCGGGCGGAAGAGCCATATTCCCACGGGCAGCGCGATCACGATGGCGAACAACAGCGCCACCACGACCGGGAAATCCGCCACGACCAGACTCCCCACCCCGTAGATCGCTCCAGTCAATACAGCGACCAGCACCAGCCGGGCGATGAGGTAAACCACGACGTCGGTGACCATGCGGGAGGTCGAACCACTTCCTGACACCCTCCGAGCCTACCGACGGCGCGTATATTCGGATCAAGGAGGTTTCGAGTGGCGTATCTACTCCTGTTCATTGTCGCAGCAAGCCTGGTGTACATCGGCTGGCGGCTCGCGCGGGTTTCCGGCAGTCAACCCAAGACGCGGGTGATCGGCCCTGATGACGACCCAGAGTTCCTGCGTCGGCTCGGGCACGGCGACAATCCGCGCAGCTAGCCTGCGTCAGGCGCGCGAGTCCGTCGATCGGCGCGCCCCCACGAAGTCGGATGCCACCACCGCTGCCAGCTCGATCAGCGCCTCCCGGGTGCCGGGCTTGAGACGATCCAGGCTGATCTCGGCGCCCTCCTCCAGATGCGGATCGAACGGCACCAGCCGCACCGCACGGCAGCGCCGCGAGAAGTGGTCCACCACCTTGGACAGGTCGACCTTGCCCGAGCGCGGCCGCACCGCGTTGATCACCGCGATGGAATTGCGCACCAGATCCTGATGTCCGTGGGCGTCGAGCCAGTCCAGCGTCGCCGACGCGCTCCGCGCCCCGTCCACCGAACCGGAGCTGATCACGACCAGCACGTCGGCCTTGGACAGCACTGCCGACATCGCCGAGTGCATCAAACCCGTCCCACAGTCGGTGAGCACGAGGCTGTAGAACCGCTCCAGCACCTCCAGCGCGCGCAGATAGTCATCCGAGCTGAACGCCTCCGACACCGCCGGGTCACTCTCCGAAGCCAGCACCTCCAGGCGGCTCGGCCCCTGTGACGTGTAGGCCCGAACGTCGCTGTAGCGCTCGATGCCTTCGGCGTCGCGCAGCAGATGCCGCACTGTCGCAGCCGTCTCCAGCGGCACCTTCTGGCTCAGCGTGCCCCGGTCCGGATTGGCATCCACCGCTACCACCCGATCGCCGCGAATCGAGGCGAACGTGGCACCCAGTGTCGCGGTGATCGTGGTCTTGCCCACGCCGCCCTTCAAGGACATCAACGCGATCCGGTAACAACCCTGCAGCGGCTCACTGACCTCGGCCACCAGGTTGTTGCGGTGCGTGATCTTGGGGCTCTCGCCGACGTTGACCTGCTTGAACGACGCGACGTAGAGGGCCTTGCGCCAGCCCGAGGTGGGCGGGTTCTTGCGTTGGCCGAGCAGCGCGGCGGTGGACAGATCCCGGTACGGGGTGGCGAAGTCGGGCCCAGCGGCGGGCCGCTCATGGTGCCCGGGGGCAGGCGGCGCAACCAACCCGGCAGCGGGCCGCTCAAATGTCCCCGCGACGGGCCCCGAGAAGCTTGCGGGCACCGGCGGTGCGGTGATCACCGGAAGGCCGTGCGGCGGCGTCGGGGCGGTCCACTCCGCGGGCAGCGGGGTGGAGACTCCCGGCTCGGCGGGATTGCTGAACCGCTTCTGACTGCGGAACCCGGGCACCGGGGCGAACACCGACGGGACGGGCGGCAGTTCGGCCACGGGCGGGGATGCCGGGGAAACGGCGGGCGGTGGGTCAGCGGCGGGTGGGGCGGCCTCATGGACCACGGTCGGCTGGTCGGCTGGGGCGTCCGTTGACGGTTCGCTGTTGTCCTGCGGGGCAGGCTCCTGCGTTTCGGACGGCTCAGACACTGGTTCGGACACGAAATCCCCTCTTTTCCAAACACTCCCGACCGGACCGCAGCCGCGCCACAGCCTCAGGGCGCACGGTCATCTCACCAATCTGGCGGTGTCTAGCCAACCCCCGCGTACGAATGCAGGCCAACGGTCACCAGGTTGATGAAGAACAGGTTGAACACCATCGCGACGAAGCCCACGACGTTGATCCAGGCCGCCTTGCGGTCCCGCCAACCCGCGGTCGAACGCGCATGCAGGTACGCCGCGTACACCACCCACGCGATGAACGACACCGTCTCCTTGGGGTCCCAGCCCCAGTACCGGCCCCAGGCCTCCTCGGCCCAGATGGCGCCGAAGATCACGCCGAAGCCGAAGATCGGGAACGCGAAGATCGTGGTGCGGTAGGCAATCCGGTCCAGGGTCTGCGCGTCGGGTACGCGCTGCATGATCCGCCCGAACGCATTGTCGCGGTCGGCCAGCGGCGACATCTTGAGCAGGAACAGGATGCTGGCCACACCGGCCACCAGGAACACCCCGGAGCCGAGACTGACCACCGACACGTGGATGGGCAGCCAGTAGGACTGCAGCGCGGGCATCACAGGCGCGGCGTTGGAGTACAGCCAGCGCCCGGACACCGTCAACAGGATCAGCACCGGAACCAGCACGAACACCCACAGCGCGCGGTACTGCGGCTTGCGCAACACGACCGCGCCCGCGATCAGGCCGCAGAAGCTGGTCAGGTTGATGAACTCGTACATGTTGCCCCAGGGCACCCGCGAGGTGGCCAGGCCGCGCAACACGATGCAGATGAACAGCATGCCGATGCCGACGTAGGTCAGCGCCAGGCCGGTCTGGCCGACCCGCTCGTCGAATGGGCGCCGGGGTTCCTCGGCGACGACGCCGGGGGTGACGCTGTCGGCGCCGACGGTGGCGCCGACCAGCTCACGATTTTCGACCCGACGGCCGCGGCTGTAGGCGAGTTCGACGGCGAGCAGGATCAGCGCGCCGACCAGAACCACCACCGACGACGTGAACGCCCAGTCGGAGTACCTGGCCAGTCCGATGTCGATGTGCTCGGTATTCACTGCTCCGCCTTCTCTTCTACCGCCGGCACGTCGTCGTACCCCTCCAACAGCCGCGCGGTCAGCTTCTCGAACTCATCGCCCCAACCGGAATTGTCGGTACGGGCCAGCCCGCCCAGCTCGACGTTCACCGTACCCGCAGTAGCGGGCTGGATCCGAACCCAGATCCGGCGCCGGCGCACCACCAACGACACCAGCAACCCGGCCATCATCGACATCGCGAACACCAGCACCCAGACCTGGGCCGGGTCGTGCGAGACCTGCAGGTTGACGAACGGGACCGCGCCGTCGAACCGGACCTTGGTGCCGTCATCGAGCCGGGTGTCCTGGCCTTTCACCAGGTTGACCCGGGCCACCTTGTTCAGCTGCTTGCGCTCGATCAACCGGGGATCGAGCGAGAACAACGATTGCGGCCGGCCGGTGTCCAGGCCGGTGTCACCCCGGTAGATGTCGATGGCCACCGCCGGGTCGTTCAGCGCCGGGAAACTCGATGACAACAGCGTGCCCTCAAGTTCCTTCGTGGGCGCGAACAGGCCCTGGATCGCGATCTGGTGCTTGCGACGCTCGTCGGGATCCGGATAGGTACCCGCCGGCGGATCGATGCGCACGACCCCGGAGGACAGCAACGTCATCTGTTCCTCGGGCCGCCACTGGATGGTCTGGCTGCGTTGCTGACCGTCGGGGAAGGTCACCGTGAACGACGGCGCGTACCCGTGCCCCTGCAGGTAGATCCGGTTTCCACCGATCCGCAGCGGGTGGTTCACCTCGAGGCGGTAGGGCTGCCAGGTGTCGCTGACCAGGTGGTCTCCGGCCTGATAGTCGATGTTGGCGGCGAACGACAACGCCTGCCCGGTGGGCAGATAGTGCGCGTCGAAGCCGTTGACCCGCAGGCAGATCGGATCGAGGGAGGTGCCGTCGACGGTGTTGCCGGCCCGGAAGGAGTCGAAGGCGGCCGGTGAGGCGGTGCAGAACCCGGGGCCGCCGTCGGCGATGACAATGACGTTGCCCTCGTAGCCGAACAGCTTGCCCATCGCCACCGCGGCCAGCAGCCCGAGCAGTGAGAAGTGGAAGACGATGTTGCCGAACTCGCGCAGGTAGCCCTTCTCCGCCGAAATTTCGGTGCCGGCGTCGGTCTCACGGGTGACGGTGCGCCAGCCCTTGAGCCGTCGGGTCACGGTGTCGGTGACCTCGGCCGGCTCGGCGTTGACGTGCTCGATGTGGTGTTTGGGCAGCCGGCCCAGGTTGCGCGGCGCGGGCACCGGCATCGCGCGCAGACTGCGGAAATGCTCGATCATCCGGGGGGTCAGGCAACCCACCAGGGAGATGAACAGCAACACGTAGATGGCGGTGAACCAGAAGCTGGAGAACACATCGAAGGCCTGCAACCGGTCGAGCCACGGTCCCAGCGTGGGATGGGCGGCCAGGTACTCGTCGACCTTGGATTCGTTGAGGCTGCGCTGCGGTAGCAGCGCGCCGGGGATCGCGCCGAGCGCCAGCAGGAACAGCAGCACCAGCGCGGTGCCCATCGACGTCAGGGTCCGCCACGTGTTCCGAATCAACGCGAACAATCGGGAGAACACTCCCAGGCGCCGGGCTTCGGCGTCGGTCATATCGGCAGCCTCACATCACTGACGAAGGCGTCACGCACCCACGACACGAACTCATTCCACAGACCTGTCACGAGTGCGGTGCCCACCAGGATCAGCAGGACCCCGCCGAAGATCTGGATGGTCCGGGTGTGCCGGCGCAACCAGCCCAGGCCGGTCACCGCTCGCGCCGAACCCAGGGCCAGCAGTACGAACGGGATGCCCAGACCGAAGCAGTAGGCCAGCACCAGCACCACTCCGCGGGCCACGGTGGCGCCGTCGGTGGCCGAGGCCACCGCGATCACCCCGGTCAGCGTCGGACCGAGGCACGGGGTCCAGCCCAGCGCGAACACCGCGCCCAGCAGCGGGGCGCCGGCCATCGTGGACCACTGCCGCGGCGCGAACCGGGCCTGACGTTGCAGCGCCGGGATGAAGCCGACGAACACCAGGCCCATCACGATCGTCACCACACCGCCGATGCGTTGCAGCAGAACCTGATTGACGATCAGCGTGGTGGTCATCCCGAGTACCGCCACCGCGCCGAGCAGGAACACCACGGTGAAACCCGCGACGAACAGCCCCGCCGCGCCGGCCACCCGCAGCCGCGCAGCCCTGGTGGCCTGCTTCGTCACCCCAGCCCCGGTGGCCGCCGGGTCCTCTTGGACCCCGACCACCGCGGCCAGATAGGACAGGTAGCCGGGCACCAGCGGCACCACACACGGTGAAGCGAACGACACCAGCCCGGCCAGCACGCTGATCCCCAGCGCCAGCAGCACCGGTCCGGCCGCGGCGATCTCGGCGAACCCGGTCATTTCTGCGGTCCCGGTTCGGCCGCCAACCGCTCCACGAGCGGCTGCAGATCCTCGGCCAGCAGCTCGCGCAGGAATACCGCGGCCACCCGGTGCTGACGGTCCAGCACGACGGTCGACGGGATCACCGTCGTCGGGTACTTACCGCCGAACGCGATCATCGTGCGCATCGCCGGGTCGTAGATGGACGGGAAGGTGACCTTGCGGTCGGTGACGAAATCGACTGCGGCATCGCGGTTGTTGTCCCGTACGTCGATGCCGAGGAAAGCCACGCCCTTGTCGCGAGTCTGTTCGTACACCTTTTGCAACTGACCGATCTCGGCCCGGCACGGCCCACACCACTGGCCCCACACGTTGATCACCACGACCTTGCCGGCGAAATCCTCCAGCGAGATGGTCTTGGTCGGGTCGGTGAGTTCGGGCCCGCTCAGTTTGCCTGGGGTGCCGCGCTTTTCGGGTGGATCGTAGAAGATGTCGGTCTTGCCGCCGGGTGCGACGAACTCGAAGGTGCCGCCCTGGGCCACCGCGTCGTCACCCGTCGAACATGCGGTGAGCAGCACCAGCCCTGCCAGCACCGCCGCACTCACCCGGGCGACCAACGACCTCATTCAGATTCCCCAGGGCTCCGTGTAGCCCCATCGGATCAGCTCGTCGTCGTCGAACGTGAACGACGTGATCGAGGACAGATTGCACAGCCGGCTGTGCGGCAACGGCAGGTGGGCGAGCTTGCGTCCGGTCATCGCCCGGCGCAGCGTCTCGACCGGAAGCTGGTGGCTGACGCACACCGCCTCGTGCCCGGCCGCCTTCTCCCGGGCCCGGTGCATGGCCGCCATCATCCGGGGCGCGATCTCGTCGTAGGGCTCACCCCACGACGGTTTCATCGGATTACGCAGCCGGAGCCAGTTCCTCGGGTCGCGCAGGGCACCGTCGCCGGGGGCCACCCGCTCCCCCTCGAACGTGTTCCACGACTCGATCAGCTCGCCGTCCGTGGCGATCGGCAGCCCGTGACTCTCGGCGATCGGCGTGGCCGTCTCCTGCGCCCGCTCCAGCGGTGAGGCCACCACGTAGACGATGTCCCGGCCGGCCAGCCAATCGGCGGCGGCCTGCGCCTGGGCCCGCCCGCGGTCGGACAGGTGGTAGCCGGGCAGCCGGCCGTAGAGCACCTTCTCCGGATTGAACACCTCGCCGTGACGCATCACGTGCACCGTGGTTCTGGTCGTCACGGGCGGGCCTCCGCGGCGGCGCGGGCCGCACCGGGCAGCGCGTCGGCGATGCGGGAGAACGCCTCGTCATCCAAAGCCGCTGAGACGAACCAGGTTTCGAACGCACTGCAGGGCGGGTACACCCCGGCCTCCAACAGCGCATGGAAGAACGGCGGGAACCGCCAGGTCTCGGTGGCTTTGGCCGCGGCAAAGTCGTCGACCTGCTCGTCGGTGAAGAACACGCTGAGCATGTTGCCTGCGCGCTGCACGCGGTGGACCACCCCGGCGTCGGTGAGAGCACCGGTCAGCAGGCCGGCCAACCGGTCGGCGTTGGCATCCAACCGGGCGTAGGCGGCGTCGTCGGCGTTGCGCAGCGTGGCCAGCCCGGCGGCCATCGCCACCGGGTTACCGGACAGGGTCCCGGCCTGGTAGACCGGCCCGAGCGGGGCGAGCCGCCCCATCACCTCGGCACTGCCGCCGAACGCCGCGGCCGGCAGGCCACCGCTCATCACCTTTCCGAAGGTGAACAGGTCGGCGTCGACGGGGTCGAGTCCGTACCAGCCGGCCCGGCTCACCCGGAATCCCGTCATCACCTCGTCGAGGATCAGCAGGGCACCGTGAGCCGCGGTGATCCGGCGCAACGCCGCGTTGAACCCGGGCAGCGGAGCCACCGTGCCCATGTTGCCGGGGCTGGCTTCACTGATGACACAAGCGATCTCGTCACCGAACCGGCCGAAGATCTCTTCCACCGCGGCGACGTTGTTGTACGGCAGCACGATGGTGTCGGCCGCCGCCGCGCCGGTGACACCGGGCGAGGACGGCAGACCCAGGGTCGCGACGCCCGAACCGGCGTCGGCCAGCAACGCATCACTGTGGCCGTGGTAGCAGCCGGAGAACTTGATGATCTTGGCGCGTCCGGTGTACCCGCGGGCCAGCCGGATGGCGCTCATCGTGGCCTCGGTGCCGGAGTTGACCAGACGCAGCCGCTCGACGGGGGCGACCCGGTCGATGATCTCGGCGGCGAGCTCGGTCTCCGACGGAGTCGGGGCGCCGAAGCTCAGCCCGTTGACCACCGCCTTCTGCACGGCCTCCACCACCGCCGGGTGAGCGTGACCCAGCAGCATCGGGCCCCACGAACAGACCAGGTCGACGTACCGGTTGTCATCGGCATCGGTCAGCCAGTAGCCCTTGGCCGAGGTGATGAACCTGGGGGTGCCGCCGACCGAGCTGAAGGCACGCACCGGCGAGTTCACTCCACCGGGGATGACGGCGCAGGCATCGGCGAACAGCTGGGCCGATCGCTGGGTCTGTGGATTGTCCACACGCATGGCCACCAGTGTCCCAGCCGGTGCAAATGCGTCAACTACAGGGTGTAGTGGGCGCGGTCACCCGGCCGGCGTCAGCGCGAACACCGGATGATCGGCGTCGTCGGGCAGGTCACGGAAGTAGCCCTCCACCACCTTGCCGGCCAGCGGGCGGTAGGCCGCGATGATCGGCGCCCGCTGATCCACCGAAACCTCCGCCGCCAGGTAGCTGGACTTGCCCAGCGTTACGCGCGGGTTGGCTCGGATATTGCGCACCCATTCCGATTCACCACGGGTCGAGACCAGATACTTGACGCCGTCGACCTCGGGAACCACAACGGGAATCTGCTGCGGCTGTTTGCTGACCCGGGTGGTCACGGTCAGGGTCTCGCTGTGTCCCACGCCGGTCGCCATCGCGATCCGGTTGAACACCTTCCGGACAAACCAAGGGGGCTTGAGGTAGGCCATGGCTCCAGTCTCGGCACATATCGCCCGGCGCGCCAGAGGTGGACACGCTCATGAACAACGAGGCCCGGCAAGATGACACGATGGTCCGATTCTCAGAACGCCGCGCTCGGTTCAATCGACGCGTCACCAACCGGATCTTCCGGCCCGTGTCGGGTTACCTACCGATCTGGTCGATCGTCGAGCACACCGGGCGACGCAGCGGTACGACCTATCGCACCCCGGTGACCGCATTCAGCACCGCCGATGGGGTGGCCGTGCTACTGCCCTATGGGCGACAACGGGATTGGGTGAAAAACCTGCAACGCGCGGGCGGTGGCCGGGTGAAGTTCGAAGGGCGGACGTTCGCCGTCGATCAACCGCGAATCGTGCCCACTGCCGAGGCGCTGCCACGGCTGAAGGCGCCGTGGCGCCAACTGATGGCGCGTGCGGGCGTCGAGCACACGCTGTTGCTCAGGCGTTCGGACAAAATCCGACCGTAGTAGGTTGTGACCGCCGTCACGGCTGCGATTGAATCGGGCATGCAACTTCCGCAATCGCTGGCCAGGTTCAACCGCCATGTGACCAACCCCATCCAGCGCCTGTGGGCAGGCTGGGCGCCGACGTTCGGGATCCTCGAGCACGTCGGCCGGAAATCCGGCAAGACCTACCGGACCCCGTTGAGCGTCTTCAGTACCGACGACGGCGTGGCCATCATGCTGACCTACGGTCCGGATCGGGACTGGCTGAAGAACATCACCTCAGCGGGTCACGCACGGATCCGGCGCCACGGTAAGACCATCGAGGTCAGCGGGCCGCGGGTGGTATCCAAGGCCGAAGCCGCCGAGCATGTGACCGGTGCGATGCGTCGCCCGTTCGCGCGTCTGCCCTTCGAACAGGCCGTGTTGCTCAAAAAGGTGTAGTGGTCACCCGCGGAACCGGAGACGCCTGCGAATCCAGTCGACGGTTCTGACAGATCACCACGCGGCGTAGGCCGAGCATCGTCGCGACGGGCACCGCCATCAACGCGATGATCTGGAACATCTCGCTCATCGCGGATTGCGCCTTGCCCGCCCGGGTGGAATCGGGGCAACGGCGGGGGCGGGCAACTCAGTCGGTGTCTTGTCTCGCATACCTGCCGGTCTACCCGGGCCCCGGGGCACCCGTCATCGATCTCAACGGTTTCTTGATGGCCGACGCTCGAATCCTTACAGGACCTGAAGATCATGTGCGCCAACAGCCCGTGCAGAATCTCGTTGCACCCGTAAAGAAGTCGTGAACAACCCGAGAAGCGAGCACCGAAGCCGCTGGGATGGTGTCCATGGCACATGACGACGCGGACGGATGGCACTGGCAACTGCACGCGAGGTGTCGAGGCATGGATGCTTCGGTGTTCTTCTCCCCCGAGGGTGAACGCGGGCGCGCTCGATTGAATCGTGAGCAGCGGGCCAAAGCGCTGTGCCGGGATTGTCCGGTACTGGCGCAATGCCGGACACACGCGCTGGCCATCGGCGAACCGTTCGGGGTGTGGGGCGGATTGTCAGAGGCGGACCGACACGGCCTGCTGGATCCGAAACGGTCCGGAACCGGCTGATTCAGCAAACCCGCAAACCCCTGTTCACCTGGGGATTCAAGGTCTACCGTAGATAAGTCACTGCTGCGATCCGCGGCAGGGCGCGGCATCTGTCCCATCGGTGGCAGGAGGTCACCATGAAGCGCCTACTCATCATCGGTTACGGGGTCGCAAGCTATCTGGCGTTCCTCGCGGCCTTCCTCTACGCGATCGCGTTCGTCGGCAATTTCGTGGTGCCCCGCACGGTCGATGCCGGTATCGCCGCACCGACCAGTGAGGCCGTGCTCGTCAACCTGCTACTGCTCGCGGTGTTCGCCATTCAGCACAGCGTGATGGCCCGGCCCTGGTTCAAGGACCGGTGGACGCGGATCGTCCCGCAAGTCATCGAGCGCAGCACCTACGTACTGTTGGCCAGCCTGGCGCTGTTCCTGCTGTACTGGCAGTGGCGCACCATGCCCGCGGTCGTGTGGAACGTGGAATCCACTGCGGGACGGGTGATTCTGTGGGCGCTGTTCTGGGCCGGCTGGGCAACCGTGTTTGCCTCGACGTTCATGATCAACCACTTCGACCTGTTCGGGCTCCGCCAGGTGTGGCTGAACTGGCGCGGCCGACCCTATGACGAACTGGGGTTCCGCACGGTGATGTTCTACCGGGTGATCCGGCACCCGATCATGGCCGGATTCATCGTGGCCTTCTGGGCCACCCCGACGATGACGGCGGGGCATCTGCTGTTCGCGGCCGTCAGCACCGCCTACATCCTGGTCGCGATCCAGCTCGAGGAGCACGACATGGTGGTCAAGATGGGCGATCAGTACCGCGACTACCGGCACCGGGTGGCGATGCTGACTCCAGGACTGCACCTCGGTCACGACCATCCCGCCCCGAGGGCCAGGCACCGCCCGGCGTAACCGCCGGGAGCTCGCGACCAGCCGGGTGTGGTGAGCGACGTACGCCCAAACCACACCCGGCATGCGACTACTCCTGGCCGCCGTCTGCGTCGCCCGAGGACTCGTTCCCTCCGGAAGCCTTGGCAGGTTTGTTCAGACCCGACTTCACCTTCTTCACAAAGGATTTCACTGACGTCGCCGCCGGAGATTCGGGCTTGCCCTCCGCCGGTGCACCTGCGCTGTCCGTATCCGTGTCACCGAGGCTCGCCACGGTCTGCCCGGGCCGAACCTTGTTGCCCTTGCCGAAGATCGAGCGCAGCGCGGGACGGGCATGCGTGGTCGAATCCGAGGTGTTGACCGTTGCCGCCACCCGGGCAGCGGGTGCGACGTCCTGATCGTCACCTGTACCGGTGGCAGGACCGGCTTCAGCCCTACGCTCCAGTGCGAGATTCGGTGTCACGGGCTGGGTTTGGAGGGCGGCCTTGATCGCCTGCCGGGTGTCGTGACCAACCGCCGCAGTGGCGTTGGCCAGATCGATCGTGCGCATGGCGACGTCTTTCACCCCGTGCTGGAACGCGTTGATGGTGGCGCCCGGGTCAAGCGTGGCCGCCGCTTTCAGCACCTCACCTATCGAATAGACCGCCTGGTCGATGAGCGGCTTCACATAGCTGATCCCGAGGTAGATCGGTATCGAGATCGCACTCTCCACCAGCACGGGGACCAAGGCCTGGGCGACGGCCAGCGGGCGTTGCAGCAGGTACTCCACCGACGGTACCGACCGAATCACATACTGGATGACCGGCGTTCCGACTGCATTGAGGATCTCGATGGGTGCCTGCCCGGGGTTACCGTGCACGATCGCGTCGGCCGCCGCTGAGAGACCGGCGGGTAGCCCGGTAACGACGTCCACGGCGGTCTTGATGCCGTCGACCACAATCGCTCCCGTCGTGTTGACGGTGGCGAGCTGGTTCATCAGGAGCTGATTGAGAATCGGGGCCGGGTCACTGAGTTCAGCGGCGATGAGTCCGGCGATGACTTCCTGCGAGAACTCGAGGACCGGGGCGAACACCTCGACCGGATTCTCCACCGCGGCCACGAGTTCGACACTGCCCGAATGGATCTGCGGTGGCGGGTTGACGGGTGCCGTGGCGATGACACCGGCTCCGACAAGCGCGATTCCGGCAGTGAGATAGGGCCGAACACCTGCGTGCATGTAATCCCCTTCGTCCGAGTTGACATTCCGGACGGGGCCCGACGCACCGCACGCAGCCAACGACGAGGAAACGTACTCGACGGGTTGTAACGTGTTGCAGTTTTTGCCGAGGTGGAGCGGAGGCCGTTTGCACCCGCAACATTTAGCAACGTGAATCAATCGCCACTATCTGCACTTTCGGCAATATAGCTACTTACGGTAGCGTAAAGAATTCTCACAGCTACTCGCTAGTAGCATTCGCCCATTTCGTCCTGGACGCCCGGCGAGCAACACGCCCAACCCACCGCCGACCACAGGCCCGCCAGACACCGCCGGACGGAGCGCCGTACGCGCCAAGGCCGAAAAACGCCGACTGGCTTTTATTTTTTTCTGATGTATGGTCGGGCTCAGTGATTGTTTGCGAGTAAAGGAGCAACGATGGCTGATAAATCCCACAGTCGCGCGCCCAAGAAACCGGCGGCAATGTCCATCAAGGAACGGCGGGCAGCGAAGCGAGACAAGGCCGCCGAGGCCGGGGAGACCATTCCCAAGAGGAAGCGGCCGGACCGCGCATAGCCTTTGAACTGCGGCTTCTTACGATTTTTCGGCATCCACGCACCGACTGAACGCACCACACACCGGGTCGGCAGAAATTGATTCGCATCGAATTATCACCTTTTCATTGAACATCGAAATCCGCGCGTTAATCGCTCGTCCAATTTATTGATCAGCGTGGATCAATTTGCGAAATAATGGTCGGCCGAAGCATGACAATTTCCGGCCAATATGGAGAATGGCGGGTGGAATTGCTGTGGCGGATCGAGAAGCCGCCGGCCCGCAGGTACTGGTGCTCGGTTGGCTGACCGACCTGTCCGGGTCGATTGCCGCGGCCCTGGGGCGCGACGACATCGTGACCAAACATGCGCATCCGCCGTGTACCCGGGTGCCGATCCGGACACGCTGGCGCGCAACCGATTCGGCAGCGCTGCCATTGAGCGCAGCTGAGATCGAGTCGATCGAATCGGTGATCGCCATTTTCGACGGGCATTTCATGCATTCCCGGTTCGGCGGGCGCCAGAACTGCGCTTCGCGCAGGCGGTTGCGCGCGTGCGCGAGCGAAGCGTGTGAGATGGCGACCACCGCCGCACTCACCGTGGGCGCGCGACGGGCCCTGTTGATCGGCGACGCACGCCGGCTGCCTCCGAGCCGGCGTGCGTCCGCCACCCGTTGGACCCGCAATCTGGCGCACCGGGTCGGTTACGAATGCGCGGTCAACGGACTGCCCGGCCACTCGGCCTCATATGCGGCGATCGACACCGACGACGATGTCCCCGATGTCGCCGATGCCGTTGTGTCATGGCATACCGGTCACAGCACCGAGCAGCCGCGGCGATCGCCGCTGCACCCGGTAGTGGGCAATTCAGGCTTCACGCCCGCCAGGTGAGCACCTCACCGGACCCCGCTGTCATGACCGTGCCCGGCATCACCCGCAACCGGTACGGGGTCAGCCGCAAGGCCGCGAACTGATCCGACGTCGGCCCGTCGGTCCACTGCGGGATGACGTACGGGTCGTACCCCACCGGCGCGGGGCCATTGGCGAAGCGGTCCCACACCTGTGTGCAGGTCTCGTCGTCGGTGTACCACTCCACCAGGCAATCGGCGGCGCAGGTGTCGTGATTGGTGGTCCAGTAACTCACCGAGACGTGCGGGTGCACCGCCAGATGCGCCCGCTTCACCGGACTGGGAACGGTGGCGACCCAGCCGAACAGGTCGGTCCCGTCCCATTCCCAGATCGGGTGCAGGATGCGGCTTCGGGGTTGACCGTCGGCGTCGACGGTGGCCACCGAAGCCCACACGATCTCGTGGGCCATCGTCACGAAGGCAGGGGCAATCCGGTCCAGCGGGGTCACGTCAGCCACATTAGGCAAGGGCCCCCCTCACCGGCGCAGGTTCGCGGTTACTGCTCGCGGTCCGCCTCACCGTAGATGGGGTTGCCGTCGTCGTCGAGCCAGTCGTTGACGGCGGTGCCGGATACCGTGCCATGACTGCCTGGCAGCGTGACGGTCGGGCGCTCGTCGTCATAGGAGTTCAGGACGCGTTCGGCTTCTCTGTGGTGCTTGGCCGTGACGGGCGGCTTCTCGGTGCTCATACCTATGGCTGCCCGAAAGCGTGAGCTGCCAAACACATCGGCACGCCGGGCGCCGGACCGGGGTCAGGCCGAGACGGTGCGAAGCGAGGCCGGCAGGCTGGGCAGGAAATGCCGGGTGGCGAAGGCCCGGAGATCCTCGGGGGTGTCGAGAGGTTCGACGCTGGGCAGCAGGAGCACCATCCCCGCGTAACGCAGGATGGTGTCGGCCAGGTCGTTGACCGTCTGCTCCCCTATCCGTTCGGCGAAGCCGGCCGGGAAGATCACCTTGAGCGCCGCGGCCATCCGCTCGATCGCCGCGCCGTAGTGGGTGTGCAGCATCTCCATCACCAGGGCCGGTTCATCGGCGATCATCTGGTTGAGCACATGGTGACGACGGAACTTCAGGATCGACAGCGTGAACGCCTCGACGTAGTAATTCGATTGCGGTCCAGCATTTTTCAACTCGTTGGCGATGTCGGAGAACAACGCGACGTTCTCCCGTTCGATCACCGCCGCGACCAGCTCGTCGCGGTTGGCGAACCTGCGGTAGATCGTGGTGCGGCTGACCCCGGCCCGGCGCGCGACGTCGTCGAGCGCGACCCGGCGTAGACCGTGCCGCTCGAACTCGACGAGCGCCGCGTCCAGGATCCCAGTCACCGAATCAGCCACCGCCGCGGGCGACGAATCAGGCCTGGGCATAGCCCTTTTGCGCAAATTTGTTGTAGCGCACGCTCATCGGTAGATGGTCCCACACCCAGTTCACCGGGCGGGACCGCCAGAACGCCGCGAACCGCTGGTAGTTGCGTTCCTGACGGTCACTCCACGGCAGGTTCAGCAGGTCACGGGCACGTGGCGGCATACCGCCGGTCGTAATGAACGCGGCTACCGGATTGAACACCGGCGCGGCCAGCTTCCAGGCCAGCGGCGACACCGCCTTGGGCCGCGGGAATCCCTTGGTGACGTACCCGATGCCGTACTGCGCAGTCTTGTGGGCGACGACGATCTCGTTCATCATCCGGTCCCAGTACTGCCCGAACTCAGCGTAGGTGGCCGGCATCGCGCGGTCGCTGACGCCGTAGCGGCGGTACCAGGTCTTGGACTCCAGGTAGATCTGTTCCTTCTCGGCGTCGCTGAGCCGCTTGACGAAGGTATCGGCGAAATACAGCACCTGCTCGACGAAGGTGGCGTGCGCCCAGAAGTACGTCTCGGGGTCCAGGGCGTGATAGCGCGCGCCGTCAGGCATCTCACCCTTGATGTCGCGGTGGTAGTCGCGCACCTGCTGTCCACGGTTGTCATCATCGGTGCCGTAAACGGTCATGTAGATCGGAGGCAACGACCGCTTGACGCGGGCGGCGGTG
Organism: Mycobacterium sp. IDUB_17; assembly: GCF_055419465.1. Classification (NCBI taxonomy): domain Bacteria; kingdom Bacillati; phylum Actinomycetota; class Actinomycetes; order Mycobacteriales; family Mycobacteriaceae; genus Mycobacterium; species Mycobacterium sp. IDUB_17. The sequence goes on along the minus strand of NZ_JBVAXS010000002.1, from coordinate 808,533 downwards.
TCGGAGAAGAACACCGAATGGTCCAGCACCCCCTGGCCGAGCTCGGCCAGCATGTTCTGCAGGACGGCGGGCCGCGGCCCGATCAGGTACATCCGGTTGTCGCCGAAGTACTTCCAGACCAGCGATTGCCGCCCCAGGGGCAGGGCGTCGGTCTGCTGAGGCTGCTCGGCCAATTCGGTCATGGACACAGTGTTACAGATTTCGCACTTTGTACCAACAGGTCTGTGACCGGGGTCACCGACGAGGTGGGCGGCGTTATCGCGCTGTTGCCGGACCGTGGCCCGCGATGAGACCCATAGTTGGAATGATGCGCAGGTGACCTCGCTGACCCGCCGCGACGCGCTGCGCCTAGGCGTCACCGGTGCCGGTGCCGCGGGACTGATGACACTGGGCAGCCTGCTCGGTCCGGCTACGCCCCGAGCGTCTCCGAGCCCCAACCAAACGGCCTCCGCGGGCGCCCCGTTGCCGACCCGCGATTCAGGGTCGTTCACCTCCGCGGCCCGCGGCGGTGTCGAAACCAACTGGATCATCGCCCGTCCGCCGGGCCAGCACGGCCCATTGCGTCCAGTGATCGCCCTGCACGGGATGGACAACGATGCCGCCGGCGTGATGAACCTGGGAATCCCGGAAGCGCTGGCCCAGCTGACCGCGGCAGGCCGACCGCCGTTCGCCGTGGTCAGTGTGGACGGCGGCAACTCGTTCTGGCGCCGTCGAGCCTCTGGTGGGGACTCCGGCGCGATGGTGCTCAACGAACTGATCCCGATGCTGGCCACCAAGGGCATCGACACCTCGCGAGTGGCCTTCATGGGCTGGTCGATGGGCGGCTACGGCGCCATGCTGTTGGGTGCCAGACTCGGTGCCGCGCGCACCGCGGCGGTCTGCGCAATCAGCCCGGCGCTGTACCTGACGTACTGGGGCGCGCCGCCCGACGCCTTCGACAGCCTCGAAGACTGGCAGCAGAACTCAGCGCTGAGGCTGCTGCCCGCGCTGGGGTCGATCCCGCTACGCATCGACTGCGGCACCGGGGACGGGTTTTACGCCGCGACCCGAATGTTCGTCAACCAACTGCCCAAGACCCCAGCCGTCGGCTTCTACCCCGGCGGCCACGATCAGGACTTCTGGCGCGCGCACTTGTCCGACGAGCTGGCGTGGCTCGATTCCTGAACCGCGCCTTGGGCTCTCACCCCCAGGTCAACGGATCCAATGCGAGGTAGAACCGCAGCCGGTCCTCATCTATCGCCGCCGGATAGCCCGCGGCCAGACCTGCCGCGGCGTCCTCGGCGAAGCCGGGAAAGGTGTCGGCGGTGTTCGCCGACAGCAACGCCAGATCAGCGTGGCGGTCGGCGAGACCCAGGCGACCGAGGTCGACGAATCCCTCGACGGTGAGCCGGTCGGGGTCGATCAGGATGTTGGGCAGACACAGGTCGCCGTGGCACACCACGAGATCGGCGGCCTCCTGGCGGCGACGCAGGTCGACCTCGCGTTCGACGCGCATGAGCAACTCGGCGGCCGGAACGTCCCGGTCCTCGTCGCGCAGAAACTCGGGGTTGACCGCGCCCGCGGCGACGACGGAGCGGGCCCGCGACAGCATGTCGTCGAGGTCGCGCCGATACGGACAATCGTCGACGGCGATGCCGTGCAAGGAGCGGACTGCCTCCACCACCGCGGGCCACACCGACCGAAGCTCCGCTTCCGTGAGCCCATCGGCCCCGACGCCGGCGACGGCACTGGTGACCAGGCAGGCACCGCCGTCCTCGGTGGCGCCCCAGTCGATCACCGCCGGTGACGGCACACCGTGATCGTGCGCCCACGACACCCGGTCCCGCTCGGCTGCCAGATCCGTCACCGCCGCCGGGCCGACCATCTTCGCGAATCTGGAACCGTCCGCACTACGGAACACAGCGGCACCGGATTCACCGCGCGAAACGGGATGCCAGCCGGTCACGGGATCAGCGGCGCAACCGGGCGACGCCCAGCACGGTCAGCACGCCCGCCAGACCCGCGAGCACCAGTGCCAGCACCAGCAGTGGTGCCGAGTAGCTGACCGCGGTGGTGGCCGGCTCACCGTCGAGCACGGGCGCCACCTCGATCGTCGTTGCCGCAGCGATCCAGCTCAACACACAGCCCACCGCAGCAACGGCGGCCACGATGAACTCCAGCACAGCCCGGCGCTTCACGATGTGCGCTCCTCGACCAGCGGCGTCAGCGCTTCCCGCAGCTTCCGGTGCTTGCGCGCCCAGGCCTGGGCGGTACGGGCGCCGGTGAGCTTGAGCCCGATGCCGGTGCGGCCCCGTGGCATCCCGGACAGTTCTCCGAGGGCACGGGCCGACTGCCATTTCGGGGCCTCCGAGCCCGAGGCTTCGGGGTAGATCAGCACGATCTCGTCGATCTTGAGGATCTCGGCGCCCTGTCGCAGGGCGTCGGCGGTCAACTCGACCGAGGTGTGGATGCGCGCGGCCTTGATCTGGATGGCCACGAACCCCGACACCAGCACCAGGAACAGGATCGGAATCCACAGGTCGTAGCCGTATCCGCCGGTCATCTGCAGAATCGCCATACCGATACCGGCGAACGGCCCCAAAAGGAGCCAGGCCCAGCTGGCGCCCTGCTCGTAGAACAGCACCTCGGAGGCAACTTTGCTCACCGGTTCACTCTCCATCGTCACCCCTCCGCAATGGCAGCACGCTCAGCCCGGTACCCACGATGAGCGGGAGCAGCGAGACCAGCACGAGAATGTTGAGGCCGGTCAACAGCACCAGGACCACGATAGCCAGCGACAATGCGATCGCCGCGCGGCGGTAGCGTGGATCATCGGAGCGGCTGCGGCCCGCCAGAAAAGCCATCCCGAGCCCGGCGAGCGCGACGAGCGCTCCGATCCCGCGGTACAACATCGCGTTACCGCCGGGTGGGCTTGCCGAGACTGCGAGCATCCCGCCGGCGATCAACAGCACCGCGCCGACGAGCCAGCAACTGAACACGATGGTCGCGCGGCGCGACGCTGGTAATGAGGACATTGTCGGGAAGCGTAGCCAATCAGTGGGTGAAGAAACCGTCGGCGTCCTTGCGGTGCAGCAGGTACAGCCCACCCGCGATCAGCACCGATCCGACGATCGCGGTCACGGCGTAGCCCACCGCGGCCGCATCTTGGCGTTCGCCGGTCAGCAGGCTGCTGATCGCGTGCAGGACCGAGACGATCCCGCCGCTGGTCAGCAGGGTGCGGGCCCAGCGATATCCCTGGCGCATCAACAGCAGGAATGTCACCACGATCGAGGACAACACGACCAGGAACATCACCGAGAAGACGATGGTCATCGACCGCTGCACACCACTGCCGGATCCGGTGAGCGCGTCGATCAGATACCCCACCACCATGAGCACCAGGGCGGCGGTCCACAACCAGAACCCGGTGTCGACGTCCTCGGGACGGCCGGTCGGGCCCTGCTGCTGCTCGGTCACCTGTTCCGTCACGCAAGCCAGCCGGCCACATCGGCCGCCCAATAGGTCAGCACGATGTCGGCGCCGGCCCGCCGGATCCCGATCAGCGACTCCAGCGCCGCCGCCTCCAGATCGATCCAGCCATTGGCGGCGGCCGCACAGATCATCGAGTACTCGCCCGAAATCTGATATGCCGCAACGGGTACCGGCGAGATATCGGCAGCGGCGCGCACCACGTCCAGGTAGCTCATCGCGGGCTTGACCATCACCATGTCGGCGCCCTCGTCGACGTCGAGCTCGACCTCGTGCACGGCTTCCCGGATGTTGCCCGCATCCTGTTGGTAGGTACGACGATCCCCGACCAGACTGGACGACACCGCTTCGCGGAACGGGCCGTAGAACGCCGAGGCGAACTTGGCCGCGTAGGCCAGGATGGCGACGTCGGTGTGGCCGGCCGCATCCAGCCCGTCACGGATGGCGGCCACCTGGCCGTCCATCATGCCGCTGGGGCCGAGCACATGTGCACCCGATTCCGCTTGCGCCACGGCAAGTTCCACGTAACGCAGGTTGGTTGCGTCGTTGTCTACCCGGCCCGCGGCATCCAGCACGCCGCAGTGCCCGTGGTCGGTGAACTCATCGAGGCAGGTGTCGGCCATCAGCACCGTGGCGTCGCCGAGGTCCTTGGCCAGATCACGCAGCGCCACGTTGAGGATGCCTTCGGGATCGATGCCCACGGCACCGGTCGGATCCTTGTCCTCGTCGCGGGGCACGCCGAACAGCATCAGCCCGCCCACACCCGCGGCCACCGCGTCGGCGGCCGCCTGGCGTAACGAATCCCTGGTGTGTTGCACCACGCCGGGCATCGAGGAGATCGGGCGCGGTGCGTCAATACCGTCGGCGACGAACATCGGCAGCACCAGATGGCGCGGCTCCAAAGAGGTTTGGGCCACGAGCCGACGCATCGCCGGCGTGGACCGCAGCCGACGTGGACGATGCCTCGGGTAAACCATGGCAAGCTCCTTCTGCGCTTCTCCGCGAAACTGTATTCCAGAAGGAAGAGTTCGAGAGCGGCCCTGCTGGGATACCGTTTCGGCGGGTGTTTACCTGCGGCGGCTCTTCTTGCGCGGCGGGGGCAGCGCCCCCTCTGCCCGCAGACGGGCAGCGTGCTCGGCGAGCGCATCGACCAGCGGTCCCACCGCGGCCGACTCGGGCTGCACATCCACCCGCAGGCCGAATTCCGCTGCGGTTTCAGCGGTCTTGGGTCCGATGCAGGCCACGATGGTCCGGGCATGCGGCTTGCCGGCGATACCGACCAGGTTGCGCACCGTCGAGCTCGAGGTGAAGCAGACCGCGTCGAAACCGCCGGTCTTGATCATCTCGCGGGTCTGCGCCGGTGGCGGAGCCGCACGCACGGTGCGGTAGGCGGTGACGTCCTCGATCTCCCAGCCGCGTTCGCGCAGGCCCTCGGCCAGCGTCTCGGTGGCGATGTCGGCACGCGGCAGCAGCACGCGGTTCACCGGATCGAAAACCTCGTCGAACGGCGGGAACTCATCGAGCAGGCCGAGCGAGGACTGCTCCCCCGACGGCACCAGCTCGGGGTTGATGCCGAACGCCCGCACCTTGTCGGCGGTGGCCTGTCCGACACACGCGATCTTCACACCCGAGAACGCCCGTGCGTCCAGGCCGAATTCGTTGAACTTCTCCCAGACCGCACGCACGGCGTTGGTCGAGGTGAACACCACCCACTGGAACCGACCGTCGACCAGACCCTTGACCGCGCGCTCCATCTGCGCGGGGCTGCGCGGGGGCTCGACGGCGATGGTCGGCACCTCGATCGGCAGGGCGCCGTGGCCCACGAGCCGGTCGCTCATCTCGCCGGCCTGATCCTTGGTGCGCGGCACCAGCACGGTCCAGCCGTACAGGGCGCGGCTCTCCCACCAGTTCAGCTTGGCCCGGTTGGCCACGGTCTTGCCGATGGTGACGACCAGCGGCCCCACCAGCGGTCCGACCAGCTCGCTTCCGGCCGGCTTCTCCAGCGTGGCCTTGTCGAGCAGCCCACCGAGCGTGGTCTCCACCGACCGCTGCTGACAGGTGGTGCCGCTCGCGGTCACCACCGCCGGGGTGCTGTCGACCAGCCCCTGCTCGATCAGGGTGCGTGCGGCATCCGGCAGGTGCGACGCGGTCGCGTGCAGGATCAGCGGCCCGGGAGCGGCGGCCAACGCCGCCCAGTCCACGTCGCCGCGGACATCGGCCACGGTGTGCGACGAACCGAGCGGCAGGCCCGCGTAGGTGGGCACCGCACTGGTGGCGGGCAACCCGGGGACGATCTCGAAGTTCACATGGGACTTGGCCAGTGCACCGATCTCGGTGATGACGGCGTCGACTGACAGCGGGTCACCCGCGACCAGGCGCACCACGTCGTAGCCGTGGCGAGCCTCGGCGACCAGCGTCTTGGCCACCTCGGCGGGGTCGCCGAGCGCCGGACGGACCTCAGGTCCACCCGCGATGACCGCGGCCTGTGCAGCGTCGGATGTTCCGGCGGCATCGGCGTCGGCCGTGTCACCGGCGGCAGCGTCGGCCTTGGCCGGCGCAGCCGGGGCCGGGCCGGACGCCGGCGGCAGCTCGGTGCCGATCAGCGCCAACACGGCTTCGGGTACGTCAGGATCGGTGAACACCAACTCGGCGTGCGCCAGCACGGTTTGTGCCCGTGCCGTCAGCAGCCCCGGATCTCCCGGGCCTGAGCCCACAAATGTGATGCGGCCGGGCTTCGCCTTGCGACCTCGCATGGTCATTCTTCACTCCCGCGCTCTACCAACAGCTCGCGTGCACCCAGCTCGAAAAGCTCCGCGGCCACCGAGACACCCAAGTCGGCGGCCCGATCGGGAGTTCCGATACCGGACGCACGAATCACGTCGGATCCGTCCAGCGTCGCTACGCAGCCGCGCAACGACAGCTCCTCGAAGACATTGCCGTCCTCATCGATCGACTCGACCACTTCTGCGATCGCGCCAACCGGTGCGGAACAGCCCGCCTCCAGTTCGGCGAGCAGGATCCGTTCGGCGGTGACCGCGGCGCGCGTATCGGCGTCGTCCAACTCCGACAGCACCGAAATCAGCTCGGTGTCGCCGGAGCGGCACTCCACCGCGAGCGCACCTTGAGCCGGCGCTGGCAACATCTGCACCGGCTCGAGCGACTCGGTGACTACATCGAGTCGTCCGATACGGGCAAGACCCGCGCGGGCGACCACGATGGCGTCGAGATCACCGCTCGTAACCCTGTTCAACCTGGTATCTAGGTTGCCTCGTAGGGGGCGGATTTCCAAACCGAGACCCAGTGCTCTAAGCTGCGCGGCCCGTCGCGCACTCGATGTGCCGATCACGGACCCCGCCGGCAACTCGCCGAGCACCAATCCGTCACGCGCCACCAGCGCGTCACGGGGGTCCTCACGGCGCGGCACGGCGGCGATCACGAACCGATCGTCACGTGCGGTGGGCAAATCTTTGTAGGAGTGCACGGCCATGTCCACCCGGCCGTCGTGGATCGCCTCCCGAAGCGCCGCGGTGAAGACCCCGACACCGATGTCGGCGATGGGGCCCTGGTTGCGGTCGCCCTCGGTGGAGATGATCACCAGCTCGCAGGCATGCCCGGCCGCCCGCATTGCGTCCCTGATGGTGCCGGCCTGCGTGGTCGCCAGCAGGCTACCCCGGGTGCCGATCCGGATTACCGTATCGCGCGTTTTTACCAAAACCTACTCAGACTTATCGAGATCTGTTGTCATGAAGGGCAATTCGCTGGCCGCCACAGCTTCGACGGCCTGCGGATCGAGTTCGAACAGCTCACGCAGGGCTTCTGCGTAGCTGTCCCCGCCAGGCGCGCTGGCGAGTTGTTTCACCCGCACCGTGGGTGCGTGCAAAAGCTTGTCGACGACGCGGCGGACCGTCTTGGCCACCTCGTCGCGGTGCGTCGCGTCCAGCCCGGGCAGCCGGTTGTCCAGGCGCAGCAGCTCGGCCTCGACCACGTCGGCGGCGCGCTGCCGCAGCGCGGTGACGGTCGGGGTGACCTCGGCCATCCGCTGGCCGGCCAGGTAGTTGGCAACCTCGGTGGCGACGATCGTGCGGGCCGCGTCGGCATCGGTGGCCGCCGCACGCGCCGACGGTTCCCGCTGGATCCGGTCCATGTCGACCACCCAGACACCGGGCAGCCCGGCTACCGCCGGGTCCACGTCACGCGGCATGCCGAGATCGCAGATCACCAACTGCCGGTCGCCGCCGGCGGCAGCATTTCGCTGCGCCAGGGCGTGGTGCACGTCGGCCAGCGACACCACCGGACGTACCGCCCCGGTGCTGCTGACCACGACATCGGCGTCGGCCAGAGCCTCCGACAGATCGTCCAGAGAAAAGGCCTGCGCCTGCACACCCTGCTCGGTGAGGTTGGCGGCGAGGCGCTCAGCGCGCGGCAGCGAGCGGTTCACCACGTGGACCCGCTCGATTCCGGCCCGCACCAGGTGCGCGCCGGCCAGCGCGCCCATCGAGCCCGCGCCGATCACGGCTGCGGTGCGCCCGGCGAGCCCGCCGGTGAGTTTGGTCTCGGCCATGCCGAGGGCGACCGACACCACGGATGCGCCCGCGGCGTCGATCCCGGTCTCGGAGTGCACCCGCTTGCCGACATTGAGGGCGCGTTGGGCCAGTTCGTGGAGGGTGCGCCCGACGGTCTGGTGCTCTTCGGCCGACGAATAGGCGCGACGCACCTGCCCCAGCACCTGGGCTTCACCGATGACGGCCGAATCCAGGCCGCTGGTCACCGCGAACAGATGCTCGACGGCAGCCTCGGCGTAGCGCACATAGGCGTATTTGGTGAGATCGTTGAGCGACATGCCGGAGTGGTCGGACAGCACCTGCCCGATGATCGACAGGCCACCGTGGAAGGCCTCGACCACGGCATAGATCTCGACGCGGTTGCAGGTGGACAGGACCATGGCCTCGGTGACCAACGAGGATCGAAGGACCTCGTCGATGATCTTGGCCTGATCCGACTCGTCAGTGCTCAACTGCTCGAGAACAGACACCGGCGCGCTGCGGTGCGAAACCCCGAATAGCAGCACACTCACGGCTTCATCACCACGTCACCAAGGTAATCGTTTCCCGCCCGCCCACCAAATTTCATCTGGCGGCGTCATCTGCTGGGGACGTCGGCCCGAAGGGCCTGCTCGTCGACATCCCAGTAACTGTGTTCGGTCCCGTTCAGCAAAATCACCGGTAACAGATCGCCGTACCGGGCCCGCAGTGTCGTGTCCCCGGCGGCGGCTGCCACGTCGACGTCGGTGTTCACCAGGTCGAAGTCCAGCTCCTCGCGCAACGCGGCCAGCTGCCGGGCCGCCTTTTCGCACATACCGCACCCGGCCCGGGTCAGCAACGTCACAGTGGCTCGACCGCCGCTACCCGCCTGCTCGCGCTCCACACCGCCAGTATCCCGGCCCGGTGACCTAGGGTGAATTCGTGTCCGAATCCGGTAGTGCCGATGCGCTCGAACAGGAGCTTGCCGCCGAGGCCGGCGCCGAACTCGCTGTCACCGAGCTCGAGTCCGACACCGAGCCCGCCGGGGTACCGGCGCCGCCGCCCGATCTGACGGCCGCGGCGTTCTTCGACGTCGACAACACCCTGGTCCACGGATCGTCGCTGGTGCACTTTGCCCGCGGCCTGGCCGCCCGCAAGTACTTCACCTACCGCGACATCCTCGGCATCGCCTACGCGCAGGCCAAGTTCCAGTTCACCGGCAAGGAGAACAGCGACGACGTCGCCGAGGGCAAGCAGAAGGCCCTGGCGTTCATCGAGGGTCGCTCCACCGCCGAGCTCGTCGAACTCGGCGAGGAGATCTACGACGAGATCATCGCCGACAAGATCTGGCCGGGAACCCGGGCGCTGGCCCAGATGCACCTGGACGCCGGTCAGCAGGTGTGGCTGGTCACCGCGACCCCCTATGAGCTGGCCGCCACGATCGCGCGGCGCCTGGGGCTGACGGGCGCGCTGGGCACGGTGGCCGAGTCGGTCGACGGGGTGTTCACCGGACGGCTGGTCGGCGACATCCTGCACGGCACCGGCAAGGCCCATGCGGTGCGATCGCTGGCCATCCGGGAAGGGCTGAACCTGCGCCGGTGCACGGCCTATTCGGACAGCTTCAACGACGTGCCGATGCTGTCGCTGGTCGGTACCGCGGTGGCGATCAACCCCGACGCCGCCCTGCGCGATGTCGCCAGGGAACGGGGCTGGGAGATCCGCGATTTCCGCACCGCACGCAAGGCGGCGCGCATCGGCGTGCCGTCGGCACTGGCCCTCGGGGCGCTGGGCGGCGCACTGGCGGCTGCCGCGTCCCGCCGCCACGACATTCGCTGAGCGGGTGTCCCGCGCTGATAAGCTGCCGCGGCGGGCCGCGCCAGCGGGCCCCCGCAGCCATGCACGTTTGTGCGCACCGCGCACCGCATACCGAACAGCGCAGGGAACATGAGCATCGCCGCAAACATCATCGGGACTCACTACCGGTACCCCGACTACTTCGAGGTCGGCCGGGAGAAGGTCCGCGAGTTCGCCCGCGCGGTCAAGGACGAGCATCCGGCGCTCTATGACGCCGAGGCTGCCAAGGAATACGGCTACGACTCGGTCGTGGCCTCGGTGACGTTCCTGGCGGTGGCCGGCCGGCGTGTCCAGCTGGAGCTGTTCGACAAGTTCGACATCCCGATCAACCTGGAGCGCGTGCTGCACCGCGACCAGAAGCTGATCTTCCACCGCCCGATCCTGGTCGGCGACAAGCTGTGGTTCGACTCGTACCTGGACTCGGTCATCGAGTCGCACGGCACCGTGATCGCCGAGGTCCGGGCCGAGGTCTCCGACGACGACGGCAACCCGGTTGCCACCAGCATCGTCACCATGCTCGGCGAGGCGGCCATCGACGAGGCCGACGAGATCAGTTCACAGATCGCCGCGGCCCGCGATGCCGCGATCGCCAAGATGGTTGCTGGGCAAAAGTCCGGCGCCTGATTTTCCCTTCCGCGAGCAGACACAAAACTGCCCCTTTTCACACGAAAAGGGGCAGTTTTGTGTCTGCTGGCCGGGAGAAGGTAAGGCGAAAACCTCAGCCGAAGAACATGTTTCGGCGCCCCGCCAGCAGCTGATAGAGCGTGTGCTGGATGGTCTCGCGGACCTGATCGGTGAGCTCGAAGGTGATCATCGGGTCGTCGGCGGCGCCCTCTTCGTAATCGGCCGTCTCGATCGGCTCGCCGAACTGGATGTGCCACTTCGACGGCAACGGCACCAGCCCGAGCGGGCCGGCCAACGGGAACAGCGGGGTCACCGGGAAGTACGGCAGACCGAGCAACCGGGCCAGCAGCTTGACGTCGGCCATCATCGGGTAGATCTCCTCCGACCCGACGATCGAGCACGGCACGATCGGCGCCTGTGCCCGCAGAGCTGCGGAAACGAACCCGCCACGGCCGAACCGCTGCAGCTTGTACCGGTCCTTGAAGTTCTTGCCCAGCCCCTTGAAGCCTTCGGGGAACACGGCGGTGAGCTCGCCGTTGGCGAGCAGTCGGTGCGCGTCGGTGGTGCAGGCCATGGTGTGCCCGGCTTTGCGGGCAGCCGCACCGACCATCGGCAGATCGAAGACCAGGTCCGCGGCCAGCAGACGCAGATCCCGGTGTCCGGGATGGTGATCGTGCACGGCCACCTGAGTCATCAGCCCGTCGAAGGGCAGCACCCCGGCGTGGTTGGCCACCACGAGCGCCGCGCCACTCTCGGGCAGGTTCTCGATGCCGGACACCTCGACCCGGAACCAGGACCTGAAAAACGTTCTCAGCAAAGGCAGGAAGATTGCGTTGGTGATGTGCGGATCGAACCCGAACTCGTCCACCGGGTACTCACCGGTCATCCGGGTGCGGACGAATTCAGAGACCGCCGCGATGCCCTTGACGAGTTCGCTGGGGCCGTCGTCGGCCGGCGAGTGACCCGAGGCGCTGCTGCGCCGCTGATCGATCTCCCGGACTACCGCGGCGATCTGCTCGGCCGAGGCCCGGCTACCCGGATCGGCCAGGACAGACGGGTGCCTGCGGGCACTGTCGGACCGGGCCGCCGCCCGGCGCGCAGCGGAGGCACGGCTCGAGTTCCCATGCAGCGGAATAACTTTCGCCTTGGATTCAGCCGCCACGTCGATACCTTCTCCCACCCCGGATAGAGCCAGTCCTAATATCCCAAACGCTGCGCCACCCCCATGGCGCGACTCTCCATTGAGCGTACCCATCGCGGATCAAGTATCGGTGTCAATCCGCGACCACGGACGTAGTCGTCGAATGCCTCGGCGGTCGTCCACTTGGGACTGTAACCCAGATCCCTGTGCATTCGCGTAGTGTCCATAACCCGGCCGTAGCTCAGATAGTTCATCTGATCGCGGTCGAGTTCGGTGTAACGCGTTGCGCGACTGAGTGAATTGATCGCCGACAACGCCCCGCGCGGGACGGGAAGCCGGACACGCCCCGACCGCCGGATCGCCTGGCTCATCATGATGATGCCCGAGGCGCCGACGTTGAATGTGCCCGCCTTGCCGGCCATGGTCGCACGCTCCAGGGCGCCGAGGGCGTCCTGTTCGTGCAACAACTGCAGCCGTGCGTCGTGGCCGACCAACGACGGGACCACCGGCCCCGCCAGATACCGCGACAAGGCGGTATCCATGGCCGGCCCGATCATATTGGCCAGCCGAAGGATGGTCACGCCGATGTCCGGACGACGCCGGGCCAGGCCGCGCGCATAGCCCTCGATGTCCATGCTGTCGCGGGCGAACCCGTCACCCGGCGGACGCCGGGCGCTGCTCTCCTCGCTGAACATCACCGGATCACGGGAGCTCGAGCCATACACCTCTGAGGTGGACTTGAGCACGACCCGACGGACCGACGGCGCCTTCTGGCAGGCCGCGAACAGTTGGATCGCGCCCATCACGTTGAGTTCCTTCAACGTGGCGCGCCCTCCGGACCGCGGCGCGTAGGACGCCGCCGCGGCATGCACGACGGTGTCCACATTCCCGTTTCGGATCACCTTGGCGATAAACGGGTTGCGGATGTCGGCCCGGACGAACTCGGCCCGCCCCATCCGACGCATGAGGTCCTTGCTCGGCACCACCGCATCCACGGCGATGACATGCTCGATCGACGGGTTCTGTGCCAGCCTGGCGGTCAGATAACCACCGAGGAACCGGCACGCACCCGTGACCAGAACCACTTTCGGAGCGGGCGCCGCACCTGCGGACTGCGTTCCACCGGAAGAGTCCGCGCCAGACGACCCGGGGACTCCCGTCGGGCGTCCCCCCGAACGACCATCAGAATCCATCGGCTCAGCCTAGCGGCTGCAGCGGAAGGCTACTTGCCAAGCTTTCTACGCTGCACCCGAGTACGGCGAAGCAGCTTGCGGTGCTTCTTCTTCGACATACGCTTACGCCGCTTCTTGATGACTGAGCCCATAAAGTCTGGTGTCTCCGCTACTCACGCTGGATGGTTGACCCGGTCACTTTACCCGGGCCGACCACCGAAACGGAAAACGCCAGCCTGCTCAGGCCCACCCAGACCGCTGCGGCGTGTGCCTAACCGGCGTCGAAGTACGAAGACTCCAGCAGATCGTGGACCGCCTTGGCGTGGACCCGGAACGATCGACCCACTCGCACCGCTGGCAGTTCACCGTTGTGCACCAACCGGTACACCGTCATCTTCGAGACCCTCATCAAGCTCGCCACTTCGGCGACCGTCAGAAATTGAGCTCGAGGCTGACCGTCGCCAGCATCCCGCGCCGATGGCCCGTTCATAGACGTCATCGCAACCCAATCAATCAGGCACAGGCAGTCCCAGCGGCTTCCCCACCGCTGGCACCGACCCGCGCATACAAAGGGAGAATAGCGTGGCGGGTGGGGTTACTGCGACGGGTGTGGGCTAATCAGTTGGAATTAATCTAATTACTCAGATGTAATTCCGAGCTGCTCAGAGCGCGTTTTCGCGGCCTGAACGGCATTGGAGACCGCGGTCCGCAGTCCCCCACGCTCCAGTTCCCGCAGCCCAGCGGCCGTAGTCCCGGCCGGCGACGTCACCATCGCCCGCAATTGGGCCGGCGTGGTGTCCAGCGCGGCGCCTCCGGCCGCGTTCACCTCATCGAGGCGCTCCAGCAGCATCGCCGCCGAACCGGCCATCGTCTGCACCGCCAGATCGGTGGCCACGGCACGCGACAGGCCCGATTCCACGGCCGCATCCACCAAGGCCTCGACCATTAGGAAGAAGTACGCCGGGCCCGAGCCGGAAACCGCGGTCACCGCGTCCAGCTGCGACTCGGCGACGGTGATCACGCCACCGACCGCATCGAAGATCGACGAGACCGCCTTGAGCTGATCAGCGGTCGCGAACCGGCCCGGCGCCAAGGCGCTCACCCCGCCGCCGACCACGATCGGAGAGTTGGGCATGACGCGGATCACCGGCGATCCGGCCGGCAGCTTGTTCTCGTAGTACGACGTGGCCACACCCGCGGCGATGGAGACGAACACCTGCTCGGCGGTGTCGCTGTCGGCGCGAACCGCCGCCTCGGCGATCTCGTCGATCACTTTCTCGACATCGCCAGGTTTGACCGCGATGACCACGTAGGTGGCGTTCTCGGCGGCAGCGACGACCGAGGTCACCTGCACCGAATACTTCTCTGACAGGTACTTGACCCGGTCCGGGAATTTCTCCGCGACCACCATGTCCTTGACCTGTCTGCCAGCCCGTAACAGCCCCGACAGCAGCGCCTCGCCCATGCTTCCGCCGCCGATTATCGCGATTCTCGACATGGGCGACAGCATTCCATGCCCGCGCGTCAGGGCCGTGTCAGCCCGGCGTGGGCACCATCGCCAACTGCCGCGTCTGCACGATGATCCGGCCCTCGCAGTCGACCACGATGTGGTCCTCGTCGAACCAGTCCTGGCCGATCTGAACCGAGGTGCACATCACCCGCAGCCAGCCATCGGCCGGCAATGCCCGCAGATAGGCCGTCAGCTGGACCGTGGGCGCCCAACCGGTGCGTTCCACGGCAAATGTCACCGGAGCCGACACATCGCCGCAGAGAAGGGCGAACAGCACGTCGGGAGCGACTCCCTTCGGCCGCACCCAGTACTCGAACACGGGTGGACCGCCATCCGTCCGCGGGCCCATGGTGTGCAACGCCGGCCGGATGTCACAGCCGTGTGCCAGGTGCACGATGTGCTCCATCGGATGGCCGGGACCGATCGGCTCCAGACCCGGCGGCGGTTCCGGCGTCATCAACGGCACCACCGGGTTGAACGACAGCAGCGGGGGCACGTGATGTTCGGGCTCGCCGAGGGTCACCGACACCGTGACCGCCGTGCGCTCCCCCTGACGGAGCTCCACGTCCACCAGACCGATCCGGCGGCCCCGCTTGCGCACCGTGGTGACCACCTGCATCGGACCGGGATCCGGTGCCCAGAGGAAGTTCCCCGACACCGCTAGAGGTTGCGCCGACGTGCCCAACTCGGTGCGCGCGGCCTTGGCGCACAGCGCGAGCATCGCGCCGCCGTGCACCTTCGGCCCGATCGTCCAATGCTCGTTGAGCTCACCGTGATAGACGCCGTCACCGGCCGGCGTCAGCGCCATGGCGTCGGTGAACAGGGTGGAGCCAGTCATGTACGAGTCCTTTTTGCAGGGGCCGGGTCAGGTTTCAGCGCAACAGGTGGGTACGGGCGAATTGCAGCGATTCGGTCAGCAGCGCCTCGCGTTCGGCGGCCGTCTTGGCCGCCGAGGTGGTGACCTCCAGGACGACGTGGCCGGAGAAATTTCCCGCGGCCAGCATCCGGCACACCTCTGCGGTCGGCTGGGTGCCGCGGCCCGGGACCAGATGCTCGTCGGTGGACGCGCCCTTACCGTCGCACAGGTGCAGGTGCACCAGGCCGTCGCCCATGCGCCGGGCCATGTCCATGGCGTCGGTGCCTGCGGTCGCGGTGTGGCTCAGATCGAGCGTGTAGTGCGCGTGATCGCCGTCCAGCGGGTCGTAGGACGGCGCGAACGCAGAAATACCCGGGCCGGGTCGACCGCCGCGCTTGCGCATCCGCTCGATGGACGTGCCGCCCGCCCCGAAGAACCGGTCGGCCCGAAACGGGAACATGTTCTCCACCGCCACCAGGACCTCGCTGTCGGCCTCCAGTCGGGCGACCTGCTCGCTGAAGCCCTCGGCGTAGCGGCGCTGCCAGCGGAACGGCGGATGCACGACGACGGTCTGCGCGCCCAGTTGTTCGGCGGCCCGCACGCTGCGTTCCAATTTCGGGATCGGGTTGGCGCCCCACACCCGCTGCGAGATCAGCAGGCAGGGTGCATGCACCGACAGCACCGGCACCCCGTAGTGCGCGGACATCTTGGCGACGGTGTCGATGTCCTGGCTGACCGATTCCGCCCACACCATCAGCTCGACACCGTCGTAGCCGAGTCGGGCGGCGTGCTCGAAGGCGGCCTCCGTCCTCAGCGGATAGACCGAAGCGGTGGACAGGCCGATCTTGATGGCTGGGCGCACAACCAATTGTGTACCGCCGTACTAACTCGGCCGCAGCGCCGCGGCCTAATTCGCCTGCAGCAGAGCCAATGGTCCGAAGGTGACCAGCGCTCCGACCGCCACCGCGGTCAGCGTGCTGCCGATGTCCTCGGTCTTGCGAACCACCCGCACGCCACCGGCCAGGCCGAGAATCACCAGCACGCCGAGCACCAGCGCGACGATGGTGTTCCACTTCCACAGCTGGTCGAAGGCGATGAACAGGCCGGCACCGAAGCCCACCGCGATCACGCACTGCCCGACGATCCACATTGCGCGAACCAGCGGGGAGCTGGGCGGCTGATCCTCGTCGAATTCGTCGTGCTCGTCGAAGACGTCGGCTTCATCGGCGCCCTCGGACAGCCCTTCGTCCTCGAGGTCGATGTCGTCGACGCCGCCGCGGGGACGACGGGCGCGGTCGTCGGCGCCGGACTCGGCGCCGAACAGTGGCCCGAGCGAGGAGTAGGAACGGTCCCCGTACTCATCGTCGTAGTCGTCGTATGCCGCGTCGTCGGTGTCCACGTCGCGGACATCGCGAGCGTCGGCTTCGACCAACGTGTCGACCGGCTCGGCCGCATCGTCCTCGTGGAGGTCGTAGAGGGGATCAGGACTCATCCGCTCGGCGCCGGTGCCCGACGGCTGGTAGTCGGGCGCCGAGCGCTTGTACGGCGCGCGGCGCGGGCGTGGCCGGAATTCGACGGGTTCCGGATCGGCGTCGCGCGCAGCCAGGTGCGCCTCGTAGTCGTCCTCGGCGTCGGTGCGCACCTCAACGGGTTCGGCCGGCCTGGCGGCCGGTTTGGCCCGAGGCGGCCTGGAGACACCGCCGCGACTCCCGCTGCGGACCCGCGGCTCATCACGCGGCTGCGGTTGCTCACGCGGCTGCGGCTGCTCACGCGGCTCGCGGGGTTCATCCAGGATCGGTGCCACGACGGCGGTGTCGACCAGTGGATCAGGGGCGGGAACCGATTCACCGCGGGGTTCGAACTCGATGTCGTCGGTGATGATCGGGATTTCGCCGGTGAGTTCGGCGACGGTCACCGCGTCGCTGTTACCGCGACGGCGCCGACGGCGACCGCCGACCGGGGGCGCCCCGATCGTCCCGTTCTTCGCCAGCAACTCCGCTACCGAGATCGGTCGGGTGCCGGATGGGCTGTTCTCTGGTCCTGTCATACCTATGTTGCCTTTGGGGCTAGCTTTTCCTTAACGTGCGGCGTCGCGCGCCGACGTCTCTACCAAGGCTGTGCCGTCGGCCTCGCTGTCGAGTTTCCGCAGAATCAAACCCTCCCGCAAAGCCCAGGGGCAAATGTCGACGGAATCGATCTCCAGTGCTCGCATACTAGCTTCAGCTACCAAAGCACCGGCCACGATCTGTGGTGCGCGCTCGGCACTCACCCCTTCCAGTTCGGCACGGTCAGCCGCTGTCATCCTAGAGATGAAAGCTATGAGCTGTCTTAATCCAGCCGCGGTGAGGGTCCGCTTGACCCGCGGGCCTGCCCCTGAAGGGGCCGCGCCCGTGAGCCGCGCCAACGACCGGAAGGTCTTCGAGCTCGCCACCGTGAGATCCGGATTCCCGGCCCGGCGCATGGTGGCACCGGCGTCGGCGAGTTCGGTGGCCAACCAGTCCCGCAGCATCGCGACCCGGCGCCGCCCAGGTGGGTCTTCGGTCAGCCATTCCCTGGTCAGCCGCCCGGCACCGAGCGGGAGCGACAGCGCCACCTCGGGCTCTTCGTCGACCCCGCTGGACAGCTCCAGCGAGCCGCCGCCGATGTCGATGTTGATGATTCGACCGGCGCTCCAGCCGTACCAGCGGCGCACCGCCAAGAATGTCAGCCGGGATTCGTCGACGCCGCTGAGCACCCCGAGGGACACCCCGGTCTCGGCCCGCACCCTTGCCAGCACTTCCTCAGAGTTCGTGGCGTCGCGCACCGCAGAGGTGGCAAACGCCATCAGTTCGGCACAGCCCGAGCTGGTGGCAATTTTGGCGAACTCGTCGACGGTGGCCACCAGGCTGTCGGCACCCTTGCGGGTCAGCTTGCCCGAGTTGTCGATCGCCTCGGCCAGCCGCAGGGCCGCCTTCGTGGAGCTCATCGGGGTCGGGTGCCCGCCACGGCGCGCATCCACCACGAGGAGATGCACCGTGTTACTCCCGACATCGAGCACGCCTAACCGCACTGCACCAACCTAACCGCAGTCGAGAGGCGCTTCGTGGCCGGACCACCCGCAACCTTCGGGATGGGCAGGCCAGGCTTGTGGTGTGTCCCACTCCGCGTCGTACCACGGTTGGGAAATGCGTTACGGCGTATGCGAGTACCGTTTGCGCCGTGACAGATGTGCATCCCGGCGAAGTCGAACTCGACTTTGCCCGCGAATGGGTGGAGTTCTACGACCCGGAGGACGCGACACATCTGATCGCGGCCGATATGACGTGGTTGTTGTCCCGCTGGACGTGTGTGTTCGGCACACCGGCCTGCAAGGGCACGGTCGAGGGCCGCCCGGACGATGGCTGCTGCTCCCATGGAGCGTTCCTTTCTGACGACGACGATCGGGCCCGGCTTGACGACGCGGTCAGTCAACTGACCGATGAAGACTGGCAGTTCCGCGACAAGGGCCTGGGCCGCAAGGGCTACCTGGAAGACGACGAGTACGACGGCAAGCCCAACCTGCGCACCCGGAAGTACAAGGGCGCATGCATCTTCCTGAACCGTCCGGGGTTCGCCGGCGGAATCGGGTGTGCGCTGCACAGCAAGGCCCTCAAGCTCGGTGTCGAGCCACTGACCATGAAGCCCGACGTGTGCTGGCAGTTGCCGATCCGCCGCAGCCAGGAGTGGATCACCCGGCCCGACGAAACCCAGATCCTGCGGACCGTCATCACCGAATACGACCGGCGCGGCTGGGGCGAGGGCGGTGCCGACCTGCACTGGTACTGCACCGGTGATCCCGCCGCGCATGTCGGCGCCCGCCCGGTTTTCGAGTCCTACGCCCCCGAGCTCATCGCGGTGCTCGGCGAGAAGGCCTACGCCGAGTTGGCCGCGATGTGCCGGCGGCGCAGCGCGCTGGGGCTGGTCGCCGTACATCCGGCGACCAGCGCGGCCGAGCATCGAGCGACCCCGGCCTCCAACGGGGTTCAGCCCTCCAGCTTGTAGCCGAGACCGCGCACGGTCACGAGGTGCACCGGGTTGGCCGGGTCTGCCTCGATCTTGGAGCGCAGCCGTTTGACATGCACGTCAAGGGTTTTGGTGTCGCCCACGTAGTCGGCGCCCCACACCCGGTCGATGAGCTGGCCTCTGGTGAGCACCCGCCCGCTGTTGCGCATCAGGTACTCCAGGAGGTCGAACTCCTTGAGCGGCAACGTGATCTGCTCCCCGTTGACGCTCACGACATGCCGTTCGACGTCCATCCGCACCGGGCCGGCCTCGAGCACGCCGTCGCCGATGGCGCTGTCGTCGGTGTCGGAGCCGCGGCGCAATACCGCCCGGATCCGCGCGATCAGCTCGCGGGCCGAATACGGCTTGGTGACATAGTCATCGGCACCCAACTCGAGGCCGACAACCTTGTCGATCTCACTGTCACGCGCGGTGACCATGATCACCGGCACGCTGGATCGGGCCCGCAGTTGCTTACAGACATCGGTACCGCTCATCCCGGGCAGCATCAGGTCCAGCAGGACGATATCGGCGCCGGAGCGCTCGAACTCGGCCAGTGCGGAGGGACCATCGGCCACCACGGTGGCCTCGAAGCCTTCCTTGCGGAGCAGGAATGCCAGGGGATCGGCCAGCGACTCCTCGTCCTCAACGATCAACACGCTGGTCATCGGTCTCGCTAATCCTCTCGGTCGTCTGAGTCACTTGTGGACTCATCGGTATCGGGATAGGCCGGAATCGACAACGTGAATGTCGACCCGGTGCCCGGCTGACTCCACAGCCGGATGGTTCCGTTGTGGTTGGCGGCCACGTGTTTGACGATCGCCAGGCCCAGCCCGGTACCGCCAGTGGCGCGCGACCGGGCCTTGTCGACCCGGAAGAACCGCTCGAAGACCCGCTCCTGATCGGCCTTGGCGATTCCGATACCGCGGTCGGTGACCGCGATCTCGACACTCCCACCCCGCCGGCGCCGGCTGATGGATATGCCGGATCCGTTGGGCGAGTAAGCAATTGCATTCGACACCAGGTTGGCGATCGCGGTCACCAGCAGGGTCTGGTCGCCCAGCACCCGGTAGCCGGTCGGGGCGTCGGTGGTGATCGAGATGTCGGCCTTGTCGGCGGCCACCTTGTGCCGCGACAGCGCTTCGGACACCACGGTGTCGACGTCGACGGCGCCCAGATCGGGCAGCCGCTCGGCGCCCTGCAGCCGGGACAGCTCGATCAGCTCGCCGACCATGTCGGCCAGCCGCAGCGATTCGGCCACCATCTTGTCGGAGAAGCGGCGCACCATGTCCGGGTCGTCGGCGGAGGCCTGCAACGCTTCGGCCAGCACGCGCATGGCGCCCACCGGGGTCTTGAGCTCATGGCTGACGTTGGCGACGAAATCCCGCCGGGTCGCTTCCATCCTGGCGTGTTCGGACTGGTCGTCGGCGTAGACGACGGCGAAACGGCGGTCTTCACCCGACAGCAGCCGCACCCAGCCGCGCACCGAGATACCCGAACGTCCGGGGTGCGGAAGCTTGCGGGGCGACAGGTCGACGTCGATCGGCTGGCCGGTGGCGAATACCTGCTCGGCCGCCCGCCAGGCCCGGTCGTCGAGAAGCCGGTCGCGCACGACGCCCAGCTCGGAGGCCCGGTCGTTGGCGTAGACGACGTCGTTGAACGTGTCGACCACGACGATGCCGTTGGGCGCTGCAGACACGATGTGCTGCAGCATCTGCGACACAGTCAGGCCGGCCTGATCAGCTTCGCGACGCTGCCGGTTGGCCACGAGGCGAGGGGCGACTGCGGCGGCCACCCCCGCACCGACGATCAGCGCGAGCAACGATACGACCGCAGTCAGCAGTAACGCCGACACCAAGCTCACGCGAAAATCGTACGCACCCGGTGAACGTCATCCCAGCAGCGTGCGACCAAAACGGGACATGTCACACCGTCAAATACAGGAGTTCGGCTGTCGTTAACCCCCGGTAACCTGCTGTTTGCCCGCAGGCCCGAGTGTCCAGCGAATTATTTCTTGGCACCCTGCGCGGCGACCGCGGCGGCCCCGGCAGCGGCGGCCTCGGGGTCGAGGTACTCCCCGCCCGTGACCAGGGGCTTGAGGTTTTCGTCGAGTTCGTAGAGCAGCGGGATGCCGGTCGGGATGTTCAGGCCGACGACTTCCTCGTCGGACATGCCGTCGAGGTATTTCACCAGCGCACGCAGCGAGTTTCCGTGGGCCGCGATCAGCACGGTCTTGCCGGCCTTGAGGTCGGGCACGATCGTGTCCTCGTAGTACGGCACGAACCGGGTCACCACGTCCTTGAGGCATTCGGTCAGCGGGCCGCCGCCGATGTCCGCGTAGCGCGGGTCGGCGTCCTGGCTGAACTCGCTGCCCTTCTCGATGGCCGGCGGCGGGGTGTCGTAGCTGCGGCGCCACGCCATGAACTGCTCTTCGCCGTACTTCTCCTTGGTGGCGGCCTTGTCCAGGCCCTGCAGGGCGCCGTAGTGCCGCTCGTTGAGCCGCCAGTCGCGGTGTACCGGGATCCAGTGCCGGTCGGCGGCGTCCAGGGCGAGGTTCGCGGTGGTGATCGCGCGGCGCAGCAGCGACGTGTAGACCACGTCGGGCAGCACGTCATTCTCGACCAGCAGCTTGCCGCCGCGGACGGCCTCGGTCCGGCCCTTGTCGGTGAGGTCGACGTCGACCCATCCGGTGAACAGGTTCTTCTGGTTCCAGTCGCTCTCACCGTGGCGGAGCAGGATCAGCGTCGGCATGCAGAGGATCTTCTCACGGTCGCGGTCGCGCCGGCCGAGCGTGGGTGCTGTGCACGTATTCGGGCGAATCCGTGTGCACAGGGCCCACGCTCGCGCGTGAGCCTGAGCCTGAGACTCAGTCCTCGATCAGGTGCTCGAATGCCTTGAGGTTCTTCAGTGACTCACCGCGCGAGACCCGCCACTCCCACTCCTTCTGGATGGAAGAGCGGAAACCCAGCTCCAGCAAGGTGTTGAAGTCGGAGTCGACGGCCTCGAGCACCTGGCCGAGCACGCGGTCGATCTCCTCGGCGGTGACCGAGTGCAGGGCCATCCGGCCGACGAGATAGATGTCGCCGACATTGTCGAGGGTGTAGGCGACGCCGTAGAGCCTGCGGTTGCGCTTGAGCAGGAACCGGTAGACGCCTTCGAAGTTCTCGTCGGGCTTGCGGCACACGAACGCCTCGATGCGTACCGAGTGCTCGCCGATGCTCAGGATGGTGTTCGTCTTGAGCTTCCGTTCGCCGGGCAGCTCGACGATGATGCCGGGCAGCCCGCCGTGGGCGCCCTCGTGCCGGTGGTAGACGAGCTCGTGCTCGTCGAGGGTGTCGGTGATGATCTGTTCGACGCCGGTGCCCATGGTTATGCCCGCACCCCGCGACGCAGTGCGAACCGCCGCCCGGGACGACGGCCGGGCCTGCGGTGCCGGGACCGGTAGTCGCTCATCGCGTGCGCGTAGCTGTCCAGCAGGGCGTCGACGGTGTGCCCCCAGGAGAACTGCGCGGCGTGGGCCGCTGCGGCCACGCTCAGTGGATCCGGATCGCGCTGCAGCACGCCGTCGATCGCGGCGGCCCAGTCGTCGACGTCGTGGCCTTCGACCAGGGCTCCGCTGACCCCGTCGGCCACCGCGACCGGCAGACCGCCGACCGCGGCCGCCACCACCGGGGTACCGCAGGCCTGGGCCTCGATGGCGACCAGGCCGAAGGATTCGGAGTAGCTGGGCACGGCGACCACATCGGCGGCGCGGTACACGTTGACCAGCTCGTCACGGGACTGCGGGGGCAGGAAGGTCACGCGGTCGGTGATGCCCAGTTCGTCGGCCAGGCGGATCAGGGTGTCGGGCTCGGCCAGGCCGCTGCCGGACGGTCCGCCGGCGACCAGCACCCGGACCCCGGGCAGTTTGGCCGCGGCGCGCAGCAGCACGTCGGGCGCCTTGAGCGGCTGGATCCGGCCCACGAACGCGACCACCTGCTCGTCGGGCGCAATGCCCAGGATTGCCCGTGCCGCGGCGCGATCCCCCGGGGTGAACGCATCCAGATCGACGCCCGGATGTACCACATCGATCCGTCCCGGATCAGCTTGATGCAGTGAAACCAGTTGCTGTGCTTCATGTTCGGTGTTGACGATGAGCCGGTCGGCCTCGTCGACCACCTGCTGCTCCCCCACCGCACGCAACGGCGGCTCGGGTGAATCCCCGGCGGCCAGCGCGGCGTTCTTCACCGCGGCCAGGGTGTGCGCGGTGTGCACCAGCGGCACCGCCCAGCGGTCGCGGGCCAGCCAGCCGACCTGACCGGACAGCCAGTAGTGCGAGTGCACGACGTCGTAGTAGCCGGGCTCATGGGTCGCCTCGGCGCGCAACACCCCTGCGGTGAACGCGCACAGCTGGGTGGGCAGGTCGTACTTGTCCAGGCCCTCGAACGGCCCGGCCACCACGTTGCGCACCAGCACGCCCGGAGCCACCTGCACCACCGGGGCGTCCGACGACGAGGTGGCCCTGGTGAAAACCTCCACCTCGACACCGCGCCGGGCCAGCTGCAATGCGGTCTGCAACACGTAGACATTCATCCCGCCGGCATCACCGGTACCCGGCTGCGCCAGCGGCGAAGTATGTACGGATAGCACCGCAACGCGGCGCGGAATCTCGAGGTCCGGGGCTAGACGCACACAGACATGTCTACACCGCTGCGGATCGGCGGGTTTGAGCGCGCCGCATGGCACCGATCGGATCGGCGTACAGACCGCCCAGCGAAACGATGCCGGCACTGGCCTCCTGCACCCGGTTTCCGAAGGCCGTCAGCCGGATATCGCGGGGCCCCAGCACCGAACGCCGCGCGACGGCGTCCTCCACGACGGACATGCCCTCCGGGTATTCGGTGAAGGCCTGGCCGCCGAGCACCAGATCGTCGGGGTTGAGCAGATCACGCAGGAGCGCGACGGCCTCGCCGAGCACCCGGGCCCGATCGGCCAACAGCTCGACCGCCTTCTCGTTGCCCTGCCGGGCCGCGCGCAGCACCGTCCCCAGGGTCGAGGACGGGCCTTCAGCCGGGATGATCCGCAACTTGCGGGCCGCGTTGAGTACCGCCTCGTCACTCACGGTGGACTCCAGTTGTCCTGTGCCACCGAGCAATTCAGACTGCGCAGGCAGACCGGCGATAGTGCCTGGTCCGCTGGCCGGCGAGTGCACCCGGCCGTCGATCGACAGCGCGTAGCCGACGGTCTCGCGGGCATACACGTAGAGACTGGTCCGGGACGGGGCGCCGACGGACTCCGGCGAGGAACGCCGTCCACCCAGCAGCAGTTCGGCACCGGCCATCGCGTCGACGTGTGAGGCGACCGACACCGGCAACCCGAGGGCTTCGGCGAGCACGGGCCCCACCGGGGCATCGACCCACCCCAGTCGGGGGTGATCGAGATACCCGGTGGCGCTGTCGACGACGCCACCGGCGGCGATACCGACCCACAACGGACGACGGCGGTGCCAGCGGCTCAGGTAACGGCGGGCGCTGGAGGCCAGCGTGGCCAACGCCGCGGACTGCGATCCCGACGGGGTCGGCGTCTCGACCACGTCGAGGGTGCGACCGAACAGGTCGGTGGCCACGATGCTGGTGGTGCGGGCACCGATGTGGATGCCGAGCGTGAGGTAAGGCTCGTGGTTGACCTCGACGGGAACGCGAGGCCGTCCGATGGCCCCCGAAACCGCGAGATCGGCACGCTCACGCAGGATTCCGGCTTCGAGCAGCGCGGTGACCTGACGGTTGACGGTCGCGATGCTCAGCTGGGTGAGCTGCGCGATGGCGTCCCGGGCGATGGGGCCGCGGGTGCGGACCGCGCTGAACACCGATGCCGCGGCGGCATCGGGCACCTTCAGCGACGGCGCGACGATGTGCAGGAGCCGCGACTGCGGATAACGCGAGGCGGCGGCCAGGGACCGGGAGGTGCGCGCCGACGTGCCGGACGAGGAGACGGCGGCATTACGGGCGGGATTCCGGCGGGGAGCGGCGATGACGGTGGTCACGTGAATTGTCCTTACTGATTTGTCGGCTGGTGGGGAGAGACCACACCTGGCGACTCAGCAGGACGGGAAAACGGTGTCCGGGTTCAGTCAGGCGCGGCGGGGTGCGCGACAACAACACGCACGCCGCACGAAGCGGGACTGGAGACTTCCGGACACACGAAGAACTTAGCACGCCATCTAATGTTGGTCAGGTGACGACATCTCAGTCAGACAAAAGAGTGGCAGTGGTGACCGGCGCCAGCGCGGGAATCGGTGCTGCAACCGCCAAATCACTTGCCGGCCTGGGATTTCATGTTGTCTGCGTAGCCCGCCGGGCCGACCGGATCCAGGCGCTGGCCCAGGAGATCGGCGGGACCGCGATTGTGGCGGACGTCACCGACCAGGCCGCCGTCGACGCCATGGCGGCCCAGTTGGACCGGGTGGACGTGCTGGTGAACAACGCCGGCGGGGCCAGGGGGCTGGAGCCCGTACTGGACGCCGACCTGGAACATTGGCGGTGGATGTGGGAAACCAACGTGCTGGGCACCCTGCGGGTCTCCCGGGCGCTGTTGTCCAAGCTCATCGCCTCCGGCGACGGCCTGATCGTCACGGTCACCTCGATCGCGGCGTTCGAGACGTACGACGGTGGCTCGGGATACACCGCGGCCAAGCACGGCCAGGGTGCGCTGCACCGCACGCTGCGCGGTGAGCTCCTCGGAAAACCGGTGCGGCTCACCGAGATTGCGCCGGGCGCAGTGGAGACCGACTTCTCACTGATGCGCTTCGACGGCGACCGGGAACGTGCGGACAACGTGTACCGGGGCATCACCCCGCTCGTCGCCGAAGACGTCGCCGAGGTGATCGGCTTCGTCGCCTCGCGGCCGTCACACGTCAACCTCGACCAGATCGTGATCCGGCCGCGCGACCAGGCGCCACACGGGCGGTTCAACCGGAAATAGCCGCCAGATCAACGCAGGGCCCTAGCCCCCGGGCGCGGGCTTCGGCGGCGTGGTGGTCGTGGGAGTACCCGACAGCGTGGGCGCGTCCGTCGGTGTCGCCGGCGCGCTGGCAGGCAGGTTCGCCGGTGAGTCCTCCGAGGACAACGCCGACATGGACTTCCACTCGTTCCAGTCCACCGCCCAGTCCCAGAGGTCGCCGTCGGCGTAGGACAGGTCGATGCGGGTGCCGGTGACCTCGACGGGGTCGCCGTAGATCGCGCTGTTGAAGTACTGCTGCGAGTTCTCCAGGTTGAGGTTGATGCAGCCGTTGGTGACGTTCGTGTTGCCCTGCGCCCCGATGCTGTTGGGGTTGCAGTGGATGAACTCGCCGTTGTTGGAGATCCGCACCGCGAAGCGCTCGTGCACGTTGGAGTAGCCCGCGGCCGGGTTGGTCATCCAGAAGTCCTCGTACTTCTCGGTGACCACGTGAATACCGCTGCGGGTGACGTTGCGGTCCAGATCGCCTTCGCCGTAGCTGCACGGGAAGTCCATGATCGACGCGCCGGACCCGTCGAACACCTGGATGCGGTGGGTGGACGCATCGGCCTTGACCAGCTGGTGGCGGCCGATCTCGATGTCGAGCGTGGAGTCGGCCGCACCGTAGGCGCCGTCACCGAAGCTGATCCCGTACAGCGGCGCCTTGACGCTGACCTTGGTTCCGGCCGGGTAGTACTCCCTGGTGCGCCAGTGCACACGCGAGCCCCCGGCCTCGTCGGGCAGCCAGGCCCAGCTGCCCTCGACCGCAGGCGTGGTGGTGACCTGGAGGGCCTTTTCGACGGTCGCGCGGTACTTGTCGTCGATCGCGGCGTCGAACTGCAGGATGATCGGCGCGGCCACGCCGACGACCTGGCCGTCGGCGAGCTGGAACTGACCGTTGACCTGTTTCTGTGGGGCGACGGTGGTGAACTTGCCCTGCACGGGTTCGGCCTTGCCGTCCTTCCCCACCACGGCGCCGGCCCACGTGTAGGTGGACTCGTAGCCGAGGGGTTCGGTGACAGTGAACGCGGTGCGGTCGCTGTTGAATTTGCCGGCGACCGCCTTGCCGTTGGCATTCGTCAGGCTGACGCGCTGGAACGAGCCGTTGTCGACCTTCACTCCGACCGGCGCGGTCGGCAGCACATCCTCGGAGTCGGCGGCAGGCTCGTAGGTCACCGTCGGCGCCGTCGGCTCCTCGGCCTGAGGCTTCGAGATGGGTGATTCTCCCGAGCAGGCAGCCAGCAATCCGGCTCCCATTCCGACGGTCAACACCGTCAGGGCACGCCGCCGATTGAACAACGGCGCATCGGCCTCTATATCACCGGCAGGGCTCACGTGGATCTAGGGTACTGATAGTTCGCACCCAATCAGAATCGGCTCGGGCTCCAGAGTGATCCCGAAGCGGTCCCGGACACCCGCTTGCACCGCTCTGGCCAGGGCAATCACGTCGGCACTGTTCGCCTCGCCACGATTGGTCAAAGCCAGCGCATGTTTGGTGGAAAGTCGCGCGGGAGCGCCGTCGCCGGGGTAGCCCTTCCCGAAGCCGGAGTGCTCGACGAGCCAGCCGGCGGCCAGCTTCACCCCATCGGGCGCGGGGTAGTGCGGCACCGGTCCGGCCTCTTCCGCCCCGGCGCCGGCCCGGAAAGTGGCCTGCACCCGCTCGAACTCGGCCTGCGTCACCACCGGGTTGGTGAAGAACGATCCGACGCTCCACGTGTCGTGGTCGTTCGCGTCGAGCACCATGCCTTTGCCCGCGCGCAACTGCAGCACGGCCTGGCGAACTCGCAGCGGGTCGGCGCGCTCCCCCGGTTCGACGCCCAGCGCATTGGCCAGCTCGCGGTAACGCAGCGGGGCGCTTCGCCTGTCCTTGGCCCCATCCGCAGTCAAGGCGAACTCGACTTCGAGCACGATGACGGCATCGGAGTGTTTGAGGATGCTGGTGCGGTACCCGAACTTGAGTTCTTCCGGTGCGGCCCAACGGACTTCACCCGTGCGCCGGTCGAGTAGCCGCACCCGGCTGATGGTGTCGGCGACCTCGGCCCCGTAGGCGCCGACGTTCTGCACGGGGGTGGCCCCGGCCGATCCCGGTATCCCGGACAGACATTCGAGCCCGCCGAGCCCGTGCCGCAGTGAGGTGACGACGACATCGTCGAACACCGCGCCGGCCTCGGCGCGCAGCAGGTTGCCCTCGACCGTGACGGCGGTGTTGGCCACGCGCACCACGGTGAGGTCGGGCATCGTGTCGGCCAGGTCGTCGGCCAGCACCACGTTCGAACCACCTGCCAGCACCAGGATCGGCTCGGCCACGGCGCGCAGCACATCGACGAGCTGGTCGGTGCTGGTGCAGGTGAGCACCCGGGGTACCACCGGGCCGACCCGCAGTGTGGTCAGCGGCGCCAGCGCAACCGCCTCGGCGACTGCGACACCGGCAACATACGAACTGACCACGGGCCGTAACGGTAGCCTGACCAGCTATGCCGCGATCATTCGACATGGCCACCGACTACAAAGGCAGCGTCGAACAGGTCCACCGGGCATTCGCGGACGAACGGTACTGGCTGGCGCGGCTCGCCGATTCGGGGGCCGACAAAACCACGCTGGACGCCCTGACGGTGACCGACGACGGCGGTATCGAGGCGGTCACCACACAGATCCTGCGCGCAGACCGCCTGCCCGGGCTGGTGTCGCAGTTTCACCGCGGCGATCTGAGAATCCGGCGTGAGGAGCACTGGCAGCCGATCCGTGACGGCGCGGCCCAGGGCACCGTCCAAGGCTCCGTCGCCGGCGCCCCGGTATCCCTGTCCGGAACCGCGACTCTCGCCACCACCGACGGCGGGTCCCGGTTGTCGGTGCGCATCACGGTCGAGGTGAGGGTGCCGCTGGTCGGCGGGAAGATCGAGAGCTTCATCGGCAGGCAGCTGGTCGAGCTGCTGACCGCCGAGCAACGCTTCACCTCGGTGTGGATCACCGATCACTCCTGAGGGCACCGGTACCGTCGTTATCCGTGAGCAGGCGCCTGGAGTACACGCTGGCGTTCGACGCCCCCGCCGAGACGGTCTATGCCGCGTACGCGAGCGACGAGTACTGGCAGTCCCTGATGGACCGATATGACGACCTCACGCCGGGGAAGTCCGACATCACGGAATTCCGGTCCGACGAGCACGGGATCGAGGTCGAGTTCCGCCAGGTGCTGCCGCGCGCGGAGCTGCCCGCGATCCTGCGGACGGTGATACCGCTCGACATGGCCATCACCCGCAGGCAGTTTTTCGGCCCCTTCGACCAGCATGGTGTGAACGGCCACTACGCGGCGTCGGTCTCCCACGCGCCGGGCCGGCTCGACGGCCGCTATGCGCTCACCGGGGCCTCCACGGGTAGCCGGCTGCAGGTCGACAGCACGTGCAAGGTGTCGATGCCCCTGATCGGGGGCAAGCTCGAAGACCTGGTGCTGCAATCCGTCAACGAAGTGTTCGGCATCGAGGGGGCGTTCACCGCTGACTGGATCTCCGAGCACGTCTAAGCCTGTTGGCGCGGTCACCCGGGGCACCACCGGGTACAACCGGCTGCGCCGTAGCGACCGCTGGTTGGTGCACTCGCCGCGGGTGCGCACCGTGTTGCGGGCCGCTGCCGATCCGCTGGTGGTCGACCTCGGGTATGGCGCTCTACCGGTGACCACTCTCGAATTGGCGGCGCGCCTGCAGGCAGTCCGAACGGACGTCCGGGTCGTCGGCCTGGAGATCCACCCTGAGCGGGTGGCCACCGCGCGGGCGGTGGCCGGCGGCACCGATGTGCGGTTCGCGCTCGGCGGGTTCGAGTTGGCCGGGCTGCGCCCGGTGCTGGTGCGGGCCTTCAACGTGTTGCGCCAGTACCCGGTCGAGGCGGTGCCGGAGGCCTGGGCCACGATGTCGCGCCGGCTCGCGCCCGGTGGGCTGATCGTCGACGGAACCTGCGACGAGCTGGGCCGCCGATGCTGCTGGGTGCTGCTGGACCAGGGCGGGCCGGTGAGCCTGACCCTGGCCTGCGATCCCTTCGGCATCGAGCGCCCCTCGGATCTGGCCGAGCGGCTGCCCAAAGTGCTGATCCATCACAACGTCGAAGGCCAGCCGATCCACACGCTGCTCGGCGCTGCCGACCGGGCCTGGGCCAGCGCGGCCGGGCACGGCGTGTTCGGGCCGCGGGTGCGATGGCGGGCCATGGTGGAGCTGTTGCGTGCGGAGGGTTACCAGGTCGCGCCGCCGCGGCGCCGGCTGCGTGACGGCGTGCTGACGGTCCCCTGGTCTTCCGTGGCGCCGGCCACGCATTGAACACCGTGGCGCCACTAGGCTGAGGCGCATGCGAATTGCCCTGGCGCAGATCGCCACCGGCACCGACCCGTCGTCGAATCTGACGTTGGTCGATGAGTTCACCCGGCGCGCTGCAGATGCCGGCGCTCGGTTGGTGTTGTTCCCCGAGGCCACGATGTGCCGGTTCGGCGTGCCGCTGTCCCCGGTCGCCGAGGGCCTGGACGGGCCGTGGGCGACGGGGGTGCGCGAGATCGCCGCACGGGCCGGAGTGGTCGTGGTGGCCGGGATGTTCGTCCCCGGCGACGACGGACGGGTCACCAACACCCTGATCGCGACGGGCCCCGGCGTCGACGCGCACTACCACAAGATCCATCTCTACGACGCCTTCGGATTCACCGAATCACGCACTGTCGCACCGGGTTTCGATCCGGTGACGATCACTGTCGACGGAGTCACGGTCGGCCTGACCACCTGTTACGACGTCCGGTTCCCGGAGCTCTACGTGGAGCTGGCCCGTCGCGGCGCCCGGCTGATCACCGTGCATGCCTCGTGGGGATCCGGGCCCGGCAAGCTCGAGCAGTGGACCCTGCTGGCCCGGGCCCGCGCACTGGACACCACCGGCTTCATCGCCGCGGTGGACCAGGCCTACCCGGGCGATGAGATCGCCGAGGTCGGACCGACAGGCGTCGGCGGCAGCGTGGTGACCTCCCCCACCGGCGAGGTGCTCGCTTCGGCCGGCGCGGACCCGCAGTTGCTGGTCTTCGACGT
Organism: Mycobacterium sp. IDUB_17; assembly: GCF_055419465.1. NCBI lineage: Bacteria > Bacillati > Actinomycetota > Actinomycetes > Mycobacteriales > Mycobacteriaceae > Mycobacterium > Mycobacterium sp. IDUB_17. Next base: position 777,345 of record NZ_JBVAXS010000002.1, on the reverse strand, counting down.
CGACCTCGAAGCCGCCAACCAGGTCCGGGACACCATCGCGGTGCTGCAGAACCGCTCACAGTTCGCTCAGTTGGGTAAGGCACAATCGCTGGGGTGACCGATCCCTGGGCTCGCCCAACCGACCAGTCCCCGTCAGCGCCTTCGGCGGAGCTGCCTCCGTCGCCCCCGGCGCCGGATCAGCCGGGTCAGCCGGGTCAGGTCGAACAACCGGCACCCGCCGCGCCCCAGCCGCAGGACCCCTCGGCACTGGCGAAGGTCAGGAAGCTGTTCTCGGATCCGCTGTCGGTGGTGCTGGTCTTCGTGATCGTGCTGGCCCTGGTCGCCGCCGGTGTGCTCGGCGGTGAGCTTTTCGCCCGCAGCCGCGCCGACAAGATCGTCGCCTCGATCGTGGAATGCATCGTGCAGGACGGCGCCAAGGCGTCGTTCGACCCGCTGCCGCCGTTCCTGCTGCAGCATGTGAGCGGCCACTACACCAACATCAACATCGAGACGGCCGGTAACCAGATCCGCGATGCCAAGGGCATGCAGGTGAAGCTGGGCATCGAAGACGTGCGGATCAAGGAAACGGCTGACGCCAGCGGCACCGTGGGCTCGCTGGTCGCCGACATCAACTGGAGCACCGACGGCATCCGTCAGACGGTGGCCGACTTGGTGCAGCTGCCGTTCATCGGCTCGGCCATCTCGGATGTGAAGACCAACCCGTCCAACGGGACGATCGAACTGAAGGGCCTGCTCGGCACCATCACCGCCAAGCCGACGGTGGTCAACAAGGGCATCTCATTGCAGATCGTCGATCTGAGCGCGATCGGCCTGTCCTGGCCGCGCGAGACCCTGCAGCCGATCCTGGACAAGTTCACCGCCCAGCTCACCGAGAACTACCCGATGGGGATCCACGCCGACAGCGTGCAGGTCACCGACGGCGGCGTGGTGGCCAAGTTCTCGACCACGAACGCCTCGATGCCCAAGGCCGCCGACGACCCCTGCTTCGACAAGCTGTAGCGAGTCCGCGCCGGGCTAACCGGTGAGGCCGTCGAGCACCGCCCGGGTGCCCGACAGGCCGAGCCGGGTGGCCCCGGCGTCGAGCATGGTCGTGGCCGCCTCGGCGGTGCGGATGCCGCCGCTGGCCTTGACCCCCACGCCGTCTCCCACCGCGCGCGCCATCAGTTCGACGGCGCGGGCGGAAGCGCCGCCGCTGGGGTGAAATCCGGTGGAGGTCTTGACGAAGTCGGCCCCGGCACCGACGGCGGCCCGGCACACGTCCTGTAGCAACGACTCGCCGGCGAATTCCAGCAGCGCCGCGGACTCGACGATGACCTTGAGCGTGGCGCCGGGGACGGCGGCGCGCACGGCAGCCACCTCGGCCGCGGTCGCGTCCAGGTCTCCGCTGAGCGCGATCCCGACGTCGATCACCATGTCGATCTCGGCGGCGCCTGCGGCCACGGCCAGCTGAGACTCACGGGCCTTGATCTCGGCCAGGTGTTTGCCCGACGGGAAGCCGGACACCGCAGCCACCACCAGACCCGACGGGGCGACCGCGGCCGCGGCGGACACCAGCGACGGTGACACGCACACCGAGAACACCTCGAGGTCGACGGCCTCGGCCACCAGTTTTTCGACGTCGGCCACGGTGGCCTCGGGCTTGAGCAGGGTGTGGTCGACCAGTGCCGCCACCTGGGCACGGGTGTAACTGCCCATCAGAACGGTTCCTCGCTGCCGCCGGGATTGCATCCGCTGGCCAGCATCACCTCGGGACTGACCTCGGGTCGCCACGGCTCCAGGTTCCAGCTGGTCTTGCCCGGCTCGGCAAGTTCGGCGAACGTCCAGTGGCACACGAACTGCTCACGCATTCCGGGCAGGTCGGCGTCCGGGGACAGGGCCAGTACCTCGGCCCAGGCCTGATCCGCCTGGGCCACGCTGCCGGGCTGGTGGGTCAGTGCGCGGGCAGCGTCGGTGGGATAGACGCGCAGGCTCGACATATCGCCCCACTTGGCCCATTCGACGTGGTCGACGTACACGTGGTCGACGCCTGGGTCGGCGGTCGCAGCGGGAGCCGAGGTCAGTGGTGCGCCCAGCGCGATGGCTGCCGCGCCGAGCGCGGCAAGAGGTGAGCGCATCGGGTCAGCGCGACTTTCCTTGGATCTCAAGCAGTTTTGGTCGCACGTCGACGAGGTAGACGCCGGTGGCGCAGGCGGAGATGACGGCGATGAAAACACCGCCGAGTAGCAGCGTCAGCACCACGCCGGCTCCCAGAATGGCGAGCCAAACCGGCTTGGTGAGCTTGCCGGTGGCCGTGTAGGCGTCCGGACGCTGCATTGCCGCATGTACGAAGGCGTAGACGCCCGCGACAACGACCAGATAACTGAGCGCTGTAAGGATGACGCCCGCAAGGTTGGCGAGTTGCACCTCACCAGCCTATGCGGGCGTCATCACTAGCGTCGACCGACAGGGGTCAACACCGGTTTTACTTCTGGGTGACTTTCTTGGCCGGAGCGGCCGTGGTCTTCTTGGCGGCCGGGGCGGCCTTCTTGGCCGGAGCGGCGGGGGCGGCCTTCTTGGCGGCCGGAGCAGCCTTCTTGGCGGGGGCGGCAGCCTTCGCGGCGGCGGTCTCGGTGGCCTTCTCGACCTTCTTCGGCAGCTCCACGCCGACCAGCTTGGCGGCGCGCTCGCCGACCGCGCGGGTCTGCGAGGCCACGGTGCCCAGCGCATCCTGGGTCAGCTCGGTGACCTGGTCGGTGTAGCCCTCGACGCGGCTGGCGGCTTCCTCGATGGCCGGCTGGTTGCGCAGGCGCTCCAGCGCCGCCTCGCCACGCTCGACCAGCTTGTTGTAGGTCGCGGTGGCCTGATCGGCGTAGCCCTCGGCGGCCTTGCGCAGCTCCTCGGAAGTGAACTTGTCGCGCAGCTCGTCGAACTGGGTCGGCAGGTCTTCCTGCAGCTTGGTCAGGCGGGCGCGGCCTTCCTCGACGCGGGCCTCGGCGTCGGTGCGCGCACCCTCGGCACGCTCGCGCAGGCTGGCGACGATCTCGTTGACCGTGGCCAGGGCCAGGTCAGCGGCGCCGACGGCGGCCAGCAGCGGGGCCTTGAGGTCTTCGATGGTGGGCTGAGTCTTCTCGGTCATGCGAATTCCTTTCTCAGGATGGCTTTTCGTGCGAGTGGTTATTCGGGCAGCTGGTGAGTTGTCAGTCAGTTGTCGGCTCCTCACCTGCATCGGCTTCGTTCTGCTGACGGAACGACGTGTAGATGTCGAGCAGCACCTGCTTCTGCCGTTCGGTGATCCCCACGTCGTTGACGATGGCGTCGCGGACCTCGCTGGGCTCGCTGGGCTCCAAGATCCCGGCACGCACATAGAGAACTTCCGCAGACACCCGCAGTGCCTTCGCGATCTGGTTGAGCACGTCGGCGGAGGGTTTCCGCAATCCCCGTTCGATCTGGCTCAGGTAGGGATTGCTGACGCCGGCCTTCTCGGCCAACTGCCGTACCGATACCTGTGCCGCCTCACGCTGGGCGCGGATGAAGCTCCCGATGTCCTGCGCAGCGTTGGAGACGACAGCCGCGAGATTTTCTTCTTGCGCCATGTCATTCCCCTCGTAGCCCGGGTATCCGTTAACGACGAAATTCACGCTACGACGGGGTGCTAACTTTTGCAAGCACTAGTTAGCGCAGGTCAGAAGAGTAGTTGAGCTACCGAATAGATGATCAGGCCCGCCAACGAACCCACCACGGTGCCGTTGATCCGGATGAACTGCAGGTCACGACCCACATGGAGCTCGATCCGGCGGCTCGCCTCGTCGGCATCCCAGCGCTCGATGGTCTCGGTGATGATTGCTGTGATCTCGGTCCCATACTCAGCGACCAGGTGTTTTGCGCCCCGGATGATCCAGCCGTCGACTTTGTCGCGTAGCTCGGCATCGTCGCGCAACGACTCGCCGATCCGCATCACCGAGTCGGCGATCCGGGTCCGCAACGCCGAAGACGGGTCATCCACCGACTCCAAGATGATCCGCTTGGCAGCCGCCCACGCGGTCTCGGCCGCCCGGGCCACCTCGTCGCGGCCCATGAGCTGTTCCTTGACGTTCTCGGCGCGCTGAATCGTCGCCTCGTCGTGCTGCAGGTCGTCGGCGAACTCGAACAGGAACCGGGTGGCCGAGCGCCGCAGCTCATGGTCGGGGTTACGGCGCACCTTGTCCGTGAAGTCCATCAGCTCCCGATGGATCCGGTCCCCGACCAGGTGGTCCACCCAACGGGGTGACCAGGTCGGCGAATCCCGCTCGATGACGCGCTCGATGACCTCACCGGAGTTCAGTGACCACTGGAACGCCCGGTCGCACAGCAACTGGATCAGCGCTTCCTGACGACCCTCCTGCAGCAGGGTCGACAGCACCCGGCCGATCGGCGGTCCCCATTTCGGTTCGGCGATGCGCTTGACGATCATCCGGTCCAGCACATGCTGAACGTCCTCGTCGCGCAGCATCTCCACCCCGACGCGCAGCACGGTCGACGCCTCGGCGGCCACCCGCTCGGCGTGGGATCGGTCGCTCAGCCACTTGCCGAACCGACCCGCCACCTGCGCGTCGTGCAACTTGTTCGCGATCACCTCGGGGGACATGAAGTTCTCCCGGACGAACGCGCCCAGACCCTCCCCCAGCTGGTCTTTCTTACGCTTGATGATGGCGGTGTGCGGGATCGGCAGCCCGAGGGGATGCTTGAACAGCGCCGTCACAGCGAACCAGTCGGCAAGCGCGCCGACCATGCCGGCCTCGGCCGCAGCCCGCACATACCCGACCCAACCGGCCGCCCCCCGCGACTGGGCCCAGGTGCACAACAGGAAGATCACTGTGGCGCCGACCAGGAAGCTCAGCGCAACGAGCTTCATCCTCCGCAAACCCCGTAGACGTTCGGCGTCGGCGGCGCTGTCCGCACCGACCAGCGTCTCGGCAAAACTTGGCCGCGTGCCCGCAAGCGCGCGGACTCCCGCGTCGGATCGATGTGCCACCTTTCCATCTTGCGCTATCGCCGCGACTGACGGTCTGACCCACAGGCCGGTATCCGCAGTTTCGCCGTAGTATCAAGTGGAACTAGGGAATGGGACTACTGCGACAGTGGCACAGCAGACTCCGCCGGTGACGGTGAAGACCGATGGACGCAAGCGGCGCTGGCACCAGCACAAGGTGGAGCGGCGCAATGAGTTGGTAGACGGCACCCTCGAAGCGATCCGACGCCGGGGCAGCAACGTCAGCATGGATGAGATCGCTGCCGAGATCGGCGTGTCCAAGACTGTGCTCTACCGCTACTTCGTCGACAAGAACGATCTCACCACCGCAGTGATGATGCGGTTCGCCCAGACCACCCTGATCCCGAACATGGCGGCAGCCCTGTCCTCGAACCTCGACGGTTTCGACCTGACCCGCGAGATCATCAAGGTGTACGTGGAAACCGTTGCCGCCGAACCAGAACCGTATCGCTTCGTGATGGCGAACAACTCGGCCAGCAAGAGCAAGGCGGTCGCCGATTCCGAGCAGATCATCGCGCGCATGCTCGGCGTCATGCTGCGCCGCCGGATGGCCCAGGCCGGTATGGATACCCGCGGCGCAGAGGCGTGGGCGTTCCACACCGTCGGCGGCGTGCAGCTGGCCACCCACTCGTGGATGTCGAACCCGCGGATGACCGCCGACGAGCTGATCGACTACCTGACCATGCTGGAGTGGAACGCGCTGTGCGGCATCGTGGAAGTCGGCGGCTCGCTGGAAAAGTTCAACTCACTGCCGCACCCGTCACCGGTTTTGCCGCCACAACTGCTTGACTGATCGGGTGAGCGACAGAGATCTGCCTGCCCTGTGGACCCACGAACCACATGACCAGCTGGCTTTCCGCCCGGGCGACGAGGTCGCGCGAATCGACACCGACAGCACGCCGGGATTCCGCGGGAACAAGAGCGACGCACCCACCCTGCAGACCGAGCGCAATCTGCGACTCGCCTCGCTACAGGAAATGCTCTACGCCCGCAGCAAGAGTGGCGACGACAACCGCTCGGTGCTGCTGATCCTGCAGGGCATGGACACCGCAGGCAAGGGCGGCATCGTCAAACATGTTGTGGGAGCAGCGAACCCACAGGGCATCCGGTACACCAGCTTCGGCAAGCCGACCGAGGAGGAGCGCGCCCACCACTACCTGTGGCGGATCCGCAATGCGCTACCACCGGCCGGACATATCGGGGTGTTCGACCGCTCGCACTACGAGGACGTGTTGATCGTCCGTGTGCACAACCTGGTGCCGCCGGACGTCTGGGGCGCCCGCTACGACGAGATCAACGCCTTCGAACGCGAGCTGGTCGATGCCGGCACCACGCTGGTGAAGGTGGCCATGTTCGTCTCGCTCGCCGAGCAGAAGGCGCGGTTGTCCGAACGGCTGGACCGCCCCGAGAAGTACTGGAAGTACAACCCGGCTGACATCGACGAGCGGCTGCTGTGGCCCAAGTACCAGGAGGCCTACCAGGCAATGCTGGAGAAGACGTCGACCGATTACGCGCCCTGGCACATCGTGCCGTGCGACAAGAAGTGGTACAGCCGGCTCGCGATCACCGAGCTGCTGATCGAGGCCCTCAAAGGCCTCAACATGTCCTGGCCACCGCCGGACTTCGACGTCGAGGCCGAGAAGAAGCGGCTGGCTTCCGCCTGAGTTTCTCGCGCCGAGACTGCACTCACGGACAAGATCCGCGCGGATTCTGTCCCTGAGTACAGTTTCGGCACACAGGGCACAAACAAAAGCAGCCCCCGACGGTGTCGGAGGCTGCTTTTGGAAAGTAACTACTTGACCAGCGTGAACTGGCCGATGTTGGTGATGCCGCGACGGAAGAAGTCGGCGCAACCGGTCAGGTACTTCATGAACCGGTCGTACACTTCCTGACCCTGCAGGGCGATGGCCTCGTCCTTCTTGGCCTCCAGGTTGGCCGCCCACATGTCCAGCGTGCGCGCGTAATGCGGACGCAGCAGGTGGATGCGCTCCAGCTTGAAACCCGAGCCGTCGGCGAGCTTCTCGATGTCCTCGACCGCAGGCAGCTGCCCACCGGGGAAGATCTCCTCACCGATGAACTTCATGAACTTCAGGTCGCTGATCGTCAGCTTGATGTTGTTCTCACGGAAGAACTGCTGGGTGTGCGCCAGGATGGTGTGCAGCAGCATGCGGCCGCCGTTCTCCGGCAGGATGCTGTAGGCCCGCTCGAAGAAGATCGGGTAGCGCTCCTGCTTGAACGCCTCGAATGCACCGATCGAGACGATGCGGTCGACGGGCTCGTTGAACTCTTCCCAGCCCTGCAACCGGATCTCGACGTTCCGGTTGGTGTCGATCTTGGCCAGCCGCTTGCGGGCATAGTCCGACTGTTCCTTGCTCAGCGTGATCCCGATGACGTTGACGTCGTGGTTGATCAGCGCACGCTCCAGGCAGCCACCCCAGCCGCAGCCGATGTCCAGCAGCGTCATACCCGGCTTGAGGTCGAGCTTGCCCAGCGCCAGATCGAACTTGGCGTTCTGCGACTCCTCGAGGTTCATGTCCTCGCGCTCGTAGTAACCGCAGGTGTAGCCCATGGTCGGTCCGAGGAACAGCGCATAGAACTCATTCGAGATGTCGTAGATCGACTGCGACTCCTCGTAGTACGGAGCAAGATCGGACTCGACGTTAGACATACGAAAAATTACCTCTTTGCGTTTCTGCTGCTGACGACCGTTGGTTTGGGGCCGACACGTGTTCTTACATGCAGACTCTATAGAGCGAGCCGGCAGGCCCTCCTGTGGGTAGACTAGCTAAGCCTTGGCCATAGTGCCAGCTCGGCCCTACTCAGTACTTGTAGAAGCCCTGGCCCGATTTTTTGCCCAGCTGACCCGCCTCGACCATACGCAGCAGAAGCGGCGGCGCGGCGTACAAAGGCTCTTTGAACTCGTCAAACATCTTGTCAGCGATGAGCTTTAGGGTGTCCAGACCGACCAGATCGGACAGCCGCAGCGGCCCCATCGGATGGGACAACCCCGCCACCACTGCCTTGTCGACATCGTCAATTGTGGCAAAGCCGCCCTCGACCATTCTGACGGCTGCCAAGAGGTACGGAACCAGCAACGCGTTGACCACGAAACCCGACCGGTCAGAACAACGCACAACCTGTTTTCCGAGCACCGTGCTGGCGAATTCCTCGACGCGCGCCGCGGCGGCATCTGCGGTCACCAGAGTGCTGACCAGTTCGACCAACGGCAACACCGGAACGGGGTTGAAAAAGTGCAGGCCCAGCACCCTGGAAGGATTCTGTGTAGCTGCTGCGATTTTCATGATCGGAATGCTGGAGGTGTTGGAGGCCAGTACCGCGTCAGGGTCGGTGATCACGCGATCCAGGTCTGCGAAGATCTTCGCCTTGACGTTCTCGTCCTCGATCACAGCCTCGATGACCAGCTGACGATCGGCCAGATCGTCGATCGTGGTGGTGAACGCCAGCTTGCCCAGCGCGGCGTCCTTCTCCCGCTCCGTGACCTTGCCCGCGCTGACCGCACGCTCGAGTGATTTGGTGATCCGGTTGCGGCCCGCGGTGACCAGTGCGTCGGTGGTCTCGAACACCAGCACGTCGACGCCGGCACGCGCGGACACCTCGGCGATACCTGCGCCCATCTGGCCGGCACCGATCACACCTACACGTTCAATTTGATTGCTCACGACTTCTCTTTCTATACGCAGAACAGGCCCCGCCCAAAAATTCTGAGCGGGGCCTGCTGCTGTCGAGAACTACTGCGCGCGAGAGTGGGTGCTGTGCACGAAACTGTGTCGGAATACGCACACAGCACCCACGCTCGGCAGCTCAGCAGCTGCTAGTGGAACTGACCCTCTTCGGTGGAACCGGCCAGCGCGGTGGTCGAGCTGTTCGGGTCCACGGTGGTGGCGATCCGGTCGAAGTAGCCGGCGCCGACCTCGCGCTGGTGCTTGGTGGCGGTGTAACCGCGCTCCTCGGCGGCGAACTCGCGCTCCTGCAGCTCGACGTAGGCCTTCATCTGCTCGCGGGCGTACCCGTGGGCCAGGTCGAACATCGAGTAGTTGAGGGCGTGGAAGCCGGCCAGCGTGATGAACTGGAACTTGAAGCCCATCGCGCCCAGCTCGCGCTGGAACTTGGCGATGGTGTCGTCGTCCAGGTGCTGCTTCCAGTTGAACGACGGCGAGCAGTTGTAGGACAGCATCTGGTCCGGGAACTCGCTCTTGACGCCCTCGGCGAACTTCTTGGCCAGCTCCAGGTCCGGGGTGCCGGTCTCCATCCAGATCAGGTCGGCGTACGGCGCGTAGGCCTTGGCGCGGGCGATGCACGGCTCCAGGCCGTTCTGCACCCGGTAGAAGCCCTCGTTGGTGCGCTCACCGGTGATGAACGGGCGGTCGCGCTCGTCCACATCGGAGGTGATCAGGGTGGCGGCCTCGGCGTCGGTGCGGGCGATGACCAGGGTCGGGACGTCGGCGACGTCGGCGGCCAGGCGGGCCGAGGTCAGGGTGCGGATGTGCTGCTGGGTGGGGATCAGCACCTTGCCACCGAGGTGGCCGCACTTCTTCTCCGAGGCCAGCTGGTCTTCCCAGTGCGAACCGGCGACACCGGCGGCGATCATGGCCTTCTGGAGCTCGTAGACGTTGAGCGCACCACCGAAGCCGGCCTCACCGTCGGCGACGATCGGGGCGAGCCAGTTCTCGACCGAGGTGTCGCCCTCGACCTTGGCGATCTGGTCGGCGCGCATCAGCGCGTTGTTGATGCGGCGGACGACCTGCGGCACCGAGTTGGCCGGGTAGAGGCTCTGGTCGGGGTAGGTGTGGCCGGACAGGTTGGCGTCACCGGCGACCTGCCACCCGGACAGGTAGATGGCCTTGAGGCCGGCGCGGACCTGCTGCACGGCCTGATTACCGGTCAGCGCGCCCAGCGCGTTGACGAAGTCCATGTCGTGGAGCTGCTCCCAGAGCACCTCGGCGCCGCGGCGGGCCAGGGTGTTCTCCTCGACGACGGAACCCTGCAGGGCAACCACGTCGGCCGGGGTGTAGGTACGGGTGATGCCCTTCCAGCGGGGGTTGTGATCCCAATCGTGCTGGATCTGCTCCGGTGACTTGGGGGTGCCCACGGTCGACATAGGACTGCTCCTTCGGGTTGTTTCAGTCGCCTTGTTCCACCGCCGCGTCGTTCGCCTTGTTAATTGCTAACGCCGTGACAGCTTCACTGTTGTGCTAACCCGACGATGGCACAGCCCATATCCGCAGGTCCACCCGTTTCAGTTGCCAAGTTTCGCCAAAGCGCTTAGTTAACTTGCAAAGGTTGCGAAGAAATATGATGGCTGTACCGGTTCAGAAGCTACCGACGAGTAGCGCAAAGGCGCAGGTCAGTACGCTCGTACTGTTAAACCGAGTGGGGTCAGAGCGAGAACAGTGATGCGATCGCTTTTGTCTCGTCGCCGACGGCATATGTGAGCGTTCTAACAGTGCGATCCGAGAGCTCTTCACCGAATTTGTCGGTCGATCCGGCCGGGTGAACGTGCGACAGGATCTCGAGCTTCTCGCCGAGGGCCACCGCGGCGTCGTGCTCGATGGTCACCCGCAGCGGCTTCTCCAGCAGCTCGGGGTGCGAGTACAGGTAGTCCTCGACCACCGTCCAGTAGACCGAGTTGTTCATGTGGTCGAACAGGTCGATGTCGGACACCCGCACCGGGTACTCGCGGATCTCGGCCGCGTCCTCACGACTTCCGGCCTTCAGGTAGGACTTCCAGCGCAGACGGGACTCGTCGGTGGTGCGGCGCAGGCCGGACAGGAAGTCGTCGGAGATCCGGGAGGGCCCCTGGGTGTCGCGGTTGATGTGGATCCAGAACGCCTCGGACTCCATGAGGCCGCCGCGCCTTCCATCTATGCGCACCCGCATCTCGCACCACCGGTTGGACGTGCCCGAACACCACCGCCGCATCCGCAGGATGTCACTGCCCTCGATGGGCCGGATCAGATCGATCATCGTGCGCCGCACGATCCACGCGGGGTGGACGTCTTCGTATCCCATCTCCCGCAGCTGGTCCTGGCCGACGTCCTGAATGTGCCGGCACGCGCCGTCGAACCGCAGTCGGCCGGTGCGATCGACATCGGCCATCCGCAGCGGCCATTCCAGGTCGAAGACATCGGGATGGGGATCGGGCACCGGCATCATCACCTTGTTCAGCCCGGTGGTCGAATTCTGCGCGGTTCCCGTCATGGTCATCTCCAGTCGCTGTCGTCTGAGCCGATCATGCCAGGCAGCCCGATACTGCCAGTAGTGACCAAACTGCCAAGAATGCAAAGACCGCCTTCACACCCTTGTTAGGCTATTTGACGTGGCAAAAACGTTCGTCGGGTCGCGGGTGCGTCAACTGCGGAGCGAGCGTGGGTTCAGCCAGGCGGCGCTGGCCCAGATGCTGGAGATCTCCCCCAGTTATCTCAACCAGATCGAGCACGACGTGCGGCCGCTGACCGTGGCCGTGCTGCTGCGCATCACCGAGGTATTCGGGGTGGACGCGACGTTCTTCGCCTCCCACGACGACACCCGCCTGGTCGCCGAGATGCGCGAGGTGACGATGGACCGCGACCTCGGCGCCGAGATGGACGTCGCCGAAGTCGCCGACATGGTCGCGGCATATCCGAATTTCGCCCGCGCGATGGTCAACCTGCACCGTCGATACCGGCTCACCACCACGCAATTGGCGGCCGCCACCGAGGACCGGTATTCCGACGGCAGCGGCAGCGGTTCGATCACCATGCCGCACGAGGAAGTGCGCGACTACTTCTACCAACGGCAGAACTATCTACACGAACTCGATACCGCCGCGGAGGATCTGACCTCGAAGATCCGCATGCACCGTGGTGACCTTGCCGGTGAGCTGGCCAACCGGATGACCACGGTGCACGGCGTCCGGATCGTTCGGCGCATCGACCTGGGCGACACCGTGCTGCACCGCTACGACCCGGCTACCAAGACCCTGGAGATGGGCAACCACCTCTCTAGCGGCCAGCAGGTGTTCAAGATGGCGGCCGAACTTGCCTTCCTCGAGTTCGGCGAGCTCATCGACAAGATGGTCGACGAGGGCATGTTCACCAGCGACGAATCCCGCACCCTGGCCCGGCTCGGGCTGGCCAACTACTTCGCCGCGGCCACGGTGCTCCCCTACCGCCAATTCCATGATGTGACCGAGAATTTCCGCTATGACGTGGAGCGGTTGTCGGCGTTCTACTCGGTGAGCTACGAGACCATCGCGCACCGGCTGTCCACCCTGCAGCGTCCGTCGATGCGCGGGGTGCCGTTCTCCTTCGTCCGGGTCGACCGCGCAGGCAACATGTCAAAGCGCCAGTCCGCCACCGGCTTTCACTTCTCATCCTCAGGCGGCACCTGCCCGCTGTGGAATGTCTACGAGACGTTCGGCAATCCGGGCAAGATCGGGGTGCAGATCGCCCAGATGCCCGACGGTCGCAACTACATGTGGGTGGCCCGCACCGTGGAGCGCCGCGCGTCGCGCTACGGGCAGCCCGGCAAGACCTTCGCCATCGGGCTGGGATGCGAACTGCGCCACGCGCATCGGCTGGTGTACTCCGAAGGACTGGACCTCTCCGGAGAGGTTGCCACACCTATCGGCTCGGGCTGCCGCGTGTGCGAACGCGACAACTGCCCGCAACGCGCGTTCCCCGCACTCGGCAAAGCGTTGGACCTCAACGAGCACCGCTCGACCGTGTCCCCGTATCTGGTGCGGCAGCCGTAGTTAATTGGCGCGCCGGGCGGCCCGGAGATGGCCATAAGCTTGGGAAATGACTGGGCCGCAGCTCGAGGTCGATACCGCTGAACTGACGGTGCTCGCCGGCCAGTTCAATGACCTCGGCACACAGATGCAGGATGCGGTCACCCCGATGGATCCGGGACCTGACTTCCAGCCGAGTTCCGCTGCGGTGACCGAGCTGGCGGCCAGCGCAGACTACGTGACGCGGGTCGCCGACCTGCACACTCACAGTCGGCGCAAACGCGAATGAAACGTTTCCCAACGTGTGGCCGGCTTCGGTGATCCGCACAATCGCGATGTTTTTCGCCGTGGCGGTATTGGTCGCCGCCTCAATCGCCGGCTGTACACGCCAAATATCGGGTACTGCACAAGCAGAACCGCAGCCACACGTCTTCCCAAACCTCGACGAATTCGTCTCCGCAAACCCGGAAAATTTCTACGTACCACTCCGCGGAGGGCCAAGCTATCAATTCACCACCTCGACTGGGGTTAGCTGTGAGATCAACTTCGGCGGACCTTGGTGCTCAGGAAACTTTTCGCCCGACCCCTATGAATCGACCGACAACGTCTGCTCGCATGCCGGGCGATCCAACCGTGAACACCCAGACCGCGAACACACGTACTCGATCAATCGGCTCGATGACAAATGTCAGTCTGAAGCGGGCCCGAAGGGCCGACTTCTCGAGGTTGGCCAGAAACTGGTCGCTGACTGGGGGCCCCAAGTGGGTGTATTCACCTGCGCCGTAGGCGAGAACGGCCTCGTCGCGTGCATCGACACCCGCCACAACCACGGCTTCGTCATCGAACCCACCGGCGCCTGGACCTTCTGAGCCGCACCACCTGTGCCAGACTCGGCGAGGTGAGTGCACTCGAGCCGGCCCGTATCGCACCCGGCGGATTCCGTGAGCTGGGCCCGGTCAACTGGGCCATCGCCAAGCTGGGCGCCAGGGCCATCCGGGCACCGAGGTTCACCCTGATGAACGTCCTGGGCCAGCACAAGCTGCTGTTCCTGGCCTGGCTGCCCTATTCCGGGGTGCTGTTGGGCCCGCTGGGCAAGTTGTCGCGTCAGGACGCCGAGTTGGTCATCCTCCGGGTGGGCCATCTGCGGGATTGCGAATACGAACTGCAGCAGCACCGCCGGTTGGCCCGCAGCCGCGGGGTGGACGCCGACACCCAGGCCCGCATCTTCGAGGGGCCCGACGCCGAGGGGCTGACCGACCGGCAGCGGGTGCTGGTCACCGCGACCGACGAGTTCGTCGTGACCCGGTCGATCTCGGCCGAAACCTGGGCCACACTCTCGGCGATCCTCACCAAGCAGCAGCTCATCGAATTCTGCATGCTGGCAGCCCAATACGATGGTCTGGCCGCCATGATGACGACGCTGCGGATCCCACTGGACTTCCCGGACTAGGCGGCGGCGGCATCCCAACGTCGATTTCTACACCTGGGTTGTGACGGCGGCCCATCGACAGCCCGGGTGTAGAAAACCGAGTCAGGCGGAACGTACCGCCTCCCGGTCTGACCCTGCCTTGACGTCCGCCGCGTCGCTCAACGAGCGGCCGGCCGTTTCCACACCCCACGCGACCGTGACGGCCAGCCCGACGAATGAGACGGCGGAGCCGGCCAGCAGCACCCAGTTGACTCCCTTGTCGAGGGCGAAGGGCATGAGGTAGACGGCCACCGCCGCACCGATCCGGCTGGCCGCAGTGCCGATGCCGACAGCCGTCGCGCGCACTTCCGTCGGGAACAACTCGTTGGGATAGACGATTTCGAGGAAGCTGGACGCCCCGGACAGCAACGCGAACGCGCACACGGCGGTGAAGACGATCATCACCGGCAGACCCGGGATCAGACCGGCGATGCCCCAGATGATTCCGATACCGGCGAAGGTGTAGATCAGCAGGGCCTTGCGGCCGATCCGGTCGACCAGGAACAGTCCCGGGATGCCGCCGACCGCGAACAGTGCGGCGAGGAACACCTCTCCACCGTTACCCGTGATGCCGACCTCGCCCAGGATGTCGAAGGAGAACGAGTAGATGGACAGCAGCGGAATCACCTGACACATCCAGAACAGGCTGACGAACAGCGTCCTCTTCAGGTACGGCGGCTTGAACACCGACGTGAAGGTCGCGCGTTCGGCGGTCGCCGGCTCGCCGAGATCCTCGACCCCGTAGTCGGGCCCGAAGACCTGCTTGATGGATCGGTCCGCTTCCTCGACGCGTCCCTTGCTGATCAGCCACCGCGGCGATTCCGGTGTCCCCAACCGCAGGAACAGGGTGACGAGCGCGAAGACGGCCGGGCTGGCCAGCATCCAGCGCCAGGCATTGTCGCCGGCGAAGTGGGTGCACACCATCGCCACGACGGGCGCAACGGTAGCGCCGACAGCCCACACGACGAACGTGGCGCCGAGCATGCGGCCGCGGTATTTGGCGGGCAGGTACTCCGCGAGCAGCGAGGTGGCGATCGGGTAGTCGGCGCCGATGGCCATGCCGATGAGGAACCTCAGCAAGATCAGCTGCCAGACCTCGGTGGCGAACATGCAGCCCACCGAAAAGACCGCCAGGGCAAGCAGATCCAGGATGTACATCATGTGGCGGCCGACCTTGTCGGTCACCCAGCCGAACAGGCCGCCGCCGACGAAGATGCCGACCAGGACCGCGGCGGCGATCAGTCCCTTGTCTGCCGTCGTGACGTTGAACGACGTGCTCATGGTCGCCCAGGTGAACCCGATGATCGCAATGGCATAGCCGTCGATGAACGGTCCACCCGACGAGTACAGCGTCAGTTTCTTGTGGAATGCCGTCAGGGGCGCGTCATCGATCAGTCCACTGCTAGATGCCATTGGGTTCCCTGTGCTGCCGATGTGGACGGGCCGCGGCCCGATCTGTTCACATCGACATTCGTCCAGGGTGTACCTGTCCTGTAGCGGAAAATCGCACGAAACGCACGCCCTGTTGTTGTGCGATCACACAAACCTACAGGTAGGTGACCCCGAGCAACACGAGCGAGAACAGCACCGGAGACACGGGCAACGTCCACAGGAACGCCGCCCATGTGTGGGACTTCTGCTGGTACTTACGCCAGCCGAAATATCCGCCCGCGGCGCCGCCGATGAGCGACAGGGCCGCGACCAGAAGCACCCAGATGTTCACCCGGGAGCCTTCGGTCGCCAACGTGATGGCAGCCAGCCACAGAATGTGGCCGACCACCAATCCGGCTATGCCGGCAACGATTTCGTTTCTCAAAAGTTGATCATGTGGCCGGTCAGCCCGTGGAAGCACTCCTGCAGCGCCTCCGACAGGGTCGGGTGGGTGTGCACGTTGCGGGCCAGCTCGTTGGCCGTCAGGTCCCACTTCTGCGCCAGTGTCAGCTCCGGCAACAGCTCGGACACGTCCGGCCCGATCAGGTGTCCACCGATCAGCTCGAGGTGCTTCTTGTCGGCGATCAGCTTCACGAAGCCGGTCGGATCGGCCAGGCCGTGCGCCTTACCGTTGGCGGTGAACGGGAACTTGGCGACGACGACGTCGTATCCCTCGGCCTTGGCCTGCTCCTCGGTGAGACCGAAGCTGGCCACCTGCGGCTGGCAGAATGTGGCGCGCGGCATCATCCGGTAGTCACCGAGCGCCAGAGTCTCTGCGCCGCCGATGGTTTCGGCTGCGACGACGCCCTGGGCCTCGGCCACGTGGGCCAGCTGCAACTTGCCGGTGACATCGCCGATCGAGTAGATGCCGGGAACGTTGGTGCGCATGTAATCGTCGATCGCGATGGCCCCGCGGTCGGTCAGCGCCACCCCGGCCGCCTCCAGGCCGAAGCCCTCGATATTGGGCGCGAACCCGATGGCCTGCAGCACCTTGTCGGCCTTGAGCTCTTCGGTGGTGCCGTCCTTGCTGACCGTCACCTTGACCGTCGACCCATCATCGGCGATGCCCTCGACCTTGGTGCCGGTCAGGATCTTGACGCCGAGCTTCTTGTACTGCTTCTCGATCTCCTTGGAGACCTCGGCGTCCTCGTTGGGTAGCGCGCGCGGCAGGAACTCGACGATGGTGACGTCGACGCCGTAGTTCTTCAGCACGTAGGCGAACTCCATGCCGATCGCGCCGGCGCCGGCGATGATGATCGAGCCCGGCAGGTCGCGCGACAGGATCTGGGTTTCGTAGGTGACCACGTTGTCGGACAGCGCGGTGCCCGGCACCAGGCGGGTCGATGATCCGGTGGCGATGATCGCGTTGTCGAAGGTGAGGTCCTCGGTACCGCCCTCGTTGAGCTTGACCGACATCGACTTGGGCCCGGTGAAGGTGCCGTAGCCGTGAACCTCGGTGATCTTGTTCTTCTTCATCAGGAAGTGCACGCCGGCGACGCGACCGTCGGCGACCTTGCGGCTGCGATCGAAGGCGGCACCGTAATCGAAGGTGGCCTCACCGCTGATGCCGAAGGTCTTGGCTTCCTTGTTGAAGATGTGCGCGAGTTCCGCGTTGCGCAGCAGCGCCTTGGACGGGATACACCCGACATTGAGGCACACGCCGCCCCAGTATTTGGGTTCGACAATTGCGGTGTTCAGCCCCAGTTGGGCGGCACGAATGGCCGCGACGTATCCACCGGGACCAGCTCCGAGAACGACGACGTCAAAGTGGGTCACGACCCCACCCTAGTGGGCCGTGCAATGGCCCTACCGGGCGATCCAGCCGAATACGTAGGCGCCGTAGAAAACCGCCGCCGCTGCCATCGCCGCCAGAGGCGCCGACATCAGGGCGATGGCCAGGGCCGATACCAGGGGTTTGCGCTGGGCCGTCGACGCCACCAGGGCCCCGACCGTGGTGACGACGATGTAGGCGAGCACGGCGAACACCGGCCAGGTCTTGTCGGCTGACTGGTACCAGTAGTAGTACAGACCGGCCCCCGCCGCTGCGGAGACGAACCACACCCCGGCCAGCCCGCCCACGAACGTCCACCATTTGACGGACAGGTAGATCCCTTCCACCACGATGGGCGGAGCCGGGGCGGGCAGCGGTGCCGAGGGCGCGTCGTCGAAGGCCGTCTCGTCCGGGGTCATGTCTTCCGCGGACGTCGTTTCGGGCGACAACTCCTCGTCGAGGACCTCGTTCTCCCCCGTGTCGAACAGCGGGGCGAAGTCCGCGGTGGAGGTGTCGACGTTTTCAGGCATGGGTTGCCACCTGGATGATCGCCAGGGCACCGAACCAGCCGGGCGCGATGGCCAGCACACATGCGCCGAGCGTCGTGACCCACCGCCGCCCCGAAACCAGGACCATCAGTATCCCCAGGACCCCGGGCACCCCGAGGGCGAGGGCGATCACCACATCAGGCCGGACGGCGACCGTGACCAGCAGTGTCGTGGCGATGCCTGCCAACAGCCCGACCGCTACGCCGACCAACATTGCGCTGGTCAGCAGCCACGCCCGTGGCAGCGGAATCACTCTTCGACGATAACGCCGCGACCACGCCGACCCGCTACATCTGCGCGGCGCGTCCCCCGGGGATCGGGCAGGCGTCGGCGGCTTCGTCGACGATGTGGCTGCCGGTGCCGGGCGGCCTGATTCCGTCTCCGTACTGCGCACCGGTCACCGGGGGTTGCTCGGCCAACAGGTCGTTCTCAGCGTCGGTGAAGGCCCGGCCGCGAGACAGGAACCGCATGCCTTCGGGCGCTTCCAGGCTGAAACCACCGCCGCGGCCGGGGACGACGTCGATCACCAGCTGGGTGTGCTTCCACGCCTCGAACTGTGGACCGGAGATCCACACCGGAACGCCGTCACCGACGTCGAGAACCGCCAGAAGGACGTCGCGATCACCGACGATGAACTCGCCGTCGGGGTAACACATCGGCGACGACCCGTCGCAGCAGCCGCCGGACTGGTGGAACATCAGCGACCCGTGGCGCTCCCGTAGCCGTGCCAGCAGTTCAGCGGCGGCCGCGGTGATCAGGGCCCGCGCCGGTGCCTGGCCCATCACGTCCTCGCTTCTGTCGTCAGTGGTGTTGTCCAGCTCACAGTACGCGCGCGGTCACAATGGACGGGTGGCGAACGACCCTTACCTGTGGCTTGAGGACATCACCGGCGACGACGCGTTGGCGTGGGTGCGGGCGCACAACGAGCCGACGATCGCCGAGTTGAGCGGCGACCGTTTCGAGGCGATGCGCTCCGAGGTGTTGGAGATCCTCGACACCGATGCGCGGATCCCCTATCCGGGCCGGCGCGGTGAGTATCTGTACAACTTCTGGCGCGACGAGGCCAACCCGCGCGGCCTGTGGCGGCGCACCACACTGGAGAGCTACCGGACCGACGATCCGGACTGGGATGTGATCCTGGATCTGGACGAGCTGGCGCGCGCCGAGGACGAGAACTGGGTGTGGGCCGGGCCCGAGGTGATCGAGCCGGAGCACACGCTGGCCATGATCAGCCTGTCCCGGGGCGGCGCCGACGCCACTGTGGTGCGCGAGTTCGACATGCGGACAAGGGAATTCGTTTCCGGAGGATTCGAGCTGGCCGAAGCCAAGTCCTCGGTGTCGTGGGAGGACGAGGACACCCTGCTGGTGTGCACCGACTTCGGCGAGGGTTCGATGACCGAATCCGGGTATCCGCGGATCGCCAAGCGCTGGCGCCGTGGTCAGCCGTTGGCCGACGCCGAGACGGTGTACGAGGCCGAGCCGACTGATGTCCGGGTGATCGCCTCGATCGACCGGACCCCGGGCTTCGAGCACACCCGGTTGGGCCGTTACACCGACTTCTACCACCGCATCCGCTACGAGGTGCGCGACGGCGAGCTCATCGAACTCAAGGTCCCGACCGACTCGTCACTGTCACTGCACCGAGAGTGGCTGCTGATCTCCCTGCGGACCGACTGGCAGGTGGGTGAGGTCACCTATCCCGCGGGCGCGCTCCTGGCCACCAAGTTCGACGATTTCCTGTCCGGCACAGCTGATCTCGCGATGATCTACGAGCCCGACGAGCACAGCTGCCTGTCGAGCGTGCAGTGGACCAAGGACAAGCTGATCCTGATCACGCTGCGCGATGTCGCCAGCCACGTCGAGGTCGTCACGCCCGGGACGTGGGAACGCAGGGACGCACCGGACATCCCGCCGGCCGCCGATACGATCGTCGTCGACATCGACCACCTCGGTGACGAGGTCTTCTACAACTCAAGCGGATTCACCACTCCGTCGCGGCTGCTGTACGGCACCGCAGGCGGGTCGCTGGTTCAGATCAAATCCGCACCGGCGTTCTACAACGCCGACGGCATCGGCGTCGAGCAGTTCTTCGCCACCTCCAAGGACGGCACGAAGGTCCCGTATTTCGTCGTCGGGCGCCGCGACGAACCGAGCCCGACCTATCTCTACGGCTACGGCGGGTTCCAGAATTCGCTGACCCCGGGCTACATCGGCGGGGTCGGCCGCGGCTGGCTGGAGCGCGGCGGCACGTACGTGCAGGCCAACATCCGCGGCGGTGGCGAGTACGGCCCGGGCTGGCACAAGCAGGCGATGCGGGAGAACCGCCATCTGGTGTACGAAGATTTCGCCGCGGTCGCCGCCGATCTGGTGCGCCGCGGCATCACCACGGTCGAGCAGCTCGGCGCGGCCGGCGGCAGCAACGGCGGGCTGCTCATGGGCGTGATGCTGACCCGCTACCCGGAGCTGTTCGGGGCACTGGTGTGCAGTGTGCCGTTGCTGGACATGAAGCGTTTCCACCTGCTGCTCGCGGGCGCGTCATGGGTGGCCGAGTACGGCAACCCCGACGATCCGGCTGACTGGGAGTTCATGGCGGAATACTCGCCGTACCAGAATATTTCGGCCTCGGCGAAGTATCCGCCGATCCTGATCACCACCTCGACCCGGGATGACCGGGTGCATCCCGGGCATGCCAGGAAGATGACCGCGGCGCTGGAGGCGGCCGGGCATCGGGTGCTGTATTACGAGAACATCGAAGGTGGCCACGGCGGCGCGGCCGACAACAAGCAGTCCGCGTTCAAGGCGGCGCTGACCTACGAGTTCCTCTGGCAGACGCTCGGGGACCGCACCTAGCGGAAGTTTGCCCGGCGCTGAGCCCACTCGTGCGAAAACTCGCGCACGCGCGGGCTCGGTCCGGGCAGTAACGTACTCGAAATGCAGTCGTGGGGTCCGTTCGGTCCGCCGCCCAAGTCCTGGGGCGATGATCCCTTCGCTGCGGGCGCCGACCCGTTCGCACGGGCCAAATCGGACAACGCCAAGCCCGCGGATCCCCGGGTGTCGACCCCGGATCCATGGGCCACCGCGCCAACGGGGCCGCCCATGCCACCGCAGCATCAGCCGGGCCATGCCGACCCCTGGGGTGGGCCATCCCCCGCGTATCCGGCCCCGTTGCCAACACCGAAAAGCGCTCGACGACCGGCCGACCTGATCGGTTCGGCCGTCGCCGTCGTCGTCGTGCTCGCGCTGATCGCCGCAGGAGTCGTGGTGTTCAAACAACAGGGCAGCACCAGCGCCAGCGAGCCGGCCAGCCCCGCAGGCGCAGTCCCCACCAGCGAACTCACCTCCACACCGTCCTACACCGCCACCACCACACCTCCCCCGACCACCACCAGTGCAATGCCCCTGCCCACCGGCGAGGCCGCATTGGGACAAAACCGGATCTACGCCAACTTCGACGCCGGCCTGACCAAACAGCCATGCAACCCGGTCGGCTGGCCGAGCGACGCGGTGGCGGCTGAGATCTTCTACCAGGCGGCCCTCCAGTGCTTGGAGGCCGCGTGGAAACCCGTCGTGACGGCCGCAGGTTTCGAGTTTCGGAACGTGACGCTGTCGGTGCCGACGGGCGACGTCATGACAACGCCATGTGGCACCTACTCGACGAGCCCGGGCCAGAACCCCGCCCGCTACTGCTCTGGGCAGCTTCCGCAGGGAACCCTCAGCGAAACCATCTATATGCCACTTGCCGGAATGCCGGCAGATCGATACGGCGACAAGGCGATCATCTACCTGTCGATGCTCGCCCATGAATACGGCCACCACATCCAATCGCTCCTCGGAACAGGGAGTGAGGAGAGCAGACAGAGGGACGCGGTGGGTGAACAGTCCGAGCAAGGGCTGGAGTTGACGCGCCGCTACGAATTGCAGGCACAGTGCTTCTCCGGCATGTTCATCGGTTCCATCGTCGACACCGGAGGACGATTCACCGTGGCCGATTACCAGATTGCGCTTGACGACAACGCGACCCGTGGCGACTGGAATCCGAGCGCGCCTCGTGACCACGGATCAAAGGCACACTTCAGCGGTTGGTGGGATCAGGGCTACCGCGAGAACAAGATCGGACAGTGCAACACCTGGCTCTCGCCCTCCAGCGACGTGTCGTAGCGGCTAGCGCCCGTCGAGCACTCCACGTCCGGTGATCATCGGTAGGTCCAGGAAGGTCCGGATCCCGGGGGCGGCCGCGCACACCGGTGCGATCGCGTGCACCGCGTGCATCGCTGTGCCCAGGCAGCCCTGCTCGGTCTCGTCCTCACCGTGGTTGGCGATACGGGATCTGAGCTCCATCGACGGGTTGCCTTCGACGGTGACGTGCCAGCCGCGCCCGGCCGGCCAGTCGGGTGCCTGATCGTCGCCGAGGCGGGTGATGTGTTCGACGGTCAGGGCGGGTCGGCCGCCGACGACGGCAGTGTAGGAAAATCGTTGAGCGGAAACAGTTCCAGACTCGATACGGCCGGACTTGATGTCGAACGCCTCGGCCGCGACGGCGACCTGGCGATCGAAGATGAAGTCGTCGATGGTGGCGCCGAGCCCCTCGGCGAGCAGCATCAGCGGTGCCTTGAAGGTCAGCCCGGCCAGCGCCGGATCGGCCATCGGCACCGGTTCGTCGGGCCGCTTGCCGAATCCCATGATGTCGAACATCATCTCGGGGCTGTCGTAGGTGCTGTAATCCATCAGCTCCTGCACCAGCAGGGTGTCGATGCGTTGAAACAGCCCCGACATCGTGAGCGGTAGAACCTCTGCGGCCCAACCCGGTTCGATTCCGGTGGCGTGAAAGGAGGTCTGTCCCTGAGCGCAGGCCGCCTCCAGCTTGTCCACCACGCGCTGCCCCATGCTCAGGGGGTAGATGAGTCCGGTGACCGCGGTGGACACCACGTTCTTTCCCGAGGCCAGCAGTCGGCAGATGTCGTCGACCGCGCCCATCGGGTTCATCTCGCCCTGGGGCATGTAGAGGACGCAGTCCGCGTCGGCCGCCACGATCTCGTCCCGATCGGCGGTGGCGGTGACGCCGATGCGGCCGATCCCGCAGATCTCACCGACGTCGCGGCCCGCCTTGGTATCGCTGTAAACCAGCGCCCCGACCAACTCAAGCTCGCGGTGGGCCTGCACCGCGGCGATCGCGTGTTTGCCGACGGATCCGGTGGCCCACTGAATGACACGCAGCATGCTGTGGAGGTTACTGTAATGACGACAGTCAGTTAGCGGATCGCCCGGTATTTAACGGGTGGGTCACAAAACGCTGACGATGGATACCGGTCCCTATCTCCGCTCACACCGTCGTGGGTAATCTGCCGGTCGGGCAGGAGGGGGTCGGTATGTGCTGCGCATCTGCCTGGTCCGCACTTGGGTAAGAACTCGGGAATCGCTACCAGGAGAAGATCTTTGAAATACCTGTCAGTACTCCTCACAGTTGTGCTGACCGCCCTGAGCGCCGGGCCGGCAATGGGTACGGCCACCGCCGATCCCACGCAGACGCGCTACTCCCTGGTGAACGGCTGCTACATGATCGATACGCCGACGGGCCCGCTGGCCCCAGCCTCCGGGCCGTATCGGATGCAGGCGACGGCGCTCGGCGAATACCTGCTTTACGGCCGGAACCGCGAGATCCTCAATGCTTTGCCGCCACAGTCGGTAGTTACGACGACGACGCCGACATGGACCTCCGTATGGCGCGTAGATGGTTCGGGCGCAACCGGATTCACCCTCACCAATACGGCCACCAGGACCAGTGGGCCCGTCACTTTCGTGCCCGCGACCGGCTGCGCGGACTACCCCGAAGCCAACGACGGAACCTCCGGCGCCCCGGGCCCGAGCGTCGGCCCGGACGGGTCGGTCGTGGGAACGATCGACCCGCATGTGCATGTCACCGCCTACGAATTCATGGGCGGCAATTTCCACTGCGGCCGCCCGTGGCATCCCTTGGGAGCACCGTTCGCGCTACCCGACTGTTCGCGGTACCGGACCGGAACCAATGGCCTGGTCGCCAGTTTCCTCGACTACGGCGAGCCGTTCAAAGCCTATGACAAGCGCGGCTGGCCGACCTTCCGTGACTGGCCGAAGCCGTACGTGCTCTCCACCGAGAACACCTACTGGACCAGTATTCAGCGGACCTGGAAGGCCGGTCTGCGCATGATGACCGTCGACCTGGTCGACAACGAGTCACTGTGCATGCTGATGACTGATCGCCGAAACCGTTGCGACGACATGGCTTCCGTGCGTACCCAGGCCGCAAGCCTGCGCGCCCTGCAGGACTACATCGACGCCCAGGCCGGCGGCCCCGGGCAGGGCTTCTTCCGCATCGTCACGGATCCCGCGACCGCGCGCCAGGTCGCGGCGTCCGGAAAACTCGCGGTGGTGATGGGCATGGAGCTGTCCGACCCCATGGGCTGCGGCGTGATCCTGGGCCAACCGAAATGCGGGCGAGCCAACGTCGACCGCTGGCTCACGGAACTGCGCAACCTCGGCGTCAGCAGCTTCTTCCCCATCCACAAATTCGACAACGCCTTCGGCGGCACCAAGATGGACCCCGAGGCCACCGGCCTGCTGGTGAACGCCGGCAACTTTCTGCAGACCGGCACATTCTGGAATGTCCAGTCCTGCACCGGTCCCGAGTCCGACAGCACTCAACTCTCGGTGCCGCTGGCCGGCAACGTCAACCAGTTCCTGGCCCGCCTCACCGGCCCCCTGACCGGAGGCGCGCCGCTACCGCTCTACGCCGCCGGACCACACTGCAATGTCCGCGGTCTCACCGACCTGGGCAGGTACCTGATCAACGCGATGATCGACCGGGGCTTTCTCCTTGAGGTCGATCACATGGACGAGGTCACCGCTGACCAGGTCATGACGATCGTCGAACAGCGTCAGTATCCCGGCGTCGTGTCCTCCCACAGCTGGGGCTCGACCCGCACCATCCAACGCGTCTATGCCGTAGGCGGTTTCGCCACGCCCTACGCCGGCGGCCCGGGCGGCACCATCGGAGCCTGGCGCCAGGCCCGTGCCATGTACCGGCCGAACGCCGATTTCGGCTTCGGCTTCGGCTCCGATTCGAATGGCCTTGCGCCACAGGGCGGACCGCTCGGCGCCGGCGTCGTCAATTACCCCTTCACCTCGCACGACGGCAAAGTGACCTTCGACCGGGAACGGTGGGGCGACCGCATTTTCGACATCAACGCCGATGGCACCGCGACCTACGGCAGCTACGCCGACTGGCTCGAAGCGATCCGCGTCCTCGCCGGCCCGGAGATGATGACCGACATGTTCCACGGCGCCGAGGTCTACCTGCGGCTGTGGGAACGCGTCCGGGGAGGCTAGACGTCAGTCGCGACGCCGCAATCCACCGAGCAGCGCCACGACGATCCCGAACACCACCAGCGCACCGCCGGCGGCCAGGGTCAGGTTGAGCCATTGGTGCAGGCTGGCGATGGCATGGCCGACCATGGCGTCGGCGATCTGCCGGATGTCCCCGCTGGTGTGGTTGAGCGCCTCGTTGAGATAGCGTCGGCCCACCTCCAAACCGGCCCAGCCGGCCGCACCCACCAGCAACGCGGAAATGCCCAGTGCAGCAAGGGTTTTACCGCGAGCGCGGGCGGCAGCCAACGTCAGCAGGGCGAAGACGCCCGCCAGAACCGTCACCCCGACACTGACCCACGGACCCCACACCGCCAGCGGACGCAAGATTCCGGGCCGCAGACTGTCCGGCGCCGTCGAGGCGATGGGGACCGTAAGCGTTTGCGGCACTTCGACACCGAAATCGGACAGGGATTTGCGGAAGGAGGCATCCGAGAGCATCGGGGCCAGGTCGATCACCCAGCTGCCGTTCTCGTTCCGGGACAACCGGTCGGTGAACATCCAGGTGTGCGCGAGTTGGTTGGCGAGGGCGAACTGCCCGGGGAAGTCCGGGCCGGTGGTGTAGGCCCCTGCCGCAGCGCGGATCCGCCGCGAGTCCACGTCCGCCCCGCTCTGCGCGGCCAGGGACTGCACCTGGGTGGTCAGTTCGCCGGCCACCGCCTGCTGCAGCTGCGGATCCTCGGCCGCGGCCGTGGCGAACGCCGAGTAGCCCTGCTGGTCGATGATGTTCTTCTGGACCCACGCCGACGGCACCGCGGCCGCCAGCAGGATCGTCGTCAGCACCCACAGGAACAGCGTCATGACGAATCGCACGCCGTCCTCCTAGTTCTCAGGCGGCGGCCGGAACTGCTCAGTCCGACAGGGCACGCCCCACGATCAGCGGATCGGCGTGGCCGACCACGTCAAAATCCTTGTTGTCGTAGTCGAACTTACCGAGCACATGACGCATGGCGTTGATGCGGGCGCGTTTCTTGTCGTTGCTCTTGACCACGGTCCAGGGCGCCATTTCGGTGTCGGTCCAGGCGAACATGTCTTCTTTGGCCGCGGTGTAGTCCTCCCACTTGTCCAGCGACGCGAGGTCGGTGGGTGAGAGTTTCCACTGCCGCACCGGGTCGACCTGGCGGATGGTGAACCGGGTGCGCTGTTCGGACTGCGTGACGGAGAACCACAGCTTGGTCAGGCTGATGCCGTCGTTGACCAGCATCTGCTCGAACAACGGGGCCTGGCGGATGAATTCGGCCTGCTGCTTGGGCGAGCAGTAACCCATCACGCGTTCCACCCCGGCGCGGTTGTACCAGGAGCGGTCGAATAGCACGATCTCACCGGCGGCGGGCAGGTGCTGCACGTAGCGCTGGAAGTACCACTGGGTGCGCTCTTTTTCGGTCGGCTTCTCCAAGGCGACGACGCGGGCCCCGCGGGGGTTCAGGTGCTCCATGAACCGCTTGATGGTGCCGCCCTTGCCTGCGGCGTCACGGCCTTCGAAGACGATGACGTGCCGCAACCCGTTGCCCTGACTCCACTTCTGCAGCTTCAGCAGTTCGATCTGCAGCAGGCGCTTCTGCTCCTCGTACTCCTGACGCGACATGCGGTCGGAGTACGGGTAGTTCTCCCGCCAGGTGTCGACGACCTCGCCGCTGGGTTCCAGCAACAACTCAGGGTCGTCATCGTCGTCGTCACGGACCGCGTAACCGGTGATGTCGAGAGTCACCGGCCGACGGTATCCACCCCGGCGAACACGAAGGTGTCGCCGGGGTGAACGCCCGGTAGGTCCTTACCCGGCCTTACTTGGACTTACGGCGCGGACGTGCCAATGCCAGCTTGGTCATCAGCTTGTTCATCCGGGCGGTCGCCTTCTCCGAGTTGTTGTAGTAGCTGCCGCCGGCACCCACGTTGGTGCGCGGCACCACCACGGTCTCCTGCTTGCAGAATTTGCGCACCCCGTCGAGGCCGCCGAAGCGGGCTCCGATGCCCGAGGTCTTCCAGCCGCCCATCGGGGCCGTGGTGCACATCAGGTTGGAGATGACGTCGTTGACGTTGACCGCACCGCAATCCAGCTGCAGCGCAATCGCCTTGGCCCGCTCGACATCCTTGGAGAACACCGCTGCGCTCAGCCCGTACGGGCTGTCGTTGGCCAGCCGGACGGCTTCCTCCACCGAGGACACCTTCATGATCGGCAGCGTCGGCCCGAAGGTCTCTTCGGTCATGCAGGCCATCGAGTGGTCGACGTCGACGAGCACGGTCGGTTCGAAGAAGCTGCCCCCGCCTTCGGTTCGCTTGCCTCCGGTCAGCGCCTTGGCGCCGGCGGCAACGGCCTCATTGACGTGGCGTTCCGTGATCGCCACCTGGCTCTCGTCGATCTGGGAGCCGAAGTGGTAGCCCTCGCCGGTGCCCATCTTGAGGTTCTCCACGGCCTTGACGGTGGCGGCGACGAACTGGTCGTAGACGGGGTCGAGCACATAGACCCGCTCGGTCGACACACAGGTCTGACCGGCGTTGAACATCGCACCCCACACCGCGGCGTTGGCGGCCAGCTCGACGTCGGCGTCTTCCAGCACGATCATCGGATCCTTGCCGCCGAGCTCCAGGCTGACCGGGGTCAGGCGCCGTGCGGCGCGCTCCATCACCTTGGCGCCCGTCGCGCTGGAGCCGGTGAACTGGATGTAGTCGGAGTTGTCGATGACGGCCTCGGACACCGCGCGCGCACCCTGAGCCAGGGCGAACACCTCGGGCGCGCCGGAATCCAGCCAGCCGCGCAGCAGCACCTCGGCGGTCAGCGGGGTGCGCTCCGACGGCTTGAGCAGCACCGCACATCCGGCGGCCAGCGCGCCGATGGCGTCCATCATGGCGTTGGCCACGGGGTAGTTCCACGGCGCGATGATCCCGATGACCGGACGCGGCCGGTAATGCACGGCGATCTTCTTGATGGACAAGAAGGGCAGCGGGGCCGGGCGGGAGTCCGGCGCCATCGCCTTCTCGACGACCTTGATGTAGTACGAGAGGATCATGATCAGCAGCGGGACCTCTTGTGCGGCGTCCATGGCCGACTTGCCGGTCTCGGCGATCAGGAGCTTCTCGATCTCGTCGCGGTGGTCCCCCAGCCACACCGCGTAGCGGGCCAGCACCTTGGCGCGGCCTTTGGCGCCGCGGGCCTCCCACTCCCTCTGAGCTTCCCGCAGCCCGGCCGCGATGCGCGGCACGTCGGCGGCGTCGGTCCAGGTCACCTGGCCCGCGACGGCACCGGTCGCGGGGTTGTGAATGGTGCCGGAACCCGTGAACTCTCCGGTCCGATCTACATCTGGCGTCGCTGTCATGCGGCCTATGTTAATCACCGTTTGTGACCCACGTCGCATTGGGGTTGACACCTGTCAAGTACGGCCTGCGATGGACTTTTCGCCGACCCTGCGCCCGGATCGCCCGAACGCCGGAATTTGCGATCTGAACGCAGGCTCGAGGCGATCTCGACGAGCCGCGCAGTGGGTGGCGGCCCCCATCGTCACCCACTGCGCAGCCCGCGACAGGTGATCGCTCAGCGAAGATCGGGCGAAGCGCCGTTCACCGGGTCGAATTGCCCCTGGCGGGCGAAGATCGCGGCGATACACACCACCGAAGTGCCCAGCAACACGCCGCCGACGGTGTCGGTGAAGTAGTGAAACGTCGTCGCCAAACCGAAGATGCCGAGCAGGACGACGATGACCGCGACCGCCAGCGCCCACAGTCGCATGTACGCCACCAGCACGAGCATCCCCGTCACCGTCACGAGGAACGTGGTGTGGCCGCTGGGATAGGCCAGCGCCCCCTCTTTCTCCCTGCCGAAGAGGGGCTTGATGAACCGCACGATGGTGATCGCCAGCAGCGGGCTCACCACCATGGCGACCGCCAGTCGCTTTCGCTGCTGCCGCACGGCCACGACGATGCCGATCACCAACGCGACAGCCACCAGGGGCGGATCGGTGAACAGGAGGAAGACGATCCTTCGCCGGCCCATCTCATGGCCGAGCGCCTGAAACCACTGGTCGATCGAAACCGGAGCGCCATGAACAGCCCAACCGAGCAGCACCATGCATGCCAGGGCGATCGGTGGCCACCACCGGGCAATCAAGGGATGATGCCGCACAGGTACGCCGCCTGGCCGAGGTGCTGAGCGCAATCGTCGACGATGCTGACCAGGCGCGCGCTCGCCGTCACCGGCGGATCCCACCGCGTATCGACGATGCGGCCGAGCTCCTCGGACGTCACACCGGCGATGTAGGCCAGCGTCACCTTGTGCACGGCGAGGTAGTAGCCCGCCAGCAGTTCGGCCGACGCGTGCACCTTCGCAACGTCTTCGGGGCTGTGCCCGTACCCGATGTCGTCGGCCGGCAGGTCGAGCCCGAAGCGATCCTTCCAGCCATCACGGATCCACACCTGCTCGATCCCGGCGATGTCACACAACTGCAGGTCCTGGCAACGGGCGCTGTGCCAGATGAGCCATGCGATGCTGTTGGCCTGCGGGGTGGGCCGGTAACTAGAGGCCTCCTCGGTCAACCCCTCGGTGAGATCGTCGACGTGCTCGATGAGCCTCGTGAATGCGTCGCGCAGCAATTCTCGGACGGCATCGGAATCAGCGGCAGCCATGGCCTCGACGCTACTCGCGAACCGCCTCGTCACCGTCCCGACTACGATCACGCACATGGCGTTGAATTCCGGCGACGTGTTCGCCGGGTACACGATTCAGCGTCTACTCGGCTCAGGCGGCATGGGCGAGGTGTATCTGGCGCAGCATCCGCGCCTCCCCCGCCAGGACGCCCTCAAAATCATGCCGGCCTCGCTGACCGGTGACGCCCAGTACCGCGACCGGTTCAACCGCGAGGCCGATATCGCCGCCTCGCTCTGGCATCCCCACATCGTCGGCCTGCATGATCGCGGCGAGTACGAGGGGCAGCTGTGGATCGCGATGGATTACGTCGACGGCACCGACGCCGCTCGACACGTGCGTGAGGGGCATCCCGGGGGCATGCCCCTGCCTGAGGCCGTCGAGATCGTCACCGCCATCGCCGAAGCACTCGACTACGCGCACGAGCGCCACCTGCTCCACCGCGATGTCAAGCCCGCCAACATCCTGCTGACCGGACCGGAAGCCGCTCGTCGCCGAATTCTGTTGGCCGACTTCGGCGTTGCCCGCCGGATCGACGACATCAGCGGGATCACCGCCACCAACATGGCCGTGGGCTCCATGGCCTACTCCGCCCCCGAGCAGCTACTGGGGCAGACGATGGACGGTCGGGCCGACCAATATGCCTTGGCCGCCAGCGCATTTCAGCTCCTGGCCGGGCACTCGCCGTTCTATCACTCCAATCCCGCCGTGGTCATCAGCAAGCAACTCAACGAGCTCCCGCCGAGCCTGCGCACCATTCGTCCGGAACTGGCCCACCTGGACGAGGTGATGCTCAAGGGCATGGCCAAGGACCGCGATGCCCGCTATACGCGGTGCAGCGATTTCGCGAAGGCACTCGCCGACGCCCGGGCGACCGCCCCCGTTACGCAGCGGCCTCCCGCGCCACAACCGGTACCACCACAACCGGTTTCGCCGCGGCCGGTCTCCGCCGAGCCCCCACGGATCATCGCCCCGACCTTCACCGCACCCGGCCCCCCGGTGGTCAATGCGCCGCACCACTCCCCCACCTGGTCGGGGCCCAGCCCGATCCCGCAACCGCGCATCCCTCAGAAGCGCAGCGCTGCAAGGGTTGTGGTGCCGACCGTGCTGGCGGTACTGCTGGTGTGCGCCCTCGGCTTCGCGACCAGCCAGTTCGTCCGCGCCACCCCAGCGCCGCGCAGCACGCCGTCGTGGCAGCCGTACGTCGAGGCCGCGCAGACTTTCGCGCTGCACACCGTGACCGTGAGCGCGGACACCGTCGACACCGATCTCGCGGCGATCATGGCCGGCGCCACCGACGAGTTCCGCGCCAACCTGAAGGACCAGGCGCCGCAGATCAAACGCAAGGCTCAGGAATTGGGCGTCAAGACCGACGGAACGGTCACCGGGGCCGGCGTCGAATTGTTGTTCTCCGATGAAGCGGTCGTGCTCGTCACCGTCGACACGAAGGTCACCGTCACGAGCAATCGGGTCGGCGTGGTTTCACTGCAACGGGTGCGGGTCACCGTCGAACATGTCGACGGCAGCTACAAGGCCTCGAAGCTGGAGTTCGTGAACTGATGGGAACTCGCACCCGAGGCTGGACGCTACTGGTCGTCGCCCTCGTCGTCGGCATCGTCGTGACCGTCGGCCTGGGTTCCTGGCAGCTGTCGGTCAAGAGCCGGCCGGCGCCGGCACCCATCGCCGACGACGACCATGCGCGCGAGCAGGTCACCGAGTTCGTGGGCACCAACGTGGTCAAGGTGCTCAGCTACACCCCCACGACCAGCCGGGCCGACATCGACGCGGTCACCGAACTGCTGACCGGCGCAGCGGTCGACGAGTACCGCAAGACGATCCGCACCAAGCCGGACAAGGTCACCCAGACCGCGACGGTCCGCAACACGGGCGTGGAGTCGTTGAAGGCCGACGAGGCCACGGTGGTGGCGTTCGTCGACCAGAAAACCGAGACCGCGGGTGGCGGGCAATCGACCAAGGATGCGTTGGCATACCGGGTCAGCCTCACCCGCGCCCACGGCGACTGGCTGATCTCGGAATTGGAACAGCTCTAGCGGCTACTGCGCTGCGGGTGCCGCCCCATGGAAGACCGCCTCGACATTGTTGCCGTCGGGATCGCGGACGAACGCGCCGAAGTAACCGGGGTGGTATTCGGGCCAGAGCCGCGGCGCATGCAGCGACTCGGCTCCCAGTTTCAGCGCGGCGTCGTAGAACGCCGCGACCGCGTCCACGCCTGCGGCCTGGAATGCCACGTGGATTTCCCGGTTGGGGCCCTTGGCATCGCCGGCGTTGACGTCGGCAATCCAGAAATCCGGCTTGCCGTCCATGCCATAGCCGACGACCATGCCGAAGTCGAGCTGCCGGGTGTAGCCCAGCACGCCCAGCACGGTGTCGTAGAACTCGGCGGACTTGGTGAAATCGGTGCAGTTGATGCCGAAGTGATCGATCACGTCCCGATCCTGGCATGGCCCACCGACATGCAACGAACTTTGGCGTACCCCATAGGCATACGCGCATCGTCGTCGTAAGTTAGTTAGATGAGCTATGACCTGTGCATCCGCGGCGGCACCATCGTCGACGGCCTCGGTGGCGACCCGTATGTGGGTGACGTCGCCGTGCGCGACGGCGTCATCGTCGAAGTGGGATCCGTGACCGGGACTGCCGAACGTGAGATCGACGCCACCGGTCTCTTGGTCACCCCGGGTTTCGTCGACCTGCACACCCACTACGACGGTCAGGCGATCTGGTCGGACCGGCTCAACCCGTCCTCGGCACACGGGGTCACCACGGCCGTGATGGGTAACTGCGGCGTCGGGTTCGCGCCGTGCCGCGCCGACGATCACGACGTACTGGTCGATGTGATGGCCGGCGTGGAGGACATCCCCGGGGTCGTCATGGTCGACGGTCTGCCCTGGACGTGGGAGACGTTCCCCGAATTCCTCGACGCGTTGGGGTCTCGCCAGCTCGATATCGATGTGGCGGCCTTCCTGCCGCACTCCCCGTTGCGGGTGTACGTGATGGGCCAGCGCGGCATAGATCGAGAGCCAGCGAACACGGAAGATCTGGCACTCATGCGCAAGCTTGCCGCCGAGGCCGTGAACTGCGGCGCGCTGGGATTCGCCTCGTCGAGGCTGACGATCCACAAGACCGAGAGCGGCAGGCCGATTCCCAGTTACGACGCCGGCTATGCCGAGATCGAGGCGATCGCCCGGGGCGTCGACGACGCCGGCGGCGGACTGATCCAGTTCGTGCCCGATCTGGTCGCAGGCGACTACGAACCGGCACTGCAGACGGTGTTCGACGTCGCGGCCGACGTGGGACTGCCCGTCACGTTCACGCTGGCGGTCGGCAATGCCGGGCCGCCGTTCTTCGAGGACGCGCTGCGCATGGTGGAGAAGGCCAATACGAACGCTGCTGCACCTGATCCCGTCGTGACCGCCCAGATCTTCCCCCGGCCGATCGGACTGGTCCTCGGTCTTGAGCTGTCCGGCAACCCGTTCGTCCTCTACCCGAGTTATCGCGAGATCGCCCACCTGCCGCTTGCCGAGCGGGTCGCGGAGATGCGTAAACCCGAAGTCCGCCAACGGATTCTGAGTGATTCGGCGGCCAGCGACGGGCATCCGCTGATGTTCGCGGTGCAGGCCTGGGACTACATGTATCCGTTGGGCGAGCAGCCCGACTACGAGCCCGACCCGTCGAACTCGATCGGTGCGCGGGCCCGGGCCCGCGACGTCGACCCTCTCGAGGAGGCTTACGACCGCCTGCTCGACGACGACGGGCACGCCATGCTGCTGGTCACGCTGGCCAATTTCCGCGACAACTCCCTCGACACCGTCGCCGAGTTGATCCGACGCGACGACGTCATACTCGGCCTCGGCGACGGTGGCGCGCATTACGGGATGATCTGCGACGCGAGTTTCCCCACCTACCTACTGACGCACTGGGTACGGGACCGTGGCAACGGCATGCTGAGCGTGGCGGATGCCGTCCGGGAACTGACCTCGGTACCCGCCAGGGTCGCCGGGCTCGCCGATCGCGGTCGAATTGCGTTGGGCTACAAGGCTGATCTCAATGTCATCGATCACGCGGCGCTGCGGTTGCACCGGCCGGTCGTCGCCTACGACCTGCCCGGCGGCGGGCGTCGCCTCGACCAGACCGCAGACGGCTACGTCGCGACTGTCGTGTCCGGTGAGATCATCGCCGAGAACGGTGTGCCGACCGAGGCGCGCCCCGGTCGTCTGGTCCGAGGCAAACAACCCGCACCCATGTGACAGGTCCGCCACGACGCGGCGCCAACAGAACTATTCTCACGTCATGAGCGTGAAAGTGGATCTCAACCAGCTGGCCGACAAGCTGGCGGACTACACGTTCGCCTACCTCGTCACGGTCGACGACAACTACCACGCACACACCGTCGCGGTGGAGCCACACCTGGTCAACGGCGTGATTCACGTCGGCCCGGTCGGAGGGCACACCCGTAGAAACCTCGCGTCCCACGAGCACGCGACGCTGGTCTGTCCGCCGCGTCAGCCCGGTGGGTATTCGTTGATCGTCGACGGGCGCGGGCAAGCGGGTACCGCCGGGGACGAGACGCATCAGATCGTGCCCAGCCGCGCGGTGCTGCATCGCAAGGCAGCGCAGCCCGGCCCGCCCGGTCAGTGCGACAGTGACTGCATCGTCCTCTCGGAGAACTGATCTCGACACAACACGTCGCCGCGCCGAGTGGCCAGTTATCTCACGCAGCTGGCCTCCGAGCGTGCAATAACCGGCCACTGGACACGAAAAGGCCCGACTCGCCAAGCGAGCCGGGCCTTCACGTAAAGAGCAGGACTTAGAAGTCCATACCGCCCATGCCACCGGTCGGGTCGGCCGCGGGGGCCGACTTCTCCGGCTTGTCGGCGACGACGGCCTCGGTGGTGAGGAACAGCGCCGCGATGGACGCCGCGTTCTGCAGCGCCGAGCGGGTGACCTTGACCGGGTCGGCAACGCCGGCGGCCAGCAGGTCCTCGTACTCACCGGTCGCGGCGTTCAGGCCGTGACCCGCGGGCAGGTTCGACACCTTCTCGGCGACGACGCCCGGCTCCAGACCACCGTTGAAGGCGATCTGCTTCAGCGGGGCCGACAGCGAGACGCGCACGATGTTGGCGCCAGTGGCCTCATCACCGGTGAGCGACAGCTCATCCAGAGACGGAGCCGACTGCAGCAGTGCCACGCCACCACCGGCGACGATGCCCTCTTCGACGGCAGCCTTGGCGTTACGCACGGCGTCTTCGATGCGGTGCTTGCGCTCCTTGAGCTCCACCTCGGTGGCAGCGCCGGCCTTGATCACCGCAACACCGCCGGCCAGCTTGGCCAGGCGCTCCTGCAGCTTCTCACGGTCGTAGTCGGAGTCGCTGTTCTCGATCTCGGCGCGGATCTGGGCGACACGGCCCTGGATCGCGTCGGCATCGCCGGCACCCTCGATGATGGTGGTCTCGTCCTTGGTGACGACGACCTTGCGAGCGGTGCCCAGCAGTGCGACATCGGCGGTCTCCAGCGAGAGGCCGACCTCTTCGCTGATGACCTGGCCACCGGTGAGGATGGCGATGTCCTGCAGCATGGCCTTGCGGCGGTCACCGAAGCCCGGAGCCTTGACGGCCACAGACTTGAAGGTGCCACGGATCTTGTTGACCACCAGGGTCGACAGGGCCTCGCCCTCGACGTCCTCGGCGATGATCAGCAGCGGCTTGCCGGACTGGATGACCTTCTCCAGCAGGGGCAGGAGGTCCTTGACGGTCGACACCTTGGAGCTGACCAGCAGGATGTAGGGATCCTCCAGGACGGCTTCCTGACGCTCGGCGTCGGTGACGAAGTAGCCCGAGATGTAGCCCTTGTCGAAGCGCATGCCCTCGGTGAGCTCCAGCTGGAGCCCGAAGGTGTTGCTCTCCTCGACGGTGATGACACCCTCGTTGCCGACCTTGTCCATGGCCTCGGCGATCAGGTCACCGATGGACTGGTCACCGGCGGAGATACCGGCGGTGGCAGCGATCTGCTCCTTGGTCTCCACCTCCTTGGCGCTCTTCAGCAGCGTCTCGGTGACCTTCTCCACGGCCTTCTCGATGCCGCGCTTCAGACCGAGCGGGTTGGCGCCGGCAGCGACGTTACGCAGACCTT
Source organism: Mycobacterium sp. IDUB_17 (assembly GCF_055419465.1). Classification (NCBI taxonomy): domain Bacteria; kingdom Bacillati; phylum Actinomycetota; class Actinomycetes; order Mycobacteriales; family Mycobacteriaceae; genus Mycobacterium; species Mycobacterium sp. IDUB_17. Next base: position 741,209 of record NZ_JBVAXS010000002.1, on the reverse strand, counting down.
CGCGAACCAGGGCCTGGGCCAGAACGGTGGCGGTGGTGGTGCCGTCGCCAGCGACGTCGTCGGTCTTCTTGGCGACCTCTTTGACCAGCTCAGCGCCGATCTTCTCGTACGGGTCCTCCAGCTCGATCTCCTTGGCGATGGACACACCATCGTTGGTGATCGTGGGGGCGCCCCACTTCTTCTCCAGGACGACGTTGCGACCCTTGGGGCCCAGCGTCACCTTTACCGCGTCGGCGAGGGCGTTCAGACCCCGCTCGAGGCCGCGACGGGCCTCTTCGTCATACGCAATTGTCTTAGCCATTGCGAAGTGATTCCTCCGGATAGGGGATCGCACGTTCATTGGTCGGGTTCAGTGCCCGCGACGGACGACTGGGTGTGCTCCCGCAGGTGCGGCCCCGGTCTCACTGTCCCGACCTAGCACTCACTGATCGAGAGTGCCAACTGCATTCTTAGCACTCGACCAGGGTGAGTGCAAGGTTGTCGGGTGCTTGCTCCGGCTTCCCGCCTACGCCCGTGGCGAAACCCCTGCGGACCGCCCCGTCGCCACCCACATCAGCTACGCGTCGTATGGGCTACGCGTCGCCGATTTCTACCTCAGGGCCGTTCCCGGCGCAGTCTGGCGACCCCTGGGTAGAAAACGGTGGCAGTCCACCGAGGATGACGTACCGACCGCCGCGATTTTCCGCCCTGATGTGGCCCGACGCTGTGGCAGAGTCTGGCCCGAGGGGGTAGCTGAGTGAGCGACGAGACGAGTACCGGCGACGACGAGCGCAGATCCACGGTGACACGGGTGGGCCGGTTGGCCATCGCCCTGAGCGTGGGTCTGGCGCTGGGAGCGATTGGGCTCGCCATTTATGCCTACGCGGCCCGGGTCCCAGCCGGGCAAACCGCGACCTACCTGGCTCCCGCGGGCCACCTACTGCTGATCTCGATGGTCGCCGCATGCGTTGTCGGCGCCGCCACAATCCTGCTCGGCCTGCGAGCCATCTCCGGCGCCACCGTCGGTGGCCGTTCATCGGCACTGCTCGCGGGAACCGTCGCGGCCGCGGCCTACGGCTTCATCGCCCTACAACCCGCGCAGCTCGCTTTGTTGATCTCGGGGCCGGGCGCGCGTCCCGTCGTATTGATCGCGCAGATCTCCTGGGTGGTCCTTGTGTGTGCGGCCCTGTTCCTGCTCGCCGGTGTCACGTCCGCATCTCCCGACTCTGCGCGCAGGCCCGGCCCGGCCGCGTCCGGCGGACTGGCCGCCACCGGCGTCGCCCTGGCCGCCGTGGCCGGCATCGCGGTGACGTCGGTCAGCGGGGTCGGCACATCCTCGGCGACCACAACCGATCGGGTGGCAATACCCGCCCTGCCCACGTCCGTCGGAACGAATGTGGCCTACACGGTGAAGGTCGACGCGCAGAGGGTTCTTCCGGCCGGGCCCGGATTCGTCAGCACCGCTGATGGCGCCGTCATCGGTTTCGACGGGACAACCGGCGCTCAACGCTGGCGCTTCCCGACCGCGGACCTTCCCAAGCGTTGCGGTGACGTGTCGTTGTGGTCGACCGGGATCGCCGATGACGCGGTGGTGATCGTGCAGTGCACTCGACCGCCGAATGACCCCGCCCTCGACAGCTACACCAACGAGGGCCGGAATCACGTCGCCTTCCTGGTCGGCCTCGATGCCACGACGGGCGAGCAGCTGTGGATCAACGACAGCGACTGGCGCTTGCAGGGCCGGGCCAATGCCGACGGTGACATCCTGGCGGCGCTGAGTCCCGGCCAGATCGGCGCACTGGATCCGAGGACCGGAAAACCGTTGTGGGTCAAGGACCGTCCCGATGACGACGACTGCAGTCGCAGCAGCTACGACGCCGTGGGCGGCAGACTGATCTTCGTCGACGCCTGCGGCGACAAACTGCACGTGTATGACGCGGATGCCGAGAGCACGATCGACCTCAGTCAACAGCCCGGTTTTCCAGCGGGTGACGTATCCACCGAGCTGGTCGCCGTCGACAAAGGCCTCGCCGTCATTCAAGCAGCGGGAGTCAGGATCATGGATGGCGTCCTTCTCATCGTCGATACCCAGACGAAGGATGTGCAGATTGTGCCGGGACCCTACGCACGCGGACCAGAGTCCGAGGCACTGATTCCGGGGCCCGTCCTCGAAATCGACAGGGACGGAAGCGCGCAGACAGTCACCCTGTACGTCCCCGCAGAGCGGCGCAGTGTGCACGTCACGGGTCTGGAGCTGTTCAGAGATCCTGCTGCGCAACGCTGGGCTCGGGTCGGCGATGAGTTCGTGACCGCGTCGGCCTATCAAGGGGATTTCGACGAAAAGGTGGCCACCGTATCGGTGGCCGGTGGGCAAGCGGCGCTGAAACCGAATCCGTGCGGCGACCGCACGGGTAGGGTCGTACCCGTTCCTGGAGCAGTACTGACGTTGTGCGCCAACGAGTCCGGTAACGGGTCGATCATCGGCTATGACGTACTCGGGCTGCGCTGAGGGCGTTACCGAACGGCGGCGACGGCATCCGACGTGCCACATTCGACAAGTACCGACCCGGGCACGAGGGAAACCGTCGGGGCGACTTGCATGCGGCCGTCGCACGGGTTGGGCAGCGTTTCGGCCGGCCCCTGCTTGCCGATGATGCGCATCGGGACCGGATCACGCGTCGACCCCACAGGCAGCGGCGCGAGTGGGGCGTCGGGCAGCAATGTCAGCCACTGGTCCCCGACCCGCGCCATCGCTCCCCAAGCCTCCTCGCGGCCTTGCCAGGCCAACAGCAGGCCGGTGTCGATGGTGACGCCATCACGCAGGTCGTGAATTGAAACCGGTTGCAGCTCTTCATGATTCTTGCTCACAGGGGTCAGCATGAGCGATTCCGCATCGATGAATATGGCGTCCCGATGGTCGGGCACCCGGACGATCACCCGGCCCGCTGCGACATCGATGACCAGCGGCGCGCCCGCGCCGGACACCAGCGCACGGTCGCCTGACGTGGCATCGATCCTCAGGCTGGAGTTCGTCTGGATCTCGCTGGGCTGAATACCGAGCGACGAGGCGGTGATCACGCCACGCTGCTGCCCGGTCTGCGGATCGAGCACCTGTGTCACCACGTCGGGACCGTCATCGCAGGTGCGCATCAGGATGAAATTCTCGGTGGCACGAATCGACGTCTTGCAGTCACGAGCGAATGTCTTGGCCCACAACTCATTTCCGGTTCGTGCCGCCAGGGCGGTCCACTTCATGCCACCGGCCGGGTCTGGGCTGCTGGTCAACAGCACGCTGGACGACAGGGGATAGTCCTCGTCGAACACATCATGATCCACCCGCGTCCACAACAGCGCTCCGGTGGTGGCATCGAGTGCGATCATCGCATCGGTGGGAATGTAGGCCTTCACCAGAACCACGCTGTCGGGCCCGATTCCAGTCGTCCGCAGTTCGCTGACGTTGAATCGGGGCACGCTGAACGTCCAGCGTCGCTCCCCTGTTGCGCCGTCGAAGCCCACGACGGTTTCCTGTCGGTACTCGGGGCCGTTCTCGACGTGTACCCAACCCGCGCCGCCGGGCCTGGAGTAGGTGGCCAGAGACGACACCTCGGCCCGGTAGGCAACCTTGCCGGTCAGAGTCTTCAGTGTGGGCGGATCGACGCGCTCGGCGGTCTCGTTGTGGAACGGTGAAGCTTTGGCCTGCACCAGCACTGGCACAACGCCGATCGCGGCGACGATGACGGCCGCTGCCGCGGCCACCCATCGGCTCACCGTGAGCGGGCGCGGTGCCGGGTGCGGCGGGTGACCGCGGTAGGCGAGAACGCACAGCAGCGCCAGTGCCGCCAGTGCCAGGCACGCGAACCACCAGGCGGCGCGCGCGACAGTGGTGACGGCGAACGGATCCAGCGCGAGTTGATCCTCTGCGGCGTCGCGGAAGGCGTTGGCGATGGTTCCCCGGCCCTGTGCCATCAATGCCGCCACAACGAGTACGAACAGCGCCGGGCTGGAGTAGGCCACGAACTTGGCCCGCCACCCCGCCGTCTGCCGGTATGCCCGCCCCACGACGATGTAGGTAACGACCAACACCAGGACGCCCACGCCGACGAATGTGGTCCGCCACAACACCGTCGTCAGCGACGAAAAGTCTTCCCCCAACGGCAGTTCCGGTGTGCGGTGCAGCCAACCCAACACAAGGCACACGACAGCGGCGATGAGCAGACCCAGCATCAGCCCGAGCAGCACAGCGGGTTGCCGATATGACTCTTTTTGCGTGCTGTCGATGACAGTTTCGTCGAGCTCCCCCGCGGTCACCTGTCAAACCTAACCCGTCCGGGAGTGGGCCCACCGCAAATGTTCACCGGTCATCGCAGCCCGACCAGTTGCCAACCGCAGTCCACGAGGAGGGCGCCGGGAACGGTTGTCACGGAAGGTGCCGTGTCGGGCAGATCGGGGTCCTCGCACGGATTGGTGCGCGTGCGCACCGCACCGGTGCCATCGATCAGGGTCAGCGGCGCATGGCTGTCGTCGGGTGCAGCCGTGGACGGCAGCAGTGTCGCCAACTCGGGTCCGACCCGTGCCCACTGTCCGCCGATGCCGAGCAGCCTCCGGGTCCCGATCCGGTCGGTGGGCAGCGTTCTTCCGCTCGGAAGATCGACCAGGGTTTCAGGCGACGCGCGAGGGTCCGCTGATCTCAACCAGTCCGGAGGTATGAGCGCCGCCGACATGCTCTCGGGAATCGAGTAGACGGGGCGGCCGGACGCCAGATCGACCGCCCGGCCTACGCCGTCACGATGCGGGTCGGCGCTGTGGAAGTACATGGTGGCGAACGTGCTGTCCGGGTCGGTGTACACCCAGACCTCGCCGTCCAAGCCACTCGCGCGACGATCAATGCCCAACTGCGACGCGGTGATCGAGCCTCGCCGCTGACCGGTCTGCGGATCGAGCAGGTAGGCGACCTCGTCGTCGTACGGTCCGGCGTCGCACCGCACCATGACGACGACGTTGCGGGCTACCCGGGGCTGGGCCCGGCAACCTTGCCGAACAGTCGTGGACCACAGGGTTTCCCCGGTCCGCGGTGACAACGCCGTCCAGTCGACTTCCGCGGGATTTCTCCAGCTTGAGATGCCTTCCGACACCGCCTGTCCCATCAACACGACCTGCTCGGACAGCTGCGGCGTGTCTATCGGTCCGACCTGGAACTTGCGCTCCGTGTCGCCGTGCGAGACCCACAGCAATTCACCCGTCGTGGCATCGAGTCCGATCAGTGCGCCCGCGGTGCGGTATGACGCCTGCAGCATTGCGACGCTGTCGGGCCCGAACCCGGTGACAGCGAGGGCTTGGAGATAACCGTTTCCCGGCAGTTTGAACACCCACCGTCGTTGACCGGTGGCTCCGTCGTAGCCCTCGATCTGGGTATCGAAGCTGCCGCTGTGAATCCGGAGGAAACCGGCGCCGCCGGGGAACACCGTGACATTTCGGGTGTGCGGCAGATCAATCCGGTAGGCCACCTCCCCCGAGATCTGATCCGGCAGCGCGGAATCGATGCGAGCTGCGGTCGTGCTGCCGGGTGCCGCCCTGACCGTGTGCACCGCGAGTACCGCGACGACGGCGAGGACAGTGACGATCGCGACCGGGAGGACGAGCCTCGGATTGGATGCGAGGGTCATCTCCGGTCGCGGCCGATCTTCGGACAACACATGCCCAGCCAGCCAGACGAACGCCAAGCTGAATACCGCCAGGCAGGCGCACCACCAGGCAACCCGCGCCACCGTGGTCACCTGCACAAGATCCAGTCCAGCCTGCTGCCATGAGGCGTCGTCGAAGATCTTCTTCGGCGTGCCCCGGTAGAGGTAGAGCAGGCCACCCAGTGCAACGATCAGCAGAACCGGTGCCGCCCACATCCGCCACAGGGCACCGCGACTCGTCGAACGTGTGCGCCCTGATCGCGGCACGAACGTCGCGAGGACGAAACCCACAGCGACGCCGACGGCGATCGTGGTGTGCCACAACATTGCGGTGATCGCGGAGTGGTCTGTTTCGAACGGTGTCTCCGGGATCCGGTTGATCCAGGCATATGCGAGACACAGCACCCCAGCAGTGGTGAACCCGAAGGTCAGACCGATGGGAACGCTGAAATGCGGATAGGTCTTGCGCCCGTCACCAGATGAATCCGCCCCCTCGATCCCCATGCGCCGAGATTAGTCAACGGCTGGGAACGATTGGCGGCGTTGGCCCTGCGAATGGCCAGTTGTGGCACGCGGAACGTGAAAATCCGTGACATAACTGGCCACTCGACGGGTAATGCTGACTACCCCGCAGCCCGCCCATTCGGCGACACGAACTGCCAGCCCGCCGCCTGCATGGCGGGGATCGCATCGGCGAAGCCGGCGTGGGTACCCGATTGCGGATGGTTCATGTGGGCGATGACGATCGACCCCGGGGCCGCATTCATGACGTTGGACCGCACGGCCGCGGCGGACGCCGTCGCACCGTTGTCCGCGTTGACGGTGAACCCCAATGGTTGCTCGCCGAGTTCGTGCACGATCTCGACGGCCACGTCGTCGTAATGTGCGGTGCCGGGACGGAACCAGGTCGGGGCCCGGCCGGTCAACGCGGTGAGCTTTTGATGGTTGCCCCACACCTCGCTCACCACTTCGTCGGCCGAGCGGGTCCCGGCGATGCCATAGGCAGAACGACCCGTCACCGACAGCGGCACATGCCGGGTGCCATGGTTCCCGATCTCGAACAACGGATTGCCGGCCAACTGCCGCGCCCGGTCCGGATTCCTGTCGATCCATCTCGAGTTGAGCATGAGCACGGCAGGCACACCGTTGCGTTGCAGGGTGTCGAGCAACGCGTCGTCGCAGGCACCGTCACAGGCGTCGAAAGTCAAGGCGATCTGACGGCCGGCCGCGGCGAACGACGTGGTTATTCCGGGCAGGGCCATCCCCCACTGTGTGGGCGCTCGTCGCTTGTTGGTCACCGCGACCGACGGCGGGTCGATCGCGTTCGGGTCGGCCTGAGCTGCGGGCACCCCGACACGCAATGCGTAGCCGGCGGCGATCGAACCGACCGCGGACGCCGCCAGGAACGTACGCCTGGTGATCACTCTGCCGACGGTAGGAGCGCTTCTTGATGATCGGCCGTCGATTAGCTGTGGGTTGGCTGGGGCCCTGCGTCGTCAGTGCCCTTGGGACAGCACGAACAGCTCAGTGCGATCGCCGTTGCGTGCCAACAACACGGTCTCACAGTCAGGAGGCGTACCCGCGTAGTTGTCGGTCAGAACATCTGCACCATTTAGGGCACGGGTGCTGACCGCAAGCTGGGTTCGGGCATCGCAGTGAAATTTCGGCTTGCCGACGAAGTCCCGGTCCACGATCTCGTCATCGCAGGTGACACCGCGCAATGGCGGGAAATCCGGATTTGCTTGGGCAAGAGCTTGTTTCGCCGAATCGAAGCTCCCGACCACCGAGTACCGGCCTCGATAGAAGTCGGCCCCGGTGAACACTCGGGCCTGAGTCATATCCTCGAAAGCGAAGCCGTCGGGGATTCCGACATGACGCAGTTCCATCGCCTTCGCGGCCCCGTCGGCGTCGAGGTCATGGAGACCGAGATCATCGTCACCGAAGCCGAATACAGCGAAGACAACCACCGATGCCACGATCAACAGGCCCACACCGGATACCAGGACGGCGACCGCGATCAACGCCACCAACCACCAGTTACGCCCGATACTTCTGCACCTGTTCTGCGAACTCATCGAGCAGTCGTAGCGATTCATCCTTGCCGACGGACGGCAGGAACAGCCCTAGCTGGCCGAAGCCGAGATCCTCAGCGGCACGCCAATAGTCGGCCTTGATGGGTGCGCCGAACATCAGCAGCGGCACGTCGTAGTCCGCGCCCGCACGCAGTTGCCCGATTCGCTTGGCCAGCACATCGCGTGGCTGCGCGGTCGAGATCCAGCCCGCGCCGTGGCGGATCACCCGCTTGACGGTGGCGTCGGAGTTACCGCCGATATAGATGGGCGGGTGCGGTTGCCGGACCGGCTTGGGGCGGCAGTAGGACGAATCGAAGTTGACGTACTTGCCGTGATATTCGGCGGGTTCGGTGGTCCACAGTGCCTTGACCGCCTCGATGCTCTCGTCGAGGCGGGCCCCACGGGTCTTGGGATCCGTGCCGTGGTCGCGCATCTCCTCGAGGTTCCAGCCGGCGCCGACGCCGAAGACGAACCGGCCGCCGGAGAGGAGGTCGATGCTCGCGGTTTCTTTGGCGGTGTGGATCGGATCGCGCTGGATGAGCAGGGCGACTCCGGTGACCAGTTCGATCGTGGTGGTCACCGCCGCCGCGGCGGCCAGCGTCACGAACGGATCGAGGGTGTTGTAGTACCACGGCGGCAGCTCGCCGCCCTCCGGGTACGGGGACTCCCGGCTCGCCGGGATGTGGCTGTGCTCGGCGATGATGAGCGAGGCCAACCCCCGCTCCTCGATCGCACGAGCAAGCGACACGGTGTCGATGGTGTCGTCGTCGACGAAGGTGGCGATGCCGAACTTCACTTGGCCGACGCTACTCCCGCCCGTAACCCGTCGAACACCACTGAGGTAACCCGCTCGGCCACGTCGTCGTTGTAGGCCTGCATGGCCTGGCAGCCGACCAGGAGCGCCTTCACTTCGGCGACGGTGACGTCACCTCGTACTGTGCCCGCGCGTTGCGCGGCGGCCAGGAGGTCGCCGAGGATCGCGAGGTACCCGTCCTCGGCCTCGGGTACCACGTTCTTGACGTCGATGCCCAGACCGGCGAGGGCATCGACCAGTCCGCGGTCGGCGGCACCCCACTGCAGCACCATCGACCGCAGGAAGCTGAACAGCGCATCGGCCGGATCGTCCTCGGCCAGCAAGGTTCGCCCCTCCTCGACGACGCCGCGGATCCGCTCGGCGATCACCGCCTGGAACAACGCCTCCTTGGTCGGGAAGTGCCGGTAGACGGTTCCCGCGCCGACGCCCGCCCGACGCGCGATCTCATCGATGGGCACGGACAGTCCGTCGGCCGCGAATGTTTCGTAGGCGACCTCAAGCACCCGGGCCCGGTTCCGGGCCGCATCCGCACGCATTCGTCCACACCTCACAAATCGGTCAGCGGCAAACCATTGACAAAACGGGGCGCACGTTCCGTATATTCGTACACAACCGGAGCGTTCACTCCGTTTAGCCCTCCTAGGAGTCTCTCATGACCAAGTGGACCACCGCCGACATTCCGGACCAAAGCCGCCGCACGGCCGTCGTCACCGGCGCCAATACCGGCCTCGGACTCGAGACCGCCAAGGCCCTCGCCGCCAAGGGCGCCCACGTCGTCCTCGCCGTCCGCAACCTGGACAAGGGCGAGGCCGCCGTCGAGTGGATCTCGCGGTCGGTGCCGCAAGCCGATCTCGAACTGCAACGCCTCGACCTCGGGTCACTGGCGTCAGTGCGTGAGGCCGCCGCCGAGATCAAGGCAAAGCACGACACCATCGACCTGCTGATCAACAACGCCGGCGTCATGTACCCGCCGAAAGAGACCACAGCGGACGGGTTCGAGCTGCAGTTCGGCACCAACCACCTCGGCCACTTCGCACTGACCGGCCTGCTGCTCGACCGCCTACTGCCGGTTACCGGATCCAGGGTGGTCACGGTGAGCAGCATCGGGCATCGCATCCAGGCCGCAATCCATTTCGACGACCTGCAATGGGAACGCAGCTACAGCCGCGTGGGCGCCTACGGTCAGTCCAAGTTGGCCAACCTGCTGTTCACCTACGAACTGCAGCGCCGCCTCACCGGCCGACACACCACCGCGCTCGCCGCGCACCCGGGCGGCTCGGACACCGAGTTGATGCGTCACCTGCCCGGTGTCCTGCAAAGCGCGATCCCGCTGCTGCGTCCGCTGTTCCAGGACGCCGCGGCCGGCGCACTGCCGACGTTGCGGGCAGCCACTGATCCGGGCGCCCTCGGCGGCCAGTACTTCGGGCCGCACCTCACCACCCGCGGCTACCCGAAGGTCGTGCCGTCCAGTGACCAGTCCCATGACCTGGAGCTGCAGCGTCGACTGTGGGCGGTGTCGGAGGAGCTCAGCGGCGTGACGTACCCACAGCTGCAGGACGCGCACGCCTGAATTCTCGCCGCCGATTTCGACACCACGGCCGCTCCGACGCGACGCGGACGACCCTGGCGTCGATCTCGGCGCGAACAAGCTCGCCGCGGCTAGGCTGGCGCTCGTGTCGTTCTGGGATCCCAAGAATGTGCCCCCATATCCCCCGGCCCGCTACACCAGAGACGAGCCCGAAGTCAGCGCCCGGCTGAGACGGGGCGACGAACCGCCCGACTACGATTCCCTCGGCCTCGTCAAGTACCACTACCTGGCCAACCAGCAGCAGACCAACGGCGATTACGGCCTGTATCGCATCGACATCAGCCCGCAGGGCGGCGGGCCCGGCCCGCATTTTCACCGGGCCATGTCAGAGGCCTTCTTCGTCCTGTCGGGCACCGTCAAACTCTACGACGGAAACGACTGGGTGGACGGCAACCAGGGCGACTTCCTGTATGTTCCACCGGGCGGGATCCACGGTTTCCGGAATGAGGCCGACGCGCCGACATCCCTGTTGATGTTGTTTGCTCCAGGCGCGCCGCGGGAGGCCTATTTCGAAGGGTTCGCCCAGTTGGCCGACCTCAACGACGAGGAACGCGCCGACTGGTTCATCAAGAACGACAACTACTTCATCTGAACGACACGCCCGGCGCGCTCCTGCGGATATGCGCTGACGTAACGCGCTGGCCTAGAATGCTTTCCGACTGAGAGGAGTCCTAGGGTGCGGGCTGATGCAGCGCCCAGCACCCAGGCACTTCGGGGCTGGCAGCGCAAGGCGCTGGTGCGGTATTTGACTGCCAAACCGCGGGATTACCTGGCGGTCGCCACGCCTGGCGCAGGTAAGACGACGTTTGCGCTGCGGATCGCGGCGGAGCTGCTCAACGACCGCACGGTCGACGCCATCACTGTGGTGGTGCCCACCGAGCATCTCAAGATCCAGTGGGCGGAGTCGGCGGCGCGTAACGGCATCGCGCTGGATCCGAAGTTCAGCAACTCCGACTCCCGGACCTCGGCCGAGTACCACGGCGTCGTCGTCACCTACGCCCAGGTGGCCAGCCACCCCACCCGGCACCGGGTGCGCACCGAGAACCACAAGACGCTCGTCATCTTCGATGAGATCCACCACGGCGGCGACTCGAAGAGCTGGGGCGACGCGATGCGCGAAGCCTTCGATGACGCGACGCGGCGGCTGTCCCTCACCGGTACGCCGTTCCGCAGCGATGACAGCCCGATCCCGTTCGTCAACTATGAGCCCGACGAGGCCGGGTTCCAGCGCTCGCAGGCCGACCACGTGTACGGATATTCCGACGCGCTGGCCGACGGCGTGGTCCGGCCCGTGGTGTTCCTGGCTTATTCGGGTGAGGCCCGCTGGCGTGACAGCGCCGGCGAGGAGCACGCGGCCCGCCTCGGCGAGCCGCTGACCGCCGAGCACACCGCGCGGGCCTGGCGCACCGCGCTGAACCCGACGGGCGAGTGGATGCCGGCGGTCATCGCGGCCGCCGACAAGCGGTTGCAGCAGAAGCGTCAGCATGTGCCCGACGCCGGCGGCATGATCATCGCCACCAACCAGACCACCGCCCGTGCCTATGCCGATCTGCTGACGAAGATCACCGGCGAAGTGCCCACCGTGGTGCTCTCCGACGACCCGAGCGCGTCCGACCGGATCAGTCAGTACTCGGCCAGCACCAGCCGTTGGCTGGTCGCGGTGCGCATGGTGTCCGAGGGTGTCGACGTGCCGCGCCTGTCCGTCGGGGTGTACGCGACGAGTGCATCGACACCGCTGTTCTTCGCGCAGGCGATCGGCCGGTTCGTGCGGTCGCGTCGCGCCGGTGAGACGGCCAGCATCTTCCTGCCGTCGGTACCGAATCTGCTCCTGCTGGCCAGCGAGATGGAAGCCCAGCGCAACCACGTGCTGGGCAAGCCGCATCGGGAATCCGACGGGCTGGACGACGAGGCGCTCGAAGCTGCCGAGAAACGCAAGGACGAGAAGGGCGAGCTGGAGAACGGCTTCGAGTCCCTGGGCGCGGACGCCGAATTGGACCAGGTCATCTTCGACGGCGCCTCGTTCGGCACCGCCACCCCGGCCGGCAGCGACGAGGAGGCCGACTACCTCGGTATCCCCGGTCTGCTAGACGCCTCGCAGATGCGAGACCTGTTGCGGCGCAGGCAGGATGAGCAACTCACCAAACGCACGGCCGAAGCGGCGGCATCGGGTGCTCCCCCACCACCGCGCACCACACACGGGCAGATCCGGGAATTGCGTCGTGAACTCAACACTTTGGTGACCATCGCCCATCACCGCACCGGCAAGCCGCACGGCTGGATCCACAACGAGCTTCGGCGCATCTGCGGCGGGCCGCCGGTGGCCGCGGCGACGACCGATCAGTTGAAGGCCCGTATCGAAGCCGTGCGGGATCTGAAGGCCTGACAGCCGCCCGCACGACAAAAAATCAGAGTCCCGCCAAACTCACCCGAGACCGAACTGGAACTTGTTACAGTCGGCCAATTGCGTTCTGTTGCAGCCAGAACAGTTGGGGGAGACGAGATGACGACGACATCCGCAACCGCTGGAGGCGCGCGATTCATCGGGCGGGTGGGTGCTCTCGCCGTCGCGTTGGGCATCGGCGTGGCGGTTGCCAACGGCAGCGCGATCGCGTCCGCCGGGACCGGTAGCCCGGACTCGTCCGGAACGTCATCAGGGGCGACCAACAATCCGAAATCGGATAGCTCGACCCCGAAGCGAGGTCCCCGCAAGCCGTCGCTCTCGGGCCCGGACAAGCTGGCCAAACGACTCGGCGAGGTGTCCGCCAAAGTGGAGTCGGCCCTTGGTAGCTCGAAGGCCAGTGAGCGCCGATCGTCGACAACGTCAACTGACCGCAAGACCGATGCCAAATCCGCCACGGCCGCCGAAGCCGTCGAGACCGCCATCGGCAATGTCCGGCAGAAGGTCTCCCTGGCCGTCGGCACACCGGCCGATGCGCCCCGCAAGCGACCGGCCACGCTCGACACCAGGCCACAAGGCTCGATCGAGGACGAGGCCACCACACCCCTGGAATCGCTGACCGTCGTCACCAAGACTGTGACGAATGATGTTGCGAACAAGGTGATTCCGGTGTTGACACCCCGCATCCAGGCGCCGCCAGCCCAGGCCGTACCCGAGTTGGTGGCTGACGTGACCCAGCGGCTCAAACCACGCATCCCGGAATCTCCGGTGAGCCCGGTCCAGGACCTCAGCCTTGCAGCGCTGCTGGGCTGGTCGCGCCGTGACGGCCAGGCCCCGTCGATCGACCTCCTCGGCCGGTCGCGGGAAAGGCAACAGGTCGAGAGCACCGTCACCACCTCGCAGGTCACCGACGCGGCAACGAGCACGCTGGCCACCGAGGACCAGCTTGCGGCCGAGCGACAGGTCAGCCAGATCGTCAACACGCCATTCGTTCAGCTGGCCAAGGTGGTCCTGATGGCGGCCTGGTACGTCGAGGCGGCCAAGAACTTCGCGACCGTCGGCGGCCCCGACTTCACGAACCTGGCACAGCTCAACGAGGCCGCGACCGAGTACGCCAATCAGTCGGCGACCGAGTTCCTGCTGCTCAATTCCAACGATCCGAAGCTGCTGCTGCAGGTCAACCCGCCGCACAGTTGGAACGGGCAGAACGCCGGCGGCACCCGGATCTGGTACGACAACCCCGACACCGTCTATCGATTCACGGGTATCAACGGCGCCTCGACCTACAAGATCGAGGGGAAGGTCCAGGGATACGACCCGACCGACCCGAGCACCCACCCCACTTCCGCCAACACCAATTTCAGTGTGCTGACCGGCATCAACGGCGTCACCGCGGCGAATCTCAACGGTGAGGAACTCAGCGTCAGGGACGACGGGACGTTCACCATCGTGGTGAGCCCGGACGCGGCGCCGGCCAACCCCGAGAAGGGGATGAACTACCTGCAGGCGCCGGCCAACTCAACCATCCTCGCCACGCGAAACACCTTGGGGGACTGGAATACCGAGACGCCCATGACGCTGACCATCGAGAAGACCGCCGGGCCGCCCAGCAGCTTGTTCAGCCAGATCGGCGGGTTCGCCATCCCGGTCATCGGCGAGACGGTGGTGAAGAACCCGCTTCTGATGAGCCTGGTGTCGATCGTCCCGGCGTTCGACAGGGCACCGCTGCTGTTGTCGTCCGCCGAGACCGCCATCCTGATGCTGGTCACCGGTATCAGCGGCGAGAACACCTACATGTCGGTTGCGACCGCGACCGGCCAGCCCAACACGCTGTCCCAGCCACAGCACAACGCCCAGTTCCTCTCCACGCAGTTGCAGAGCGCCGGTTACTTCCAGCTCAAAGACGACGAGGCGATGATCATCACCGTGGATCCCGGTGATGCGGAGTACTTCGTGGTGCCGGTGACCAACGACTGGACCATCACCAACGACACCCGCAACCAGCAGACCAGTCTCAACAACAGTCAGGCCATCAAGAACGCGGACGGCACGTACACGATCGTGGTGTCCAAGAACGATCCTGGCGTGGCGAACTGGGTGTCCACCGGCGGGCTGAACCAGGGCACCATCTCGATGCGGTTCCAGGGGGTGGACCCGGATTCCACCAACAACCCGACGGTGACGACGCGTGTGGTGAAGGCTTCTGAGGTCGCGGGCATCGTGAACGACCCGAATGATCCCAACTACAACCCCGAGCAGTTGAACTACGACCGCGCCCAGCAGATCGCCGAACGCCAGGCCGGGTACGACAGGCGCTACACGGTGTAGCGGGGCGCTCCTGCCCCCGACAACGCGCTCGCCGATTTCTACGTGAGCGTCGCGCGCGCCGAAAAGTACTACCCAGGTGTAGAAAACGACGCGGCGCCGACGCCGGGGACGGCTGCCAGGACGACTGCCAGGACTACCGGGACGGCTACAGCTCCAACAGTTCAGGAAGGTCAGCGACCGAATCGATGACGTAGTTGGGTTGCATCGCGAATTCGTCTGCGGCCCAACGGTCCAGCGTGGCCTGACGGAACTTGCCGGTACGCACCAGCACGCCTGCCATCCCCACCACCTGCGCGGCCAGCACGTCGTTGTTGAGGTCGTCGCCGATCATGTACATCTCTTCGGGGTCGACGCCGAGGCGGTTCGCGGCGGCCAGGAACCCTTCCGGGGCCGGCTTGCCGACGGCGGTGGCCTTGCGGCCCGAGGTCTCCTCCATGCCGGCCAGGTACATGCCGGTGTCCACCCGCAGTCCGTCGGTGGTGGTCCACGCGGTGCTGCGATGCATCGCCACGACCGGCACTCCCTGCGCCATCCAGTCGTAGACCCAACTCAGCGTGAGGTGGTTGTACTCCGGCCCGGCCCCGCCGAGCAGCACCACGTCGGGGGTGTCAGGTGCGGCCGGTCCGGTGAAGTCACTCGAGTAGACGACGTCGACGCCGGGCATGTCCTCACCGATCTGCCCGCTGTTGACCAGGAAACATCGGGCGCCGGGATAGCGGTCGCGCACGTACTCGGCGGTCAGCGCTGCCGCGGTGATGACTTCGTCGGCGGCGACGTCCATGCCGGCCGCGGTCAGCAGGTCGGCGATCTGCGCGCGGGTGCGGGTAGTGGTGTTGGTCAGGTAGGACCGGGCGATCTGATTCTCGGCCAGGACCCGCAGTGTCTGCGCCGCGCCGTCGATGGGCTGCCAGGAGGTGACCAGCACACCATCGATGTCGAACAGCACTCCACCGATAGCCATGCAGCGACAGTAAACGCCCGCGATTTCAGCGCAACTCGGGGCTGGCACCTTTCGCCGCGACGCCGCGTACGACGAGTGCGGCTGATTCGAGCACAGTGATGTCCCGGTGCGGATCGGCCGGATAGGCAACCAAGTCGGCGAAGCTCCCGACGGCCAGTCTCCCGCTTACCCCCGGCAGCCGTGCCGCCGCCGCTGCGGTCTCGGTCCCGGCGCGCAGCGCTTCGCCCGCGGACATACCGGACTGGGTGAGGAGGCGTAGTTCGGTGGGCAGGGCGTCGAAGGGTGTCCATCGCCAACCGGCGTCCGTACCCGCCACGATGGTGACACCCGCGTCGATGAGGTCCCGCGTGTCGAGCAGGTCGTTTCGTTGCCGACGGGTCCACACCTCGCGGATGGCGGCCGCGGCGGGAGCTCGGTCCAGCACGTAGTGGCCCACGCTGAGTGTCGATACCACCACCGCCTCATGGTCCACGAGTTCGCGTGCCACCTCGGCACGTATTCCGGCATCGATCCGCCCATCGCCGGGAGAGCGGAATTTCGCGTGCTCGATCACGCGAATGCCGACGGAGAGGACCTGCCGAATTGAGTTGGCACACAGGCAATGAGCAGTCACCGGAAGGTCGGCTGCTCGACTGGCCGCGACGATTCTCTCGAGCTCGGCTGTTGTGAACGCGGCATCCCACGGATTCGATCCCGTGGTACCGCCACCAGAGGCCATGACCTTGATCTGGGTTGCCCCGGCAGCCGCGAATCTCTCCACGAGTTTCTCCAGTGCGAACCCGCCCGATGCTTCGCCGCCCATCCGCGCGGCATGCCCTCCCGGCGGTGTCAGCGGAGCACCCGCCGGATAGAGCCGGGCTCGGTCTGACGCCGGCCGCGCATCCCGGGCGATCTCGAAGATGAGCGGTGCGGGCCCACCACAATCGCGAGCTGTGGTCACCCCGACGCTGAGAAGCGATTCGAGTGCGTGACGTGCGTGCGCACGGCATTCGCCGTTGTCGACGGGGCCGGCCACGACGTCTGAATCGCCTTGTGCCGGCTCAGTGACGTGCACATGCATGTCGATGAACGACGGACCGGCGACGAGCTCACCGAGGTCGATCGTCGGCGCCGTCGGCCAACTCGACGGAGCACGATCACACCCCGGGCTGACTTCTTCGACAAGGCCGCCCCGCACCAGGATCGCGGCCGGTTCCGGGCGTGGTTGATCATGGCCTAGTCGGATGCGACGGCCGACGACAATGGCTTCCGCTACCGATCGAACCGCCGAACGGCCGTCTTCCGATTCACCCGGCATGGATCGTCTCGCCGCCGGGTTGGACCGTGTCCTCGTCGCCGGCGATGGTGGCGGCGTAGGCATCTGGATCCGCCGCCCCCTCGGTGTTCAAGATCAGGACATGGTCGTACACCTCGCCGGCTTCGGCGGCGCCGTCCCGGTGATGGCGGAAGTACGCCGTCGCGCCGGCAAGCGATGCCGCCCCGCTCTCACCTGACTCGACTCCTACGTCGGCCAACTCCCGCATGGCGGTTCGGGCATCGTCGTCGTCGACCGTTATCGCGGCATCGATCGATCCGTAGAGCTCCCCCCATGCCAGCAGCGACGGAACACCGCAGTTGAGCCCCGCCATTATCGAATGATGTGGGCCCGGGACCTCAACCCGCTTGCCTTCGCGTAGCGATTTGGCAATGCAGTCGGCCCCTTGCGGTTCCACGGTCGCCAACAAGGTCCGGGGCCGAGATCGGAAATGGCGGGCGACCGCCGCGGCGAGAGCCCCCACGCCGGCCGGTGCAAAGACTGCGAGTGACTCGGCAGGCTGGACGCCGCCGGCATCGAGCTGCTGTTGGATTTCGGCCATGATGGTCGCGTAGCCCGCGATCACCGCCGCGGGGACGTCCTCATAACCCGGCCATGACGTGTCCGAGATCAGCACGTAGTGGGGGTTTCTCTGGGCCTGGTCGGCGACGAACTGCACAGTGTCGTCGTATGAGGCGTACGCCACGACCACGTCGGCGCCTTCAGAGCGAATGGCGTCGATCCTTGGTCTGGAAATGGTGCTGGGCACATAGACGACAGCGCCGAGACCAAGATCGCGCGCTATCCGCGCGACAGCACGGCCATGGTTGCCATCGGTGGCACATGTCAACGTGAATTCGCGTCCGCTCACCCGTCGCCGGAGATGGGCGAAGCTGCCTGCCGGGGGCTTCCCACACAGCGCACTGAGTGTCAGGTTCACCGCCCACGAGGCCCCGAGGATCTTGAACGACGGCAGGCCGAAGCGCTCCTGCTCGTTCTTCACCCAGACGTTCTTGACGCCCATCGATTCCGCAAGCGTGGGGACATGAACCAGCTCAGTCGGCACATAGCCGGGCATTGTCGTGTGCCATCGACGGCAACCAGGCCAGTAGTCGTCCGGCGAAGCAGTCAGCGCCAGCTCGCGGATGACGGATGCCGACCGTGCTATCGGGGTTATCTCGACCACCAAATCCTCCATTGCCTACTGTATTCAGTCTACTGTTGCGGTACAGTACACACCCGAGGAGGGATTGCAATGGTCGTAGAGAGACATTTGCTCCGCGACGCCGTTCAGTCTGCGGTTCTGGACAAGTTGCTTCGCGGCGATTACCCCGTCGGCACGCGGATCAATGAAGTTCATCTGGCGGCAGAGCTCGGCGTAAGTCGCACACCGTTACGCGAGGCACTGTCTGCCCTCGCCAACGATGGCCTGATCGAAGCGCGCCCAAGCCGCGGATTCTGGCTGTCGCCGTTGACTGACACGGAGGTCCGGGAGACCTACCCCATCATCTCCGCGTTGGAGCAGTTCGCGTTGCGGACGTCCGATGCCGCCCAGCTCGCCGCGATCGCACCGCGGCTAGGTGACCACGCTCGCGATATTCAGCAATCGTCGAACGCTGTCGTGGCGCAGGCCGCCGATGACGAGTGGCACGACCTGCTGATGAGCGCCTGCCCGAACGGGCGCCTGAAACGCCTTATCTGCGACCAGAAATTGGTGGTGCACCGCTATGAGCACGCGTACCTCAGTGACCCCTCCGCCCTCGGGGAGTCAGCCGGACAGCACACACGTATCGCGGACGCGATAGCGGCAGGTGACATCGAGGAAGCCTGCCGCGAGCTGGACCGCAATTGGCTGACCGGGATGGAACGACTCATCGAGCGCATCAACGGCGGCGGCGCCGGGTGACAACCATCGGGACATCGCGACGACAGATTTCCATTCGGGACGACTTGGCGGGTTTGGCAACCTACACGGCAGCGTCTGCACTCAGCGGAGTTGTGCACCGTCTCAACAACAATGAGAGCCCGTACCCGCCGCCCGCCGACGTGTTGTCCAACATGCTCGCCGAGCTGAAACAAGCCCTCGAAAACGCGCACAGATACCCCGACACGACCGTTACCGGTCTACGGGAGTCGTTGGCCCGCTACGTTGGCCACGACATACAGCCCGCTGAGGTCTGGGCCGGCAACGGCTCCAACGAGGTGTTGCTTCAGCTGCTCCTCGCCTACGGTGGCCCCGGGCGCCGGATCTTGGGTTTCACCCCTGACTTCGGCATGCACCGGCAGCTGGCAGCCATCACGGGAAGTGAATGGCACGACGGGATGCGAGCAGACGACTTCACGTTGACTGCCGAGCACGCCCGCTCCGTCATCGCACGGGTGCGTCCCGACATCATCATGGTCTCGAATCCGAACAATCCCACCGGAATGCCGCTGCCGCCGGACACCATCGAGCAGCTCGTCGATGCGGCCCGGGACTCGATCGTTGTGATCGATGAGGCATATCACGAGTTCGCCCGCACACGGTCGGTCGTGCCACGCATCCACGAACATCAAAACCTGGTCGTCGCCCGGACACTGTCCAAAGCCTTTGCCCTCGCGGGCGTGCGAATCGGGTACATCGTCGCGGCGGAGGCTCGCATACGCGACCTACGCATGATGTCGTTGCCGTATCCGGTCAGCAGCCTCGCCGCGGCGACAGCGAAAGTCGCTCTCGCCCACGCCCCACGACTACTCGAGCGGATTCCGGCCATCCTCGACGAACGTGACTGGCTACGAGCAGAATTGGAAAGCCGAGGGTTCAGGACGGCCGACAGCGACGCGAACTTCCTTCTGTTCACCGGCATGACGTGCTCCGAGAGCCTTTTCGAAGATCTGGCGGCCGCCAAGATCGCCATCCGCAATGTCGGACCGGCAGGATGGCTGCGCGTCTCGATCGGCACGCCTGCAGACAACCGAGCCTTCCTGGCAGTTCTGGACCGCGCCAACCCCACCAGCGCGTCCTTCACCGATTCTGAGGAGCGCAACGATGATCACCGTTAGCCGCACAGTCAATGCCGTATCGCCTTCGGCCACAATGGTAGTCGCTGCCAGGTCGGCACAACTGCGAGCAATGGGACGACACGTGCTGTCGCTGGCCGCCGGCGAACCCGACTTCACGCCTCCCGATCATGTCCTCGAAGCAGCTACTGAAGCGTGCTCGGCACGCGCGACCCATCGCTACTCCGGATCATCAGGCCTGCCCGAGTTGAGGGCGGCGATGGCGAGCGCCATGGCCGGAGTGGCCGGCCCGGATGAGATCGTGGTGACCAACGGGGCCAAGCAGGCCGTATATATCGCCATGGCAGTGCTTCTCAACCCCGGCGACGAGGTCCTGATACCAACCCCGTACTGGACGACCTACCCAGAGGCCGCACGTCTGGTCGGGGCGGAACCGGTGTTCGTTCCCACCGATCCGGAAGGGAAGGTACTCGTCGAGTCCTTGGAGGCGGCCTGGACGGACCGCAGCCGCATCGTGGTGATCGGCTCGCCGTCCAATCCGACCGGCGCGGTGTACTCCGCCGAAGAACTCGGGGCGATTGCCGAGTGGGCCCTTCGCCGGGGTCTGACCGTGCTCAGTGACGAGGTCTACGAACACCTGATCTTCGATGGCCGCGAGTTTGCGACCATCCGCGAGGTCAGTCCGGAGATCGCGGCGGCCACCGTCACCGTGCACGCAGTCTCGAAGACTTATGGAATGACCGGCTGGCGAGTGGGTTGGCTGCACGCTCCCGGACCAATTGCCGCCGCGGCGGCAAAAGTGCAGTCGCACTTGACATCCAATGTCAGCAACATCGCCCAAGCGGCCGCGCTGGCCGCCCTACGGGGCGGACTTGAGCATGTTCCGGCCGCAGTGGCCGCGTTCACCCGTCGCCGCGACCTCATGCTGCAGGTGCTCGACGGACTGCCCGGTGTCCACACCGCTGAGCCCGCCGGCGCGTTCTACTGCTTCCCGGATGTCTCCGAGGTGCTGAGCAGAGGCGTCAACGGGCGTCAGTTCGCCGACAGCATCGAGTTCGCCACCTACCTTCTCGACGAACTCGGGATCGCCGTGGTCCCCGGCGAGGCCTTCGGCGCACCCGGCCATATTCGGCTCTCGTTCGCCGCCAGCGACCGCGACGTGGTGGACGCCATGTCGGGTCTCCAGCGGCTGCTCGGCGGTTGGAGTGACGAGACAGGCCACACCCACTGAAAGCAGTCCAGCGCACGCGGACTGCTAGACAACGTCTTTCAACCACCGGAGGATAAGGCCGGCGATCTGGTCTGAGTTGTCGTCCCACATGGACATGTGCGTGTTACCGGTGATGCCACTGGCAGGCAGGTCGATCCAGGTGACGTTGCCACCCGCCGCCTGCAGCCGGTCGGTGTACTCGCGGGTCGAGTTCCAGAGATCTCGCCACCCGGCGGCCGGCTCGTCATCGATGCGGTCACCCCAGATCACCAGGTGCGGAATGTGTTTGATCGGACTCAGATCAGTGCCGGCCGGGACCGCTGAACCGCTCGGTTCGACCGCGATGTGCGCGACCACGCGATCAGGGTTCCCCACGACGGTGGCGAATGCGTCCGGCCCGGAGGCACTGTGGGAGAGCAGAATGCCGCGACCGAGCCGCTCGAACAGCGCGTCATAAGCGGGCAACCGCAGATCGTCCGACAGCTTGTACCGCGGAATCACCTGTCGCATCGATTGATCGAACGCGTCGACCGGGAAGCGCGTTCCCGGATACGCCGTGCGGCTCCCCGGGTCCGTCGCGTACCCGCTGCCCGGCCCGATCCGGAAGATATCCCAGATCTCCGCCTTGGTGCGGAACAGGGGCTCGCTCGGATAGACCTCGGGATAGCGGGCCGACGGCGCTCGGCCGCCACCGACCGGGTCGCAGACGACCGTGTCGTATCCATCGCGCAGGAACCGCTCCTGCCAGCCCGCACGCCCGTCGGGCGTGCCTTCGTAGCACACCCCGGATAGTCCGCCGCCGGGCCAGAACACGACCGGGGCCTCGGTGCGCGGGTTGTCGAGTCTCACTTCGTGCGCGTACAGCTGCCCGATTTCGATGTCGCCGTTCGGATCAACGGTCGCCGCGGGCACGCCGGCCGCGGTGAACATCGGCCGGGTCGCCTCGCCGCGCACCGACAGCGATCGTCCGCCGACATGGAAGCCCGACATGCTGCGGACCCGCAGCGTCGCTGCCTCACTTCCGCAACCGGCCGCGGCCAAGGTGGATGCACCCACCATGCCGATCCCAGCGCCTTTCAGGAGCGTACGTCGTTGCATCGGTGCCCTTTCCATCGTTCGACAACCACCACGAATGCAGCCACACGGCCGTCCGCCGACCGGTGATCAAGTTCACCGAATCCCGCTGAAAGCCTTGACACGGGCCAAAATGTAGCACACTGTATTCAGAACACAGTAGCGGGAAAGAGGGCCATGCGACGACTCATAGGACTAGCGATCGCGGCGATCGCCATCAGTGCGACTGCATGTGGAAATGGAGGTTCCGGGGACGCGTCGAGCGGCAAGATGTCGGTCGCCATCCTGGAGCCTTCATCGCTGATGCCAGCAAACTATTCGGAGGTGTACGGCTCGCAGGTCGTGACGTCGCTGTTCACGCCGCTGGTGACGTTCGATCCAGGGAGCAATGAAACGAGACTCGGGGTCGCTTCCGAGATCAAGAGCGCCGACAGCCAGCACTGGGATGTGCGTATCGCCCCCGGCTGGACGTTCCACAACGGCGAACCGGTGACGGCTTCCTCATTCGTCGACGCGTGGAACTTCAACGCCAGCCGCGATGCGGCCCAGCTCAATTCATACGTGTTCAACAACATTCAGGGCTACGACGACGTCTCCGCAGGCTCAGCGACCGCGATGAGTGGTCTTCGCGTGATTGACGACAAGTCATTCCGGATCGACCTGAAAACACCCGACTCGCAGTTCGAGATCATGCTCGGCTACCCCGCCTTCTCACCTCTGCCGACAGCGGCCTTCAAGGATCCGAAAGCATTCGAGCGGGCGCCGATCGGTAACGGCCCCTTCAAGATGAACGGGGAATGGGTCCACGACCAAGAGATCCAGATGACCCGGTTCGACGAGTATGCCGGCACTCCGGCCAAGGCCTCGTCTCTGACCTACCGGATCTACCAGAGCTTCGACACCGCGTACAACGACCTGGTCTCCGGCGGCGTCGACATCGTGCCGGGGATTCCCGCATCGAAGGTCGACGAAGCGCGGCGAATCCTCGGCGGGAACTACGAGGAGTTCGGCAGCGGACGATTGGAGTACCTCGGATTCCCGCTCTCTTCATCGCAATTCGATTCCGCCGACGTTCGGCACGCCGTCTCGATGGCCATTGACCGGCAGACCGTCAGCAACGCCGTATTCGCGGGCACTCGCGAGCCCGCAACCGGCTACGTGCCCAGCCTCGTGCCGGGGGCAGCGGCAGACGCATGCGGCCAGACCTGCACGCACGATCCCGAGGCCGCCAGACGCCTCTTCGATCAAGCCGCGAACAACCGCATCCGTGATGGATTCTCGATCGCGTACAGCACCGACAGCCCCGACAATAAGCCCTGGGTCGAGGCTGTGGCCCGGCAACTGTCGGACAGTCTCGGTATTCAGGTCACGCCGAAGCCGTATCCAACCCTGGCGGTGGTACTCGAAAAGCTGGGCAACGGATCGGTCGACTCCGCGTTCAGAACTGCCTGGACCTTCTACTACCCCAGCATCGGGAACTATCTCGAGCCGGTCTTCGGTGCCAAATCTCCCGAGAACTTCTCCGGCTACCAAAACCCTTCCTTCGAAGAGAAATTGGCGAGCGCCAAAGGCTCCGCGTCGGCAGATCAAGCGCGCGACACCTACCTCCAGGCAGAGCAGATCGTGCTCAAGGACATGCCCTACGTCCCGCTGTGGACACAGCGGGTCCCGGTAGGTAGCTCCGAGCGCGTCACCGACGTGCACATGGACGCCTTCCGCAGGATCCATGTCGAAGACGTCGCGTTCAACTGATCATGGTCAAATACATCCTCGGTCGCGCGCTGCAAACGCTCGGTGTGGTGTTCGGCGGCACAATGGTGATCTTCGCTCTGGCCTTTGCACTGCCGACCAATCCGGCGGCCGCACTCGCCGGTGAACGAGCCGCGGATCCGGCCTTCGTCGCCGCCATCGAGAGCCGTTACCACCTCAACGAGCCGCTGTGGCGCCAGTACCTGTACTACGTGCAAGGGCTTCTGCATGGAGACTTCGGCCAGACCGTCACCGGCCAGCCGATCGCGCCCATGCTGGCCGAACGGCTCAGTGTCAGTGCACAACTCGCCGCCGTTGCGGTACTCATCGCGTGTGTCCTGGGGATCGGTGCCGGCATGCTGGCCAGCCTCAACCGCCACCGCACCATCGACCACATCGTCCGCGCAGCCACCCTGGCCGGATTGTCCATCCCGTTCTTCGTCATCGCGTTCGTTCTCCAACTCGTCGTCGGCGTAAAGCTCCAGTGGCTTCCCGTGTCGGGTCTGGAGGCCGGATGGAAGAGCTTCCTGTTGCCCGGATTCGTTCTGGCAGTGGCCTCGACGGCCTACATCA
Organism: Mycobacterium sp. IDUB_17; assembly: GCF_055419465.1. Classification (NCBI taxonomy): domain Bacteria; kingdom Bacillati; phylum Actinomycetota; class Actinomycetes; order Mycobacteriales; family Mycobacteriaceae; genus Mycobacterium; species Mycobacterium sp. IDUB_17. Next base: position 716,488 of record NZ_JBVAXS010000002.1, on the reverse strand, counting down.
CACGGCTTACCCGATCACAGCTCATCGAGCAGCTGGACGAGGACTACGTCCGGCTCGCCACGGCGAAGGGGCTCGGACGCTGGCGCGTCGTTCGGCATCACGCGTTGCGAAACAGCCTCATCCCGGTGGTGACGTTTGCCGGCATCGAGTTCGGAGCGCTGTTCGGCGGGGCGGTCATCGTGGAACTCATCTTCAACATCCCTGGCCTGGGACAGGCTCTCGCGCGCGCGATCTACCTCGGCGACAAACCGGCGGTGGTGGGCATCGTGACCGCGATCATCTTGGTCTACGCACTGATCAACCTGGCAATAGACGCCATCTACCTCCTCCTAGACCCGAGGATTCGTCATGCATAACCTCGACCTGTCCGCTCCGCCTGTCGAAGAGCCGGCAGGTGGACACCGGCAGCGGTCCTGGACCCAGCTACGTCAGTCCCGGCAGGCGCAGATCGGAGCCTTCCTCCTTCTGCTGATGATTGCCCTGGCCGTCATGCCCGGGCTGTTCGCGCCGTACAGCAGCAGCGACTGCTCGCTGAGCGAATCCCTGCTCTCCCCAAGTCCACAACATCTGCTCGGTACCGACCTGCAAGGTTGCGACGTTCTGACGCAATCGATCTACGGCACGAGGGCAAGTCTCACCGTCGGTCTGCTCGTCGCTCTGTTCACCGGACTTCTCGGCGGAGCAATCGGGGCCATCGCCGGCTACGCCGGCGGCTGGATCGACACCGTCCTGACCAAGATGACCGAGATCGCTCTGTCGATCCCGCTGCTCCTGAGCGCGAGCGTGCTCCTGACTCTGGTCGGAAACGGCGGCCTGGCCGCAGTGGTGATCGCGCTGACCCTCAGCGGCTGGCCCCCGGTTGCGCGGATCATGCGTGGGGCCGTGCTCGAGGTCCGGCATCGCGACTTCGTGCTGGCTGCCCGCGCGACGGGCGGAACCCACAGCCGGATCCTTGTGCATCACGTTCTGCGAAACAGCCTGGCGCCCTGGTTCGTTGTCGTGACCACGAACCTCGGACTCTTCATCACCTACGAGTCGATCGTCTCGATGCTCGGCGTAGGGCTCCAACCGCCGACCATCTCGTGGGGCCAGCTCATCTACGACGCTCAGAGCCGCTTCCTCGATGCGCCCCTGCCGCTTCTCGCACCAGCCGGATTTCTCACCGCCGCCGTCTTCGCCTTCATCCTGATCGGCGACTCGCTGCGCGACGCACTCGATCCCAAGGATGCGAAATGAACTCCAAATCGTCCAGTACGCCAGTCGTTTCACCCGAACAGCGCGGGAAATCACAACAACCAGCCCTGATCCTCGACAACCTGCGCGTGTCACTGCGCGACGGCACTCCCCTCCTGCGAGGGGTGGATCTCGAGGTCAAGGCCGGCGAGGGGCTTGCACTTCTCGGCGAGTCCGGTTCGGGAAAGAGCCTCACCGCCCAGGCGGTCATGGGGCTTCTGCCCAAAACCTGCACGGTCGAAGGCCGCATCGAATCAGATGGCCTCGACCTTCGCGGCCTCACCCCACGTCAGATGCAGTCCGTGCGTGGCGCTCGGATCGGTCTCGTCTTCCAGGACTCACTGTCGGCACTGAACCCGGTGCACCGTGTCGGTGCACAGATCGGTGAGGCACTTCGCATCCGGCAGGGACTGTCGCGCACACAGGCCCGAGAGCGCGCATTGGAACTCATGCGCCAAGTCCGCATCCCCGACGCGGAAGCCAGGTACCGAAGCTATCCGCACCAGTTCTCCGGCGGGATGCGCCAGCGGGTCGCCATCGCGATTGCCCTGGCGCAGTCGCCGCGGATCCTGATCGCCGACGAGCCCACCACCGCCCTCGACCCGACGGTGCAATTGCAGATTCTGCACCTGTTGAAGTCACTGCAGGAGCAACTCGGCATGGGCCTGATCCTCATCACCCACGACCTCAAAGCGGCGGCAGCGATCGCTGACCGGGTGGCTGTCATGTACGCGGGCCGCATCGTCGAGACGGGACCGACCCGGTCTCTGCTGGCGCGGCCACACCACCCGTACACCGCAGCCTTGCTACGCGCCATCCCCAGTCCGAGCCGGCGCGCAGGGCAGCTCGATGTCCTGCCGGGAGGGCCACCCGAACTCACCGCAGGGCTCACCGGATGCCCGTTCAGATTCCGCTGCAGCGAGGCCATCGAGATCTGCTCCACAACCGATCCCGAACTGAGTCCACGAGCCTCTGAGGGAGCGTGTGCGTGCCATGTCGAGTGAAACCCTTTCCAAGCCGGAGGCAGAGCCGATGCTGAAATTGCGGGCTGTCCGACGCCACTACAAGGTCGCCCGCGGGTTGGGTCGTCACCAACTGCTCCGCGCCGTCGACGGTGTCGATCTCGAAGTGGTGCGCGGCGAGACCCTCGGTCTGGTCGGCGAATCCGGCTGTGGCAAATCAACGTTGAGCCGGCTCATCGTCGGCCTGGACCGCCCCACCGAAGGTGAGATCCATGTCGGCGGGACCGAGGTCGGCCAGGCCGATCGGCGAACCCGGCGGCAGCTGACGAAAACTGTCCAGATCGTCCTGCAGGATCCCTACACCTCGCTCAATCCCCGGATGAGCGTCGGCGCGATCATCGGCGAACCCCTAGTCGTGCACAAGCTCGGAGACAAGCAGTCGATCCATCGCCGGGTCTCGGAGATGCTTGACCTGGTGGGGCTTTCGGCCAAGGTCGCGAGCCGTTATCCACACGAGTTCTCGGGCGGCCAGCTTCAGCGCATCGGCATTGCGCGCGCACTCGCCGTCAATCCGTCGGTACTCGTCTGCGACGAGCCGGTATCGGCATTGGACGTCCTCGTCCAGGCCCAGATACTGAACCTGCTCGCACTCGTGCGCGACGAACTCGACTTGACCTGTGTCTTCGTCGCCCACGATCTCGATGTCGTCCGCCAGATCAGTGACCGGATCGCGGTGATGTACCTCGGCAAGATCGTAGAGGTAGGTGATGTCGACACAGTCCTGACGACACCGCAGCACCCCTACACCCAGGCGCTGCTCGGTTCGGTCCCGACCTTGGACGCCGCCGGACGCGGACTGCCGACACCAACACTCATCGGTGACCCCCCGAGTCCGATCCAGCCCCCATCCGGCTGCTCGTTCGAGACGCGTTGCCCGGTGGCAGTCGACGAATGTCGGGTCCGGGCACCGTCTCTCGATCCCGTCGACTGTCACGCCCACCGCGTCTCGTGTCACCTCGTACCCAGCACACCTCGGCGCACGCCGACACACTCCCGGACCCATCAACAGGAAGGTAAGGAATGAATACAGTAGAAACCGAAACCCAATATGCGATACGGGCGAAGCGCGTTCTCGATCCGGAGCGGGACACGTATCTGGAGGATGCCGTTGTCGTCTTGAGCGGCGGCAAGATCGAGTCGGTAGTCGACACTCCCCCGCCCGGTGCCGTGGTCGTCGATCTCGGCGATCGCACGCTGCTGCCCGGTCTCATCGACTGCCACACACATATGCTGCTGCGGCCGGAGGACCAGGTATGGCCTCCTGCAATCCTTTTCAAGACCCAGGTGTACCGCATGATCGAAGGCGTGGCGGCCGCGGCGCGCGCGCTGGAGATCGGCATCACCAGCCAGCGCGACACCGACAACGAGCAGGTCTGGCACGGGGATACGGCCCTACGCGACGCGATCGCCGCCGGCACGGTTCCCGGCCCGCGGATGTGGGTTGCCACCGACGCGATCTCCATCACCGGCGGCGACATGAGGATCGACGACAAGGTCAATCCGGAGCTCAATCTGCCTGATGTCGCGGCGATGGCCGACTCACGGGACGCCTACATCGGCGAGGTTCGCCGCCAGATCAAGATCGGCGCCGACTGGATCAAGATCTACTGCACGAGCACTCGCAAAGATGTCGAGCCAGAGACGATGGAGCCGCTGCATCAGTTCGACATCGAGGATGTTCGGGCAATCGTCAAGGAGGCGAAGCGATTCCGTCGCGACGTCGCCGCGCACGCCTATGGCGGACACGGTGCGCAGGCGGCCATTCACGGCGGCGTGCGCACACTCGAGCACGGTCCGCTGCTGCTTGAGGAAGACCTGCAGGCGATGCTCCAGATCGGCACCTACTGGGTACCGACGATGCAGACGTATTATAAGCGCCAGAACACCGATTTCGAGAAGCGCTTCGTCAAGCGACACGAAGGTGCGTTCAAACGAGGCCTCGAACTCGGTGTGAAGATCGCGTTCGGCACCGACATCGGGTCGTTCCCGCACGGGGAACAACTCGACGAGTTCGACTTGATGGTCGAATACGGCATGACGCCATTGCAGGCGATTCAGTCTGCCACCACCGTGGCGGCCGAAGTCCTGCGTCAGGACGGCAAGATCGGCTGCCTGCGGGCCGGCGCATATGCGGACCTGGTCGCCGTCGACGGGGATCCACTGCAGAACATCGCCGATCTGAAAGCGACGTGCTTCGTGATGAAGGAGGGGAAGGTCCACCGGGACGACGATCGGGTCACGACCGACGTCAAAGACCTCGCCTGGGTTCCGTCGCGCTAGCGGCGAAGCGGCCGGCACCGGCACGAATTGTCGTGCCGGTGCCGGCCGCATCAACTCTCGACCCAACCGTTGTCGGCCACCCAGGGCGTGGCGGCCACCGCCACCGACCATGCCTGTTCGGCCGGCACATCGAGCACCTGGTAGTGCTTCTCCCCCGCCGCCGTCGCGGCGATCAGGGTGGCCACCCCGGCGCGACGCTGAAAGAACGTCTGCCGCACCGTCCATCCGATGATCCCCGCGGTGTCCAGGTGATCGCGGCGGCGTTCCAGACTTCCGGCGCGAGCCACCAACCAGCCGTCGCGCACCAGGTGGCCCAGGGACCGCGACCGGTCCGCGGCCACCAGCCCCGAACACCCGACCAACAACACCCACAGCACCCAGGCCCACGCCGGCACCCCGACCAGGAGCATCCCCAACCCGACCACGGCGGGCAGCACGAGGGCACGAGTCCAGCGCCGGCGCATCGCCGCCGGTCCGTGGGTAACCAGCGGTGCTTCCACTACGCCGGGGTTGTGGACCAACTCGGCCAGCACTGATCTGGCGGTGGCCGCAGGGCACGGTGGCAGCAGGAGCGAGGCCTCCCCCTCGCCACCGACGCCGGTCATCACCGCATCGAGGCGGGCACCACCGAAGGCACGGACCAGCAATGGCTCACGCAATGTGCCGCCGCGCATCCGCCGCATGTCGTAGGTGTGTTCCCGCAGCCGCAGCAGGCCGTGCTGCAGGTGCAGTACGTCGGAATCTCTGCGCAGCACCAGATTCCCGTAGGTGAGCAAGGACCGCAACACCGAGAGCACCACCGAGGCCACCAGTACGACCACGACGCCGACCACCACGCTGATCAGGACGCCCAGGCGTTCTGCGACCGCGATACCGGACTGGGCTATCGCCGAGTTTCGCAGTGCCACACCCACTCCGGCTTGATAGATCACCCCCGTCGCGGCGGCGATCATCGCCAGGCCGGTGAGGCTCAGCGGGCTGTAGCGCAGCCAGGACGGCTGCCACCGGGCCAGCTCCCGGCCTGCCGGAGCATCGGCGACCGGGACGGCATCGGCCAGCAGGATCGCGCGCAGCCTCGGCACCTGCTGCGCCTCGACCGCGTCCAGGGCGAACTGGGTGTCGCCCTTGGCTTCCTGGCCGGTGCTGATCCGCAACACAGTCAGCCCGAGCAGCCGGTGCAGTAGCCGGGCATCGGTGGACACCGACCGGATCCGGTTGCGCGGCACCGAGAGCACCTTGCGTTGCAACAGCCCCGTGCGCAGTTGCACCTCGTCCGGTTCGATGCGGTAGCTGGTGGTGAACCACCGCGCCAGACCGACGGCGATGGTCAGGGCGATGGCCGCGATCGTCCACCCCGAGTTGCCGGTCGCCGAGCCCAGCACCACCGCACCGATCAGCAGCGGAATCTGCTGCAGCACTTCATGAACCGGGTGGACCAGGAGCATACGCGGGCTCAGCCGGTGCCATGTCGGCTCGGTGGCCCGCTCGGCGGGCGGCGGCCCGATGGCCGGCTCAGCCGGCGGCGTCACGTGGCGTCCTGTTCACCGATCGCCGCGATGTCGGTCAGCTGCGCCACCACCCGCTCGGCGACGTCGTCATCGAGCGCCACGATCCGCACGGCCCCCGCCGAGGATGCCGTCGTCACCGTCACGTTGGCCAGGCCGAACAACCGGTCCAGCGGACCCCGGTAGGTGTCCACGGTCTGCACCCGGGAGATCGGCGCGATACGACGCTCCTGCACCAGCCACCCGGTGCGGGTGTACACCGCCGGCGTCCCGGACCCGACGTTGATGTCCCACCGGTGCACGCGGTAACGCCACATCGGCACCACCGCGATGAACAGCACCGCACCCAGGACCGTGACGATCGCGGCCGCGCCGTGCAACCACAGCATCCGAGAGTCGATTGCGAACCAGATCAACTGCGCGAATGCCAGCACCGCCCACGGGACAGCTGCGCTCAACGCCCACACCAGTGGTGCCTTACGGCTCGGCGGCTGGGCCGGATCGATCAATTTCACCGGGCGAACACCGTCTTCCAGTCTGTTTCGTTCCACGCGGACAACGGGATCTGCGGCACGGTTGGACCGCCGGCAGGTTCCGCATGGCTCCCAGACTGCTATGGCGCCGGGGTGCCGTCCAGCACCCAGATTCCGTATGTTCAACACTCATGAGCGCCAATTCCAAATGGACCGAGGCCGACGTCCCCGATCAGTCCGGCCGGGTCGCGATCGTCACCGGCTCCAACATCGGTCTGGGCTACGAGACTGCCCGTGTGCTCGCCACCAGAGGCGCGCACGTCGTCATCGCGGTACGCAACCTGGACAAGGGCCGTCAGGCCGTCGACCAGATCACCGCCGCCGTACCGAAGGCCGACCTCAAACTGCAGCAGCTGGATGTGGGCTCGCTGGATTCGGTCCGGACCGCTGCCGACGAGCTCAAGGCCGCCTATCCGCGCATCGACCTGCTGATCAACAACGCAGGCGTGATGTACCCGCCGAAGCAGACCACCGTCGACGGTTTCGAGCTGCAGTTCGGCACGAACCACCTCGGCGCGTTCGCTTTGACCGGACTGCTGCTGGATCACCTGCTCCCGGTGGACGGATCGCGCGTCGTCGCGGTCGCCAGCATCGCCCACGACATCCAGGCCGGCATCCACTTCGACGACCTGCAGTGGGAACGCAGCTACAACCGCGTCGCCGCGTACGGGCAGTCCAAGCTGTCGAACCTGTTGTTCACCTACGAGCTGCAGCGGCGTCTGGCTGCCAAGAACGAGCCGACGATCGCCGTGGCCGCTCATCCTGGGATCTCGGACACCGAACTCACGCGGCACATCCCCGGCGCCGGGCTGCCGGGCGTCAGCAAGATCACCACCCTCCTCGTCAACAGCGCGCTGAAGGGCGCCCTGGCCACCTTGCGCGCCGCAACCGATCCCGGCGTGCGGGGCGGCCAGTACTACGGACCGGACGGGTTCCGGGAACTCCGCGGCTACCCGAAGCTCGTGACCTCCAGCAAGCAGTCGCATGACGAGGAGCTGCAGCGCCGGCTGTGGGCGGTGTCCGAAGAGCTCACCGGCGTCAGCTTCCCGGTGTGATGATGCGGACCGTCGAAGAACACCAGAAGGTGGTCGCGGGTCTGATCAAATCCCGCGCACCGCAAGATCTTCCGCTGAACGACGCGCTCGGACTGGTGCTGGCCACCGATGTCGTCGCCCCGCTCTCCCTGCCCGGCTTCGACAACTCCGCGATGGACGGCTACGCCGTCGTCGCCGATGACGTCGCGGGCGCCACCGAGGACACCCCGGTGCGGTTGCCGGTCGCCGAGGACATCCCGGCCGGGCGCACGGACCCGCTGACGCTGCAGCCGGGAACCGCGCACCGCATCATGACCGGGGCTCCGCTGCCGTCCGGTGCCACCGCGGTGGTCCCGGTCGAGGCCACCGACGGGGCGACGGACACGGTGACGATCCGCGCGGCCGCCCGGGGTGGCCAGCACATCCGCCGTGCCGGTGAGGACGTCACCGCGGGGACGGCGGTGCTGCGCGCCGGTCAGGTGATCACCCCGGCCGCTCTCGGACTGGCCGCGGCGCTGGGACTGGCCACCTTGCCCGTGCTGCCGCCGCAACGTGTCATGGTGATGTCCACCGGCACCGAGCTCGTGGCTCCGGGCACCGAACTGCAACCGGGCCAGATCTACGAGTCGAATGCGGTGATGCTGGCCGCGGCGGTCCGCGACGCCGGCGCCCAGGCGACGATCGCCCCGATGTCCGCCGACGACGTCGACGCCTTCCGCGCCGCACTGACCGCGCACGCCGGCGATGCCGATCTGATCATCACCACCGGCGGGGTGAGCGCGGGCGCGTACGAGGTGGTCAAGGACTCACTGTCGGATCAGGTGGAGTTCGTGAAGGTGGCGATGCAGCCCGGCATGCCGCAGGGCGCGGGCACCGTCGACGGAGTGCCGATCATCACGCTGCCCGGCAACCCGGTCAGCGCGCTGGTTTCTTTCGAGGTGTTCGTCCGTTCACCGTTACGTGCCGCGATGGGCCTCGCCGAACCCGACCGGCCGCGACGCACCGCGCAGCTGACCGAAGATCTGACGTCGCCGCGCGGAAAACGGCAGTTCCGGCGGGGTGTGCTGACCGGAGATTCGGTGAGCAGCTACGGTCCGCCGGCCTCGCATCATCTGCGTTGGCTCGCCTCGGCGAACTGTCTGTTGGAGATCGGCGAGGACATCACCGAACTCACGGCCGGGTCGACGGTTCCCGTCTGGGACCTGAGCTAGCAATCCCGACGCCGCCCGCACGTAGAATCCTCCCGATGGCCAGACGCCCCGACCTCCAGTCCGGACCAGAACGCCTTGCGGCGCTGGTGCGATCCAGTGTTCCGCCGATGCATTCGGCGGGCCTACCGTTTGTCGGCGCCAGCCTCGCCGTCGCGGCCCTGGGCCGCAAGCACCGCTGGGTGCGACGGGCCGGCCTGCTGGCCGCCGGGGCGAACGCGGCGTTCTTCCGCCACCCGCCCCGGGTACCGCCGACCCGCCCCGGCGTCGTGGTCGCCCCCGCCGACGGGCTGGTGTGCCTGGTCGAAGAAGCGGCGCCGCCGTCGGAACTCGGCCTGCCCGATACCCCGCGGCCGCGGATCAGCATCTTCCTGTCGGTCCTCGACGCACATGTGCAACGGGCGCCGATCGGCGGTGACGTGGTGGCCGTGCAGCACCGCCCCGGGCGCTTCCATTCGGCCGAGCTCGAAGCCGCGAGCGAGGACAACGAACGCAACAGCGTCGTCATCCGCACCCCTGAGGGTGCCGAGGTGATCGCCGTGCAGATCGCCGGGCTCATCGCCCGGCGCATCGTGTGCGACGCGCACGTCGGCGACAAGCTCGACATCGGCGAGACCTACGGGTTGATCCGGTTCGGCTCCCGGCTGGACACCTACCTGCCTGCTGGTTCGAAACTGCTCGTCACCCGGGGCCAGCGGACGCTGGCCGGAGAAACCGTCCTGGCGGAGTTGCCATGATCAAACCCCGCATGCGACCCCCGTCGTTGATCAAGGGACGCATGAAACCGCCGCCGTTCAGCGTGCGGATGCTGCCCAGTGCCATGACGGTGGCCGCCATCTGCCTGGGCTTGTCGGCGATCAAGATGGCCCTCGACAACCGGCCCACCGAGTCGATGGCGTTCCTGGCGGTCGCAGCGATCCTCGACGCGCTCGACGGCCGGGTCGCGCGGATGCTCAATGCCACCTCCAAGATGGGCGAGGAGATCGACTCCCTGGCCGACGCGGTGAATTTCGGTGTCGCCCCGGCCCTCATCGTCTACGGCACCCTGCTGTCACACTCGCGGGTCGGGTGGATCGTGGTGCTGCTCTACGCGGTGTGCATCGTGTTGCGGCTGGCCCGGTTCAACGCATTGCTCGACGTGGATCAGCCTGCGTACGAGAAGGAGTACTTCGTCGGGATGCCCGCCCCGGCGGGTGCGCTCGGCGCGATCGGACCGCTGGCGGCCAAGATGCAGTTCGGCGACGGTTGGTGGACCAGCGAGTGGGCCGTGTCGATCTGGATGATCGGCGTCTCGCTGCTGGTGGTCAGCCGGATCCCGATGCGCAAGATCCACACGTTCGCGGTGCCGCCGAACATGGTGGCGCCCTTGCTCGCCCTGGTCGCGATCGGCGTGGCGGCGTCCGTCTTCTACGGCTACATCGTGATCATGGTGATCATCGTGGCCTACGTGATCCACATCCCGTTCGCGGTACGCACCAAGAAGTGGGTGGCCAGCCACCCCGAATCATGGGACGACAAGCCGCAACAGCGCCGTGCGACGCGGCGCGCGATTCGCCGGGCACAGCCGCACCGCCGGTCGATGGCCCGCCTGGGACTGCGGAAGCCGGGCCGCTGACATGTCGCAGCTCGAGGTCGATGAGGATCACGCGCTCGGGCATCTGCGTCTGACGGCACGGCTGAACACCTCGGCACTCGACTCGCGTCGCGGGGTGGTCCGGCTGCATCCGGAGGCGATCGCCGCCCTGGGAATCCGCGAGTGGGACGCGATCTCGCTGACCGGGTCCCGCACCACCGCCGCAGTCGTCGGCATCGCCCCCGGCGGTACCCCGACCGGAACCGCCCTGCTCGACGACGTCACGTTGTCCAACGCCGGGGTGCGCGAAACCGCCACGGTGATCGTGGCGCCGGTGACGGTGTACGGCGCGAGGGCCGTCACGGTGAGCGGGTCGAGGCTGGCGACCGACTCGATTTCGTCGGCGACGCTGCGCCAGGCGCTGCTGGGCAAGGTGATGACGGTCGGCGACACGGTGTCGCTGCTGCCCCGCGATCTCGGGCCGGGCACGTCGACTTCGGCGGCCACTGCGGCGCTGGCGTCGTCGGTGGGCATCACCTGGACCTCGGAGCTGCTGACGGTAACGGGGGTCGATCCGTCCGGACCCGTGAGCATTCAACCGAATTCGGTGGTGTCGTGGGGATCGGGCCTCGAGCCGAGCACATCGGATTCCACCGGGGCGCACACGATCAGCCCCGCGCGCGCCGAGCCGGCGGTCAGCTTCGATGACCTCAAGGGCTCCCATACCCAGGCCGGCAAGCTCACCGAATGGCTCAAGCTGTCGCTCGATGAACCTCAACTTCTCGAAACCCTGGGCGCCACACCGAATCTCGGTGTTCTGGTAACCGGTCCCGCCGGCGTCGGCAAGGCAACGATGGTGCGGACGGTATGCGCCGAGCGGCGGTTGGTGGAACTCGACGGGCCGCAGGTGGGGGCACTGGCCGCCGACGACCGGTTGCGCCGGATATCCGACGCGGTCGCCACGGTGCGCGACGGTGGTGGGGTGCTGCTGATCTCCGACATCGACGCCCTGCTGCCGGCCTCCACAGACCGGGGCCCCGAACCGGTCGCGGCCCTGATCATCGCCGAACTACGTGAGGCCGTGGGAACCCGCGGCGTGGCGTTCATCGCGACGTCGGCCGTTCCGGTCGGGGTGGACCCCCGACTGCGGGCGCCCGATCTGTGTGACCGTGAGCTCGCCCTGACCCTGCCCGATGCCGCCACCCGCAAGGCGCTGCTGGAGGTGCTGCTGCGCGGCGTTCCGGCCGCCGAGTTGGATCTGGGTCAGATCGCGGACCGCACACCAGGTTTCGTGGTTGCGGATCTGGCCGCCCTGGTCCGTGAGGGCGCGCTGCGGGCCGCATCGCGGGCCAGCGCCGACGGCAACGAACCGGTCCTGTGGCAGGAGGACCTGGCCGGGGCGCTGACCGTGATCCGCCCGCTGTCGAGGTCCGCGACCGAAGAGGTGTCGGTCGGCTCGGTGACGCTCGACGACGTCGGCGACATGGTCGAGACCAAACAGGCCCTCACCGAGGCGGTGTTGTGGCCGCTGCAGCACCCTGACACGTTCCAGCGGCTCGGCGTGCAGCCACCGCGTGGTGTGCTGCTGTACGGCCCGCCCGGCTGTGGCAAGACCTTCGTGGTGCGGGCCCTGGCGAGTTCCGGGAAGCTCTCGGTGCACGCCGTCAAAGGTGCTGAGCTGATGGACAAGTGGGTCGGTTCATCCGAGAAGGCGGTGCGCGAACTGTTCGCCCGGGCGCGTGACTCGGCGCCGTCACTGGTGTTCCTCGACGAGATCGACGCGCTGGCGCCCCGGCGCGGGCAGAGCTTCGATTCCGGGGTGACCGACCGCGTGGTGGCCGCCCTGCTGACCGAACTCGACGGCATCGAACCGATGAACGACGTCGTCGTGCTGGGTGCGACGAACCGCCCCGACCTCATCGACCCCGCGCTGCTGCGGCCGGGACGGTTGGAGAAACTGGTGTTCGTCGAGCCGCCGGATGCCGATGCGCGCCGCGAAATCCTGCGCACCGCAGGCAAATCCATTCCACTGGCCCCCGATGTCGACCTCGACGCCCTGGCGTCCGAGTTGGACGGCTACAGCGCGGCCGATTGCGCGGCGCTGCTGCGGGAGGCGGCCTTGACGGCGATGCGCCGGTCCATCGATGCCGCCGATGTCACCGCGGCCGATGTCGCCAAGGCTCGCGAGACCGTGCGGCCGTCATTGGATGCAGCGCAGGTGGAGTCCTTGCGGGAGTTCGCCGCGGGGCGCTGACACTGCGGAGCGCGGGTCCCGCCCGCCTATCCCCACTCGCCCGGCCCCCGCCGCGAGTCACGAGTGCCCCAGGCGTCACGGCGCCGAACCGCCCCCTCGATCTGCCCGCCTACGCGCGACAATCGAGCGACAATCGCCTCTTGAGCCGCTCACGCAACACCGTCCACGAATGCGGCAACCTCACCTGGCACTCGTTCCTCTGGAACCACGACAGCCTCACCCGTCCAGCGCCCGACTACGAGCGACACTGTCGCTGATAGGCGGGCAAGCCGAAATCTGTGGCAGGCGAGGTGGAATGGGATCCGCGTGACGCGAGTAATGATCACGTTCGTGACGGAAGGTGCCACCGTGATGCAGGTGGCGATTGTCGCTCGATTGTCGCTCATAGGCGGGCGCAACGACACCCGGTCGCCGCGCCGTGATCATTGAGAAAGGTGTGACGAATAACTACTCGGCGATCGCCGCCAGTCGCTCGATCGATCCCTGCAGCTTGTCCGCGGTCGTCGCACGTGCGCGCACCAGCCGCTTCTCATCGTTGAGCTGCGTCCAGTCGTAGGTGTGGGTGACCAGGGTTCGGTTGTCGCCCAACGGTTCCAGCTCCCAGCGCCAGAGATGGCCGGGCGGCTCTTTGCCGACTTCCGACGGCTGCCACGCGATACGCCGGCCCTCTTCGAACTCCACGACGTGGTTCTCGCGGTCGCCGCCCTGGCTGATCGTCATGGCGAATACGTCGCCGGCCGCGCGGACCCGCTGCCCGGAAGGCGCCACCGCCAAATTGTCATTGCCATCCCAGCGAGGCTGTTGGGACGGGTCGGCGATCAGCTCGAAAATCGCCTCTGCCGGTGCGGCGATCTCGCGACTTGCTGCGACAACCCTTGAAGCGTCGGCCTTGTCATCCATGGCCCAGACGATACCCAGTTTCCTACGTTGCCGGCGTGACGAGTGTGCAGCCTGTCGCGACGAAATGCCCGAAATCCCCTCAAGAAAACACACATTCGTCACAGTGGCTCGTACAGGAGATCACCGGCGAAGACGAACACAATTCACCGAACCAGCAACTTCCGGATCGCCTCGGCCAGGTCCTCCTCCATCCACACCGGCAACTCGGCATCGTTGGCGTGGCGGCGCACCATCGCATAGGGCAGGTCGACGACGGCGCGTGCCATCGCATCCATCGTGCGCGCATCGTCGTTGCCGTAGATGCCGCGCGCCAGATCACGCAACCGCTCCCCCAGTGGCATGTTCATCGCCGCCAGCGTGGCGGTGAACTCCGCATCGGGGGCGCCGTCGAGCAGGTCACGGGGCCGGATGGTCAGCAGTAAGCGGGCATCTTCGGGGACCTCCCGGGCGAAGTCCACCGCAGCGACGCCCATCGCGACTGCCGCCTCCACCGCGTCGTCCGCGGTGGCCGCCATCGCGCGGGACTGAAACCGCTCCAGCGCCCGCAGCCAGGCCGCGGTCAACACCCCATTGCGATTGCCGAACCGGTGATACAGCGTGCCCGCCGGGGCCCCGCTGACCTTGGCAATCGCCGCAACGCTTGCAGCCCTTGGCCCTTCGGCGAGCACCAACGCCCGCGTGGCATCCAAGATTGCGTCGGTTTCATGCTTCCGCGGAGGCGCCATGATCTAGTACAGTCCTTCTATATGGAACGTTTACCCTATATCGACGAGCATGCCATAACCGTCGACGCCGACGCCGCTACGACATGGGCGGCCGTCCTTCGAACGATGTGCGGTGACCCCGCCGAACCGCGCGCCCCATTCGGATTCGCCATCGGTGAGTGCAGGCCGCGCCAACGCCTGGTCCTCAAAGGCCGCCACCCCTTCTCGATCTACGAATGGGTCTTCGAGCTGGATGATCTCGGCCCACATCGCACGCGGGTGCGCTCGCAAACCTGGGCAGCCTTTCCGGGCATCCACGGCAAGATCTACCGCGCCCTGGTGATCGGCTCGGGCGGCCACGCGGTGGCGGTCCGCCATATACTCAAACGCATTGCGGGACAACTATGCCCGCGCCCGGACGTACTGGCGTGATCCTGAATTGGGGCGCCACGGTCCAAGAGCGCAACGCCACTCTTCCGTGCGACGCCCTGACCCCGGCCACCGCACTCTCCGCCGACCGGGCGATCAGCATCGACGCGCCGCCGTCGACCGTGTTCGGCTGGCTCTGCCAGTTGCGCGTCGCGCCGTACAGCTACGACCTCATCGACAACTTCGGCCGGCGCAGTCCGCGCACGCGGAACGCCGAACTGGCCCAGCTCCGAACCGGCCAACGCTTCATGCAGATTTTCACGCTGCGCTCATTCACCGAAGACGAGCACGTGACGTTGCAGTCCGGGAAGGTCGCGGTCTCCTATGCCGTGCACCCCGAGGCCGCGGGCACCCGACTGCACGTGCGGGTGCGCTTCGGTGGTCCACGACCCCTGGGCTGGGTGATGGCCGTGGGCGACGTGGTGATGATGCGGAAACAGCTCCTCACCCTGCGCGACCTGGCCGAACAGGAAACAACCGGCATTACATCTTGACGCTGACAAGTTCCGGTGGGATAGTTCAACTTGTCACTGACTAGATCCACGGGAGTTGAGATGGCCGACACCGCCCTACACACCGTTGACACCGCCCGAGCCGGCGACCGGGAGCGTGAACGGACCGCCAACGACCTCGGCCAGGCCCTCACCCAGGGCTACCTGACCATGCCCGAGTACGAGGATCGGCTGCAGTCGACCTTCCAGGCGCAGACCACCCATGAACTGCGCGCGCTCGTCGCCGACCTACCCGTCAGCCGCCTGCGGCGTCACGACCCCCGACGCCGCGCCGCCCAACAGCGGGCCGCCCGGATGAGCGTCGGAATCCACCTGGCCGCCTACCTCGCCGGCTCCCTCCTGATGCTCGGCATCTGGCTGGCCGTCGGACTCGGCGGTGGTGGCTGGTACTTCTGGCCGGTCTGGCCGATCATGGGTTGGGGCATCGGCGTTGTGTCACACGCCATTCCGATCTGGGCTCACGGTTCGATGAGCCCGGCACGGATCGCATAGCGCGTCAGCGCCAGCCGGTCCCGGAGGCCGAGTTTGGCCAGGATGTTGGTTCGGTGCCGATCCACTGTCTTGGCGCTGATGGTCAGCGTCGCGGCGATCTCCCGGGTCGAATAGCCCTCGGCGATCAACTTGAGCACCCCTCCTCCCGTGGCGTCAGGATGGTTTCGGGCAACTCGCCGCCCTGGCGTGACCGGTGCAGATAGTCGCGGATCAGCGCCGTCACCGCACCGGCGTACAGGAACGGCTCCCCGCGCATGGTCGCCCGGCAGGCCTCCAACAGGTCGCGGTCGGCCACGGACTTCAGCACATACCCGGACGCCCCGGCCTTGAGTGCCTCGAAAAAGTACTGTTCGTTGTCGTACATCGACAGGATCAGAATCCGCACGTGCGAATGCGTTCGGTTGATCTCACGGGCAGCCTGCAACCCGGTCATCCGCGGCATCGCGATGTCAAGGATCGCCAGGTCGACCGGCGTCGCGTCCAGAGCGGTCAGGGCCTCGTACCCGTCGGCAGCCTCGGTCACCGCGCTCAGTACCGCCCTGGCCTGGGGATACGTCTGGCTGCGGTACTTCTGAGGTGCGATTTCACCGAGGCTGTAGTCAGGGACAAAATCAGGCCGACTTTTGTCCCTCATTACAGTCTCGATGCCAGCCGCGGCTTCGCAGTGCTCGTTCGACTCGGGCGACGACGTCCGCGATGTTGTCCTCGGCGATCACGCGGATAACGATCCACCCCATGGCCTCCAGCTTGCGCAACGTCTTCTGGTCCTGCACATAGCGTTTGCGATCAGACTGATGGAACTTGCCGTCGTAGTTGACGCCGACTTTGAACTGTTCCCAGCCCATGTCCAAGATCGCGACGATGCGGCCCCGTCCCTCGATCACCATGATCTGGGTTTCGTCGGGCGGCATTCCGGCGTCAGTCAGTTGCAGGCGCAGCCATGTTTCCCGCGGCGAATCGGCACCCCGGTCGACCAGTGGCAGCGCGGCTTTCAACGCTCGAATCCCCCGGACGCTTGGATAGCGCTCGATGAGCGGGGTGACGTCGTCGACGGTAACCCGCAGGGTCCAGGCCAGTGCATCGATCCGTGCGACGGCCTCGTCGCGAGGGAAATGACGGCCCAGGTCGAAGACGGTGCGCGCCGGCGTGGTGACCGGCAGGCCCACGACCCGTTTGATCTCGTCGTCGGCAAGGGTCTCGTTGCGCACGACCAAACCCGCCGGCGGCCGGGTGTTGTTCCAGACGAGCTCGATGGGGATATCGGCGTCCACGTACGACGCCCCGTGCAGCGCCGACGCGGCGACGCCGGCAATAACTGCCCGACGGCCCGACCACAGCCACGCACCAATTGTCCGGTCGCGCAGCGTCGGTTCCCCTCGTGCATATACGTCCGGAAACAGCCTCTGGTAGTGGTGTCGAAGCTCGTTGCGCGTGACGAGTTGTTTGGCCAACGCCTCACTGCCGATCAACACCCCACCCATGGCGGAATGTTGGCACGCGGTACCGACACAACCCCGAGGCTGTACTGAGGGACAAGATCATGCCGATTTCTGTCCCTGAGTACAGTCTCGGCGCCAGCCCAACCCGTGAGGTGCCTACCCGGCAGCGGACATCCAGTGCGCGATCGCCGTACGCACCTCCGCCGCACGCGGCAACCGCTCACTGGCCCAGGCCACATAGCCGTCGGGCCGGACCAGCACCGCATCGGGAAGATCGGGGCGGTTGTCGATCGCCTGCACCACATCACAACCGGCGACGTCGACCGCCTCAGCCGTGACGAGCACGAACTTGCCGGCGCGAAGCAGCTCGTAGAGCCGGGTTCCGCCGCAGTCCACATCGGCCATCCGGCGTCCGACCAACCAGTCCTCGTCCTTCGACCGTGGATAGGCGATACCGATGCCGCTGAGCCGTTCGGCCACGAAGTGTCGAGCGGGAGGTATGCGCAACACCGTCCCCAACACGAGCACCCGCAGCCGCCGCGACGCCGCCGAACTCAGCACGATCTGGTTGAACGCATCGGTCAACCGAAGCACGCCTGCGCCGACCGGATGGCGCTCACGTTCGTAACTGTCCAACAGCCACGACGGCGCCCGCCCGTGCACCGCCAACGCAATCTTCCAGCCCAGGTTGAACGCATCGCCGAGTCCGGTGTTCATGCCCTGCCCGCCCAGCGGGGAATGCACATGTGCGGCGTCGCCGGCCAGAAACACCCGGCCCGAGCGGTAGTGCCGGGCCTGGCGCCGCTCGCTGAGGAACCGCGAACTCCACCGCATATCGCTCATGCCGAAGTCGTCGCCGGCGATGCGGTTGAACGCGTCGCGCATCTCGTCGAGCGCCACCGGTTCGTCCAGCGGCGCCTGTTCCCGCAGCCGGTCCCACGCGATGGCGCGGAACCAGCCGTCGCCGAACGGGACGAACAACACCACACCCTCGGTCCCGGTCCGGGCGAACAAGGTCTCCTCGGGCGGCGAGGCGAGCCGGACGTCGGCCAGCAGGATGTGGGTCTCGTACTGTTTGCCGACGAAGTCGATCCCGACCAGTCGTCGCACCGCGCTGTGGGCCCCGTCGCAGCCGACGACGTACTCGGCGCCGAGGCTCTCCCCGTTTGCCAGCTCGACGGTGACACCGTCGCCGTCCTGTCGCAGTCCCACCACCTCGGCACCGCGGCGCACCTGCACGCCCAGTTCGGCGGCCCTGCCCTCCAGCACGTGCTCGGTGCCGCTCTGGGGAACGATCAACACCATTCCGAACCGGGTCGGCAGTTCCCGCAGATTCAGCGTGGCTCCGCCGGGCGGCGCCACCTCGTGCACCTCGACTCCGCGGCTCAGCAACTCATCGACGAGCCCGCGGCCGTCGAGCAGTTCCAGGGTCCGCGCATGCACGGCGAACGCCCGGGTGATGTTCGGCGTCGAGGTGCGTTCCTCCAGCACGGTGACCGGTGCGCCACCGAGCGCGAGCTCGCACGCCAGCATCAATCCGGTCGGACCGGCGCCGACCACCACGACCTCGCCAGGGGCCATCAGCCGATGCTAGCGATGACCCGCCACGTAGACTGCGTGTTAACCCAAAGCCCTAGCCATAAGGCTGACACCCCGACCCCAACCCGATCGGAGTGCCATGCTCGCCGTTCTGCTCGCCCACGCGGTTGCCACCGCGCTGGCGCCACTTCTGGTGGCCAAATGGGGCCGGCGAGCGTTCTACCCGTTGGCCTTGGTGCCGCTCGGCTCCCTGGTCTGGGTCGGCCTGAACTGGCCGAGCGACGACCGCGTCCCGACCGTGAGCATCCCGTGGGTGCACGAGTTGTCGATGGACATCACGCTGCGATTCGACTCGCTGGCGGCCATCATGAGCGTGCTGGTGCTGGCCATCGGGGCTCTCGTCCTCTTCTACTGCGGCGAGTACTTCCACCACCACGACGGGAAGATCGAGAAGCGGCTGCCCAGCTTCGCGGCCGAGCTCGTCGCCTTCTCCGGGTCCATGTTCGGCCTGGTGGTCAGCGACAACATGCTGGTTCTCTACATCTTCTGGGAAACCACCACGGTCCTGTCCTTCCTGTTGGTCGGCCACTACGCCGAGCGGGCCACCAGCCGGCGGGCGGCCACCCAGGCGCTGCTGGTCACCACGTTCGGCGGCCTGGCGATGCTGGTCGGCATCATCGTGCTGGGCAATCTGGCCGGCACCTATCTGCTGTCGGAGTTGATCGCGACTCCGCCGGGCGGCACCGCGGCCGCGATCGGGGTGGCGCTGATCCTGGTCGGCGCGCTGTCCAAATCGGCGATCGTGCCGATGCACTTCTGGCTGCCCGGCGCGATGGCCGCGCCCACCCCCGTCAGCGCGTATCTGCACGCCGCGGCGATGGTCAAGGCCGGTGTCTATCTGGTGGCGCGGATGACGCCGGGGTTTGCCGATACTCCGCTGTGGCGGCCCATGGTGGTGGGCCTCGGGCTGGCGACCATGCTGCTGGCCGGCTGGCGCGCGGTACGCGAGTACGACCTCAAATTGATCCTGGCGTTCGGCACCGTCAGCCAGCTGGGCCTGATCACCGTGATGGTGGGCGCCGGCGGCAGCGACATGATGCTGGCCGGGCTGGCGATGCTGTGTGCGCACGCGATGTTCAAAGCCGCGTTGTTCATGGTGGTCGGCGTCATCGACCACACCACCGGCACCCGCGACATCCGGCGCCTCGCGGGCTTGGGGCGCCAGAACCGGCCGCTGCTGATCATTGCCGCATGCGCCACCGCGAGCATGGCCGCGCTGCCGCCGTTCTTCGGGTTCGTCGCCAAGGAGGCCGACCTGGAGACCGTGCTGCACAGCCCGGCGCTCGGCTCCGCGGCTCCCTGGGTGCTGACCGGCATCGTGGTGGGCTCGGTGTTCACCACCATCTACAGCCTGCGCTTCATGTGGGGCGCGTTCGCTGCCAAGGGGCGATCGCAGCCCAGCACCCGAGTTGCCGAAATGCACCGTCCTTCAATCACTTTCCTGACCGCACCGGCGATCCTCGCCGCCGGGGGCCTGGTCTTCGGACTGTGGCCCGCCGGGATGGACGCGGTGCTCGACGAATACGCCAACACCATGCCCGGCGGCTCGGGCTACCACCTGGCACTGTGGCACGGGTTCGGCCTGCCGCTGCTGCTCTCGGCCGTCGTACTCGCCGTCGGCACCGTGGTGTTCTTCGGCCGGAACCGGTTGCCCCGCACCCGGTTTGCCTATCGGCCGCTGGGCAACGCCGACCGCATGTACGACGCGGTGATCCGCGGCCTGGATATCACCTCGGTGCGGCTGACCGGCGAGACCCAGCGAGGCTCACTGCCGGCCACCCAGTCGGTGATCTTGTCGACGCTGGTGGTGCTGCCCATCGTGATGCTGGCGCTGGGCGCGAGGGACCGCCCGAATTTCGCGCTGTGGGATTCCCCGCTGCAGGTGGTGATCGGGTTGTTGATGCTGGCCGCCGCGATCGGCGCGACGGTGATGCGCAACCGACTGGCCGCGGTGCTGCTGGTCGGTGTGACCGGCTACGGCTGCGGCGCGATCTTCGCCTTCCACGGTGCACCCGATTTGGCGTTGACCCAATTCCTGGTCGAGACACTGGTTTTGGTGATCTTCGTGCTGGTCCTGCGGGTCCTGCCCGCCGAGGCCGACGCCACCAACATCAACCGTCACCGGCTGCCGCGGGCCGCGCTGGCGCTGGCGGTGGGTGCCGCGGTCACGACGCTCGCGGTGTTCGCGATGGCCGCGCGCAACGGTGTGGGCATCGCCGAGCTGATCCCCGATGCCGCCTACTACCGCGGGCACGGCGCCAATGCGGTCAACGTGCTGCTGGTCGACATCCGTGCCTGGGACACCCTGGGCGAGGTGATGGTGTTGCTGGTGGCCGCGACGGGTGTGGCGTCGCTGGTGTTCCGGCACCGGCGCTTCGGTGCCGCGCCGCGCGTCAGCACCGCCGTCGGGCAGCCCGACATCGGCCCCATCGGGGCGTACAGCCCGGCCGTCGGAGATGTCACCTGGCTGCGCGGCAGCGAACTGCGCGATCCTCGACACCGCTCTCTGGTGCTGGAGGTGGCGACGCGCGTCATCTTCCCGCTCATCATGGTGCTCTCGGCGTACTTCTTCTTCGCCGGCCACAACACTCCCGGCGGTGGCTTCGCCGGCGGGTTGACCGCTGGCCTCGCGCTCGTGCTGCGGTACCTGGCCGGTGGCCGCTACGAGCTCGGCGAGACGCTGCCGCTGGACGCGGGCAAGATCCTCGGCACCGGGCTCGGCCTCTCGGCGGGAACGGCGGTCGCCTCAATCTTGTTGGGCGCGCCCGCATTGTCCTCGGCTGTCCTGCAGTTCGACGTGCCGGTGCTGGGTTCGGTCAAGATGGTGACCGCGTTGTTCTTCGATCTGGGGGTGTATCTCATCGTTGTCGGTTTGGTGCTCGACATCTTGCGCAGCCTCGGCGCCCGCGTGGATGCGGAGATGGCCCGATGACGACATTCCTGGTCCCGCTGATCATCATCGGCGGGCTCACCAGCACCGGCGTGTACCTGCTGCTCGAACGCAACCTGACCCGGATGTTGTTGGGGCTGTTGCTGATCGGCAATGCGGTCAACCTGTTGATCCTGACTGTCGGCGGCAAGTCGGGCAATCCACCGATCCGCGGGCGCACCAGCAACGGCGCCACCACCGACGCTGATCCGCTGGCCCAGGGCATGATCCTCACCGCGATCGTGATCAGCATGGGGCTCGCGGCATTCGTACTGGCACTGGCCTACCGCTCGTATCGCCTCACCACGGTCGAAGAGGTCAGCAACGATCCCGAAGACACGCGAGTGTCGCAGCAGTCCGGCACCGAGGAAGAAGAAGAGATTCCGCAACCCGACCCCAACCGCGACACCGACGCGCCCGACGAACTCGATGCGCTGCCGGGATTCGAGGGGTCGAAGTGAACGCCCAGGCTCTGATCCCGTTGCCGGTGCTGATCCCGGCGCTCGCCGCGGCGGCGACGCTCGTGGCCGGGCGCCGTCCCCAGTTGCAACGCTTCATCACCCAATTCGCACTCACGGCGGTGGTCGCGGTGTGTGCAGCGCTGGTGTACCTGGCCGACCGGGACGGCACCCTGGTCCTGCACGTCGGCGGGTGGGGTCAGAGCGTGCCGGGCATGGGGCCGTTGGGCATCACCCTGGTGGTGGACCGGCTTTCGGCGCTGATGCTCGTGGTGTCGGCCATCGTGCTGTTGGCGGTGGTCGCGTACGCCATCGGGCAGGGTATCCGCGACGGCGACGAACGCCAGCCGGTGTCGATCTTCCTGCCCACCTATCTCGTGCTGTCGGCCGGTGTGTGCACCGCGTTCCTGGCGGGTGATCTGTTCAATCTGTTCGTCGGCTTCGAGGTGCTGCTGGCCGCGAGCTTCGTCCTGCTGACCATCGGCGCCAGCGAGGACCGTGTCCGTGCCGGCATCTCCTACGTGCTGGTGTCGATGGTGTCGTCGCTGATCTTCCTGATCGGCATCGCGCTGGTGTACGCGGCGACCGGGACGCTGAACATGGCCGAGCTGGCGTTACGCCTCGACGACATCCCGTCGGGCACCCGCACCGCGTTGTTCGCGGTGCTGCTGGTGGCGTTCGGCATCAAGGCCGCGGTCTTCCCGCTGTCGACGTGGCTGCCCGACTCCTACCCCACCGCGCCCGCGCCGGTCACCGCGGTGTTCGCCGGCTTGCTGACGAAGGTCGGTGTGTACGCGATCATCCGGGCCCATTCGCTGCTGTTCCCGGGCGGGGCGCTGGACAATGTGCTGCTGGTGGCGGGCCTGCTCACCATGATCATCGGCATCCTCGGTGCGATCGCCCAGAGCGACATCAAACGGCTGTTGTCCTTCACCCTCGTCAGCCACATCGGCTACATGGTGTTCGGTGTCGCACTGGCCAACCAGCTCGGCATGTCCGGCGCGATCTACTACGTGGCCCACCACATCGTCGTGCAGACGACGCTGTTCCTGGTCGTCGGACTGATCGAACGGCAGGCCGGGGCGTCGACGTTGCAACGGCTGGGCGGGCTGGCCGCGGCCAGCCCGGTGCTGGCGTTCGTGTTCGTGGTGCCCGCGCTGAACCTCGGTGGCATCCCGCCGTTCTCGGGCTTCATCGGCAAGGTGGCGCTGCTCGAGGCGGGCGCCGCGAACGGTTCGCCACTGGCCTGGATCCTGGTGGCCGGCAGCGTGGTGACGAGCCTGCTGACGCTCTACGTGGTGGCGCGGGTGTGGACGAAGGCGTTCTGGCGAGCCCGTGCCGACGCACCCGAAGGGCACCTGGCCGGGGCGGCACCGGCGGTGCTGCTCGACGACATCGAGGACATCGAGTTCGCCGATCGCGACAGCGTGGGCCGCATGCCGATGGGAATGTTGGCTCCGACAGGCGCTTTGATCGCGGTTGGGCTGGCGCTGACCGTGGCGGCCGGGCCGATCTTCTCCTACAGCGAGCGCGCCGCGGCCGAAGTGCTGGACCGTGGACAGTACATCTCGGCGGTGCTCGGGGGTGATGGGCGATGAGGTGGCTGCTGCTACGAGCCTGGATCTTGTGCTGGCTGATGCTCGTGTGGGTGCTGCTGTGGGGCAGCATCTCTGCGGCCAACATCGTGTCGGGCCTGGCGGTCGCCGTGGTGATCACGGTGTTGCTGCCGCTGCCCGCCGTCCCGGTGGAGGGGCGGGTACATCTGTTGTCGCTGCTGCGGTTGGTCATTCAGGTCGCCGTTTGGCTGGTGATGTCGTCGTTCCAGATGGCCTGGTTGGCGGTCAGACCGGGGCCGCTGCCGCTCAACGCCGTGTTACGGGCGCATCTGGCGATCAAGTCGGATCTGGTCCTGGCCCTCGGGGTCAACATCATCAACCTGACCCCGGGAACCATCGTGCTGGAGATCGATCAGACCCGGCGGCTGATCTATGTACACGTCGTCGACGTGGGTTCCGACAAGGCGATCAACCGGTTCCACAGCCAGATCACCACCCTGCAGCGGCTTTTGGTGGCGGCTTTCGAGCGCGAGTCGGACTGGCG
The DNA here is from genome assembly GCF_055419465.1 of Mycobacterium sp. IDUB_17. Taxonomy (NCBI): domain Bacteria; kingdom Bacillati; phylum Actinomycetota; class Actinomycetes; order Mycobacteriales; family Mycobacteriaceae; genus Mycobacterium; species Mycobacterium sp. IDUB_17. Next base: position 692,284 of record NZ_JBVAXS010000002.1, on the reverse strand, counting down.
CCCTGCGGCCAACAAGGAGGGCGCATGACAACCGTGTGGACGATCGCCGCGGTCATGTTGACGGCCGCCGCGGCGATCACGATGTTTCGCCTTTTGGCGGGGCCGAGCACCCTGGATCGGCTGGTCGCGTTGGACACCCTGGTGGCCGTCACGCTGTGCGGTATCGGGACCTGGGCGGCGTACAGCCTTGACACCACGGTGACCTACAGCTTGACGGCGCTGGCGTTGATCAGCTTCGTCGGTTCGGTGAGCGTGGCGCGGTTCCGCGTGCCCGATACCGATGAACCGCGGCGGAAGTGGGTGCCATGAACATCCTCGACATCGTCACCGCCGTCCTGATCCTGGCCGGGTCGACGCTGGCCTTGACCGCCGCGATCGGCATCGTGCGGTTCGGCGACACCATGTCGCGGATGCATTCGGCGACCAAGCCCCAGGTGCTCGGGCTGCTCTTGGTGCTGGCCGGTGCGGCGATCCGGCTCCGGGGCCACGCCGATGTCGGCATGTTGATCCTCACCGGTTTGTTCACGCTGATCACCGCCCCGGTGATCGCCAACCGCGTCGGGCAACTGGCCTACCGGGAGCAGCGCAACCGGGAGAATCTGCTGACCCGCGACGAGATGGCGGAGTTCGGGGAGACTGACAGTGATGGCCAGAACTAACGACGACAGCTGGGACATCACCGAGAGCGTGGGTGCCACCGCGCTCGGGGTGGCGATGGCCCGAGCCGACGAGACCGCCGCTGAATCTCCGTTGTTCACCGACCCGTATGCGCGGATGTTTCTCGACGCCGCGGCCGCACGGGGCTGGCGCCCGCCCACCGGCGCGATGGCCCAGCGGATTCGCGCCATCGGCAATTACGCCGCGTCCCGGACCAAATGGTTCGACGAGTTCTTCCTCGCCGCGGGCGCGTCGGGTATCCGCCAGTCGGTGATCCTGGCGGCCGGCCTGGATGCCCGAGCCTGGCGGTTGCCCTGGGTCCACGACAGCGTGGTGTTCGAGATCGACCAACCGCAGGTGCTGCAGTTCAAGGAGGAAGTCCTGGCGGCGCACCGGGCTGCGCCCAAGGCCCGGCATGTCGCCGTCGGGGTCGACCTGCGCCAGGATTGGCCGAAGGCATTGCGGGATGCGGGTTTCGACGCCACCGAGCCGACGGCGTGGTCCGTCGAAGGCTTGCTCCCCTACCTGCCGGCCGAAGCGCAGGACCTGCTGTTCGAGCGCATCACCGAACTGTCGGCACGGGACAGCCGGATCGCGGTCGAGTCGTTCAGCGCCGGGTTCTTCTCCGAAGATCAGCTGGCCCGCCGCCGTGAGCTCATCGAGAAGATGCGTGCCGAGGCCGCCGAGGCCGGCGACGACATGCCGGATCCGGAGCAGCTGTGGTTCATCGAGGATCGCGCCCACGTCCCCGATTGGCTCAGCGAACACTGCTGGGACGTGGCGGCCCTGCCGGCCGACGACCTGATGGCGCGCTACCACCGCACCCTGCCCGCCGATACCACCGAGGGCACCATGGCCACGGAGTTCGTCGAGGGCATCCTGGCCGAAACCTATTCTGGATGACGGAGATTCGACACCCGGAGGACCGCATCGAGCTGATCGACGGCCGTGCGCTCGACCGGCTCGACATCGAGGCCTTCGTTCCGGAGTTAGCCCCCGACGGCGCTACTTGTGCGGAGCCTTCACCTTCGGGGAGGCGAATGGAGTCTCCGGTGCGGTCGGCGGGGTGGTCACGGTCGTGGTACTGCTGAACTGCAAGGCGGAGTCAGTTGTACCCGTCTTGGCGCCGTCGATGACGGTTACCGCGCCGAGCAGCGCCATGGCACCTATCCCGGTGACGGCGGCCAACAACTTCATCCGGTGATACGGCTTCTGTAGCGGGGGCATCGAACATCTCCTCGTACGGTCCGCGGCGTGATCACCGCAGCGATGCCACAGAGTGACAGGTCGTCGATGAGAAAACGCTGATAAAGATCGTGATCACCGTGCTTCTCAGCGCCGCCTCAGCAACGCCTGGGCACCGTGGGACGGTGAATGCGATGCGGCGCGTGACCTGGCAGGTCCAGATGGCGGTTGTTCTGCTCAGCGGATTCGTCGGATTGGGGTTCATCTCCTGGTCGTCCCACTCCGGCACCGCAGTAGACCATCGTGTCCTCGACTGGGTCGTTACGCAGCGCAATGCATGGCTGACCAGCGTTGCCGCGGTGATCACCGATCTGGGTAGTCCCGCCGCTGTCGCGCTGATCGCGGTCGGTGCCGCGGCGCTGATCTGGTTCCGGACGCGCCTGGCCCGACCCGCGATCGTGGTGGTGGCCACCGTTGGGCTCGCATCGGTGGCAAGCACCTTGGGCAAAGCAGTGGTGAGGTCCAACCGGCCGCCGTCCGCAGTTCAACTGCTGGCCGAGACCGACCATTCGTTCCCCTCCGGACACGTCACCGGAACGGCGGCACTCCTCGGCATCCTCGCGGTTGTCGTCGGCGCACGTAGTGGGCACACAGTCGGGTTACTCGTGTGCGGCGCTTTCGCGACGCTCGTGGTCGCGGCGACACGGCTCTACCTTGGCGTGCACTGGCTCGCCGATGTCAGCGGCGGGTTTCTGCTGGGTTCGGCGGCCGTACTGCTCGGCTGGGCTTTCCTGGCGAGGCCGGCCGACGACACCCCGGAGATCGGAGAGGACGCGGTGCAGCTCAGACTGTCGAGATGACGTCGGCTTCGGGTACAGGCCGTCAGCGGCTGCGGATCCGGCCGTGGCCACGACAGTGGGGTATCGCGACCCGGTCGGCCCTCGTCGCGGCCACGGTGGTGCTGATGGCGCTCGTGGTCGCGGGCGCGGGCCTGACGGTGCTGCTGTACCGCTACCTGATCTCGGGGATCGACGAGGCTGCGGCGACGCAGCTGCATGACATCACCACCGCACTCAGGGCCGAGTCCCCCGCCGCCTTCGACAGCTCCCTGCTCGATACCGATCAGCGGGTTGTCGCGATCCAGATAATCGCCAACGACAACACCGTCGTCCTCAGTTCCACCGACGCACCGAGCACGCCGCTGGTGCCGGTGACCGCCGTCGGCGCCAAGCCGACCCGGCTGGCCGGCAATTCGGTTCCCAACGACGATCTCAGGATCATCGGCCGGACGGTCGATACGCCCCACGGGCGGTACACGATCTTGGTTGCCGGCAGCAGTGAACTCGCCGAATCCACGGTCCAGACCGTCGCGCTGCTGTTGTGCGGATCAGCGCCGCTGGTCATCGCCGTCGTGGCGATGGTCACCTACCTGCTGGTGAAGCGGTCTCTGCGATCGGTCGACGCGATCCGCGCCCGGGTCGCCGAGATCAGCACATCGGACCTTGCCGAGCGTGTGCCTCGACCCGACAGCCACGATGAGATCGCCGCGCTCGCCGACACGATGAATGCCATGCTGGCCCGCCTGGAAACCGGCCACAACGCGCAGCGCCAGTTCGTCGGGGATGCTTCCCATGAGCTGCGCAGCCCGTTGACCACGATCATCTCCGCGCTGGATGTCGCCCAGGTACACCCCGGGTTGCTCGACCAGGACCTGCTCGAAACCACACTGATGCCCGAGGCTCAGCGGATGCAGTCGCTGATCGATGATCTGTTGCTGCTGGCCCGAGCCGATGAGCGCGGTCTGAAACTCCGCCTGGAAGAGCTGGACCTCCGGCCGGTCATCCAGGCCGAGGCCGACCGGTTACGGCGCGGAACCCACCTGACCGTGCACACCGACGTTGGTGAAGCCCGGATGTCAGGTGACACCCAGGCTCTCTCACGAGTGCTGCGAAATCTGACCGACAACGCCGCGCGTCATGCGCGTTCATGCATCGACATCGACCTGCACCAGGTGGACAGCACCGTCATGCTGACTGTCGCCGACGACGGGCCGGGCATCCCAGAGGCCGACCGCCTGCGGGTGTTCGCCCGGTTCGTCCGGCTGGACTCCGATCGTTCCCGCAATGGCGGCGGGACGGGACTCGGCTTGGCGATCGTTTCTGAAATCGTTGCCGCACATGGCGGTACGGTCACTGTGGACGACCGGGCCGGAGGCGGCACCGTCGTCCGTGTTCAACTGCCTCGGCTCTCTTCCGATTCGAGCCGGTAGCCGACTCCCCGCACAGTGTGAATGCTGTTGGTACCGAACGGTGCATCGATCTTGAGGCGAACGTATCGCACATAGACTTCGACGACGTTGTGTGGCCCCACGTAGTGGGCATCCCATACGTTCCGCAGGATGTCAGCCTTGGTCACCACCGTGTCCTTGTTCCGCATCAGGTACTGCAGCAGGCAGAATTCCTTGGGCGTCAGGTCAATTGGAACATCGCCGCGGGCGACGGTCTTGCGGGCCGGATCGAGCGACAGCGATCCCGCGGTGATGACGGCCGGCCGCTGAGGTGCGCCCCGGCGCTGCAGTGCCCGCATCCTGGCCGCCAGCACATTGAACTTGAACGGTTTGGTGAGGTAGTCATCGGCTCCCAGATCGAACGCGTCGGTCTCGTCGAATTCACCGTCTTTGGCCGTCAGCATCAGCACCGGAGTCCACACCTGCTGCGCCCGGATCCGCCGCAGCACCTCGTAGCCGCTCATGCCCGGGAGCATGATGTCGAGCAGGATCACATCGAAGTCGTCCTCCACGGCCAGGTGCGCCCCGTCCACACCGTTGTCCGCCACCACAACCACGCAGCCCTCGGCCCGCAACCCCAGGCTCAGCGTCTTGGTGAGCCCGGGTTCATCGTCGACGATCAACACTCTCATCTCGTGACCAATTGTCCGCTCGCTACTGCGAAAGCTGGAACTCGACCATCGCGGTAACGGTGTCCACGGCCTCGCTGAGCACCTCGAGCCGGGCCGCTTCCGACGGCGCCGCCAGCAGTGAATAACGGTCGGCCTGTCCCATGGGTAACCGACTGGCCAAGGCGTACAAGCGGTTCTCCGGATCGACGCCGGCCGACTCCACGATCTCGCGGCTGCGGATCGACGTGCCGCGAGCCTCCCCGATCCGGTCGAGCAGTGCCACCATCCGGTCTTCGACGTCGCTGATGCGGGCGGCATCCGCCTGGCCGCCGGGTTCGTCGGGCCAGAGTTCGATCTCGGCGCGTGGATACGGATCGTCGTCGAGCCAGCGCTGCACCCGGATTCGATCACTCATCACGCACAGCAGCCGGTACTTGCCGACACCGAATTCCTGGCAGTCCACGATCAAGGCCCGCGCCCCGACGTCGCACCGGCGGTCACCGCCGCCCACCTCGCGGCCGGCCGAGATCAGCACCACCCCGAACGACGGCTCCGACATGGCCAAACAGTCGCCCACCATCGCCACGTAGCGCGGTTCGAAAATCCGCAGCGGCAGTTCCTGGCCGGGCAGCATGGCCACTTCGAGAGGAAACATCGGTGAGACCGTCATGAGGCCAGGATCGTCCTCGCCCTTTGGTTGGTCAATGCGCATCAGCCGGTAACCTCGGATGATGCCACCGTCAGCGGAGCTTGAGGCAGCCCGCACGCTGCTGTCCGACCCGGGCTACACCGACCTCGACGCGGTCGACCGCCAACTGATCGAATTGCTGCAGGCCGATGGCCGTATTCCCTACGCGGAGCTGGCCCGTCGCGCCGGCATCACGGAAAAGGCTGCGCGCCGCCGTGTTTCGCGACTGTTGGATGAGGGCTACATGACCATCGCCGCCATCACCGATCCGGCGGTGCTGGGGTTCGGCTCGCTGGGCCTGGCTCTGCTGACCGTCGACGGATCCCGCACACCGGTCGAGCTCGCCGCCGAGCTCGCCTTGTTGGGCGAAGCCGATTACGTGACGGCCACGACGGGCCCGTACGGGGTGGTGCTGGAATTGGTCTGCACCGACGCCCGTGAACTTCATGATGTCGCCTTCGGCAAGATCGCGACGCTGCCCGGGGTGCGTTCGGTCGAACTGCTCCCTTACCTGCGGCTGCACTATCAGCAGGCCCGGCTGTCCGGCGTGCTCGCCGACGGCGCGGTGCGGCCGCGCCCGCTCGACGACATCGACCGCGCGATCCTGACGCGCCTCGCCGTCGACGGCCGCGCGGCCTTCCGCGACTTCGCTTCCGCGCTGGGCCTGTCCGAGACCACCATCCGGGTCCGGTACAACCGGATGGTCGAGACGGGCGCAGCCCGGGTGATGTGCATCGCCAATCCGTTGCGGCTCGGCTACCGCCACAGCAGCTGGGTGGCGATCCGTACCGACGGACGGGCCGGCGCCCAGAAGGTGGCCGAGGCGCTGACCCGCGTGGAAACTGTGTCGTACGTGGCGCTGACCGCCGGTCGTTGGGATGTCGTGGCCGAGGTGGTGACCGCCCGCGGTGAAGATCTGCTCGACGTGCTCGACGAGCGCATCCGAGGCCTGGACGGTGTCACCGCGATGCAGGCCTGGCCCTATATCGCAGTGCACTACAAGGCAATTCATCCCAGAGATGTCAGCCAGGCACCTTTTTGTTGATCGCCTCTACCACGGTCGAATTCCGATCGGCCAGCACGCACATGGCTCCGATGAACGAGGTCCACAGGAACGGATTCTTCTGCATGCCCGCGTAGCCGTTCTTCGCCAGCAACTCGACCATGCCGAGCTGGGTGGCCTCGTCCATCGACGCGTACTCCCGGCAGGTGGTCGACATCCCGTTGGGTGGCGGGGTGCTGGCCCCGCCACTGGTCCCGCCACCGGTCCTGGGGGACGGGAAGGCCGGGGCCGAGGGCGCCGCCGTGTAGCTGGGCCGGGGTCTGGTGGTCGTCGTGGTGGAGATCCCGGTCTGATCGGGATCACCCATCGGCGTTCCGGCGGTGACGGTGCTGCAACCCGAGAGGGCGAAGCCCGCCACCACAATCCCCGCCATGATCCGCAGTCGCATAGCGCTCATCCTCACAGTTGGAGTTCGCCGACCAGGGCGTCGACGACTTCGCGGAGGTCGCCGTCGCTCTCCTCGGCCACCCGGCGCTGCCGTTGATACGAGGCGCCGCCGCGGTAGATGTCGGTGACAGAGGCGAGCTCGTCCGAGCATCCCAGTGACTTTGCCACCGGCTCAAGGTGATTCAGCAATTCGTCGAGATCTTCGGTGACCAGCCGCTCGTTGCTGTCCGCGTCCAGGATGATCACGGCGTCCAGTCCGTAGCGGGCCGCACGCCATTTGTTCTCCTGCACATGCCAGGGCGGCATGGTCGGCAACTGCTCGCCCGCATCGAGCCTGCGGTCCAGATCGACGATCAGGCAGTGGGTCAGCGCGACGAGCGCACCGAGCTCACGGACGTTGGACACCCCGTCGAAGATCCGCACCTCGACGGTGCCGAGGTGCGGCGACGGCCTGATGTCCCAACGAATCTCGTTGAGATGATCGATGATGCCGGTCTTCTTCTGATCGTGGACGAAACCCTCGAACTCCGGCCAGGTCTGGAATTGGAACGGCAGGCCGGCAGTGGGCAACTGCTGGAACATCATCGCCCGGTTGCTCGCGTACCCGGTGTCCTCACCGTCCCAGAACGGTGAGGATGCCGACAGCGCCAACAGATGCGGGTACTGGTTGAGCAGCGACGAGATGATCGGCATGACCTTGTGCGCCGAGGAGATCCCGACGTGCACGTGCACACCCCAGATCAGCATCTGGCGGCCCCACCATTGGGTGCGTTTGATCAGCTCGGCGTACCGCGGCGCGTCGGTGAGCTGTTGCGCGGACCATTTCGCAAACGGATGGGTACCCGCGCAGAACAGCTCCATGCCGCGGTCGTGCACGATCTTGCGCACGGGACCGAGCGTGCCGCGCAGGTCGTCCATCGCCTCACCGGTGTTCTCACAGATCCCGGTGACGATCTCGATGGTGTTGCGCAGCAACTCCTTGTGCACGTGTGGGCTCTCGCCGACCTCGGCGATCACCTCGGCGGCGCCGTTGCTCAGATCACGACTGTCGGCGTCGACGAGAGCGAACTCCCATTCGACGCCGACAGTGGGCCGGGGCGACCCGGCGAAATCGATACGGCTGTCAGCCGGCGCCGATAACACCGCATGCCACTCGACTGCCGGCATCGCCGGTGGCCAAGGTCGCGGGGTCGGGGCCGGGTGCGCCGCCGATCACCTGCTGGTACTTCTCCGGCGGGATGTTGGCGAAGTTGTCCGACTTCTCATGGATCATGATGGCGGTCTTCGAGCCGGCCAGCAGATCCTCGGCGGTGAACGCGTCGGTGGTGGTCACCAGCTTGCCCGAGCCGTCGGCGCGGATCTGCAACGAGCTCAGGTCACCGCTGGAGGGGTGACCGGAGTGACCGGGCACCTGAAAGTGGCCCCCGGCGGAGTTGAAGTCGCCGGGCGCGCCGCCGGTCGGGGCCACCGAGTTGGCCTCACACTTGCCGACCGAGTGGATGTGCAGACCATGGAATCCCGGAGCCAGCTTGCCCGGAGTGGTGGTCTCGACGGTGACGGTGGCGAAACCGTCGGCGAACTGGAATTCGGCGGTTGCCACGGCAGTCCCGTCGGCGGTCTTGAGATCCGCGGTGAGGGTCTCTCCGCCGCTGGTGGCCGGTGCACCGTGCCCGCCGCCCTGCTCACCGGGAGCGGCCGAGGGCGACGGCGATCCGGTCCAGATCGCCGGGGTGGTGCCGGGCGTGTCGGACGGCACCTGTCCGGGCGGACTGCAGGCGCTCAGCGCGACAACGGGGGCAGCGAACAGTATGGCAACACTGACGGGCTTCAGCATGGCCCAAAGCCTAGCCGGTGACTACCACGATCACGCCCGGTGGTTGCTCCAGAAGTTCTGGGCGCCGGGGTTCGACGGGCGCCTGGATCGCCTTGCCCACGGCGTCGGCGGCTTCCTTCTCACCCGGAGTCTCACCGAAGAACACCGTGGTGCCGGCAACACCTTCCAACGCCAGGTTGCCGGTCTCGGTGACATTCCAGTGCGCCTCGCGCAGCCGGTTGGCCGTGGTCTCGGCCGCACCGGGGACTTCGGAGATGTTGTACACGCGCACGTCGGCCTTGACCTCTGGTGCGGGTGCGGCCTTTGCCGAGGTCTTCGTCGTGGTCGTCGCGGTGGTCGTGGCCACGGACGACGACTGATCCGAAGAGTCGTCGCCTGAGCCGATCGCCTGGAAACCGACCAGCAGGAACACGACCCCGAGGAACAACAGCACCATCACCATGGCACGCAGGGGCAACCCGGAGGAGTCTCGCTGATTCATCGCCACCACTGTATCGAGCGAACCGCCCGATCCCTCACCCCGTGACCTTTTAGGTGCTGATATCGAAGCCGAGCCGCCGCGCAGCCCGCGCCTTCTGACGGCTGGCCCGCATCCGCCGCAGCCGCTTGACCAGCATCGGGTCGGCAGCCAGCGCCTCGGGACGGTCCACCAACGCGTTCAGCACCTGGTAGTACCGCGTAGCCGACATCGAGAAGAGCTCTTTGATCGCGTCTTCCTTGCTTCCGGCGTACTTCCACCATTGGCGTTCGAAGGCCAAAATATCGTGCTCGCGCCGGGTGAGCCCATCGCTCAGATCAGAGTCGTCCCCGGATTGCTCAGTCCGCGCCATGGCGCCGTCCATATTGCTCCCTGGACCCTTCCGACACGTGAGAAATAACATCGCTGTGGTTCGGCGATTATTCAACCACGGCTTGCTGGGTCTGGGTGACACATAAACCCGCGAGTCGGCTCCGGAAGGACTTCCGCCTAAGATTCCCCGGTGGCTGTCGTACCAATTTGCATCGTCGGGGATCCCGTTCTGCACACGCCGACCGAGCCGGTGCCGGTCGGCCCGGACGGTTCGCTGCCCGCGGACCTGCCCGAACTCATCCAGACCATGTTCGACACCATGGACGCTGCGAACGGGGTTGGCTTGGCCGCCAACCAGATCGGCGTGGCCAAGCGGTTGTTCGTCTATGACTGTGCCCCGACGCGGGGCCAAGTCACGCGCCGCCGCGGGGTCGTCATCAACCCGGTGCTGGAGACGTCCGAGGTTCCCGAGACGATGCCCGACCCCGACGATGACGAGGAAGGCTGCCTGTCGGTGCCGGGCGAGAATTTCCCGACCGGCCGGGCCGACTGGGCGCGGGTCACCGGGCTGGACGCCGACGGTTCACCGGTCACTCTCGAGGGCACCGACTTGTTTGCCCGGATGCTCCAGCACGAGACCGGACACCTCGACGGATTTCTCTACATCGACCGTCTGGTGGGCCGCTACGCGAGGGCGGCCAAGAAGTCCGTCAAGCGCAACGGATGGGGTGTACCCGGCCTGTCCTGGATGCCCGGCGAGGTTCCCGACCCGTTCGGTCACTGATGCCGGCATTGCCCGCGCTCGGGTCCCGGGTCAGCCTGCGTTACCAGCTGCCCGCCGGGTCGGCCAAGCCACTGACCGACGTCATCGGCCATGTGGAGCGCCTGGAGCCGACGGTGCTGATCCGCACCAAGGACGGCGAGCTCGTCGAAGTCTCTCCTGCCGACATCGTGAGCGTGCGTGAGTTGTCGCACGCACCGGTGCGGGCCTCCGAAATCCGCGCGCTCGAACACGCGGCGGCGCTGGCCTGGCCCGGCGTCGAACAGCAATGGCTGGGCGGTTGGCTGCTGCGTGCCGGGCGCGGTGTCACCAGCCGCGCCAATTCGGCGATCCCACTGGGCGTGTCGGCGCAGATCGCCGATCTGTCCGCGGTGCGCGACTGGTACCGCGAGCGTGACCTGCCGGCCTGGCTGGCCCTGCCGGAGCGGCTACTGCCGATACGCACCCCCGGCATCAAGCCGGCACGGGTCATGGTGCGCGAGTTGCCGGGTGCACAGCCCCCGGCGTCGGGTGTCACGCTGGCACAGCTACTGGACGCACAGTGGCTGCGGATCTATGAACGCGAGGTCCCCGGCGACGTGCTGACCGCCGTGATCGACGGAGAGCTGATCTTCGCGACGGTGCCCGACTGCGCGGTCGGTCGCGGCGCGGTGACGAGCGCTCCGGACGGCACGGCCTGGCTGGGCATCTCGTCGGTGCGCGTCTCCCCCGCCCATCGCAGGCAGGGCCATGCCCGGGCGGTGTGTGAAGCGCTGTTGGGCTGGGGCGCCGAGGCAGGTGCCCGGCGGGCCTACGTCCAGGTGGAGGTGGACAACCACCCGGCCATCGCGCTGTACACCGCACTGGGATTCCGGCTGCATCACCAAACCCGCTATGTCGCGGCCGAGGACATCCTCGGTTCGCGCTGACCGTAACCTCTAACCTCATGCGCCTGGCCACCTGGAACGTCAATTCGATCCGAACCCGAGTGGACCGCGTGGTCGACTGGCTGGAGCGCGCCGACGTCGACGTGCTGGCCATGCAGGAAACCAAGTGCACCGACGCACAGTTCCCGATGATGCCGTTCGCGGCGCTCGGCTACGAAGTCGCACACATCGGGCTCAGCCAGTGGAACGGCGTGGCCATCGCCTCCCGGGTCGGCCTCGACGACATCGAGATCGGGTTCCCGGGACAGCCGGCGTGGAGCAGCAAACCCGAGGAGGAGGCCACGGCCGAGGCTCGCGCACTGGGAGCGACCTGCGGCGGGGTGCGGGTGTGGAGCATGTATGTGCCCAACGGTCGTACGCTGGCCGATCCGCACTACGCCTACAAGCTGGATTGGCTTGCCGCGCTGCGGGATACCGCCGCCGGCTGGCTGCAAGCGGATCCGGAGCAGCCCATCGCGCTGGTCGGCGACTGGAACATCGCCCCCCAGGATGAGGACGTCTGGGACATGGCCGCCTTCGACGGCAGCACGCACGTGTCCGAGCCCGAGCGCGCGGCCTTCCAGGCCATGAACGACGCCCAATTCACCGATGTGGTGCGGTCTTTCACACCAGGTCCCGGGATCTACACCTACTGGGATTACACCCAGCTGGCTTTCCAGAAACGCCGCGGCATGCGCATCGACTTCATCCTCGGCTCCCCCGGCCTCGCCTCGCGGGTCACGAACGCCGAGATCGTGAAGGATGAACGCCGCCCCAAGAAGGGCACCACCGCACCCAGCGACCATGCGCCGGTACTGATCGACCTCAGCTGAGCAGCCGCCGGGGCGGTTAGCATTGGCGCGACGGGGAGGGGCCAGATGACGACCAGGTGGAGCGCGGTATCCAAATCGCCGACGTTGCCCGTGGACCACGCGCCGGCCGCCGGCCTCACTGCCGCAGACCTGTTCACCCCGCCCGCCGCTCCTGCGGTCACTCTCGACGAGAAGCTGCGCCGCGCCTACTTCTGGCTGATCAACAAGGCCGTCATCTCCCCGTTCTACGACGTCGAATTCGGCTCGGACACCACGGTCAACTATCCGCTCGGTGATGCGGGCGCTTCCCTGAGCCTGCCGAAACAACCCGCTTATTCCTCCAATGTTCTTGTCCCGCTGCTGACTTTCGCTGTGGGCAGAAGGTGCCTGCTGATCGGCGGTCCGGGCCGCGGCAAGACCACCCTGGCGGTGCTGATGGGGGTTCTCGCGGGGGCGGCGCCCGCCGATGTGCGCCGCCACGTCCAGCAGGGCCAGCCGCAGTTGACCGTGGGTGACCTGGTCGGGATTCCGCTGCCACGCGATCTGGTGCAGGCCGGGAGCCTGGCCGAGATCACCATCGCCTGGAAGAGCTGGCTGACCGCGCCGGTCAAGATCGTCGACGAATACAACCGGATTCCGACCAAGACCCAGTCCGCGCTGCTGACCATGGTCGCCGAGGGATACGTCGAAAGCCATGACCAGATGCACCTGACCACACCCGAACACGGTGTGCAGAGCTGGTTTTTCACCGCCAACGACGACGGCGGCGGTGGCACCTTCCCGGTGATCCAGGCTCTGCGCGATCGGATCGACGTGACAGTCCAGGCGTTCGGGTTCAACAGCCGGTTCCTCGACGAGCTGGTGAGCCGGGTGGAGGCCGGTGACCGCCCGGAGGACAACGTGCCCGCCGAGTTGGTGTTCGCCACTGCCGAGCAGGCAGCGATGGTCGAGAAGATCCGCGCCATCCCGGTGCCCACCGATGTGCGCCGCCAGTTGGAGTTCTTCGTCAGCCATTTCGAGTTCGTCCAGCATGGCGGCCGGCGCTTCGAGTACCGGACCAAGGATGTGGTGGCCACCGCCGGCATCGAGGTCGAACAGATCATCGACGCCAACTCCGGCGCCGATCTGCAGGTGGACCTCGGCGCACAGACCGTCAACGGGGTGTCGGTGCGCTCACTGCAGAACCTGGTGCTCTACGCCAAGGCGCTGGCCTGGTTCCGCGGCAACGTCTCCGTCACGCTCGAGGATGTGCGGGCCATGGTGCCGTTCGCCTTGCGCGGCAAGCTGTTACCGAACACCGCCCATCCTCGGTTCGACACCGGCGCGGACCGGGAACTGGCGTCAGACCCGGCAAGTTGGCTGACCGACCTGTTCGACACCTCGTGCCGTCAGTTCGTCGCGCTGGCACGCGAGGGCGAGGACCCGGTGGCCGAGCTGCTCGCCGAGTTCGACCGCGGGCTCGACGGCTTGGAGACACTCGAGGTGTCGCGACGCCTCACCACGATCGAGGCCCGGATCTCGGCGGTCTCCGCCGTCGGCAAGATCTACGGCCGGGATTTCGATGATCTGGTCGCGTTGAAGTATCTCTACCAACGGTATTCGAACTATCTGCACTGGCTGGAGAGCGGCCGGTGATTGCCCGGGCGTATCACCAGGTCAACCTCGACCTACCCGCGGCGGATGCCGATCTTCCGGTGATGGCCGGTCTCGATCTGGCCCTGTCGGCCGACAATGTGGCCCGCTTCGGCGGGGATCCACGCCGGTACCGCCGTGCACTGAGCGGCATCTCCGCGGCGCCGGAGGCGATGTTCAACGTCGCCGCGGTGGCTGCCTGGCGGGCCGGGGTGCTGGGGATCCGCGCCGACGCATTGTCCCGATTGGAGCTGTTGGGAACCGATCTCGCGGCGTCGGTGCTGGGTCTGCCGGTCGACGCGGTCGTCCCCTTCGCCGAAGGGCAAGCGGTCGACCGCTTCTACTGGCCGCTGCGCGGACCGGGCCAATTGATCGCGCGGATCGGCGGGTTCACCGGGCTCGGCGGCAGGTGGGATCATCCGCCCACCGCTCCCACGCCGCGTGGACCGGGCCGTTGGACGGTGGACGTCGGCGTGCAGCGCTGGCAGATCGACGCCGACGTATTCGGCCACGTACTGTCCTCGGCACCCGTCGACGGTCCCTCGGCCGACGGATCACGCACGGCGCAGCTGGTGGTGCGCCCGACTTCCTATCTGGCCGAGATCTGGCCGGCATGACCGGACGGGCACCGACCGACACCGAGCTGGTGGCCTGGGGGGCCGCCCTTGAGTTGTGGGGCGTGCAACTTCATCCGCCGGATATGGTGCAGGACAGCGCAACCGGTACGTTCGCCTGGTTCTCGTTCCCACCGTCGATCTCGATCGACCTTGACGAGCTGACTCGTCAGGGCGCACAGCACCACCTGGTGAGCGTCTTCGCTCACGAGATCGGTCATCACGTGTTGTCCCCGAGCACCCGCATCGTGTCGTTCAAGCTGATGCAACAGATGGCCCGCGCGATTGTGGCGAGCGATCCGCGCCGGGCCATTCCCGTCACCAGCACGGCCCAGCGGCTGTCCAATCTGTGGTCGGATCTACTCATCAACGACCGGGTGGTCCGGATGCAGCGCCGCCGGCACCCTGGTGCCGAACCGGACATGATCGCGTTGTGGCGCACACTGACCGCGCGGGAGCCGGTGTCGAACGCGGCCTGGTGGGTACTCATGCGGGCCTACGAATTGTTGTGGTCACTGCCGTCGAACACGTTGTGCCCCAATGACCCTCCTGCGGTTCCCGAATCGGTGCGGGAGGAGGCCCGGGCCCGCCAGCACATCGACCCCGCCACACTCGACGTATCGATGGTCCGCGAGGATCTGCAGGAGAAGGAACGCATCCACCGGGCCGCGGCGCTGCGGGTACGCGCCATCCAGGACGAACTGCTGCTGAGCCAGCCGGTGCAACCCGTCGCCGACGCCGAGTACGTGGCGCAGGCGGTCCGCACCTTCGGGGCGGACCCAGTGGGTGGGGCTCTGACCTTCGGCATGGTGCTGGTGCCCTACCTGGTGCTGGAATCCATGGTCTCCGACGGCGCCGGCCTGCCCGGCGGTGGATGCGCCGAACAGGGTGGGCCGCCGGCCACCGCAGTCGAACTCGCGCAGGTGCTGGCCGATCCGCGGCTCGACGAGACCCCGGTGCACCCCGCAGCGGCCGCCATCGGTGCACCGTCGCAGGACGCGCCGCCGGGCCAACAGTACGGCGTCGCACAGACATTGGCCCTCTTCGCCGGATCCGATCCGAACGCCGTGATGCTCGCCTGGTACGAGGCGCAGGCCCGGCCCTGGGTCCAATCGCTTCGGCAGTCCGGCCGGGGCGTCGCCGACCAGGGGATCCCTGGACCGTTGGAGACGTGGGAGCTCGGCGACGACATCGCCGAACTCGACTGGCCGGCAACCCTTGCCGCCAACCCCGTGGTGGTTCCCGGGGTGACGACGCGGCGCCGCACGTACCTGCCCGACGATCCGGTCGCCACCACCGAAGCGGTGACACTGGATCTCTACATCGACTCGTCCGGTTCGATGCCGCGCCCAGAGCGGGGATCCCCGGCCGTGCTGGCCGGCATGATTCTCGTGCTGTCGGTGCTCAAAGGCGGTGGGCGGGTTCGGGTCACGTCATGGTCGGGCCGCGGCCAGGTCGCCGGCGACAGCGTGTACACCCGCGATCGGTTGGAGATCATGCGCCAGCTGACGACGTTCTTCGGCGGCAGCACGGTGTTTCCCCTCGATCTGCTGGCGCACCGGTATCCGCCCGGTGACGATGCCCGCGATGAGCAGCGCCACCTGGTGGTGTTGTCCGACGACGGCTTGAGGTCGCTGTTCGGCGCCTGCCAGGAAGAGTACGCCTGGGTTGCCGCCGCGGTGCGGCGCCAACTCGATACCGCCACCCTGCTGGTCCAGGACCGGCGGCGTTCGGTGGCCGGCCCGGCCGCCGAGGCCGGCTACTCGGTGGACTATCTGGACAACATGTCCGACGCGCCGGCGATCTGCGCGCGGCTGGCCGCGCACATCGCCGGGTATCGGCGGGAGGTGTCGCATGGCCGATGAAGCAAGTCGGGAATCCGGCAGAGAACTGGCGAACTGGTTCGCCGAGGGATTGGACGAGCAGGCGGTGTGGTCGAGCCTGCGGCCCGGCCCGACGGTGGATGAGGTCGCCGCACGGCTGGCGAGCACACCCCAACCGTTTCTCGCCGACACCGTCGACGTGGTGGCACTCGCCTGCGACGTGTTCAACCACACCGGGTGCGCAGCCGCCGCTCAACGCATCGCCGAACGGGGGTCGCCGGCCTCCCGGCGCGGCGCTGCCATCGGACTGTGGTTGTTCGCCAGTACGGATCTCACCGGCCCGTTCAGCACGCCACTCGATGAACGGAGGGCTGCGACCGCCTTGTTGGCGTTGGCATTTCGGGTGGCGCCCCTGGTGGACCCCGGCCGCTGGCTCAGCGATGCGGAACGCCGGGACGAAGCGGTGCGGACGTTCCTGCTCTGGGACGGCCTGCTGCCGCACGGCGAGGACGCGGCACAGGCCCGCTCACTGTTCGAGATGCGTGATTCGGTGCGCCGCGAAGGTGCGCTGGCTCAGGCGCTGGCCGATCACGAACATCGAATGGCGGTGCAACGCCGCCTGGCTGACGCCAAGGCCAAAGAAGCTGCGGCACGGTACAACAGTGAGTGACGATCCGCTGCGGCTCGACGACTACGTTCCGTTCGGCCAGGTGGCGCTGACTGACGAACAGCGCTGGCCGGGCCTGTCGGCGGCCGGGCGGGTGCGGCTGGCCGGTCTCGAGCAGCATCGTCTCGCGCCGGCCTGGTGTCACCGGGTGGGGCACCGGCTCTCCCCCGCCCAACAGCAGGCCGCCACGCGGCAACTGCCCCTTGATGATTGGCTGCCACGGCATCTCGCGCTGGCCCGCACCCTGCCGGCCTACCGTCACCGGACGGGCCCGCTGGACACCCTCGCCGACTTCCCGTTGATCGGCCGCGAAGACCTCGTCGATGACATCGCGGCGTTCGTCCCGCCCGGCGCCGACCTGAGCCGGATATTGCACGGCACGAGTTCGGGCAGCACCGGCGCCGCCCTGGTCATGCCGGACGACCCGGACGAGCTCGCTCGCGGTTTCCACTGGCTACGAGGGCTGGTGGGCGCGGACTGGGAACCCGTGGAGCATCGGGTGGCATTGGCACAGACGGTGTTTCAGCGGCAGGCGTTCACCTATGCGTCGGTGATCCCGGGCTTCGGTGAGGCCCTGATGGCGCGGCTGAACCTGCATCCCGCCGCGTGGGCAGGCGGCGGGATGCAGCGGGATGCGTATCTGCGGAACACCGATCCGCAGGTGATCAGCGGGACGCCCACCTCACTGGAGGTGCTGCTGGAGCCTGCGCTCGCGTCCACATTGCGGCCATTGGCGCTGATCTCCGGGGCGATGACCCTGACCCTCCCGCTGCGCCGGGCACTTGAGGCGGCCTACGACTGCCCGGTCCTGGACGTCTACGGCTTGCACGAGACCCGGCCCATCGCGGTCAGCGATGACGGCGGGCCGTTCGTGGTGGCCGAACGGCGCGTGCATGTCGAGGTCTTGGCGGGCGAGGTCGTGGTGACATGCGGGGAGAACCAGTTTCTGCCACTGGTCCGCTACCGCACCGGCGACTACGCGCGGCTCGTCACCCATCATGGCCGTCGGGCGCTGACCGATCTGGAAGGCAGAGAGGCAACGGTTTTCGTGTCGGCGACGGGCGATGCGGTGCCCTGCGTCGATCTCACCCAGCAGTTGCAGGCCGCCGGGGCCCGCGGGTGGAGCGTCGACCAGGACGCGGAGGGCCGCGTCGCGGCGGTGATCGCGTCCGGTGACCGGCAGCGGGTCACCGAGTCGCTGGCCCTGCTGTTGGGACGCCCCGTCGAGGTCACCCGGGTGGCGACGCTGGCCGAGTTGGGGCCCGGCAAGCCGCGTCGCTACTCTTCGGCTATCGCGCCGACGCGGCGATGAGTTCGACGGCTTCGGCCACACTGTCGGTGCAATGGAGCAGGGCCAAGTCGGGTTCGGAGATCTTTCCTTCGCGCAGAACCGTGTTGCGGATCCAGTCGATCAGGCCCGACCAGTAGTCGACGCCCAGCAGGATGATCGGAAACTCGGTCACCTTGCGGGTCTGCACCAGCGTCAGCGCCTCGAACAGTTCGTCGAGGGTGCCGAATCCGCCCGGCAGGCACACGAACGCCTGCGCGTATTTGACGAACATGGTCTTGCGGACGAAGAAATAGCGGAAGTTGATGCCGAGGTCGACCCAGTGGTTGAGGCGCTGCTCGAAGGGCAGTTCGATACCGAGTCCGACGGAGTAGCCGCCGGACTCGCTGGCGCCGCGGTTGACCGCCTCCATCGAGCCCGGACCGCCCCCGGTGATCACCGCGTAGCCCGCTTCCACCAGCGCGATGCCCAGTTCCTCGCCCAACCGGTACTCCGGCGAATGCGGTTCCGTCCGCGCCGATCCGAAAACTGTGACAGCCCTCGGCATCTCGGCGAGGGCGTCAAAACCCTCGACGAACTCGCCCTGGATGCGCATCACTCGCCACGGATCGGTGTGCACCCAATCGGTGTGGCCGTGCCGGTCCAGCAGGCGCTGGTCGGCGGTCGAGGTGGCACAGCGGTCACGACGCAGTTGCACCGAACCACGAATTTGGAACTGGGTGTCGTCGTTCTCGCTCACCTCGGCTTGACCCCCACGGTGATGACGTCGGAGATCGGCGTCCACACCGGCCGGTGCACCCGGTGCTGTTCGGCGACGGTGAATCCGGCCGCCTCGAACAGCGCGCGCATCTCCTTCTCGGTGGGGCTGTGGGCGGGCGCACCCAGGTCGGCCGACAGCGCGTGCAGCGGCAGGAACTCCCGACGGGGACTCATCGTCGTCACCGCCACCATGCCGCCGGGTGCGATTACGCGATAAAACTCCGCGAGCGCGGCGGGCTGGTCGAAGAAGTGGAATGCCGATGTCGTCACCACCGCGTCCAGGAAGCCGTCTTGGAAGGGCAACTCCTCGGCAGGGGCCAACTTCCACCGCACGCGGTCCGAACGCCTGCGCGCCTGGGCGAGCATGCCGTCGGACATGTCCAGGCCGTACACCTCATCGGGTTGCAGTTCTCGCTGGATGCGGTCGGCCAGGATGCCGGTACCGCAGGCGATGTCGGCGATCTCCCTGGCGCCGTGCTGCTGCAGTTGCGCGATCACCTCGTCCTGAGCGGGCCGGTACACCCACCGCTGGAGGCAGCCCTGGTCGTACGCCGGGGCGGCGAAGCTCCAGAATCGCGTGATGGCCTCGTTGAATCCGCGGCGCTGCGTGGTGGTCACGCGCCCGAGTCTAGGTCGGCTACGACGGCGCCTCCACGCAGTAGACCCGCGCCGGCTCGGGGAAGGCCACCGCCCGCCCGGCGGAACCGCACACGGCGGTGTCCGTTGACCCGTCAACCCGCTTGACGATCTTGATGGCAGCGTCCGGGTCGGAGCATTCCACCGGGGTGACGAGCTTGGTCTCTTCGTTGATGTCGAAGCACTGGCCCTTGTCGACGTCCAGGATGAAGCAGTAGGTGAGGGACTCGTTCATCAGCACGGAGTAGTCCGAGTCGGCCCGTTTGCCGTCCGGGCATGTCGCGGATCCGCCACCTTTGGACACCAACTCATAGACGGCCTCCGGGCTGCTGCAGCCGACCGGGGTGAGGTTCATGTCCGCCACGGCGTACTGATCGCCGGAGATGCAATCCCCCACCGCCAAGCCACCAGAGCCGCCCGACTTCGAGGACCCGGAACTTGAGCCGGAGCTCGACGTGCGCGACCCCGAACTCGAATCTGACCCCGACGTGCGTGCCGCCATCCGCGCAGCGAATCCCAACAGGCCGAGCACCAGCAGGATCACACCGATCACGATCATCACCGTGCCGGACTTCTTGGGTGGCGCACCGTAGACCTGCGGCGGGGCCGGTGGATAGCCCGGCTGCTGTGGATAGCCCTGTTGCGGATAACCCGGCTGCGGATAACCCGGCTGCGGATAGCCAGGTTGCGGATAACCCGGCGGATAACCCGGCTGCGGATACGCACCCGGCGGGTACCCGGGCTGGCCGCTCGGCTTCGACGATGACGAACGCCGAACCAGGCCGAGGATGAGCAGCAGCAGCCCCAACCCAGGGATCAGCAGCGCGCCGAGGAGATAGCCCGCGGAATACGCGGCGCTTCCGGCGGCGGCCAACGTGTGAGCGACCATGGCGGGGAGTATTCCATGACCAGCGGCCAAAAAACGTTTGCCGAGAGGGCCCCTCAGGCCTCGTTGTCGGCCCCGGCCTCGGTCCCATAGCGGCCCGCGCTGAACATCGACGCCACGGCACCGATCACCATCATCACGGCCGCGGCGGTGAACACCACCGTCAGGCCGGAATGGAACGGCTCGGTGATCAGCTGCGGGAAGAACGTCTGCCCGGTGATCACGTCCGCGTTCACGCCCGGCTGGTGCAGCGCGTCGGACGGCGCGAGCAATTCGGCCATCGGGTTGTAGCCCAGGAAGGCCGCGAACAGGCTGCCGACCGGTGGCAGGTTCGCCACATCATGGGCCACCGAGGCCGAAACCCCTTGCTGCGTCAGGCCGCTGGTCAACGCGGCGGGCAACGTGTTGGCCAGCCCGACGATCATCAGCGAGAAGAAGATGCCGATCGACAGCGAGTTGCCGGCGTTGAAAAAGGTGGACCGCACGCCCGAGGCCGCACCGCGCTGATCGGCAGGCACGCTCGACATGATGGCCGCGGTGTTGGGGGCGGTGAAGATGCCGCCGCCCAGGCCGTTGAGGAACACCAGGATGGCGAACACCCAGTAGTCGAAGTTGACCGGAATCATCAGCAGCGCCACGAAGGTGGCCGCCATCAGCAGCATGCCGCCGACGGTCAGCGGCCGCGCGCCGATGCGGTCCGAGAGCGATCCGGCGATCGGCGCGGCGACCAGGAACCCGATGGTGACCGGCAACAGGTAGATGCCGGCCCACAGCGGGGTGGACTCGAAGCTGTAGCCGTGCAGCGGCAGCCAGATGCCCTGCAACCAGATGATGAGCATGAACTGCAGCCCGCCGCGGCCCACCGAGGACATCAGCCCGGCGAGATTACCCATTCCGAACGCGGCCGATTTGAACAACCGGACGTCGACCATGGGCGACGACACCTTGAGCTCGACGATGCAGAACGCGACGAGCAGCAGCAGTCCGATCGCGATGGAGCCCAGCACCCACGGGCTGGTCCAGCCCGTGGTCGAGTCACCGTAGGGCTGGATGCCGTAGGTGATGCCGATCAGCAGCACCGTCAGGCCCAGCCCGAAGGTCAGCGTGCCGGCCCAGTCGAGCCGTCCGGCGGTGCGGACACCGAGTTCTTTGAGTGAGCGGTAGCTCCAGATGGTGCCGATGATGCCGATCGGGACACCCACCCAGAAGATGGCCTTCCAGTGCCACTCGGACAGGAAGCCGCCGATCAGCAGGCCGAGGAACGACCCGGCAACGGCGGCCACCATGTTCGTGCCCAGCGCCATCCCGCGCTGGTTGGCCGGGAAGGCATCGGTGAGGATGGCCGACGACGACGCCATCAGCATCGCACCGCCGACACCCTGAACGACGCGCCAGCCGATCAGCCAGACCGCGCCGCCACCGAGCTGGAACGGGTCGAAGGACAGCGCGATCGCGGCCAGGGTGAAGACCACGAAGCCGAGGTTGTAGATGCGGACCCGGCCGTACATGTCACCCAGACGCCCGAACGGCACGACGAGCACCGCGGTCACCACCAGGTAGCCCATCAACATCCACAGCAGGTAGCTGACGTTGCCGGGGGCGAGCGGGTTCAGCCCGATGCCGCGGAAGATCGCCGGCAGCGAGATCAACACGATCGAGGCGTTGATGGAGGCCAGCAGGATGCCCAACGTGGTGTTGGACAGCACCACCCACTTGTAGAACGGGTGATCGTGGTCCATCCGTTTGCGCCGGTCGGCGGTCTCGGCCTGTGCGGCGTCGACGTCGCCCGACGCGTTCGTCATCTCAGTCGTCATTCCGTCTTCGCTCTAGTAGCAATCGAGGGGGCTGCGAGGCCCAACATGTTCAAAACACATATATTAGCTATGCAAATCAAGCGGGGGCAACCCGAAGGCGCCCAGCCTGGCGGACTCGCCGGTTTCCACCCCAGCGTCGCGCCGCCACGCTCAACACGGCCCAGACGTAGAAAGCGGCACCCGGTCTGCGCTAGGTTGGGCCCTGCAAACCACACGCGGGAGTGCGCACGAGCGCACTGAGAGGACGGGTAGGCCCGTCGACCGTACGAACCTGACCGGGTAATGCCGGCGTAGGGAGATGAAAAATGAGTGATGTTCTTGTCGACCCTTCTGTGACCACCGGTCCGATCACCGGAAGCACCAAGGTCCATCGCGAGATCAACCATGACGGCACGACGATGCGCGTGCCGTTTCGCCGGGTGAACCTCACCAACGGCGAGCATCTGGACCTGTACGACACCTCGGGTCCGTACACCGACGACGCCGCGGTGATCGACCTGAACGCCGGCCTACCGGCCCGGCCCGCGGTGCACAGAGACCGCGGCACCCAGCTGCAGCGGGCCCGCGCCGGGGAGATCACCGCCGAAATGGCGTATATCGCTGAGCGCGAAGGCGTTTCGGCTGATCTGGTGCGTGACGAGGTAGCCCGGGGCCGCGCGGTCATCCCGGCCAACCACAACCACCCCGAGGCCGAGCCGATGATCATCGGCAAGGCGTTCGGCGTGAAAGTCAATGCCAATATCGGCAATTCGGCCGTCACCTCATCGATCGGCGAGGAGGTCGACAAGATGGTGTGGGCGACCCGGTGGGGTGCTGACACCATCATGGACCTGTCCACCGGCAAGGACATCCACCAGACACGGGAGTGGATCCTGCGCAACTCCCCGGTCCCGGTCGGGACCGTGCCGATCTACCAAGCCCTGGAAAAGGTCAACGGCGACCCCACCAAGCTGACGTGGGAGATGTACCGCGACACCGTGATCGAGCAGTGCGAGCAGGGTGTCGACTACATGACCGTGCACGCCGGGGTGCTGCTGCGCTACATCCCGCTGACGGTCAAGCGCGTCACCGGCATCGTGTCCCGAGGCGGGTCGATCATGGCCGCCTGGTGCCTGGCACATCACACCGAGTCGTTCCTGTACACCCACTTCGATGAACTCTGCGAGATCCTGGCCCGCTACGACGTGACGTTCTCGCTCGGCGACGGGCTGCGGCCCGGGTCGATCGCCGACGCCAACGACGAGGCCCAGTTCGCCGAGCTGCGCACCCTGGGTGAGCTCACCAAGATCGCGAAATCCCATGGCGTGCAGGTGATGATCGAGGGGCCGGGCCACGTTCCGATGCACAAGATCGTGGAGAACGTGCGGCTCGAAGAGGAATGGTGCGAGGAGGCGCCGTTCTACACGCTGGGACCGCTGACCACCGACATCGCCCCGGCCTACGACCACATCACCTCGGCGATCGGCGCGGCCATCATCGCCCAGGCCGGCACCGCGATGCTGTGTTACGTCACCCCCAAGGAACACCTGGGCCTGCCCGACCGCAAGGACGTAAAGGACGGCGTGATCGCCTACAAGATCGCCGCGCACGCCGGCGACCTCGCCAAGGGGCACCCGCGCGCCCAGCAACGCGACGACGCGCTCTCGAAGGCGCGCTTCGAGTTCCGCTGGCACGACCAGTTCGCTCTGTCCCTCGATCCCGACACCGCGCGTGAGTTCCACGACGAGACGCTGCCCGCCGAACCGGCCAAGACCGCACACTTCTGCTCGATGTGTGGCCCCAAGTTCTGTTCGATGCGCATCACGCAGGACATCCGGGATGCCTACCCGGACGGGGTCGCCCCCGAGGACATCCAGCGCGGCATGGCCGAGAAATCCCAGGAGTTCGCCGACCACGGCAACCGCGTCTATCTACCCTTGACCACGTGAGGCCGAAGTGAACTTCCTGCCCTTGACCCCCGCGGGCGACACCCCGCTGCGGGTGATGACCATCGCCGGGTCCGATTCCGGCGGTGGTGCCGGGATCCAGGCCGACATGCGGACCTTCGCCATGCTCGGCCTGCACGGCTGCGTCGCGGTCACCGCGGTGACCGTGCAGAACTCGGTCGGTGTCAAGGGTTTCCACGAGATCCCGCTCGACATCGTCTCCGATCAGATCTCGGCGGTGACCTCCGATATCGGGATCCAGGCCGCCAAGACCGGGATGTTGGCCTCCTCGGAGATCATCACCACGATCGCCGAGACCTGGCGCATGGAGGGACTGTCCGGAACCGTTCCCTTGGTCGTCGACCCGGTGTGCGCATCGATGCACGGCGATCCGCTGCTGCACCACAGCGCACTGGACGCGCTGCGCACCGAACTGTTCCCGCTGGCCACGCTGGTCACCCCGAACCTCGACGAGGTCCGGTTGCTGGTCGACATCGAGGTCGTCGACCAAGCCTCGCAACGAGACGCGGCACGCGCCCTGCACGCGCTGGGTCCGCAGTGGGCACTGGTCAAGGGTGGGCACCTGCGCTCGTCGGCAGCCAGCCCGGATCTGCTGTTCGACGGCACGGAGTTCCACGAGTTCGCCGCGCCGCGGATCGACACCGGAAATGACCACGGTGCCGGCGATACCCTCGCCGCTGCGACGGCTTGCGCTCTGGCACATGGTTATTCAGTTCCCCAGGCTGTGGAGTTCGGCAAGGCCTGGGTGACCGAGTGCATCCGCGCGGCATATCCGCTGGGGCACGGCCACGGCCCGGTGAACGCGCTGTTCCGGTTGCAGCGATGAACCTGGAGGCGATCGCGGGCGTCGCGCACGAGCCCGAAGGGCAGGCGCAGGGCGTCGTCGTCCTCACCCACGGGGCGGGCGGTAATCGCGACTCGGCGATGCTGGTCAAGCTCTGCGACGAGTGGGCCTCCCGCGGCTGGCTGGCCGTCCGCTACAACCTGCCCTACCGCCGTCGCCGACCCAAGGGACCGCCGTCGGGATCGGCAGCGGGAGACCAGGAAGGCATCGTCGAGGCGATCGCCCTGGCCCGCAGCCTCACCGACGGCCCCGTGATCGCGGGTGGACATTCCTACGGCGGGCGCATGACCTCGATGGTGGCCGCCGACGGGGCCGGTCCGGACGTCTTGACGCTGTTCTCCTACCCACTGCATCCGCCGGGCAAGCCGGAACGCGCCCGCACCGAGCATCTGTCCCGCATCACGGTGCCGACGGTATTCACCCACGGCACGTCCGATCCGTTCGGCACGATCGACGAGCTCACCGCCGCCGCGGCGTTGGTGAGTGGACCGACCGAACTCGTCGTCATCGACGGTGCCCGCCACGACCTCGGATCCAAGCGCCTGGATGTACCCGCCCTTGCGGTGGATGCGGCGTTACGCGCTGTCGATATCGTCGAGCCATGACCTTCGCTCCTGGTCCGCCCGGTCCCTCCGGCCCGCAGGGCCACAACTACCCGCCACCGCCTCCGCAGCCGTATTCCACCGGTCCCGACCAGTTCTCGGCTCAGCCGAAGAAATCCTCGGCGCCCAAGTGGGCGCTGTTGGGTGTCGTGCTGCTGGTGGCCGTCATGGTCGCCGCGGGTGCGGTGTTCTACCTCGCGCGGGACCGCGGCGCCACCGAGGCCAGTCAGGTCCGCTCGGGTGATTGTCTGACCGAGATCCCCGACAGCAGCCGCGTGCTGTACGTCAAGACGGTGAATTGCGACCAGCCGCACAAGGGTGAGGTGTTCGCCGTGCTGCCGCTGCCCGACGGGGATTTCCCCGGCGATGCCACGGTGGTCACGTACGCCGACAAGTGCGCGCCGGCACTGACCCAGCACGCCCCCGGCGCAAGCGCGGAATCCGGTATCCAACTGTTCGTCCTGTACCCGACCGCGGACTCCTGGCAACGCGGCGACCGCACCGTGACGTGCATTGCTACCAGCAAGAATCCCCGCAGCGGCAAAATAGAGTAACGCGCTACTCTAGGCCGCTCACCCCGTGCGGTCGGACACTCGACACATGGTCGAGATCGATACGCGGGCCGCCACGGCCACCCTGCCGCTCGCACCGCGTAATCCCCTGTCCTACCGACCGATGATCAAAGCGATGCGGTCCTTCATCGAGGGACATCAGCAGCTCCGCGACGCGGGCGGTCCCGTCACCCGGATGGTGCTGGGCCCGCGGTGGCTGATCCCCCCGGTCCTGTTGGTCACGTCCCCGCAGGGAGCGCGCGACGTTCTCGGCCGCCGCGATTCGGTCGCCGATCGCGGCGGCGCCCTCAACATGGTCGAGCTACGTCGACTGATGGGCGGCAACCTGCTGAATCTGCCGCATGAGCGCTGGCTGCCGCGACGGCGAACGCTCCAGCCGATGTTCACCAAGCACAGCGTTCCGCGGTATGCGGGGCATATGGCCGCCGCAGCACACACGATCGCGGACGGCTGGCGCGACGGGGAGACGGTCGATCTGGATGTCGCGTGCCGGGCACTCACGCTGCGGGCGCTGGGCCGCTCGGTGTTCGGGCTTGATCTCGACGAGCGCGCCGACGATGTGGGCCCGTCGCTGCGTACCGCGTTGTCCTGGATTTCCGATCGGGCGGTTCGGCCGGTCAACTTCCCGCAGTGGGTGCCCACCGGCGGACAGCGTCGCGCCAAGGCGGCCAATGCCCGCCTGCACCGGCTGGCCGCCGAGATCCTCGCCGCGGTGCGCGACGATCCCGATCGGGACGCACCGCTCGTGCGCGCGCTCATCGAGGCCCGTGACCCGGATACCGGCCGACAGCTGACCGACGACGAAATCTGCGATGAACTGGTGCTTTTCATGCTTGCCGGGCATGACACCACGTCGACGACGCTGTGCTACTCGCTGTGGGCGCTGGGCCGCGATCCCGACCTGCAGTCCCGGCTGTACGACGAAGTCGCCGCGCTGGGTGATCGCACGCTGGCGCCCGACGACGTGCCGCAACTCGAACGCACCGTGCGGGTGCTGCACGAAGCGCTGCGGCTGTGCCCGCCCGGCGCCGGCACGCCCCGGATGCTCAACGAGGAGATGAGCGTCGACGGCTACCGCGCCGAGGCCGGCACGATGGCGATGGTCAATTTCTATGTCATGCACCGTGACCCGGCATTGTGGGACGATCCGCTGACCTTCGACCCGGAGCGGTTCACGCCCGAACGCTCGGCAGGCAGAAACCGTTGGCAATACCTGCCTTTCGGCGGCGGCCCGCGGTCCTGCGTCGGCGATCACTTCGCCATGCTGGAGGCCACGCTGGCACTGGCGACCATCGTGCGCGAGGTTTCCGTGACCTCGCTGAATGACAACTTCCCGGTGGAGACCCCCTTCACCGTCATCGCCGCCGAGCCGATCCCGGCCCGCATCACAAGAAGGAGTACGCCATGAAGTTCATCGTGCACTGGACCCAGTCGCAGGCGAACTATCGAGATGCGGTCGAGAAGTTCAAGAAGACCGCCGGCCAGGTTCCCGAAGGAGCGACCATGCTCGGCCGTTGGTGGGGCATGAACGGCCAAGGCTTCGCCATCGTGGAGACCAACGACGCCAAGACCATGTTCGAGTCCGTCGCGGAGTGGAGCGAGTACCTCACGTTCGACGTCACTCCCTGCGTGGAGGACGCCGAGGCCGGCGAGGTGATCGCCAAGCTGTTCTGACGGCTTCGCCAGTACTGTCTTTCCGCCGGTGCGCCAACCGGCACGCAGCTATGCTCGCGGTGCCGCATGCCGAGCGGCGGTGCGGCGGGAAGGCAGGTGGCTGGCCCATGAGCACTCTGACCGATGATCCCTGGCCCGCGCTGCGGGTGTCGGACTGGGAATCCACCCGCGACACCCTTCACATGTGGACGCAGATCGTCGGAAAGATTCGCCTGACGTACTCGCCTTTGCTCAACCACTGGTGGGAGGTGACCCTGTATGTGAGTCCGCGCGGCCTGACCACGTCGTCGATTCCGTATCGAGACCGGTTGTTCGACATGGAGTTCGATTTCATCGACCATGTGCTTGCCATCCGCACCAGCGACGGCGCACGGGGCACAGTCGCGCTGGCCCCGAAATCGGTCGCGGAGTTCTACACCGAAACCCTTTCCGCACTGGAACAATTGGGCATCGAGGCGCGCATCCACGCCCGGCCCAACGAGGTCGATCCCGCTATCCCGTTCGCCGAAGATCACCACCACGCGTCCTACGACCCGCATGCCGCCAATCTGTTCTGGCGCCAACTGGTGCAGGCGCACCGGGTGATCAGCGACTTCCGGGCACATTTCATCGGCAAGGTGAGCCCCGTGCACTTCTTCTGGGGCTCATTCGACCTGGCGTGCACCAGATTCTCCGGGCGTCGCGCGCCCGAGCACCCAGGCGGCGCCCCCAACTGCCCCAATAGCGTGATGGTGGAAGGTTATTCGCACGAGTTGAGCAGTTGCGGTTTCTGGCCGGGCGGTGGCGAGGAAGGCGCGTTCTACGCCTACGCCTATCCCGAACCGGAAGGATTCGCCGCCCACCCCGTCGGCCCCGATGCCGCGTACTACAACAAGGACTTCCGGCAATTCCTGCTGCCCTACGAGGCGGTGCGGACGTCCGCCGATCCCGACCGTGCGCTGATGGAGTTCCTCCAGACCACCTACGTCGCCGCGGCCGACCTTGCCGACTGGGACCGCGCGAGCCTCGAGTGTGATCCGTTGCGCTGGAGCTGATGACGCGGCCGCCGGGCCTCAGTCACCGGCTTCGGCACATTCGACCGACACCCAGACGGTTGGTGCGGCGGCAGTGTCGATATTGGTGACGCTGCACTCGGACAGTGGAACGTCGGCATCGCCGCTCACCCAGTTGATTCCGACGTTGTAGCCCTGGGAACGCAGGTTCTTGATCGTGGTGCTGGCGGGCTCAGAGCCCGCTTCGGGCACGCCCGTCGGGTCGGCGACGGCGACCGGCGCCAGGGCAACCGGTACCGCGGCACTCGCGATGATGAACAACTGCACAAAGATTCGCGGCGTGGATGCCATGGCGATCCTCCTAGGCGTCGGACTCCAAGTCCCTGGACACAGAGGATTTTCCCACCCAAAGACGCAGGCGAAATCAATATTCACGAACCCGATATTGAAAATCGCGGACTACAGCGAACGCCGGCCTCGACAAAGTACCCGGTACCTGCGGTACTGTATTCCAGCATGAGCCCGGGGGAATACGAGGCAATCATCGTCGGCGCCGGCTTCGCCGGCATCGGCGCTGCCATCCAGCTCAAACGGCTGGGCATCGAGAACTTCGTGATCCTGGATCGCGAGGATGACCTCGGCGGCACCTGGTACGTCAACCACTACCCCGGCCTGTCCGTCGACGTGCCCACCACCACCTACTCGTACTTCTTCGAACCGAATCCGAACTGGTCACGACTGTTCTCCACCGGCGCCGAGATCAAGCGGTACGCCGACGACGTCGCCGACAAGTACGACGTGCGCCGCCACATCCGGTTCGATACAACCGTCGAGGGCGCGCGCTGGGATGAAGAGTCCTCGCGCTGGCGGGTGGCCCTGGCCGGCGGCGAGGCGCTGACCGCGCAGTTCCTGTTCACCGCGACCGGCTTCCTGTCCCAGCCGCACACTCCCGACATCCCCGGGATCGCCGACTTCACGGGCGACGTCATCCACACCACGGACTGGGATGAGAGCTACCGGCCCGACGGCCGCCGCATCGCGATCATCGGCACGGGCGCCACCGCGGTGCAGCTCATCCCCGAGCTGGCCCGCCACGCCGCAGACCTGACCGTCTACCAGCGCACCCCGATCTGGGTCGTGCCCAAGATCGACCTGAAGTTCCCGCCGCGGGTACGCCGTCTGTTCGCCCGCGTGCCGGCCGCCCAACGGGCGATCCGCGCCGTCACCGACGCCATCTACGCGTTCATGGTCGACACCGCGGTGCTCAAGCACCGGTACTTCCGCCGGTTCAACATCGCCGCGGCCGACCTGGCCAAGCTGCACCGGTTCGCCTCGATCCGCGACCCGGAGCTGCGCCGCAAGCTGACCCCGGACTACGACTTCGGCTGCAAGCGCCCGACGTTCTCCAACGGCTACTACCGCACATTCACCAAACCGAACGTGCACCTGCAGGCCGATGGCATCGAACGCATCGAAGCGGACGGCATCGTCAACGCCGACGGCAGCAGGACGAACATCGACACGCTGGTGCTGGCCACCGGGTTCGATCTGTGGGACGCCAACTTCCCGGCCATCGAGGTGATCGGGCGCGACGGCCGCAACCTCGGAAAGTGGTGGCGGGAGACCCGGTTCCAGGCCTACCAGGGTGTCTCGATGCCGTACTTCCCGAACTACCTGAGCCTGGCCAGTCCGTACGCCTTCCTGGGCCTGAACTTCTTCAACACGATGGAGTATCAGATGCGCTTGATGGACCGCCTGTTCGGCGAGGTCAAGCGCCGGAAGGCGACCACATTCGAGGTCACCGAGGAGGCCAACAGCCGGTATCTGGACCGGATGACCGAAGCGCTGGGCGACTCGTTGTTCACCCTCGGAAACTGCGCATCGGCACGGTCGTACTATTTCAATCCGAGCGGCGAGGCAACGCTGCTCCGGCCGATGACGACCCGCCGGGCCGTCGCCGAAGCTTCACGATTCCCGTTGAGCGACTACACATTTGCCTGATCAGAGAGGATCACACATGGCAGAGGGCAAGAACTCCAAGCTGGTCAAGCTGGTCGGCCTCAGCGTGGCCGGCGCCGGCGTCTCACATTTCGTGAAGCCGCAGCTGTTCGAGTCGATCACCAAGCCGGCGTTCCCCAAGGACACGCAGAAGCACATCTACACCAACGGCGGCATCGAGACCGCGATCGGTCTGGGCCTGCTGCTTCCCAAGACCCGCAAGCTGGCGAAGATCGGCACGCTCGGCTACGTGGCCTACCTGGCCGGCAACGCCGTCCGTAACCGGTAGCGGCCCAGCAGAGTCAGATCGATCAGGACGGCGACGACGGCTCGGGCCTGCTCTGAATTCTGATAGTTCATGAGCCGGCCCAAGTCGATCACCAAGGCCATCGCCGCATGAACCGCGAAGCGCGCCTGCCCCGCACTCCACCCCGGACGTACCGGCATGACGATCTCGACCCACGATTCCACGGCCGCACGTTGCAGGTCGCGCAGGATCTTCTGGTCGGCGGGCGTCATGCTCAGGCGTTCGGTGTAGTAGACGTAGTCGAGCTCCGGGCGGTCGAACGATCGGGCCACATAGTCGTCGATGAGGGTGCTCAGCGCCTGTTCGGGGTCCGTCGCCGCACCGAGGACCTCCGACATGTCCGCCGACAACCGGTCGGCGGCACGCCGGAACCCGGCGGCCAGGATGTCGGATTTGCCGGAGAAATACCGGTAGATCCCCGAGGCGGGCATGCCGACGGCGGCAGCGATGTCCTCCATCGTGGTGTCGCGGTAGCCGTTCTGGTTGAACAGCCGCATCGATTCGGTCAGCAGCGCTTCGTATTTCGTCGTGTTCGCGGCCGCGGGGGGCGTCGGCACGGGGTCGGTCGGGTTCGGAAACTCGGGCAGCTCGGCGGCCAGCACGGTGTCGCAGATATCGGCGAGCAGCTCGCGGATCTGACCGGCGGGCAGTTTGGACCGATGATCGACGACGCTGCCGATCACACCGAGCACCGCCGTCGACAGGGTCCAGCGGGCCCGCGAGCTGAGTTCAGGCCGCAGTTCCATCAGCGGCCGGTGGATCCGGCGGTGCACCGTATGTACCTGCGCATCCAGGGTGCTCTGATCGTCGCCGCGCAGATAACGCGCCTCCCAGCGGTACAGCCCACCGGATTCGCGGTTGACCAACGCGGTGTCGCTGAGCGCCGCGACCAGTCTGCGCAACTGCTCACGCGGGTCCCCGTCGGCCTCTTCGGCGAACGCCGTCGCGTCGACGAGTTGCTGGCCGAGGTTGAGTACGGCGTCGCGAAACAATTCGTACTTGCTCGAATAGTGCCGGTACAACGCGGCCGCCGAGATCCCGACACGCGAGGCAATGGCCTCCATGCTCACGCCGTGGTATCCGAGCGCGCTGAAGGACTCCGCCGAGGCCCGCGCTATCTGGGCCTTTCGGTCTTTCGGACGGCGTCGCACACCACTGGCACCGCTGTCGATCGACCGGGGCGAGATGCGCGCCATTCCGTCACACTAACGGACCGAACAGCCGGGTCAAAATGGTAGTTCGGCAGAGAATAGCCATTAACATAGACGGCAATAAGTTCGAACGGGGGTTGCGTGCTTGTCAGGTTGCGGAGGTTGCTGGCCTACCGCGTCGCGCTCGGCGAACTGATCGTCGTATCTGTGGTGCTGGGTGTGCCATATCTGCTGATCGGTACCTTCTGGTCCGGCACGCACACCGACCACCTGAAAGAGATGGGCGGCCTCGACGCAGTGGTGTCCTTTCTGGGGGCGATCGTCTCGTGGCCGGTGTTGTTGTTCACCGACGTATGCATGACATGAAGGGGGGAACGGTGAGTTTTCGCGCCGTCTACATCGGAATCGCCGGAGCAGTGGCGTTAGGCATCGGGCTGTACCTGTTGAGCCTGCCGGTTTACCTCGACGACTTCGACAAGTTCGGCATGCAGATCCCCTGCGGCTCCGGGTACGGCGCACACCTCGTTCAAGCCACTGCCGCCGGCCAGGAGTACGCGGACAAGTGCGGGTCGGCCCTGACGATGCGCCGGTTGTGGACCATCCCGGTCGCCGCGCTCGGTGCCCTGGCGTTGATCGCGGTGTTGTTCCGTGCCGCAACGTCTTCGGCGCACGAGACACTGCTGCCCAATCGCGATACGGCCTAGCGCCCTGGTTGTCACGTAACGTCCGACTTGTCGGTGGTCGAATGTATGTTCGAGTTATGGAGACGGGTGCGGTCCAGGCGGTAGCAGCATTGCGGGCCGCCTACGACGCGTTCGCCGCCTGCGATTACCGGTCGCTGACCCGAGCCGAGCTGATCGCGGTGCTCGACGAATACGAGACCCTGACCTGCCAGATGCCCGCCGTAGTGCATCGACTGCTGGCCCAACTGCAAGCCGACACCACCCCGCGCGAGATGGGCGCCAAGACGTGGAACGAGGTGCTGCGCATCCGGTGGCGACTGTCCACCACCGAGGCCGGCCGCCGTTTGGGTGAGGCAGCCGAACTGGGGCCGCGGCGTGCCCTGACCGGGCAACCCCTGGCCCCGGTCCTGCCCGCGGTCGCCGCCGCGGTTGAAGCCGGGCTGATCAACGCCGACCACGTCAAAGTGCTGCGCGACGCGATCAACCGACTCCCCGGATTCCTCGACCCCACCACCGGCCAACAGTTCGAAGCCGACCTGGTCCGCGTCGCAGTCGGGGTCGGCCCCAAAGAACTCAAAGACACCGCCGAACTGCGATTGTTCCTGCTCGATCAGGACGGACCCGAACCCGACGACACCGAACGCGCCCGCAAACGAGCGGTGTGCGTCAGTAAGCAGGGCCGCGACGCGATGACCGGCCTGACGGCCAACCTCACCCCCGAAGCCGCCGCCGTATGGGAAGTCCTGTTCGCCAAATTCGCCGCCCCAGGCATGTGCAACCCCGACGACGACGAACCCTGCACCACAGGTACCCCCACCCAAGCCCAGATCGACAACGATCACCGCAGCCTGGCCCAACGCCAACACGACGCCCTCCTCGTCATCGGACGGATCGCGTTGATGAGCGGCGATCTCGGCCAACTCAACGGGCTACCCGTCGCGGTGATCATCCGCACCACCCTGCAAGACCTCGAATCCCGCGCCGGGATCGGCCTCACCGGCGGCGGCACCAAACTGCCCATCAAAGACGTCATCCGCATGGGCGCACACGCCAACCATCACCTCGCGGTGTTCGACCAGGCCACCGGAGCAGCCCTGGACTACTTCCGGGCCCGCCGCACCGCCAGCCCCGCCCAACGCATCATGCTCATCGCCCGCGACGGCGGCTGCACCAAACCCTGCTGCACCGTCGGCGCCTACGGCACCCAAGTCCATCACGCCGTCACCGACTGGGCCGACGGCGGCAACACCAACGTCGACGACATGGCCCTGGCCTGCGGCCCCGACAACCGCCTCGTGCACACCAACGGCGGCTACACCACCACCATCAACAACCACGGCGAAGTCGAATGGCACCCACCACCAGAACTGGACCACGGCCAACACCGCATCAACTACCACCACCGCCCCGAACTACTCCTGGCCCCACCCCAGGACCAACCAGAACCGGAACCACAACAGCACCCCGAACAGGATCCCGAACGGGACCTGACCCACGAACTCGAGCAGCCTCCCGACTGGGAACTGCAATGGGACCCGCAATGGGACCTGGACTGGGACAACGACTTCGACCAACCCACACCCAACACACCCAATGTCGAACACCTCTGGAACCCCGAACCATCCGCCCCAGAACCACTCGACCCCGGACTTCCACCCGGCTGGACACTGCTCGACAACAACCACGCCCTCACCGGCAAAGCAGTCCGCGGTCCCTAGCTAGGCGTCATGTCCGGGGGCCACCCGGCGACGGCGTCCACCCCGTTGCGCACACCACAACGCAGTTCGGCCGGCTAGATCGGGGTGAACGATGAGATCAGCCAGTTCCCATCGACTTTCGTGAGCCCGACCTTCACGGCGCTGGCCGCCTGCGCCGGCTCCGGGTTGTCGCGGCTGGTCGTCGCCTGGTTCAGGTAGACCAACACCTCCGCGGTATCGGACTGCACGGCGATCGGAGCAGCGCGCACGACCGAGGCGGTGGCGCGGATGTCTTTCTGTTTGGCCGCGGGCGCCACGAACTTGTCGGCGAACTCGCTGTAGTACGTCAAGAAATCGCCGGTCAAGCGGGAACGCGCGTCGGCGAAGTCCTGATCCAAACTGTCTGGCGCATAAGACAACAACGCCACCGAACCGTCGGACGCCGCGTCGACCACCGTCGTGGACGCGGCGGCGATCCCATGATCCACGCGATACATGGCGAAATAGAGTGCCGCGGCAGAGCTCGCCGAAGCCAGCAGCACGCAGACGACCGCGATCGGTCGCCATCGCCGGGCAACGCGATGGATCCACCGCTCCCGGGGAGCGGCACCCTCGTCGGCACCCTCATCGGCTACCGTCTGCTCGGCCTCGATCTCGCTGGCACAGTCGGCCTTTGACTCCTCGATATCAGCTTCGGCTGTTGTCGCGCTCACGGGACGAACTCCACTTTCGACATCTTGATCTGTCCCCCGTCTTTGACCATGGTGAGGCTCAAGCGCCAGTTCCGCGGCTGCTGATTGGCACCGGCCGAGTTGCTGACTGTGGTTGCCGTGCCGACGAGGACGACGGCGGAGTCCCCGTCCATCGACTGCACTGCCGAGGCCTTCGCAGTCGCCTTCGTCGTGGCTTTCGAGTCCTGCGCCGCTTTCACCAGATCTTCGGCGGTGGACTGGATATCGTCCTTGAACTGACCGGTCGAGTTGTCGATGATCTGCTGGACGTTCTGCTGTGCCGTGGCGCTGTCGATCGACATCAGGGTGACGGCGGCCTGCGACGCGGCGGCCGCGAATTCCGCGCGGCGCTGCTGCTCACGGTCGGCCTGCTGGTGAGACCAGATCATGTATCCGCCGGCCGCCAGCAACGCACCGCTGACCAGGATGGCGATGCCGGCGAGCAACGTCGCGAGACTCGGACGCCATCTACGTTTTCCGCCCGCGTCCGACGGTTGGTCCTCGTCCTGGTCCTCGTCCTCATCGGCGGGGTCGGCGGGGTCGGCGGGGTCGGCGGTTTCAGCCTGATCCGGTGACTCCAGGTCGTCGTCGCTCAGCTGCGACGTGACCTCGTCGGCCTCGTCGAGTTCGGCTGTCTCAGTTTCCTGGTCGGAGCGGCTGAGTAACCGCATAGTGCACCTCCGGTTGATCTCGGCCAGTCGAGGACGGCACCAGTTGCTGCGGTCGCCTCATGGCCGATGTGACTGCTGCCACACGCTAATGCGACCGAAGTTCGCGTCGCCGCCGCTGTCCCACCCAGCGGACAAATCCGTGGCTGCCGAACTCGTGCCTCACCAATTGCGCAGCGAACACAACGCCCCTTTGGGGCCGGCCGCACGGTCGACGACGACTCCGTCGATTGCCAGCTCGCAACTCAGGGCCCGCGGCGGTTGCGGAGCCAACCCACCGGTGCTGACGGTGACCATCGCCCACTTCATCGGATCGGCAAGCGTGACCTCGCGGATCCAGGGTTTGCCCGGTTCCAGAGTGAGATCGTCTTTGGGGCTGAACTCGTAAGGATTGTGGCTGTAGTCCGCCCACGTCGGCGGGTCGACCTCGCGGAAGTAGATGCCGACGGCCGTCGGCTGCTCGGCGGTGACTGTGTACGTCACGCGGTGCATCATCGGATCCTCGTCCGCGTGCGCCGGTATCGCCAAGGGAAGGCACGCGCCGATGGTGACGGCGAACACCGCGCCGGTGCGCCACCGCCTCGACGGCGCACCGCCCAGCGCGTCAGAGGTCGCCACGAAGCCACCTGCTCGATCCGTCACTGGACACACAAGTCAAGAAGAGCCCGTCGGGCGCCTGGGCGACGGAATTTTCGAAGCCGGTACATGGGGTGTTCTCCTCGCGAATGCCTTTCAGCGGCGGTGACCGGAAGTAACGCGGCTCGTACCGGCGCGGCGACCCGCAGAAGACCAGCCGGCCCCACGAGGTGGTGCCGAAGACGTAGTACGCCGTATCCCCACACGGCGCGCCGAGCACGACCCCGCCGACGATCCCGGGTACGCACGAGGGTTCACTGCATCCGGCAGGTTCTGCGCTCGCCGGGGCTGGGGCGGTCATCGCCCCCGCGACGAGCAGACCTGCCATGGCTGCCAACGGTATCCGCACGCACGACACTGTGGCACGGCCGAATCCGGCTGCCATCGCAATGCCCACTAGGTGGGAGGTTGTCCGTCAAAAGGCGCCAGAAGTTGGACAGTGAAGGCTTGCCACGGCGACCGCCGGCGGCCGGTGTACGGAGGAGTTTGGTGATGCGGGTGTCGACGGCATTCATTGGGGCAGGGGTGCTTACCGCCGCTGTGGTGGGCGGTTTGTGCAGCCCTGTCGCCGAGGCATCTCCGAGTAACTGGGGTCTCAACGGGACGTACATCGCCACGTCGAACGGTGAGTGGGCCAAGTCGAACGACATCTTCCACGACGAGGCCAGCATTCGTGGCACCTGGACGATCTCCACGACATGCAGTTACCCGAGCGAATGCACCGGCACGGTCGACACCGACTGGGGTTGGAGCGCACCGATCTACAAGAAGAGCGGCGTCTGGTACGTCAAGAGGACGGTGGACAACTGGCAGACGTGCGGCGACGGCACCGCCGGCCCCGGTCTGCAGGTCTACCGCTTCTTCCCCTCGAACGAGAGCGCCACCGCAGTCGATCCGGCGTCGACCACATTGGTGGGCGAGGATTCGACCACCGGCGTCAGCGGGTCGTGCGGCACCAGCAAGGTGGTGTTCATCACGATGCCGTTCAAACTCGTGAAAACGGCCTGACCGGACAGCTTTTCAGCTGTCCGGTCAGTTCCGGTACCGGCCCCCGCAATGGATCCCGTTGCGGGGGTTATTCGAATCAGGTGGTGAACAGGTCCTGCCAGGTCTGCTCACCGGTGCGCGGTACGAGGTCGGACTGCCGGTACACCTTGCCGTCCGGGGTGGCGTACCGACCCGTCTGCGGATCGTAGGTGGCGATCGCAACCGATGGCCCGGCAGATTCGCCTGGGCTGAACGCACTTGGCGCCAGTGTCGGAGCATCCGGGCTCGGCGGTGCCTCAGCAGCCGGTGCCTCGGCCGGCGGTGCGGCAGGCGCCTCGGCAGGCGGCGGCGCCTCCCCCGGCGGCACCGCGGCCGGCGGACGTGGCGTGCCCTCTATGGGGCCGTGGATGAACTTGTCATGATCGACGCGGGAGTCCGGCGCGATCCCCTGAGCGAGCAGGTTGGGATCGATCGGGTAGGGGCCGAGGGCGTGCTGCCGCATCGACAATGGCTCGTAAGGTCGGTCACTGTCGCAGATTTCGACTGTGGGAGCACGCTTTCCAGGTTTCCCCATGCACGGGTAGTTACGGGCGCCGCGGACGCCGATCGGCGAATCCTGCGGCAGCTTGCAGTACAGCCCGTCGGGGGTATCGATGTCGGTGGTGTCCTCCGGAGACCGCCACGACGACGGCGGCAGGAACCCGACCGTGCACGCCGGCGGGTCGCCCATCGTAAGAGTGAAGTCTCCCAACGACATTCCGATTGGATTGTT
Source organism: Mycobacterium sp. IDUB_17 (assembly GCF_055419465.1). Taxonomy (NCBI): domain Bacteria; kingdom Bacillati; phylum Actinomycetota; class Actinomycetes; order Mycobacteriales; family Mycobacteriaceae; genus Mycobacterium; species Mycobacterium sp. IDUB_17. Next base: position 653,905 of record NZ_JBVAXS010000002.1, on the reverse strand, counting down.
CTTCGGCGCACCGTATGACTGCGTCGCCGAGATCGACGGCGGCAGAAGCACCAGTAGCTGCTCCAGCGACGGGTGGTAGGTCACCCCGACCTGGCCCAGGCTGGTGAGGTTGGCCAGCAACAGCGGCAGCGTGGGTTTGACTTGATTGAACAAGCGGGAGGCTTCGTCTGCGGCTCCCGGCCCTTCCTTGAGCAGGGTGCGCACGTGCTGGTCGTCGTCGGCGACCTGCTTGGTGATTCCGGCCATGCTGCGAGCCCAGGTACGGATCGCATCGACCGATTCGGCCTGCCCGTCGAGCAGTGGCGCGCCGTCATCGATGAGCGCACGGGACTGATCGGATGCGGCGTTCGCCTCGGCGATCAGTCTCGACGACGAGTCCAGCAACGCCCCCATATCGTTTCCAGAGCCGTTGAAGGCCTTGAAGGTTTCATCGAGCAGTGGGCTGATCTTGTCCTTGGGGATGCTGCCCATGAGTGAACTGACCTGATCGAGCATCGGCCCGACGGCCTGGGGGATCGATGTGTTCGATGCCGGGATCACCGAGCCGTCGTGCAGATACGGTCCCGAGTCGTTGCGGGGTTGCAGATCGACGTACTGCTCGCCCACTGCCGACACGCTCAAGACCGCGGCGTGCAGGTCTGCGGGAATCTTGGGTGAAGTGTTCAGCGACAGTGTCGCTTCCGCTCCGTCCCGGGTGGGCCGCACCTCGGTGACCTTCCCCATCTGAACACCGCGATAGGTCACGTTCGAGAACTGGTAGAGCCCACCGGTTCCCGGCAATTGCAGGGTCACCGTCATTCGCCCGATGCCCAGGAGGGTGGGGGCCTGCAGATAGACGATGCCCATCAGGGCCATGCCGATCACCGACGCCACCGCGAAGATGGCCAGCTGGATTCGGACGAAACGGGTGAGCATCAGTTGCCTCCGTTCGGCTCTACAGGGTCAGAAGGCGCCACTGCCGCAGGCGGATCGGGCTGCGGTTCCGGTGCGGGCGCCGCGGCCTGGTCCACCGGGGCCGCCTGACCATTGGCCGGAGCCTGGTCGATCAGCGGTGGCACGGTGGCCACCGCGGCCGGTGGCGGCGTCAATGGCATGCCGAGCGGGTCCTTCGTGTAGTTGGCGAAGAAGGGGTCGCCGGGCGCCGGGGTAAGGGGCAGCCCCTCCTGGCCCCACCGGGTGCCGAGGAACAATCCCCGCTTCAGCCTCGGAATCGTGAAGTCGAAGGTGATGAACTGGTTGAGGTAGTCCCCGCGGATCGCCCGGTCGATGAAGTTCTGCGGGTAGGGATATGTCGGCGCGAATGCCAGCACGGTGCCCAGATTCGGGCCGACGTCGGCCAGCGCCTTGACCGTCGGTTCGAGGTTGCGCAGGTTGGTCAGCAGGTCGTCTCGCGTCGCGTTGACGAGATTGGTCGCGGTGTCGCTGAACTTCCCGAACTTCTCCAGCGCGGTGGTGATGCGCGGGCGTTCCTTGACCAGGACGTCCAGTGCAGGCGGTATCCGGTTCAACGCCGTGGTGATCACCTCCTGCTGTCCGGCCAGCGTGCCGGCCAGCCGGTTCAGTGCCGTGATGGAGGCGTTGATGTCGTCCCGCTGGTTGGCGAACATGCCGACGATGTCGTCGAGGCGGGTGAGCAGATCGCGGATCTTGTCTTCGCGGCCGCTCAGCGCGGCGTTGAATTCGGTGACCAGGTCACCGATCTTGCCCAGGCCTCCGCCGTTGACGAGCACAGACAGCGACGACAGGGTCTGTTCGGTCGACGGATATGTCGAAGTCTGGTTGAGCTCGAGGGTCGCGCCCGGGGCAAGCCGCCCGGACGGAGACTGCCCGAGCGGCGGATCGAGGGCTATGTGCATGGAGCCCAGGAGGCTGGTCTGCCCGACGGTGGCGATCGCGTTGGCCGGAACGACGACGTCGGGCTTGACCGAGACCTCCACGTCCGCATGCCAGCCCTTGACCACCATGCGGGAGACGCTGCCCACGATGACGTCACCGATCATCACGGGCGAATTGGATTCCAGTGTCCCGATATTGGCGAGTTCGACGTGATAGACCGTCGCGTCCGGCCCGCGCCCCACGGTGCCGGGCAGGGGCAGGGAGTTCAGCCCGTGGAACGCACATCCGGTCAGCGTGGCCACCGAGCAGGCGGCTACCGCGGTCAGGCGCGTGAGCGACCGCCGAGTGATCATGGGGTGCCTCCTGGGGCGGGCGGTGCGGGGACCGGTGCAGCTTCGGCAGGAAGCAGCATGTCCCGCAATGTCTTCGGTGCTTGCACGGGCGGGTCCGAGACGATCGGTGATCCGGGATACGCCGCGGGCGAGGTATTCGCGGGCAGTCCGTTGGGTGCGTACGCACCAGGTGCCCCCGGGGTCGCACCCCATCCGGCCGGTGGCGCCATGTCATCGGCGCCGGTGTAGGCCGACACGGCAGGCGGTAGATCTTCGTACGGCTGCGGACGCCCGCCGGCCCCGCCCGGTGCCAGGTTGGGATCGGTGTACACCAGGTTCTCCGGGCTGGGCGACTTCTTCAGATAGGCGTTGAACGGCATCGGCATGTGGTTGAAGTTGAGCAGCGACAGGGCCGGTCCGAGGTACTGCGCGCACAACTTGCCCGATTCCGCTGCGGTGGCATTCTTGACCGCGCCGATCGCCGAGCACACCACAGACAACGGATCGGAGAAGTTCGCCAGCGAGAACGCGCCGACTGCGGTACCGCTGTCGGGGTTGTAGATGTTGTAGCCGTTGGCGATCGCGTTGGGCGCGACGTGCAGGACGTTCTCGAGCTTGGTCTTGTTGTCCACCAGATTCTGCGTGACGTTGGTCAGCCGCTCCAGCTGCTCGGCCGTCTGGTCACGGCTGCCTGCGACGAATCGCCGGACGTTGCCGACGGCGTCGGCCAGGTTCGTCAGGGCGCCGTCCAGATCGGAGCGGCTCCCGTCGACGACGCTGGTCACGTTCGCGAGATGGCCCTGGAATTCCACGATCTGGGCGTTGCTGTCCCGCAGCGCCGTCACGAAGACCTGCAGATTCTTGATGATGCCGACGACATCGCCGCTCCCCTGGCCCAGAATCTTTGCGACACCGGACAACTGGCTGATGGCCTCGTGCAGTTTCTCGCCGTTGCCGTCCATGGCCGCGGCGGCACTGTCGACAAAGCGGCTCAGCGAGGTGGCCGACGCTCCGTTGATCGGCCCCAGATCCGACGCCAACCGCATCAGCTGGTCCTTGACCTGGTCCCACTCGACGGGCACCGCGGTGCGTTCCGCCCCGATCTGCGAACCGTCGGCCATCGTCGGACCGGCATCTTCATAGGCCGGGGTCAGCTGGACGTACCGGGCGGCAACCAGGTTCTGCGCCATGAGGATTGCCTTGGCATCGGCCGGGATCTTCACCCCACGATCGACGGCGAGGACCATCCGCGCCTGCCCACCGACCGGTTCGATGCTCTTGATGGAGCCGACCTTGACCCCGGCGACACGAACCTCGTCACCCGGGTAGATCGCGGTGGCCGAGGTGAAGTACGCGGTGATGGTGGTCGGCTTGAAGACGGTCTGCCGGACGACCACCACCGTGCCGGCCAGCGCCAGCACGGCGAGCAGCACCAGCGCGACGCGGCTGATCCTCTTCCGGTTGCGGGCGATCATCGACTTCCTCCAGGAATGCCGTTGTAGGGGAAGGGGAATTCGGCGCGTGGGCCGGCATTGTCCGGTGGTTGTCCGGCGTTGGTACCGCGCCGGAATCCGAAGGCGTAGTCGAAGAACGGCTGGATGGTTTGCGCAGGATTGAGGTTCGAGACAAAGGCGTTGTAGTAGAAGCCGTTGTTCACCGATTCACCCTGGGTGACTTGGTATTTGGCCAGGCCAGCCAGTGCGCCCGCGATGTTGTCACGGTTCTTCTCGAGCATCGCGCTCACCGAGTTGAGCTGTTTGAGGGTGGGTGCGAGCTCTTCTTCGTTGTCGTGGACGAGTCCGGAGAGCTGCTGGGACAGCGCCGAGGTGTTGGCCAGCAGGTTGACGACCGCGTACCGGCGTTGGTCGAGCACCCCGGTCAACGCGTTCGCGTCCAACAACAGCGTGTTGACCTGCTCGCTTCGCTTCGACAGGATGCCGGTCACATCGGCGGCGCTCTTGAGCAGATTGGACAGGGACTCGTTGCGGCTGTTCAGCGTTTCCGACAACCGGGACAGGCCTTCGAACGTGGGCCCCAGCTGCGGCGCCATCCGGTCGATGGTGTCCGACAACGTATCCAGGGACTGGGTGAGCGCCGCTGTGTCGGTGCCGGCCGTGTTGTTCGTGAAGTCGCCGACGGCGTTGGTCAACGAATACGGCGACGCCGTCCTGGTGATGGGGATCGTGTCCGAAGCGTGCATCGTGCCGGCGCCGGCCGGTTCCAGGGTCAGCATCCGGGCACCGAGCATCGTCCCGGTGCGGATGTGCGCCGTGGTGTCGGAACCGAGACGGACCTTGCTGTCGAGGGTGAAGGTCACCAACGCCTTCCCATGGCTCAGGCTGACATCGGTGACGAGGCCCTTGGTGACTCCGGAGATCTTGACGTCGTTACCGGTGGTGAGCCCACCTGCCTCGGCGAACAGTGCGTTGTATTTGACCGAAGTGGCCCATGACCACAGCGCCTGCGGCTGGAGACCGACGGCGATGATCATCGCGATCAGCACGATGCCGATGAGTCCGCTCCGGATGAGGTGCGATCCACGGTATTTCAGCATCAGGGCTCCCCACAGCGTCCGGAGTTCTGGATGATCCACGGGAAGTACGCGGTACGCCCCTGTAGGTCGGTGACGCGGACATTCATGCCACACACGTACTGGTTGATGAAGCTGCCGTAAGCGCCCAACCGGACCAGCTTGCGGTAGTTCTTGGGCGCGTTCTGCAACGACAGGTCCAGCCGCGCCATGTCATCCTCGTTGGAGAGCAACGGCGCCAGGCGGGTGAGTTGATCGACGGTGCCCGACAGCGGAGGCCGGGCCTGTGTCATCAAATCCGCCAGGGAGGCGGTGCCGTTGTCCAGGGCGTTGATCGCCTCTCCGATGGGATCGCGTTCCTGCGACAGACCCGTGATGAGTTGTTGCAGTTGCTCGACAGCACCCGAGAACTTGTCGCCGTCCTTGGCAACCGTTGCCACGGCGGTCTTCAGGTTGTCGATCAGTTGTTGCACGGTCTGTCCGTTGTCGGCGAGTACCTGGGTGAACGAAGTCGTGTGGGCCATCAGCGATTCCACCGTGCCGCCCTGGCCCTGCAGGATCTGGATCAACGAGTTGGTCAGGGCGTTGACGTTCTGGGCGTTGAGCCCCTGGATGACGGGCTTGAGCCCGCCGAGGAGAAGGTCGAGATCCAGTGCCGGCTCGGTGCGCTCGACCGGTATCTGTGACCCGGGCGGCTGGAGCTTGGTCGAGCCGGGGCCCTCCAGCAGCTCCAGATACCGGTTGCCGACCAGGTCCAGATAGCGCACCGCGATCTTGGTGCCAGTCGTCATGACGACTTCGCGGTCCGCGTCGAAGCGCACCAGTACCTTGTTGTCAGGTTGCAGGACAACGTCATTGACCGTACCGACGCGGATACCGGCGACACGTACCGAGTCACCGGCCTTCAGGCTGGACGCATCGGTGAACATGGCCGAATAACCGTTCGTCGACCCGGTGCGGTACTGGCCCATGATCGCGAACAGCGCTCCGGTCAAGAGCAGCATCGTCAGTCCGAACACGCCGAACTTCACAGCGGTCCCGCGGCTGCGCGTCATCCCGGTTGTCCTATCTGGGCGGTGTTGCGTGGCGGGCCGTCGAGCGGGCCGTACAGCGCTTGCTTGAGTGCGTCGGAGTTCAACAGGATCCCCTGATTGCCGTACTGCGCGGGGTTGGCGTTGATATCGGTCACGATGAACGGCGGCCGCTGCTCGAAACCGACCTCGGGCAGGCCCTGGCACTGCGGGCCGCCGGTGGCGGCCACCTTCGGCAGGTTGCCCGGGTAGCGGTAGCGTTCGGTGCCCAGCAGGAACGAGTCCAGCAGCATGACGCCCGGCAACGGTGTCGGCGGACCGAGGGCCAACGGCTCCAAGCCCTTCAGCGCACAGTTGAGCGCCGGGTTGTACTGGTTGAGCAGGTTCGTGGTCGGCACCAGCAGTCGCATGGCGTCGGTCACCGCAGCACTGTTGGTCGCGACCACGTCGTTGCCGACGTCGGCCAGCCCGATCGCGCTGACGAGCAACGCATCCAGATCGTTCCGTTGATCGAAGATCGTGTTGCTGAGCTGCGTCGAATTGCGGACGGTGTCCATCAACTGCGGTCCGGCGTCGGCGTACGCGTTGAACACCTGTGGTGCGACAGCCATCTCATGGCTCAGCGTGGGAAGGCTGGGGGCGATCTTGGCCAGCAGGGCGTCCAGATCGACCAGGGTCTGCCCCAGCTTGTCACCGCGACCGTCGATCGCCTGGGCCATCGCGCCGAGCGTCTCGTTCAGCTTCTCCGGTTGGATCTGCGCCAGCACCGTCACCAGTTGCTCGAACACCGTGTTGATCTCGACGGTGGTGTGCGTCGCATCGAGAACCTGGCCGGCGTACATCGATGTCGGCGACGGCTTCGGCGGTGGCACGAGTTGGACGAACTTGGCGCCGAACACGGTGCTCGAGGCGATCTCGACACCGGTGTTGGATGGAATCAGCTGCAGGTCATCAGGGTTCATCGCCAACCGGAGGGCCGCCTGCCCGTCAGGCAGTGCTTCGATCGCGACGACCTTGCCGACCTGCGCACCGTGCAGTTTGACCTTGGCGTCGGGATTCATCACCAGACCGGCGCGCGGAGAGATGACGGTCACCGACGCTGTGGGCGCGACCCCACCGCGGAACGCCACGATGGCGCCGACGATGATCGCGGCGATCACCACCACCGTGATCAGTCCGCTCAGTTGACGTTTAGCGTCACGCGACATCAGATGCCTTCTCTAGCCGGAGAGGTTGAAGTTGCCGTTGGAGCCGTAGACGGCCAGCGAGATCAGCAGCGTGATCGAGACGACCACGATCAGCGACGTCCGCACCGCGTTTCCGACCGCCACTCCCACGCCGGCCGGGCCCCCGGTGGCGAAGAAGCCGTAGTAGGTGTGCACCAACAGGATCGCCAGCGCCATCAGCAGCGCCTGCAGGAAGGACCACAGCAGGTCGATCGGGTTGAGGAAGGTGCTGAAGTAGTGGCCGTACAGACCACCCGACTGCCCGAGCAGCACAACGGTGGTGAACTGGCTGGCCAGGAACGACAGGATCACCGCGATCGAGTACAGCGGCGTGATGGCGATCATCCCGGCCACGATGCGGGTGGACACCAGGTACTCGACCGGCCGGATCGCCATCGACTCCAAGGCGTCGACCTCTTCGTTGATCCGCATCGCGCCGAGCTGCGCGGTGACGCCGGCACCGAAGGTGGCGGCCAGACCGATACCGGCGACGATGGGCGCCGAGATCCGGACATTGATGAAGGCCGCCAGGAACCCGGTGAGCGCTTCGATCCCGATGTTGCCCAGCGAGCTGTAACCCTGGATCGCCAGGACCCCGCCGGTGGCCAGGGTCAGGAACCCGACGATGACGACGGTTCCGCCGATCATCGCCAATGTTCCTGCGCCCATGCTGATTTCAGCGATCAGCCGGACGACTTCCTTGCGGTAGTGCGCAGCCGCGAACGGCACGCCCGCCAGGGCCCGACCGTAGAACAGGACATGGTCACCGATGCCGCTCAGCACGGCCCCGGGCCGTCGCACGGCGCGGGACAGTCGCGGGTAGGCCGACTGGAGTACCGCCGTCGATGCCGTCATCGGGTCGTCATCTGGATGCCGATGGCGGTGACCACCACGTTGACGACGAACAGTGCCATGAAGGCGTACACCACTGTTTCGTTGACGGCGTTGCCCACCGCTTTGGCACCTCCGCCCGAGACGGTCAGACCGCGGTAGCAGGCGACCAGGCCGGCGATCAGGCCGAACAACGCGGCCTTGACGCAGGAGATGATCACCTCGGGAACGCCGGTGAGCAGGGTGATGCCCGCTGCGAACGCACCGGGGTTGACGTCCTGGACGAACACCGAGAACAGGTATCCGCCAAGGATTCCGATGATCACGACGACGCTGTTGAGCAATAAGGCGACCAGCCCTGATGCGAGCATTCTGGGGGTCACCAGGCGCTGGATCGGGTTGATGCCCAGAACCTCCATGGCGTCGATCTCTTCACGCACGGTGCGGGACCCGAGGTCGGCGCACATCGCGGTGGCCCCGGCGCCGGCCACGATCAGCACCGTCACCATCGGTCCGACCTGGGTCACGGCACCGAAGGCCGCACCCGCCCCGGAGAGGTCTGCCGCACCCAGCTCGCGAAGGAGGATGTTCAAGGTGAACGACACCAGCACGGTGAACGGGATCGCCACCAGGAGGGTCGGCGCCATCGACACCCGTGCCACGAACCAGGACTGGTCGAGGAATTCACGCCATTGGAAGGGTCTGCGAACCACGAATCTCGCGGCGTCCACCGACATGGCGAACAACCCACCCACCCCTTCGAGTGGGCCGGCGAGTTGTCGCTGCAGCATCGGATTCTCCGTTCTGTGTGTGAATCACGCGAGGGGTCGTATGACCCGGACCACTCGTCTCGACCGGGAACAATCGCAGTTAATTTCGGGGCTTGGCATGGCGTATCCCGCCTATCGGGAGACCGACGCGACGGGGAGCGGAAGCGTCTGTCGCCGGCCCCCGGAAGCACACCCGTGAGCAGATATGGCAACAAATTTCACTCACTGAGACTCAGGCCACATCACCGGCGCGAAGCGGTACACCATTTATGACAGCCCTCGACGGATAGGACCAGATGATGACCGACCGGGTGATCGACCGAGTGCGCGAGAACGCCGATCAACTACGCAGCCAGGGTCCCGAGGCGGAGAAGATCGGGAAGCTCACCGACGAGACGGTCAAGCTGATGAAGTCGGTGGGTAACATCCGGCTGCTGCAACCGAAGACCCACGGCGGCTTGGAGGTCCATCCGCGCGAGTTCGCCGAAACCGTGATGGCCACCGCGGCGCTCGACCCGGCCGCCGGCTGGATCAACGGTGTGGTGGGTGTCCATCCCTATCAGCTGGCCTACGCCGATCCCCGGGTCGCCGCCGAGATCTGGGCCGACGACGTCGACACCTGGGTCGCCTCGCCGTATGCGCCCCAGGGTGTGGCCACGCCCATTGAAGGGAACGCCGGCGGCTACCTCCTTACTGGCCGCTGGCAGTTCAGCTCGGGCACCGACCATTGCGATTGGATCTTCCTGGGCGCCATGCTCGGCGGTGCGGACGGCAAGCCGTTGATGCCGCCGCAGATGCTGCACATGATCCTGCCGCGCCAGGACTACGAGATCGTCGAGGACTCGTGGAATGTCGTGGGCCTGCGCGGTACCGGCTCGAAGGACGTCATCGTCACCGACGCCTTCGTTCCCTCGTACCGGACGATGGACGCGACGAAGGTGATGGACGGTACGGCCCAGCGCGAGGCCGGGATGACCGACACCCTCTACCTGATGCCGTGGTCGACGATGTTCCCGCTCGGCATCAGTGCGGCGACGATCGGGATCGCCGAGGGCGCGCTGGCGGCCGCACTCGATTACCAGCGTGAACGGGTGAATGCCAGCGGAGTGGCGATCAAGGACGATCCGTACGTCATGTATGCGATCGGCGAGGCCGCCGCGGATATCAACGCCGCCCGCCAGGAGCTGTTGGCCAATGTCGACCGCATCTACGACCTCGTCGACTCGGGCGGGGACGTGTCTTTCGAGGACCGTGCCGCGGGCCGGCGCACCCAGGTCCGGGCGGTGTGGCGGGCCGTGTCAGCGGTCGACGAGATCTTCGCGCGCTGCGGCGGCAACGCCGCCCGGATGGACAAGCCGCTGCAGCGGTACTGGCGCGATGTCCACGTCGGGCAGGCGCACGCCATCCACGTTCCCGGCACGGTCTATCACGCCTCGGCCCTGAGCTCTCTGGGCGTGGACCCACAGGGCCCGCTGCGCGCGATGATCTGAGAGACACCGACCGCATTCAGCGATTAGTGTGACAGCGCCCACACTGCTATGTTACAAACAGTCATATTCCTAATAGTCATACTTCGATTAGGCATGTAGCTCACGGTGGGAGGTTTCTGATGACAACGGCTGTCGAGAAGACGGGCGAGACGCCCAGCGCCGTCATCGACCGGATTTCCCTGGTCCTCGATGCCTTCGACGGGCCCGGATGTCTGACGCTGGCTCAGATCGTCCGCCGCACCGGCCTGCCGCGTTCGTCGGCGCACCGCATGCTCGAACGTCTCGTCCACCTGCGGTGGCTTCGCCGCGAAGGCCGCGATTACCAGCTGGGCATGCGACTGGTCGAGCTCGGATCGCTCGCGCTGCATCAGGACCGCATCCACCAGGCGGCGATTCCACTCATGCGCGATCTGCACCGGGCTACCGGGCTGGTCGTCCACCTCGCGGTCCTCTGCGGCTCCGACGTGGTGTACCTGGAGAAGATCGGTGGTCAGATGGTGACCGCCATCCCGACCCGCGTCGGCGGACGCCAACCCGCGCATTGCACAGCGGTGGGCAAGGCGATACTGGCCGACAACCCGTCCGTCGAGATCAGCCTGACCTCACGCAAGACGCGGTTCTCGATCGCGACGGAACAGCAGTTGACAGCCGAGCTGGCCAAGACCCGCGCCCGCGGAGTGGCCTTCGAGCGCGAAGAATCGCTGCCGGGATTCGGTTGTGTGGCGGCGCCGATCGGCCCGGTCGGCGCCGCCGTCGCGGCAGTGTCGGTCTGCGGCCCGATGAACCGGATGACGTTCGACCAGCGGCTGACCGCACCGGTGCGGATGACGGCGATGGGCATCTGGCGCAGTGCGGAAGACGGTCCCGACCGTGCGGCGCCGACCTTGCAGCCGTTGCGTCCGCTGCGCGGTGGCCCCGCAGCACCCAGCCCCGCGGACCCGCGGACCGGGGCTACTCTGCAGCTGGCGTAGCCCGCCGATCTTGCGCTGATTTGCGGCTTTCGGCGGCCACTCGCTTCTCGAATTCTTCCCAATATTCGGGTCCGGGCAACGGAATTCCCTCACCCACCTTCGGGAAATTCGCATCGGCGTCATCGAGATCCTTGATCATCCTCAAGGTGAGTTCCCGCTCGGACGCGTAATACCGCTCCGCCCAATCCAGGGCGATCCGGGCGTAGGTCCATGTCGGATCGGCCGCGGCCCATCGTGCGCCCTTGGCGGCATCCTGATGCATCTCATCGACGTAGGCGATGTGCTCCTCGAGCATCTGCTTGAGTGCCGTGGGGTCACTGAGGTGCCCCAGGGTCACCCGCATTATCGCGGCGTGCTTCAGCGTCGGAGGATCTGCCGGCGTATCCCGCGCCCATCGGGTGACGGCATCGAGGCCGGTCTCGGTGATCTTGTACAAACGGCGGTTGCGCGGGCCGCTGTCATCTTCGCGAGAGGTCAGGAAGCCCATCTTCTCGAGCTTCTTGAGATCGGAGTAGATCTGGCTGAAGGCCGGGCTGCCGTAGTAGTAGCGCACGCCGTAGTGGAGCCATTTGCGGATGTCATAGCCCGAGAGTTCGCGCTGGTAGGACAACATCCCGAGCAGCGCCCAACTATTGGCGGCTAGCGCCGGCGCGGCTGCTGACTCGGGTTCTCCCACTACTCGAGCGTAACAACCGAGGTCACGCCGTGGTTACCCGTGAACCGCTGGCCGGGAGACTCCAGCGCTGCCGCATCGGCGATCACACCTTAATATCGCCGGGTGACCACCCCCGGCGGCCTGCAGCGCAGGCTCGGGACAACTGACGCCGTCGTGATCGGCCTGGGGTCGATGGTGGGGGCCGGCATTTTCGCCGCGCTGGCCCCGGCGGCCGCCGCGGCCAGAAGCGGGCTGCTCATCGGCCTCGCCGTCGCGGCCGTCGTCGCCTACTGCAACGCCACATCATCGGCGCGACTCGCCGCGCGCTACCCGCAATCGGGCGGCACCTACGTATACGGGCGCGAACGCCTCGGCGAGTTCTGGGGTTACACGGCCGGGTGGAGTTTCATCGTCGGCAAGACCGCGTCGTGTGCGGCCATGGCGCTGACGGTCGGGATGTACGTGTGGCCGCAATGGGCCCACGCGGTGGCGGTGGCCGCGGTGGTGGCCCTGACCGCGGTGAACTACACCGGAATCCAGAAGACGGCATTGCTGACCCGCATCATCGTCGCGTGCGTGCTGGCGGTCCTGGCCGCGGTCGTGGTGATCATCGCCGGGTCCGGCGCCGCCGACTCCGCCCACCTGGGGATCGGTGACGACGTCGGTGCCGGCGGTGTACTTCAGGCCGCGGGACTGCTGTTCTTCGCCTTCGCCGGATACGCCCGGATCGCCACCCTGGGTGAAGAGGTCCGCGACCCGGCCCGCACCATTCCGCGTGCGATCCCGATCGCCCTGGGTATCGCCCTGGCCATCTACGCCGTGGTGGCGGTCGCCGTGCTGTCGGTGCTCGGCGGATCCGGCCTTGCGTCCGCACCCGCACCGCTGGCCGATGCGGTCGCGGCGGCCGGCGCGCCGCAGTGGCAGCCGGTGGTACGTGCCGGGGCCGCGGTGGCGGCACTCGGCTCACTCCTGGCCCTGATCCTCGGCGTATCGCGCACCACCCTGGCGATGGCCCGCGATCATCACCTGCCCCACTGGCTGGCCGCGGTTCATCCCCGGTTCGCCGTCCCGCACCGGGCCGAGGTGCTGGTCGGCATCATGGTGGCAGTGCTGGCCGCGGTGGCGGATCTTCGTGGGGCAATAGGGTTTTCGTCGTTCGCGGTGCTGCTGTACTACGCCATCGCGAATGTGTCGGCGTGGACGCTGCGGACCGAGAACCGGTGGTCCCGCGTGGCGCCGGCCGTGGGCCTGATCGGCTGCCTGGTGCTGGCCTTCTCACTGCCCCCGACCTCGGTGCTCACCGGGCTTGTCGTGGTCGCCGTCGGGGTGGCGATCTACGCCGTCCGGTCATACACGACTCGAACCGGGCATAACTAGAGTGAATTTCAGGCGTGCTTCGCGGCGGGCACCTCGCCGAGCATGACCCCGCCGGCCTTCAGCCACGCACCGACCGTGCGCGGTGCGTCCCGGTTGGGGTTGTAGACGTCTTCCTCACTGGAGAACAAGTTGTCCCCGGCGTAGACGAGGCGGGTGACGTTGGGAAAGCCGAACTCACGCCCGGGCTCGGTCGGATGATCGAGGACATTCAGGATCTCCATCACGATCGCGCCGTTTTCCTCGTCATAGGCCACCCAGGTGTGCGGGAACCGCATGTGCGGGAACGGCGCCATCGTGGCGGTGATCCACTCCCTGACCGCCTCGCGGCCCTCGAAGACGCCGTAGGCGTGCTCGATGTAGGTGACGTCCTCGGTGAACAGGTCCGCGAACGGAGCCCAGTCGCCCGTCTTGGAGCAGACCTCGACGGTCCTGGTGTAGTGATCGAGCGCGCCGGCCAGCTCATCACGGGTGAATTTCGGCATGCTGAGCCTCTCGTCTAGAACTAGAATGAATTTCAATTTTGAGTGACGTTACAGCGCAAGTGGACTGTGTTCTAGTGTGAGTTCGCCATCGACAGGGAGAAGCAGCGTTGCCGAGGATCTGGGAACCACGCCCCGCAGCGGAGCCCAGTTCGGAGCTCCAGCAGGAGCGGCGTGAGGCGATAGTGCGCGCAGCCGCGGTGCTGGGCGCGCTGCGACCGGCCGAGCAGGTCCAGATGCAGGAGGTCGCGAAGTCGGCAGGGGTGGCGCTGGGCACGCTGTACCGGTACTTCCCATCCAAGACGCACCTGTTCCTTGCCGTGATGGCCGACCGGGTCGAGGGGATGCAGGACGGCATCCGTCGCCGGTCCACCCCATCGGGAACGGCGGCCGACCGGGTCTTCGACGTACTGGAGCGGGCCACCCGCACGATGCTGCGCCAACCCCACCTGAGCGCCGCCATGCTCAACTCCCTCAACACCGCCGATGGGGCGGTGGTCGCCGAGGTGGGCAGGATCGACCAGCTGGTGCGCACCATGCTCTTGGACGCCTCCGGCGTGAACGACCCGAGCCCACAACAGATCTCATTGGTGCGCCTCGTCCAACAAACCTGGCACGGGATCCTGCAGTCCAGCCTGAACGGGCGCATGTCCGTCACCGAGGCGCAGGACAGCCTGAAGACGGCCTGCGCGCTTCTGCTCGCGCCGCTCTGAGCGGACCTCAGGCCGAACGGTTACGGAATGCTTCGACGGCGGTCGGCAGGGTCGGAAAGATCCGGTCGGTGCCGATCCGATCGAGAAAGCCCGCGGCCACCAGATCGTCGCGCAGATCCGCCTTCACCCGGGCCATTGCGAACACGATGCCCCGGGCGGTCAGCTCCCGGCGCAACTGTTCCAGCGCGTCGACCGCGGTCAGGTCAGGATCGACGTTGGCCTCGGCGCTGTAGATGAACCATTCGACCTTGCCGGGGGCGTTCTCGAGCACGGCCAACGCACGCTCCCGGAAATCCTCGGCGTTGGCGAAGAACAGCGGGGCGTCGTAGCGGTAGACGACCAGCCCCGGAACCACCTGGGCGTCCGGATAGTCGTCGACGTCATGCATCCCGGCGACCCCGGGGACATAGCCGAGGACACTGTCGTGCGGGCGGGCGATCCGCCGCAGCGCGTCCATCAGCGACAGGGCGATCGCCACCAGCACTCCGTAGAGCACACCGAGGCCCAGCACCGCGACCGTGGTGGCCACCGCCAGGAACAGCTCGCTGCGCCGGAAGCGTGCCAGCCGCCGGAACTCTGCCACGTCGATCAGCCGTAGGGCCGCGTAGACGACGAGTGCACCCAGCGCGGCCATCGGGAAGTGCTCCAGCAGGTCACGGCCGGCCAGCATGACCAACAGAACCGTCGCCAGCATCACCAACGAGTACAGCTGCGTGCGGCTGCCCACGGTGTCGCCCAGCGCAGTACGACTTCCGCTGGAACTGACCGGAAAGCCTTGCGTGACACCGGTCGTCAGGTTGCACACACCCAATGCCCGCAGTTCGGCGTTGGCGTCGATGGTCTCTCCCTTGCGCGCCGCGAAGGTGCGGGCAGTCAGGGCGTTGTCGGAGAACGCGACAACCGCTATGCCGACCGCCGGGATCACCAGAGCCACCAGCTCCGTCATCGCGACCGGTGGAAGGGCGGGTTTCGGCAGCCCGGCCGGGATGCCGCCGACCACCCGAATCCCCTTGTCATCCAAGGAGAACAGCCACACCACAGCGGTCGCCGCCAGCACCGCGACCAGCGGGCCGGGGAACCGCGGCGAGATCCGGTACAGCACCAGCAGCAGTACCAGAACCGTGGCCGACAGCACGACCGTTGGTACGTGCACCGATTCGAGGCCGCTGACGAAAGAGCGGATCTGATCGACGAACTCGTCGCCGGTGACCTCGATGCCGCTGATCTTGCCGAGTTGGCCGCTGATCATGATGACGGCCACCCCGGTCATGTAGCCGACCAGGACCGGGCGCGACAGCAGGTCGGCCAGGAACCCGAGCCGACACAGACCGGCCACCAAGCAGATCGCTCCCACCAGCAGTGCCAGCACCGCCGACATCGCGGCGTAGCGCGCCGGGTCGCCGATGACCAGTGGAGCCAGCGCCGTGGCCGTCATCAGGGCCGTGGTGGATTCCGGCCCGACCGACAGTTGCCGTGAAGAACCCAGTAGCGCGTAGACCGCCATCGGGACCAGCGCGGCCCACAACCCCGCGACCGGCGGCAGGCCGGCCACGGTCGCATAGGCCATCACCTGCGGCACCAGGTACGCCGCGACCGTCACCCCGGCCAGCACGTCGCCGCGCAGCCAGGACCGCCGGTAGCCGGTGAACTGTTCCAGTCCGGGGACCCAACGCGCCAGGTTCGGTTTCATCACGATTGATTGTTGCCGCAGTCCGCGTGCGCGGCAGCCGATCATGGTGTGTAGTCACATGCGTGATTCCGCTGAGTTGGAAGTACGTCGAGACCCGCAACGATGACGACTTCGTCGTCAACCCCGGGGAACGGCTCAATTGGTCGAGCACCATCGGTATCGGGGCCCAGCATGTGGTGGCCATGTTCGGCGCGACGTTCCTGGTCCCGGTGCTCACCGGTTTTCCGCCCGCGACCACGCTGTTGTTCTCCGGGATCGGCACCATCGGATTCCTGATCATCACCGGCAACCGGTTGCCGAGTTACCTGGGGTCGAGTTTCTCCGTGATCGCCCCGGTGACCGCGGCGGTGGCATCGCACGGAACCGGAAGTGCACTCGGCGGTTTGATCGCCGTCGGGGTGTTGTTGATCCTCATCGGCGCGGTGGTGCACCTCGTCGGTACCCACTGGATCGACGTCGCACTGCCGCCGGTGGTGACCGGGGCGATCGTCGCGCTCATCGGCTTCAACCTCGCTCCGGCCGCCAAGTCCAACTTCGAGAAGGGCCCCTTGGTCGGAATCGTGACGTTGGTGTTGCTGGTCGCCACGCTGGCCTTCTTCAAGGGCTTGATCGGCAGGCTGGCGATCTTCGGCGCGGTGCTGATCGGGTATCTGCTGGCGCTGGCCCTGGGCGACGTGGACACCGCGGCGATCGCGGCGGCACCGTGGCTGGGGCTGCCCGAGTTCCACACCCCGAGTTTCAACCTCGCGGTTCTGCCGCTGTTCCTACCTGCGGTGATCGCACTGGTCGCCGAGAACATCGGGCATGTCAAGTCGGTGGGGCAGATGACCGGGACCGACCTCGATCCGATGATCGGCCGCGCACTGGCCGCCGACGGTGTGGCCACCGTGCTGGCGGGTGCCGGTGGCGGCTCGGCCACCACCACCTACGCCGAGAACATCGGGGTGATGGCCGCCACCCGGGTCTACTCGACCGCGGCCTACTGGGTGGCCGCCGCGGTGGCGATCGCATTGTCGTTGTGTCCCAAGGTCGGAGCGGCGATCTCAGCGATCCCTCCTGGCGTGCTCGGCGGGGCGACCATCGTGCTCTACGGCCTGGTCGGCATCCTGGGCGTGCGGATCTGGCTGACTAATCACGTGGACTTCTCCAAGCCGGTCAACCAGATGACCGCCGCCATTCCGCTGATCATCGGGATCGCGGACTTCACCTGGCAGCTCGGTTCTCTGACGTTCACCGGGATCGCCCTCGGCTCCATCGCCGCGCTACTGGTCTTTCACGGCATGAGGTTGTTGGAATACCTGGGGAACCTGGCACAACCTACTCGCCAAGCGCGTTGACCACACGGGTGAACACCGAGGGCAGCGCCGCCGACGCCGGGGTGATGCAGGCCCGCACCGGACCGAAACCGCTGCCGTGCAACAGGGCTGCGGTGAGCAACCGGTAGCGGCGGGTCAGCGCACGCCATTGCCGGTCGTAGTCACCGGGCCGGTCCGCGCGTACACACCCCACGAGGAGTTCGGCCGCACCGAAGGCCAGGCCCATCCCCTCGCCGGTGAGGGCGTCGACGTAGCCTGCCGCGTCGCCGACCAACAGCACCCGGCCCGCGCTCCGGTTACGGACCTTCTGCCGCAACGGTCCCGCGGCGCGGTCGTGGCCGTGCTCAAGCCCGTGAATCCGCTCGGCCAGCAACGGGAATGCCGCCAGGTGCTCGTCGAAGCCGCCGCGCGCCGAGGTCAGGATCGCCACCCCGACACAGTTCTCCCCGACCGGCGTCACGTACGCCTCGGCGTCAGGGCCCCAGTACACCTCGACACAGTCCGACCACGGCGCGATCAGGATGTGGCGCCGAATTCCCCAGCGGCGTCGCCTGCCCTCACCGCCGCTCAATCCGAGCGCGCGGCGGATCGGTGAATGCAGGCCGTCGGCGGCCGCCAGGTAGCGGGCCCGAAAACCGGCCGCGCTCACCGACGTCGAGTCCTGGGTCACCGGGCCCACCTCACCCTGGACCACCCGGACCCCGGCTTCGGCCGCGGCCTCAGACAGTGCGGCATGCAGAACCGTACGACGCACTCCGCGGCCGGCGCCGTCGCGGAACCTGGCCTCAGCGATGCGGTGGCCGTCCAGATAGCGGATGCCCCGAAAGGTTCGGCCCTCGGGTTGAGCGCCCAGGCGTTGCAACTGCCGGACCGAGTGCGGCATCAGGCCCTCACCGCAGGCCTTGTCGATCGGGCCCTGGCGGCGTTCCACCACCACGGCCTCCAACCCGGCACGCGCTGCGTGCACCGCGGTGGCCAGCCCGGCCGGGCCGCCACCTGCGACGAGCAAATCGATCACGTCAAACCTTGCAGTGCTTCGTTTTCCACGCGGATCCGGGCTCGCAGTAGCGCGGCGTTGGTCACCGTGAACACCAGGGCGGTGATCCACGCGCCGCCGGCCAACGGCAGTGCGGCCCCCTCGGTGACCACGGCCACGTAGTTCGGGTGCGGCAGCACGCGGTACGGACCGTCGACGACGCGCGTTGCGCCCGGCACCACCACGACCCTGGTGTTCCACTGCCTACCCAGCGTGGTGATGCACCACCACCGCAGCGCCTGGGCGACGAGTACCACCATCACCATGATGCGGCCGAGCACCGGTGCCGGGCGGCGGCGACGTGCCTCCACCACCGCGCCCACCAGCAGCGCGCTGTGCAGCGCCACCATCACCGGATAGTGGCCGGCCCCGAATTCCTTGCCGCCCTGGGCGATGCTCCACTTCAGGTTGCGTTTGGACACCACCAGTTCGAGGACCCGCTCGACGGCGACGAGGGTGATCAGCGCGGTGTATCTCTTGGCCGTCATCAGCGCCAACGCAGCAGGACGAGCTCCGAGCAGAACCCCGGCCCCATCGCCATCATCACCCCGGGTGTGTCCGATTCCGGCCGTTTACAGATGGTTTCACGTAGCACGTGCAGCACCGAGGATGACGACAGGTTGCCGACGTCGGCGAGCGACTGCCAGGTGAGATCCAGTGCGTCCTCAGGCAATCCGAGGGTTTCTATGATCGCCTCGATCACCTTCGGCCCACCGGGATGGCTCACCCAGGCGGAGACATCGTCGACGGATAGACCGTGATCGCCGAGGAACCCGGTGACGTCGTCACCGAGGTAGCGCCCCACGAAGCCCGGGACTTCGGCGCTCAGTACGATCTCGAAGCCATCGGAGCCGATGTCCCACCCCATGGCGTGCAACGAGTCTGGGTACAGATGACTGCGGGAGTCCAGCACATCGGGTCCGGTCGGGTTGAGCCTACGGGCGCGTTGTTCACCGACCGCGACCACCGCGGCGGCTCCGTCGCCGAACAGTGCACCGGCCACCAGCGTCGGCATCGAGGGATTGTGTTTGCGGGTCAGCGAACACAATTCAACCGACACCAGGACCGCTACCTTGTCGGGCGCGCCCCGCAGGTAGTCGTTGAGCCGCGCGATACCGGCGGCACCGGCCACACACCCCAATCCGAAGATCGGGATGCGGCGTACGTCGGGCCGCAGGCCCAGCCGTCCGGCGATGCGCGCGTCCAGGGACGGGACCGCGGCGCCGGTGACAGTCGTGGTGACGATCAGGTCGACGTCCTGCGGGCGCAGGCCGGCCTCATCCAGTGCCCCGGACAGCGCGGCGCAGCCCAGCTCGGTCGCATGCTCGATGAACAGGCTGTTGCTCTCACCGAAATCATCGAGATTCGCATATTTCTCGAGCGGCAGGACCAGATACCTGCTGTTCACTTTCGCGCTCTTGTGCAGCGCCCGCACCACGTCCTCGACCTCGGCGTATCCCGGCAGGTCCAGCAGGGCGCTGGTGACCTCGTCCTGGGTATACCGATATGGAGGCAGGACGGCATGGACGCCGGCAATCGTGCTGCGGCTGGGCATTCTCGCGACGTTAATTCCCATACCCGTATCACGGGGGCCTACGGTCGCCGGTTCAACGCTCCCTCGACCAATCCGGGTTCAGCCGCGGTGACGCTTGTCACGTGCCGGCACACCATTGGGGCCCTCGATCGACCGGGCGTACGTGCCGACGGTGAACGCGATCGCCGATCCCATGATCCCGAGCGCGCGGGCATCGACGTTGTCGATCGTGTCGCGGGCCGTGTGATTGTTGGGATCGAACGCCACCCCTGCCCGTCCGCCCCACAGCCTGGCCTGCACCTCGGTCTTGCGTTGCGACGCCCCGGTGGTCGTGCCGCCGATGGGCACACCGGCCTGCAGGAACGGGTGATAGTCGGTGTTGGCGCTGATCGGCATGTCCGCGGGCCGCGCCCCGGCCAGGTTGAGGTAACCGGCCATGGTCCTTTCGATACCGGCCGATCCTTCGGGGATCGGCTTGGGATCGGTGGCCTGGCCGGACTGGTCGCCGTCATAGGTGAAGAACCCGGCGTTGGGCGAGCCGACCATGTCGAAGTTCAGATACAGCGCGAGGTCGTCCAGCTGGTCCAGCGGGAGGTTCCGCACATACTGCGTCGACCCGTCCAACCCCATTTCCTCGGCGCCCCAGAACGCGAACCGCACCGCATTGCCCACTTTCGGCGAACTGCCCAGCTGCAGCGCGGTTTCCAGAACGGCCGCCACCCCGGAGCCGTTGTCGTTGATGCCCGGACCGCCGCCGACGCTGTCGAGGTGCGCACCCACCAGCACCACATCGGACCCCGACCCGGTCTTGGTCTGCGCGGTCACGTTGCGGGATTTGACCATCTCGGCCTTGCCGTCGAGGGTCAGGCGCACCGGCGCACTCGTGCGTCGCAGCGCCGCGTCCGCGTTCTCGTCGATGACGCCGACCGGGACGGTGAGTTGTCGGTAGTAGCCGGTGGTGAACAACCCGCCGGGAGGGGGCTGGTGCCCGCTGTTGACCACCAGCAGGCCCACCGCGCCCTTGGCCAGAGCGGTGTTCTGTTTTGCCACAACCGAACACCCGGTGTCGTCGACGACCGCGATGGCACCGGTGATGTTGACCGACCCGTAGTCGGTGGCCGCACATCCGGACGGCTTGCCCGGGCGCAGCGTCGGAGCATTCAGCCCGCCGGGTGCCGTCGTCACCAGCATCGACGCCTGGTCCACCCGGTACACGGTCCCGGACACGCTCAGCGCGGGGTTACCCCCACGCATCGTGCCCATCCGCTCGAACTCCGGCGTCTGTACATCAAAGCCTTTGTCCCGCAGAACTTCTACTACATAGTCGACGCTGGCGTCGTACCCGGGGCTGCCGACCGCCCGGTTTCCGTCATGACTGTCGGCGATCTCCTGGAGCTTGCGCAGGTGGGTGAACATGGCGTCGACCGTGATCTTGCCCGCCAGTTCCTGCGGCTCGACGGCCTTCGGCGATGACTGCGTCGAGCATCCCGCCAGTGCGGCACCGAGCAATATGACAGCGAGTCGACGTCCCGTCACTGCGCGGTGATCTGGTGCCGCGTACGGTCCGAGCGAATCGGTAAACCGTTGCGGCCCCGCTGATCTTGGGCATACAACCCCACAGCGAATGCGACTCCCTCACCATGTATCTGCAATGCGTCCCGGTTCACGTGGTCAAGGGTATCGGTGTTCTTGTGATAGTTCGGGTCGAACGGTTGATCCACCTCGCCGGTCCACAATTTGGCCTCTTCGGCGTTCATCTTGTCCTCGGCACCGGAGAACAATCCGCCGGAGGGAATGCCCGCCATGGTGAACCCGTCATAGTCGGACCGACCGTCAAAACTGGTGTCGCGCGGCGTCTTTCCAGCATTTTGCAGATAGGACGCCAGGGTGCGCTCGATTCCCGCCGAACCCTCGGGGACCCGGGGGCGGCCCTGCTCCTCCAGAGGTGCGGACTGGTCGCCGTCGTAGGTGAAGTAGCCCGCGTTGGGCGAGCCGAGCATGTCGAAGTTCAGGTACATGGCAATGTCCTTGAGGGCTTCGGTGTCCAGGGATTCGACATAGTTGGTCGAACCGAGCAGACCTTCTTCCTCGGCTCCCCAGAACCCGAACCGCACCGCGTTGGCCACCTCTGGCGAATCGCCCAACTGCAGAGCGGTTTCCAGCACGGCGGCCACGCCGGAACCGTTGTCGTTGATGCCGGGGCCTTCGGGAACGCTGTCGAGATGGGCGCCGACCATGACCACGTCGGAGGTCGATCCGGTCTTGGTCTGGGCGATGACGTTGCGCGTGTGCTCGGTGCGCACGCCGGCGACGAGCTTGATCGTGGTGGGTCCGGGCGCGTTGCGCAGCCGGGTGCCCTCATCCTTGGTCACGCTGACCACCGGGATCTTCACGTCGGTGTCGCGACCCAGCGTGCCGCCCATCTTCTCGTCGTTGTTGGTGTTGACGACGATCATCGCGACCGCGCCACGCTCGGCGGCTGCGGCCTGCTTGTCCGCGAAGGGGCATGAGCCGCGATCGACCAGCACCACCGCACCGGCGACCGGGAGCCCGTCGTAGTCGGCGGCCTCACACCCCGGGGTGTCCTCCACCTTGGCCGGTACCAGCGGCGCGGACACCCCCGCTTGGTCGGTACCGATGGTGAACTCCAGCGGCTTGGCGCTGACGGCCTGGCCACCGACGGTGACCTGGGGGTCTTC
Organism: Mycobacterium sp. IDUB_17; assembly: GCF_055419465.1. Classification (NCBI taxonomy): domain Bacteria; kingdom Bacillati; phylum Actinomycetota; class Actinomycetes; order Mycobacteriales; family Mycobacteriaceae; genus Mycobacterium; species Mycobacterium sp. IDUB_17. The sequence goes on along the minus strand of NZ_JBVAXS010000002.1, from coordinate 631,389 downwards.
GGCGAACGGGAGTTTCACCTCGAACTCCGGGGTTTCCACGTCAAACCCCTTATCGCGCAGCGCGTTGGCCACGTAGTCGACACTCGCGTCGTACCCCGAGCTGCCCAGCGCCCGGTTGCCCTTGTTGGCGTTGGCAATGTCCTGCAGCTTGCTCAGATGCCCCATCATGGCGTCGGCCGAGATCCGCTCACGCAATTGGTCGGCGAACTGCACCGCCGCCGGTGACGACTCCTGGGACTGCCGCCCGTCGGTCTGCAGTTCGGTCTTTGCATCACAGCCGGCCAGCCCCACGGTCAGCGCCAGCGCGCCCAGAACCGCCCCCGTCGAAGTACGTCGCATTGCACCCACGGTAGCGGCTCCCCCGAACTGCCTGGCGGATAAATCGGTTGCCTGGTGATTTGCTGTGGTGGCATGGTGTTCCCCGGCGCCGGCAGGGGGCAGGCCGAGCGGGGTACCGCAACGTTTCTGCATGTTGCCGCGGCGTCATGGCACAGGTAAAGGGCCTGAGGTTCGAATCCTCTCCTACAACCCCGATACCGTCGCCGGGATCGCGCAGTCGACGGCCTTGCGGCCCGCATCCGCCGGTATGGGGATGTGACGCCCCGCCACCGATTGCGTCCGGCGGCGGTATCCCTTTGCCGCACAGACACATACACCGGAAGGAGGACACGACATGGGTATCTTCACGTTCAACCGAATCACTGTTTCCGCAGGCCAGTGCGCACTGGAGTACCGGGACGGCACGCTGGGTCGTGTCCTGCCCCCGGGCCGCCACCGCATTGATGTGGCGGCCTCGGTGGTGCGTGTCGAGATGCGTGAGCAGGTGCTGACGCTGGCCCCGCAGGAGGTGCTGACCTCGGATGCGGTGACGCTGCGTATCACCGTCGCACTGCAGTTCAAGGTCAGCGACGCCGTGGCCTACGTGGAGGCGGCGGCCGATCCGATGGCTGCGGTGTACCTGGCCGCGCAGATCGCACTGCGCGATCTCGTCGCGGCAGTGACCGCCGACGAGGTGATGCAGCGCGGCAATCGCATCGATGCCGGGGCGATCGCGGCGGCGGCCCGTGCTGCCGGTGCCCGTACCGGGGTCGAGGTGATCGACGCCTTCGTCAAGGACGTGATCATCCCGGCTGAGATCCGCGCCGCGGCCATGGCGCTGGTGACGGCCAAGGCCACCGGCGCGGCGAAGCTGGAAGCAGCCCGTGCCGAGACCGCGGCGCTGCGTGCGCTGGCCAACGCCGGCAAGCTGCTGGACGCCCACCCGGCGCTGGCTCAGCTGCAGCTGATCCAGCGGGTGCCGTACGGGTCGAAGGTGGTACTGGCCCTGGGCAGTAACGATGCGATCTCAACGGATGTGGCGTCTGACCCGGAGTAATTCCGGGTCAGGCGTCACGCCTGTTCAGCACCACCGCGGCAGCAATGAACGCCACCGCCACCCACACCAGGAAATAGAACAGCGAGCCCAGCTCGCTCCACGACGTGTAATAGGTCGGGAACAACCACTCGACCTCAAGGAACCGGAACATGTTGGCGAACGGCAGCCACGGTCCGACCTTGGGGCCGGAGTTGGGCATGTTCCCCAGCAGCGGCTCGGCCACCAGCGGCCACAGCAGCAGGACCGCCACCGCACCGGCTGAAAATCGCACCAGCGCGCCGACGGCCACCCCGAGCACCGCGGCCAGCGCGGCGTACAACGCGAACCCGCCGGCCACCCGCCAGGTCGCCGGATTGGCCACCGACAGTTGGGTACCGACCACCGGGTCGGCGGCCATCCGGGCCACCAGCACCGATGCCAGCACCATGATCACCGCACACACCGAGGAGAACGCCGCGCACACCACCGCTTTGGCGGTCAGCACCTGTGTCCGGTTGGGCGTGGCCAGCAAGGTGGTGCGGATCAGCCCGCTGCGGTATTCGCCGGTCATCGTCATCGAGGACAACACCATCAGCACGGGAACCCCGAACACCGCGACACCGAGCGCGGCCTTGGACGGGGGCAGCCCGGTGTAGTGGTTCACCGTCATGCCCTGTATCGCTGCCAGGCCGAGGCTGAGCACCGCCACCCCGACCGTGGACCACAGCGGGGAGCGGGTGGTGGACAGTTTGATGCGCTCGGCGTCGAACGCGGCCAGCGCGCTCACGCCTGAGCCGCCCGATAATCGACCGCGTCATCGGTGAGTTTCAGATATGCCTCCTCCAGCGAGGCCTGCCGCTGGCTCAGCTCGTGCAGGGTGATGGTGTTGCGCGCGGCGAGGTCACCGATCACCTCGATGGCCGCGCCGTGCACCGCCAGCGCATCGCCGTCGGCGGCGGCCTCCACCTCGAACCCCGCGTCGGTGAGGACCTCGCGCAGTGTCTCCAGTTGTGGTGTGCGCACCCGCACGGTGTCGGCGGATGTCCCGCTGACGAATTCGCTCACCGTGGTCGAGGCGATCAACTTGCCCTGACCGATCACCACCAATCGATCGGCGGTGTTGGCCATTTCGGCCAGCAGGTGACTGGACACGAACACCGTGCGGCCCTCGGCGGCCAGACTGCGCATCAGGGTGCGCACCCAGTGGATGCCCTCGGGGTCCAGGCCGTTGACCGGTTCGTCGAACAGCAGCACCGGCGGATCACCCAGCAGCGCGGCGGCGATCCCCAACCGCTGGCTCATGCCCAGCGACAGCGTCCCGGCGGTGCGGTCCTCCACCGACGTCAGCCCGACCATCTCGAGCACCTCGTCCACCCGGGCCGGCGCAATCCGGTTGGCTGCCGCGATCCAGCGCAGGTGGTTGCGGGCTGAGCGGTTCGGATGGGCCTGACGGGCGTCGAGCAGGGCGCCGACCGTGCGCAGCGGATCCCGCAGTTCCCGGTACTTCTTGCCGTCGATGGTCGCGGACCCGGCGTTGGGATGGTCCAGTCCGAGGATCAGCCGCATCGTGGTGGTCTTGCCCGCACCGTTGGGCCCGAGGAATCCGGTCACCACACCTGGTTCGACGGTGAACGTCAGATCGTCGACGGCGCGGTGGGTCCCGTAGAGCTTCGTCAGCCCGGCCAGTTCGATCATGGCTCCCATGGTGTCAGCGCCACCTCACGTGTCGGGGCCTGCCTGCGCCACCACCATATCGGCGACCGCCCGCATACCGGCGGCGTTCGGGTGCAGCGGGGCGGGCCGGCCCGGCCATGGCAAACCGGGCCGCGTGGTCCATGGCTGGGCCGACCAGGCATGGTGCGGCAGGCTGGCCTGCGCGGCGCGAACCCAACCGCAGCCAGTTTCGGCCGCAGCCTTTCCGGTGAGTCGTTCCAGCGTGGCCGCGACGTGTCTGCCGAGTTCCACGTCGGCCTCCGACAGCGGCGAGGCCGCGACGCCCTGCGGCGGTAGCAGCGTCAGATAGTCCACGAACAGCACCCGGGCCGCAGGAGCGCGTTGCCGGATCTCACGCCCCACCGTCGCCAGCGAGCCGGCCACCTGCGTCAACGCCGTCTCACGCGCGCCGGGATCCAGCAGGCCGCGAAGGAACGACCCCACCAGCGGCAGGGACCGGGTGAACCGCGGCAACGCAGCCGCCATCAACTGGGGCACATAGCCGGCGTCATTGCCGCCGATCGTGACCGTGACCAGAACCTCAGACCCGTCGAGCGCGCCGATCTGCGGCGCCGCACCGTTCTGAGGCTCATGCAGTATGTGCGCGGTGGTGGCCCCCGAGTAGGTCACGTCCACCAGGTCGAGCCCGAGTCTGGCCGCCGCCAGATGGGGGTAGTTGCGTGCCGAGCGACCCGCCTGCCACGGGGCACCCGGAGCGGACGGTTTGATGCCCGGCCCGGCAGCCATCGAACTGCCCAGGGCGACATAGCGCTTCATAACACCGCTCCCCCGCATCGAGCCTGCGCCCAGATCGCGATTTTGTTCATTTTCACGATCTCAGCGCAGACTCGGCGCACTCACTGCCGCCTCGGCGCGAAATCACAGCGCCGGGCTCGACGCCTGTGCCCAGAACCGCTTCGGGATACGCCCCGCCTGACGCGCCAGGTATCCGGCGGTGACGGCAGCCGACATCGCGGCGGCCATGGTCGGCGGGTCGGAGGCACGGGTGACGGCCGTGGCCAACAGCACGGCGTCACAACCCAATTCCATCGCCATGGCAGCATCGGAGGCCGTGCCGATCCCGGCATCGAGCACCACCGGCACTCCGGCCTGCTCGACGATCATCTCGATGTTGTGCGGGTTGGAGATGCCCAGACCGGTGCCGATCGGTGAGCCCAGTGGCATCACCGCGGCACAGCCGGTGTCCTCCAGCCGGCGGGCCAGCACGGGGTCGTCGTTGGTGTAGGGCAGCACGATGAACCCGTCATCGACCAATTGCTCTGCGGCCTTGACCAATTCGATGGCGTCGGGCAACAGCGTGCGCTCGTCGGCGATGACTTCGAGTTTGACCATGTCGGTGCCCAGCGCCTCGCGGGCCAGCTGCGCGGTCAGCACGGCCTCGGCGGCACCGCGACAGCCCGCGGTGTTCGGCAGTGCCGCGATGCCGAGCCGGTTGAGCAGGTCGAGCACCCCGGTACCGGTCTCGGCGTCCACCCGCCGCATCGCCACGGTCGTCAACTCTGTCCCCGAGGCCACCAGAGCCTCTTCCAGCACCGCCAGGTTCGGCGCGCCGCCGGTTCCCATGATCAGCCGGGAGCCGAACTCCCGGCCGCCGATCCGCAGAACTGAATCACCCACCCTGCACCGCCGTCACGACCTCCACCCGGGCTCCGTCGGACAGGGTCCGATCCCATTCCGAGCGGGGCAGCACCGTCCAGTCCAGCGCGACGGCGATGCCCTTCTCGGGGAAGCCCCGGGTTTCCAGCAGGCCCTCGACGGTGGTCTGCTCGTCCACCTCGAGGGTCTCGTTGTTGACCGTGATGGTGATCATTTCGCTCCCACGCCCACCTCGAGTTCAGCCGCGATCCGCTCAGCGGTCCACGGCGCCAACAGAAATCCGTTGCGGCCGTGTCCGACGGCCACCAGCGTGCGCTCGTCGACACGTTCGACGATCGGCAGGCCGTCCGGTGTCATGGGCCGCAGCCCCGCCGCCGTCTCGGCCAGTTCGTACTCGCCCAGCGCCGGCATCACCGCGCAGGCGTCCTCGAGCAGATCACGCACCCCGCTGACCACCGGCGCCGTGTCGCGTCCGTGCTCGTACTGGGTGGCGCCGACCACCACACCGTCGGCACGCGGCACCAGGTACACCGGCCGCCCGTGCACGCGGGCCCGGATCACCCGCTGCGGCACCGGCATACAGCCCTTGCGCCACCGCAGCCGCAGCACCTCGCCCTTCACCGGACGCACCGGCAGGCCGGGCAGGAGCTTCGGGGCGTCGATCCCGTTGGCGACCACCCGCACGTCCGCTTCGACATCGGCCAGATCCTCGACGGGCCCGGCCCAGCGCACGGCCAGTCGCTCGCAGTGCGCGGCCAGCCCGTCGACCACGGCGCGGTTGTCCACGGCGAGTTCGGTGGTGGCCCGGAACCCGTGCCGGATGCCTTGGGCCAGCAGGGGCTCCACGTCACGGGCAGCCGTGATCAGTTCGACGGGCTGCCCCTGGGCCGACAGCCATTCGGCGACGGTACGCAGGTCGGCCACGTCGGCCCGGTCGACGGCGACGACGAGTGACTCGCGCGCGGTGACCACCTCGGGCGCCAGCCCGTCGAGGAATCCCGAGTGCCACAGCTTCAGTGATTCCAGGCCGATCTGCAGTATCTGTTCCTCGCCCGGCCAGCCTTCGCTGTGCGGGGCCAGCATTCCGCCGGCCACCCACGACGCGCCGCGCTCACGCGTGCAGTGCAGCCGCACGGTCCAGCCGTCCAGCGCCGCCCGGCGTGCGACAGACAGCCCGATCACACCGCCGCCGATGACGGCGAGTGTTCGCGCCATATCCGCTCCCTTCGCCGGCATGACCCGGATCAGGTGTGACGGTCAGGGCCGGTCCGGATGCCCACTCTCAGCCCCTCGTCCCCGGGACTCCCGTATTGATTGCCAGTCCAGGGTACTCGGGCGGTACCGGCTACCGTCGCGGTGTGGAATCACCCGCCGACCGTCTGCAGCGCGCCACCCTCTACCTGTGCACCGATGCCCGCCGGGAGCGTGGTGACCTGGCCGAATTCGCCGATGCCGCGCTGGCCGGCGGGGTGGATCTGATCCAGCTACGCGACAAGGGTTCGGCCGGAGAGAAGCAGCTCGGCCCGCTGGAGGCCCGGCAGGAACTCGACGCGCTGGAGATCCTGGCCGACGCCGCCCGTCGCCACGGCGCACTGCTGGCGGTCAACGACCGCGCCGACATCGCCCTGGCTGCCGGGGCCGACGTGCTGCACCTGGGCCAGGACGATCTGCCGCTGGACGTCGCGCGCGGCATCATCGGCGAGCGTCCGGTGATCGGCCGCTCCACCCATGACGCCGCGCAGGCCGCGGCCGCGATCGATGAACAGGTGGACTACTTCTGCGTCGGCCCGTGCTGGCCCACCCCGACTAAACCCGGCAGGTCCGCACCGGGCCTGGACCTGGTGCGCTCGACGGCCGCGTTGAACCCGGCCAAGCCGTGGTTCGCGATCGGCGGGATCGATCAGCAGCGACTGCCCGAGGTGCTGGCCGCCGGCGCCCGGCGCATCGTGGTGGTCCGGGCGATCACCGCCGCCGAGGATCCCCGGGCGGCGGCCGCGGAACTGAAGGCTGCGCTCGCGCGGGCCTAGTGATGCCGGTTGTGCTCCAGCGGCAGGGACGCCGTCACCGCCCGCAGCTGCTGCCAGCTCGCGGCGAACCCGGGATGCAGCGGCAACTCGGCCACCTCGTCCTCGGCCACCCAGCGCAGCTCCGAACTCTCCCGGTTGGGGATGGTCTCCAGCGGCTCGGGCACGTCGGCGATCACCGTCGTGTAGGACCAGTGCGTGCCGCCGATACCGGCCACCTCGGCCGTCACCACGGTGGTCCGCACGGTGAGCTGCTCGGCCGTCACCCCGGCTTCCTCGTGGGCTTCGCGGACCGCGGCCTGCTCGGCGGTCTCATGACTGTCGCGGGCACCGCCGGGCAACGCCCACGTTCCGCCCTGATGACTCCACGGGGCCCGGTGTTGCAGCAGCACCGCCGCCGATCCGCCCGGCCACGGTGCCCGCAGCAGCAGGCCGGCCGCACCGTGGCGCCCCCAGTACCGGGCGCCGTTGTCGGAGAACACCCAGCCGTCACCGTCGCCACGCACCCGTACAGGATAAGGAACGTCGCGAGTTTCGGTGGGTCCCAATTTCTCAGCGAGCCTAAGCGCGGCGCTCTTAGAATTTTTTTATAGTGGTGGGACGCCCCGTTTGTACCGAAACTAAATGAGGTCCGTGCGCAGGTGACTGTGGAGTTGGCACATCCCTCGACCGAACCACTCGCGTCCCGGTCGCCGACCACTCCTGCCCACCCGCGCTGGTGGTTTCTGTGGACCACTCCCGGGCGCATCCTGACGATCGGGCTCGTGTTGTCGGCCCTCGTGCTCGCCAGCGCGTTCGCGACGTCCACCACGATCAACGACCGCCAGCAGGCATTGACCACGGTGCTCGACCACACCGAGCCGCTGGCGTTCGCGGCCGGCCAGCTCTACACCACGCTGTCGGTCGCCGACGCCGCCGCTGCCACGGCCTTCATCGCCGGAGCCGAACCCCGCGACGTGCGCCAGCGGTACGAGCAGGCCATCACCGACGCCTCGGTGGCGGTGACGCGGGCATCGAGTGGGTTGACCGACGAAGCGCTGGTGCAGCTGCTCGGCCGGATCAACGCACGGCTCGCCGTCTACACGGGCCTGGTGGAGACCGCACGGACCAACAACCGGGCCGGCAACCCGGTGGGTTCGTCGTATCTGTCGGAAGCCTCGGCGCTGATGCAGTCGCAGATCCTGCCCGACGCGCAACGCCTGTACGAGGAGACCTCGGCGCGGGTGGACGCCGAGACGACGGCCTCCACCCGGATCCCGACCGCGGTGATGTTGGTGGTGCTGGCCACGTTGATGTTCGGCGCGTTCGCCAACCGCTGGCTGGCCCGCCGGACCCGGCGACGGGTGAACATCGGTTTCGTGGCGGGCGGCATGGCCGTGCTGATCATGCTGATCTGGGTGACCACAGCTCTGGTGATCTCGACGTCGGACAGCCGCAACGCCAAGGACACCGCCGCCGAATCCCTCAAGACCGTGACCAACCTCGCCATCACCGCCCAGCAAGCCCGGGCCGACGAGACGCTGGCCCTGATCCGGCGCGGCGACGAGAACCTGCGCAAGCAGTCCTACTACCAGCGCATCGAGGCCATGCAGCAACAGCTCGCGCAGTATCTGGCCCGTGACACCCGCATCGACAAGAGCGATCTGACGGGTGCCGAAGACCTGCTCACCAAGTGGCGTGCGGCCGATGACCGGATCAACGCCTACATCGCGGTGGGCAATTATCAGGCCGCGACGCAGGTGGCGCTGGGCACCGGCGAGGACGATTCCACCTCGGCCTTCGACAAGCTCGACGACGCGTTGTCCAAGGGCATCGAGCAGAGCCGCAGCCAGTTGCGCAACGACATCGCCAATGCCCGCCGGGTGCTGTCCGGCGCGACCGTGGGTGCCGCCCTGCTCAGCGTGGCCGCGGCGCTGGCGGTGGCGCTGGGCCTGTGGCCTCGACTGAGTGAGTACCGCTGATGAGGAAGATGAAGAAGACGTTGGCCGTCCTGACCGCGGCCCTGGCGGTCGCCGGGTGCAGTCAGAGCGCGCCGGCCCTGACGTTGCCGACGATGACGCTGGCGCCGCCCAGCCCCGCCGGCATGCAGGAACTCGCCCCCCAACCGGTGCGGGTGCCGGAGCCCGAGACCGACCAGTGCAACCGCACCGCGAGTCTGCGGCCGTTCAGCAATCAGGCCGACGCCGACGCGGCAGTGGCCAAGATCCGCGACCGCGGACGGCTGGTCGTCGGCCTCGACATCGGCAGCAACCTGTTCTCCTTCCGGGATCCGATCACCGGTCAGATCAACGGGTTCGACGTGGACATCGCCGGGGAGGTCGCGCGCGACATCTTCGGCACGCCGTCACAGGTCGAGTACCGCATCCTGTCCTCGGCCGACCGCATCACCGCCCTGCAGAACAATCAGGTCGACATCGTGGTCAAGACCATGACGATCACCTGCGAGCGCCGCAAGGAGGTGAACTTCTCCACGGTGTATTTCATGGCCCACCAACGCATCCTGGCCGCGCGTGACTCCAACATCTCGCAGGCCTCCGACCTCTCGGGCAAGCGGGTGTGCGTGGTGGACGGCACCACGTCGCTCAAACGGATCCAGCAGATCAGCCCGTCACCGATCATCGTCTCGGTGGTGACCTGGGCCGACTGCCTGGTGGCGCTGCAGCAGCGCCAGGCCGACGCGGTCAGCACCGACGATTCGATCCTGGCCGGGCTGGTGGCGCAGGATCCGTACCTGCACATCGTCGGCCCGAGCCTCAATGAAGAGCCCTACGGCATCGGGTTGAACCTGGAGAACACGCCGCTGGTCCGGGTCGTCAATGCGACGCTGGAGCGCATCCGCCGCGACGGCACCTGGAACACGTTGTACCGCAAGTGGTTGACGGTCCTGGGTCCGGCGCCCTCTCCCCCGGTCGCGAGGTATGTCGACTGATGAAGAAGCCCGACGACACTGAGCTCCCCGAAACCCCCGACACCGCGGGCGGTCCCGGGACACAGCCGGCGAGCCTGGAAGACCTCGACATGGATTCGCAGTCGACCATGCGGCCCATGGCGACCCAGGCGGTTTTCCGCCCGGAGTTCGACGATTCCGACGACGGTACGTTCGGCGGCGGCGATACCGAACCGCAGAACCTCGCCACGATCGCCACCCGGATACTCTCGCCGATCCGCAGGCTGGGCGGCGGGCTGGTCGAGATCGCGCGGGTGCCCGAGCGGGATCCGTTGACGGCGTTGATGACCAACCCGGTGGTGGCCGAGCAGAAGCGGTTCTGCTGGAACTGCGGCAAGCCGGTCGGCAGGTCCTCGTCCGACGGGCACGCTCTGTCGGAGGGCTGGTGCCCGCACTGCGGCAGCGCGTACTCGTTCCTGCCGCAGCTGTCCCCGGGCGAGATCGTCGCCGACCAGTACGAGATCAAGGGCTGCATCGCCCACGGTGGATTGGGCTGGGTGTACCTGGCCTTCGACCACAACGTGAACGAACGTCCGGTCGTGCTCAAAGGCCTGGTGCATTCCGGTGACGCCGAGGCCCAGGTGATCGCGATGGCCGAGCGGCAGTTCCTGGCAGAGGTGACGCACCCGGGAATCGTGAAGATCTACAACTTCGTCGAACACGATGACAAGCACGGCAACCCGGTCGGCTACATCGTGATGGAGTACGTCGGCGGAACATCGCTCAAACAGGCCAGGGGCACCCGACTTCCGGTCGCCGAGGCGATCGGCTACATGCTCGAGATCCTGCCCGCGCTGGGCTATCTGCATTCGATCGGGCTGGCCTACAACGACCTCAAGCCCGAGAACATCATGATCACCGAGGAACAGCTCAAGCTGATCGACCTCGGTGCGGTATCGAAGCTCAACTCCTACGGATACCTGTACGGCACACCGGGATTCCAGGCGCCCGAGATCGTGCGCACCGGGCCGACGGTGGCCACCGACATCTACACCGTGGGACGCACGCTGGCGGCGCTGACCATGAACCTGCGGACCCGGCGGGGCCGCTACGTCCTGGGGCTGCCGTCCGAGGATCCGGTGCTCGACACCTACGATTCCTTCGGCCGGTTCCTGCGCCGCGCCATCGATCCCGATCCGCGGCGGCGGTTCCGCAGCGCCGAGGAGATGTCGTCGCAGCTGCTCGGTGTGCTGCGTGAGGTGGTGGCGGCCGACACCGGGATCCCCCGCCCCGGTCTGTCGACCGTGTTCAGCCCATCCCGGTCGACTTTCGGAGTCGATCTGCTGGTCGCCCACACCGATGTTTATGTTGACGGGCAGGTGCATTCGGAGAAGCTGACGGCGCAGGAGATCGTGCGGGCGCTGCCCGTACCCCTGGTTGATCGCACCGATGTCGGGGCCCCGATGCTGGTCGCCAGCGTGCTCAGCCAACCCGTTCATACCCTGGACCAGTTGCGCGCGGCGCGGCACGGCGCCATCGACTCCGAAGGCGTGGACCTGTCCGAATCGGTGGAGCTGCCGCTGATGGAGGCGCGCGCCCTGCTCGATCTGGGTGACGTCGCCAAGGCCACCCGCAAGCTCGACGACCTGGCCACCTGGGCCGGCTGGCGCTGGCAACTGGTCTGGTTCCGCGCGGTGGCCGAGATGCTGTCGGCTGATTATGACTCGGCGACAAAGCATTTCACCGAGGTGCTGGACACGCTGCCCGGGGAGCTGGCGCCCAAGCTGGCGTTGGCGGCGACGGCCGAGCTGGCCGGCACCGCCGACGAGCTCAAGTTCTACAACACGGTGTGGAGCACCGACAACGGCGTGATCTCGGCCGGTTTCGGATTGGCCCGCGCCGAGTCGGTTGCCGGAACACGGGACAAGGCGGTCGAAACCCTCGACGAAGTTCCACCCACCTCGCGGCATTTCACCACAGCCCGGCTGACCAGCGCGGTCACCCTGCTGTCCGGCCGGTCCACCGGCGAGATCACCGAACAGAACATCCGCGATGCGGCCCGACGCGTGGAGGCACTTCCCGATTCGGAGCCGCGCGTGCTGCAGATCAGGGCGTTGGTACTGGGCACCGCGATGGACTGGCTGGCCGACAACTCGGCGAGCAGCAATCACATCCTGGGATTCCCGTTCACCGAGCACGGTCTCAAGCTGGGCGTCGAGGCGTCACTGCGTGCACTGGCCCGGGTCGCCCCAACGCAGTCGCACCGCTACGCACTGATCGACCTGGCCAACAGTGTGCGGCCGATGAGCACGTTCTGAGTTCCTCAGCGGTGATAGCGGTCCCGCAGTTGCGGGTCGGATTCCCACCAGAGTGCGGAAGCGCCGGTAGCGCGCTGCTCCTCGACTCCGGCGTCGATCTCGGCGTCCACCTCGGCGGCGCGCCTGCGCTCATGCGAGCCCAGCGCCCGCATCAACACCATGATGAACGGGATGCCCAGCACATCGCCCAGAATCCACAGCACGCCGGCGCCCAGCGTCTGGTCGTCGCGCAGGGAGGGGCCCCAGTCCCGGTGCAGCGCAGAGTAATAGTCGTAGGCGATCAGCGGCCCCAGCCACAGCACCAGACCGAGGACGCCGTCGCCCAGACCCTCGGCGACGCTGATACCGATGGACAGCAGGGGCGAGTACCGCCGCGGAACGGGGTCCGACTGCAAACGGGTGTAGAAGTAACAGAAACCTATGGCGGACAACGCGATGTTGGTCAGATCCGCGATCACCGGGTTGACCAGCGAGGCGACGTACCACGGAGTCAGGTAGAGCAGCCACGGCGTCGCCAGCATCAGCACCGACGTCACCGGCGGTGACAGCACCACCCGGGCGACCCGCGACCCGAGCATCGCGTCGAGTCGCGCGCGGGCATTCGGGCTCGAGGCCTCGCGAACAGCGGTCACCGGCTGGCCCAGCGCCAGCAGGAACGGCACCACGTACAGCAACAGCAGCACCTGCAGTGCCCGCACCCAGAACAAGACCGGGGCGTACACCGCAACGGGACCCTGGGTGGCCAGCAGCCACCACACCAGGCCGGCGCCGAAGCACCAGGCCTGGAGCCGCCCCGCACCAGCGATGCCCCGGGCGCGCCGATGGCACAGGTAGTAGCCCACCCCGATAACGAGGATCAGCAGGAGAGCCGCCCCAGACACAGCGTGAACGTACGCCGCGAACCTGGCAGCATTCCGCCAGGTCATTGTGCTGGCGTTGTGAGGCCTGCGGTCAGACCCTCTGGGCGTGAGCGCTTTGTCGTTGTCCGGGTTCCAACACCGCTGGTTCTTCCTGTGTGCACTGGTTGCCGTCGGAATGCTCGCCCTCTACGTTCAGCGGTACCGGGCGAAACGCATCCCCGTGCTGAGGTTCGCCAACATGGATGTGCTGACTGCGGTCGCCCCTTCGAGGGTGCAGCGACTGCGGCACGTGCCCGCGGCCCTGCTGCTGATCTCTCTTCTGCTGCTGACCATCGCCCTGGCCGACCCGACGCGCGATCACCTGATACCGCGCAATCGTGCGGTGGTCATGCTGGTCATCGATGTCTCAGAGTCGATGGCGGCCAACGACGTCGCCCCCAACCGGCTGGCGGCCGCCAAGGAGGCGGGCAAGAAGTTCGTCGACGGACTCAACCCGAGCGTCAACCTCGGGTTGATCGCATTCGCCGGTACCGCCGCGTTGTTGGTACCACCGACGACCAAGCGGGCACCGATGAAAGCCGCGATCGACAAGCTCGAACCGGCCGAACGCACCGCGACCGGCGAGGGCATCTACACCGCACTGCAGGCGATCGCGACGGTCAGCGGGGTGATCGGCGGAGGTGACGGCCCGCCGCCCGCACGGATCGTGCTGGAGTCCGACGGCAAGGAAACCGTGCCGCTGGACCCCGACCAGCCACGAGGGGCGTTCGCCGCCGCACGCGCCGCCAAGGCCCAAGGAGTCCCGATCTCGGTAATCTCCTTCGGCACCCCCGACGGCTACGTCACCCTCAACGACCAGAAAATCGCAGTACCCGTCGACGACCAAACCTTGCAGGAGATCAGCAAGCTCTCCGGAGACGGCCGGGTGTTCCACGCCGACACCATCGGCTCCCTGGAGGAGGTGTACAGCACGTTGCAGCAGCAGATCGGGTTCCAACTGGTCCCTGCCGATGCCAGTGCCGGATGGATCATTCTCGCCACCCTGACGCTGGCCGCCGCGGCTGTCGCCGGGCTCGCGCTCAATCGGCGGTTGCCGGGCTGATCCCGGTCAGACCAAGGCCGCGCTGGCCCGCGCGATCGCCAGCTCCTCATTGGTCGGCACCACCAGCACCGTCACCGCCGAGTCCGGTGTCGAGATCCGTCGGGCTTCGGGCGACCGCAACGCGTTGAGTTCCTCGTCGATCTCGATCCCCAGCCCGGTCAGCCCGGCCAGCGCGTCGCGGCGTACCCCGGCGTCGTTCTCGCCCACTCCCGCGGTGAAGCTGATGACATCGGCGCGGCCCAGCACCGCCAGGTACGCACCGACATACTTGCGGAGCCGGTGGATGTAGACGTCGTAAGCCAATTGTGCGTTCTGATCGCCGGATTCGATCCGGGCGCGCAATTTGCGGAAGTCGTTCTCGCCGCCAAGGCCACGGACCCCCGACTGGCGGTTGAGCATCGTGTCGACGTCCTCGACACTCATGCCGGCCTCGCCGCACAGGTACATGATGATGCCCGGGTCGACGTCGCCGCTGCGGGTGCCCATCACCAGGCCCTCCATCGGCGTCAGGCCCATCGACGTGTCCACCGGCCTGCCGCTGGCGATCGCCGATGCCGACGCACCGTTACCCAGATGCAGGACAATCTGATTCAACGACTCGTACGGCGTACCGAGGAACGCGGCGGCCTGCCGGCTGACGTACTCGTGCGAGGTGCCGTGGAAACCGTAACGCCGGATACCCCAGCGGTCGGCGACCTCGCGATCGATGGCGTAGGTCGCCGCGGCCTCGGGGAGGTTGTGGAAGAACGCGGTGTCGAACACGGCCACGTGCGGCAGGTCGGGCAGCAGCTTGCGCGCCACTTCGATACCCAGGATCGCCGGCGGATTGTGCAGCGGGGCAAGTGGAGACAGTTCTTCGAGCTTGGCGACCAGCGTGTCGTCGATGACGGTCGGCCGGTAGAAGGTGGTCCCGCCGTGCACCACCCGGTGACCGACCGCGGACAGTCCCAGCGTGGCGATGTGCAGGCCCTGGGCGGCGAGCGCCTCGTGCGCCGCGTGCAGCGCGGCCTCATGATCGGGCACCTGCGCCGAGCCGATCTGCTCGATGATGCCGTCGGCCAGGAACTCCCCTGAATCCGGTTTGACCACCGCGTATTTCAGCGACGAGGAACCGGAATTGAGCACCAGAACCGTCATGAGTTTCCTTGCGCCTGAATCGCCGTGATCGCCACGGTGTTGACGATGTCCTCCACGAGCGCCCCTCGGGACAGATCGTTGACCGGCTTGTTCAAGCCCTGCAGCACCGGGCCGATCGCGATGGCGCCTGCACTGCGTTGCACCGCCTTGTAGGTGTTGTTGCCGGTGTTGAGGTCCGGGAAGATCAGGACGGTCGCGCGCCCGGCCACGGGTGAATCGGGCATCTTGGTCGCCGCCACCGACGGCTCCACCGCGGCGTCGTACTGGATCGGCCCCTCCACCAACAGGCCCGGTTCGCGCTGGCGCACCAGTTCGGTTGCGGCCCGGACCTTGTCGACGTCGGCACCGGTACCCGAGGTGCCCGTCGAGTAGGACAGCATGGCCACCCGCGGATCGATGCCGAACTGCGCGGCGGTGCGTGCCGAGGAGATCGCGATGTCGGCAAGTTGTTCGGAGGTCGGGTCGGGCACGATCGCGCAGTCGCCGTAGGCCAACACCCGGTCGGCCAGGCACATCAGGAAGATGCTCGACACCGTCGAGATTCCCGGCGCGGTGCGGATGATCTCGAAGGCCGGACGCACGGTGTGCGCCGTGGTGTGTGCCGCACCCGACACCATGCCGTCGACCATCTCGTTGTGCACCAGCATCGTGCCGAAGTATGAGACGTCGTGGATGATCTCGCGGGCCTGCTCGACCGTCACACCCTTCTTGCTGCGCAGTTCGGCGTACTGCTCGGCGAACTGGTCGCACAATGCACTGGTGCGCGGGTCGAGGACGACGGCCGCATCGATGTTCACCCCGAGTTCCGCTGCCCGGGAACGGATCTGGCTTTCCTCACCAAGGATGGTCAGCTCGGCAACCTTGTGTTGCAACAGCCGGCCCGCGGCCTTGAGGATCCGGTCGTCGGCGCCCTCGGGCAGCACGATGCGCCTGCGGTCGGAACGGGCCTGATCGAGCAGTTGGTAGGTGAACATCTGCGGCGTGGTGACCGCGGGGATCGGGATGCTCAACTGCGCGAGCAGATCGTTGACGTCGACGTGCTTGTCCATCAGCGCCAGCGCGGTGTCGATCTTGCGCTGCGATTTCGCCGTGACCCGGCCGCGAGCGCCTGCGACCCGGCTTGCGGTCTCGAAGGTGCCGTACTTGGTGGCCACGATGGGCAGCCGCAGCCCGAGCCCTTCCACCAGCGACGCGACGGCCGGGTGCAGGTCGAGGCCGCCGTTGAGGATGATGCAGGACAGTGACGGAAAGCCTTCTGCCGCATGAGCACTCACGACTGCCAGCACTACGTCGGACCGGTCACCCGGGGTCACCACCGCGACCCCCTCGGTCAGCCGCTCCAGGCAGTGCTCGGCGGTCATACCGGCGACCATCACGCCCATCGCCTCACGGGACAGCAGCTCAGGATCCCCGGCGATCATCGTGCCGTCGACCGCCACCTTCAGTTCGGCGACCGACGGGGCGACCAGCAACGGCTCCTCGGGAAGCACGTAGGCGGGCGGGCCGAGCGGTTTGAGGGCCTCGGCCACCGCGGTCAACTGGGCCGGGTCGCACCGGTTGGCGACCACCGCCGCGGCGTGCGCATGCTGGTGGTTCAACTCGGCCAGGCACACCTCGACCGCGTGGGCGACCTCGTCGGGCGTGCGGTCGGCGGCCTTGACCGCGAGCACCACGGGCGCACCGAGGTTGACCGCGATGCGCGCGTTCATGCTCAGCTCGCTGGGGGTGGCGACGTCGGTGTAGTCACTGCCGACGATCAGCACGGCGTCGCACTTCTCGGCCACGCGGTGGAACCGGTCGACGATTTCGGCGATCGCGACGTCGGGGTCCTCGTGCACCTGCTGGTAGCTGACGCCGACGCAGTCGTCGTAACTCAGCCCCGCGGTGCTGCCGGCCAGCAGCAATTCGAGGATGTAGTCGCGATCCTCACCCAGGCGCGTGATGGGCCGGAATACGCCCACCCTGGGTACGGTCGCAGCAAGCCGATGCAGCATCCCGAGTGCGATGGTCGACTTGCCGGTATCACCTTCTGGTGACGCAATGTAGATCGCGGTAGCGACGACTGCCTCCGGCACTGATACAGCTTCCCTCATCAGGGTTTGGACGGCCAGATGCTCTGCTTTTTGCTCAGCGCAGCTGACGCAGCGCATCGGCGAATTCGGTGCAGAACCAGTCCACATCCGACAAAGAGAATACCAGGGGGGGTCTCACCTTCAGCACACTGCCCTGTGTCCCGCAAACCGAGATGAGTACGCGCCGGTCGCGCATCGCGTTGACCAGATCGTGGGCGCCGGCCCGATCGGGGGTCAATAGATCAGGGTCGGTCACCATCTCGATCCCGACGTACAGCCCGGCGCCACGGACATCGCCGACGCGCGGGTTCTCGGCGGCCACCCCGGTGAGCTCGTCACGCAAGACGGTGCCGACCTTGGCCGCGTTGGCCATCAGCTGCTCGTCCTCGATGACGTCGAGCACCGCGCCCGCCGCGGCCATCGACACCGGATTGCCGCCGAAGGTGTTGAAGTACGGCACCTCGCGGGCGAACGCCTCGAGCACCTCACTGCGGGCGGCCATCGCCGCCACCGGCAACCCGTTGGCCATCGGCTTGCCCATGGTTACCAGGTCGGGCACGACGCCGTGGCGGGTGAAACCCCACATCGCCTCCCCGGTGCGGCCGAAACCGGGTTGCACCTCGTCGGCGAT
Organism: Mycobacterium sp. IDUB_17; assembly: GCF_055419465.1. Taxonomy (NCBI): domain Bacteria; kingdom Bacillati; phylum Actinomycetota; class Actinomycetes; order Mycobacteriales; family Mycobacteriaceae; genus Mycobacterium; species Mycobacterium sp. IDUB_17. The sequence continues at coordinate 613,674 of NZ_JBVAXS010000002.1, read as the reverse complement.
GAACACCCCGCCGGCCGCGCGCACCGCCGCCACCGCCGGCGCCAGCACCGCGGGGTCGGGGTAGATGCCGTCGGAGGAGAAGAAGGTGTCGACGATCAGGCAGCTCAGCCCGTGACCGGCCGCCTTCAGATCAGTGATTGCGGCGTCGACATCGGCCAGGAACCGGCCGGCCACATCGTCGCCCGAGCGGTAGCTGTCCGGCGCGGCCACGGCGCGCACATGCGGACCGATGCTGGTGGCGCCGCCGATCGACGGTGAAATCGCCGTCACTGCTTCGGTATTGCCGTGGTACGCATCGCGGGTGACGATCACACCGTGTGCCCCGGTACACATCTGGGCGACCCGCAGGGCCAGATCGTTGGCCTCCGAGCCGGTGCAGGCATACATCACCCGGTCGACTTCTCCTGGGAGCGTGGCCAACAACCGTTCCGAGTACTCCACGATGCCGTCGTGCAGGTATCGGGTGTGGGTGTTGAGCGTCTCGGCCTGGCGGGTGATGGCGGCGACCACGCGCGGGTGACAGTGCCCGACGCTGACGACGTTGTTGTACGCGTCGAGGTAACGCTCGCCGTCCGCGTCGAACAGGTGGCTGCCGCTGCCCCGGACCAGGTGTACCGGCCGTTCGTAGAACAGCCGGTACGCCGGGCCCAGCAGGTGCGAGCGGGCCTCGATCAGCCTTTCGGTATCAGGATCGGTCGCCAGACCTCCCGAATAGCTGTTGGAGTCCATGATGTTCGAGAAACCCATGGCACCCGCATTCCTTTCACTAACGCCGACGCGGCCCGCCGCTAACGTTCGTGCGCTTCCTCCAACACTGTGCGCCCCAGATCGGAATAGCGTTGCGGATCCCTGAATTTCAGGAACAGCGCCCACAGCACCCCACCGATTCCGGCGATGCCGACAACATACGGGATCGACGTGAAGATCCAGTCCGAAGCGGCTGAACCCGCAGCGAACGACGCGTTCTTGGCGAGCAGGTAGATGACGTAGAGCATGCCGACCCCGCCCAGCAGCGGTGCCAGGAACGTGGTGAACCAGTTCGCGGTCTCCGGATGCCGCTTCTGCACGTGGAAGAACGAGATCACCGAGAACGCCGCCAGGGCCTGCACGATCATGATGGCCGTGGTGCCCAGCAACGCCATCAGGCCGTAGAGCCCGGTGTAGGGGTCACGCCCGGTCAGGTCGAAGAACAGCACCACGACGGTGGCGAAGCCGGTCTGCACGAATCCGGCGATGTGCGGTGAGCCGTGCACAGGATGGGTGGCGCCGATGGTCTTGCGCATGCCGGGGATGACGTTCTCCCGCCCGAGGGCGTACAGGTAGCGGGCGGCGCAGTTGTGGAAGGCCATGCCGCAGGCGAATGAGCCGGTCATCAACAGGATCTTGAACAGGTCCACGGCCCACTCACCGAGATGCTGGCGCACCGGGGTGAAGAAGATATCGCCCGCGGTGGTCGAATCCTGCGCCAGCGCAATCGCATTCTGCGGACCGGTGCCGACGATGGCCAGCCACGAAACGATGATGTAGAACGCGCCGATCCCGACGACCGAGCAGATCACCGCAATCGGGATGATCTTCTTGGGGTTTCGGGACTCCTCGCCGTACATGGCGCTGGACTCGAAGCCCACCCACGACCAGAACGCGAAGAACAGGCCGACACCGGCCGATCCGGCGACGGTGATCATGCTGCCGTCGACACCGGCCACCTCACCGGAGAGACTCTGGAAACCGTTGAGCGGGTTGAGCGATCCCAGCGACCAGCCCTGCGGACCGCCACCGGTGAACACCACGGACAGCGCCATCATGGCGAGCATGATGATCTCGGTGATCAGGAACACCCCGAGCACTTTCGCCGCCAGATTGATGTCGAAGTAGGTCAGCACGGCGTTCACGGCCAGCATCACCACGGCGAAGATGACCCACGGCACGTCGATGTTGAAGAACGACTTGAACAGATCGTTGCCGAAGAACGAGAAGATGCCGATCAGCGACGCCTCGAACACCATGTAGGCCAGCGCGGTGAGGAATCCCGCACCCAGGCCGACGACGCGTCCCAGGCCGTGCGAGATGTATCCGTAGAAGGCGCCGGTGGCGGTGATGTGCTTGCTCATCGCCGCATAGCCGATGGCGAACAGGGTCAGCACGATGGTGGCGACGAAGTACCCGGCGGGCGCGTAGGCGCCGTTGCCGAAGCCGACCGCGATCGGCACGTTGCCGACCATGGCGGTGATGGGAGCGGCCGTGGCGACCGCCATGAACAGCACGCCGACCAGTCCCACGGCGTTGGGTTTGAGGCGTTGGATAGAGGTGCCGGACGGGGCCGGCGGATCGATGATCTCGCTCATTGCGGGTCCTAACTGAAGGACGGTTTTCGGACCACTATTTGGTCTGATTGTTCGGCGTCGACGACGGCTTTGTAGTGCGACGCAGCACATTGTCATCCCGCCCAGATCATCGGGCAACTCGAAACTTGTTGCGGGTCAAGCGCTTTGTTGCCGTTATGTTTCGAACCTGGGAGTCGTGCAACGAGCAGGTTAATCGGTGGGTTTTGGTCTGCTCGCGGGCGTCGATTTGGTCCACACTCGGAGCATGTCCCTGACATCCGGCGGCCCCGTCGCCGAGGACGTGCGTCGACGCATCCTGTCCATGTTGGCCCTGGGCACCCTGCGCCCCGGCTCGCGACTGGGCACCGAGCGTGAGATGGCGGAGAGCTTCGCGGTGTCGCGATCCACCCTGCGCAGCGCGCTGCTGCCGTTGAGCCAGGCCGGTGTGCTGGAGCGCCGGACCGGGCGCAACGGCGGCACGTTCGTGCGGGCCGACGTCGTGGAACGCAACGCAGCGGAGTTGGCCGGGCTTCCTGCCCGGCTGCGCAGCAGCGGTCACAGCAGCGCCACCCGGGTCCTGGCGACCGATCGCAGACCGGCCACCCAGGTGGAGTCGCGTGCGCTCGAAATCGCCGATGGCGCAGAGATATTCACGGTCCGTCGGTTGCGCTACGCCGACGGTGTGCCGCTGTCGGTGGACCTGTCCTGCTTCGTGGCCGAGCGCATGGAGGACCTGCTGGAACAACCGCTCGGCGGTTCGCTCTATGAGTTGGTGCGGGTGCGGTACGGCCTGACGCCTGCTGTCACCACCGAGACCATCGAAGTGGTCAGCGCCAGCCCTCGCGAGGCGCAATGGCTCGGCATCGCCCAACGCAAGCCACTATTGGCGATCACGCGCATCACGCGCGACAGCAGTGGCGAGCCATTCGAGTACGCCTCCGACCTGTTCCGCGCCGACCGGGTCCGGCTCACAGCGACGAGCCATGGCGCGGTCGGCGCGGTGCAGCGCTCAGTGAGCAGCGCCTGAGCCGCCCAACTCAGCCCAGCTTGCGCAGCCGGGGCTCCAGGTCCTTCTTGAACAGGTCGAGGAACCGGCGCTGATCATGCCCGGGCGCGTGGAACACCAGGTGGTTCAGGCCCCACTCGACGTACTGGCCGACCTTCTCGACCGCCTCGTCGGGATCCGACGCGACGATCCAGCGCTTGGCGACCTGCTCGATGGGCAGGGCGTCGGCGGCCTTCTCCATCTCGATCGGGTCCTCGATCGAGTGCTTCTGCTCGGGCGTCAGCGACAGCGGCGCCCAGAACCGGGTGTTCTCCAGCGCCAGCCTGGGGTCGGGATCGTAGGAGATCTTGATCTCGATCATCCGGTCGATGTCCTCGGCATTGCGCCCGGCGGCCTCGGCGCCTTCCTTCACGGCGGGGATGAGCTTGTCCTTGTACAGCTCCGCACCCTTGCCGGAGGTGCAGATGAAGCCGTCACCCGCGCGGCCCGCGTACTTGGCCACCACCGGCCCGCCCGCGGCGATGTACACCGGGATGCCGCCCTCGGGCACGTCGTAGATCGAGGCGCCCTTGAGCTTGTAGTACTCGCCGTCGAAATCGACGCGGTCACCTACCCACAGCTCGCGCATGAGCTTCACCGACTCGCGCAGCCGGGCGAAACGCTCCTTGAACTCCGGCCACTCCCCGATGTAGCCGGTGGCGATCTCGTTGAGCGCCTCACCGGTGCCCACCCCGAGGAAGATCCGGCCCGGGTACAGGCAGCCCATGGTCGCGAACGCCTGCGCGATCACCGCCGGGTTGTACCGGAATGTGGGCGTGAGCACCGATGTGCCCAGCACCAGCCGCTCGGTGCGCTCGCCCACCGCCGTCATCCAGGCCAGTGAGAACGGTGCGTGCCCGCCCTCGTGGCGCCAGGGCTGGAAATGGTCGCTGACCGTCGCACTGTCCATTCCCGCCGCTTCGGCCAGCACTGCCAGCTCGACGAGTTCACGCGGGGCAAACTGCTCCGCCGATGCCTTGTATCCCAGTTTCAGTTCAGCCACGGTTCGTTTCTACTCCTATGCCTAAACTCGCGACATGGCAGCAGCCCTGACCGCGATCACCGAGCATGTGCACTTCGCACAAACCGACTTGGTCAACTGGACGCTGGTGACCGACGGAAACCGGGTCATGCTGATCGACGCGGGGTTCCCGGGGCAGCGCGAGGACGTCATCGGCTCGGTCCGCCAACTGGGGTTCACGGTCGACGACATCGCCGCCGTCCTGCTGACCCACGCTCACATCGACCACTTCGGAACCGCCATCTGGCTGGCGAAAAACCATGGCACACCGGTCTTTTGCCATTCCACCGAGCTCGGGCACACCAAGCGTGAGTATCTCGAGCAGGCCGCGCCGGCCGATGTGGTGCGCAACATCTGGCAGCCCCGCTGGCTGAAGTGGGCGGCTACCATCACCGCCAAGGGCGGGATGAACCACGCCGGCATCCCGACCGCGCGGGCGCTGACCGACAACGAAGATCTCCCGGGCAATCCGGTGCCGGTTCCCACCCCGGGGCACACCGGCGGACACTGTTCCTTCATCGTCGACGGGGTTCTGGTCAGCGGCGACGCCCTGGTCACCGGACATCCCCTGCTGCGGCACACCGGCCCGACGCTGCTGCCGGCCCTGTTCAACCACGACGAGGAGGGCTGCCTGACCAGCCTGAAGACGCTGGCGGCAGTCGATGCCGAGGTGATGCTGCCCGGACACGGCCCGCTGTGGCGCGGATCGATCGCCGACGCCGCCTCCGCCGCGGCGGCCCGGCACGCCTAGTGCTGCAGGATGCGGTACCCCAGCAGGAAGAACCCGGTCAGGCACAGGCCGCAGGCCAGCACGATCGTCGGCATCAGGACCAACTGATCGAGCTCGTCTGGGTCGAACACCTCGTCGTCGTACACCGACCCGAACAGCACCTTGGCAAACGTGGTCCGGCGAAACGCGTGCATCCGTCGTTGTGATTCCGCCGAGTCCGCCCGACGACCGATGAACAGCCGCAAAGCCACCCCGGTCGCGAACACCACCGCAGCCGCTGCCAGCAGCAGCGATCCCACGATTACCTGCAGACTCGGCATCGCAGGCCAGCCTAGTCGCTAACCGCCCCACCGCTGCGCTATCAGCCGGTGGGAGCGCAAACGGTCCTCGTGCCGGTGCGTCACCGAGGTGATGACGAGTTCGTCCGCCCCGCTCACCCGTTGGAGGGCCGCCAGCCGCGCGGCCACCTGATCGGGGTCTCCGACGAATTGCGTTGCGGTACGGTCCCGGACCACCTCCAGCTGTTCGTCGGACAGCGGTCCGCAGTCGGCCGGATCCGGGTAGGGAATCGCGCCGCCGCCGGCCCGGATCGAGTACACCCAGTGGCCGTAGCTGGACGCCAGATACCGCGCGGTGGCTTCATCCTCGGCCACCACCACGTCGGCCGATACCGCCACGTACGGCTCGGACAGGTACTCCGACGGGGTGAATCCGTTGCGGTACACCTCGATTGCCTCCAGCGCGGTGGCCGGGGTGATGTGATAACTCGCCACGAACGGCAGCCCACGCGCGGCCGCGACGCGGGCGCTCTGTCCCTTGCTGCTGCCGAACACCCACGGGGTCAGGCCGGCGCCGGCGCCTGGCACGGCTGTGCCCACCTCGTAGCGGCCGGCGAGCATGGCCAGGATGTCATCCAGCTGTTCGGCGAAATCCGGTGTGACAGCTTCGGGTTGCTGCAACACCGCCATCCGGGACCGCACCTGCGGGTCCCGCATCAGCGCGCTGACGTCGTACGGAGCCGGGACCACCACGCCATCGACCTCGTGCCACTCCCTCGGCGGCCGTGGCTCGCGGGGCTTGTCCCGCACCGCTTCGGCGCGTTTCTGCCCCGAGCGGCCCACCCCCAGATCGATCCGGTCGGGATGGAACGCGGCCAGTGTGCCGAAGCTCTCCACCACGGCGACGGCGGTCGTGTGGCCGAGTTGCACAGCCGCGGTGCCGACCCTGATCCGTTCGGTGGCCGCGGCGATCTGCCCCACCAGAACGGCGGGTGACGAGCTGGCCACCGATACGAAATGATGCTCGGCGACCCAATACCGTTGAAAGCCCCACTGTTCGGCGTGCTGAGCCAGGTCGACGGTGTTGCGCAGGGCGGTCACGGCGTCGCTGCCGGCACTGATGGGAGCCAGGTCGAGAATCGATAGCGGCACCGTCATGTGCCGTCCTCCCTCGACAGCTCCTTCTCGAAGGCGATCGGACAGACCGCCCCCTCCCCCTCGGCCGGCATCGGGGCGATCAGTCGGCTGTAGCCCGCCGAGTCGTAGAGCGCTTCAGCCTCGGGTTGGAGGTGACCCGTCGTCAGATAGACCCGCCGGTACCCGCGTGCGGCGATCTCGCGTTCGAGGTGGGCCAGCAGCACCCTGGCGTATCCCCGCTGCCGATAGCGACTGTCGGTCCAGATGCGTTTGAGCTCGGCGGTGTCGGCGTCGAATCGGGTGAATGCCCCGCCGGTTACCGGCACGCCGTCGAGCACCCCGATGTACAGGCCACCGCCGGGCGGGGCGAACTCGTCGGCGGACTTCCCGCGCAGCCAAACCATCATCTGTTCGGGTGTTCCGCCGTAGCGCCCCGAGTACTCCACCGACAACTCGGCCAGCAGCGGGGCGGCCAGTGGATCATCCAGGCCGACCGCGGCAAACCGCACACCACTCACGGGGGCTGACTTAACCACCGTTCCGACATTCACGCCTGCTTCAACGCACAGTGCCGGCCGGGATATGCCCACAGGCTCAGCCTGAACAAAACCCTGCCGAGCCGCTCATTTCCTGGCGAGGTAGTAGTAGTTCGCCGGGTCCTGCTCGATCTCGGTGACTTCCACATCGGTGAATCCAGCGTCGGTCAGCATCGACACGGCCAACTGCCTGCCCCACATCGTCCCCAGCCCGGCGCCTCCCAGGCCGAGCGAGACCGACATGCAGTGCGTCAGCGAAACCGCGTAGCGATACGTGCTCATCGGGGCGCCGATGTTGTCCTCCAGCCGACTGGAAGCCTTGATGTCGGCCATCACCAGGACTCCCCCCGGCCGCAGGGAGCGATGGATGTTCTCCAGTACCCGGGCCGGCTGCGCCTGGTCGTGGATCGCGTCGAAGGCGGTGACGAGGTCGTACGCCCCGGTCTGGTCCAGGTCGGCCAGGTCGGCAGGCAGGAACGAGACATTGGTCAAACCGCGTTGCGCCGCATCGGCGGCCCCGGTGCCGACCGCTTCCGCCGAGAAGTCGATACCGGTGAATCGGCTGGCCGGATAGGCCCGGGCCATCAGGCCGATCGCGTACCCACTGCCACATCCGAAATCGGCGACGTCGATTCCGCTCTCGAGCCGTCGCGGAAGGCCATCGACCAATGGCAGCACGGAACTGAGCAGGGCGGCGTCGAAAACCTCTCCACTGCGTTCGGCCATCACGGTGTGGAAGCGCGGGTAGTCGTCGTAGCTCAGACCGCCCCCATCGCGGAAGCAGCCGAGGATCTCCTGTTCGACTTCGCACATCAGCGGGACGTACTGGGCCAGGCGCGCCAGATTGCCCAGGCCGGCGTCGCGCGTCAGCGCCGCGGCACGGTGGCCGGGCAACCGATACGTCGAGGACTCCACGTCGTAGTCGACCACCCGCGCCGCGGCCATCCCGCCGAGCCATTCACGGACGTAGCGTTCGTCGAGGCCGGCTGCGTCGGCGATCTCGGCGCTGGTTGCCGACGGCAGGTTCGCCATCGCGTCGAACAGCCCGGTCTGATGGCCGAGGCTCATCAGCAGGACCAGGCCCGCGCTGTCGATCGCCGAGGTCATCCGTTCGGAGAAGTCTTCAACCGTCTCGGTAACTGCCTGCTGGTCAGTGCCATTCACCATCACGCCCGCCCAGACTACGCCGCCTCGGCCACCCCCTTCCGCGCAAAACTTGACACGTGTAAAGTTCGCCGCCATGGACAACATCAGGGGCAAGACCATCGCGATCACCGGCGCCGCGCGCGGCATCGGTTACGCCACTGCCAAGGCCCTGCTGGCCCGGGGCGCCCGCGTCGTGATCGGCGACCGTGACGTGGCGCTTCAGGAGTCGGCTGTCGTCGAGTTGGGCAAGCTCGGCCCGGTGTCCGGCTACCCGCTCGACGTCACCGACCGCGAATCGTTCGCGACGTTCCTGGACAAGGCCCGCACCGACGGCGGCGGGCACATCGACGTGCTGATCAACAACGCCGGCGTCATGCCGATCGGCCCGTTCCTGGAGCAGTCCGAGCAGGCGATCCGGTCATCCATCGAGGTCAACGTGTACGGCGTGCTCACCGGTTGCCAGTTGGCATTGCCCGAGATGGTGAAGCGCCGCAGCGGCCACGTGATCAACATCGCGTCGCTGTCGGGACTGATCCCCCTGCCCGGCCAGGTGGTCTACGTCGGCGCGAAGTACGCCGTGGTCGGACTGACCACCGCACTGGCCGACGAAATGGCCCCGCACGGAGTGGACGTGTCGGTGGTCATGCCGCCGTTCACCAACACCGACCTGATCGCGGGCACCAAGTCCAGCGGGGCGATCAAGCCGGTCGAGCCCGAGGACATCGCCGCCGCCATCATCAAGACGCTCGACAAGCCGAAGACCCACGTGTCGGTGCCGCCGCCCCTGCGTTTCACCGCGCAGGCCGCCCAGATGCTGCCGCCCAAGGGCCGGCGCTGGATGAACAAGAAGCTGGGCCTGGACAGTGTGTTCCTGGAGTTCGACGCCGCCAAGCGCAAGAGCTACGAGGACCGGGCCCAGTCAGCCCAGGGCGTCATCGACTCCGACGGGAAGACCTAGCCGAAGGTCGGCAGCTCGGCTCCGTGACGGTAGCCCTCGATCACATCGAGGGCGCCGTCGAGCAATTCCTCATGGGTGAATTCGTAGCGCTCGACGCTGCCGACGAACACCACCCGCACGATCTCGCCGTCCTCGGCCGCATCGAGCCACAGTGAGGTCACCGCGAGGCCGTCCTGGACCTGAGCCCCGGATGGCTCGTAAAACCACACGGCGTAGTCGTCGTCCGACTGTTCCTCGTCGAACTCCCAGCCGCGCTGGGTGATTCGCTCGTCGAACTCGGCCAGATCGGCGACCACAGCGTCGGGGATGTCCGCCAGTTCGTCGACGGACTCCGCCGACACCCGGTTCACACTCCGGACGGCCTGCCGCTTGCGGCGGCGGGCCTTCTTCTCGTCGGATCCGCGTGACACGGGCTAGCCCAGCGCCTGGTCCAGGTCGGCGATCAGGTCCTCGGTGCCTTCCAGACCGACGGAGATGCGGACCACGCCGTCGCCGAGCCCGATGGCCGCGCGCCCCTCCGGGCCCATGGCCCGGTGTGTGGTGGTGGCCGGATGGGTGATCAGGGACTTGGCATCGCCCAGGTTGTTGGAGATGTCGATGACGCGCAGCTTGTCGAGCACCTCGAAGGCGCGGTCCTTGCCGCCGTCCAGTTCGAAGGTGACCACGGTGCCGCCGCCGCGCATCTGCCGCTGGGCCAGGTCGTACTGCGGATGAGACTCCAGGAACGGGTATTTCACCCAGTTCACGCCGGCCTTGGCCTCCAGGAACTCGGCCACCGAGTGCGCCGAGCGGTTCGAGTAATCCACCCGGACCGCAAGCGTCTCAAGGCCTTTCAGCAGCGTCCAGGCATTGAACGCGCTGATCGCCGGGCCGGTGTGACGCATGAGCTTCTGCACCGGACCGTCGATGAACTCCTTGTCACCGAGGATCGCCCCGCCGAGCACCCGGCCCTGACCGTCGATGTGCTTGGTGCCGGAGTAGACCACAACGTCCGCGCCGAGCGGCATGCCCTGCTGCAGAAGCGGAGTGGCAAAGACGTTGTCCAGCACCACCTTTGCACCGGCAGCATGCGCCAGCTCGGACACCGCGGCGATATCCACCAGGGACTGCATCGGGTTGGACGGCGTCTCGAAGAAGACCGCCTGGGTCGGGACCGACAGCGCCTCTTCCCACTGTGAGAGGTCGTCGCCGTCGACGAACACCGTCTCCACGCCCCAACGCGGCAGGATCTCGCTACACACCACGAAGCACGACCCGAACAGGCTGCGGGCGGCCACCAGGCGGTCGCCCGCCCCCAACAACGCCCCCAACGCGGTGAACACCGCCGCCATGCCGGTGGCAGTGGCGAAGCACGCGGGTGCACCCTCGATCAGGCGCAACCGCTCCTCGAACATCGAGATGGTCGGGTTGCCGTAGCGCGAATACACGAAGCGGTCGATCTCGCCGGTGAACGCCTTCTCGGCCGCAGCGGCGGTCTCGTAGACGTAGCCCGAGGTCAGGTACATCGCCTCGGCGGTTTCCTCGAACTCCGACCGCAGCAGACCGCCGCGCACGCCGATGGTGGCCTGGCTGACGCCGTCGGGCAGGGCAGCCGGGATCCGGACAGATGGGATGTCGGTCATCGGGCCCTCAGCTCTGCTTCCACGGCAGACCGACGGCCTTCCAGCCGGTACCCCCGCGGTGGCGGTTCTCGTCGAGATTGCCTTCGAATCCGTCGAGGATGTTGTAGGACGGCCCGATGCCCGCCGCGGTGGCGGCCTCGGCAGCGCCGATCGAACGATTGCCGGAGCGACACAGGAAAACCACCGGCCGTTCGCCCGGCGTCACACCCGACGCCTGAAGATCGTCGACGAACGCGTCGTTATGGCTGCCGTCGGTACGGTTCCATTCGACGTAAACCACGTCACGCTCAAGGCTGGACAGATCCGGGGCACCGACGAAGCGCCATTCGGCGTCGGTACGACAATCCACCAGCACGGCCTCGGAATTCTCACTCAGAAGTTTCCAGGCCTCCTCAGGCGTGATGTCTCCTGCATAGCTCACGGGCGTGAGTCTCCCATACTCGAACAGACGCGCCATTGGCCGTCCTCACGCACGAACGACGTCTCGGTGTTCACCTTGGCGTCGGGGGTGTTACCGAAGTGGTAGACCACCGTTGCGGTGGCCCGATCCCCCTCGACCTTGACCTCCGTCACGTCGTCCACATACCTGGCGCCCTGCCTGGTCACCGAATCACGCTGCCGGGCAATGAAATCTGCCTCGGCCCCACGCTGGACGGTGCAGGTGTAATCCGAGAATTCGCCGAAGTTCTCCCGCTGCAGCGCGTCATTCTGGCCGACCGCCGCGAGGCTCACCTTCTGCTCCTCGCTGCGCCCGTCGGTGCCGAAGACGTTGAGCAGAACGACAACGATCACCACGAGCACAATGACGGCCAGCGCACCCAGGAACGGCGCCATCGTGGGCCGATCGGATTGCGAAAACTCGGTGCCTTCTGTGTCCTCAGCCATATCCCGACCTACCACAGCTTGCGCAGCGCGGTGCCGACGCGGCGGGCACGGTCACGGGCGATGATCACGTCAGGGGCGGTGGCCAGCGCGACGCCGAGACGGCGCGGAGCGTCGGATTCGCCCGGGCGACCGAAGAGCCGCACATCGCTCTCCGAGGTGGCCAGCGCTTCGGCCAACACCGTGCTGATGTCGGCCGACGGCTCGCCGGCGTCGGCCCCACCGTAGGTGACCTCGGCAGCCGCCGGGGAGATCATGATGGTGTCCACCGCCAGGCCCAGAATCGCCCTGGCATGCATCTCGAACTCCGACAACCGCTGCGACCGCAGCGTCACCAGCCCGCTGTCGTGCGGACGGATCCGTACATCGGAGAAGTACACGTCGTCGCCCTGGACCAGCAGCTCAACCCCGAAAACCCCGCGACCGCCCAGCGAGTTGACGATCCGCGCGGAGATCGACTTCGCGGCATCCAGCGCAGCCGGCGACAGCGGCTGAGGCTGCCAGGACTCCAGCACGTCGGTCCCCACCTGACGGTGCCCGATCGGCTCGCAGAACTGCACGCCCGGACCGGTCGGACCGGTGGTGCGCACGGTCAGCATCGTGATCTCGTATTCGACCTCGACGACGGACTCGGCCAGCACCCGGTTCTGAGCGATGTGTCCGGCGGTGGTGGCACGCTGCCAGGCCGGCTCGACATCGTCGGGACGCAGCAGCACCGACTCGCCGTCACGCTGGGCGCCCATCACCGGCTTGACCACCAGCGGGAAGCCGGCATGCTCGGCCACCGCGGTCAGCTCCTCGACCGACCCGGCGAACCAGAACGGCACCGTAGGCAGGCCCAGCTCGTCCGACGCCAGCCTGCGCAGACCCTCGCGGTCCTGGCTGAGCCGGATGCTGCGCGGGGCCGGCAGAACCTCGATGTCGCCCCGCTCGGCCACGGCGACCAATGCGTCGGCGGCGATGACACCCGACTCGGCAACCACGTAACGCGGCTTCTCCCGCTCGATCAGCGCGGCGAGTTCCTCGGCGTCGTTCATCTTGATCACCGCCGAGCGGTCCGCGACGCTGTGCGCGGGCGCGTAGTACCGGTCGGCGGCCACCACGACGACGCCCAGCCGCTGGAACGCCAGCGCGAGCTCACGGCTCAGGTCACCCGAACCCAGCAGCAGCACTGTCGCTGCAGGGTCCGTGGGCTTACCGGCGCCGGCTTCTGATCCGTCGTTCGCGGCCTCGGCCGGAGCATCTTCGGCGCCGTCGACCTGATCGTCGGCCAGGTCATCGGTCTGCGCGTCCTCAATCGATTCACTCATCGCACGTACCAGCCTGCCAGATCGTCACCCGACTCGATGGTCGATATAGCACCAACGCCAACTCTCGCCGGGTTCCGCCGAACGCATGACCGGATGACCGGACTGATGAAAGTGCTTGGTGGCATGCTGATGCGGGCTCGAGTCACAGCAACCGACGTGGCCGCAGGCCAGGCACATCCGTAGATGCGCCCAGTTGTTCTCGCCGTCTTCCTCGCATTCCTGGCAGCGACCGGGGGTCAACGGCTGCGGCTCGTCGACCGCCGCGTCGAGGTGTTCACAGGTGCGAGGCGCCGGATTCGGCTCACGCCGACGTGATCTCCTCAACATGTTGATCAAGGATAGGCACGGCACACGAAGGAGGAACGACAACGTGGGTGCCTCACTCCTGGCGGCGCTGGTGGCCGCTGTCCTGCTGGCCGCCGTGGCCCGCCGCTTCGACGTCTCGGCGCCGTTGGCGCTGGTGGTCGCCGGCCTCGCCGGCAGCGCGCTGCCCGGCTTCCACGATGTCCACCTGGACCCCGACCTGGTGCTCTTCGTGATCCTGCCGCCGCTGCTGTGGTCGGCGGGGCTGGAGAGCAGCTACCTGGCGATGCGCAAGAACATCAGGACGATCGGGCTACTGGCGGTGGGTCTGCCGTTGGCCACGACGCTGGTCGTCGGCATCGTGGCGTTCCACACCGTGCCCGAGCTCACGATCGCCGCCGCACTCACCCTGGGCGCCATCGTGGCGCCGCCCGACGCCGTGTCGGCGACGGCTGTCGGCCGCCGGCTCGGGCTGCCGCGCCGCATCATGACGCTGCTCGGCGGCGAGAGCCTGCTCAACGACGCCACCGCGCTCACCGCCTACAAGGTGGCCCTGGCCGCCGCGATAGGCGCATCGGCCACCTGGAAGGGCGGGCTTGGCACCTTCGCCCTGGCCGCGGCCGGCGGCGTCGTGGTGGGCGTCACGCTGGGCATGATGGTGCACTTCATCCGCACCCGGCTCGACGATCCGCTGGTGGAGAGCGCCATCGGCCTGGTGGCACCGTTCACGATCTACCTCGTCGCCGAAGAAGTGCACGGCTCCGGGGTGATCGCGGTGGTGGTGGCGGCATTGCTGCTGGGACAGCGCGAGACCGACGCCGGCTATGCGACCCGGCTGCAGGACTCCGCGGTGTGGAAGGCATTGCAGTTGGTGCTCGAGTCGTTCGCCTTCTTCCTGATCGGGCTGCAACTACCCAAGGTGATCGGCGAACTCACCGGGATCTCGGCGGCCACCCTGGCGATCTCGTCGGCGGCGGTACTCACGTCGGTGATCATGGTGCGGATCATCTGGGTGTACTGCTTCGCCTATCTGCCGCGGCTGTTGTCCAAGAAGGTGCGCGCCCGCGAACCGCGCCCGACCCCGGGGCAGGTGTTCATCCTGGCCTGGGCGGGCATGCGCGGGGTCGTCTCGCTCGCCGCGGCGTTCGCCGTCCCGGCCACGACCCTGTCCGGTGACCCGTTCCCCGGCCGCCCGCAGTTGGTGTTCCTGACCTTCGTCGTCGTGGTCGGCACGCTGTTGCTGCACGGTCTGACGCTGCCGTGGTTCATCAGGGTGCTCGGGGTGCAGGGCAACGAAGAGCATGCCGACGCGATCGCCACCGCGGCCGCACAGGACCGGGCTGCCAGGGCCGCCGCGGACCGCCTCGACGAACTGCTCTCCGAACAGACCCCCGGCAGTGACGTACCCGAACGCGCCGGCGAGATCCTGCGGGCATGGAACACCCGGCGCCGCAATGCCGCCTGGGAACGCCTGGGCCGCGGCGAAGACGACATCGGGGAGAGCCCCGCCTCGGCCTTCCGCCGATTACGGTTGGAAATGCTTGCCGCCGAACGGCAGACGTTCATCGCCGAGCGCGATGCCGGGCACATCGACGATGAGGTGCTGCGCACCGTGCTGCGCGGTCTCGATCTGGAAGAGGCGACACTGAACCGTGATTAGACGTTTGGCGTGGCTGGCTGTACTGGTCGTGGTCGTCTCCGGCGGACTGCTGGGCCTGCTGAGCGGAGGCGACGCCGCCTCGCAGTCGCCGGTCGCCGTTCCGTCCGACGCCGAATCGGCCCGGGCCGACGCCCTGCGGGCCGATTTCCCCGGCGGCGATCAGGTTCCGGCGATCCTGGTGGTGACCCGCACCGACGGCGGTGAGCTCACCATGGCCGACGTCGACGCCACCGCCGATGCGCGCCACCGGATGACCGATGCGCCCGGACCGCCCGTGGTGGTCGCCGACGACGGCAAGGCCGCGGTGGCCACCGTGCCGTTGAAGGCCGACCTGTCGGGTTTCGGTCTCAACGACGCGGTGAAGGATCTGCGCGCGACCGCTACCGACGGCTTGCCGCCCGGGCTGCGGGCCGAGATCACCGGCGGCCCGGCGTTCGGTGCCGACATCGCCAATTCGTTTGCCGGAGCGAACATCACATTGCTCGCGGTGACCGCGACCGTGGTGGCGCTGCTGCTCATCATCACCTACCGCTCGCCGGTGCTGTGGCTGGTGCCGCTGCTGGTGATCGCTTTCGCCGACCGCGTCGGCGCCGTCGTCGGCACCGCGGTGGCCTCCGGATTCGGCCTCAGCCCGGACGGTTCGACATCGGGCATCACAAGCGTGCTCGTGTTCGGTGCGGGCACCAACTATGCGTTGCTGTTGATTTCGCGGTACCGGGAGGAGCTCGGGCGCACCGAACGACACCGCGAAGCCCTGGTGGTTGCGGTGCGCGCCGCCGCCCCGGCGATCGTCGCGAGCAACGCCACCGTGGTGCTGGCCCTGCTGACCCTGTTACTCGCCTCCGCACCCAGCAACCGCAGCCTCGGCGTGCAGGCTGCATCGGGCCTGGTGGTCGCCGCGGTCTTCGTCCTTGTCGTGTTGCCGCCGCTGCTCGCCCTGTGCGGCAAGCGGTTGTTCTGGCCGTTCATCCCCAAGGTCGGTGCCACGCCGCTGACGGAAAGCGGTGTCTGGCACCGGATTGCGGACTCCGTGGCGCGCAAGCCCGCCCGCGTCGCGGTGGCCTCGCTGGCCGGCCTCGCCGTGCTGTGTACCGCCCTGCTGGCCACGCCGATCGGGCTGACCCAGACCGAGCAGTTCCGGGTACAGGCCGAATCGGTGACCGGATACCGGACACTGGCCGCACATTTCCCGAGCGGCCTGACCGACCCCACCCGCGTCATCGCCGCCACCGCCAACGCAGGTGCGGTGCAGCGGGCGATCACCGACACTCCCGGCGTCGTCTCCGCCACCCCCGCGGGTCAGTCGCCGACCGGGCTGACACAGTGGTCCGTGGTGCTCAAGGCCGAACCCGCCTCCGATGAAGCGTTCGAAACCATTGACGCCCTGCGTGATTCGGTCCGTTCCGCGGACCGGGACGCGGTCGTGGGCGGGTCCGACGCCCAGGCCAGGGACACCGCCGCGGCGGCCAAGCGCGACCGGCTCGTGGTGATCCCGGCGATCCTGGCGGTGGTTCTGGCAGTGCTCTACCTGCTGCTGCGCTCGGCGTTCGCACCACTGGTGCTGGTCGGGGTCACCGTGCTCAGCGCGCTGGCCGCACTCGGCTTGGGCGGCTGGGCCAGCGTGCATGTGTTCGGCTTCCCGGCCCTGGACAACAGCACCCCACTGTTCGCGTTCCTGTTCCTGGTGGCCCTCGGTGTGGACTACACCATCTTCCTGGTGACGCGGGCCCGTGAGGAGACCCCGGAATACGGCACACGCCAAGGCATCGTGCGCGCGGTGTCGGCCACCGGCGCGGTGATCACCAGTGCCGGTGTGGTGCTGGCGGCGGTGTTCTGCGTGCTGGGCGTACTGCCGCTGATCGTGCTGACGCAGCTGGGCATCATCGTCGGACTGGGCATCCTGCTCGACACGTTCGTGGTGCGCACGGTGATCATCCCGGCGCTGTTCACGTTGATCGGCCCGCGGATCTGGTGGCCGGGCCTGAACGCCGAGCGCTAGGACTGCCTACCATGTCGCACGTGGAGGAGTTGACGCTGCCGACCAAGCTCGGCCGGCTCCGGGTTCAGGTCACCGGTCAGGGTGAGGCGATCCTGTTCTGGCCGAGCCTGTTGATGACGGGCGACATGTGGGCCGCGCAGGCAGCCGAGTTCGGCACCACCCACCGGGTCATCGTGGTCGACCCACCCGGCCACGGCGGCAGCGAAAAGCTGACCGCGCCATTCAGTTTCACCGACTGCGCAGATACCGTCGCCGACATCCTCGACGGCGTGGGGGTCGAACGCACGCATTTCGTCGGCAACTCGTGGGGCGGAATGATCGGCGGGACATTCGCGGCGCTGTACCCGAGCCGTATCGGCCGGGCCGTGCTGATGAACTGCACGGCGTCGGCTGCCGGCCGGCGTCAACGGTTCGAGTACGGGCTGCTGCTCCGCGCGGCAAAAGTGCTCAACGGCATCCGCGGCCCCCTCACCCGGTCGGTACTCAAGGCGTTCCTGGGACCGACATCGATGCGGGTACGCCCAGAAGTCGTCGCATTCGTCGGCGACACCGCGCACCGGGTCGACATCGACTCGAGCGCATGGGCGGTGCGAAGCGTCGTGCCGCGACGCCCGGATCAGCGGGCCCTGCTCTCACAGGTGCAAACCCCGGTGCTCGTGGTCGCCGGCGCCGAGGACGCGACGTTCCCCCTCGCCGAGACCAAGGCCATGGCCGATTCCATCCCCGGCGCCGAGTTCGTAGTTCTCGACGGCGTCGCACACTTGGCCGCCCTGGAGAATCCCGCCCTCGCCAATACGCTGATCAGGGACTTCCTCGGGCGCGCGTAGCGTCGAAGCATGACTGAGCCGGTCACCCTGCCGCCGCTGCACATGCGGCGCAACGCCTTCGACCCGACGTCCGATCTGAGCGAGATCCGCGAGAACGACGGGGTACGCACCGTCACCAGCGCGCTCGGCAACCCGGTGCACCTGATCACCCGCCACGAGGACGTCAAGGCGGTACTCAGTGACCACGAACGGTTCTCCAACAGCAGGCCGCCTGGTTTCACCCTGCCCGGGGCGCCCGAGATGTCCGAGGAGGAGCTGGCCAGCGCACGGGCCGGCAACCTGCTGGGCCTCGACCCACCCGAGCATCAACGGTTGCGCCGCATGCTGACGGCCGAGTTCACCATCCGTCGGATGAAGCGGCTCGAGCCTCGGATCATCGAGATCGTCGACGCCCGGCTCGATGCGATGGCCGTGGCCGGCCCACCATCGGATCTGGTGGCCGACTTTGCGCTCCCCATCCCCTCGCTGGTGATCTGCGAACTGCTCGGGGTCCCCTACGAGGACCGTGACGACTTCCAGCACCGCTCGACGCTCCAGCTCGACCTGTCGCTGCCCATCGCGGAACGCCTTGCGCTGCAACAGCAGAGCCGTGATTACATGCGCGGCCTCGTTCGGCGGGCCCGCCAGGATCCGGGCGAGGACATCCTGGGCATGCTGATCCGTGACCACGGCGCCGAGTTGTCCGACGACGAACTCGTCGGCATCGCCGGGCTGCTGTTGCTCGCCGGGCACGAGACGACGTCGAACATGCTGGGCCTGGGTGCCCTGGCACTGCTGCGCCACCCCGAACAGCTGGCCGCGGTGCGCGACGACCCGGATGCCGTCGGCCCCGCCGTCGAGGAACTCCTTCGCTGGCTGTCCATCGTGCAGAACGCCATCCCCCGCTTCACCACCACCGACGTCGAGGTGGCCGGGGTACGGATTGGCGCGGGCGAGTTGGTCTTTGCCTCACTGCCCGCAGGCAACCGGGACCCCGACTTCATCGACAGCCCTGACGTGCTCGACATCCGCCGCGGCGCACCCGGACATCTGGCCTTCGGCCATGGCGTGCACCATTGCCTCGGGGCCCCGCTGGCCCGCATGGAGATGCGGATCGGCTTCCCGGCCCTACTGCGGCGATTCCCTGCCCTTACGCTCGCGGAACCGTTCGATGCGGTGCAGTACCGTTCTTTTCACTTCATCTACGGGTTGAAATCGTTGGCGGTAACGTGGTGATTGCCATGAAAGTAGAAGCAGATCAAGACGCCTGCATCGCATCGGGCAACTGCGTGATGATCTCCGATGTCATCTTCGACCAGGGCGAGGACGGCGTGGTCGAAGTCCTCGTCGACGAAGTTCCTGACGATCAGATCGACCAGGCGCGCCAGGCCGTCAAGCTGTGCCCCGCGTCGGCATTGAAGCTCACCGGGGAGTGAAATCGGGCGGTACCCGTCAAAACGGTGGCGGTGGTCCATATTCTTCGGCGAGCCAGGCTTGGTATTCGCGTTCGATTTCGAGGTCGTTGTTGAGTTCGGCGCGTAGCCGTCGTTCGGCGTTGATCCGGTCTCGGCGGTCCTGCTCGCGGGTTTGGCGGCGGGTCGGCATCCTCGCGCCCCGGTTCGGGTGGTGGGCCGGCGGTTCGGGAAGGTTCAGCTCCCCGGTGGGTTGTGCCAGGGTCGGGAACATGCCGGCGCCGTGGGGTTCGGTGACGTAGGTGTGCCCCGTCGGTGCGGTGAATTCGACGGTGCCATCGGGCAATTGACGGTCCGACCAGCCCGCGCAGAACGTCTTGACCAAGTGGTGGGCGCGGCAGTAGAGCTTGTTGTTCGACGGATGCGTGGGCCCCAGCGGATAGGGCATCGTGTGGTCGATGTCGCAGCGCTCGACGGGGGCATCGCAGCCAGGGAAGCGACACGTCAGATCGCGCCAGCGGATGAACTCCGAGAGCGCCACCGAAGGGCGATAGCCGGGTTCAGACCCATCGGAGTCGGTGGGTTGGGGTGGCTCGGGCTCGGAGGCGGCCTCGCCGGGTTCGGTTGGCTCGGCGGGTTCGGCAGGCACGTGCAGCGGCTTGATCTTCGCCGTGGCCGCGAGGTCGCGCACCGACTCGGCGGGCAGGATCCCGTGCCCCGGTAGATATCCCGGATCATCCGAGGTGCCATCGACGGTGGCCCGGTCGGCCAGCACATGAACCACCGCCGCATCGGCCGCGGCCCGCTTCTGCGCGGCCGGGCAGTCCGGTAACCCACACCGGCACGGCAGTTGGGCTTCCAACCGGGCCAACGGCCCCACCGCATCCGCGCGGCGCTGCTCATGGGTACGCGGATCGTGCTCGCACACTGTCGCCGCCAGGGCGTTGAGGCGTTGATCCAACGCTGCCCCGTCGACGGCATCCAGGTTGGCCCACACCGTCGCCTTGCCGGGGCTGCCCGCCTCGATCTGCACGAACCGTTCCTCAGCCACATCCGGGGGCACCCGCACCCCATTCGGGTCCAGCTTGGCGATCCACTGATCCACCCGATCCCGCAACTGCCGCTGCGAGAACCGCATCCACCGATGCGCCCGCGCCGCCAACTCCGCATCCAACCCGGCCCACACCGCTTGGTCCACGATGCCGGTGCGGGCAATGATCGTGCACACCACCCGATAATCGATATCCCCAACCGCGAACCGCGCCGCCACCTGGGGCAGCTTGTCCCGCAACACCCGAGCATGATGAACCTGAGTCCCGGCCCGCCCCCGACTGATCCGCAACGCCGCCGACACCTCCGCGGCGACCTCCTCGAACGGATCAGTCCGCCACAAAATGGACTCGGCCAGCTCCTGTTCGCGCAGGGAGTCCAACGCCCCGATCGCCGCCAACCGGCCCGCGATCGCCACCGACTCCGCCCGTGCACCGGCACTGATCCTGTCGATCAGCTCCGCATCGGAATCGGTATCGAACATACGTTCGAGTATGCCACCACCCACCGACACGCGAGGGCTGTTATCTCTAGGGCATCGGTCGGGGCGAGGTCCTCGCCGAGCACACCAGTCCCGAACCCGGCATCACCTACGTCGGCAACGGCCGACCCCCAGGGACCCGCCCAAGGAACCCACAGCCGACACCGATGTCCTGAGACATCACACCGACAACCGTGGGCGATCACCCCTCGGGCTGTGCGGGATGCTCTCGCTCGCCGTGCAGGTGGATCACCCCGGCCCGGATCAGGATCAGCACACTGACGGCAAGCACCCAGAGCGGGAACGCCAGAACGATCCACATGCTGACATCGCCGGCGATCAGAAGGCCCAGTGCGACAAGGTAAGTCGTGTACACCAGCGGACGTGGCATCAGACCCGTCTTCAACCAGATCGTCGCCAGCGACATCATGAACACCGCCGCCATCCGGACGCCGTAGGTCTTACTCAGCGCCATCAACACCATCTGCCCGAACGTGGCGACGTGGCTGTAGGCGGTGGCGTCGGTAATCCCCGCCCGGCTGGCGATCAATCCGGCACCGACGGCTGATGAAACGAACATCATCGCCAAGAACAGGATTCCGCTGCCCAGGAACACCGACGAGAAGAATCGGTCCTCATAGCGGCCGAAGCCGTCGCGCACCACGCCGATGAACCATAGAAACGCGATACCGGCGAACGGCATCAACACCGACGCCACCCGCAGTCGGGTCGTCGCGCCGTCGACCCATTGCGAGCCGGGCTCGGCCCCCTCTGGCAATGCGGTGCGGATCAACACGAGGGCCACCCCGAACAGCACGGCGAACAAAACCCCCGCCAACGCAGCCGCCCGCGGCGTAGACAAGCGGTGCAAGTGTTGTTGAACCACCGCGTCATCGTGACACGGCTCAGGGCTGGCCGGGCAGCAATCTGATCATCAGGCCGTGGGCCTCGGCGAGCAGATTCTCGTCGGGGTCGCGGAGTTCGGCATTCACAAATGCCTTGCGCCCCTCGGACTCACGCACCCAGCCGCGCGCAGTCAGCTTGGTGTCGATGGGCGTCACCTTGCGGTAGTCCACATGCAGGAAAGCCGTGCGGCTGATCGGCCGGCCCGCAGCGTGGATCACCATGCCGAACACCGAGTCGAAGAGCAGTGGCAGCACACCCCCGTGCACCGCGTAGTTGCCGCCGACGTGGAACCGGCTGAACTGCACGTGCAATTCGACGCCCTCGGGCTCGAACTTCGACATGGTCCACGGCGCCATCAGCAAGCTGCCCGCACCTGGCAGGGACGGCACCCGGTTGGCCGGGCCCACACCCTCCGCCGCCTCGTACGGGTCGAGCAGTTTGACGAGTTCCTCGGCCCGGTTGGCCGCGTCGTCCCAGGTGTCGCTGTCAGGGTCGGCCGATACCGCGAGATCCTGGACGCGACGCATCGCGGTCAGGAACCGCCCGAATCCGGGACCCGGGTCGGCGGCTTCGAAAACCGGGAAACCGCCGTGCTGTTCGAAGACCGATGGTTCGTCGCTCACTTGGCGGCCAAGATGTCACGTCGCACGATCGTCTGCTCGCGGCCCGGACCCACGCCGATGCACGAAACATGGGCGCCGGCAAGCTCTTCCAGCCGCAGCACGTAGTCCTGCGCCTTGGCGGGCAGATCAGAGAACTCACGCGCGGCCGAGATGTCCTCCCACCAACCGGGCAGCTCCTCGTAGATCGGCTCGGCGCGGTGAATGTCGGACTGCGTCATGGGCATCTCGTTGGTGCGCTTGCCGTCGACCTTGTAGCCGACGCACACCGGCACGGTCTCCAGGCTGGACAGCACGTCGAGCTTGGTCAGGAAGTAGTCGGTGATGCCGTTGACCCGGGTCGCATAGCGCGCGATCACCGCGTCGAACCAGCCGCAACGCCGGGCCCGGCCGGTGGTCACGCCGACCTCGCCGCCGGTCTTGGCCAGGTACGCGCCGTGCTCGTCGAACAGCTCCGTCGGGAACGGACCGGACCCGACACGAGTGGTGTAGGCCTTGAGGATTCCCAGCACCGTGGTGATCCGCGTCGGCCCGATCCCGGAACCGACCGCAGCGCCGCCGGCCGTCGGATTCGACGAGGTGACGAACGGGTACGTGCCGTGGTCGACGTCGAGCAGGGTGCCCTGCGACCCCTCCAGCAGCACGGTCTCGCCGCTTTCCAGCGCCTGATTCAGCAGCAGCCGGGAATCGGCGATGCGGTGTTTGAAGCCTTCGGCCTGGGCGAGCAGATTCTCGACCACCTCGGCCGGTTCGAGCGCCTTGCGGTTGTAGATCTTGACCAGCACCTGGTTCTTGAATTCCAGTGCGCCCTCGATCTTTTCGGCCAGCAACTGCTCATCGAGCACGTCGGCGACGCGGATGCCGATGCGGGCGATCTTGTCCTGGTAGCAGGGACCGATGCCGCGTCCGGTGGTGCCGATCTTCTTGCTGCCCGCATATCGCTCCACGACCTTGTCGATGGCGACGTGATACGGCATCAGCAGATGCGCGTCGGCGGAGATCAGCAGGCCCGAGGTGTCGACGCCGCGATCTTCCAGCCCTTTGAGCTCGGTGAGCAGCACACCCGGATCGACCACCACGCCGTTACCGATGACGTTGGTGACCCCCGGTGTCAGGATGCCCGAGGGGATCAGGTGCAGTGCGAAGTTCTCCCCTGTGGGCAGGACGACGGTATGCCCGGCGTTGTTACCCCCCTGGTACCGAACGACCCACTGCACGCGTCCACCGAGCAGATCGGTGGCTTTACCTTTGCCCTCGTCGCCCCACTGGGCGCCGATGAGGACGATTGCCGGCATGGCGTAATCTCCCGCCTAATCTTCCGCACTAATGTGATGCAGCCGGTAGGTCACCTTATCCCAGCTCACGCCAGGAACACATTTGTCTGACCACAAGGAGCAGTTTTGACCACCTCCGACGGGGTTGCGGTGGTCGGCACGGCGCGTGTTCCGCGCCCGCTCCGCGGCCTGCCGAGGGTCGATGTCGACGACCTCGGAACGCACCGCAGACTGGTCGTGACCGGCGGCGAAGCCGATCTGGCCGCCGTTCTGACCGCGCTGCTGCGCACCGATCGGCTCGACGTCGAGGTCGCGGCGGCCACCGGCAGTTGGTCGGCGCGCCGCGCACTTCGCGCCCCGGCCCGGCGTGTCCCACTGATCCGCGACGAGACGGGAACAGTGCTGGTAAGCGCGGCGCAATGGCACGGGGCCGACAGTGCGCCGCTGCAGGGCGAAGCCATCGTCGACGACGTCGTGCTGTTCGACGGCGAGGCACCGGGCGTCCGGGTCGAGCCCACGCTGGACATGCCGGGCCTGCGCGCGAGCGTGCTGTCGGACCGTGGCCGGCCCCAGCGCTGGGTTGCCGGACGCGCCGCGCAGCTGGGCACGCCGGGTGCGCAGGTGATCCGCGACGGGGTGTCCGCGCCGCGGACGGTACGGCGCTCGACGTTCTACCGGCACACCGAGGGTTGGCTGCGAGTCGGCTGATCGACCAACACTGCAGGTAGCGTCGAATCGTGAACATCCGCCCGCTGCATCAATCGGTACGGCCGAGCCCGGTATTCCTGGCCGTCGTCGCGCTCACCGTGGCCGGTGGAGTGCTGGCCTGGCTCGCCGGGATGGAGCGCACGACGCTGTCCTACGTCGGCGTCTTCATCCTGGTCATCGCGGGCTGGTTGGTGTCCCTGTGCCTGCATGAATTCGGCCACGCCTTCACCGCATGGCGGTTCGGTGACCACGACGTCGCGGTACGCGGGTATCTGACGCTGAACCCGCTCAAGTACTCGCATCCGCTGCTGTCGCTGGGGTTGCCGGCGCTGTTTATCGCGCTGGGCGGCATCGGTTTGCCCGGCGGGGCCGTCTACGTCCGCACCTCGTGGATGACGGCCCGACAGAAAACCCTGGTCAGCCTGGCCGGCCCGGCCGCGAACCTGGTACTGGCGGTGATCCTGCTGGCCGTCACCCGGATCTTCTTCGACTCGGCCCACGCGGTCTTCTGGTCCGGGCTGGCCTTCCTGGGATTTCTGCAGGTCACCGCGCTCGTACTGAACCTGCTGCCGATCCCCGGGCTGGACGGCTACGGCGCACTGGAACCACACCTGAGCCCCGACACCCAACGAGCGGTGGCGCCCGCAAAGCAGTGGGGTTTCCTCATCCTGATGGTCCTGCTGTTCACGCCCACGCTCAACCGCTGGTTCTTCTCGGTGGTCTTCTGGTTCGTCGACCTCTCGGGAGTACCGAGCCAACTGGTGTCGTGGGGCAGCGCGCTGACCCGGTTCTGGTCCGCCTGGCTCTGACGCTTCGTCGCCGACGGTGGCCTCGCCACTTGCCACATATGCGTATTTCCGCATATATTTCGGGGCATGGGTGCCGGCCACGATCACAGCCACAGCAGCGATACCCGCGTCAGCAGGATGATCCTCGCCGCGGTGATCCTCAGCGCGTTCTTCGTCCTCGAGCTGGTCACCGCACTGCTGATCAACTCGATCGCACTGCTCGCCGACGCCGGCCACATGCTGACCGACCTGGTCGCCATGTTCATGGGATTGACCGCGGTACTGCTGGCGAAGCGCGGTAGCTCATCGCCGGCCCGCACCTACGGCTGGCACCGAGCAGAGGTTTTCACCGCCGTGGCCAATGCCGCCCTCCTGCTGGGCGTGGCGGGCTTCATCCTCTACGAGGCCTTCGAACGCCTCGGCGATGCTCCCGACGTTCCCGGCGTGCCCATGATCGTCGTGGCCCTGGCGGGCCTGGCCGCCAACGCCGTCGTCGTGATGATGCTGCGGTCGCACTCCAAGGACAGCCTGGCCGTCAAGGGCGCCTACATGGAGGTCGTGGCCGACACCGTCGGCAGCATCGGCGTCCTGGTCGCCGGCATCGTCACCGTCACCACCGGCTGGCCCTACGCCGACGTGGTGGTCGCGGTCCTGGTGGCCCTGTGGGTGCTGCCCCGGGCCATCGCGTTGGCCCGCGCCGCGCTGCGGATTCTCAGCGAATCCTCTCCGCAGCACATCGACGTCGAGGAACTCCGAGCTGCGCTCGAATCGGTGGACGGTGTGACCGAGGTGCACGATCTGCACGTGTGGACACTGGTCCCCGGGAAGGACATGGTCACCGCGCACTTGACCAGCAATGCCGACGCCGTCCGAGTGCTCGACGACGCACGCGCGGTACTCAACGCCCGGGGCCTGGCTCACGCCACCGTGCAGGTGGAACCGCCCGAATCAGCAGACGACTGCTCGTGCGAGGCGAAGGACTGAGGCTCAGGCCAGGCCGAGCTCGGCCCGCGCCAACGGATCGCAGTCGTCGAGCAGATCCAGGCACCGCTGGAACTCGTCGGTCTCGCCGATGTCGTCGGCGGCCCGGGCCAGCGAGGCCACGCACCGCAGGAATCCCTGGTTCGGCTCATGGGCGAACGGCACCGGGCCGAACCCCTTCCAGCCGTTGCGGCGCAACTGATCCAGCCCGCGGTGATAACCGGTGCGGGCGTACGCGTATGCGGTGACGGCCTTGTCATCGGCGAGCGCCTTCTCGGCCAGTACCGCCCAGGCGATCGACGCCGACGGGTGGGCGGCGGCCACCACGGCCGCCTTCTCCCCCGCAGCCAATTCGTCCTCGGCCTCAGGGTCCCCTGGAAGGAAGACCGGTTCCGGCCCCAACAAATCACCCATCCGTGTCATGGGCCTATTGTGCACCGACCGATAAGCTCCACCGGTACCGACGTACGGGGAGGACCGCACCAGGGATGTCGAACCCAACGGGACCTGACGAGGACCGCACCGACCACAGCGACACACCGACCGAGAAGGTCGAGTTGCCGAACATGTCCGAGGTGACCGAACCGGCCACCGAGATTTTCGGCTCAGCCGACGAAGTCACCGGGGAAGTGCACCTCAACGAAGAGCGACGATTCACCGCACCGTCCGGATTCGACGGGTCCACGCAGAAGATCGACACCCCTCCCGACCCGGAGACCGAGATCTTCGCGCCGCCCGACGAGGGCGATACCGTCGCCGCCGAGGCGCCTAAAGGTGCTGCCCCACAAGTCATTCCGCCGCGCGAAGATCCAGATCAGGAGCCACAGCCCGCTGCCCGCCGCAGCTGGGGGTGGGTGGTCGCAGTCATATTGGTGATCGCGGCCCTGGTAGCCATCGCAGTACTCGGCACCGTCCTGCTGACCCGCACATCGTCGACGGCCGCCTCCCAGGACGACGACGTCCGCACGACGATCCAGAACTTCGACTCAGCCATCCAGCGCGGCGACCTGGCCGCCCTGCGGTCGATCACCTGCGGCACCACCCGCGACAACTACGTCAAATACGACCAGAAGGCCTGGGATGAAACCCACGCCCGGGTGGAGGCCGCCAAGCAGTACCCCGTGGTGGCCAGCATCGACCAGGTGGTCGTCAACGGCGACCACGCCGAAGCCAACGTCACCAGCTTCATGGCCTTTGCCCCGCAAACGCGATCCACCCGCAGCTTCGACCTCCAGTTCCGCGACAATCAGTGGAAGATCTGCCAGGCGCCCACCGGTTGACCTGATCGGGTGACGCCGCGCGGACGCAAGCTCTGGCTCCGACTGGCCACCTAACCGCCGGTGACGCTACGCCCGGCGCTGTGCAGGTCGTTGCAGGCCTCGATGACGCGCTCGGACATCGACGCCTCGGCCTTTTTCAGGTAGCTGCGCGGGTCGTACACCTTCTTGTTGCCGACCTCGCCGTCGACCTTGAGCACCCCGTCGTAGTTGGTGAACATGTGCGCGGCCAGCGGACGGGTGAAGGCGTACTGGGTGTCGGTGTCGACGTTCATCTTCACCACGCCGTATTTGAGGGAATCTTCGATCTCGGACTTCAGCGAACCCGACCCGCCATGGAAGACGAAGTCGAAAGGCTTTGCATCACTGGGCAATCCGAGCTTGGCGGCGGCCACCCGCTGCCCCTCGGCCAGCACGTCGGGCTTGAGCACCACGTTGCCGGGCTTGTACACGCCGTGCACGTTGCCGAACGTCGCGGCCAGCAGGTACGCCCCCTGCTCACCGGCGCCGAGCGCGTCTATGGTCTTCTCGAAGTCCTCCGAGGAGGTGTAGAGCTTCTCGTTGATCTCGGCCTCGACGCCGTCCTCTTCACCGCCGACCACGCCGATCTCGACCTCGAGGATGATCTTGGCCGCCGCCGCGAGCTTCAGCAGCTCCTGGGCGATGGTCAGGTTCTCGTCGATCGGGACAGCCGAGCCGTCCCACATGTGCGACTGGAACAACGGATTGCGGCCGGCGGCGACCCGCTCGGCGGAGATGGCCAGCAACGGCCGTACATACGTGTCCAGCTTGTCCTTCGGACAGTGATCGGTGTGCAGGGCCACCGTGATCGGGTACTTGTCGGCGATCACGTGGGCGAACTCCGCCAGCGCGACGGCGCCCGTCACCATGTCCTTGACGCCGAGCCCGGAGCCGAACTCGGCCCCACCGGTCGAGAACTGGATGATGCCGTCGCTGCCCGCGTCGGCGAAACCCTTGATGGCGGCGTTGATCGTTTCCGACGACGTGCAGTTGATGGCCGGGAATGCGAAGGAGTGCTCCTTGGCCCGGCCCAGCATCTCGGCATAGACCTCAGGCGTGGCGATCGGCATGGCTTGTCCTTCTATCTTGTCGCGGGTTGTCGCAGGTGAAGACCGGTGGTGGGACCCAGGTACCCTAGGGAGTCGTGATCGACATCGCCCTCCCTGAGGCTACGACCAATCTGGCGCTCATGCCGGATTTCATGGATCCGGTGCACCTCATCGGATCCTTCGGCACCTGGGCCCTGGTGGGCATCCTGGTCGTCGTCTTCGTCGAGTCCGGGGTGTTGTTCCCAGTCCTGCCGGGTGACTCGTTGCTGTTCGTCGCGGGCATGCTCGCGGCAGGCACTGCCGCCCAGGGAACGGCGGTCAACGCCAACTTCGAACTCTGGCAGCTGCTGGTGTTCATCCCGGTGGCGGCGATCCTCGGCGGCCAGGTCGGCTACTTCATCGGCCGGTTCATCGGTGTCGAGATGTTCAAGCCCGACGCCCGGATTCTGAAGCAGAAGTACCTCGACGAGGCCCACGCCTTCTTCGAGCAGCGCGGTCCGTTCGCGATCGTCATCGCCCGTTTCGTGCCGATCGTGCGGACCCTGGCACCCATCGTTGCCGGCGCCGCCAAGATGCGTTATTCGGTGTTCACGACGTTCAACGTCCTGGGCGCGATCGTGTGGGGCGTCGGCCTCGTGCTGCTCGGCTACTGGCTGGGCCAGTTCGAGATCATCCAGAAGCTGCTGGAGCCGATCTTCATCCTGATCGTCGTCGCCTCGGTGGCACCGATGTTCATCGAGTGGTTCAAGCGCCGCCGCGCCGCGAAGAAGTCCGCCGAGCAGGTCTAACCACCGAGCACATCGAACACCTCCCGCAAGCCGGTGAGTGTGTGTGCCGGTAGAAAGTGATCGCACAGCGGCAAGGCTGCCGCCATCGACCCGGCCAGGGGCGCATATCCCGGTGCCGCCGCCCGCGGGTTGAGCCACACCACCAGGTGTGCCCGCCGGCGCAACCGGACCATCTCGCGCCGCAGTAGTTCGGGCGGGTCCGAATCCCAGCCGTCGGAGGCGATCACCACCACGGCACCGCGCAACGCATGACCGTGCGGACCGCTCAACAACGCACGGATCGACCGGGCCAGGCGCGTACCGCCATAGCGGTCGGCCACCTTCTCGTTGGCCCGGGCCAACGACACCTCGGCAGACCGGTGCGACAGCACGGCGGTGAGCCGGGTGAGCGTGGTCGCGAACGCGAACACTTCGGGTCGGGTCCGCCGGTGGACCGCCGCCGCGCGCATCAGATGCAGATACACCGCGGCATACGGCTGCATCGATCCGCTGACGTCGCACACCAGCACCACCCGCCGGGGGCGGAGTCGGGCCAGTGTCCTGGCCACCCGCAACGGCTCCCAACCGGTGGTCCGGGAGGCCCTGATGGTTTCCCTGAGGTCGACGCGCCGGCCGGCCGGGTGACGGCGCCGCCGCAGCGTACGGCGGTGCGGCCAGCGGGCTTCCGCGCTTTCCAGCCAGGCTCCGATCCGTCGCAGTTCGTCGGTGTCGAACCGATCGAACGGTTCGTCAGCCCGCGCGGCCATCCAGCTGGGCATCAGGTCGGGCAATGCACTGCCCTCCGGCGCCCCGGTCGCCGCGGCGACGGACGCGGGCCTGGTCGTCCACGGCAATTCGTCGTCGCCGTCGATGGCCTCGCCGTCCTCAGGCCTCGGGTTCTGGGCGGGCACCGTCGACGACAACGCCGACCGCTTGAGACCCGGCGGATCCAGGCCGACCACGGCGTCGGCGAAAACCGCGTCGAACACGGCGTCAAAGGCAGGCAGATCCTCGACACGGGTGACGAGTGCGAGCCGCGCCGCCCAGTACAGCCGAGACCGCGCGGCGGGCACCAGCTCGTGCATCGCCTGGACCAGGGTCGAGGGACCGACGGCGGACACCGTCACCCCGCCCGCGCGCAGCCGGTCGACCAGCGCGACGGCGAACGCCGCCAGGTCGACCCCGCGTAGCAGGGACGACGTCACCGGCGAGCGTGCCTGGCCATCCGCAGACGACCGATCGTGAACACCAGGGCCGCCAGGAGAAAGGCACCGGCGACTCGCGGGCCATACCGCTTGAGTGCGCTGCCGCCGGCCAGATCCAGCAGATCGATCGGCTGGGGTTCGGGAGTGGCGGCCGCTACGGGCGTGTCGGCGGGCTTCACCGGAGCTTTCTGGCCGGCGAGCTTGGCCTCCAGCGACTCGACGAACTGGCCCAGCAGTTTCTCCGAAACGTCCTGCAGCATGCCGCTACCGAACTGCGCGAGCTTGCCCACGACCTTGAGGTCGGTGTCGACGGTGACGCGGGTGGCCTGCCCCGCGTCGTGCAACCGGGCGGTCACGGTGGCGGCGGCATTGCCGGTACCCCGCGCTTCCTTGCCCAACGCATCGATGACGGCCCGATG
Organism: Mycobacterium sp. IDUB_17; assembly: GCF_055419465.1. Lineage (NCBI taxonomy): Bacteria > Bacillati > Actinomycetota > Actinomycetes > Mycobacteriales > Mycobacteriaceae > Mycobacterium > Mycobacterium sp. IDUB_17. The sequence continues at coordinate 582,959 of NZ_JBVAXS010000002.1, read as the reverse complement.
CTCGTCGCGGTTCTGCTCGACGAAGTGGACCTTGCCGGTGAACTCACTGGTGACCGGGCCGACCTTGATCTTCACCTTGCCCAAGGTGTCCTCGCCCTCGTGACCGGTCAGCTGTGCGCCCGGCATCAGGGGGACCACCTGCTCGAGGTCGGTGAGCAGGTCCCAGGCCTCGTCGACGGGCACGCTGACGGTGAACTCGTTGGCGATCTTCATAGGGCGCTTCCTCTCAATTCCAGCAGTGCGTCACGGAGCAGTCCCGTGTCGTCGGGGGTCTTGGCCAGGGCCCCGAGGGTCTCCAATGCGGCGGGGTCCACCAGGTCACCGACTCCCAATGTCACCAGGGCGGCCACCCAGTCGATGATCTCGGCGATACCGGGCGGCTTGTCGAGGTCGAGATCCCTTGCCGTGCCGACGAATTGGGCAGCCCGCTCGATGAGCGGGTCGGTGGCACCGGGCACCGTGCGGCGGACGATCGCGACGGCGTGGGCGCGTTGCGGGTATTCGATCCAGTGGTAGAGGCAGCGACGGCGCAACGCATCGTGCAGATCGCGACTGCGGTTCGACGTCAGCACCACGATGGGCGGTCGCTCGGCGACGAAGGTACCCAACTCGGGCACGGTGACCGCCGCCTCGCCGAGGAACTCCAGCAGTAGCGCCTCGAATTCGTCGTCGGCCCGGTCGATCTCGTCGACCAGCAGCACCGGCGGCCGCGGTCCGCGGTGCCGCACGCACTGCAGGATCGGCCGGTCCATGAGGTAGGCCTCGGTGTAGAGGTGTGCCTCGTCGAGTTGTTCGCCGCCGCGAGCTTCGGCCAACCGGATGGACAGCAGCTGGCGCTGGTAGTTCCAGTCGTAGAGGGCCTCGCTCGTGGTCAGCCCTTCGTAACACTGCAGCCTGACCAGTGGGGTATCCAACACGGCCGCCAGCGTTTTGGCCGCGGTGGTCTTGCCTACGCCCGGCTCGCCCTCCAGCAACAGCGGGCGTCCCATCGTCACGGCGAGATAGATGGCTGTCGCGGTGCCTTCACCGAGCAGGTAATCGCTGGCGTCGAACCGCCGCACCACATCCTCGACGCAGGAGAAGACCGGGTCAGTGTTCATGCGCCGCGGAGCCCGCCGACCCTGATGCCTTCGATGACCTCGGCGACGATCGAAACAGCGATCTCGGCCGGGGTTTTCGCGCCGATCGCCAGGCCGACCGGGGTGTGCACCCTGGCACGTTCGGCTTCCGTCAATTCCAGTCCGTCCAGGATGGACGCCCCGCGTATCCGGCTGGCGACCAGCCCGATGTAGCCGACCCCGGCGTCCAGCGCGGCCCGGATCACCTCGCCTTCGGGGCCACCGAGACTGGCGACCACGACGGCGGTGGCATCCCCGGGGTCGGAGCCGGGATCGTCGAGCCGCCGCACCTCATAGCCGAGGATCGCGCACAGCTCGGCCATGGCGTCGGCGATCGGTGTGCCACCGAAGATCTGTACCAGCGGCGCGGGCACCTCGGGCGCCAGGAAGATCTCCAACGCGCCGCCGGACAGACAGGGATTGACGACCACGCAGGCACCCGGGGCCTCTGGGAAATGCACATCGCCGTCGGGTAACACGCGCAGAAGTACACTCTCGCCCACCTGCAGCGCCCCCAGCGCTGCCTTGCGGACCGAGTTCTGAGCGCAATGTCCGCCGACGAACCCCTCGATTGTGCCGTCGGCCAACAGGATCGCCTCATCCCCGGGATGTACCGAGGTGGGCTGCTGCGCGCGCACCACCGTCGCATGCACGAATGGCGTTCGTGCCCGGCGAAGTTGCGCGACGCGCTCGCTCAGAGTCATCTGCACTCCATCTAGATGGGCGGCCTGGCCCGGCCCTGCATGGCTTCCCACACCCGCGACGGGGTCAGCGGCATGTCTGCGTGCCGAACCCCGAACGGCGCCAACGCATCCACCACGGCATTCACCACGGCAGGCGGTGAGCCCACCGTCGCGGACTCACCGATGCCCTTGGCTCCGATCGGGTGGTGCGGCGACGGGGTGACGGTGTGCCCGGTCTCGAAGTGCGGCACCTCCATCGCGGTGGGGATGAGGTAGTCCATCAACGATCCGCCCAGGCAGTTGCCGTCTTCGTCGAAGGCGATCATCTCCATCAAGGCCATACCGATGCCGTCGACCAGACCGCCGTGCACCTGCCCCTCGATGATCATCGGATTGATCCGGGTGCCGCAGTCGTCGACCGCGAGGAACCGGCGCACCTTGACCACGGCGGTACCCGGGTCGACGTCGACGACGCAGAAGTACGCCCCGTACGGGTAGGTGAGATTCTCCGGGTTGTAACAGATCTGGGCGTCCAGACCGCCCTCGATCCCCTCCGGAAGATCGCCCGCACCGTGGGCGCGCATCGCGATGTCGGCGATGGTGACCGACGCCGTCGGATCACCCCTGACGTGGAAGCTCCCCTTGTCCCATTCCAGGTCGGCGACCGAGGCCTCCAGCATCCCGGACGCGATGATCTTGGCCTTGTCACGGACCTTGCGCGCGACGAGCGCGGCCGCCGCGCCCGACACCGGTGTCGACCGGCTGCCGTAGGTGCCCAGGCCGAACGGGGTCTGGTCGGTATCGCCGTGCACGACATCGATGTCCTCGGGCGGGATCCCCAGTTCCTCGGCCACGATCTGGGCGAAGGTCGTCTCGTGGCCCTGTCCCTGGGTCTGAACACTCAACCGCACCACAGCTTTTCCGGTCGGGTGCACCCGCAGTTCGCAGCCGTCGGCCATGCCGAGACCGAGGATGTCCATGTCCTTGCGCGGGCCGGCGCCCACGGCCTCGGTGAAGAACGACATGCCGATGCCCATGAGTTCTCCACGCTCGCGCTTCTCCCGTTGTTCGGCGCGCAGGCCCTCGTAACCGATCATCTCCATCGCGAGCCGCATCGTCTTCTCGTACTCGCCGGAGTCGTACACCCAACCGGTCTTGGATTTGTACGGGAACTGCTCGGGTTTCAACAGGTTTCGCAGCCGCAGCTCCGCCGGATCCATCTTGAGTTCATAGGCCAGGCAGTCCACCAGCCGCTCGACGAAGTACACCGCCTCGGTGATGCGGAATGAGCAGGCATAGGCCACGCCGCCGGGTGCTTTGTTGGTGTACACCGCGGTCATGTGGCAGTAGGCCGCCTCGATGTCATAGCTGCCGGTGAACACGCCGAAGAAACCCGCGGGGTATTTCACCGGGGCCGCGGTGCCGTTGAAGGCACCGTGGTCGGCCAGCACGTTGGACCGGATCGCCAGGATCTTGCCGTCGGCGGTCGCGGCGATCTCACCGACCATGATGTAATCCCGCGCAAACCCTGTGCTGGTGAGGTTTTCGCTGCGGTCCTCCATCCATTTGACCGGCTTGCCCAGCAGCAGAGACCCGACGATGGCACAGACGTAGCCGGGATAGATCGGCACCTTGTTACCGAACCCGCCACCGATGTCCGGCGAGATCACCCGGATCTTGTGCTCGGGTAGGCCGGCGACCAGCGCGTACAAGGTGCGGTGCGCATGCGGGGCCTGGGAAGTGCACCACAGGGTGAGCTTGCCGGTCACGGGATCCAGATCGGCGACCGCACCGCAGGTTTCCATCGGTGCGGGATGCACACGCGGGTAGACGATCTCCTGTTTGACCACCACATCGGCTTTGGCGAAGGCCGCGTCGGTGGCCGCGGCATCCCCGGTCTGCCAGTCGAAGCAGTGATTGTCCGCCTTGCCGTCGAGGTCGGTGCGGATCACCGGGGCGTCCGCGTCCAGTGCGTGACGGGCGTCGATCACCGGGTCCAGCGGGTCGTAGTCGACGTCGATGAGTTCCAGGGCATCCCGGGCCGAGTACCGATCCTCGGCGACCACGAAGGCCACCTCCTGCCCCTGGAAGCGGACCTTGTCGGTGGCCAGCACGGCCTGTACGTCGTTGGACAGCGTCGGCATCCAGGCCAGGCCCTTCTCGGCCAGGTCGGCACCGGTGACCACTGCATGGACCTTCGGATGTGCCTGCGCCGCAGTCACATCGATGCCGGCGATCCTGGCGTGCGCGTACGGCGAGCGCAGAATGGCCAGGTGCAGCATGCCGGGGAGCGTGACATCGTCGACGTAGGTGCCGCGGCCCCGGATGAATCGCGGGTCCTCCTTGCGCAGCATCCGGCCGTGACCGCAGGGTTTCGCGTCGTTGGTTGCGGTGTCCTCGGGTCGGCTGACCGGGTTCTCCAGCGTCGTCATGCCTTCGCCTCCTCACGGGCGTGCCGCGCGGCCCACAGCACGGATCGCACGATCGTGGTGTAGCCGGTACAGCGGCAGATCTGACCCGAGATGGCCTCGCGGATCTCATCTTCGGTCGGGTCCGGGTTGCGATCGAGCAGCGCGCGGGCGGTGATCATCATGCCCGGAGTGCAGAACCCGCATTGCAGTCCATGGCACTGCATGAACCCTTCCTGCACCGGATCGAGATGGCCGTCGACCTCCATGCCCTCGACCGTGCGGATCGCATGCCCGGAGGCCATCGCCGCCAGCATGGTGCAGGATTTCACCGGTTCGCCGTCGACATCGACGACACACGTGCCGCAGTTGGACGTGTCGCAGCCCCAGTGGGTCCCGGTCAGCCCCAACTGGTCGCGCAGGAAGTGCACCAGCAGCATCCGCGGTTCGATCTCGGCGCTGACTGCTTCGCCGTTGACCGTCATGTTGACCTGCATGGTTAATTCCCTTCCAGCGCAGGGGCGTTGCGTACCCGCTCCACGGAGGCGCGCAGCGTGCGGATGGTCAGTTCGGACGCCAGATGACGCTTGTAGTCGGCACTGCCGCGCATATCGCTGACCGGGGCGCAGGCCTGTGCCGCGGCCGCACCCGCGTCGGCGAAGGTCTCCTCGACAGCGGGCCTGCCCACCAACGAGTCCGATAATGCACGGAGAGCGTCCCAGTCGGCGTTCACCGCGGTCAGACCGACGCGGGCCGCCGCGATCGAAGCCCCGTCCGAATCAGCGGACAACGATACCTGGACGCCGGCGGCGGTCACGGCCCAGTCCCCCACGCGGCGTTCGACTTTCGCGTATGCGCTGGAGGTGCGGTGGCGCACCGGGATCCGGACCTCGATCAGCATCTCGTTGTGGGCCAGCGCGGTCTCGTAGGGCCCCACGAGGAAGTCGTCGATGGGGATCTCCCGGTCTCCGGCCGGTCCGTGGGCCAGGCATACCGCCGAGAGGACCCTGCATACGGTGCTCAGGTCCTCGGCCGGGTCGGCCTGGCAGAGCGAGCCGCCGAGGGTGCCGCGATTGCGCACGACGGGGTCGGCGATCACCCGTTCGGCGTCACGGAAGATCGGGCACATCGCCGCCAACCGGTCGGACTCCAGCACCTGGCGGTGCCGAGCCATCGCCCCGATGCGGACGAGGGTGGGATCGGTGACGATATAGCCGAGCTCGGCGGCGAGGTCGTTGATGTCGACCAGATACTCGGGGTTGGCGATGCGCAGTTTCATCATCGGCAGCAGGCTGTGCCCGCCGGCGACGATCCTGGCGTCCTCCCCCAACCGGTCCAGCAGTCCGACCGCGTGGTCGACGCTGGTGGCGCGTTCGTACTCAAAGGGGCCGGGAACTTGCATGTGAGCCAGCTCACACCCTGCTGACGCCGGCGTCAACAGCCAGTTAAGCGATTACTTAACTGGTCGGCAGCACCCAGCGTTCGCCCTGCTCATGGTGGATACGACCGCCCGTCTGGGCCAGCGGCCGCCCGCCGCCTCCCCAGCGCTGGGCGATGATCTCGGCAGCGATGGACACCGCCGTCTCCTCAGGGGTCCGGCCGCCGAGGTCCAGCCCGATCGGGCTGGACAACCTGGCCAGCTCGGCCTCGGTGATCCCGGCATCACGCAGCCGGGCCAACCGGTCCTCGTGGGTTCGCCGCGATCCCATCGCGCCGATGTAAGCGGCCGCAGGCAATCGCAGTGCCACCTCGAGCAGGGGCACGTCGAACTTGGGGTCATGGGTCAGCACGCAGATCACCGTGCGGGCATCGATCGCGCCTGCCTCAGCCTGGGCGGCCAGGTACCGGTGCGGCCAGTCCACCACCACCTCGTCGGCGGTCGGGAACCGCGCCGAGGTGGCGAACACCGGGCGGGCGTCGCACACCGTGACCCGGTAACCCAGGAACGCGCCCTGCTGGGCGACGGCTGCCGCGAAGTCGATCGCGCCGAACACCAGCATCCGGGGCCGCGGGGCGTGGCTCGCGACGAAGACCTCCATGCCCTCACCCCGGCGCTGACCGTCGGGACCATAGGTCAGCACCTCACTGCGCCCCGCCGCCAGCAGCCCACGGGCGTCGTCGGTGACCGCGGCGTCCGCGCGCGGCGACCCCAGCGAGCCGTCCGAGGCGTCTCGGTGCACCACCAGCCGCCTGCCGACCCACGACGCGTCGGGATGGGCGATGACCATGGCCACCGCGACCGGGATGTGCGCGTCGATGTCCTCGGCGATGGCACTCAACTGATGAAACGTCTTCTGCGACACCGGTTCCACGAACACGTCGAGGATGCCGCCGCACGTGAGGCCGACCTCGAAGGCGTCGTCGTCACTGACCCCGTAGCGCTGCAGCACCGGGGTGCCACTCGCCATCACCTCGGTGGCCAGTTCGTACACCGCTCCCTCGACGCAGCCGCCCGACACCGACCCGGCGACGGTTCCGTCGGGAGCGACCACCATCGCCGCACCCGCAGGGCGCGGTGCCGACCGAAATGTGCGCACCACAGTCCCGACAGCTGCGGTGTCACCTGCACGCCACACCGCTAACAAGGTGCTCAGCACATCTCTCACGGTTTCAATCTAGAGCGTGCCGGGCCACTCCGTTACAAGGATCTCGGCACCGCCTGCGGCGCGACTCAACCGCACGTCCCTTTCGTTCGACGCGTTCTAGGCTTCAATCGTGACACCCGCGCAGCTGCGTGCGTTTTCGGCGGTCGTCCGGCTGGGCTCGGTGCGGGCCGCGGCCGAGGAACTGGGTATGTCCGATGCCGGGATCTCGATGCACGTCGCCCAACTGCGCAAGGAACTCGACGATCCGCTGTTCACCCGCACCGCGGCCGGCCTGGCCTTCACCCCGGGCGGCCTGCGCCTGGCAAGCCGCGCCGTCGAGATCCTCGGCTTGCAGCAGCAGACGGCCATCGAGGTGACCGAGGCTGCGCACGGTCGACGGCTGTTGCGCATCGCGGCATCCAGCGCGTTCGCCGAACACGCGGCACCCGGGCTCATCGAGCTGTTCTCCTCACGCGCCGACGACCTTTCGGTCGAGCTGAGTGTCCACCCGGCCAGCCGCTTCGCCGACCTGATCGCCACCCGTGCGATCGACATCGCGCTGGGCCCGCCACCGGAGGGCGATGACGCCACGCTCGCCGTGCGCGCATTCCTGAAGTACCAGATCATCACGGTGACCAGCCCGGACAGCCCGCTGGCCGGACGGTCGCCGAGCCCGGGTCAGTTGCGGGAGCAGCAATGGACGCTCGGCCCCTCCGGCGGCAGCGTCGACGGTGAGATCGCCACCATGTTGCGACACCTCGCGATCCCCGAGGCCCGGCAGCGAATCTTCCAGAGCGATGCGGCCGCTCTGGAGGAGGTCCACCGGGTCGGCGGGGTGATGCCGACGATCGGGTTCGCCGTGGCCGCCGACCTGACCAGCGGCAGGCTTGCACAGGTCAAGGGTCCGGGCCTGCAGATCGCCGGGGAGTGGTTTGCCTCGACCCTGCCGGCGGCGGCCCGTCAGCCGGCGGTGTCCGAACTGGTGCGGTTCATCACGACCCCGCGTTGCACCCAGGCCATGATCCGCGGAACAGGGGTGGGTGTCACCAGGTTCCGGCCCAAGGTCCACGTGACCCTGTGGAGCTGACTGACTGAACGCCGAGTGGCCAGTTATTACACGGCTCTTCGCCGACAGCGTGCAATAACTGGCCATTCGCGCCAATTGGCTACCCCAGGCCGAAGGCCTGGGCCAGTTCACGGAGCGCCGGACGCGGATCCGCCATCGGGTTGTCACCGAGCACCTGCAGCACAACGTGATCGGCACCGGCGTCCAGATGAGCGGTCACCGCCTTGGCCGCACTGTCGACCGATCCCATCCCCACCACGGCACGGGCCAGCCGGTCGGATCCGCCGCGTACCAGATCGGACTCGTCAAAACCCTGACGCAGCCACGAGTTCCGGTAGTTCGGCAGACCGCTGTAGACATCCAGGTGCGCATGCGCGCGGCGAAGTTGATCGTCATCGGTTGATCCGATGGCCACCGCCTGTTCGGAGACGATCCATTTCTCCGGGCCGAGGATGTCGCGGGTGACGCGGGTCTGCTCGGGCGTCACCAGGTACGGGTGGGCGCCATCGGCATGGGTGCCGGACAACTCGATCATCTTGGGGCCCAGCGCGGCCAGCAGCCGCGGCGGGCGGCCGACGCCCGGCTCGATCTGTTCGGGGACCGCAGCCATCCGGTCCAGATAGTCGCGCATGGTGGCCAGTGGTTTCTGATAGACGCCACCCAGACCGTGTTCGACCAACGGCCCGTGGCTGACACCGAGACCGAGCACGAACCGGCCCGGGTACAGCGCGGTGAGGGTGCGCGCACCGGTCTCGGCCGCACTGGGCACCCGGACGTGAATGTTGGCGATGCCGGTGCCCACCACCAGACGCTGAGTCGCGGCCAGGAAAGCCGCCGACTGCGTCAGGCATTCCTTACCGGTGACCTCGGGCAGGAACAACGAGCCGAAGCCGAGTGCCTCGATCTCTCGGGCGACCTCCTGCGCATCCGGCATCGACCAGGTTTCGCTGGCCCACCACACCCCGATCCGGGACGGAAAATCGATCCTGGCTCGCTGCGCCTGGGTCAAGTCCTACTCCTCGTCGTCTGCGGCCAGCGTGTGCGCGGCCTCCATCAACATCCAACCCGACACCTGAACCGACAGGTCACGTTCGGGGATCGCCGAGGCGTTGACCGCGCCGTCGACGAACTGCGCCTGCTGGCCTTCGGCCCCGGGCACCTCGGCGGTCTGCTCCCAGAACGCACCGAACAGCGGCAGCCCATCGACGGTCTGGCGGTTGTCCCAGGCAGCCTGCGCTGATTTGAGGACGAGCGAGTGGGCCGTCTCGCGCGCGGCGCGATCGTCGGCCGTATCCCCCGGCAAGGTATTCGCCACCAGCGCCAGGTACCGCGCCGTGATGCCGTTGAACAGCCCCCCGTCGCCGCCGCCGGCGCCTTTGATAACTCCGTCGGTGGCCATCTCCTTGTCCACCGCGGCCACCAGGCGGCGCACCCGCTCGGCGTGCCGGGCATCCTCGGTGCGCACCGCGAGTTCGACCTCCAGCCCGAGCACCACGCCTTGGCAGTAGGTGTATTGAGCGCGCACCATCGAACCGGCCTTGATGCCGTCGAACACCAGGTGCGTTTCCGGATCGATCAGGGTGTCATCGATCCAGTCGGCCATCTGCTGGGCCCGGCGCAGCCGGTCGTCATAGCGGGCCAGAAAGATCCCTGCCGGACCGTTGGCCGGGGCGTTGAAGAACTGATCCTGTTTGCGCCACGGGATGCCGCCGCCGTCCTCGGGCACCCAGGCGTCGACGAACTGCGCGCACAACTTCTTGAGCGCGTGGGGTTTCTCGACCCCGACCAGCCGGCCGGCCCGTTCGAGGGCAAGCGCCAGCCAGGCCATGTCGTCGTAGTAGTTGTTGGTCCAGGACAGGTTGTTGCGGATGTGGTGCCCACGGATCTGCCGTTCGATGCGGGTTATCCGCTCGGGCTGCGGATCACGCACCTGCGCGTCGACCAGAGTGTCCAGCAAATGCGCCTGCCACCAGTAGTGCCAGGTTCCGAACTTGCGGTACTTCTTGGTCGCCGGCCAGGCCACCACACCGAGCTGGGTACCCGGCAGACCCCAGAGCTTCGTCAGGTGTCGTTGGGTGATCGCAGCTTCGGCGCTGGCCGCACGGTTGGCCCATAGCTGATCCATGCTGACGATCCTGCCTTACCAGGCCTTCGAATTGTCGGCATGTCGAGCAGTTTCCGCACCCCTCGCGTGGTCAGGGCGGTTGATCCGCCGCGCGCACAACCCGCCCGCCGTGCAGTACCAGCCGCCGTTCAGGATGCCCGGCCACCGCTTCGGCGGAGTTCGCCGCAGCGACGACCACCAGGTCAGCCCGGTTACCCGGCTGCAGTCCGTAATCGGCGAGTCCGAGTGCGGTGGCGGCGGAGTCGGTGATCAGCGACATTGCGAACCCGAGCTCGTCATCGGTCATCAGATCGCCCTCAAGGCCGATGATCGTGGCTCGTTCGAGCATGTCGCCCGTCCCGTAGGACCACCAGGCGTCGCGGATGTTGTCCGAGCCGGCGAACACGAGGACACCGTGTTCACGCAATCGCAGCACCGGCGGCATGGTCCCGGCCGGGCCGTTGGTCATCACCGCCACTCCCGCGGCGGCCAGCGCGATCGCGGTCCTGTCGAGCGCGACTTCATCGATCTGCCCGAGGCAATACGCATGGCTGACGGTCACTTTGCCGCCCATCCCAAGGGTTTTCGTCCGCTCGGCGATCGCCGAGAGTTGCCGGGTTCCGATCTCGCCGCCGTCGTGGAGGTGAATGTCGACGCCCGCGCCGTGACGCTCGGCCAGCCCGAACACGACGTCAAGCTGACCGTCGACATTCCCGTCGAACCCCGCCGGGTCGAGCCCGCCGATCACGTCTGCGCCCTCGGCCAGGGCTGCATCGAGCAGATCAGGTACGCCCGGGGCGGTCACGACGCCGCTCTGGGGAAACGCCACCAGTTGGATGCTGACCTTGTCGCGCAGGGATTCCCGAACCTCCAGCAGGTCGTGCAGGCCGGCGAGCTTCAATCGGGGTCGATGTCGACGTGGGAGCGAACGTGACCTGTGCCCAGCGAAACCATCTGCTCGGCCAACGCGGTGGCCCGAGTGGTGACGGGAACTCCGATCTTTGCGCGCAGTGCGCGCTCGTCGGCAATGCGTTCACGCAGCGACCCTGACGAACGATGCGGTTGCCACGGTGCGCCCCAGAAGGTCTTGTCCAGATGGCAATGGCCGTCGACGAATGCGGGCAGCAGCAGGGCACCGCCGCAGTCGACGACGTGCCGATCAGGACCCGCGATCGGCGAATCTGGTTGTCCGCGATCCACGATCGCCTCGATCCGTCCTTCTCGCAGCGTGACATCGACCCGACGGCCGTCGGGCAGCACGACGTCGACCAGCGCGTCGAGCACCGGGCCGGTCATGACGCCTCCGAAGTGAGCGGTCGCGATGGGTTCGCGAAAATGGCTCGGTTCCAAGGTAACCGGGCACCGAGCAGGCCATCGACGCTGAACCGCCCCGCCCCGGTGACGATCAGCAGCAGCATCGGGGCGGCCAGCGCGAGTACCAGCTCGAACCCGCCCTTCGCGACGAACAACCCATGGCCCGTGTGTGCGATCAGGAACGCGCCGACCATGGTGGCGAACAACAGAGCTGCCCACACCGGCGTGGCCAGACCGATGATCAACCCGATACCGCCCGCGAATTCGATGGTGGCCGCAACCACCGCGGACAACTCAGGTGCCGGGGCGCCCATGGCCGCGAAGCCCTGCTGGGTCGCGGCGATCCCGTTGGTGACGAACTTCTGCCACCCGTGCGCCAGAAAGATGACGCCGAGCCCCACGCGGGCCAACAGGATCAGTAGGTTGCGGATGGCCATTCTGGAGTGCTCCTTCTTCTCTTTGTTCCAACTCTGCCGACCGCCAGCCATAGTGTCCAAGTCGCAGATGTCATTGATACGATAGGTATCGCCTATACATTGGGTCGATGGAGCTGCGTCATCTCCGCTACCTGCTCGCCGTCGCCGAGCATGGCAACTTCACCCGGGCGGCCGAGGCCCTGCACGTGTCACAGCCGACACTGTCGCAGCAGATCAAACAGCTCGAACGCGAGGTGGGCGCAACACTGCTGGACCGCTCCGGGCGCACGGTCCGGCTCACCGACGCCGGCGCGGCATACGCCGGGCACGCCCGGCTGGCCATACAGGGCCTCGACGCCGCCCAGCGGGCGGTCCACGACGTCCAGGATCTGACTCGCGGGCACCTGCGGATAGCGATGACGCCGACGATCACCGCCTACCTGATCGGCCCGCTGGTGCGGGAGTTCCACGCCCAGCACCCCGGCGTCACCCTGACGGTCATCGAGACCACCCAGGACCTCATCGAAGCGGACCTGCTCGCCGACCGCATCGATCTGGGTATCGCGTTCGCCGGCCGGCACACCGCCGGCGTCGCCGCGTCCGCGCTCTTCACCGAGACGCTCAGCCTCGTGGTGGGCACCGCCCACCCGCATTCTCCGAACGTCGAGACATTCGCGATCGAAGGACTGCCCGCCCAACCCCTGGCCCTGCTGAGCCGAGACTTCGCCACCCGCAACTACATTGACGACTATTTCGCCGCGCACGGAGTCACACCGGACATCGTGATCGAGGCCAACTCCATCAGCGCACTGCTCGAGTTCGTGCGACTCGGCACGCTGGCCACGGTGCTGCCCGATGCGGTCACCCAGGCACACGCCGACCTGCATCCGATCCGGCCCGATCCCCCGCTGCCCTCACGCGAGGTCGTCCTGCTGCACCGGGAGGCCGGATACCAGTCCGCCGCGGCGCAGGCTTTCAGCGCGACGGCGGTGCGCCACGGCCCGCGCTACGGACATCTCTAGCCATAGGTGCTGCCTATAACTTCAATCGAAAGCAAGTATTGGACGCTATAGCGGCTGGGGGGCATGGTGGTTGCCATCTAGCCCCTACAGGGAAGGACACCAAAATGGTGCACGCCCAATTTGATCCGGCCGCTCGTCAACAGCTGGCCACCGCCGCAGTCGAGGCTAAGACCCGCAAGGACCTCACCTGGCAGCAGATCGCCGACGCCGCCGAACTCTCACCGGCGTTCGTGACCGCTGCCGTGCTCGGCCAGCACGCGCTGCCTGCCCAGTCGGCCGTCGCGGTGGCCGCACTGCTCGGACTCGACGACGACGCCGCGCTGCTGCTCCAGACCATCCCCACCCGCGGCTCGATCCCCGGCGGTGTCCCGACCGACCCGACGATCTACCGCTTCTACGAGATGCTGCAGGTCTACGGCACGACCCTCAAGGCGTTGGTCCACGAGCAGTTCGGCGACGGCATCATCAGCGCGATCAACTTCAAACTCGATGTCCGCAAGGTCGCCGACCCGGAGGGCGGCGAACGCGCCGTCATCACCCTGGACGGCAAATACCTTCCGACGAAGCCCTTTTGATCACCAGGCCCGCGAGAAATCCGCGTGGCGAGTGATCCATGCGTGCATGACGATTCCGGCGGCAACGCCTGCGTTCATGCTGCGGGTCGACCCGAACTGCGCGATGGATACCGTGACGGCCGCCCCGGCCTGCGCCTCCGGGGTGATGCCCGGGCCTTCCTGACCGAAGATCAGCAGGCAATCGCGGGGTAGTTCGGTCTCTTCCAGCCGCACGGCGCCGGGCACGTTGTCCACCGCGACGACGGTCAGCCCGGCGTCGGCGGCGAAGGACAACAATTCGGCGGTGGTGTCGTGGTGACAGAGCCGCTGATAGCGGTCGGTGACCATGGCGCCCCGCCGGTTCCACCGGCGCCGTCCGACAATGTGCACGGTGTCGACGGCGAAGGCGTTGGCGGTGCGCACCACGGCACCGATGTTGGCGTCGTTGCCGAAGTTCTCGATCGCGATGTGCAGCGGGTGCCGCCGCTGGTCGATGTCGGCGATGATCGCCGCCCGGGTCCAATACCGGTAGGCATCAACGACATTGCGGGTATCTCCGTCGCGCAGCAGCTCGGGGTCATAACGGGCGGCTTCTTCCCCGGAGGGCAGCGGGCCCTCCCAGGGCCCCACTCCGGGGGACTCTCCCCATTCGGTGGGGCCGACGGCCTCAGCCACCGGTGGTCCACAGGGCCGCGTGGGTGCCGATCACCGAAACCGACGCGTACAGCAGAGCCGCGTTCATCTCCCCCTGGGTGCACAGCGACGCCCGGACGTTCACCGCCTCACGCGAGGCCTCCGGCAGGAGCAGCAGCGACGAGCCGTACACCGTGCAGGCATGGCTGAGTCCCGGGGGCGGCAGCGTCGGGCCGGCCACCACCATCAGCGGGCCGCCACGCGCCGCCGAATCCTCCGCATAACGCTTTGCCGCACCATCGATTTCGAGGCCGAGCAGCATGGAGCCCTTGCCATTGAAGGCCGTGGGGTCACCGATCGCCGTCGGCGCCAACTGTCCGCCGTCGGCACTGAATGCATCGACGCTGGAGGTCTTGACGGTGACACCGGTGTCGTTGACGCTGGTGGGCAGCATGCCCACCGGAAAGGCCGCCGGGTAGGCCACTGTGGTACCCGGGATGCGCTCGCGCGGCGAGTACACATAGATCCCGCGCACCTGGTTCTGTTCGCGTTGCGGCCCCAAGCAGACTGTGCCGCTGAGCTTGTCGGGCGCCGGCGCGGACAGCGGCCGGATACCCAGGTTGGTGATGTCGTCGCAGCCGTGCAGCGCGTCGGCCTCGATCGGGTGCGCGAGGGCACCGTACAGACCGAACCGGATGTCCTCTGGTTTGGCGTGGGCATCGCCAGATGCGGTGCCCTCGACGTCGACCAGTACATGTTCGGAGTCGAACCGCAGATCCGACACCTTCAGGCGCCAGCCGAGGATGTCCAACGATTCCCCGAGTGCGGCGGTCGACGCTTCATACGTGCGGCCCGGTTGATCGGATGCGCAGCCCGCGGTGACGGCGAGAAGTACCGCCATCACCGCCGCGATCAGCGCCCGCACCGGCACAAGAATTCTGTTCTAAGTTCTCCCACGACCTTTTCCCACTGCTTTTGTCATGGCGCGCACCAGGTTTCGTGGAACCATCCGGCCCCCGGTGGTGAGCACCTTGTACTGCAGGCCGGGCACGATGACCACCTTGCCGGCGGCCACGTCGGCCAGGCAGTCGCGCACCACGTCCTCGACCTGCAGCCACAGGAACGACGGTGTGCCCGCCATGTCGATGCCCGCGCGGGCATGAAACTCGGTGTGGACGAACCCCGGGCACAGCGCGTGTACGCCAACCCCGGTGCCGCCCAGTCCGTTCGCCAGCCCCTCGGTGAACGAGACGACCCAGGCCTTGGAGGCCGAATATGTCGATCCGCGGCCGGGCACCAGCCCGGCGACACTGGCCACGTTGATGACGGTGCCGCTGCCCGCCTCGATCATCGCCGGCAGCGCGGCGTGCGTCAGCTCCATCACCGCGGTGACGTTGACATCCAGTTGGGCCTGCAATTGGGCGAGATCGGCGGTCCAGAACTCACCGGAGGTACCGAAGCCGGCGTTGTTCACCAACACCTGCACACCGGCGCGCAACCGGTCGGCGACCTTGGCCCGGTCGGGGGCGCACGCCAGGTCGGCGGGAAGCACTTCGACGTCTACGCCGGCCTCGTCGTGCAGTTCGGCAGCGAGTTGTTCCAGCCGGGCGCCGTCCCGCGCCACGAGGACGAGGTCATAGCCGTCGCGCGCGTACCGGCGGGCGAACCCGGCACCGAGGCCCGAGGTTGGTCCAGTGATCAGCGCGACGGGGCGAGGCATGCCGACAGGTTACTGAACTGTTCCGGTGCGCTGGCTAGCGCTGGTAGTGCGGTGCGTGACGGCCGTTGCGCGCCGGCGGCGGGGTCCGACGGACCGCATCCGGACGGCCGGGCTCCTGGCGCGGCTGGGTGTAGCGGCTCACGTCACCACGTCCGGGTGCCGCGTCAGCCCGGCCCGGAGGCAGCTCCCGACGCCCGGCGGGGGTCGGCGCCAACGGGCGGCTGGGCGAGCCTGCGCGACGTGCCAGCGCAGCTTGGCTGCCCTGACCCGACTGCGGTGCCACACCGTTCTGCGGAACCGGCGGCAGTACCCGCAGCAGGTCGTTGAACTGACGCACAGTGCGCAGCCCCTCGTCCCATTGGGCGCGGGTACTCGTGACCGGCATGCTGACGAGCGTCCAGTTCTGCTCGTTCCACATGATCTCGGCGCAATCGGGAGCGGTGTGGGCGAACGTGACCATCCGGCGGTCGCAGGCGCGGCGAGCGGCGTCGAGGTTGGTGGAGTACACCATCCGCGGACCGATCGCGCCGAGCAGCCAGATGTCGCTCTCCCGGGGCTCCTTGATGCCCTTGAGTCGCAGATCGACGACGACGTTCGTGCCGACCTTGCGGTGCAGCGCGATCACCGTTGCCACTTCTTCGATGTCAAAGATGAACACCGCCTCGCCACGGATCTGGCCGAGCACGACGTTCTTGGCCGTGACGTCACCGACGGTCGACATCACCCCGCGCTTCCAGCGCTTGAGGATCTCGTGCGACTCGTGCTCGTAATCGAAGCCATGCGACTTCGCCCACGACTTCCGGCGCCGTCCCAACCCACGTCGACGGTCGATGTCGACGTACAGCAATACGGCCGCACCCACGAAACAGAGTGCGGACAGCGTGAACCAGAGCGGGACCATCGGGCATAGCCTACTTGTTGACAGCGGGAATGCCTCCACCTTGTGAGGTCACAACCCGATTACTGGTGATCAGAGCGCCGTGACCGGGACTCTTCGAGGTACGTGACGATTGCGTTTGTGAGCCCTCGCCTGGCGACATCGAGGTCTGTATATGTGCCGAGTTGCCGCTCAGAGGTGATACCGCGCATCGCGCCGGGGATGAACGAGGCAACTTCACGTACCCGCTCGGGGTCCACGTCGAGGTCGGCAAAGGCCTGCTGACAGGTCTGCAGCCAGCTGTGCCCCCATGACGACAGCTCGGCGGCGGTCTTCGGATAGAGCCGTTCGAGTTCGGCATGGTCCCGTGGCAGCGCCGCGCGCAGATTCTCGATCGCCCGCGAATCGCTGGCGGTCAACCCGTCATAGAGCAGGTCGATGATGCCGGCGACGCGCTCACGCAATGGCGCGCTGTCGTGACGGTGGCTCAGCATGCCCGCACGGCGCTCGGCGGTGCGCTGCAGGACCGCAGCCCAGAACCCGTCGATATCGCCGAACTGGTATTTCACCGCACCCCAGGTGGCGCCGATGTCTTTGGCGATCCGGTTGGCCGAGACCGCCCCCGGATCGCCGGTTGCCAGCGCCTTGCGCGCGGCCTCCAACATGCTCTCCCGGGTGGCTTCACCGCGCCGATTGGTTCGGCGCGCGCTCACCTCGGTCATCTCAGGAGATTACCTCAATTTCACAGAACCCTCTTTCAAAGTTTCACAGAACCTCCTACGATTCGCGTCATGGCAAAACCACCGTTGTCGATGAAACCGACGGGATGGTTCCAAGTCGCCTGGTCGGACCAGGTGGGCACCGGGGCCGTGCACGCCATGAAGTACTTCGGCGAGGAGATGGTCGCCTGGCGCTCGGAATCCGGGCAGGTGACCGTGATGAACGCCTACTGCGAGCATCTGGGCGCCCACCTCGGATTCGGCGGCCACGTCGTCGGCGAGGTCATCCAATGTCCGTTCCACGGTTGGCAGTGGAATGCCGAGGGCCGCAACGTCTGCATCCCGTACCAGGACCGGCCCAACCGCGGCCGCCGGATGCGCACCTACCCCGTCGTCGAACGCAACGAGGCCATCTATGTTTGGCACGACATCGAAGGGCGTGAGCCGTTCTTCGATGCGCCGGATGTGTTCGCGTCCTTCGGTGACGGCAGCACCGCCGCCGACTACTACCCCCAGCAGCGGTTGTTCCGCGGGGGGCTCGAGCTGCATCCGCAGTACGTGCTGGAGAACGGCGTCGACTTCGCGCACTTCAAATTCGTGCACCAGACCCCGATCGTGCCGGTGTTCACCCGCCACGACTTCGCCGCGCCGATCTCCTACGTCGACTTCACCATCACGTTCGAGGGCGACGATCAACAGTCGATCGATGATGTGCGCAGCGGCGTCGAGGCGATCAACGGCGGTCTGGGCATCGCGGTGACCAAGAGCTGGGGAATGATCGACAACCGCACCATCTCGGCCGTCACCCCCGTCGACGAGTCCACCTCCGACGTGCGGTTCATGGTCTACATCGGCCGAACCCCCGGCAAGGACAGTCCCCGGGCTGCCCAGCGCGCCACCGATTTCGGCGACGAGGTGATCCGCCAGTTCACCCAGGACATCCACATCTGGTCACACCAGCGCTACTCCGATCCTCCGGCGCTGGCCACCGCCGAGTACGAGGGCTTCACCGCAATCCGCAAGTGGGCCATGCAGTTCTATCCAGACGGTCGGGGCGGCAGCGCCGCAGACCTGTCGCTTATACGGAAGGCAGACACCCTATGACCGAGAAGCTCCGCGTTTTCCAGGTGGCGACCGGCAACGTCGGCACCGAGATGATCAAGCGCATCAGCAAGCGACCCGACCTCGAACTTGTCGGATTGCATTGCTACACACCGGAAAAGGTGGGCCGCGATGCCGGTGAGATCGCCGGCATCGATCCGATCGGGGTGACAGCGACGGGCTCGATCGACGAGATCATCGCCGCCAAGCCCGACGTATTGACGTTCCACGGCGTCTTTCCGGATGAGGACCTCTACGTGAAAGTCCTTGAGGCCGGGATCAACATCGTCACCACCGCCGACTGGATCACCGGCTGGCACCGCGACACCAACCACCCGCATCCGTCCGGCAAGCCGGTGTCTCAGCTGCTGGCCGAGGCGTGCGCGAAGGGCTCGTCGACGTTCTACGGCACCGGGATGAACCCCGGCGTCAACCAGATCCTGGGCGTGGTGTGCTCGGCCGACGTCGCCGAGATCGAGAACGTCACCACCATCGAATCCGTCGATGTGTCATGCCATCACAGCAAGGACACCTGGATCGAGGTCGGCTACGGCCTGCCCGTCGACGATCCGTCGATCCCGGCCAAATTGGAGAAGTACACCCGGGTCTTCGCCGACAGCGTGCTGATGATGGCCGACTGCTTCGGGCTGGAACTCGACGAGGTCAAGTTCAGCTACGAGCTCGGCGCCTGCACCAAGGATGTCGACCTGGGCTGGTACACGCTGCCCAAGGGATCGCTGGGCGGCAACTACATCAAGTACCAGGGCATGGTCGACGGAGTGCCGCGCGTCGAAACCCACCTGGAATGGCAGATGACCCCGCACACCGATCCGAGCTGGGATATCAAGGGCTGCTACATCACCCAGATCAAGGGCGATCCGTGCGTTTACAACAAGCACATGATCTTCCCGAAACCCGGTGTGGACCTGTCCGATCCGGCCTCGTTCGCCTCGATCGGCATGACCGTGACCGGCCTGCCCGCACTCAACGCCATCGCGTCGGTGGTCAAAGCACCGCCGGGACTGTTGACGAGCGCCGACGTGCCGCTGCGGGGATTCGCCGGCAGGTTCAACATCTGACGGCTGGGAACATCGCGGCCGCGAGCTCCAGAATCTCCGGGCGGTCCGCGGGCAGAAGGAATCCGGCCTCGATTGTCCGGTCAAGCGCATCGGTGAAGCGGTCGAGATATTCGTCGACGCCGTCGGGGTAGAGCTCGCACAGCCTCGCGGCGTCGAACACCTCGCCCGACCCGAAAAGGAAGGACATGGGGCTCTCGTCCTTCGCGAGTCCCGACGTCCGCGCGATCGGGACATCGACCCACGGCGTGCGGACTCCGCCCTCGGCGAGCCCGTTCGCATCCAGGACGAGTCCCGGCGGGTCGCCGCCGGTCAAGGCGATCGGCGGTGCGCTCGGCGCGGGAGTGCCGGTGTGAACCCAGGTGTTGAGTGCGGCGATCGCGGCCTGCAGCGCATAGTGATGTTGGGGAGCGAAGTTGATGTAGTACGACAGTCGCGTGCCCATCAGCTCATTTGTGGGTGCGTACGCCGCGACGATGGCTTCGAGCGGCCTGGACCCGTCATCGATGAAACCGACGCGGATGGTGTAGTTGTCAGCGTGCGCGGTCCCCGGCACCTCCCAGGCCCGCAGAAACTCGTTGTCCGCCTGCCGCGCAGCGTGATAGCCCACGCGGAAGCCCCCGACGACATCGGTCTCGGCGAGCACGGTGAGCACCGGAACACGCAGATCCGGGCGGAAGGGCACGGCCACATCCGACCTGGCCTCGTCGAAGACGTGGGTGTCGTCGAGGGGTGCGGCATTGCCGAATCGCGAATGCACCAGAAAGCCGTCATACGTGGCGGCGCCCGGGTCCACGGCGTTGACGTACGTCGTCAGGAATGCCGCGGATTGCGACTCACCCACCGCCAGAACGGTCTCCGGCCGCAGACCGTCGATCGCGCCATCGCGGATCAGACGGCCGATCTGGGTGAAGATGTCGTAGGCGAAGGGGTCTCCCGGGTGGTTCAGCTCGGAATAGCGCTGCGGGTCTTGTGCTTTCAATGACATCTCGGCGCCTACAAGGCTCGTTCCGCCCTGGATGCCGACCTGTTGGACGGAGACCGCCACGTAGGTGTAGCCCGCACGGGCGATCTCCCGATGCGCCATGAACCAGACCGCGGGCGCGTCGATCCCGCCGCTGACATTCAGCCACTCGACGATCACGGTGCCGTTGGACTTCGCCGCATCCGTGGGCGAGATGACGACGATGCGGGTGGTGTAGTCCGCCTCGGACGGCACGGTGTCCGAATAGGACCTGGCCGTTCCGGACACGAAGAACTCCTCGGCGCCGTAACCCAGGTCGGCCAGGTCGTACGCGCCGAGGAGCAGGTTGGGTTTACCGGGGACCTTGGTGATCACCCGCCCATCTTTGCGCGAGCGGAAACAAAAGTGCCCAATTCCGATGGGAATTGGGCACTTTTGTGTCTTCCGTCAGGCTGGCTCAGCCCAGAACGAGGCTTTCGCCATCCGCGCTGACGTTGACCGGCACCACGTCACCGTCGTGCACCTCGCCGGCCAGCAGCATCTTCGCCAACTGGTCGCCGATGGCCTGCTGCACCAGGCGGCGCAGCGGACGGGCACCGTAGAGCGGGTCGAAACCACGCTCCGCCAGCCAGGTCTTGGCGGGCAGCGACACCTCGAGGGTGAGCCGGCGCTGCGCCAGCCGCTTCTGCAGCTGTTGTAGCTGGATGTCGACGATCGACACCAGCTGCTCGGGGTTGAGCGCGTCGAACATGATCACGTCGTCGAGCCGGTTGATGAACTCCGGCTTGAACGCCGCCCGCACCGCGGCCATCACCTGCTCCTCGGTGCCACCGGCACCCAGGTTGGAGGTCAGGATCAGGATCGTGTTGCGGAAGTCGACCGTGCGGCCTTGGCCGTCGGTCAACCGGCCCTCGTCGAGCACTTGCAGCAGCACGTCGAACACGTCCGGGTGCGCCTTCTCGATCTCGTCGAACAGGACCACCGTGTAGGGACGCCGGCGCACGGCCTCGGTCAGCTGACCGCCCTGGTCGTAGCCGATGTACCCGGGAGGCGCACCGACCAGCCGAGCCACCGAGTGCTTCTCGCCGTACTCGCTCATGTCGATGCGGACCATCGCACGCTCGTCGTCGAACAGGAACTCCGCCAACGCTTTTGCGAGCTCGGTCTTACCGACACCGGTCGGGCCCAGGAACATGAACGAACCTGTCGGCCGGTTGGGGTCGGCCACCCCGGCCCGGCTGCGGCGCACCGCATCCGACACCGCGGTCACCGCCGCCTTCTGGCCGATGACGCGCTTGCCCAGCTCCTCCTCCATGCGCAGCAGCTTGGCGGTCTCGCCTTCGAGCATCCGGCCGGCGGGAATGCCGGTCCACGCCTCGACCACGTCGGCGATGTCGTCGGGGCCGACCTCCTCCTTGAGCATCACGTTCTCGCGAGCCTCGGCCACGGGCAGCGCGGCGTCGAGCTTCTTCTCGACCTCGGGGATACGCCCGTAGCGCAGCTCTGCGGCCTTGGCCAGGTCGCCGTCGCGCTCGGCCCGGTCGGCCTCACCGCGCAACGTGTCCAGTTGCTCCTTGAACTCGCGGACGATGTCGATGGCGCCCTTCTCGTTCTGCCAACGAGTCGTGAGCTCCGCGAGCTTCTCCTTGTAGTCGGCCAGCTCACCGCGCAGCTTCTCCAGCCGGTCCTTCGACGCGTCGTCCTCTTCCTTGGACAGCGCCATCTCCTCGATCTCGAGGCGACGGACCAGCCGCTCGACCTCGTCGATCTCGACAGGCCGGGAGTCGATCTCCATGCGCAGCCGGGACGCGGCCTCGTCGACCAGGTCGATGGCCTTGTCCGGCAGGAACCGGCTGGTGATGTAGCGGTCACTCAACGTGGCCGCGGCGACCAGCGCGGAGTCGGTGATGCGCACGCCGTGATGCACCTCGTAGCGGTCCTTGAGGCCGCGCAGGATGCCGACGGTGTCCTCGACAGACGGCTCGCCGACGAGCACCTGCTGGAAGCGACGCTCCAGAGCGGCGTCCTTCTCGATGTACTTCCGGTACTCCTCGAGGGTCGTCGCGCCGACCAGTCGCAGCTCACCGCGGGCCAGCATGGGCTTGATCATGTTGCCGGCGTCCATCGCGGACTCGCCGGTGGCACCGGCGCCCACGATGGTGTGCAGCTCGTCGATGAACGTGATGACCTGGCCGGCCGAGTTCTTGATGTCGTCGAGGACAGCCTTGAGGCGTTCCTCGAATTCACCGCGGTACTTGGCACCGGCCACCATCGACCCGAGATCCAGGCTGATGACGGTCTTGTCCCGCAGGCTTTCGGGCACATCACCCGCGACGATGCGCTGGGCCAGGCCCTCGACGATCGCGGTCTTGCCGACGCCGGGCTCGCCGATGAGCACCGGGTTGTTCTTGGTGCGGCGGCTCAGGACCTGTACGACACGACGGATCTCGGTGTCGCGGCCGATGACCGGATCGAGCTTGCCCTCACGCGCGGCGGCGGTCAGGTCGGTGGAGTACTTCTCCAACGCCTGGTAGCTGCCCTCGGGGTCGGGGCTTGTGACGCGCGCGCTGCCGCGCACCTTGGTGAACGCCTCACGCAGCGCCTGCGGCGACGCGCCATGGCCCGTCAGCAGCTTGGCGACCTCGGAATTTCCGGTGGCCAGGCCGACCATCAGGTGCTCGGTGGAGACGTACTCGTCGTCCATCTCGGTGGCGAGGTGCTGCGCCGTCGTGATCGCGGTGATCGACTCGGGCGACAGCTGCGGCTGCGAGCTGGATCCACTCGCACTCGGCAGGCGGCCGACTATGCGCTCGGCTTCTGCGCGAATGGTTGCGGGCTCAACTCCGACCGCCTCCAGCAGTGGTGCGGCGATACCGTCGTTCTGCGTCAGCAACGCCATCAACAAATGGGCGGGGGTGATCTGCGGATTGCCTGCGGCGGTCGCCGCCTGCAACGCCGAGGTCAGCGCCGCCTGGGTCTTCGTGGTCGGGTTGAACGAGTCCACGACACCTCCCCTTCTGTGTCTATCCACGGCCATTTCGGCTACGTGGAAAATGCTTGTCGCGATGTACAACGTAGTCAAGGTTGAGTCTGTTCCGCTCAACTTTAAAAATTTTTCCCGGGCAGACTTGGTCGCGTGCACATCGCCCTCGTCGCCGCATCCGCTCCCAGCCACATGTACCCGCATTTGGCGGTGGTTCACGAGTTGACGCGCCGCGGCCATCGGGTGAGTTACCTGGTCAGCGGCCACCTGAGCGGGCTGGTTCGCCCGACCGGCGCCGACGTCGTGGAGTGCACGTCCATGCTTCCGGGTGCTCCGGGAGCGCCCGAGGATTGGGATGATGAGGGCGACCCGGTGACCGGCATGCGGATGTTCCTCGACGAGGCCATCCATGTGTTGCCCCAGCTTCACGCCGCCCTCGATGACGATCAGCCCGACCTGGTGCTCTACGACATCGGCGGCATGGCCGGTCCGGTGGCCGCGGAGCAATGGGGCGTGCCGTCAGCTCAGCTGTCCCCGAGCGAGGTGGCCTGGGAGGGCTACCACGACGACATGGCCGAAATACTCGATCCCATTCTCAACAGCCCAAGCGGCCTGGCCTACCGCCAGATGTTCGATGACTGGCTCACCGATTCGCGATCAGGGTTGACGTTCGACGACGTAACCGGTGTGCCGCGACGTTGTCTGGCGCTGATCCCCCGCGTCATGCAACGGAACGCCGACCGGGTCGGTGACCGCTACCGGTTCGTGGGGCCGTGCATCGATCCACGTCGTGCAGGTCCGCGTGACTGGACCCCGCCGGACGGCGACGGCCCGCTGGCCCTACTCGCCTTCGGCACGGCCTACACCGACCGAGCCGACGTCTATCGCAACGTGATCGGGGCGCTCGACGGTCTGGGTTGGCGGCTGGTGCTCGCCACGGGCGGTGCCGACGTGGGTCCGGTGCCCTCGTGGGTTCAACTGCGCGACACCGTTCCCCAACCGGCGGTGTTGCGGGTGGCCGACTGCTTCATCACCCACGCCGGCATGGGCTCGTGCACCGAAGGACTGTGGTTCGGGGTACCGATGGTGGCGATTCCGCAGGCCGTCGATCAGCCCGCCAATGCCGCCAGACTGGAGACCATCGGCGTCGGCCGTCACCTCGCAGACCATCTCCCCAGAATCGCCGAGATCCGCAACGCGGTACTCGGTGTCGCGGCCGATCAGCAGATCCGAACGAACCTCGACGCCATTCGCGACGAGATCCGTGCCCATGGCGGGCCGGGGCACGCCGCCGACGCCGTCGAGGACGTTGCGACCGGCCGTTGGTGAGCACCCAGCTCCCGCGTGACTCGATGCTTGCTAGGTTTTGCTCGGATACTGCATCGAGAGGGCGGCCATGACGGAAAGCTGGGGTTCGGTTCTTGCCGAACTCATCCCGCTGGCACTGGTGGTGGCCTTGTCACCGCTGTCGATCATTCCGGCCGTGCTGGTGCTGCACACCCCTCGCCCTCGACCGACCGGCCTGGCCTTCCTCACCGGGTGGCTCGTCGGACTGGCCGCGCTGACCACGATCTTCGTCGGTGTCTCCAGCATGCTCGGCGGGCTCAACGCGGCCCCGACGTGGGCCTCGTGGTTGCGCATCGTGGTGGGCGTCGCCCTCATCGTCTTCGGCGTCTACCGCTTTCTCACCCGGGCGAAATCGGAGCACATGGCCGGCTGGATGACCGGCCTCAGCAAGCTGACGCCCGTGAAGGCCGGAGCTGCCGGCGCCGTACTCACCGTGGTGAACCCCAAGGTGCTGTTCATCTGTGCGGCAGCAGGATTAGCCATCGGTAGCGCCGGCCTCGGTCAACCCGGGGTGTGGGCAGCGGGGCTCTACTACGTGGCGTTCGCGGGGTCGACGGTGGCCCTGCCGATCCTCGCTTACGCGGTATCGGGTGATCGTCTCGATCCCACACTGGTCCGACTCAAGGAATGGATGGAACGCAACCACGCAGTCTTGGTTGCGGCGATTCTCGTGGCGATCGGCCTCCTCGTGCTCTACAAGGGAATTCACGCCCTATAGGTGACGTTTTCGGCGCGGATCGGGCTACGGTGTGCGCATGTCCGAATCCGGTTTCGGTGATTTCGAATTCGAGCGGAAGTTCTTTGTCCGCGAATTGCCCGCGGTGGCAGCATCAGATCCGATGCCTGCCCTCATCGTGCAGGCATATCTGTTCGCATCCGATGGATACGCGGTGCGCGTCCGGGTGCAGGGGCCTGCACCCGCGGAATTGGATGCCACTCCCGCCGAGCTCGTAGCGACCTTGGGCGAGGAATCGCTGGGGACCATGACCGCCAAAGGCCCCGCCGTCGGTGGCACCCGCTACGAGGCCGAACGTGAACTCGATCCATCGGTCGCGGGGCAGATCGTCGGCCGATCTGAACACGTCATCGCGAAGATTCGCTACTCGATATGGCTGGGCGAGGACGGCTGGATCATCGACCAATTCCTCGGGCGAAACGCACCGCTACTGCTCTCGGAAGTCGAGCGCGGCAGCCCGGTGGTCGATCTCGCCATTCCTTCTTTCTGCGTTTCCGAGGTGTCCGAGGATGACCGGTTCCGCAACGAATACCTGGCGCACCGGCCATTCGGCGCCTGGGCCGACGAATACCGGCGTGAGCTCGAACGCCGCGGCCCTACCTTTGTAGACACCTTGGGCCAGAATCAGTTCGAGGGCAGCTGAATTCACGCGCCGTAGCGCGGCGGCTGCTGCGGGCCACGGCCTCGCGAGATCGCGTCGTTCATCGCATTCTGCACCGCGCCGAGCATGCCTTGGTAGACAGCGATCTGATGGTTGGCTTCGTCGTGAACTTCACGGGCCGGCCCAGGAGCCGGCCGGATATTCGTACCGCGCTGGCGCCGGTAGATCTCAATGACCCGCTCACACCTGGTTCCTTCGGCTGCCAGCTGATCGTAGGGCGCTTCTAAGAGCCGATATTTCGGCCAACGAATCCAGAACAATTCGGAGTCGATGTACAGCCGCGCCCGTTCAGCAGCCAACTGTTCCCCCGCCGCTGACGGAATCAAGGCGATAGCAACGAACACCACGGCAATGACGGCGGATATCGCCAGACTGACAACCAAGTACGTAACGAAGCTCTTGGGTTCATGTGACGCGTCAGCGAGCACTTGGTCGACCATCTTCTGGCTTCTCACCTCTGGATTCTCGAAGTGGACCGATGCATCGAGACGGCGTTTACCGCGCTCGGGAAGTGACGGCGTTCATCGCATTGACCACCGTGGTGATCCAGCCACGCAGAGCCGCGATCTGGGCGTCAAAGTCACCGCGTCGCCCTCCGCCGTCGCTGTCGCGTCGCTGTTCCAGAACGAAAATGATGCGCCAACACCGCTCCGCCTCTGCTTCGAGGTCAGCATAGGGCGCCTGCCACAGCTGCTGGGCCGGCCATTGCGACCTGAACTGCGCCGACTCGGACCTGAGCCGCGCTTCCTGCGCCCCCAACCGAGCGGACCCTCTCCGACCGACCCAAAAGTGCATCAGTGCAAAAGTCGTGCCGATCACAGCGAAGAAGGTCAACACGCCGAACCATTCCCCGGGAGTACTCGGCAGACGCCCCCGCGCCACAAACTCCGCCGCCAGCGTGTCCCCTCGCACGACCACAGCCTAGCCAGGAAGTTCCGGTCACCTGGGGGTTTGACCCTCATCGCCTGGAGTACGGCGCCACGCTTAGCCCGACCGCCGCGCCCAGAATGCCGGCAAGTAGGTGCGGACAGCGCTTCGATCGCTCCATCCAGAGCCTGCATGCCGAGCGCCTACAACTCAGGCAACCCCAGCTCATCAGCATCGGCGGTGAGGTAGCGGGTCACCGTCGGCGCGAGCAGTCGCACGACCTCTTCACCGTCGAGTGTCGCCATCGGCGGCACCGCCATCACGTAACGCAGCATCGCGGTGCCGACCAGGTTGGATGCGGCGAGCATGGCCCGCAGTCGGGCCTGCTCGCCACCGCCGAGCACGCCGGACACCGCGGCGAGCACGTAATCCTGCATGAACGTTCGAAATGCCACGTGCGCATCGGAATTCGATGTTGCCGACTGCAACATGACCCGCATGCTGGCTGCGGTGTCGGGTGTCTCCCACATCTTCAGGTAGGCGCGGACCATGCGCTCGCCGATCTCCTCGGCCGGCCCTTCCAAGGCAGCCACCAGCACGTCGGGATCCAGGATCAGGCGCAGCGATTCCCGGAACAGGTCGGCCTTCGAGCCGAACAGGTAGAGCACCATCGACGCGTCGACGTGCGCATCCGAAGCAATCGCCCGAAGCGTCGTCTTCTCATATCCCTCGGCCGCGAAGCGCTGCTTGGCCGCGGCCAGCACAGCGTCGCGGGAGACCGGGTCGCCCTGGCGTCGCCCGCGCCGCGTGACGGTTTTCCCAGGTGAAGCCATACATCGACACTATCATTTCAATGATTGTTGAAAACAGGACTCATCAGGCTTACCCTCACACCAACCGATTAATTCAACATCGGATGAAAAGAGGGAACATGCTCTCGACACAGTCCCCCACGCCCGTCCACCACGCGGCACCCGAACACGAACCGCCCGCCGTCGTGCGCGCCGCGGGCATCGTCGCCGTGCTGACCGTCGCGATCGCCGTCGTCGCCATCGCGTTCGCCCTGCCCGCCTCGCGTTCCAAGCCCCACGACATACCGATCGGTGCCGCCGGACCCCAGGCCGCCACCAGCCAGATCGCCGAGCGCCTGGAACAGCAGGCCCCAGGCGCATTCAAGGTGACCTATTACCCCGGCGAGGACGCCCTGCGCGAGGCGATCCTCAACCGAAACGTCTATGGCGGCATAGCGTTCGGCCCGCAGGGCCCGACCCTGCTGACCGCCACCGGTGGCGGCCCCGCCGTCGCGCAACTGCTCACCCAGATCGGCAACGGCATCGCCACACACTCGGGGGTTGCCCTGCACACCGAGGACCTCGCCCCGCCCACCACCCAGGATTCGCGCGGAACCGGCCTGGCGGCGTCAGCGCTGCCGATCACCATGGCCGGGATGCTGCCGGCCATCGCACTGGTGCTGGCATTGCGAAGCGAGGTGTGGACCCGCCTGACCGCCACGATCGTGTTCGCCGCGGTCGCAGGCACCACCGTCGCGGCCCTGCTCCAGTACGTATTCGGCTCGATCGACTCGAACTTCTGGGGCGTGGCCGCAGGCCTGACGCTGGGAATCGCGGCGGCCGGTTTGTTCATGCTCGGCCTGGGCTCGATGTTCGGCAAGGTCGGCCTGGCCGTGGGCGCCGCGCTGGCCCTGTTGCTGGGCAACCCGCTGTCCGGGCTGACGTCCGCACCGGAGATGCTGCCCGCCGGCTGGGGCCAGCTCGGTCAGCTGTTGCCCCAGGGGGCCACCGCCACGCTGCTGCGATCCACCGCATACTTCGGCGGCGCGGGCGCGGACCTGGCGATCATCGTGCTCAGTTGCTGGGCCCTCGCCGGCGTGACATTGGTGATCATCGCAGCATTGCGGCGGCCCGGGCGCTCCACGCCTAGACTGCGACTCCGTGGGACTCGATGACCGTCAGGCACTGGAGACGCTCCAGAACGCTGTCGACCCCGAGCAGGGCTCTGCAACGCTGATCCGCAACTTCTACACCCAGTGGTTCGCCACCGACCTCTCGGCCCGCGATCTGTTCCCTCCCGACATGGACAGCCAGCGCGATGTCTTTGCCCGCGCCCTGACCTGGCTGTTCGGGGAGTTGATCGACCAGCGTGCCGAGGAGCCGGTGGCGTTCCTGGCTCAGCTCGGCAGGGATCACCGCAAATACGGTGTGACGCAGAGCCACTACGACTCCATGCAGGATGCGCTCTACAACGCTCTGCACAGCCACCTCGAGCCCGAATGGGACGAACGACTGGCCGAGGCCGCCCACGATGCCGTGGCCCTGATCATCGGGGTGATGCGCGGAGCGGCCGATGCCGAGGACTCCCCGGCCTATGGCGACGGCACCGTCATCGAGCACCACCGGGTCACCCGCGACGTCTCGGTGATTCGGCTGCAACTCGACCAGCCGCTGTTCTACCACCCCGGGCAGTACGTGACGGTCCAGGTGCCGCAGTGGCCGCGCCGGTGGCGCTATCTGAGCCCGGCCGTCCCCGCCGACCGGTCCGGGGGCATCGAGTTCCACATCCGGTCGGTCCCCGGCGGCATGGTGAGCACCGCCATCGTCGCCGAGACCAAGATCGGGGACCGCTGGCGCCTGTCCAGCCCGCACGGCGGATTGCACGTCGACCGCGACGGCGAGGACGTGCTGATGGTGGCGGGCAGCACGGGTCTGGCCCCACTGCGCAACATCATCATGGACATGTCGCTGCACGGCGAGAATCCGCGTGTGCACCTGTTTTTCGGTGGCCGTTATCCGTGCGACCTGTACGACCTGAAGACGCTGTGGCACATCGCTTCCACGAATCCGTGGCTGTCGGTGACCCCGGTGTCCGAATACAGCACCGATCCGCCCTGGGCGGGCCAGTATCCCAACGTTCAGCCGCCGCGCGGCCTGCACGTCCGGCAAACCGGAACCCTGGCCGAAGTGGTGACCAGGTACGGCAACTGGGGCGATCGGCAGATCCTCGTCTGCGGCGGCCCGGACATGGTCACCGTTACCAAAGCCGCCCTGGTCGAGCGGGGAGCGCCCGCCGAGCGCATCCAGCACGACCCGCTGACGCGCTGAGGATGCCAGACTTTCCCCATGGCCGCGGTTCGATCAGTCACCCTGCATGACCCGTCGTCGTCGCTGACTGCCACGTATGTTCCGGAGGCGGGGATGATCTGCACCTCGCTGGCGGACAAGGACACCGACGTCGAATACCTGGGCCAGCGGCGCGGGCTGCAGGCTTACCTCACCGACGGTAAGACGATGGGAATCCCGATCCTCTACCCGTGGGCAAATCGCTTGAGCGCCAACGAGTACCGCGTCGACGGCACCACAGTGCACTTGACCCCCGGGGTCGACGGCGTCCGCACCGATGCGCACGGGGCGCCGATGCACGGCGTGCTCGCCGCCAATCCGGACTGGCAGGTGATCGAGAAGTCCGAGAACACACTGGCAGCCGCACTGGACTGGGGCGCCGAACCGGGCCTGCTGGCGACGTTCCCGTTCCCCCACCGCCTGACCATGGCGGTGACGCTGGCCGATCGGACCCTCACCGTGTCCACGACGGTGGCGCCGACCGCCGAGCAGCCGGTGCCGCTGTGCTACGGCTACCACCCGTACGTGATGATTCCCGATGTGCCCCGCCAAGATTGGCAGCTACAGACCCCGACCATGCGGCATCTACTCGTGGATGACCGGGGCCTGCCCACCGGCGAATCCCGGGAGTGGCCGGGTGGGGCGAGACGCCTGGGCACCACCGAACTCGACGACGGTTTCGACGACGTGCCCCGGGGTGCTGTGTTCACACTGTCCGGTGGCGGCCACCGGGTCGACGTCACCTTCGACGAGGGTTATACCGCCGCACAGCTTTTCGCGCCGGGCAGCGACAACGTGGTGGGCATCGAGCCGATGGCCGCACCCACCGACGCGTTGCGCCGGGGGAAATACATGATGGCCGCCCCCGGAAATCCGGAGACGGCCACCTTTTCGATCAGAGTCGGCTAACGCGCGCCTCGGCTACGGCCTATGTCGCCGCCGAGCGGCTCCGGGCTGCCACAGGACCACCGCTTTGGATGCCACCGAAACGTCGCGGCGCTGATCACTGAGTTGTTCGACCTGCTGGGTCAGCTCGGAAACCCGTGTGCGCAACGCATCAACCTGATTGGTCAGCTCGATGATGCGCTTGATCCCGGCGAGGTTGACGCCCTCGTCCTGTGACAACCGCTGCACCTCACGGAGCAGGTCGACGTCACGCTCGGAGTAGCGGCGCCCGCCGCCGGAACTGCGCTGCGGGCTGACCAGGCCGAGCCGGTCGTATGTGCGCAGGGTCTGCGCGTGCATACCGGCCAGCTCGGCGGCCACCGAGATCAAAAACGTGCGGGCTTCGTCTTTGCGCTGACTCATATGTTGCCTGCCCATCCGGCCCGCGGATCGAATCCGCTGGCTCGTTCGGCTTTCGCATATGCCTCCAGCGCCTCTGCCGCTTCACCTTCCAGGTTCGGCGGCACCGCGACCTTCACCGTGACCAGCAGGTCACCGTGGCCGCCGGAGCGTTTGGGCACCCCGCGTCCGCGCACCCGCAGGATCCGGCCGTCGGAGGTGCCCTTGGGCACCCGCACACCGACCTTGCCGTCCAGGGTGGGAACGGAAAGCGTTGTCCCCAGAGCCAACTCGTGGAAGCTGACCGGAACGCTGACGGTCAGGTCGTCGCCGTCACGCCCGAACACCTTGTCCGGACGCACATGCACGGTGACGTAGAGGTCGCCCGAGGGCGCACCCCGTAGCCCGGCTTCACCCTGGCCGGCCAGCCTGATGCGCTGACCGTCCTCGACACCCGGTGGGATCCGCACGTTGATCGTGCGGGTCCGGGTGGTGACGCCGGTGCCCTGACATTCGTCGCAGGGGTGCTCGATGATCGAGCCGCTGCCCCGGCATTCGGTGCAGGGCTCGGAGAATCCGAACGCCCCCTGGTTGCGGTTGACCACACCCGAGCCGTTGCAGTTCGGGCACACCTTGGGGCTGGTGCCCGGCCGCGCACCGCTGCCATGGCAGTTGGTGCACGGTGCCGGGCTGGTCAGCCGCAGCGGCATGGCCACGCCCTTCGTGGCTTCCAGGAAGGACAACTCAGTTTCGGTTTCCAGGTCGTTGCCCCGACGCGGCCGGCTCGGGCGCGGTTGTGCACCACGCCCGAACAGCCCGCCGAAGAGGTCACCGATGTTTGCGCCGCCACTCTGGCCGGCAGCGTCGAACAGGTCGCCCAGGTTGAATTCGGCTCCGTCGGAACCGAATCCGCCACTGAAGTTCCCGCCCGGGTTGAACCGACGCCCACCCCCGGCGAACAGCCGGCGGGTCTCGTCATACTCCTTGCGCTTCGCGGGGTCCGACAGAACACTGTTCGCCTCGGAAACCGCCTTGAACCGCTCGGCCGCTCCCGCATCGGGATTGCGGTCGGGATGCAGTTCGGAGGCCAGTTTCCGGTAGGCCTTCTTGATCTCGTCGGCGCTGGCGTCAGAGGAGACGCCGAGTTCTTTATAGAAGTCCTTCTCGACCCACTCGCGTTGGGCCATGCGCCACCTCCTTACCTCTTCTCTCTAGTTGGATGGACTAATTGTCTGATTCTGCGGCCTGATCGCCGGTGGCGTCAGTGTTATCTGCCGTCTGTGCACCAGCTTCGGCCTCGGGCACCGTGTCGACCACGCCGACGAGGGCGTGCCGGATCACCTGGTCACCGATCTTGTAGCCCCGGCGCATCACGGTCCCGACCACGGGATGAGTGCCCTCGCCCTCGTGCTGCACAGCCTCGTGCAGCGACGGGTCGAACTCGTCACCCTCCACGCCGAATCCGGAAAGACCCTGTCCTTCAAGGGCACCGACGAGCTTGTCGGCGACCGACTTGAGCGGTCCGGATTCCAGGTCACCGTGGCTGCGGGCGCGGTCCAGGTCGTCGAGCACACCCAGCAACTGAGTGATGACGCCCGCCTTGGCCCGGTCAGCCGTGACCTGCTGATCACGCAGAGCCCGTTTGCGGTAGTTGTCGTATTCGGCCTTCACGCGTTGCAGCGTGGCCTTGAGCTCGGCAACCTCGTCGCTCTCGCTCGCCGACTCTCCAGCGGCGGAGGCGGCCGACGCCGGCCCACCTGGGGCCGGCGCCTGCTCACGAACCTCACCGGTGTCGGGATCGATGCGCCGTTTGTCGGTGATGGTCACCGGCTCGTGCGAATCGTTCTCGCTCACTTGGTCTCCTGGTCGTCGTCGACAACCTCGGCGTCCACCACGTTGTCGTCCGCGGCGGCCGAAGCACCGTCTCCACCGGCGGCCTGCTCGGCCTGGGTGGCCTCGTAGATCGCCTGGCCGAGACCCTGGGACTCGACACCGAGCTTCTCCATGGCCGCCTTGATCGCCGAGATGTCGGTGCCTTCCAGCGCCGACTTGGCCTCGGCAATAGCACCGTCGACCTTGGCCAAGGTGTCCTCGGGAACCTTCGATCCGCCTTCAGCCTCGCGCTGCTCCTTGACGAACTTCTCCGTCTGGTAGACCAGCGACTCGGCCTGGTTGCGGACGTCGGCCTCTTCGCGACGCTTCTTGTCCTCCTCGGCGTGCGCCTCGGCGTCCTTGATCATCCGGTCGATCTCTTCCTTGGACAGGCCGGAGCCTTCCTGGATCTTGATCGTGTTTTCCTTGCCGGTGCCCTTGTCCTTGGCGGTGACGTGCACGATGCCGTTGGCGTCGATGTCGAAGGTGACCTCGATCTGCGGGACACCGCGGGGGGCCGGCGGGATACCGGTCAGCTCGAAGGAACCGAGCAGCTTGTTGTGCGCGGCGATTTCACGCTCACCCTGGAAGACCTGGATCTGCACCGACGGCTGGTTGTCGTCAGCGGTGGTGAAGGTCTCCGACCGCTTGGTCGGGATGGTGGTGTTGCGCTCGATCAGCTTGGTCATCACGCCACCCTTGGTTTCGATACCGAGGGACAGCGGGGTGACGTCAAGCAGCAGAACGTCTTTCACCTCGCCCTTGAGCACGCCGGCCTGCAGCGCAGCGCCCACCGCGACAACCTCGTCGGGGTTGACGCCCTTGTTGGGCTCCTTGCCGCCGGTCATTTCCTTGACCAGCTCGGTGACCGCGGGCATACGGGTCGAGCCACCCACCAGAACCACGTGGTCGATCTCGCCGACGGAGATGCCGGCGTCCTTGATCACCGACTGGAACGGCTGACGGGTGCGGTCGAGCAGATCCTGAGTGATCTTCTGGAACTCGGCGCGGGTCAGCTGCTCGTCGAGGAACAGCGGGTTCTTGTCGGCGTCGACGGTGATGTAAGGCAGGTTGATCGAGGTGCTCTGCGAGGAGCTGAGTTCGATCTTGGCCTTCTCCGCGGCTTCGCGCAGCCGCTGCATCGCCATCTTGTCCTTGGTCAGGTCGATGCCGCTGGTGGCCTTGAACTTGTCGACCAGCCACTCGACGATCCGGTCGTCCCAGTCGTCGCCACCGAGGTGGTTGTCACCGGAGGTGGCTCGCACCTCGACGACACCGTCGCCGATCTCCAGCAGCGAGACGTCGAACGTACCGCCACCGAGGTCGAAGACCAGGATGGTCTGTTCCTTGCTGCCCTTGTCCAGGCCGTAGGCCAGGGCGGCCGCGGTGGGCTCGTTGACGATGCGCAGGACGTTGAGGCCGGCGATCTGGCCGGCTTCCTTGGTGGCCTGGCGCTGGGCGTCGTTGAAGTACGCGGGCACGGTGATGACGGCGTCGGTGATGTCCTCACCGAGGTACGCCTCGGCGTCGCGCTTGAGCTTCTGCAGCACGCGAGCGCTGATTTCCTGCGCCGTGTAGTTCTTGCCGTCGATCTCGACGGTCCAATCGGTGCCCATGTGACGCTTGACCGAACGGATGGTCCGGTCGACGTTGGTCACCGCCTGGTTCTTGGCGGGCTGACCGACCAGCACCTCGCCGTTGCGCGCGAACGCGACGACGGACGGAGTGGTCCGGGAGCCCTCGGAGTTCGCGACGACGACGGGGTCGCCGCCTTCCAGGACCGCGACGCATGAGTTGGTGGTCCCGAGGTCGATGCCGACCGCACGAGCCATGGTGTTGCCTCCTGTTAGAGATAAGGGGTCTGAGCGGACTGCGCTCAAGCTTGCTCCGGGTAGGCATAGATTGTCAACCCATACTTGAGTCTGTATCGCTCAACTTGCTGTCGATGTGGTCAACGGGGGTTTCCGCGGTTTTGTTCCCGGACGCTGTAGGAAACCCGGTTATCTTGCCGGATCGTCATCAAGCTGTCGGCGGGGCAGCGCCACTAGCCCAGACATGTGGGCGGACGTGAATCGGTGCTTCACACTCCACAGCGCCAGCCGGGGGCGGACTGCCCGCTGGTGCTGCGTCTGGCGCGCACCGGCGGCGACCGAGGAGGTTCGGTCAACTCAATTCGCTCGCCAGACTGTCCAACTACTATTTGAGGCGAGATTCGGGAACAACCGGGATGGGTTTTTGGAGGATCTCGTGACAGCCGAAGCGCCCTTACTGCATGGACTTGAGGCCCGCCGTCCGTTCCCGGCGCGCCAAGGCCCCAAGGGCAATCTGGTCTACAAGCTGTTGACTACCACCGATCACAAGTTGATCGGCATCATGTACTGCGTCGCCTGCTTCATCTTCTTCTTCATCGGCGGTCTGATGGCGCTGCTCATGCGCGCCGAGCTGGCGGCCCCCGGCTTGCAGTTCCTGTCCAATGAGCAGTACAACCAGCTCTTCACCATGCACGGCACGGCGATGCTGCTGTTCTACGCCACCCCGATCGTGTTCGGGTTCGCCAACCTGGTGCTGCCGCTGCAGATCGGTGCGCCCGACGTGGCGTTCCCGCGGCTGAACGCATTGTCGTTCTGGCTGTTCCTGTTGGGCGCGACGATCGCGCTCGCCGGGTTCATCACCCCGGGGGGCGCCGCCGACTTCGGCTGGACCGCCTACTCGCCGCTGACCGACGCGATCCACTCACCGGGCGCGGGCGGTGACCTGTGGATCCTGGGCCTGGCAGTCGGCGGCCTGGGCACCATCCTCGGTGGCGTCAACATGGTCACCACCGTGGTCTGCATGCGGGCGCCGGGCATGACGATGTTCCGGATGCCGATCTTCACCTGGAACATCCTGGTGACCTCCATCCTGGTGCTGATCGCATTCCCGATCCTGACCGCCGCGCTGTTCGGCCTCGCCGCCGACCGCCACCTGGGCGCACACGTCTACGACCCGTCCAACGGCGGCCCGATCCTGTGGCAGCACCTGTTCTGGTTCTTCGGCCACCCCGAGGTGTACATCATCGCGCTGCCGTTCTTCGGCATCGTGAGCGAGATCTTCCCGGTGTTCTCGCGTAAGCCGCTCTTCGGCTACACCACGCTGGTGTATGCGACGTTCAGCATCGCCGCCTTGTCGATGGCGGTGTGGGCTCACCACATGTTCGCCACCGGTGCCGTGCTGCTGCCGTTCTTCAGCTTCATGACGTTCCTGATCGCGGTGCCGACCGGTATCAAGTTCTTCAACTGGATCGGAACGATGTGGAAGGGTCAGTTGACGTTCGAGACGCCGATGCTGTTCTCGGTCGGCTTCCTGGTCACCTTCCTGCTGGGTGGCCTGTCCGGCGTGATGCTGGCCAGCCCGCCGATCGACTTCCATGTCACCGACTCGTATTTCGTCGTCGCGCACTTCCACTACGTGCTCTTCGGCACCATCGTGTTCGCCACCTACGCGGGCATCTACTTCTGGTTCCCGAAGATGACCGGACGTCTGCTCGATGAACGCCTGGGCAAGCTGCACTTCTGGCTGACCTTCATCGGCTTCCACACCACGTTCCTGGTGCAGCACTGGTTGGGCGCCGAGGGGATGCCGCGCCGCTACGCCGACTACCTGCCCAGCGACGGCTTCACCACGCTCAACGTGATCTCCACGATCGGATCGTTCATCCTGGGTGTCTCGGTCCTGCCGTTCGTGTGGAACGTGTTCAAGAGCTGGCGTTACGGCGAGCCGGTGACGGTCGATGACCCCTGGGGTTACGGCAACTCGCTGGAGTGGGCGACCTCTTGCCCGCCGCCGCGGCACAACTTCACCGAGCTGCCCCGGATCCGTTCGGAGCGACCGGCGTTCGAGCTGCATTACCCGCACATGGTCGAGCGGATGCGTTCCGAGGCCCACGTGGGCCGGGACCATCATCGGGTGAACGTCGAGGCCGAGCTCCATTTCAGCTGATGGGTCGAATCACCGACGAGTTCGATGACTTCCCACAGCGATTTCTTTTGGGGATGGGTGTGGTGCTGCCGGGCAGGTGCTTCTCGCGGGTCATCGCCGCTGTACTCGCCCCCGCCCCGACCGGGTACCGTGCCCCATAATCAAATGCCGCCGGCAGCCCGACAACGTCGTGACATCCGGCGCGGACCTTCGCCCCCACGGGCGCAAGCAGCCACTCGAGGGGGATCGACCGGCGATGTCAGACGAGATGACGACGACCCAACCGAACGTGCCCGAGGACAAGCCTGCGAAGCACGGCTACCAGCGCCGGGCTTTCAGATGGGCCACCCCGGTCGGCGACATCGCCATTGCCATCCGCACCCCGCGCAACCCCCGCCCGCTCGTGCCGAAGCGCTACGACCCCTTCGGAATCGCCGATCGCGCGCTCGATGCCGCGAAGACCAGCATGAAGCTGGCCGCCTGGGGTGAGGAACAGCTGGCCACCCTGGTGAAGAACCGGCTGGAGGCCATCGATTCGGCAGCGACTTCCAGGCCGGTGACGATCGCCACGCCCGAGGAACCGACGTCGGAATCGCTCAACAACAAGATGGACCGGTTGCTGGACCGCGCCCTGGACCAGAGCACCACCGGCAGCCAGGTCGAGCTCTACCACCGCCTGCTCGACCAGTTGGTCGCCGACGAAGCACGGATCATCGGCGCATTGTCGGAGGGCGCGGCTTCGCCGCTGGTCAACGTCTATACCTGGACCCGGGCCCGGACCCCGGGGCAGGCCGTTCTGGAGAACGCCTGCCTGATCGGTCGCACCGCCAATGTGGCGTTGCCCGCCATGGTCCCGCAGTACGTCGGCCATCTGCTGTCACTGGGGCTGGTTGAGACCGGTCCAGAGGATCCGTCGCAGAAAGCGGAGTACGAGGTGCTCATGGCGGAGCCCATGGTGTTGCGGGCGATCAAGAGTGCGTCGCGCGGTCCCCTCACGGCCCGGGTGGACAAGCTGACCCTCACGCTGTCAGGCCTGGGTCGCGGCCTGTGGGAGGCCGCGGTGCAACGGGACGGTTCGTAACCGCATGAGCGGCAGCGAGACATTTCTCGCGATCCAGACCTGGCAGGAGATCAAGGCAGATTTCGGCGTCAATTGGCTGATTTATCTGTCCATGCCGTTCGTCGCCGCCTTCGTCGGGTGGAGCACCAAGATCGTCGCGCTGGAGATGCTGTACCGGCCGATGGAGTTCAAGGGCATCGGCCTGTTCGGTTGGCAGGGCATCGTGCCTCGCCGCGCGGGCAAGGTCGGGTCCAAGACCATCGAGCTGCTCACCCAGAACCTTCTGAAACCCGAAGAGCTGCTGGAGAAGGTCGACGCCAGAGAGGCCGTCGACACCTTGCGCGAGCCGCTGACCCAGGCAGTCGACGAGATTTCCCGCGACATCGCCGAGCAGATCCGCCCCGGGCTGTGGGATTCGCTGCCTGATGCAGCGCGTAAGGCGATCATGGCGCGCGTCCACGAACAGACGCCGAAGATCGTGGAGAAGATGCTCAACGAGATGCGGTCGGACCTGAACCGGTTCGTCGACATCCAGTACCTGGCGGTCACGACGCTGGTCCGGAACAAGGACAAGCTCAACAAGCTGATGCGCGGGCTCGGCGACAACGCGATGGCCTTCGTCCGTCGCAGCGGAATCTATTTCGGGCTCGCGATCGGCGTGGTCCAGATGGTCGCGTGGGCGCTGTTCCAGAATCCGTGGATCATGCCGGCCTTCGGCTTCGGCGTCGGCCTCATCAGTGACTACATCGCGCTCAACATGTTGTTCCGGCCCGTGCGGCCGACGAAGTACCTCGGCTTCATCCCGTTCCAGGGGTTGCTGCACGCCGAGCGCGACAAGATCACCGCGGACTACGCGCGGATCCTCGCCGAGGACTTGTTCTCACCCGAGATCCTGTTCGACGGCGTGCTACGCGGCCCGGGCTCCGACAAGCTGTTCGCGCTGGTGGGCAAGGAGGTCGAAGCAGCCATCGATGCGCAGACCGGCATCGCGACCCCGCTGGTCAAGTTCGCCGTCGGCACGCAGCGCTACAACGCCTTCAAGGACAACATGGTGAAGATGGTGCTCGAACGGCTCCCCACCACGATGGTCGAGGCCCAGGACTACGCCATGCATGCGCTGGACCTGGAGAAGACCATCATCGACAAGATGGGGCAGCTCACCAACGAGGAGTACGAGTCGATCCTGCGGCCGGTCTTCAAGGACGACGAACCGACCATGATCGCCGTCGGCGCAATCCTCGGCGGCGTCGTCGGCGAAATCCAGGTGCAGGTCATCGAGCACTTCGGCAATGACCCCGAGGCCATCGCGCTGCGCACCCTTCTGCATCACTAGCGATCGCCGGCCGGACCACTGCCGCCGGCCAGCAGGTCGCGGGACTGCAGAGCCAGCCAGAGTTGGGCGATGTCCGCGGTATCGGACAAGCGGGCGCCGGTGAGCTCCTCGACCTTGTGCACGCGGTAGAGCACGGTCTGCCGATGGACATTCATCGCGGCCGCCGTACGCTGCCACGACCGCTGGTTGGCCAGGAACGCCTCCAGCGTCTCGACCAGGCCGGTCCGGTGCTGGGCGTCATGCTCGATCACCGGACCGAGCCAGCGTTCCACCATCGCCCGGGCGTCCTCGACACCGCCCATGCCCACCCACGATGTAGCGGTGCCGTAGCGAACGACGGGATCCCCGGTCCGCTGCGCGGTACCCAGCGCCCACGTCGCCTCGCGGGCGGATTCGGCCGAACGGGCCACGGTCTTGATCACCCGGCCCGCACCGACCCTGGCCGTCGGCCCGAGTGAGGCGGCGATCGCCTCGACCGCATCATCGGATGCCGGTACCACGGCATGGGCGACTCCCGACCGGAACGCCGACACATGGGGAATCCGGCGGCGCCACAACGCCACGTGCAGATCCCGCAACCGCCGTTCGTCATCGCACGTGACCGAGACGAACATCGATGTCGCCGGGTCCAGCCCCGAGGACACCAGCTGACGACGCCCGACCCGTTGATCCATCCGCCCGTCGATGAGCTGCGCGGTGAGCTCGGCACCCGAGCGCCGGGCGTGTTCGAGCGCGAGGTGGGTCTGGGACAACTCCAGCGCGACGACGGTCGCGGCGTGCTGTATCAGCACACCGTCGAGCGCGGCACCGCCTTCGCGGATGACGGCCAGCACCGCGTCGTCGTGCGTGGGCACCTCCCCGACCAGAACCTCGGCCCCGCCGTCGGTGAGGACCGATCGTGCCCCGGCGGCCAGTGTGCCCTGCGACGCCGTCCGCACAGTCTCTTTCACGTCGTCCGACGGGTGCGGGCCGTCAGGGTGATAAGCGTCTCCGGTGACCCGGTCGCACACGTACACCGCGCATTTCAGTTCCTTCGTCAGGGCGTCGGCGATGCGTGATCGCCCCGCATCGCCTGTGGTGGAGTGGCGCAGCGCGTCATAGATGCGTGCCGTCTGCATCAGCCGCTGGGACTGCTCGAGCAGGGTGGCCTCGGCGACGGCGCGCGAGATCGCCACGAACGGCATCGGATAACGAATCCACAGCACCGGTAACTCGAGACGCTCGCTGGCGCGGGTGAACCGCTGGGTCAGTCGCGGGCAGAACATGTCCTCGCCGATGGCCAGTCCGCTGGCCCCCACGCGATGGAGTTCCTCGAGCAGATTCTCCTGGTCGTCCGCTGCTGCCGGGAACGACATGCCGTTGGTCATGAGCAGTTCCCCGGCGCTGACCCACTGCCACGGCTCGGGCAGATCCGACGTGTGGGTCCAGGTCACCTGTCGATCCAGTCCGGACTTGCCGGAATGCAGTCGCAGCTGCAGGTGCGGCATGTCCAGCAATTCGCGCACCGTGATACTCACATGCCAACCGTATCGACTCGACGACACATCGGGTAGCGCCATCAGCCAGATCCGAACAGCCCGACCCGATTACGGATTGCCCACCAGGGCTGCATCCCTGGCCTTGCGATGGGCCTGCGGCCCGAATACCGCGTACAGCGTGGCGGCCACGCTACCGCCGGCCAGCCAGGACAGATCCAGTCCGCCCAGCGCGCGGGCTCCGAAGCCCTGCATGACGCCTGTGGTCCCGTACATGAACATCCAGGTGGACACGATGCCGGCCGCGAAACACCCCATCGTCACCCAGTTCACATCGGGCAACCGCGGTGACCCGATCGGGTCGAACAGTCGCTGCGAATCGAGACGGCCCTTCTCGATGAAGAAGTAGTGCACCAGCATGATGCCGGCCCAGCTCGCCACCCACGCCACGATGGAGGCCAGCCAGGTGTCGAGCACGGCGGCAAGGCTGGACTGGAAGATGAAGAAGACGATGGCAAACAGAGCCAACACACCGACGAACACGTTCAGCTTCCGTCGGTGCACCTTGATATCGAGGGCCTGAGCGGATACGGAGAACGAGTAGATGTTGAGGATGTTCGTCGCGATCGGACCATGAATCACCAAGAACAGCACCGGTATCGCCAAGGCACCGTAATTCTCCACGATCAGCTTGCCCGGATCGACCGAACCATTCGTCGTCGCCAGACTCGCCCCCAGTACGCCGAGCCAGACCACCGGGATGAACTGGCCCAGCACGCTGGCCAGATACAACCGACGCTTCGGCACCGTGGTGCTGACGAACCGCGAGTAGTCACACGCGTAGGCGAACCAGGTGATTCCCCAACCAATTCCGATCACCGTCATCACCGCGGACATGGCTGCGACGCGTTCGCCGCCGTGCAGCACGTGGCCGGCGGGCCCGGCGTACGACGAGTCGATCGGTAGGTGAACCCACGCCACCACCGACATCAGCACCAGCACCGCCAGGGTCGGTGGAACCGTCCACCGCTCGAACCTGGCGATGGTCCGATAGCCGAACCAGGCGATGGTCACCTGGATGGTCATGACCGCCGCGGCGACCAGGATCTTGGCCGTGATGTTCGGCGCGTCCGGATCGACCAAACCGAGGCGGCCCAGCAGCGCCATCACCAGATCCAGCACGATCCAGGTGTTGACCGCACACCAGCCCACGGCAAGCGCCGCCTGGATGGCGGCCGGCACATAGGCGCCACGTCGGCCGAATGCGGCCCGGGACAACACCATCCCCGTGACACCGGCCTGTTGGCCCATCACCACGAACACGCCGAACAGCGCCATCCCGACGACGTTCCCGGCGATCAGGACGATCAGTGTGTCACGCAACCCAAGGCCGAGCCCGATGCCGAGCGCGCCCAGCACCCAGTTGATGGGCGCGATATTGGCACCGGCCCAGATCCAGAACTGCCCTGAAACTCGTTTGGTGCGGACCGATTCGGGGATCGGTTGGAGAATCTCTTCGAACTCGTGGATATCGGCCTGCGTGGTGGTTGTCACGGTGATCAGCGTGCGCTCTCGGTCGCGAGCGCAGGCTGCAACTCTTCGACTTGGCGTGCCTGCCACAGCTTGATCAGACCGAGGTAGATGAAGAACGTCGCAACCGTCCCCACGATCCACGCCGTATCGATGCCACCGATCTTGCTGGCAACCACGCCCTGATAGAACGCCGTTGACATGAACGGGATTTGGACGACGAAGCCGAGGAAGTAGCTGAGCACGGCCGGGACATTGAAGGCACCGTAGCCACTCTTCGGATCGCTGAACGAGGCCGGGTCGTAATGCCCCTTCTTCACCACGTAG
This sequence comes from Mycobacterium sp. IDUB_17, assembly GCF_055419465.1. Lineage (NCBI taxonomy): Bacteria > Bacillati > Actinomycetota > Actinomycetes > Mycobacteriales > Mycobacteriaceae > Mycobacterium > Mycobacterium sp. IDUB_17. The sequence goes on along the minus strand of NZ_JBVAXS010000002.1, from coordinate 540,030 downwards.
TAGTCGATCAGGTTGACGATGCTCCACGGGATCAGCAGATAGATCAGGATGCTGATGAAGTTGGAGTACTGGACGAGGAAGTCATCGGAAAATCCGATGGCGGCGACGAAGACCACTACCGCGATCGCTGTCGCGGTGATGTTCCTGGCCGAGGACTTCGGCGACCACTTCAGCTTGAAGGCCTGGATGCAGGTGAGCGTGCACAGCGATGACCCGTACATGTTGATGACGCCGGCATCGATCGCTCCGAAGAAGAACACGAGCATCACGAAGACGAACAGGGGGCCGGGCATGATGCGCGACAGACTGGCCAGTTGGGCATCGGAGCCAAGGCCCGCAACGAGGAGCGCACCGACGATCATCGCTCCGGCGGCACCGAGGAGCGTGCCGAAGTACGTGTACCAGAACGCGGAACGGGGGGTGGTGGAGGACGGCAGATAGCGTGAGTAGTCCGAGACATATGGCGCGTATGAAAGCTGCCAGATCCCGGCAACCGATGCCATGCCCAGGAAGCCGGTCCAGTTGAAGGCGCCACCGCCGCCGCCACCGATGTCGCCGACACCGCCGTGCGCCGCGGCGACTGCGGTGTAGCCGAGGGTGAACAGCAGGGCGAGACCCGAGAGCCAGACCATCACCCGGTTCATCCGGAGGATGAGCTGATAGCCGACGACTACGGTGACCAGGGTGAGTCCGGTGCTGACGGCAAGCGCCACAACGGCATTCAGCGATGGGAACACCGCGATCAGGGTCTGCTGCGCCAGTATCATCAGGGAGACGATCCAGCCGACGTACGCAAGAATGACGACGACGATCACCAGCAGCGACCCGTACATCCCGAACTGGGCACGCGCCTGAATCATCTGCGGCACACCGAGGCCCGACCCCTGGACCGAGTGCAGCGCCATGAACACCGCACCCACGACGCTGCCGAGTAGGATCGCGATGATCGTGGATGTCACGTCCAGCTTGAAGATCGTCGGCCCCAGCAGGCCCGTGACCACGGCCAGCGGGATGATCTGGACCGTAAACCAGAACGAGAAAAGGTGCCGCACCTTTCCGGTGCGCTGCGATTCCGGCACCGGCTGGATGGTCAGATACTCGACCCTCGGGGCACTGTCATGCGACATGAAACACGTCCTTGTCTGGTGGGTATCGGCCGGATCAGCGGATCGCGAAGCCGCGGTCGACGACGCTCTCGAGCATGTCCACATAGGTGTCCATGTCGTCGCGCGCCGGCCGTGGTGCGGCGTCGTAGGGCATGGCAGCTTTCACTGCCGGGCTGAGGAAGTAGGCCCCCGCAGCCAGGACGGTCAGCGCTTCGAACTGGTCCGGCTGCTCGGCGGACAGGCTGTCCAGCGCAGCTTCGGGATCCTTGCCTGCGCTGGAGTCCAGCGCCTCGGTGAGCGCGCCGACGAGGTCGGGCCGGTAACCCAGGACCTGGTCGAGCAGGGCGCCGGACACCTCGGCAGTGGTGGCCGACGGCATGGTGTCGCTTGCGGGGATGAGGGTCTCGGCCAGAGTGGCAAACACCTGGCGCTGTTCGGAATTGAGCATGACGGTCCTCAGAATGCAGTCGGGATGCTGGAGCGGGTCTCGGCCAGATGCCGCATGGACCGCAGGGCGACCGCCATGATGGTGGCGGTGGGATTCATACCGGTCGACGTGACCATGGTGCTGCCGTCCACGATGAACAGGTTCGGGACGTCATGTGTGCGGCACCATTCGTCGACGACGGAGGTGGCCGGGTCGGTGCCCATCTTCGTGGTGCCCAGCAAGTGCCAGGCACTGTGCCGAACCACCGGAACCGGGTGCACGTCAACGGCTCCGGCGGCCTCGTGTGCCTCGACGGCCCGCGCGACGTTGAACTCGAGCATGCGCTGGCAGTTCTCGCCGATCTCGTAGTGGATCTTGGCCGCGGGGATGCCGTCGGAGTCGGTGACGTCGGGATCCAGTGTCACGGTGTTGGATTCGTCGGGCAGGTCCTCGGTGGTGATGCCCCATTCGGTGTAGCGACCGAAGGTGCTCGCCAGCCGCGGATGGAAGTTGGCGCCGAAGCCGTCGCGCCAGTTGTCGCCGGGCTCCCACAACGTCTGGGCCAGCGGGCCACCGGTCGGCATCAGGTTCCACTTCGCACCGCGCACGAATCCGCGGTCGGTGTCGGTCTCGTAGAACTGCAGGGACTGAATGGCCTGGCCGGCCGGGCCGAGCCAGGTCTCCATGTCTTCGTCGTATGCGCCGTAGACCGAGGCGTAGGGGTGCGTCATCAGCCGCTTGCCGACCAGGCCCGACGAATTGGCCAGGCCGCCCTCGGCCGAGTTCAGCAGCAGCCGGGGCGTGCCGATGCCGTTGGCCGCCACCACCGTCACCCGCGCGGCCTGATGCTGCAGCATTCCGTCGCGGTCGATGTACTCGGCACCGGTGGCCAGTCCGCGGTCGTTCGTGGTGATTCGGCTGACCCGGGCTCCGGTGACCAGCTGCACCCCGAGCTTGATCGCGTCACGCCAGTGGGTGATGTCGGTACTGGCCTTGGCGCCGACGGGGCAGCCGGATTCGCAGGCGCCGTAGCGCATGCAGGCTTCCTGGTTCTTGTACTTGCGCGAGGCGATGGCGTTCGGCGCGGGCCACCAGTGCCAGCCCAGCTTGTTCATTCCCTTGGCCGCGACGAGGCCGTACTTGCCGATCGGCAGCGGGGGCAGCGGGAAGGTGTGCGGGTCCGGATAGGCCGGGTCGCCTTCCAGTCCGGACGCCCCGATGTGGTGGGTGACCTCGTCCAAGAACGGCCGCAGATCCTCGTAGGTGAACGGCCAGTCCTCGGCGACGCCGTCGAGGGTCTTGACCCGGAAGTCTGACGGCATGGGGCGCACCCAGTGTCCGGAGAACATGATGGTGCTGCCGCCCACACCGTTGAACATCAACGGTTCGACGGGGCTCTCAGTGCTGTCGATCGGATAGTCGGCGGAATTCTGCCGCACGTTGGGGCTGGCATTCCACTGCTTGAGGCGGGTGAGCTCCCACTCCGGCTTGCCGGCGGTGAAGTCGTCGGGCAGGTTCCAGTCGCCCTGCTCAAGGCAGACGACCTTGAGTCCGTGGCGGGCCAGTTCGAGGGCCGCCACCCCGCCGGAGGCTCCGGCCCCCACGATCAGGACGTCGGGTTCGTCATGGATTTCTCGGGTGTTCACTCGTCGCACTCCAGGTCAGATGGGCTGCTGTGCGAATAATGATGCGTGCGTCACACCTTGGAGGGCGAGAATTGATCCGCACAAAGTGCAGGACCCGCCTTGTGCAAGCGCACAAACACTGTCAACGCCCTGTCAGTTTGGGCTGATCAGCCGCCTCAACGGGACATGTGCTGTAACCGGCGGGCCGCAATGGCGACCGCCAGGGTGGTCAACTGCCCGGGTTCGTCGAGGTCGACCTCGAGCAGCCGGGCCACCTGGTCGAGCCGGTAGTAGAGGGACTGCCTGCGGATGTGCAGGCGTTTGGCGGCCTCCGCCTTGCTACCCGCGCACGCGATCAGCACTTCCAGGGTGCGGACCAGCTCGCTCCCCTTGGCTCCGTCGCTGCGTTCCAGCGCGCCGATCTGGTCGTCGACGAATTGGCGCATGGCATCGGCGTCACCGTGGTGGGCCAACAGCCGCTCCAGCACGAGTGCCTGCACGCCGATCACCGGGCCGGCCTCCCTCAGCCCCTGACCGAGCCGCAGCGTCTCACGCGCCTCCACCATGGCCCTGGGCAGCAGGTCGATCTCGCCCACCACACGACTAGCTGTGGCGCACAGACGGTTTCGTGGAAGTCGGGCAACGCGCGCGGCCTCGCGCACGGCATCGAGGACTTCGGTCGACGGCACCCCGGCGGGCATGGCCAACACGCCGCACAACAGACCGTCGACGAGGCCGAAGATGCCGTGGCCGACCTGACCCATCAGGGCATCCGCCACCGAGGCAACCGATTCGACGCGCTCCGGGTCGATCGCGACGCATACGTAGCGTTGGCCCGTCGTCGCGATGCCCGCCGCGCGCAGCCGCGATTCCAGCGCGCTGTGTTCGACGGGTTGATTCGCCACCAGCTGATCGAGCACCAGCTGCTGCGCCCGGAGCGTGCCCGCGATGCCCGTCTGCTCCCGCATCAGGCACAGCCCCAGCACCGTGGGCGCACGGTCGAGCACGGCGGCGCAGAGCAGTTCGGGTACGCCCTGCGGATCCACCGACAGCCGGCCCCAAGCCGTTCCGTCGACCATGACCGGCACCTCGGAGCGCTCGGCACCGGCGCCGTCGCCGGCACTGGACTCGACCATGACGCGTCCCGCATAGTCGCTCAGCCGGGCCGACGTCCCGAGCATCGAGGCGACCTGATCGATCAGTTCATTCAGGGTCGCGCCCCGGGCCAGCGCTTCCGACAGCGCCCGCGACGTCTCGTCGGCGTAGCGCAACCGCGAGACCGAACGATTGATCAGCTCACTGTTGACCGCCTCGGCCACCTCGGTGAACCGAAGGGTCGGCGCCAGCTCGACCACCGTGAACCCCAGCGGCAGCGCCTCCTCGACCATCTCCGGCGGTACTTGCGCGAATGTCCTTCCGACCTCGAAGAACAGCCCGGCCACGCCTCGCTCGGCCAATCGCCGGACGTACAGCCGGCGACCGGCCTCGCCCACATCGATGAGGCCGACGCCGTTGGTCAACAGCACTTCATCGCCGCGCAGCAGGCCCGCGATGTCGTAGAGGTCGGTGGAATGAACCCAGCGCACGGGGTGATCGAGGTTGTCGCCACCGCTGAGCACGGCGGGGCTCGCCGACTGCAACGACGGGTGCGCCAGCACGTCTCTCACGGTCAAGGACATACGACAGTATGACCCACGGCACCCTCTAAACGTATGACGATACGTCTGTTGTCGCGGGACAAGCAGCGGGGCATTCTGGTCCACACAGGACCACTGAACATGCGTGCCGGCCAAACCAGCACCAACTGATCCGACCAAATATGTTGCAGCACAATCTAATTACCACCAATAGAGGAAGATTGCCATGACCACACTCGTCACCGGCGGCCGCGGCTTCGTCGGCCGTCACCTGGTGGACCAACTGCTCGCCGGCGGCGAACGCGTCATCATGTACAACCGGGACTACTCCGTCGACCCCCGCGACGGAGTAGTGCCGGTGCTTGGCGAACTGTTCGACATCCCGCGCCTGACCGAAACCCTCCGCGCCTACGAGGTGGACCGCATCATCCACACCGCCGGGCAGAGCCATCCGGCGATCTCGATCGAACTACCGGTCACCACCTTCGCCGCCAATGCCGACGGCACGCTTGCGGTGTACGAAGCAGCCCGGATGACCGGCGTCCGTCGCATCGTGTTCTTCTCCTCGGAGTGCGCCCTGGGCAACATCACCGAGGCCGGCCCGGTCACCGAAGACGTCAAGCCGGCCCCCACCACCGTCTACGGCGTGACCAAGGTGGCGGGCGAGTTGCTGGGCAGCACGTACAACTCGCTCTACGACATGGAAATCGTGTCGCTGCGCATCACCGAGGTGTACGGGCCGGGCCTGTGGATGCCCAGCCTGCTCGGCGACATGATCCGGGCCGGACTGCGCGGCGAGACCTTCGCCCTCGAATCCGGTGGTGATCACGGGTTCCAGTTCGTCTACGTCGACGACGTCGCCACCGCCGCCCGGCTGGCGTCCACCACCGCCAACCTGACCCAGCAGGCCTACTTCGTCTCGGGCGGCGACCGCAAGACCGTCTTCGAAACCGCCGACCTGCTGAAGAAGTTCCTGCCCGATGCCCGGTTCGAGATCGGCCCGGGCTACCTGCCCGACTGGGACCGCCAGGTCCAGTTCGATCTGGGCCGGTCGGAGCGCGACCTCGGCTACGTGCCGGCCTGGACGCTGGAGAAGGGCCTGGAGAAGCAGATCGAGTGGATCCGGGCGACCGAGAAGCTGTGACGGACCGAGACGAAAAGGACACGCACATGGGTGAGATGACAGGCCGCATTGCCCTGGTGAGCGGAGCCTCCTCAGGCATCGGGCTGGCCACCGCCGCCACCCTGGCCCGCGAAGGTGCCGACGTGGCGGTGCTGGCCCGGCCGCAGGACGATTTGTCCGAGGCCGTCCGGCTCGTCGAAGGACACGGCAGGCGCGCCCTGCCGGTCAGCGTCGACGTGCGGGATTCGGCCGCGGTGCGCGCGGCGTTCGACCGGGTCGAGGCCGAGTTGGGTCCCATCGACGCCGTGCTCAACAACGCCGGAATATCCCGCGTCGCGCCGCTTGTCGAGACCACCGACGAGGCCCTCGACGATCTGATGTCGATCAACGTGGCCGGGTCGTTCTACGTGCTGCGCGAGGCGGCCCGCGTCATGCAGCCCCGGGGCGCCGGCGCCATCGTCAACACCGGCTCCGAACTCGCGCTCATGGGCCAGCCCGGTTTCGTCGCCTACACCGCGACCAAGGGCGCGATCGTGGCGATGACCCGCAGTGCCGCGGCGGAACTGGCGTCCTGGGGCATCCGGGTCAACTCCGTGTGTCCCGGCACCACCCGCACTCCGCTGCTCATGGTCGAGTTCGAGGACAGCGCCGACGCCGAGGCCGAGATCGCCGAGATCGAGTCCAGCGTCGCAGTCGGACGGTTCGGTGAACCGCAGGAGATCGCCGAGGCCGTGGTGTTCCTGCTGTCCGACCGCGCCAGCTACGCCGTCGGCACCCACCTCGTCGTCGACGGCGGACGCTCGAGCTGCATTCCCGCCGGCAACATCGGCGTCTCCCACAACAACTGACCTACAAGGAGTTTGACTATGGCTGAGCAGAAGCCCCGGATGTACCGGGACATGACGTGGTCGGAGATCGCCGAGGCGGCCCGCGCCGACATCCCGGTCGCCATCCCGATCGGCTCGACCGAACAGCACGGCCACCATCTGCCGGTCTGCACCGACTGGCTCATCCCCGAGAAGCTGCTGGAGGAGGCCAGCCGTCGCACCGACCTGGTCGTCGGGCAGTTCGTTCCGTTCGGCTACCGCAGCCGTCCGGGTAGCGGTGGCGGACAACATATCCCGGGCACCCTGTCGCTGCGCGCCACCACCTACATCGCATTGCTCGAGGACATCCTCAGTGAGCTGAAGCGGGCCGGGTTCCGCAACATCGTGCTGTACAACTGGCATTACGAGAACAGCGGCTTCATCTACGAGCCGGCGTTCCTGATCTCCGAGAAGCACCCGGAACTGAAGATTCTGGTGATGGAGGACGCCAACCCCGATTTCACCGTGGACCGCCAGCAGGCCATCTGGCCCGAAGGCTTCCCCGGTCTGGCGCTTGAGCATGCCGCCGTCATCGAGACCTCGCTGCTGCTGCACCACGCACCGCACCTGGTGCGGACCGAGCACATCAAGGCCGACGCACCTGAGCGGGTCGTCAACCACGATGTGCTGCCGATCGACACCCGGATGTCCACGGCCAGTGGTGTTCTGTCGTCTCCCGAGGCGGCCACCGCCGACAAGGGCAAGATGCTCACCGAGTGGATGGTCGACCGGTTGGTGGCGATCTTGGATGAGGAGTTCGGGGGCCGCCGCGGCGGTGCCGCGTAGATCCTGTGGCGGCGGTGCCGCGTAGATCCTGTGGCGGCGGTGCCGCGTAGGTCCTGTGTAATGGCGCGCCGCGCGAAATGTGTCGCGGCGCGCCATTCACATTTGTCCCAGTAGTCACCGCTGAGCAACGGGGTGTCGTTGTGCCCGCCTATGCGCGACTTTTCAGCGACAATCGCCCCATACCTATCGTGGGCACCGTCCGTCACGTCGGCGTTCACTACTCACACCACTGACACCTCATCAGCCACGTATGCAACGGATTTCGAGTTGCCCGACTACTAGCGACAGAGTCGCTGATAGCCGGGCACTGGACTGGTGAGGTTGACGAGACCGGTGGAGCTGGTGCGTCAGAAGTGGTCAGCGACAATGCGTTTGATGAGGCTGATGTTGCCCATCTGGCGATTGTCGCTGGATTGTCGCTAACAGGCGGGCAGATCGGATAAGGCTTCGACGGCCGTGGCTGCCGGGGCGGATGTGACTCGCCGCCCGCCGGCCGCCACGGCCGTCAGCATCCTCAGCCGTGCAGGTGAAGCGGCGCGCCGGACACAGCCATCAGCGCCTCTCCCAATGCCTCGTTCTGTGTGGGGTGGGCGTGCACGAATCGAGCGGCCTCGTCGGCCTTGACGCCCAGGTTGTACAGCATCTGGGCCTCGCCGATCAGCTCCGAGACCCCGTGGCCGATCATGTGTACGCCCGCAACCGCACCGGCCGGATCGACGACGAGCTTGATCGCGCCGGACGCCTTGAGGATCTGGCTGCGCCCGTTGCCGGCCAGGTCGTAGGTGACTGTTTCCACGCCGTCGCCGTAGCGTTCCCGCGCCGCCTCCTCGGTGAGCCCCACCGAGGCGATCTCAGGGTTGCAGTACGTGACCCGTGGGATACCGAGGTCCGCGACGGGCTGAGGGTTGCGGCCGGCGATCTGCTCGGCGACGAAGATGCCCTGCTGAAATGCCCTGTGCGCCAACTGGAGTCCACCGACGATGTCGCCGATCGCGTAGACGCTCGGCACGCTGGTACGCAGCGCGTCATCCGTCACCACGAACCCACCGTCGAGGGTCACTCCGGCCTCGTCGAGCCCGAGATCGGCGGTACGCGGGGCCCGGCCGACGGCAACCAGCAGCACATCAGCGGACAACTCGTCGCCGGATTCCAGGGTCACTCGCACGTCGCCGTGATCGGTGGCGACCGCGGTGACGCGGGCTCCGGTCTTGGCGGTGATGCGGCGACGACGGAACAGCCGCTCCAGATAGGTGGAAATGGCGGCGTCCTCGTTGGGCACCAGCCGTGGCAGTGCTTCGACGATGGTCACCTTGGTGCCGAACGAAGCCCAGAGACTGGCGAATTCGACGCCGATCACGCCGCCGCCGAGGATGATCGCCGATTCGGGGATGGTCTCCAGTTCCAGGGCCTGATCGCTGGTGAGCACCCGCTCGGAGGGCGCGATGAGACCGGGGAGCTTCGGCGCCGATCCGGTGGCCAGCACGATCGATTTGCCGGTGATGGTGGTGCCGTCGACCTCGACGGTGGTGGGCCCGGTCAGCCGGCCGCGGCCGTTGACGACGGTGATGCCCAGGGCGTCGATCAGCCCGGACAGGCCCTTGTGCAGCCGTGACACCACGGTGTTCTTGAAGCCGTGCAGCTTCTCCGGGTCGATGCTGTCGAAGGTCGCGTTGACCCCGAATTGTGCTGCGGTGCGCGCGCTGTCGGCGACCTCGGCCGCATGCAGCAGGGCCTTGGTGGGGATGCATCCGCGGTGCAGGCAGGTTCCGCCGACCTGGGCCTCGTCGATCAAGATGACCGACAAGCCGAGCTGGGTCGCGCGGATCGCGGCCGCGTACCCGCCAGGGCCGCCGCCGAGGATGACGATATCTGCTGTGCTCACGAGACGCTCCTTGAAAGTTCGATGGCGGTACGGGCCTGGGTGTAGAGCCACCCCGCTCGGTAGGACGAACGCACCAGCGGGCCGGACATCACTCCGAGGAAACCGATCTCGCGGGCGATGCCGTCGAGTTCGGTGAATTCATCTGGGGTGACCCAGCGTTCGATGGGGTGGTGCCGCGGTGTGGGCCGCAGGTACTGGGTGATGGTGACCAGTTGGCAGCCGGCAGCGTGCAGATCCCGCAGGGCAGCCACGATCTCCTCGGTGGTCTCCCCCATGCCGAGGATCAGGTTCGACTTGGTGATCAGGTCTTGACTGCGGGCCCGCTCGATCACTGCGAGCGAGCGTTCATAGTCGAAGCCCGGCCGGATCCGGCGGAAGATACGCGGCACGGTTTCCAGATTGTGCGCGAGCACTTCCGGTGCCGCATCGAAGACTTCGTCGAGTTGTTCGGGAGTGCCGGTGAAATCCGGGATGAGCAGTTCGACGCCGGTGCCCGGGCAGGCCGCGTGGATCTGCCGCACGGTCTCCGCGTACAACCAGGCGCCGCCGTCGGGCAGGTCGTCGCGCGCCACCCCGGTGACGGTGGCGTAGCGCAGCTGCATGTCGGCCACGGATTCGGCCACGCGCCGCGGTTCATCCCGGTCCAGCGGCTCGGGGCGGCCGGTGGCGATCTGACAGAAGTCGCAGCGCCGGGTGCACTGGTCGCCGCCGATCAGGAAGGTTGCCTCCCGGGCTTCCCAGCATTCGAAGATGTTGGGACAGCCCGCTTCCTGACACACGGTGTGCAGGTCGTTGCGCTGCACCAGGGCGGCCAGCTCCCGGTATTCCGGGCCGGTCCGCAGCTGGGTCTTCATCCAGGCCGGTTTGCGTTCGACCGGGGTCTGCGCGTTGCGGACCTCAAGTCGCAGGAGCCGGCGGCCTTCTGGGGTGACGGTCATTTCCTCAGCATTCGACGATGTTGACAGCGACGTTGACAGCCAGCCCACCCATGGATGTCTCCTTGTACTTGGAGCTCATGTCCATTCCGGTGGCACGCATGGTCTCGATGACCTGGTCCAGGCTCACCCGGTGGGTGCCGTCGCCGCGCAGCGCCATGCGGGCCGCGTTGATCGCCTTACCCGCCGAGATGGCATTTCGTTCGATGCACGGGATCTGCACCAGGCCACCGATCGGATCGCACGTGAGGCCGAGGCTGTGTTCCATGGCGATCTCGGCGGCGTTCTCCACCTGTTGCGGTGTGCCACCCAGGATTTCGGCCAGTCCTCCGGCAGCCATCGACGCCGCCGAGCCCACCTCACCCTGACAACCGACCTCGGCACCCGAGATCGAGGCCCGCTCCTTGTACAGCGATCCGATGGCCCCGGCGGTCAGCAGGAAGCGGACGGTGGTGTCGTCCGGGTCGGCGATTCCGGCCGGGGTGTAGCGCAACGCGTAGTGCAGAACCGCCGGGATGATCCCGGCCGCACCGTTGGTGGGCGCCGTCACGATCCGTCCGCCCGACGCGTTCTCCTCGTTGACGGCCAGCGCCACGAGGTTCACCCAGTCCTCGGCGAAAGCCGGGTCACGCTGCGGGTCTTCGGCATTGAGCCGCACGAACCAGTCCCTGGCGCGCCGCCGGACCTGCAGGTTGCCGGGCAGATAGCCGTCGCGGGCCATCCCGTTGGCCTGGCACGCGACCATCACGTCGCGGATGTGCAGGAGGCGTTCCCGCACGTCGGCTTCGCTTCGGTTCACGCATTCCTGCCGCATCATCGCCTGGCTCACCGACAGCCCGTCCCGTTCGGTCAGGGCCAGCAACTCCGCGGCCGAACGGAAGGAACCGGTGGCGTCTGCTCCCGCCCCTTCCCGCTGGGCCGGCGCGCTTTCAGTGACGACGAAACCGCCACCGACCGAGAAGTACGTCTCGCGGTACGCGACGTCACCACCGGCCGAAAACGCCGTCAGCGTCATGGCATTCGGGTGCTGGGCGAGCTGCCGGCCCGGCTCCAGATGCATATCGGATTCGGTCAGCGCGATGACGATCCGGCCGGCGAACAGGATCTTCCCGTCGGCGCGAATGGTCGCCAGCCGCCGTTCCATCTCGTCGGTCTCGATCGTCTCGGGCCGATAGCCCTCGAGACCCAACAGGATGGCGGGCATCGTGCCGTGCCCGGCACCGGTCGCTGCCAGCGAGCCGAACAGATCCACCCTGACCTCGGCGACACGATCGACCATGTCGCGCCCGGCAAGTTCGTCGACGAACATGCCGGCCGCCCGCATCGGGCCGACGGTGTGTGAGCTCGACGGGCCGATCCCCACCGAGAACAGGTCGAACACGCTGACCGGCATGGCTACAGCTCCGGGTACAGCGGGAACTGCTCGGCCAGCGTACGAACCTGCGCCGCAAGCTGTTCGGTGTCGGCATCGGCCTCGGCGATCAGCGCGGCGGCGATGACGTCGGCGACGCGCGCGAAGTCCTCGTCACCGAACCCGCGAGCGGCCAGCGCCGGGGTGCCGATGCGCAGCCCGGAGGTGACCATCGGCGGCCGGGGATCGAAGGGCACCGCGTTGCGGTTCACGGTGATGCCGACGGCGTCGAGCCGGTCCTCGGCTTGCTGCCCGTCGATCGCGGCGTTACGCAGATCCACCAGCACCAGGTGCACGTCGGTGCCGCCGGTGAGGACTGTGATTCCCGCTTCCTTCACGTCGGGCCGGCTCAGCCGCTCCGCCAGGATCCGCGCACCGCGCAGGACCCGCTGTTGGCGTTCGGCGAACTCCGGCTGGGCAGCCATCTTGAATCCGACCGCCTTGGCCGCGATGACGTGCTCCAGCGGTCCGCCCTGTTGGCCGGGGAACACCGCGGAGTTGATCTTCTTGGCGATGTCGGCCTCGTTGGTGAGGATGACGCCGCCCCGGGGCCCGCCCAGAGTCTTGTGCGTCGTGGAGGTCACGACGTGGGCGTGCGGCACCGGCGACGGGTGCAGACCGGCGGCGACGAGGCCCGCGAAGTGAGCCATGTCGACCATCAGGTAGGCACCGACCTCGTCGGCGATCTCACGGAACCGGGCGAAATCCAGCTGCCGCGGGTAGGCCGACCATCCGGCGATGATCAGCTGCGGCTTGTGCTCGCGCGCCGCCTCGGCAACGGCATCCATGTCGATGAGGAAGTCCTCCTTGGACACCCCGTACGCGGCGACTTTGTACAGCTTGCCGGAGAAGTTCAGCCGCATGCCGTGGGTCAGGTGCCCACCGCAGTCCAAGGACAGGCCGAGAATCGTGTCGCCCGGCTTGATCAGCGCGTGCATGACCGCGGCGTTGGCCTGGGCACCCGAATGTGGTTGCACATTGGCGAATTCCGCCCCGAACAACGACTTCACCCGGTCGATGGCGAGCCGTTCGACCACGTCGATGTGTTCGCAGCCGCCGTAGTAGCGCCGGCCGGGATACCCTTCGGCGTACTTGTTGGTCAGCACCGAGCCCTGGGCCTGCATGACCGCGAGCGGTGCATGGTTCTCCGAGGCGATCATCTCCAGGCCCAACCGCTGCCGGTGCAGTTCGTCGCCGATCGCCGAGTAGATCTCGGGATCGAAGTCGGCCAGGCGTTCGTCGAGGATGCTCATGGCTAGGCCTCGCTCTTCTCGGTGTACTCGGCCGCCGTCAACAGGTTTCCCGCCTCGGTCGCCTGGACCTCGAACAGCCAGCCCGATCCGTACGGATCAGAGGTGACCAGGGCGGGATCGTCGACGGCTGCGGTGTTGACTGCCGTGACGGTGCCGCTCACGGGCGGATACAGCTCGGACACGGTCTTGGTGGATTCCACCTCACCGCAGCTTTCGCCCGCGGTGATGGTCGACCCGACCTCGGGCAGGTCGAGGAACACCAGGTCACCGAGCGCAGCGGCGGCGACCGAGGTGATGCCGACCTTGACCGGGGTGTCCGGCAGTGCGGCACCGGGGGCGATCAGCACCCATTCGTGTTCCTCGGTGTAGCTACGGTCATCGGGGATTGTCTGATTCGTCATGTCGGGGGTCCTTTCAGCTGCGGCGGTAGAACGGGGCGGGGGTGACTTCGAACTGCTCTTTGTTGCCGCGGATGTCGACCTGCAGCACGGTTCCGGGTTCGGCCAGACCCGTGTCGAGGTAGGCCAGTGCGATCGGGTAACCAAGGGTCGGCGACAACGCGCCTGACGTCACCATTCCCACCGCGGCCCCGTCGTTCTCGACGGTGTAACCGGCCCGGGCCGCGCGACGGGTTGCGCCCTTCAGCCCGACCAGGACGCGCGAGACCGGCTGCTCGGAAAGTCCTTGCAGCGCCTCACGTCCGATGAACTCCTTACCCAGGCGGACCACCTTGCCGAGGCCGGCCGCATACGGGTTGAGCTCGCGGGTGAGCTCGTGTCCGTAGAGCGCCATCCCGGCCTCGAGCCGCAGGGTGTCGCGGCAAGCCAGACCCGCAGGCAGCCCGCCGACCTCGCTGGTGGCGGCCAGCAGGGACCGCCACAACGCCACGGCCTGCGCGTTGGGCACGTAGAGCTCGAAGCCGTCCTCGCCGGTGTAGCCGGTACGCGCCAACAGCACATCGATGCCGCCGACCTGTGCCGCGGTCACCGCGTAGTACTTGAGGTGCGCGACCAGTTCCAGCTGCTCGTCCGGCACCAGTGAGCTCACGATGCCTTCCGCTGCGGGCCCCTGAACTGCGATCAGTGCGGTACTGGTGGACTGGTCGTCGACGTCGGCGTCGAATTGTGCCGCGCGTCCGGCCAATTCGCGTGCCACGGTCGGGGCGTTCGCGGCGTTGGCGACCACCAGGAAGCGGTCGTCGCCGAGCCGGTACACCACCAGATCGTCGATCACCCCGCCGTCGGCGTCGCACATGAGCGAGTACTTGGCCCGGCCGATAACGATCTTGGACGCCTCGCCGACCAGCGCGAAGTCCAGCGCCTCGGCGGCCTGGGGTCCGGTGACGGAGATTTCGCCCATGTGGGACAGGTCGAACAGCCCGGCAGTCTCACGGACCGCCTTGTGCTCGGCCAGTTCACTGCCGTACTTCAGCGGCATTGCCCACCCGGCGAAGTCGGTGAATGCGGCGCCCAGCCCCCGATGTTCGTCGAGCAGCGGGGAAGCCGGGGTGTTGTTGTCGGTCATGCAAAAACCTCCTGAAGGCTCTCGGCGATGTCGGTCTGGAACGCCTCGGGTGCAGGGCACGAGCAGGCGAGATTGCGGTCGCCGTGCACGCCGTCGATGCGGCGAACCGGTGGCCAGTACTTGTTGAGCCGCAGGGAGGCAACGGGATACGCCGCGTACTGCCTGCTGTAGGGCAGGCCCCACTCGGCGTCGGTGACCTGTTCTGCGGTGTGCGGGGCCTGCCGCAGCGGGCTGTCCTCGAGCGCCCACTCCCCCGAGCCGACGCGGCTGATCTCGTCGTGGATGCTGATCATCGCCGCGATGAACCGGTCCAGTTCGGCCAGGTCCTCGGATTCGGTGGGCTCCACCATGAGCGTTCCGCTGACGGGGAAGGACAGTGTCGGAGCGTGGAAACCGTAGTCGATCAACCGCTTTGCGACGTCCTCCGCGGTCACTCCGGTGCGCTTGGTGATCTCCCGGAGGTCGAGGATGCACTCGTGCGCGACCAACCCGGTCTCCCCGGTGTAGAGCACCGGGTAATGCCCGGTCAACGACTTCGCGAGGTAGTTGGCGCCCAGCACCGCGGCCTTGGTGGCCGCGGTCAATCCGTCCGGACCCATCAGCGCCAGGTAGGCCCAGGTGATCGGCAGAATGCCGGCCGAACCGTAGTTGGCCGCCGAAACCGGCGCCGGGCCGTCCTGCAGCGGGTCGCCGGGCAGGAACGGTGCCAGGTGGGCGCGGACCGCGACGGGCCCGACGCCCGGGCCACCGCCACCGTGCGGGATGCAGAACGTCTTGTGCAGGTTGAGATGTGAGACGTCGCCGCCGAACTCGCCCGGTTTGGCCAGCCCCACCAGTGCGTTCAGGTTGGCGCCGTCGACGTAGACCTGCCCGCCGGCGCGGTGGACGAGATCACACACGGTGCGGACATCGGTTTCGTACACACCGTGGGTGGACGGGTAGGTGAGCATGATCGCCGCGACCTGTCCGTCGTGGCCGGCCAGCTTGGCCTCCAGGTCATCGTGGTCGATGTTGCCGTTGGCGGCCGTCTTCACCACGACCACCCGCATCCCGGCCAGGACCGCCGAGGCCGCATTGGTGCCGTGTGCGGACTGCGGGATGAGGCAGACGTCGCGGTGGTCCTCGCCGCGCGACCGGTGGTAGCCGTTGATCGCCAGCAGGCCGGCGAGCTCACCCTGAGATCCGGCGTTGGGCTGCAACGAAACCCGGTCGTAGCCGGTGATCTCGGCCAGCCAGGTTTCCAGGTTGCCGATCAGCTCGACGTAACCCGCGGTCTGCTCGGCCGGCGCGTACGGGTGGATACCGGCGAACCCGGGCCAGCTGATCGGCTCCATCTCGGCAGCGGCGTTGAGCTTCATGGTGCAGGATCCGAGCGGAATCATGGTGCGGTCCAGTGCCAGATCCCGGTCCGAGAGCTCCCGCAGGAAACGCAGCATCGCCGTTTCCGACCGGTGCGAATGAAACACGGGGTGCTGCAGGTACTCCGAGGTGCGCAGCAGGTCGGCGGGCAGCGCGAACAGATGATCGGCGGCTGCCGGCGATGCACCGAACACGTCGAGCACGCGCCCGACGACCTCGTCGGTGGTGCACTCGTCGCAGGAGATGCCGACGTGGTCGGCGTCGACCAGCCGCAGGTTGATACCGACCCGGTCGGCCGCCGCCACGATCTCGTGAGCGGTGCCCGGGGCACGCACCAGCACGGTGTCGAAGAACCCGTCGTGGACGATCTCGCGACCGGCGGCCCGCAGGCCGTCGGCCAGCGCGGCGGCGTGCTGGTGGACGCGGGTTGCGATGGCGCGCAACCCTTCCGGTCCGTGGTAGGCGGCATACATGGCGGCGACGTTGGCCAGCAATGCCTGCGCGGTGCAGATGTTGCTGGTCGCCTTGTCGCGGCGGATGTGCTGCTCACGGGTCTGCAGTGCCAGCCGGTAGGCGGGCTTGCCGTCGACATCGACCGATACGCCGACCAGGCGGCCGGGCAGCATGCGCTCCAAACCGGACCGCACCGCCATGTACCCGGCGTGGGGACCGCCGAAGAACAGCGGCACGCCGAATCGCTGAGCCGAGCCGACCGCGATGTCCGCGCCCTGCTCGCCGGGGGCCGTGATCAGGGTCAGCGACAGCAGGTCGGCGGCGACCGTGGTGAGCATGCCGCGTTCGCCCGCCGCGGCGATGAGCGGGGCGAGGTCACGGACCAGTCCGCTCGCACCCGGGGATTGGAAGACCACACCGAAGGCGTCACCGTCCGGCAGCGCCTCGGTCAGATCGGCGACCACGACCTCGATGCCGACGGCCTCGGCCCGCCCGCGCACCACCGCGAGCGTCTGCGGCAGGCAATCTGCGTCCAGAACCACACGGTTGGACGACACGGACTTGTTGGCCCGCCGCATCAACAGCATCGCCTCCACCACCGCGGTGGCCTCATCCAGCAGCGATGCACCGGCCACCGGCAACGCGGTGAGGTCTTCGATCAACGTCTGGAAGGTGAGCAGC
This sequence comes from Mycobacterium sp. IDUB_17, assembly GCF_055419465.1. NCBI lineage: Bacteria > Bacillati > Actinomycetota > Actinomycetes > Mycobacteriales > Mycobacteriaceae > Mycobacterium > Mycobacterium sp. IDUB_17. Next base: position 522,962 of record NZ_JBVAXS010000002.1, on the reverse strand, counting down.
GCCTGCAGTCGGCCCTGCGAGATCTCCGGCTGGTACGGCGTGTAGGCGGTGTACCAGGCAGGCGACTCGAGCATGTTGCGGCGCAGGACAGCGGGAGTGATGGTGTCGGAATACCCCAGACCGATCATCTGAATCCGCTGTTGATTGCGGTCGGCCAGCTCGCGCAGCGCCGCGAGCACCTGCTGTTCGGACCGCGCGGCGGGCAGCCGCAAGTCTTCGGGGCAGCGGATCTGCTGCGGCACCGCGCTGTCGATCAACTCATCGGTGGTTGCGAACCCGAGAACATCCAGCATGTGCCGCTCGCCCACACGGTCGGGGCCGATGTGTCGGTCGCGAAAAGAGTTGTCGTCGTTGACAATTGCGGTGCACTCAGGCATGAGGTGACTCCGGTTTCGGGCATCGCGATTACACGATGCGTCGTGAAGTGACACCTCCCCGCTCTGTCCTGAAACCTGAGAGCTTTAGCGCGTTGCGCTTGTCCCCTTCGGTAAGCGCGATAGCGCTGTTCTCCAGAGTTGTCTCGACACTGCGGTATTGGGCCTGAGAGATTCCCGGGGAGGAGTTGCTCCTACGGCGCCTCCGGAATCGGAGGTTCTCCCACAATGCGTCAACGACGTATTGAGTTATGTGACGGATGCTACTCGATTACGGCGCTGTGGCCGCAACTTCTCCGTTGACGGGCAGATTTGACACCCGTCCAGCGACCATGAGCGACACGATGTCGAACACCACGGTGGCCGCTGCCACGGTCGTGATCTCGGCATGGTCGTAGGCGGGGGCCACCTCGACGACGTCGGCGCCGACGATGTTGAGCCCGGACATCTTGCGCAGCATCTTCAGCAGTTCGCGCGAGGTGAGGCCACCGGCTTCGGGAGTGCCGGTGCCCGGGGCGAAGGCCGGGTCGAGCACGTCGATGTCGATCGACAGGTACACCGGGAGGTCGTCGACCCGGCGGCGCACCACATCGACGGCCGCGTCCGTGCCGATCACGTCGAGGTCACCGGCCCGGATGATCTTGAACCCCATGCGGGCGTCGTCGTCGAGGTCGATCTGGTCGTAGATCGGGCCGCGGATGCCGACGTGGATCGAGTGATCCTCGATGAGCAGCCCTTCCTCGAACGCCCGCCGGAAGATCGTGCCGTGGGTGACCGGGGCGTTGAAGTAGGTGTCCCAGGTATCCAGGTGGGCGTCGAAGTGGACCAGCGCGACGGGACCGTGCTTGGCGTGCAGAGCACGCAGGTTCGGCAGCGCGATGGTGTGGTCACCGCCGATCGACACGATCCGGCGGTCGCCGCCGGCCAGGATGTCGGAGGCATGATCCTGGATCTGCTGGCAGGCCTCGGCGATGTTGTACGGCGTGACCGCGACGTCGCCTGCGTCGACCACCTGCACATGGTCGAGCGGCGCGACGCCGAGTTCGACGTGATAGCCGGGGCGAAGCGTGCGCGCAGCCTGGCGGACGGCCATCGGACCGAACCGGGCACCGGGCCGGTAGGAAGTGCCGCCGTCGAAGGGCACGCCGAGGATCGCGATGTCATAGTCGGACACCTCGTGGATGTCGGCGATCCGGGCGAAGGTGCCCTTCCCGGCGTAGCGGGGGACCTTGGTGGCGGGCAGTGCGCCGATGATGCCGTTCTGCGTGCTCATCTGTGGTTTCCAGCCTTTCGACTCGCCGGTTTGTTGAGAGTCAGCATCACTCCCGGCGCACACCCGTAGCGAGCAGATAATGCCCAAACACTGACGAGTCCCTTTGAGCAATTGCACAATCACTATCGTCAGAGCCGCACGTCAGCCATTGATCGATGGAGGTCCGCGATGCGTCTGTCCACCCGTAACCAGCTCACCGGCACGGTCACCGAGGTCACGATCGGCGCCGTCATGGCGACCGTGAAGGTCAAGCTCGACGGCGGTGACCAGATCGTCACGGCCTCCATCACGAAGGAAGCCGTCGAGGAGCTGGGCCTGGCACCGGGCACCGCGACGACGGTGCTGGTCAAGTCCACCGAGGTGATGCTCGGCGTCGACTGACGTCGGGGCATTCGGAACCATGATGGCCGAGGCACTGCCACTGCCCGATACCGGCAGCACCTCAGTCGATCTCACCGAGCAAGTGGTACGCGTGTCGGCGTTCTACGCCAGTGCCCGCGGTGAAGTATTCGCCCAGCTGCTTGCGGCGTGCGTCGAAGATCAAACGGGCGCAGCGTATTTCTGCGAGTACTTCCTCGGTGGCCGACGCGCGGCGATCACCGAACTGTGGCAGCGCGGGGTGGAGCGCGGCGACGCCGACGCGGACATCGCGATCGATGACGTCATCGACATCCTGTTCGGGCCGCTCATCTTCCGCCGCATGACGGGGCATTGTGTGCTCACCGAGGAGAACGCCCGCCGGCTGGCCCGAACCGCTCTGCGGGGATTGCTTCCCGCCTAGCTCACGTGCACCCGCAGCCACCGGCGACAAAAAGCTGGCCACCTCACGCCTGCTCGGCATCTCGCGCGCCATGCTGTGCGAGCATCGGCGGGCAGAGCCGCTAGCCTTCGAATCACCAGAGGGAGTCCATGGATGAAGAGGCTGCTTGCGCGCCTGAAGGGCGTTCCGTCGAAACCGGATCACGTGGACAGTGAGCCGGACGGCGATGGCGTGCTGGTCAATGCGTACTGCACCCGCAGCGATGTTCCGGTGCCCGGTTTCCCGCATGCCTTGAACGGCCACCGCGACCTTTCCGATCCGGAGCTTGCGCAGCACCTGGCGGGATTCGCGGGCTATGTACTGAGTCGCGGAGATGGCCAGATGACGCGCACTCGCTATCACGTCATGCGGCACCTGCAACGCGTGCAGCAGCATTGGAGCCTGACCATCGATGAAGCGCAGCTCGATGCGCTGGCGCAGTGGGCGCAGCGCGCAAATGCGATCGTGTTCCTGCCTGATGGCGGTATCCGCGATCCGCAAGGGCGCGTGCTGTTGTCCGCCGGCGGTGCCGAGGCCGACCCGGGCGCCGCGCTGCCCTATCCCGATCAGGCATGGCAGCGTAAGGCGCGGACCGAGGCCGAACTGGCGGCGAGAAATCTGTCGCCCTCCGCATCCCTGCCGCCGCTGATCTCGGAGCCCGAACTGCGGCAGCGCACGCCGCAGGAGATTGCCGAGCGGGCCTTTGCATTGCTGGCGGTAGCGGTGCGTGCCGAGTCGATGGCCAGCGGCGAGGCGCTGCCGCTGGACACCTTGCTGCAGCGGCTGCCATCGGCCGAGGCCGCGCTCACGCCCAAGGAACGTGCCTTCCTATTCGATCAGGCGCCGACCCAGTCGGAGGTCGCCCAGTTCGGTTGGCGCTACGAGTGCCTTGCCGTGCTGCAGTGGGCCATGGGCCTGCTCGATGTCCTGCCGTTCCCCGATGCGATCTGCGACGTCCCCCGCGCCACCCGCACCATGCTCGATGCGACGGATGTTCAGGGTGTCCTGGGCGCAATGCGCATGCGCTCCGGCAGCGAGATCCTGGACGCGCTCGATCTGCACTATCGGCTTCATTGGCTTGTGCGCCAGGCGCAGCTCAAGGAATTGCCCGCGCCGGAGGGCCTGGACCGCGGTGTGGTCGTCGAGCGCCACTACGCGCTGAACTGGCTGGTGCGATTCGAGGACAGCGCCTGGGACGAGGTGGATACGCCCACCTGAATCCGGCGCCCAGCAAGGCCTAGCTCACTCGCACCCGCAGGTCTCCCCCACCCGCAGCGTCGGCGTGATGTCGTCGTCGGAGTGATCCCCGAGCAATCGGCCCAACGCCAGGCGGGCGAGCGCGTCGACAGGTTGTTGGATCGCGGTGAGCCGCAACTGCCCATAGTCGACGGCGGCGCCGTCGAAGCCGACCACCCGGATGTCCTCGGGCACGCGCAGTCCGGCATCGACCAGTGCACGGACCGTCGCGGCGGCCTGGCCGAATGTTCCGACCACCAGCGCCTGCGGCACGCGTTGCCCGCCACGCAGAAACTCGCCGACCGCGGCGTACGCGCCGGCCGGGGTGAGATCGGTCCGGATGAGCGGGAGATCCTGCCCCACGGCGGAGGCGACGCCCTCGAACCGTTGTTGCACGGTTTCGCGGTCACCGTGCTGGACATCGTCCTCGGTGAAACCGCCGACGAACGCGATGTCACGACAACCATGGACCTCCAGGAGGTGCCGGGTGACGAGTTCGCCGGCATTCACGTGATCAACCCCGACGATGTCGGCTTCCACCTCACCGCGGATGTTGTGCATCCACACCACCGGAATACGTTCCTGCCGACAGAGATTCGCCGTTTGCGGAGCGTTCGCGGCACCGACCACCAGCAGTCCGTCGACACCGACCTCGGAGAACGCGGCGGCGAACTCAAGTTCCCGCTCGGGGTCGTAACCGGTGTTACCGATCAAGGTCAGGTGGTCGCGCGCCCGGGCTTCGATCTCGATCCGCCCCACGAACTCGCCGAACAGAGGCAACGTGAGGTCGGGGACCAACAGGCCGATCTGCCGCCATCGCCGCGACCGGCGCAGCGCCCTGGCCCGCACATCGGGCCGGTAGTTCAGCTCGTCGATCGCACTGATCACCTTGGCCCGCAATAATTCTGACACCGGACGCGGACCGTTGTTGAGCACGTAGCTCACCACCGCCGTCGAGGTGCCGGCGCGGCTGGCCACATCTGCCAGTGTCGGACGTTTCCCACTCACAACGGCTGGACCCTCCGCTCGTCGATGACCGCTCGAAAGAGTTTCAATCACCTCGATTGTGACGGTTCCGCCCACGCTTCGCCTGCCTCACGCTAATCGATTAGAACCGTAACGAGGAGGACCCGTGGTTGTAACCGGACGTTGGTGGAGTGACTGACATGGCATTCGTACGTCTCAGTGGAGTCAGCTACCTCGATCCCGAACTTGTCCACGACAGCTACATCCTGTTCACCGGCGCCGACGGAACGACCCGGGTGATCAACCTCAACGGCACCGTGGTGCACGAGTGGCCGTATGCCGGTGTGCCACCGCGCATTCTGGACCCTGCGCTCAACGGCGGGCGCCTCGGCGACGTCGGGGTGCAGCTGTCCGACAGCGGAGACGCTCGTGGCGGCATCTACGCCAACGGCACCGTCGGCCAACTCGACTGGAACGGCGAGGTCGTCTGGGAGTGGGGCACGCAGGCACCTGGTGGCGCGGCCCGGCAGAACCACGACTGGGAGCTGCTGCCCAACGGCAATCGCCTGATCCTGGTCACCGTTCCCCGGGTGGTAACCGCTCTCGGCGAGCACACCGTGGGCGACCAAGGACTCTACGAGGTCACACCCGAGGGTGAGATCGTCTGGCAGTGGCTGGCCGGGGACCACCTCGATGAGTTCGGATTCTCCGAAGCGGGTTGGGATGCCCTGCGCCAGACCGTCGCCCGCGACCCCGACGATCCCTGGGGTTATCTGGAGATGAACAGCGCCAAGCCCCTCGGACCCAACCGGTGGTACATCGACGATCCGGACTCCGTCTTCCACCCCGACAACATCCTGATCAGCTTCCGCAAGGCCAACATCATCGCGCTGATCGACAAGTCGTCCGGAACCATCGCCTGGCAGCTGGGGCCCTACTACGACGCCGAGCCCGGCGCCCAGCACCAGCGGATCAGCGTGCACAAGGTCCCACGTCCGGTCGATCAGACCTCCGGGCAGCACAACCCGCACATGATCGCCGCGGGCCTTCCCGGGGAAGGCAACATCCTGGTGTTCGACAACCAGGGCGGCGCCGGGTACCCGGCCGCATCGCTGGGCATCTACGCCGGATCCAGAATTCTCGAAATCGACCCCGTCACCAAGGAAATCGTGTGGCAATACACCGCTGAAGACTCGGGTCTGCCGTCCTGGACCTTCTTCAGTTCGTTCGTCAGCAATGCCCAGCGGCTTCCCAACGGCAACACCTTGATCACCGAAGGGATGCAGGGGCGGCTGTTCCAGGTCACGCCCGACGGCGATGTGGTGTGGGAGTACCACAGCCCGTACCAGGGCTACGGCGTGGCCGGTGAGCCCGAGGTCAAGCAGACCAGGGTGCCCGGGGTCGACCGGCTCACCCAGACCGCGCTCGTATACCGGTCGCAGGCCGTGCCGTTCGCCTGGGTGCCCGCGGTCACTTCGCGCGAACCGCTGCGCGCAGTAGGCACCGAAGCGGGAAGCCGTCCATGACAGCCGGTTTGGCCGTCCGGACACCGGCGGCGAGCGCGCGCCGATACCCGGGCCCGGCCCGGGTGCGGTCTGCGTTCGCCCGGCTGGGTGTCCTGGGTTGGACGGTGGCCGGACTGGGGATCGCCGCGGCGTTGTGGTCGCTGATCGTGGCGACCGGACGGTTCCCGCGGCAGCTGTTCCCGAGCGTGCCCGAGATCCTCGCCGCCGGGCAGACCCTGTGGACCGAGGGCCTGCTGGCCGACGACATCGTCGCCAGTTTGCGCAGGGCGGCAGTCGGTTTCGCGATCGGTGCCGCCGCCGGGATCGTCGTCGCGGTGTTCACCGCGACCACCAAGCCGGGGCGCAACCTGCTGCAACCTGTGCTCCGGGTGTTCTCGCCGATCCCGACGATCGGCCTTGTCCCCTTGGCGATCCTGTGGTTCGGGCTCGGCGAGAACAGCAAGCTGCTGGTGATAGCACTCGGTGTCTTCGTCCCGGTGTGGATCAACAGCCACTCCGGTTTGGCGAGCACACCGGTCGACTATCTGAAGGCTGCCCGGTGCCTGGGTGCCGGCCGCTGGCAGACGTTGTCCAAGGTGGTGCTGCCCGAAGCCGCCCCCGACATCGCATCGGGTCTGCGGGTGGGGGCTGCGATGGCCTTCGTGCTCATCGTGGTGGCCGAGATGACCGGCACCACCGCGGGTATCGGGTACCGGATCTCCCAGGCACAGCTCTTCTCCCAGGCCGACCGGCTGATCTTCTGCCTGATCATCCTTGGCATCGTCGGCGCGCTGTGCGACCTGCTGGTCGCCTCGGTCACGTCCCCGTTCACCCGTTGGGCTCAAGAGGAGCGCTGATGGCCATCCAGACCCACGACCTCGTGGTGCAGTTCCCCGGCAAGCAGGGGCCGACGCTCAAGGGCATTTCCCTGACCATTCCCGACGGGTCGTTCTCCGTCCTCGTCGGCGCCTCGGGCAGCGGCAAATCGACACTGCTGCACTGTCTGGCCGGGCTCATCATCGCGACCGCCGGATCGGTGACCGACAGTGGCGAGGCGGTCACCGCACCGCATCCCCGGCGCGGCGTCGCCTTCCAACGCGATGTGCTGTTCCCGTGGATGTCGGTCGCCGACAACATCGACTTCGCCCTGGCCGCCCGGCGGCTGTCAAAACCTGAGCGCCGGGACAAGATTCACGAACTGCTGGACTTGGTGGGCCTGCGGGACGAGGTGGCCACCCAGCGCCCCGGTGAGCTGTCCGGCGGTATGCGGCAACGGGTCAGCATCGCCCGCGTGCTGGCCGGGGAGCCGACGGTGATGCTGATGGACGAACCGTTCGCGGCGCTCGATGCACTCACCCGGCTGCGCATGCAGGATCTGCTGATCGATCTGTGGACGCGGTTGAACCGCACGATCGTCTTCGTCACGCACGACATCGACGAGGCGATCCGGCTCGGCGACACCGTCAGCGTGCTGCGCGACGGGCAGATCGCCGATCAGATCACCAACCCGTTGAGTCGCCCCCGGCCGGCCGACGCGCTGGCAGATCAACCCGGCTACAGCGAGATCCGCAAGACCCTGCACCACCAGCTCGGCATCGACCACGCCGTCCACTGATCCCCCACCCCCACAAAGGAACCCATACCGTGAAGACTCCTCTTCGGCGTATCGTCGCCGCAGCAGTTGCCGCTGCCGCACTCACTGTGGCAGCCACCGCGTGCACCGACTCGGGTACCGCGAACGCCGATCAGCTGACCGTCGGATTCGTCGTCGACCCGTCCTGGGCACAGATCCCCGTCGCCGCCGACACCGGCCTGTTCGGCAAGCACAACGTGAACGTCAAGGTGGTGAACTTCCAGTCCGGCGTGGAGGCACTGCAGGCCGCGGCCGCCGGTCAGGTCGACATCACCACCGCGGCCGATGTGCCGACCTCGGCCGCGCTGACCCGCACCCCCACCTTGCGGGTGATCGCCGACGGTTCCCGCTGGGAAGGCTCCCGTATCGTCGCCCGGCGCAGCGCGGGCATCAACACCGTCGCGGATCTGGCCGGCAAGTCGATCGGCACTCCGCTGGGCACGAGTGCTGCCTACTTCGTGTCGAACGCCTTGGCGCAGAACAACATCAAGGCCGAGCTGGTCCAGGTCGCGCCGTCGGCGATCGTCACCGCCGCCACCCAGCGCAATGTCGACGCCGTGTCGATCTTCCAGCCCTACCAGGCGCAGACCATCAAGGCCCTCGGCGACGACGCCGTGGCGCTGACCGGCGGAACCTACAACCAGCACAGCCTGTTCGTCGCCACCGAATCGGCCGTCTCGACCAAGGGCACGGCGATCACCGCCTTCCTCGCCGCAGTCGGTGACGCCGGCACTGCCCTGTCCCAGCACGACAAGGCCGCCACCGACGCCGTCGCCAAGGCCACCCAGCTGGACCCCGAACTGTTGGGCACCGTGCTCGACGAGTTCGACTTCACTCTGCAGCTGAAGCCGGACCTGGCCGCCAAGCTGGCCGAACTGGGCGCGTGGGCCAAGACGCAGAAGTCCATCGACCCGGGCACGCAACTGCCCGACTACGCAAAGTTCCTCGACAAACAGTTCCTGCCGCAGTCGGCCCCATAGGCGCGGAGCCGATGACGGAAACACCGCCTTCCGGTAGTGCAGCGGTCGACACAATGGCAGCCATGACCAGAAATCGCCTACTCGCCGCTGCGGCCGCCGCGGCCGTGCTCACCGGCTGTACGACAGCCACCCAACCCGGGCTGCATCCCGGGCAGTTACTCACCGCACGGCCGCTGACCACCACCGCCGCGCTGCCCAGCGGTGAGACCCGGTTGATCACCTACGTCTCCGACGATGCGCACGGCCAACCCATCGTGGTGTCAGGCACCGTGGCCGTCCCGAAGTCGCCGCCGCCCGAGGGCGGCTGGCCGGTGATCTCCTGGGCCCACGGCACCACCGGCTACGCCGACACCTGCGCCCCCTCGGTCGATACGCCCGACGGTCTGGCCCACGACTACCTCGGACCGGTGACCACGATGCTCGACACCTGGGTGGCGCGCGGCTACGCCGTCGTCCAAACCGACTACCAGGGGCTGGGCACCCCCGGCGGGCATCCCTACGTCGACGGCACCAGCGAGGCGAACACCGTCACCGACATCGTGCGGGCGGCCCGCGAACTGAACTCCGGCATCGGCACGGACTGGGTTGCCATCGGCCACAGCCAGGGCGGGCAGGCCGCGCTGTTCACCGCGCAGGATGGTGGGCAGCGCGCACCCGAACTCGATCTGAAAGGCGCGGCGGCACTCGCACCCGGCGGGGTGGGGATGAGCCAGGCAGTCGGCTTTGCACGCTCCGGAAGTCCGGAAGCCGTTGGAACACAAGCTTTCCTACCACTGCTGGCACTCGGCGCCGCCGTGGTCGATCCGGCCATCGAGCCGGATGAGATCTTCACACCGCAAGCGCAGCCCTTGTTGACCGCGGCCCGCACTGCGTGCATCGGTCAGATCCGCGCCGTCGCACCGGTGCCGTCGGCACAGGTCTTCGCGGCGGATGCGAATGTGACCCCGCTGCAGGACTACCTCGGCCGCCAAGATCCGACCCGCCTCAGCCCGGGGGTACCGGTCTTGATCGGGCAGGGCACCGCCGACACCGCGGTTACCCAACCTGGTGTCGACGCACTGGCAAAAGCCCTGTGCGACAAGGACGTCGCAGTCGACTACCGGGTGTATGCCGGCCAGGACCACCGTGGCGTCATCGGCGCCTCACTACCGGACGTACAAGACTTTGTGAACACCGTGATGGCCGGGAAAACGGTCAGCACCTGTCCACGCTGACACCTACCTACAGTGCCCGAGCCCGCTGGTCACGCAACCGCAGCAGTGCCGTCCCGAACGCGCCGACCACCACCAGGTCAGAGGCCACCCCGCTGCTGACCGTCGCCAGCAGCCACCCGGCGACGCCGGTGGCCAGGACGAACGGCGGCAGCCACTCGAACACCTGCGACCATGACGGCACCGGATGGTGGGTGTGCGCAGCGTCCTTGGCGCGGGCGTACTCGGGATAGAACTCGGTGACGGCCACCGCGAAGAACAGCGCGGCCAGCTGAAGAATCCACCCGGTCCAGAAGTTGTCGGTGCTGCCGTAGACCACATCGCCGAAGAAGCCGACCGAGGCCGAGAAGCCGAATGCCGCCGCCCACACGGCGGTCACCACCATGTTGGTGCGCTTGAACAGCGGCGTGTCCCAATGGTCCGGCGGGGTGACGTCGCGCGCGTACGCCGTCGTGTACGGCCGGCCGATCATCAGGCTGACCAGGGCGAAAATCGCCAACGAGGCGTTCGTGATCTCCCCCGACCACATCTCCAGCCACGTCTTCTGCCCTCTGGAGGCCACCAGGCCGACGACGGCCAGCACCACGAAGAAGGCCACGCCGAGCATCTCGAGCACGTGCACCGGAATGTTGCGGCGACGGTCCAGTGCCAGCACCAGCAGCGAGAATCCGAGCGCACCCCACACGGCGATCTCATAGCGGCCGGGACCGGCAAGGATCGCCATCAGAGCCCACGGCACGATTCCGGACAGCGGGGAGTCCAGAAACGCATCGAGGGCTTTTCCGGGCACGCGACGACGGTAGGGGACGCGGCTGGGAAAATCCCAAGACTTCAGGTTCCCCGGAGGCGGACCATGGAGTCATGGCCTCCGACCTGGAAACCCGTGTCGACGAGATCGCCCCGGACATCTACCGGCTGTCCACCTGGATACCCGGGATCACCGAGCACGGCTTCACCTTCAACCAGTTCCTGCTGACCGGAGACGAACCGTTCCTGTTCCATACCGGTCAGCGGTTCCTGTTCCCGCAGGTCTCCGCGGCCATCGATCGGGTCCTGGCGCTGGCCCGGCTGCGCTGGATCTCGTTCGGGCACCTGGAAGCCGACGAGTGTGGCGCGGTCAACCAGTTCCTGGCGGCCGCACCGCATGCCGAGGTGATCCACGGACCGCTGGCCATCATGTTGTCGCTGAACGACATGTGCGACCGTCCTCCCGTCACCGCGCCCGCGGAGACCCCGCACGACGTCGGCGGACACCGCCTGCGCTTCATCGCCACACCGCACGTGCCGCACAATTGGGAAGCCGGGCTGTGGTTCGACGAGGCGACGTCGACGCTGCTCGCCGGTGACCTGTTCACCCACACCGGCCAGTGTCCGGCCCTCACCGAGTCTGATTGTGTGGCACCGGCATTGGAAGCCGAGGCGCTGTTCCAGGCCACCGGCCTGACCACGAATCTGATGCCCACTTTGGCCCAGCTCGCCGGGCTGAACCCCACCACCTTGGCGATCATGCACGGCGCGTCGTACCACGGCGACGGGGCCGGGCAGCTGCGCGCGCTGGCCGACGGTTACACAGGGTTTTTCGGCGCGTCATAACCCGCCCTGATTACGGGCGATGCGTAGCCTTGGCGCGGTGAAGGCGTGGCAACCGGTGGGCGCCCTGCTGGCTGTGGGTGTGCTGTTGTCGGGCTGCCAATCGAGTATCGAAGGCACCCCGAGCACCAGCCCGCAATCACCGACCGAGCCCAGTTTCCCGACCGCGCGGCCCACGCGGTCCAGTCCGGCGCCCTCGCCGAGCACCACCGCCGCGGCCCCGCCCAGCAGCTCCCATGCGCCGTCCGGCGCCACCCCGCTGCAGCCGGAGAACGGGTACGTCTTCATCGAGACCAAATCGGGGCGGACCCGCTGCCAGCTGTCCAAGCAGGAGGTCGGCTGCGAATCGGACTTCACCAATGCACCGGTGATCGACGGCGAACACGCGAACGGCATCAGGCTCACCCCGGATGGCCAGATCAAGTGGGTAGTGGGCAACCTCGGTGACATTCCGGTGGTCACCCTCGACTACCGCACGTACAGCGCGGTGGGCTGGACCATCGATGCGCGCGAGGACGGTACCCGCATCAGCAATGACGGCAGCGGGCACGGAATGGTCATCGCTGTCGAAGGGGTGAAAACCTTCTAGAGCTTCTAGAGTTGGTCAATGACTATCGCTCAGCGGGAGCGTGCCGCCCTGGTCGAGTCCATGCGCGCCGCGGGCCCTGATGCGCCCACCCTCTGTGAGGGCTGGACTGCCCGTGACCTGGCCGCCCATCTCGTCGTGCGCGAGCGTCGACTCGACGCCGCCCCCGGCATCCTGGTGCCTCAGCTCGCGGGCTACACCGAGCGCGTGCAGCAGAAGGTCACCGAAAGCACCGAATGGGGCGACCTGGTGGACCAGATCGCTGCGGGCCCTCCGCTGTACTCCCCGTTCAAGCTGTTGGACCCGTTGGTCAATGTGGCCGAGATGTTCATTCACAACGAGGATGTGCGCCGGGCCCAACCAAACTGGGAGCCAAGGGATCTCGACAGTGCGACGGTATCCGCGCTGTCGCGCGGGATCGCCGCGATGGCCCGGATGTCGATGGGCAGATCCCCGGCCCGGGTGGCATTGACCACCCCCGCGGGCAAGACGCTGGCCACCGTCGGCGCCGGTCCGGCGGTGACGGTGACCGGGGAGCCGGGCGAGCTGCTGTTGTTCGCCGCGGGCCGAGAGCCGGCCCGCGTGACGTTCGCGGGCGACGACGATGCCGTCGCCGCGCTGCGCGCCGCCCGTCGCGGACTGTAAAACACCAGGCAGTCCCCCGCTTTACTCCTTCTTGATCATGCGTTGAATCGCCACCCCGACGATTAGCGCGTGAGTACGCTTTCATCGGTGGAACTGGAGGTTTTGGGACCTCTTCAGGTCCGATTGGACGGTGCGACCGTCGTGATACCGGGCGCGAAGCCGCGCGCCATCCTCACGATGCTCGGTCTGCACGGCGGTGCGGTGGTACCCGCCGACGTGCTCATGGAATTGCTCTGGGGCGACGATCCGCCACGTACCGCCGCCAAGGCCCTACAGACCCATATCTCCGCATTGCGTCACGCCCTCGGCGACGGCTTCGTGCTGACCGAGGGCATCGGGTGGCGTCTGAACACGGCCGAGACTGATGCCTCGCGTTACAAGTCGCTCACCAAATCGGGCCGGGACGCCTTCAGCTCCGGTGACACCAGCGGTGCGGTGGCCCGGTTCGATGAGGCGGTAACCCTGTGGCGGGGAATCCCGGAACTGCCCGACGGCCGGCCGGGAGCATCCGAGAAGACCCGGTGGATCGAGAGCCACGCCGCACTGATCGAGGACCGGGCCGATGCACTCCTTGCGACTGGCCGTGCCGCGGAGATCATCGGCGATCTCGAAGCTGCCGTTGCGGATGCGCCGTTGCGCGAAAGACGTTGGGGCCAACTGATGCTCGCGCTGTACCGTGCCGGCAGGCAAGGTGAGGCGCTCGGCGCCTATCGACGGGCCCGCTCGCTGTTGGCCGATGAGCTCGGAGTCGACCCCGGACCCGAGCTTCGGCGGCTGGAGGCCGCGATCGTCGCCCAGGATGCCGAGCTCGAGGTCCCTGCGACGCAACATGTTCCGTCAGTGACGCGGGCAGTGACCTTCCTGCTGACGGATATCGAGGGGTCGACCGCCGCATGGGAGGCAGACGCCGATGCCATGGCGCTCGCCCTGGCGCGGCACGACGAACTCGTCGAACAGGTTGTCACATCCCGCGGCGGACGGCTGATCAAGACGCGTGGCGAGGGTGATGCCACATTCTCGGTCTTCGACCGCCCGTCAGCGGCCGCGGCCGCCGCGATCGAGTTGCAGGACGCGATCTTCCACGAGCCGTGGGAGCTGGCCGAGCCGATGCGCATCCGTGTGTCGCTGCACACCGGCGAGGCCGAGCTCCGTGACGGCGACTACTTCGGTCGCGCCGTCAACCGCGCCGCCCGGCTGCGGTCGCAGGCCTCGGGCGGTCAGATCCTGTGTTCGGGTGCGACTGCAGAGCTGGTCATCGATTCCTTGTCCGACGACGTTGTGCTCGCCGATCTGGGCATGCACCAGTTGAAGAACCTGGCACGGCCCGAGCACATCTTCGAGCTCCGCCTCCAGACCGCCGAAAGCTCACCGCCGACAGGTGATACGCCGATCGAGCGGCCGGCGATGCCCGCGGTGCTCGGCGGGCCCGGCCCGTTCGTCGGGCGTGGTCGTGAGCTCGCAGAACTTCTCGCCGCCTGGCAGTCGGCGCTCACCGGTGGCACGGCCGCGGTCCTGATCGCGGGCGAACCAGGTGTGGGCAAGACCCGCCTGGCCGGCGAATGGTGCCGGCAGGCCTATGAACAGGGCGCGGTCGTGCTGTACGGCCGTTCCGACGAGGACCTCGGTGCCCCCTACCAGCCGTTCGCGGAAGCCCTGCGCACACTCGTGCCCTGCGTCGGCACGAACCAGCTGCGCGGAATGCGTGGCATCGAGGCATTACTGCCCCTGGTTCCCGGTCTGACCGACGTCCTCCCCGATCTCGCCGCACCGCCCCATGGCGACCCGGACACCGAACGCTATGCACTGTTCGATGCCGTGGTGGCGCTGCTGGGCATCGCCTCGGTCGACGTACCCATCGTCCTGGTACTCGACGACCTGCACTGGGCGGCCAAGCCCACCCTGCTGCTGCTTCGCCACCTCCTTCGCTTCGGCGAGCACGCCCGAGTGCAGATCATCGGCACGTACCGCAGTACCGACCTCGACCGTTCACACCCGCTGGCGGCGATGCTCGCCGACCTTCACCGCGATGGCAGCGCCAACCGCATTACCCTGGGCGGCCTCGACGAGAACGACGTCAGCACTTACGTTGCCGAGGCCGGATACCACGACGAAGAGTTGGCCCGCGCGTTGGCGTCGGTCACCGGTGGCAACCCGTTCTTCCTCATCGAGGCATTGCGCCATGTGGACGAGAGCGGTGGGCACTGGGACCCGAGCACCCTGCCGCAGGGTGTCCGGGAAGCCGTGAGCCGCAGACTCTCCCGGCTTCCGGTTGAGACGAACAAGGCACTGGCCGCGGCAGCGGTCGTCGGCAGCCAGTTCGCCCTAGAACTGGTCGAGCACGTGGTCGGCCAGGATCTGGTCGACGCGTTCGACGAGGCATGTCAGGCCGGCATCGTCATCGAGGAGCCAGGTGGGCTCTACCGCTTCAACCACGCCATCGTCCGGCAATCGCTGCTCGCCGAACTGGCATCCGTGCGGCGCATGCGGCTGCACCAGCGGATCGCCACAACGTTGGAGACGATGCCGGGCGCCGATGACGAGCTGCTGGCTGAACTGGCCCACCACTACTTCGAATGTGCTTGGGCGGGAAACGCGGTCAAGGCCGTCGAGTACTGCCGGCGCGCTGCGGACCAGGCGATGGCGCGACTGGCATACGAGGGCGCCGCCGACCTCTACGACCGTGCCCTGCACGCGCTGGAGGAGCTGGACGACGAGTTGCCCGACCGCGACGAACAGCGCGTCGAGCTTCTGGTGGCGCGCTGTGAGGCGCTGCTGGCTGCGGGCGATGTGTCGTCGGCGGCAGGTGTGGTCACGCAACTGAAAGAGGGAACGCGTGATTCAGCCCGTCTCGCGGCATGGGCCACGTGCTTCGACGGCCAACTCTCGATGCTCGTCGATCCCGAGCACTTGGACGAGATCGAATCCTCGGTAGCGGCCGCCGCCGCAACGCTGGCCGAATTAAACGACCCCGCAGGGGAAGCCAAAGCCCACACAGTTCGGGCGGGGTGCCTGGCACGCCTCGGGCGCGTCGCCGACTGCGAAGTCGCGTTGGACAACGCGCTCACCGCAGCACGCCAGGCGCATGAGCACCGCTTGGTGAACGCGGTGCTTGCAGGCGCCCCGTTGGCCGCGCTGTGGGGGCCCAATCCGGTTCCGCGTGCGGGCGGGCGGTGCCTTGACGTGGTGCGTCTGCTGCGGATCACCACCGATTCCCCCGCAGTAGAAGCGACGTCGACGCGCTGCCAAGCGGTCCTGGAGGCGTTCCGCGGGCGGGCCGCTGCCGCCCGGCGGATGATCGACTCCGCGCGACGCACGGTCACCGAACTGGGACTGCGCCATGCGCTTCTAGAAGTCGAGCACTTCGCCGGCATCGTCGAGTTGGTGCTCGACGATCCTGACGCAGCCGAGCTGCATCTTCGCCTGGCCTACAACGGTTTCCGCCGGATGGGCCTCGACGCAGACGCCGCCGAGACAGCCGCGCTGTTGGCCCGTGCTTGCCTCTTGCTGGATCGAGACGTTGAGGCCGACGAACTGTGTTCGGAGAGTGAGCGACTGGCGGGGCACGCTCTGAAGGCGTCGATCACCTGGCGGACGGTCCGGGCACAGCTGTTGGCCCGCCGCGGCGCGCACGATGAGGCCCGGCGGGTGGCCGAGGAGGCCGTAGCCATTGCCGAGCGCACCGACGCGTTGGTCGATCACGGTGACGCGCGCCTTGCCTTGGCAACCGTCCTGGGTGACGCCGGCGATGTTGCCGGCGCACGGGCCGCCGCCGAGCGTGCCGCCGAGCTGTACGAGCTCAAAGGAGCTGTGGCACTGGTCGAAAAGGCGCGCGACCATCTCGGTATGCCGGTGCACCCGGCTCCCCCGGCTGCACCCGCTCAGCCCGAAGCGCCGGTCGAGATTCACACCGCGGCCATCGAAGCGACCGAACGTGCTACGGCACTTGTCGAGGCCGGGGCGTGGGACGAATTCGAGCGGATGTTTGCACCCGAAGGCTCAGTAGAGAGTCGGCGCAAGCTCGTCGGCTTCGAGCGGACCGCATTCACACCATACGAAGTGATGCACCAGACGCGGTGCGATCTCGAGAGCGGGGTCATGCGGGCGGATTTTGTCATCTCTGCCGTACGCGGCGAGCAATTCGCAATCGCACGGGTGAGCATAGGCACCGCTGATGAAAGTCCCGGTGCGCCGGAGGACGAGTTTCTACAGCTGTATGGCATCGACGAGGAAGGTCGAATCGCCCTGCAGATTTGGTTCGACCTCGACGACATGGATGCCGCGCTCGCCGAACTCGACGCCCAGTACGCGCGATTCGAGCAAGAACGTTCGCGAGCGTCATTGGAGAACAGCGCGACCCAGATCAACGATCGGATCAATCAGCTGTTCGCCGCCGGCCGTTGGGACGAAATCGGTCCGCTGTTCGCCGACGGAGTCTGGATCGATGATCGGCGGCGGGGAATCTGCGGAGAGCACCACGGCCGCGCCGGCGCACTCCGCAACATCCGCGCGGTCGCCGACTTGGGCGCCGTGAACATCTCGACAACAACTCTTGCGGTGCGGGGCCAACATCTGTGCCTCAGCCATGCAAATGTCTACGGGCGCGACGGTTTCGACGCAGAATCGCTCAACGTAACCGAGGTAGTTGACGGGTTGGTCGAGACCGTCGTCGCTTTCGACGTCGACGACCTCGACGCCGCCATCGCGGATCTCGACGCTCGATACGTCGCCGGTGAAGCGGCGCCTTGTTCGGAAACATGGTCCGCCATCGCGCGGGCCCTTGCTGCATTCAACAGGCGCGAAATGCCCGAGTTCATGCCGGACTGGGTCAACATCGATCACCGGCGAGCGAGAGGGTTCGCGCCCGGCGACCTGACCGCATACATACGTGCCACGTGGGATCTCGCGCCGGACGTCAGCATCTACGCCGAGGCCGTTCTTCGGCTGGGCAGCGTTGGAGCGGTCTTCACTCAGGCGGTCAGCGGTACCTCGCAAGACGGCTTCGACGCCGAATGGCGGGAAGTCTGCCTTGCGAACGTAGAAGGCAACCTGCTCAGCCGCATCGAGATGTTCGACGAGGCCGACCTCGACGCCGCGCTGGCTCGTTTCGATGAACTCAGTCGGTCTGCCCCGAAGCTGGAGAACACGGCAAATCGCACGTACGAACTTCTCCAGAATTACTTGGCGGACCGTGATTTGGATGCGATAGCGACCATGTTGGCCGACGACTTCTGCGGCGACGATCGTCGTCAGTTCGTAGGCTCCGGAGTCCGGCACGGTCGGGTTGCCGCGCTCGAAGACGCACGCGCGGCCGGCGACATCGGCGTCGGGAATACGGCGGCAACCGTCGTTGCCACGCGCGGTGAGCGCCTCGTGCTCAGGCGCTCCCGCTACGAAGTCGGCGACGAACAGGCCGACGCGTTCCAGGTCAATGTCCTCGAAGTCGTCGTCGTGGATGCCGACGAGCGCATCTCCGCTCTAGTCACCTTCGACCCCGACGACCTCGACGCCGCCCTCGCTGAACTCGACGCCCGGTATCTCGCAGGTGAAGCCGCACCGCATGCGCAGACGTGGTTGCGCACCATGCAGGTTTTTGCCGCGCTCAACCGGCGCGAACTTTTCCCGACCACGCCAGATTGGGTGAACATCGATCATCGGCGGGGGACCCCGGTCGCACCCGGCGAGATGCCTGCGTTGCTAAGCGCCGCATGGACTTTCACGTCTGACCTGAGCCACTTCGTCGACATGGTGCATCGGCTCAACAATCTTGGAGCGGTCTACACCTATATGGCGCACGAAACCTCCCAAGACGGTTTCCACGCCGAGTGGCGAGCGATCAGCGTTATCACGTTCGAAGGAGATCTGGTCAACCGCTGCGAAGTCTTCGACGAGGAAGACCTCGACGCTGCGCTGGCGCGGTTCGAAGAGCTGCTTCCGCCGGTTCGACGTCTCGGGAACACCGCGAGCCGGACATACGACAAGTTCAACGCGTATCTCGCGGGCCGCGACTGGGATGCCATGGCGGCGATGATCGCCGACGATGCCCTCAGCGACGATCGCCGTCGGGTCATCAACAGCGGTATCCAACGCGGTCGGGACGCCCAGATCGCGAATCTGCACGCCGTCGTCGGCCTCGGGGTCAAGAACTCGGAGTCGGTCGTGGTCGCGACCCGCGGGGACCACCTCGCGCTCACTCGTGTTCGCGTATCGGGTGGCCGGCACCGGCCTGAAGCGTTCGGCATCGAGCTGCTGACCATCATCGGAACCCGCACCGACAACAGGATCACGACGAGCGTCTTGTTCGACTCCGACGACTTCGACGCTGCTTCCACCGAACTCGAGGCTCGCTATCTTGCCGGCGAAGCAGCGCAGCATGCACATTCGTGGTCGGCGGTCGTGGGCGCATATGCTGCGCTCAACCGGCGCGAAATGCCCCCGACAACCGCCGATCATGTGAGCGTCGACCACCGGCGAGTGACATCATTCGCACCCGGCGATATCAAGGACTACACCCGCCGCGCCTGGGACCAGATTCCGGACATCAGCTTCCGCATCGAGGCCGTACATCGGTTGAACGATCGCGGCGCAGTCGTAACCCATGCGTTGCACGGAAGTTCGCGGGAGGGCTTCGAGGCGGAGTGGCGCGAGATCCACCTCATGACCCTCGAAGGCGAGCTGTTCAACTGCAGCGAGATGTTCGACGAGGAAGACCTGGACGCTGCGCTCACGCGATTCGACGAACTCAGTCGGCCGACGCCGCACCTCGAGAATGCGGCAAGTCAAGTAGACCAACGATTCTGGGGGCATTTCCCGGATCGGACCTGGCGCGCCATGGCCGAGATTCTGACGGAAGACTTTTCCCTTGACGATCGTCGTCAGACGTTGAACGCGGGCCTTCGAAAAGGCCGGGAGACCGAAATCGAGAACGTCAAGGTCATCGCTGATGTCACCGAGCGCGTAGAGGTGACGGCGAATGTCATCGCAACCCGCGGCGAACGCCTTGCCCTTCGTCGTCTTCGCTTCTCCGGGCAAGACCAACAGCCCGACTCGTTCTATACCGAGATGATCGGCATCGTCGAGATCGATGCCAATAGTCAACTAGCGGCTCACGTCGTGTTCGATCCCGACGACATCGACTCCGCCTTCGCAGAACTCGACGCGCGATACCTCGCCGGTGAGGCCGCTGCGTACGCGCGCACATGGTCGGTCATCACAGGCGCCCAAGCAGCGTTCAAACGACACGAAGTCCCCGCGACAACGCCGAACATGCCGTACATCGATCATCGACCGGTCCTGTCGGTCGATGCGGTCGATCTGGCCACATTTGTCGGTGCCGTGTGGGCCGTCATCCCAGAACCCAGCGTCTGCATCGAGGCAGTACATCGGCTGACCGAGCTCGGAGCCGTCGTTACCCAGGTGCTGAAAGGAACCTCGCGAGAGGACTTTGACGGTGAATGGCGGCTGATCGACCTTTTCACAGTCGAAGGCAACCTGATCAGCCGCTGTGAAGTGTTCGACGAGGCCGACCTCGACGCCGCGCTCACCCGCTTCGACGAGCTGAGTCACCCGACAACGCCCACTTGAGATCGCCGATAGGCTGGCCCCGTGGACTTCCGTGTGTTCGTCGAACCCCAGCAAGGCGCTACCTACTCCGATCAGCTCGCGGTCGCCCGCGCAGCCGAAGCTCTCGGTTATTCGGCGTTCTTCAGGTCCGACCACTACCTGGCGATGAGCGGCGACGGCCTACCCGGGCCGACCGACTCCTGGGTGACGCTGGCCGGCATCGCACGCGAAACCTCGACGATCCGGCTGGGCACCATGGTCACCTCGGCCACGTTCCGCCACCCCGGACCGCTGGCCATCTCCGTGGCGCAGGTCGATGAAATGAGCGGTGGCCGTGTCGAATTGGGCCTCGGCGCCGGCTGGTTCGAGGCCGAGCACCAGGCCTACGCCATCCCGTTCCCGCCACTGGGTGAGCGTTTCGACCGGCTCGAAGAGCAGCTGCGCATCCTGACCGGCCTGTGGGACACCCCCGTCGGCGAGACGTTCGACTTCGCGGGCAAGCACTACACGGTCGTCGACTCACCGGCGCTGCCCAAGCCCACCCAGGCTCCGCACCCGCCGATCGTCATCGGCGGCATGGGGGCCAAGCGCACACCGGCACTCGCCGCCGAGTTCGCCTCTGAGTTCAATGTGCCGTTCGTCCCGCTGGACCTCCTCAAGACGCAGTTCGCGCGGGTCGCCGACGCGGTGACCGCGGCTGGACGAGCAGCGGACTCCCTGACCTACTCGGCGGCGTTCGTGGTGTGCGCGGGCCGCGACGAAGCGCAGATCACCAAACGGGCCGCGGCGATCAACCGCGAGGTGGACGAGCTGCGCAGCAATTCGCCGCTGGTCGGCACACCCGCCGAGATCGTCGACAAGCTGGGGCCGTTCTTGGAGGCCGGGGTGCAGCGGGTCTACCTGCAGATGCTCGACCAGTCCGATCTCGATCACATCGAGCTGTTCGCCAGCGATGTCATCCGTCAGCTGAGCTGACCGAGGCCCGCTCCAGCGCCGGGCATAGTATCGGTGCCCGTGACCGGTGACGACGATCAAGGGCGGCCTCCCGAGGTGCCCTGGCATCATTCGACGCCGGCGGTAGCCGGGGCCAGCGCGGCGGCCCTCGCCGTGATCGGCCTGGTGGTGTGGATGGCGATCGCGCTGACGGGCTCCGGCGGGCCCGAGGACGCGCCGATAGATTTCGTCCCACCCAGCTTTTCGTCGACTTCGGTGAAGTCCTCGAAGTCCACCACGACCCGGACCACCACCAGTCGGCTTCCGGTGACCACCGAGTTCGGCGTGCCGGGCGAGTCCGACACCACGACGACGTCGCCCTCGGAGACCTCCGGGACCTCGACCACGTCCGAGACTTCGCCCACCTCGACGACCACGACAACTACCACGACCACGGAGTCGAGCAGCGCCGGCTACGGCGAGTACCCGACCACGACGCACAGCCGGCCCCGCACCAACGTGACACGCACGCTGTATCCGGCACCTGGCGGCTGAACCCGCCTACCATCGGCGCGTGTCGAACTATTACGACGACGACGAGCCCACCCAATACGCCCCCAGCTACGGCGAGTACTCCGAGCCTTCCGCGCCGCCCACTCCCGAGCCCGTTCCCTGGTACCGCAAGCCCGCCGCACTGATCGGCATGGGCGCCGGGGGCGCAGTCATCGCGGCGCTGGTCATCTATGCCCTGGTGCAGCTGTTCTCGTCAGACTCCCCGTCGACGTCCACGACAACCACCACGTCGACCACACCGACGACCACTACATCGGTCGTCACCACGGCGCCGGTGGTTCCCGCGCCGACTCACACTGTCACCGAGACCGTGGCGCCGACCACCACGACGGTCGAGGAGACCACCACGACCACAACCACAACCACCACCGAGACCACCACCACGACCACGACGACCGCGCCGACCACCACCACGACAACTGCGCCGGTGACGACGACAACGCCTGCGGGTAATCCGTAACCTGACGCGGCGCAGCTGGTTATCCACAGGTCCTCGAAATGCTGCTGGCCGCCGTCGCAGCTCTCCAGAAGTATCGAGTTGGTGGACGTTGACGATGTGCTTCGCCAACAGGATGGGGTGATCTCGCGCCGGCAGGCGTTGGACGCGGGCCTGCAAGAGCACGAGATCCGGCGACTACTCAGACGCAATCAGTGGGCGCGGGTCCACGTGGGCGTGTACGTCGATCACACCGGACCACTGACGTGGTCGCAACGCGCTTGGGCGGCAGTGCTTTACGCGGCTCCGGCCGCACTGTGCTTCGATTCTGCCCTTGGAGCCGACGCGTTGCCCATCCATGTAGCCGTCGCGCAACAGCGCGCGATGTTGGCTGAACCGGCGGGAGTCCGCATTCACCACCTTGCGAACCTTCAGGCGCGGGTGCTGTGGAACGTCAGCCCACCGCGGATGCGCTACGACGAAGCCGCGCTTGATGTCGCGTGCCGCGCCGCGTCCGAACTCGATGCCATCGCGGTCCTGGCCAACGCCTGCCAATCGCGGCGAACCACTGCGCATCGGCTGCTGCGAGTGCTCGATTCTCGGGCGCGGGTACGCCGTCGCCGGTGGTTACGCGCGGTATTGGTCGATATCGCCGACGGCACCTGCGCGGTTCTCGAGCATGGCTATCTCGTTCGCGTCGAGCGCGCGCATCGTCTACCCAAGGCCAAGCGACAGAAGCGGGCCGCGTCATCCATCGGTGTCTGCTATCGCGATGCCGAGTACGGCGAACAGCTCATCGTCGAGCTCGACGGCCGGGTCCACCACGATTCGACGACCAGGCGGGATGCGGATTTCGAACGGGATCTCGACGCCGCCGTCGACGGCCGTTCGACAGTCAGGCTCTCCTACGGGCAAGTCTTCGACCGGCCGTGTCAGACCGCGAGCAAGATCGCTCAGGTGCTGCAACGGCACGGGCTCGCAGTGGCCGGCCACCCGTGTGGGCCGCGGTGTGAGTTCACTCGACTCGACCGCGCCGCGTAGTCGTCAACACCGAGGATTCCAGTCAACATCAAGCAGGAATCCTCGATTTAAGTCCGTATCAGGGTGAAGGCGCCACCGATGTGGGTGTGGGCTCTGGCGCCTTGGTCGGCTCTGGCGAATGTGTGGGCTCAACCGTCGGCTCGGGGGTATGTGTGGGCTCCGGCGAAGGTGAAGGAGTGTGCGTCGGCTCAGGCGCCGCAGTGGGTTCCGGCGTGGGCGAAGGCGACGGCGAAGGACTCGGTGACGGCGACGGCTCAGACACCGGTGGCTTGAACGTCGGGATCGGCAACTGTGGGAGCGTCACCGGCGGAAACACCAATGGCGGCACCGGAATCGGCGGGATCGCGACAGGCACAGGCACAGGCACGGGCACAGGAGCCGGCGCGGCCGGTCGAGGCTGAGGCTGGGGCGCCTGTGGGGCCGGGGCAAGCGGCGCGGTCTGACGACTCTGCACCAACCGTGGCGCAGCTGCGGGCTGCGGCGCGGATTGCGCGGGCGCGCCAGGTCCTGGCCACGACGGATCGCGCACCACCACGGTCCGGGTCGGCGGTGCGGGCGCGGCCTGGACCAACGGAGACTCGGCCGGAACCGTCTGCGGCGCCGCAAGGCTGGATCCGGTCGCGGCGGCATCGAGGCGGTCGGCCCGTGCCGACAACACCATGCCGACCGTGCCGACGACGGCCAGGAACACCGCCGCGTACGCCACCACTCCCCCGCGCCGATACCAGGGAACACGCGCAGCAGCGGGCGGCACAGGGGGCTCGGAGAACACGAACTCCGGCCGGGCCGAGTCGTCGGTCACCGATTCCGGAACAAACTCGGCGACCTCAGCCGATGAGTCAGACACCGACCACGCCAGAGCAGATGTCGCGATCGTCCCGGTGCCGAGGACGGGAGCAGACGCGTACGCCACCTGCGTCGCGGTCTCGTCGGCACCGCGTCGGCCCAGCAGCGCAGCCCCGACTGCCGCGATCACCTGGGCCTGCGGCACGGTGCTGACCGGCAATCGGAAAGCATCGGAAAGATGTTGGGTGACAAGGGGTATCCGCGCTCCGCCGCCGACTGTCACCAGCGCCGCCAGCTGCGCCGGGTGAATACCGTTGCGGCGCAGCAGGTCCAGCAGAGCCTCTATCACGCCGCCCAGCGGCTGATCCACAACCGCGTCCAGCTCAGGGCGGGTAAGTCTGATCGCGCCCGCAGGACCGGCCAAGCTGGTGGCGCTCTCATCGCTCAGCCGTTCCTTGGCGGCCCGGCACTGTTCGCGCAGCCGGCCCAATGCGGCCACCCCTGCGGTCCCGGCCGGTTCGGCATCCAGGTCGCTCAGGACGTGTCGCAGCACTTCCTGGTCGATCAGATCGCCGGAGAAGTCCTGGTATCGCACCGTCTGCCCGATGGTGGCGAACCCTGCAGAAGCGTCGGCAAGCGTCAGGCTGGTGCCGGAACCGCCGAAATCGCACAGGGCGACGACGCCGCGGGCGGGCAGACCCGGATGCGACTGGATGGCCGTCAACGCCGCGACCGAATCGGGAACCACCCGAACTCCGGGCATCGCGCGGCGCACAGCGTCGAGGGCACCCGCATTCCAATGCGCGGGCACCGCCACAACCGACACGTCGGGTCGATGCGTCGGGCTGGTCTCTCGCGTCAGCGCCTCGACGGCGCCGGCCAGTAACCGTTCGGCGTGATGGGTCGAACCGTCGGCGGCGACCAGCGGCACCGGATCGCCGACCCGTTCGACGAATCCGCCGATGACCGAGCCGTCGCCGAGTGCGGACACCGCCCGCCGCACCAGCGGCGCATGATCGGCGATCGCCACCAGATTGGTCGCCCCCACGGACAACCCCAGGCAATCACGCATACCTGTATGTCGACGGAGGGCCCTGATTCGTTAGTGGCGCGACGAGTACTCGGCGACCAGCGCCTCGGCACTGCGCACCGCGGCCCGGCAGGCCCGCGTCGTAAATGGATCGTTGAGCGGATGATCGGCCCGCCGCCGCCAGCGCTGCGCCGCCGCGAAGGCCGAGCGAGGCCCGTCGAACGGGGCGTCGGGTTGCAGTCCCAGCCGGCTTGCCGCATCGGTACCCGAGCCGCCGATGATCCGACGCAGCGAGGCCATCTCGTCCTCGTTCAGCGTCGTGGGCCGCGAGCGCAACAGGCTGAGCAGCCGCAGCTCCTCGAAGGCGTGCGTATCGGCGAGCAGCGGATCGATGTCGGCAAGGATGTAAGGCGTCGCATAGATGGGATTCGCCTGCACGAACTGCCGCAGCGACAGCAGCGCCGTATGCGCCTTGAGCAGCTCCGAACGTTGCGCGAACTGCTGGTCGATCACGTCGCGCAGCGCGATCAGGCCGCTGCGTTCCAGCAGTTCGTCGGCCAGGGCGACGGAGTCGGACACCCCGGCGTGCATCACCGCGATCGAGATTCGGATGCCGAACATGCCGAACCGGTCCAGCAGCGCGGCGCGGGTGGCGGCGTCGACCGGCAGTGCACTGTCCTCGCGCACGAACCGGTCCACCGAAAGCATCGCCTTCGTCAGATCAGCGGGCTCGATACTCGCGAGCTTCTGCAGCGCGACGAATTCGCTCTGCCGCAGGGTGCGGGCGGTGAGCGCGAGCAGTCCGGACACCGGGACGACGGCCTGGCAGATCCCGGTCTTGTCCATCTCCTCGGTGAACCGCTTGGCCACGTCCTTGGCCGACATCATCGCGTCGATGCGGCCGGCACCGATCTCATCGGCCCGGGAGGCCACCCCGATCACGCCGAGTGCGCCGGACGACCCGCCGACAAGCTCGCCGATCTGCTTGAGCAGGGCGATGTCGGCGGCGTTGAGCGTGCGCAACAGGAAGACCACCGCGTCGACGCGGGGCACGCCGTCCTCGGGGACGAGTAGCCGGTGGGTCCGCATCGACACGTCTCGCGACAGCGACGAGGTTCCCGGGGTGTCGATGATCGTGGTGTCGATGAGCTCGGCGGCGGGCCACTCGACGTCGAGGTCCACTACGTCTTCGGGATTGAGCCCGGCGAAGCTGAAGGTGAGACCGCGATCATGTGGATCCCGCGCGATCGGCACATTGGCACGCCGCCCGCCGCGGTGATTGGCGGTCACCTTGGGGGTGGGCCCGTGCCGGAACCAGGTGACGATGCGGGTCGCCTCGGTGGCATCGGTGGGCGCGATGTCCTCCCCGACCAGCGCGTTGACGAGCGTCGACTTGCCGGCCTTGAGCGTGCCGGCCAGCGCGATACGGATCGGCTGGTTGAGCCGGCGCCCGATGCGGTCGAGCTCGTTGTGCACGTCGGGCCGATTGCGATAGGCCGGGTCACCTCGGTACGCCTTCATGGTGCCGCTCAGAATCGAACGCACCTGATCCGCCGTGCTCACGCTGCGGAGTCCAACCTTTCGCCGCCAGTCAACCCTTCGAG
This sequence comes from Mycobacterium sp. IDUB_17, assembly GCF_055419465.1. NCBI lineage: Bacteria > Bacillati > Actinomycetota > Actinomycetes > Mycobacteriales > Mycobacteriaceae > Mycobacterium > Mycobacterium sp. IDUB_17. The sequence goes on along the minus strand of NZ_JBVAXS010000002.1, from coordinate 496,201 downwards.
CTTAAAGCGTGCCGAACACGGTTGAATGTTCACCGAGGCGATCACGGGGTCAGCCTCTCGGTCCGCCGGCACGGAGGTGCAGCACATGGAAACTGCGAGCAGAGTCAATTCCGACACCTGGCGGACAGCCACCTGGTCGGTACCGCTGGTGTTCCAGTTGGTGCTGACACTCTTCCTGGCGACCACCTGGGCGGCGGGAAAGTGGGTGTTGGTCGGCGACACGCACCGGACAATGATGTCGGCCGGGGCCGCGACGTCAACGGTGATCGCCCTCGTGATGAGCATCGTGCTCTTCAAAGCTCGGTCTTCGCGTTTGCGCGGCGTCGGCCTGGCCGTCGCCGGCTCGGCGGCAGCGGTGTTGATCGGTTGGCTGGTCGCTGCATTCTGGATCTACGAATGACGGACAACCCCGCGCCGACCAAGTTCGGCCCCCTCAGCTTCGTCGCGGCTCTGGTCACCAGCCTCATATTCGAATTCGCCGCTGTGACAATGGGATACTTCGTGATCTTCCTGCTCTACTTTGTCTTGCCCGCACTCCTGATCGTGGCTGCAATCGGGGGCCTGTTCTACTTCTCGGGCGGCAAGACAACGCAGGTCGGCCTCGGAATGCTGATCGGCTGCCTGGCAGCTCCGTTGACCGCGACGATCGCGGCCATCGTCCTCGCTGTCTCCTACGCCGGAGCCTAGGCGCCCTCGCCCGCGAGATTCGTGGCGTGGTGGACGACCTGTTTGAGGATGTTCTGCTGACGTTCCAGTTCCGCGACGCGGGTATTGCGTTCGTTTTCTTCGATCTTCGCGGCCATCAGGGTGGCCTGTAGCGATTCGTTGAGCGAGCGCGTGGTCTGGTTGGCGATCCCGCGGTAGTGGTCGCGCAGTTGACGTTGGATGCCTTTGAGCCGGTCCCGAGATTCCTTGCCGACGACGAACGCCACGTCGTCGACGAATTTGCGGGTGTTGGTCTTGGCCTCACCGCGCACCCGGAGCATGCGGTTCTCCATGTCCTCCTTGTAGGCCTTGCGGCCCAGAACCAGGCCGGCGCCGAGGGACAGCGGATTGAACATGCCCAGCCCCGCGAAGGAGGTGAGCATGCCGAACATCAGCACACCGCCGTAGGAGCCGCGCATGCCGGTGATGACCTTGTGCCCGGCCTTGATCGGCTTGGCCTCCAGGCGGGCCAGCGATTTCATCTCGCCGAATCCTGCGCCCATATCGCGGGCGTCGATCTGCGGCAGTTGCACCGCCTCCAAACCGGCCTCGGTGAAGGTGCGAGCCACCTCGGCCGCGAGGGCCTCGGCCCGCTGGTACGCCCAGACGAAGTTGTCGCCGACCGCGATGGCCACCGCTTCTTCCAGTTCCGCGCCGATCTCGGCCCAGTGCAGGGTGGGGTCGCCGGAGTCGATGACCTTCTCGGTGTGTGCGGTGATATTGCGGAACCGGTGGCGCAGATCGTGATCGACGTCGGCGGTCAGATCGGCGATACCGTCATTGAGCACCTGCTGCCACAGTGCCGTCTGCTGCAACGCCTCCTGGGCTTCCTCCTTGCGCCGTTCCAGGTCCGCGGTCAGCCGCTCACGTTCGCCCGGATCGTTGAAGGCCGAAAGCTCGGAATCCACCGCCAACAGAAGATGCTCTGCGGCCGAATGGATTTCAGCCACCACCTGATCGCGAATACGATCGTTCTCGCGCGAGAGCACGCGGTCGGACAGGAACTTCACGATGGCCGGGAAGTTCGACTCCTCGTTGAGTTCCTTGTCGTTGAGTTGGATGGCATGACTGCGCAGCACCGAGGACACCGGAGTGACCGGGGTCGTTATCCCGGCCCGTTGCAGATGACGGGCGTTGGCGCCGACGATTTCCCGCCAGTGCGGATACAGGTCGGTCTTGGTCGCGACAATCGTTGCCACGGGGCAGATTTCGATCGCCTGCCGGATGAAGATCATCTCTGGCTCGGTGAATTCCTGGCTGGTGTCACTCACCATCAGCAGTGCGTCCGCATCGGGCAGCAGCCCCAGCGTGGACGACAGATGGGGCTGCCCATGCCCGCCCACACCCGGGGTGTCGATGAATGCGAGCCCGCCTTTGAGCAACGGGCTGGGCGCGGTCACCTCGACGCGCAGCACCTCACGGCCGCCGGCTTCGGGTGCCCGGCGCAGATCCGTGGTCAGGTCCGAGGGCGAAATGCTGATCAGCTCGGGTTCGGCGCCGTCGGGCCGCGCCACCACAAGCCGCGCCGTGGGCTGGTCGCCGTAGGAGACCACGGTGGCCAGCACGGTGCTTTCGTCGTCGCCGACGCGGGCCACCGGGACGTTGAGCAGCGAGTTGAGCAACTGGCTCTTGCCCTGTTTGAGCTGACCGGCGATGACCACCCGGATCTGCGGATCGTTGATCCGCACATTGGCCACTTTCAGCCGTTCCACGAGATCGCCACGATCCCGCGCGGCGGCGATCTTGGTGGTGTGGTCGATGAGCTCGACGATCACCTTGACCTTGCGGGGGTCAGTCGGTTGCGTCGGTTGGGTCATGGAAGTTCCCTCCTGCGGAATCCACCGTATGCGCACGAACGGGGCGGGGACTCCCCAGGTCTGGGAGTCCCCGCCCGTCGCTGACTGGTGCGGATCAGAACCCGTGGAAACCGACGTCGTTGTGCGACGAGGTGTCCAGGTGGGTGTTGGTGTGGGTCTCAGGCGCGAAGCTGCTGTTGAGCCCGCCCACCTGGTGCACGGAGTCGTCGGTCACCGAGCTGTGCACGGAGCTGGAGCTGTGCACCGAGCTGTCCTCGTGGATCGAGTTGTCGCTGACCGAGTGGTCGGACAGCGAGGTGTTGGCCGAGCTGGTGGTCGAGCTGGTGGTCGAGCTGGTGGTCGTCGTCGAGCTGTGCACCGACGAGTCGATCACGCTGCTGTTGCCGCTGCCCACGTCGTGACCGGCGGTGGTCTGGTTGCCGCCGACAGCGTGGTTGGAGCTGTCGCTGATCACGATGCTGCCCGCGTTGCCGCCGTCGCCGCCGCTGGCGTGTCCGCCACCGATGCCGAGCAGGCCGCCGCCACCGCTGGCGCTGGCGCCACCGCCATGACCGCCGCTCATGTCGACATCGCTGATCACCGGTCCGTCGTTGCCGGAGATGACATTGCCGCCGGCGTGCTGCGAGCTGTCCTGGATGGCATTGCCCTCACCCACGTTGACGTGGGAACCCGAACCTGCCCAGACATCGCCGTTGTTGACGGTGTTGCCGTGGCCCAGCACGGCGCCGTCGCCGGTGACGATGGGACCGCTGGAGTGACCGGTGTTGACCACGGCGCCGTCGGTGGCGGTGTTGGTGGTGGTGGTCTTGTTGCCCAGCGTGATGTCACCGAAGCCCAGGTTGAACGCGCCCTGCTGAGCGTTGGCGCCCGCGTCCTGGTTGGGGCTCATGATCGGGGTGTTGTTGTGGCTGGCCAGATCCGTGGAGTTGCCGCTCATGAAATCGGTGTTGGTCTCCGGCGCGAACGTCGGCTGAGAGGTGAAGGCCGTCTGCGGGGAGAACGGGGAGCCGATGCTGTGGTAGTCGGCCACGGCTCGCTGCAGCCCGTACACCGGGTCGCCGTTGCCCAACGCGATGCCGGCCGGAGCGGCCGATGCCGCCACGGAGGCGAGCTGGGCGGCCGACACGTTGGGCAGGCCCGCGTCCCGAAGTGCGCCCTCGGGATTGGCGACGTAGGCCGCCGCGGCGGCCGGGCTGCGGAAGAGCTCGAGGATGAAGTCGATCAGAGTGGTCATGTCTCCAACCTTTCGGATGTTTCTGGGAGTTTCTGGTGAGTCCCCCCGCCGGGCTGTCCGGCGATCTGGAGACAACGTTATGGATTCGCCGCAGCCCCGGAAACGGGGTCGATTCCCCTCCCCGTATCGCCCCTACCCGGGGTGGAGGGGGCTGCCCCAGTAGGGGGTTAGGGGATACGTAGGGGCAGGGGTGGCCAGCCCCGAGACTATTGACGTTTCCGCAGGTAAACGCAACAAGCGCACGACCACTTGGGTCGTGCGCTTGTTGGAACGCTGGGGCAGATCAGTCGAAGATGTCGAATCCGCCGCCACTGTCGGTGTGGTGTTGGTCGTCGACGATGGGCTGGGCCCAGCCGTCAGCCTGCATTGCATCGACGACCGGTGCATCCTCGATGACAGGTTCGTTGAGCTGCAGCGATACGTCATCGAACGGCTGATTCACGAGGCCGGGATCGTCGATGGCCGGCGCAGAGGACACGAGGTGGTCCAGCGACCCCGACTGATCGATGACCTGGCCGGGGGTCGAGTCCCAGGCATCGTTGGGGGAATCGAGCGGCACGTGATCGCCGAAGGCGTCGAACGCCGCCGTCGCCGCACCGCTGGCCCAGACGTTGCCGCCCGGGTCGGCCGCACCGAGATCGCCGAACCCCGTGTTCGTGCCGGTCATGGACAGCGACTCTGACACGACGGGAATCAGGTTGTTGACGTCCGCGCTGGTCACATCGGTCAGATGGGCATCGGCAATGGCCTGGGCCGGATCGGCGGCATAGTGGGCAGCGGCATCGGGGTCGCGTACCAGCGACATCACAAAGTCCAGCAATGTGTTCGCCATGCTCCACCTCCTCAACAGTTCGATTTGAATGTTAGCCAGCTGTGAGGGTGCTGGGATCGGTGCCGAACCCACCCCTGCCCGCCCACCATTAGGGGGGTGGACATTAGGGGATCGACGCCACTAGGGGATCAATCACGGGCTCTGGCGGTCTCAGCCGTTAGGGTGAGGTTCGGCCGAGACAACAGGAGTGACGCCTGATGACCGACTCACTGGGGTTGTCGATCGGGATGACCAACCTGGTGGCAGCCCGCGAGGGCCGCCACCCGGTGATCCGCCGATCGATCCTCACCCTGCACAACGACCGTGCCCCCGACGTGGGCGAGTACACCGGCAGCGGGTTGCCGCTGGCCGGCTTCGTGGAACGGGTGGGCGACCCGGTTCCCCTGGTCGCCGCCGACGGGTCCCAGCACCGCGGCGAGCTGGTGCTGGCCGAGGCGTTGGCCGCGATGGCCCGCCTGGCCGGTGGCGGAGCGCCGGTGGTGATCGCCGTCCCGGCGCACTGGGGTCCGAGCACCGTCAGCGCCTTGCGCGATGTACTGCCTCGTTATCCCGGACTGGCCCCCAATGGCACCGCGCCGGGCCTGGTGCCGGACTCTCTGACCGCGCTGGCGGCCCTGCAGGCCGATCCGGGGCTGCCCGCCGACGGCGTCGTGGTGTTGTGCGATTTCGGCGGCAGCGGCACGAGCGTGACACTCGCCGACGCCGGTGCGGCGTTCGCCACCATCGGTCCGACCGTGCGCTATCCCGATTTCTCCGGCGACCTGATCGACCAGGCCCTGCTCAACCACGTGCTCAGCGGGGTCGCGTCGGCCAACGATGCCGACCCGGCGGGCACCGCGGCCGTCGGATCGCTGGCCCGGCTGCGGGCTGAATGCCGTCAGGCCAAAGAGCAGTTGTCCGCCAACACCGCCACCGTGATCCGCACCGAGCTGCCGGGATTCAACTCCGATGTCCGGGTGACCCGCCCCGAACTCGAGCAACTCGTGTCCGCGCCGTTGGCGGGACTGCTGGATGTCATCGAAGACACGTTGCAGCGCAACAACATTGCGCTGTCGAGTGTGACCGCGGTGGCGACTGTGGGCGGCGGTGCGGCGATTCCTCTTGTTACCCAGCGACTGTCGGAACGGTTGCGGGCAGCGGTCGCCACCACCGCACGCCCGCAGTTCGACGTCGCGGCCGGGGCAGCGCTGGTCGCCGAGCGGGTCGTCGACGCGGGCGCGCCGACGGGGATGGCCCCCATGGTGGCGGCTGCCGACGCGCCGACGGGTTTGGCTCCCGAGGTGGCCGCCGCCGATTTACCGACCGGGATGGCCCCGACGAGTCAGGCTCCGGCCGCCGACGCGGGGAATGTCGGCGCCCTGGCCTGGTCGCAGGACGACGCGCCCGGCAACGAGCCGGTGCCGTACGCGGGCGGCGACTACCAGACTCCCGCGGGCACGACGGCGGCGCGACCGTCCGTCGAGTTCAGCCACGACGAGGAGATGTTCGACGCCGGTCCGGCACCGCTGGCCTGGTACAAACGCCCGCCGATCCTGTTCGGAGCCGCGGCCGCGGCCGCTCTGTTGGCTGCGGGCGGCCTCGCGGTGACTTTGACCAGCACCACCGGTGATTCCACGCCCGTGACTGAGACCAGCACCACCTATTCGATGGGCCCGTCTCCGGAGGGGCCGCCGCCTGAGCCGGTCACCACCGTGACCGAGGGTCCCGACGGGGTCAAGACGACCACGGTCGTGGTTCCGCCACCGCCACCGCCGGAGACGACGACGTCGGCACCGGAAACCACCACGACGACCAGTCCGACCACAACCACCACGACAACGACGACCACCACAACGACTACGACAACGCCGCCGACGACAACGACCACCACGACGCAACCGCCGACGACAACCACGCAGCCCCCGACGACAACGAAGCCGCCGACCACCACCCAGCCGCCGGTCACGACCACTGCGGCGGCCGAGGGTGCCGACGACGGCGTCTCCTAGGCAGTCACCATGACCGCCCCGGCACCGGAGTCCGTTCCGGAGCTTCCGTTGGCTGCCCGATCGGCGATCGCTGCGGTGCTGGCCGACCCGACGGCACCGGTCAAGCTGCTGCTGTCCGGCGGGATCGGAACCGGGAAGAGCACGGTGCTCGCCGCGGTCCGCACCGCACTGCGTGAGGCCGACCGTGTCGTGTTGACCCGTGCGCCCCGGCCGGACGACGCACCTGAGGCGGCGTTCGTCGTCGACGACGCACATCTGCTCGGCGACAGCGAAATCGGCTTTCTCACAGAGAAAGTCGCCGATCCAGCGTCGACCGTCGTGGTGGCGAGCGAGCCGTTGACACATCGCCCTCCGTTGGTCACGTTGGCCACCACGCTGGAGCGGGAGAACCCGGTGGCACGCCTCGGGCCCATACCGACAGCCGAGGTGGGTCGGCTTCTGAGCACGACGCTGGGAGCCTCGGCCACCCAGGAGACCGTCAGATCGGTGCTGGCCGCGACAGCCGGATTGCCATTCCTGTTGCGGGCGGCCACGGATGCGGTCGATGCGCCGGCCGATGCGGCCCGGTTCGCGTTGCTGCAGCGGTTGCGTCGGGTTGACGACGACACTCGCGATGCGCTGCTGATCCTGTCACTGAGTCACGATCTCGGTCCCGACGACGTCGCGGCGGCGCTGCGGTTGACCGGCGCCGAGGCGTCGGTCCTGGTGGATCGGGCCCGGGCCGGCGGGTTGGTGGAGCCGTCGCATGACCGGCGGTTCGTGCGGATGGTTCACGAGTCACTCGCCCAGATCGCCGGCGCCGCCCGCCACCACGAGATCGAAACCTCCCTTCTCGCTTCGCAACTCGAGCTGTCCACCTTGTCGGCCGACCTCGCGGCGGGGCTGGCCGAGCACGGATTACGCGACGATCGGCTGGCCGAGGCGCTCGCCGAACACGCCGCCCACAGCCGCGCCCGGCCCGCGCGGGCGGCCCGCCTCTACCGCGCCGCGGTCACGGCCGGCGCGGCGGCGGTGAGCACCCGCCTGGCCGATGCCCTGGCACTGGCCGGGGACTGCACCACCGCGGCGCGGATGGCCGACGAACTGCTCGGCTCCGAGGACCCGGCCGAACGGGCCACCGCGGTGCGGGTCGCGGCCAGTGTCGCCATGCACGACGGCGGCGCCGCCCAAGCCGCCGACCTGTTCCGTTGGCTCGGTCCGTATCCGGATGTCCTGGTCAGCTCGGCGAGCACGACGGCGTTTCTCGCGGCCGGCGACGGCGAGGCCGCGCGGGCATCGGCAGGCACAGAGGCGGCCGGGCCGCCCACCTCGACAGCACGGGCGGCCCGCAGCCTGGCCGAAGGTTTGGTGTTGTCGCTGGATCAGCCGTTCTCCGTGACCGTGGCCCGGCTGGGACAGGCCGTCACGACCGAATATCAGGCCGGTGGCGTCGCCCCCGATACGCCGGCGGCGTTGGTGACGCTGGCGGCGCTGCACGGTGGCGACTCGGTGCGGGCGCGCAGTGTGATCAGCCGCGCAGTGCGTGCGGGCGGAAAAGACGAGGCCTTCAGCGCGGCTCGGCACCGCTTGCTGTTGGGCTGGGTCAAGATGCAGGACGGTCAGCTCGGTCCGGCCGGCGCGGACGCTGCCGCCGCCGAGGCGGGTGAGGATCTGCACCGGCGCGACGCGTTGTGGGCCGCCGCGCTGCGTACCGCGATCGCCCGGCGCAGCGGTGACAGCGGCGCAGTACAGAAGTATTGGTATGCCGCGGTGGAAGTCCTGGCTGAGTATTCGATCGATCTGTTCTCGCTGCTGCCGCTGGGCGAGTTGTGGGTGGCCGGTGCCCGCATGCGTCAGGTCGACCGGTTGGAGCACACGCTGGCCGAGGCGTGGAATCTGCTTGCGGCCCTCGATAATCCGGTGTTGTGGTCGGTGCCGCTGCACTGGGCGGGTGTGCACGCCGGGATTCTGGCCAACTCCCCCGGCGCGGTCGCCCCACATGGGCAGGCATTGACGGCCGCGGCCGGGCAGAGCGCCTTCGCCCGGGCGCTGGCCAATGGCGGGCGGACCTGGTTGCGGGTGCTGGCCAACCACGTCGACATCGACGAGGTGACGGCCGCTGCGCGGGCGCTGTCCCAGTTCGGCCTCACCTGGGATGGCACCCGGCTGGCCAGCCAGGCCGCGCTGCAGACCCCGGACGCCCGGGTGTCGCAGGCGATGCTGCAGCTGGCCCGCGATCTCAAGCAGACCAGTGCGGTCGAGGAGGTCGAGGTCGTTTCAGGCGCCCCGGTCGTCGCCTCGACGCAGACCGCACCGACGCCGTCGTCGACCAAGTTGTCCGACCGCGAGCGCGAGGTGGCCGAACTGCTGCTGCTCGGGATGCCCTACCGCGACATCGGCAGTCAGTTGTTCATCTCGGCGAAGACCGTCGAGCACCATGTCGCCCGGATTCGGCGACGGCTCGGCGCCGAGTCCCGCTCGGAGATGCTCTCGATGTTGCGGGCGATGTTGGCGCCCCAGGGCTAGAAGGCGCGAATGCCGTTTTCGACATTCGCATTCTTTGCCACTTTCGAATTACTGACGTGGCCCCCATCGCCGGGGGGGGCTGAGACCCGTACCACAGTTACCTCAAAGTTAGGTAAGCCTCGGTAGCGGTGAGAAACACCTAAATGTCACTATGAGCTGAAGGAAGCTAAGTTACCGACGGGTAACTATGCCTAAGTTACCGGCCGGTAACTCGCGAAATGGAGGCGTTTCTGTGGGGAGTCTCGAACACACCCTGACTCTGTCACGGCTGATTATCGGTGTGCTCGCCACGCTCGTCGTTTTGGCGTTCGCCGCCAAGCGCGTGCTGTGGCTGACCAAGCTGATCAGCTCGGGACAGAAGGTCGGCGACGAGCGTGGCCGCAAGGACCATCTGGTCCAGCGCTTCCTGAACCAGAACAAGGAAGTCTTCGCTCAGTCGAAGCTTCTGAAGTGGTCGATCCCCGGCATCGCGCACTTCTTCACCATGTGGGGCTTCTTCGTCCTCGCCACGGTGTACCTCGAGGCCTACGGGGTGCTGTTCAACCCCGAATTCCACATCCCGTTCGTCGGCCGCTGGGCGGTACTGGGCTTCCTTCAGGACTTCTTCGCCGTCGCCGTGCTGGCCGGCATCATCGTCTTCGCGATCATCCGTATCCGTAAGAACCCCGAGCAACTGGGCCGCGAGTCCCGCTTCTACGGCTCGCACAATGGCGGCGCCTGGACGATCCTCATCATGATCTTCCTGGTCATCGCGACCTACGCGGTGTTCCGTGGTGCGGCCGTCAACGTGCTGGGCGAGAACTTCCCCTACCAGTCCGGCGCCTTCTTTTCCGACGGCATGGCCGCGCTGCTGGCTCCGCTGGGCCACACCGCCAACGTCTGGCTGGAGAGCCTGGCACTGCTCGCCCACCTCGGCGTCATGCTGGCCTTCCTGCTGATCGTGCTGCACTCCAAGCACCTGCACATCGGCTTGGCCCCGATCAACGTCACCTTCAAGCGTCTGCCCGACGGCCTCGGCCCGCTGCTGCCGATGGAGTACAAGGGCGAGAAGATCGACTTCGAGGATCCCGCTGAAGACGCGGTGTTCGGCAAGGGCCGCATCGAGGACTTCACCTGGAAGGCCAACCTCGACATGGCGACCTGTACCGAGTGCGGTCGCTGCCAGTCGCAGTGCCCGGCCTGGAACACGGGTAAGCCGCTGTCTCCCAAGCTCGTGATGATGAACCTGCGCGATCACCTGTTCGCCAAGGCTCCCTACATCATCGAGGGCAAGCCGATGCCCGAGGACGGCTCGGTCGACTTCGCCAAGCTGGGCGACAGCCTGCACGGGCACGGCGTGCCCGAAGACGGCTTCGCCCGCATCGAGGGCTCCGGCCCCGAGCAGGCGCTGCGCCCGCTGGTCGGCACTGCCGAGCAGGGCGGCGTCATCGACCCCGACGTGCTGTGGTCCTGCACCAACTGCGGTGCCTGCGTCGAGCAGTGCCCGGTGGACATCGAGCACATCGACCACATCGTCGACATGCGCCGCTACCAGGTCATGGTCGAGTCGGAGTTCCCCGGTGAGCTCGGCGTGCTGTTCAAGAACCTGGAGCTCAAGGGCAACCCCTGGGGCCAGAACGCCAAGGACCGCACCAACTGGATCGACGAGGTCGACTTCGACGTGCCGGTCTACGGCGAGGACGTCGAGAGCTTCGACGGCTTCGAGTACCTGTTCTGGGTCGGCTGCGCCGGCGCCTACGAGGATCGCGCCAAGAAGACCACCAAGGCCGTCGCCGAACTGCTCGCCGCCTCCGGCGTGAAGTTCCTGGTGCTGGGCACCGGCGAGACCTGCACGGGTGACTCGGCTCGCCGCTCCGGCAACGAGTTCCTGTTCCAGCAGCTGGCCGCGCAGAACGTCGAGACCATCAACGAGCTGTTCGAGGGTGTCGAGACCGTCGACCGCAAGATCGTGGTGACCTGCCCGCACTGCTTCAACACCATCGGCCGCGAGTACCCGCAGCTGGGCGCCAACTACACCGTGGTACACCACACGCAGCTGCTCAACCGCCTGGTCCGGGACAAGAAGCTCGTGCCGGTCAAGTCCACCGGTGGCCCCGAGGTCACCTACCACGACCCGTGCTTCCTGGGCCGCCACAACAAGGTCTACGAGGCTCCGCGTGAGCTGGTCGAGGCCTCCGGCGTGACGCTGAAGGAAATGCCCCGCCACGCCGACCGCGGCCTGTGCTGTGGTGCCGGTGGCGCGCGCATGTGGATGGAAGAGCACATCGGCAAGCGCGTCAACGTCGAGCGCACCGAAGAGGCAATGGACACCGCCTCGACCATCGCGACCGGCTGCCCGTTCTGCCGCGTGATGATCACCGACGGTGTCGACGACGTGGCCGCTGCCCGCAATGTCGAGAAGGCCGAAGTGCTCGACGTGGCTCAGCTGCTGCTGAACTCGCTGGACAAGAGCGCCATCAAGCTGCCCGAGAAGGGCACGGCGGCAAAGGAATCCGAGAAGCGGGCCGAGGCACGCGCCGAAGCGGAGGCCAAGGCCGAAGCTGCGGCACCGGCACCCGCGGTCGCCGAGGAAGCCGCCCCGGCGGCTGAGGCGGCACCCGCTGCCTCGGCTTCGGTAGCGACTGCCACCAAGCCGGTCACCGGGTTGGGTATGGCTGGTGCCGCGAAGCGTCCGGGTGCGAAGAAGGCTGCGGCACCTGCCGCGTCGACTGCCCCGGCTGCCGAAGCACCTGCCGCTCCGGCTGCCCCGGTCAAGGGTCTGGGCATCGCCGGTGGCGCGAAGCGTCCGGGCGCCAAGAAGACTGCTGCTCCGGCAGCGTCGGCCGCTCCCGCTCCCGCAGCCGAGGCCCCGGCCGCGCCTGCGGCCCCGGTGAAGGGTCTGGGCATGGCGGCCGGCGCGAAGCGTCCGGGCGCCAAGAAGGCAGCTGCTCCGGCGGCACCGGCCGCCGCTGCGGCTCCGGCTGCTGAAGCTCCCGCCGCACCGGCAGAACCGGCCAAGCCGGAACCGCCGGTCGTGGGCCTGGGCATCGCCGCGGGTGCGCGTCGTCCGGGGGCCAAGAAGGCCGCCCCGGCTGCGCCCGCAGCTCCGGCCGCCCCGGCGGCACCTGCTGCCGAGCCGACGCCGGAACCGGCAGCGGAGAAGCCCGCCGAGCCCGCCAAGCCGGAACCTCCGGTCGTGGGCCTGGGCATGAAGGCCGGGGTCAAGCGTCCCGGTAAGCGCTGAGCACGTCCCTAACGCACCGAACGGCCATCTCCACAACGGAGGTGGCCGTTCGGCGTATCGGGATCAGCTCTTGGCGCCGTAGGGCGGGGCTTTCACCGGAGGCACGGCGACCACCGGGGCGATCGTGCCGGTGTAGGTGACGGTCGTGGTCTCACCGAGGGTCATCGATCCGCCGGAGACGACGGTTGCCGGACCTTCCGGTGCGCCGCCAAACGTCGCGGCAATGACTCCCATTGCGACGACGGCGCTGCCGCCGACTACCGCGGCGAGCGTCTGGACCCGGATGTTGCCGCTGATTCGTGCCATGTGGACTGCCAATCGTGTCGGAGGATTGCGGCACGAAACATCCCCTGACCTAGGGAAATCAAGCGCCGTTTGCGTTGCAGCCATGGTTTCGTAGCTTTTTGGCCCACGCGTGGCCACCCAAGCGAACCCACAGCGGGTTGCCATTCGAATGGCAGGTGCGCCCACAGATCATGTGCTCTGGCAACTCGAACGGTTGTGGCGGTGGCCACCTACTGGTTCGGCAAATTCCAAATTCAGTGGACGGTGATGAGACCATGGTGAGCGTGACTACCCATCAGTTGCCGTGGCAGACCGGTCAGCACCCGAAGCCGCGTACGTTCGCCCAGTCCACGAAGCTGCAGGACGTCCTGTACGAGATCCGTGGACCGGTACACGAACATGCCTCACGGCTGGAGGCTGAAGGTCACCGCATCCTCAAGCTCAACATCGGCAACCCCGCGCCGTTCGGCTTCGAGGCACCCGACGTGATCATGCGCGACATGATCCAGGCGCTGCCGAACGCGCAGGGCTATTCCGACTCCAAGGGCATCGCCAGCGCGCGCCGCGCGGTATTCACCCGGTACGAACTGGTCGAGGGCTTCCCCCGATTCGACATCGACGACGTGTATCTGGGCAACGGCGTCTCCGAGCTCATCACCATGACGCTGCAGGCGCTGCTCGACAACGGCGATCAGGTGCTCATCCCCGCGCCGGACTACCCGCTGTGGACAGCCTCGACCGCACTGGCCGGTGGCACCCCGGTGCACTACATGTGCGACGAGACCCAGGGCTGGAATCCCGATGTCGCCGACATCGAGTCAAAGATCACCGAGCGCACGAAGGCGCTCGTCGTGATCAACCCGAACAACCCAACGGGTGCGGTGTACAGCCGCGAAACCCTGGAGCAGATGGTCGAGTTGGCCCGCAAGCATCAGCTCTTGCTGTTGGCCGACGAGATCTACGACAAGATCCTCTACGACGACGCCAAGCACATCTCGCTGGCCACGCTGGCCCCCGACCTGCTGACCCTCACCTTCAACGGGCTTTCCAAGGCCTACCGCGTGGCCGGCTACCGCTCGGGCTGGCTGGTCATCACCGGCCCCAAGGAGCACGCGAGCAGCTTCATCGAGGGCATCAGCCTGCTGTCGAACATGCGGTTGTGCCCGAATGTGCCTGCGCAGCACGCGATTCAGGTCGCCTTGGGCGGTCATCAGAGCATCGACGATCTGGTGTTGCCGGGCGGGCGACTGCTCGAGCAGCGCGACATCGCCTGGACCAAGCTCAACGAGATCCCCGGGGTTTCCTGCGTGAAACCGGCCGGTGCGCTGTACGCGTTCCCGCGCCTGGATCCCGAAGTGCACGACATCCACGATGACGAGCAACTGGTGCTCGATCTGCTGTTGCAGGAGAAGATCCTGTTGACGCAGGGCACCGGATTCAACTGGCCCACACCGGATCACCTGCGTATCGTCACCCTGCCGTGGTCGCGGGACCTGGCCCACGCGATCGAGCGGCTGGGCAACTTCCTGGCCAGTTACCGCCAGTAAGGCCCACTACCACCCGTTATTGCGCAGTCCGCACATCCACCATCCGTCACCGAGATCGACGGGATTGGTGCAGATGTCGCCGTAAAGGTCGGCGCCTTCAGGGGATTCGTTCGGGTCGTACAGATAGCCGCCCGCATCGTCGGGAATCCCGATCCATTGCGGAAAGAAGCGGCTACCCCCTCGATTGGACACTCTCCCCTCAGCCACGAGGAACCGTAACGCCCAAGGCAATTCGTTGCCGTAATACGCCGCCCCGGGATCGGTTTCGAGTGCCCGCTCGAACAACGGCCGGTGCATCGTGAACCAGGTTCGCGGTGCCACCATCCATGTCGAGTTCACCACTACGGTGACGACAACCAGTACCGGCACCAGCGTCGCGAGAACTACCCAGCGGCGGCCTCTGATCGCCGCGACAACCACCGCCACCAGCCCAAACACATACAGCGCGCCCATGAGTGGGATCATCAGGATGTCGAAGATCCACCACGAGGTGTGCGACCAGTGCCACCAGAACCCGACCAGCCAGCACGCCAGGCCGCCCCAGAGCAACCACACCCACCACCTACCCACTCGCTCAGTATCGCTGCCGCATGCGGAGGCCAGGAACCCGACAGCCACCCGCTCTAGGCTGTCCGGGTGGCGCACACGCATTCCCACTCCCATTCGCTGGCCGGCCCGTCTCCGCTGGGCCCGTTGGCCGCACGCATCGTCGTCGGCCTGCTGGTGGCCATCGGGCTCGCGGTCCTCATCGGCGCGGCCGTGCTGTGGCCCAGCCACCAGAGGGTCGACATCCCCCTGCCGTTCCAGAACGCCGCGGGCGGAGCCGTCACCACCGAGGCCGGGCACGTGGTGTCCAGCACGCTGGCCGATTGCGGCAGCCCGTCGGCCGGAGGTGTGCTGACAGCCAAGCCGCAGCCCGCCGAGCCGGGTGCCGGCACGTGTGTGCAGAACCTGGTCGCCATCGATTCCGGCCCGAACAAGGGCGCCAAGACGTTGCTCGAGTTCACCACCGGGCCCGGGCAGCCGAATCTTGTTGCCGGAGACAATGTCCGGGTGAGCCGGCAGGTCGATGCCGCCGGTACGACGAGCTACGCATTCTTCGACTACGAGCGCACCTGGCCGTTGATCGCGCTGGCCGCGGCGTTCACCGTGGTGATCGTGGCGGTGGCACGCTGGCGGGGCCTGCGTGCGATCATCGGCATCGTCGTGGCGTTCGCGGTGCTGATGCTCTTCCTGTTGCCCGCGCTGCGCGACGGTGCCCCGGCGGTCCCGGTGTCGCTGGTGGCCTCGGCGGCCATTCTCTACGCGGTGATCTATCTGGCCCACGGTGTCAGCCTGCGTACCAGCGCGGCCCTGCTGGGCACCCTGACCTCGCTGCTATTGGCGGCCATATTGTCCTGGGCGGCAATCGAACTGGCTCACTTGACGGGGTTGTCCGAAGACCAGAACAACGAGGTCGCGGCGTATCTGGGCAACGTGTCGATCACCGGCCTGCTGTTGGCCGGGTTCATCATCGGCTCATTGGGCGTGCTCAACGACGTGACCATCACCCAGGCCTCGGCGGTGTTCGAGCTCGCCGAGCACGGCGGCACCAGGCGCTCGATCTTCACCGGTGCCATGCGGGTGGGCAGCGACCACATCGCCAGCACGGTCTACACCCTGGTGCTGGCCTATGCCGGCAGCGCGTTGCCGCTGCTGCTGTTGTTCAGCGTGGCCAACCGGTCATTGGCCGACGTGCTGACGGGTGAGAGTGTGGCCATCGAGATCGCCCGTTCCGCGGTAGGCGGTATCGCCCTGGCCCTGTCGGTCCCGTTGACGACGGCGATCGCCGCGGTGCTGGCGACGCCGACGAAATAGCGTCAGCCGGCGAGGTCCTTCTCGGTGAGCTCGGTGGCGGCCAGAGCAGCAGCCAGGGTGTCATGGCGGAACACCGAGGTGACGTGGTCGTGCACCACCCGGAAGGCAGCGGCTCCGGCGTGAGCCGTCCCGTCAGAGGCCCGGACGGTCTGCTCGACGACGACCACACCGTCGTGCACGAACATCCGTCCAGGCGTGACGGTGTCGCCGACAGATGCGGCCCAGTCGCTCAGTGCGGCATGCCCCTGGGTGGCCCCGTTGGCATCGCCCAACTCGATGTCATCGCTGGACAGCGCGGTCAGGGTGTCGATGTCCTTGTCGTTCAGCGCGTCGTGCCAGGCCAGAACCGTGGCGATCTCGGATGTGGTCATGAACGAAACGTACGCCACTCAGAACGGTGTGCGGTCGAGCCAGGCGTCCCAAGTTGCGGTGTCGCCGAACACCTCGAGCCCGAGTTCGGCCGCGGTACGCCGGCGCGTGATGGCCAACAGCAGGTCGTTGGCCGACCCGCGCAGCGCGACGGTGCCCTTGCCGTGGCTGTGTGACCACCCGAGGCCGTCTTCGTCGTGCTCCACCGTCCATTCGCCGGTGGGGCCCAGACCGTCGTCGGTGGCATGCAGGTGGATGCTGGCGCCGAACGCGAGCGGTTCGCCGTGCCGCTTTTTGGCCATACCGGTGGAGATCTCGAGCCACTCGCTGACCGCGTCGGCGGCGAGGTCGGCCGGCAGGACGAACGTGGTTCCCACGGCCAGCGCGGCGTCGGCGTGGTGAACCGCCACCTCGTGTACGCGTCGCCGGATCCACCAACCCCCGGGCTTGGGGCCCAGGAACGTCCACACCCTGGTGTCGGTGCCGACCTGGTCGACGGCCTTGAGGATCTGGGTCGCACCCGCATTGAGCCACTCGAACGCGGCGTCGGGATCATCGGGCGGCCTGCCCTCGTGAACCTCGCGCGGATCGAGGGCCGACACCCGGCGCTCGGAGATAATCTGTGCCGCCCAACGGTTTCCGCGCCCGACGTGGCGGAACAGTTGCTTGATTGTCCAGTCCGGGCACGTCGGCACCGGTGTATCGGGATCGCTGGAGGCGATCAGCTCCCCGAAGCTCCGGGTCTGGTCGAGGAGTGCTGTGTGGAAGTCCACGTCACGAACTTACCGCTGTGCGTGCCTTCCCGAGCGCGATCGGCAGAGTCGACCAGCCCCGCAGGATGCGGGTCTCGCGACGGCTGCCTTCGCCGGCCGCCCGGGCATCGGGGAACCGGTCGAAGAAGGTCTGCAGGCCGACCTGACCTTCGGCCCGGGCGAGGGCCGCGCCGAGGCAGAAGTGCCGGCCGCCGGAGAACGACAGGTGCCGTCCGGCGTTGTCCCGTTCGATGTCGAAGCGGTGCGGTTCGGTGAACACCGCGGGGTCTCGATTGGCCCCGGCCAGATGGATGATGACGAGTTCTCCGGCCTGCACCGGGGTTCCGGCCACTTCGGTGTCGCGGAGGGCTACCCGCGCGCTCATCAACACCGGTGAGTCCAGTCGCAGGATCTCCTCCACCGTGTTCGGCCACAGCTCGGGCCGCGTCGCCAGGGTCTGCAGGTGTTCGGGATGGTCGAGCAGCATGCGGATGCCGTTGCCCAACAGGTTGACCGTGGTCTCGAATCCGGCCGCCAGCACGAGCCCGGCCAGGGCCCGCAGTTCTGACTCGTTGAGAGGTTCCCCGGCCGCACCGGCGTCGGAGGCCTGGATGATCTGGCTGAGCAGGTCCTCACCGGGGTTGCGCCGCAGTTGACGCAGGTGACCGGTCAGCCAGGTCTCGAATCCGTGGATACCGGAGTTCACCTCCTGGTACTGCCGCCAGGTCAATCCGATGTCCAGGCTGGGCGCGCCGAGCTCGCCGAAGCGCAGGATCTGTGACCGGTCGGCGTCGGGCACACCGAGGATGTCGCTGATCACGGCGACCGGCAGCTGTGCGCAGTACCGGTCGACGATCTCGACCACGCCGTCGTCGTCCATCGAGTCCAGCAGTTCGTTGGCCGTTTCCTGGACCCGTTCGCGCAGCCGGGCGACGGCGCGGGTGGTGAACACCGAGGAGACGAGCTTGCGGTAGCGGGTGTGATCGGGCGGTTCCACGGCCAGCAGCGACGGCGGTAGCAACGGGTGCAGCGACCCGTTGTCGGTCTTGTCGGCGACCCAGCGCAGCGGCTTCGGCAGATTGCCGCCGAGCCGCGAAACCCGGAAGTCATCGGAGCGCAGCAGCTCGGTGGCCACGTCGTGGTTGAAGGTCATCAAGATGGCGCGGCCGCGCACAATCGGTCCGCGACGGCGCATTTCGTCGGCGAAGGGTGCCGGGTCGGCTCGCACCGCGGGGTCGGCGATGAGCCGAGCCTGCGGATCCCCATGACGCATCCCATACGCAGAGATGCCTCGAACCACCCCGTGCAGGGCCATCCACCGGATTCGTTCCCGCATGGCCCGAGCCTACGACTGCGGAATTTGTTCTACAAGCGTCAAACAGTGGCGACTGGCCGGCCCAGCGCGTACACGCGCCATCCGGCGTCCCGCCACCGCTGCGCGTCCAGGCAATTGCGGCCGTCCACAACGACTTTGACGCGCACCGTGTCGGCCAGCTCGGCCGGGTCCAGGTCGACGAACTCGGCCCACTCGGTGAGCACCAGCACCGCATCGGCCCGGTCGCAGGCTTCGATGACCGAGGTGGAGTAGTTCAACGTGGGGAACACCCGCTGCGAGTTGTCCATCGCCTTGGGGTCATACACGTTGACCGCAGCGCCGTTGAGCTGGAGCATGCCGGCGACGTTGAGTGCGGGTGAATCGCGGACATCGTCGGATTCGGGTTTGAACGCCGCGCCCAGCACCGCGATGTTGGCGCCCAGCAGCGAACCACTGCAGGCCCGGGTGGTCAGTTCCACCATGGCGGTGCGGCGGCGCATGTTGATGCTGTCGACCTCACGCAGGAAGGTCAGCGCGTGGTTGGCGCCGAGCTCACCGGCGCGGGCCATGAACGCCCGGATGTCCTTGGGCAGGCAGCCGCCACCAAAGCCCAGACCCGCGTTGAGGAATCGTCGTCCGATACGCGGGTCATAACCCAGCGCGTCGGCCAGCATGGTCACGTCGGCGCCGACGGCTTCACACACCTCGGAGATCGCGTTGATGAACGAGATCTTGGTGGCCAGGAACGCGTTGGCGGAAACCTTGACCAGCTCGGCGGTCTCCAAGTCGGTGACCAGGAACGGCACCTCGTCTGCGATCAGCGGCGCGTAGAGCTCACGCACGGCCGCCTCGCCCCGCACCGAATCATGCTGCACGCCAACCACAATGCGATCCGGGTGCAGCGTGTCGTGCACGGCGTACCCCTCGCGGAGGAACTCCGGATTCCAGGCCACCTCGACGTCCACATCAGCGGGTGCCAGGCCGCGGGCCCGCTCGGCCAGGTCGGCGGCGGTACCGACCGGGACGGTGGACTTGCCGACGATGACCGCCGACCGGCGCAGCCGTGGCACCAGGGTGTCGATGACGGCGTGCACGTGGCGCAGATCGGCGCTGTATTCGCCCTTCTTCTGCGGGGTGCCGACGCCGAGGAAGTGCACATCGGCGAAGTCGGCGGCCTCGTCATAGTCGGTGGTGAACCGCAGGCGCCCGGCAGACAGGTTGTCGTTCAACACCTTGCGCAGGCCGGGTTCGTAGAACGGGATGTCACCGGCGGCGAGTTTGGCCACCTTGCCCGGGTCGATGTCGACCCCGATCACCTCGTGGCCGAGCTCGGCCATCCCCGCGGCATGTGTCGCGCCCAGATAGCCGGTACCGAAAACGGTGCATCGCATACTGCCTGGATAGGCGGCCAGTATGAGCTAGCTGCTACGCGACACTGAGCGGCAGGCCAACGTCAGGTGACGGTTGGTGGCGGGGCCGCGGTTCAGTGTCCGCCGAACGGGAACGGCCACAGCGATCCGCCGTCGCCACCCGACTTGTGAGAACCACCGGAACGACCGGGGTTCCAGTCGCCGGATCCCGAGCCACCCGGATTCCAGTCATCGGAGCCGCCAGAGCGTCCGGGGTTCCAGTCACCGGACCCGCGGCCCGGGTTCCAGTCACCCGATCCCCGGCCAGGGTTCCAGCCCGAACTCGGACCCGAACCCGATCCCGGGCCCCAGTCATCGGAGCCTGAACCAGGCCACTGTGGGGCTTCCGGTTCATGGCGCGACGGCGGGTCCCACCGCGGAGACTGCGGCGGGTCCCACGGCGGGCGGAAGATGTTCGGCAGCCGCGGCGCAGGCGGCAACACGACCAGCGGCGGGATGTACGGCGCCGGCGGGTTGTAGATCGGTGGTGGCGGCGGCGCGGGCGGAGCTTCGGGTGCCGGAGCAGGCGCCTCAGGCGCGGGCGGCGGGGCCGCGGCGGGCTGTTCGACGTAGACCGTGCGCGGCGGAGCCTGCGGTGCGGGCGCCGGGGCTTCCTGCACCACCGGGATCGGGGCCTTGATGGTCTCTGGCGGCGGGGCCGGTGGCGGCGGTACGGCAGCTTCTGGCGGCGGCGCGGGGGCCGGCAGCTTGGCCGGGGCGCTGGGTGCCACTGCGCCCTGCGCCGGAGCCGGACGCTGATCAACCGTCGGCCGGATGCTCACCGCAAGCGAAATAACCAGGGCCACAACGCCAACCACGAACACCGACGTCAACGCCGAACCCACCAGGAGGAAGGGTTTGCGCTCCTCGTCCATCGGCATCTCGTCGGCGACGAGGTCCACCCCGTCGATGGCATCGGCACCGGCCGGGGCCATCTCGGTGGCCAGGCCGGCCAGCGCGTAGGCGCTGCCCGCGGTCGACCCGTCGGGATCTTGCGAATAGGCCAAACCGACCGTGGTGGCCTCGAACGCCGGAGCATTAGCCGACGCGAGTGCGGCACCGCGCGCCAGCGCCATCTCGGGCTCGTCCGGGGCGCTGACGGGGAGCGACACCAGAGGCTCCAGGTGCGCCTTGACCGAGGCGACGTCGACGCCTGAGCCGAGAACGAACATGCCCTGCGGTGCGGAATCGGCGGCGTCGACGGCAGCGGCCATATCGGTGAGCACGGCCATGGCGTCGGCGCTGTGCAGGGAACGGCTCAGCACCTTGACCACGGAACCGTCGTCGGTCTTGACCACGGACAGCGTCGCGGCGTCACGGTCGATGAACAGCAGCGCCGTGGTGTCGTAACCGACCGCGCGGCCCACCGCCTGGGCCAGCGCGGCGGCGGCATGGCTTTCGGAGACCAGCATGACGTCGTCGATGCCGTGCGCGGACAGGGTGTCGCGCAGTGCGGCGGCGTCGGAATGGTCGGTCCAGGTGACCCCGATCGACTTCAGATGGTGCCCGCCCGCGGTCGCGCTCTCCTGGGTTCCGAGGATCGCGGCGACCACCTGATCGGCCGCGCTAATGGTTGCCGAATCTTCACCGGCGGTGACGTCGAAGACGTCGTGATCGACGGTAACTCCGTCGGCCTTCTCCCCCTCGACCAGCACCATGCGGACCGTTGTAGGTGCCATCGCCACACCCAATACGATGTCCACCGAGCCCTCCAATGTGTTTGCTACACTGCGTTTGTCGCCATTGCGCACACATTCCGCACGAACCGACAACTAGAACCTTCATCGGCGTAACCAGCTCGATCGTTACACCTGCGCTCGTTAGCTACAGCGCTTGGACTCCGGTCGGACCGCGGCGGCGTTGTGCGTGCCGGCGCCGGTTAGTTAGACCCTACTCGGCATTACGACAAAGAGCGCCGGCCGGTTCATCCCGCGCTGTCTTCCTCGGCCGGATCGGGACGCTGTTCGTGGTCTCCGAGCTGGCCAAAATGCCCCAACTGCCCCAGCGTGCCGCCGAACAATCCCGGTCGGCGCTGCGGCAGGTGCCCGTGCACACCCTCGGCGTATGCGGACTCGGCGTGCTGGGTGAAGTCGACGCCGGTGGTCTCGTCTTCGGGGCTGAGCCGGAATCCCATGAACCGGTCGATCGCCTTGGCGAGTCCGTACGACACGGTGAACGCGTAGACCGCCACGACGACCGCGGCCAGCAGCTGCTTACCCAGCTGGGTCAGCCCGCCGCCATAGAAAAGGCCCTGCGGGCCCTGGGTCATCACCTCGGTGGCCAGGAATCCGATCAGCAGCACGCCGACCACGCCGCCGACGAAGTGCACACCCACCACGTCCAGGGAGTCGTCGTAGCCGAACCGGAACTTCAGGCCGATGGCAAAGGAGCAGACCACACCGGCGGCCAGGCCCACCACGACCGCGCCGAGGGTGTTGACGGTGCCGCAGGACGGGGTGATCGCCACCAGGCCGGCCACCACACCGGACGCGGCGCCGAAGGTGGTCGGCTTGCCGTCGCGGACCTGCTCGACCGTCAGCCAGCCCAGCATGCCCAGGCAGCCGGCGACCAGGGTGTTGAGGAAGATCGCGGCGGCGGTGCCGTTGGCGGCCAGCGCCGAGCCCGCGTTGAAGCCGAACCAGCCGAACCACAGCAGGCCGACGCCGAGCAGCACGAAGGGCAGGTTGTGCGGGCGCATCGCGTCCTGCTTGAAGCCGATGCGCGGGCCGAGCACCAAGGCCAGTGCCAGGGCCGAGGAACCGGAGACGATCTCGACGACGAGGCCGCCGGCGTAGTCGAGCACGCCTAGGCCGGCCAGCCAGCCACCCGGCCCCCAGACCCAGTGCGCGACGACGGCGTACACCGCGACGGCCCAGATCGGGACGAACAGCATCCAGGCGGCGAACTTCGCCCGGTCCGCGATGGCCCCGCTGACCAGGGCGGCGGTGATGATCGCGAAGGTCAGCTGGAACGTGGCGAACAACAGCTCGGGTACCGCGCCGTGGGCCGTGCTGGGCGTGATGCCGAGCATGCCGAAGTGCTGCAGGCCACCGATCAGACCGCCGCCGGCGTCCTCGGAGAACGCCAGGGTGTAGCCGACCAACAGCCAGGCCACCGTGACCAGCGGGATCGAGATGAAACTCATCATGATCATGTTGAGCACGCCGGTGGTGCGGACCATGCCGCCGTAGAAGATGGCGAGGCCGGGGGTCATCAACAGGACCAGCGCGGTGCTGGCGAGCAGCCAAGCAGTGGCGGCCGGATCGATTTCGGGCACGTCGAGCTCCTTTGGTCTCGACGAGAATGTCGGGCGCGCGTTTCAGCTGCGCGGCGCGCGTGTTTCAGCCGTGTTTCGTGTTGCGGTGTGGTTACTGAAAGTTCACCGGGTGTGGGCTTGGCCTGCCGAGCGTGCGTGCCTGCCTCGCGGTCGCGGCGGCCCCGGAGTCGCCGCGCCCAGCCCCCGCAGTCGCCGCGCCGTTTTCTACACCAGCGCTGTTGATCGGCGATTCCACGACTCACACGTAGAAAACGGCGCAGACGTGGCGAGGGCCGGGCCCCGGATGCACGCCGAGTGGCCACTTATGACACGCGAATCGCCCGTTTACGTGTCATAACTAGCCACTCGGCGAGAGCGCCTACGACTTGATGAAGTTCAAATGCGAGCGTGACGGCGTCGGCCCGCGCTGACCTTGATATTTCGAGCCGACCTTGTCGCTGCCATACGGGTGCTCGGCCGGGCTGGTCAGCCGCAGCAGGCACAGCTGGCCGATCTTCATGCCGGGCCACAACGTGATCGGCAGGTTGGCGACGTTGGAGAGCTCCAGGGTGATGTGCCCGGAGAACCCCGGATCGATGAACCCGGCCGTCGAGTGCGTCAACAATCCGAGACGCCCCAGCGAGGACTTGCCTTCCAAGCGCCCGGCGAGGTCGTCGGGCAGCGTGCACACCTCGAGCGTGGAGCCGAGGACGAACTCGCCCGGGTGCAACACGAACGGCTCACCCTCCGCGGGTTCGACCAGGCTGGTCAGCTCGTCCTGCTGTTTGGCCGGGTCAATGTGGGTGTAGCGGGTGTTGTTGAAGACCCGGAACAGGGTGTCCAGGCGAACGTCGACGCTCGACGGCTGCACCAGGGCATCGTCGAACGGCTCGATGGCCAGGCGTTTCGCGGCGATCTCGGCCCGGATGTCCCTATCGGAGAGCAGCACCCGACGAGCGTATCGGTTACCGACGGACCACCTGCGGCAACGGCGGCAAGGCGGTGTCGGCGTCGGGCCCCACCAAGGATTTCCCAGCCGCCCTCCCAACCAGTGGCACCACCTTGCGCACGACGGTGTGGATCGGCAGCTCGGGCGGCGAGATCGGCGCGGCATGTTCAACCGGGGTCGACGCCTGCGGCGGCGAGTTGCGAGGGCCCCCGCGCATGGTCACCGCCAGGAACACCGCACCCGCCACGATCAGCACCGCTGTCGCCACGACCATCGCCAAGGTGTGCGCCAGAGGGTCACGCTTGACTGCCGGCGCGGCCTCGTCGCGACGGTCTGCACTGGCGAGCAACGCGCCGCGCGCCAGCAGCAAGGCCGCGTCGTCACCGAGGACGACCGGCCGCGACATCACCGAATTCACTTCCTCGACAAGACTTTCCGCATTGGGTGTCGAACCCGCGATGGCAACCGCGGAGATCGGTTCGGAGAAGCTGTCACAGACGCCGCGCAGCGCCAGCACTGCGGTGGCCGCATCAGGTCCAACCAGACGGCGGCTGTGTGTTCGGCGCGTACCGTCCTCGCCCTCGGCGCCGATCGCGGCCAACATGGTCTCGTCGGGTTCCATGACGCATAGTGCGATCGAGTCGCAGTCCGCGATCTGAACGGTGTATTCGGCGGCGGCTGCGAGCGCGTCGTTGGTGGAGACCACCTCGACGTTGGCAATGCCCAGCTCCTTGAGAGCCTCGAGGATCGACTTGGCCTCGCTGGCCACCTCGTCGGTCCAGGTCAGGGCGACGCGGTCGACGACGTATCCGTTCGCCGGGGCGGCGGCGCAGGTGCCGAGCACCGCGTTGACGACGTGCTCACTGAAGTCGGGGTGCTCGACGCCGATGCGGGTGTGCGCGTCGAAACCGTCGTGGTCGATCATCGCGCCGTCGCCGCGAGTGCCCTCCACCAGGAGAAGCCGGGTATCGCGCGAGGTCATGGCGATACCGATAACAACATCCATGGGAAAACCCCTCGATTGATTCGGCCCGTGGTGGGGGCCTGCTCGCTCCATTCAGCGCCGGATGGAGCCCAGGACGACCGACGGTAGACAGGGCGCCTGAGAGCGAAAGCCCAAGCTGTTATGCGACTCTCAGGGTCGGGCGTGAACAGGAATCATGTTCTGGGGTCGTATCTTTCGCCACCCGGCCCGAAGCACCGGGTCCGCACTGGGCAACGGTCGATCGGCCGCGTCGACGACCTTCGCCAGGCGGGGGCTGCCCCACGGGTCAGCCGGCGTCAATTTCTCAGACTCGCGGCGGCGTTGTCCGCCCGCCTTACCCACAACGCAGGCCGAGTTGCTATCCTTCGTCAGCACCATGCCGATGTAGTTCAATGGCAGAACATCAGCTTCCCAAGCTGAATACGCGGGTTCGATTCCCGTCATCGGCTCCATACATGCAGGTCAGCAGCTTGCAGAGGTTTGCCAGCAAATTCGAATCGGCGAAATCCCGTACTTTCCCCGTAAATTCGGTTCTCAGTTCCCGTTGCTGGCCCATTTGTCCAGCACAGCACGGGTATCCGGCCCTGCCGTGACCCGCTGCACGTAATGGCCCTCAGTGGTCGCGAGCTGCGCGTGTCCGAGCTGGTGCTGTGCGGCCTCGACGCCGAGCCCGTCTCTGACGACGGTCCCGGTGGTGCGCCGGAAGCTGTGCGGCGTCACCCACTTCAGGTGTTCGTGAGGTGTAAGAGCTTCCCGCAGCGACGAGCGGATATTCGACAGGCTCACCAGGCCACCGTCTCTGTTCTTCAGCACCGTGCCGTCCGGTCCAGTCACCCCGTACAGCTCGGTGAGCACCTTCACCCCGAACGCGGGCAGCGTCACCGTGTGGGCCGGGGCACCACCTTTGCGTGCGTCCTGCCGATGTAGCGGCTTGCCGGCCACTCTCCCGCTGTCGACGACGGTCCCGTTGACCGTGACGGTCGGCACATCAGCCAGGAGGTCGACGTCTGGCCATTCGATCGCCAGAACCTCCCCCGGCCGCACACCGGTGGCAGCGAGCAGTTCGACGAACCCGGCCAGCATCCGGCCACGCCGAGGACCCGGTCCCTTGTGCTCACAGAACACCTTGACGGCCAGGCGCACTTCCTCGAATTCCATTGCGGTGAGCGCCCTAGCGGGCTTGCGATCGGTCTTGGCGGTCTTGGTCTCACGCATCGGGTTGTGGGCGATCACGTCGAATCTGACGGCCAGCGAGTACATGCCCGACAGGATGATGCGCATGTAGATGGCCGCGGACGACGGCAATGCTTTCAGGTGCGCGTCGGCGCGGCTGGTCGACAGTTCCGCGATGCGCAGCTCGCCGAGCTGCTGTTCGCCGTGCAGTCGCCACGTATCCCGGTACAGGGTGGCTGTTCGGTCGCCGATTCTGTCCTCTGCGACCTTGGCTGGTATCCACGCTTGGAACAGTTCGGACAATGATGTGCTCCGGTTGATTACACCCGTTGGTTCGCCGGCCTCAAGCTCCGCTGCGATGCGCCGTTTCAGCTCACGCCGCGCATCCTCTGCGGACTTCCTCGACGACGCTTCACGCTCGCGCAGTTTGCCGCTGTGGAGCCGTAGATACGTTGTGGCGTAGAAGATTCCGTCACTCGCACGTTCCGTGATCTTCCCGTGCTCACCGGGGGTCATCCGCTGCCTAGGCACCGCCGCTCCTTACCTTATCCTCAAGACTGAGTCGTCGATGCCAAGATCATCGCGTAGCTGCTGAATCTGCTTGTCGTAGTACGCAATTTGTGTCGGATCAGCTTTGTCTCTGATGAGAACAGCCCGTATCCGTTCCGCATCATGGAGCTGTCGCCATAGCTTCAGGCTGCGGGTACTCTCGGTCCACCTGTCTGCGTCCTGAGATCCGAGCATGAGGCTCCCGGATAACCACTGAGCTGCAAAGAACTGCAACGTTGATCGGTCGGGCAGAGATTCAACATGATCCTCGTAGGGTCCGGGAAAAATCAGCGTCACTGGTGTTGTGTTGAGCGCGGCGGCGAGAACCAGCAGTTCGGCGAGATCGAGTTTGCCAGCCCTTGTATTGCTTTCGATCTTCGAAATTGCAACGCGGCTGATCGGATAACCGAGTTCTTTAGTTCTCTGGGCTAGCTCCAGTGCGGTCCAGCCCTGCTTCTTCCTCAACCTCTGCACTTCAGCGCCTACCCTGCGCGCGATATCCAGCTGCCAGGCCTTCGCTGACTCATCGATGTTCGGCATTGCGACATTCTCGCACGGATGCGCTTGCGTTCGGGAGCATCCGTTGTATGCTCCGACATGACGGCTAAGTACGTCAGATATGTCGCATTACGGAGCAGTCAACGAAAGGAGCGTCCGTGAACAGTTGGGAGCAGACGAGCACGAAGCTCGGCGGCATCAGCCGCACGCTGGTGTTTCAGCTTTGGGCGTCAGGGGCCCTGGCATCGGTAAAGATCGGCCGGCGCAGGTTTTCGACTGACGCGCAGATCAGCGAGTACATCAGCCGCCTCGAAGGTGCGGCCTAATGCGGTCTCTGCCGCAGGAAGATCACGCCGACCTCGGTCTCATCGAGGATGACCACACGCCAGACATGCGAAAGGCCCCGGTTGCCGCCGAGGCCCTTCAGAGGAACAACCCACTCAGCCAAGAACAGGAGTTCTAGAAGTGACTGTACCGACAACCACCGCCCCGGTGGTACCGCCACCGGATATCGCCCTGGCCTTCGACCGTGCCAGCAATATGGCCGAGCTTGGCCGCAGCGACCTGGACGAGGTGATGAAGGCTCTGCCGGAGGACACCCCCTTGTGGGTGTACGTCGACCTGGTGCGAGCTGGTCGGCATCTGCGGGCCGCGTCCGTCTTGGTCGACAAGATCGCCGACACCCTCGCCGCACAGTCTCAGGAGGTGCGGCGGTGAGCGATCAGGCGCGCCAAGCGCTCTGCTGCATCTGCGGGACGGTTCGCACCTGCCGCCGGCCCCGCAATCACCGGCCCGAAAACTACTGGCTCCGAGGCTCCGTCGATCGGGACTGGCACCGAGAGACCGGTGACCTCAAGTGCGCTGAGTGTGGCCGAATCACCACCCACGCCATCATCACCGGCGACAACCACGCCGAGAAGCTGCGGGAGATCGCCACGGGATGGTTCCGCAAGGACCTCACCGAGGCTGACAGCCAACGGATTCAACGGGCATGGCGGCAGGGTGTTCCGCAGAACCCACACGCACATCACTTGTGGTGGTGGAGTGACTTGCAGAAGGCATGGGACGCCGGACAATCAACGTTCCCTGCGATCTGCAGAGCAGAGCTCCCCGTCCTCGAGAAGCAATCCGAGCGGGGCAGACAGAGCAACTACAAGGCATACGAGATTGACGAGTTCATCGCGCCGGGTCGTTGCCATGATGTCGATCTGGAGGACCCCACGACGGGGCTTTGGTGGTACGAGGTGGACTGCACCGACTGCCTGTGCCGCGCCAACGCGATCGCCCTCGAAGAGCAGCGCGAAGCGTTGCAGGCCAAGCTACAGAAGATCGTGGACAAGGCATCCCAGCTGGACGCACGCGCTGTCGCTGAGTTGTTGGCCGCGTTCGATGCTGGTGGCCAATAGTGGCTGACCGCAAGGTCGACACGGAGGCCCGCCCCGAGACCATCGGGGCGGGTGCTCCCGCATCGCAACAGGTCGCGTGGTGGCCTGTCCACGAGTTCATCACTGCCATGGTCGCTAAGGCCAATGTCGGTCCGCTTCCGGCGGCAGGCACCCCGGCGTGGTGCCAGCTACCCGACAGTGACCCTCGAAAGCTCTTGTCGCTCGCAGCTTCCGGAGAGCACTGGGTGCTGCATACCGAACTCGCCCAAGAGAAACGCGCCGAAGCATCCCGCGAGATCGCCGCAGCCGGCGGCTGGACCGCCCTCGCCCAGCGCATCGCCCAGGGCCGCGGCCCCGCCTACATCCCCAGGAGAGCATCTTGACCGACTCCGAGTTCTTCGACGCCACACCTGAACTGAACACGATCTACCGGTGGGCACGAGCCCGCTACGCCGCCCCCTGGGCCGTATTCGGCGCCGTTCTGCTGCGGGTCGCCGCCTCCACAGGCCCCGAGGTGCAGTTGCCCGGCATCATCGGCGGCCGGGCGAGCTTGAACCTGCTGGCCGCGTTCGTGTCCCCATCAGGCGGCGGCAAGGGCATCTCAGACAAGGTGGCACGCGAGGCCTGGCCAGCCCCGATCATCGAACGCCCCATTGGATCCGGTGAGGGCATCGCCGCCACGTTCATTCCCCCGAAAAAAGAGGGGCAGGAGGCGATTACGCGGGCGATCTTCAGCGTCCCCGAGATCGACACCTTGGCCGGCATCGCGGGCCGGCAAGGCTCCATCCTGTTGGCTCAGCTCAAATCGATGGCGATGGGCGAACTGCTCGGACAGTCCAACGCCAGTGACGCGACGACCCGAATCGTCCAGGCCCACACATACCGGTGCTGCCTCTCGGTAGGCGCCCAGCCGGGGCACTGCGGAGTAATCTTCTCCGACACCAGTGGTGGTACGCCCCAGAGGTTTCTGTGGTTCCCCACCACGGACCCGGACATGCCAGCCACCCCGGCAGCAGACCCGGGCCCGCTCAACACCGCGTTGCCCTCGTGGGCACGCGTGAGCGCCGAGCCGCTGGAGATCCAGTACGGCCCCGAGGACATCGCCCAGACGGTCATCGCCGCCCACATCGCTCGCCAGCGGGGCGACTCCGAGGCCCTCGATGGGCATCGGCTGTTGACCCGTCTGAAGGTGGCCGCGGTGCTGGCGGTCATGCACCACCGAATGGTCGTCTCCGAGCTGGATTGGCAGCTGTCCGACGCCGTCATGGAGGTCTCAGACAGCACCCGCGACTGGATCCTCGAGCAGGCCAAACGCGCCAAGCGGGAAGAGGTGCGCCAGCGAGCTCTCGGCCGCGCGGCATTCGACGAGATTATCGACGAGCGGCGCGCCGAGGTCGTGCGCCGGCGCATCCTCCGCATCCTCGCCGAAGGCCCAACATCCCACGGAACCGTCCACAGCCGCATCGGCAAGCGAGAGTACAAAGAACTGTTCCCAGCGGTCATCGCCAGTTTGCTGTCATCCGGCGAAATCGTGGACGAAGAGACGCAGCGCGGAAAGCGGTATTCGTTAAGCGAAGGGGTCAACGTTGATCCCGGGGTCAAGGTTGATAACAGCAGGTCAGATGGGTTGACCCCTAGGGTCAAGGTTGAACCCGAGGCGACAATCACTGACCTAGATTCGCGCAGGTCACGCGATTCCGAGCAGCCGAAGCTGTCCTGCCAGAAATGGCTCAACCAACACGTCGAAGAACTCCGCGCAGCGGGCCACACCACCATCGAATCGTTTGCTGTAATCGAAGCAGGACAAGCGCAGGGCTACACCAAAGGCAGCGTTCACCAAGCCGTCAGCGCCCACCCCGAGATGCACACCGTCGACCGCAAGCGGGGCCGCGCCATCTGGTCGATCACTCCCGACTACAAGCCACCCCGATACGAGTCGGCAGAGGCGTGGCTAGATGCCTGGCTCGACAAACAGGACAGCGACACCATCGACCCGGACGACGCGAAGATCGCCGGTGAAGCCGCCGGCCACCCCTGGCAATCCGTACGCCGCGCCGCAGGGCGCATGTCGCGAATCGAATCGGTGCCAGCCCACGGTGAGGCCAAAACCGAACGCATCTGGAAGATCGTCGACGCGAACCGGGAGGACGCATCGTGAGCGCCGACCGAGCCCGGAGGTTCTTCTGGTCCTGGCTGATCGGCTCAGCCGCGTTCTCCATCCTCGGCGTCGTCACCCACGCTGTACTAGGCAGCGCACGCTCGCCCCTGATCGCCTCCGTGCTCGCATTCGTCATCGTGGTGATCCAGCTGTGCGCCACCTACGGCGTGCACGTGTTGGTCCAGGCGCGCATCGTCGGCGCGGCATACCGCTCGGCGCTGGCCATCGCCGTCACGCTCGCCCTCGGAGCGTTCGTGCTCAACTTCGTCGCGCTGCAAGACCTCGTGATCACCTGGGCCGGCACCGCACCCGTCATCGCATGGATCGTCCCCCTGATCATCGACCTGGGTATGACTGCGAGCACCATCGCGATCCTGGCGCTCACCAACGCCCAACGCGCCGAGCAGTTGCAGCTGGCTACACACCATGACGCAGAGGCCACCGCGGCGGTGCACGTGGCAGTGCACAACACGGTGCACACCGAAACGCACGCCGCAGCGTGCACTGTCGAGCGACCCGCATACGACGGTGCGCACCTGACCATCGCGGAACGCATCGTCGCGCAAGGCGTGGTGCGGATCGCGCCCGAACGTGTCGCGAAGGTGCTCGCCGCACACGCCGAAGGCACCGCGCCAAGCACTATCCAGCGCACTCTCAAGGTCGGGTACAGCACCGTTCAACGAATCCTCGACTACCAGGCGGTTGCTCATGCCCCCGACTAGCGATATATCGCCAACTTCCCAGACTCCGTACAGATCGCGCTTCCTGACTGGGGCGGGGTCAGGTCAGACGGTTCCTTCGCGATCGTTCACCGCCCCCCGGGGGGTAGGGGTCCGGCGCAGGACGTTCCCAGGTCGACCCCTCTGCTTCCTATGGCGAGTCTCTCTCCGAAGTTTTTCCACAACCACGACCGAAGGGCTTCCGACATGACCAATCCTGATCTGCCTGCCCGGATTCAGGCGCTGTTGGGGAGCGCCGTCGCCAATCTCGATCCTGACGACCGAGCTGAGCGCATCGCGTGGTGCCAGGCCAACAATCAGCACGGGGTGCGGATGCACACCAGCGAGCATGACGGCCTGCTTGATTTCCGGTGGGGTGGCCGCACCCTGGCGATGGTCCGAGCGGAAGACCTTGATGGCGATGAGGCCTTGGTGGCGCAGTTCGTGCCGGCCGAGGTGCCCGACACGATTCCTGACGACTGGAGCGAGCAATGACCGAAATCAACCGACCCCTGACCGACGACGAGCGGCAGCTGATGTGGGACCTGGCCGTTGAGGTTGTGGCGCAACAGACTGGCGGTGATCGCGAGAGAGCGGCCGATGCACTGGATGAGATCGCCGCTGACGGCAAGTTGGAGTTCCGAGGTGACGCCAGCGACGCGTACGTCGTGGCCGAGGCGAATCCGTTGGTCCACGTCACCCGCGAGTGGCTGGCGTTCCACGCAAACAATCCCGGCGAACCAAAGCGCGGACAACCGATCGATGATCGCGACAACCCATGATGGCAAGCCGGTTTGCTATTATGGCAATTAGCTCGGTATCACGCGAGACGCCGGGAGCCTCAGGGGAGGCCAACCCGCGCTATCCCGGTCACCATGCGACGCAAGCGAATTCCGCACGTCCTGGCATAGGTGAAACCCAATGAGCAACATCCTCTTTCGAACGGCTGCTCTCGATTCCATTGAGGGCCGCACGATTCACGGCATTGCCGTCCCGTATGAGCAGATCACGCATATCAGCGAGCCTGATGACCGGGGCGGGATGGTTAACTACCGCGAGAAATTCACCTTCGGCAGCTTCGAGCGGTCCATCCGGGAACGCGGCCACAAAGTGAAACTGCTCGTGGGCCACGACCATCGAAAGCTACCGGTGGGCAGGGCAGTTGACCTCCGTGAGGAAAGCAGCGGCCTCATGGCTGCCTTTGAGGTCTCCGACACCACTGCAGGCAACGATCTGTTGACTCTGGTCCGCGAAGGCACTGTCGACAGCTTTTCTGTCGGTTTCTCGTCGGTCAGGGATCGGTGGGAAGGCGACCTTCGGGTTCACCTCGAAGCCGGGCTTCGGGAAGTTTCGGCGGTGACCTGGCCGGCTTATTCCGGCGCGCAGATCGCTGGCGTTCGCTCGCAATCCTCCCTTGTTATCCCTCGGTCAGTCGCGCAAGCGCGGCTGTCCCTCCTCGATTGGTGAAACATCATGACCGATACCGATATCTCTTCGATGACCATGGAGCAGACCCGCGCTGCCGCGCAGGAGCTGCTCGACAAAACCACCGGCGACCTCACCGGGGCCGATGCTCAGCGCTTCGAATCGCTGTCTGCGCGCGCCACTCAACTCCGCGAGCAGGAGCAGCAGCGCGGTGTGGACCGCCAGAAGATACTGGAGCTGGTGGCCTCTGGTGAGGCAAAGGTGGAGCGCGGCGGGGCCGGTGACTACGACCGCGATCCGATCGGCGATCCGCGTGACACCGCGGCCGAGTTCCGGGGCCGCAACCCCTGGGACCTTCGGGAGGTGCAGGCGTTCGGCCGAGCACCGGCTGCGATCGCCAACGAACTGCGGGCCCGCGCGCTGTCGGCGGTGGAGAAGATGCCCGGCGCCAGCGATGAGATTCGTGAAGGCGCAACGCGGATGCTGGAACGCTACGATTCGGTCGATTCGAAGATCGCCCGTCACGCGCTGATCACTTCCAACCCGGCCTACGTTCGCGCCTGGTCGAAGATGGCCCGTAGCGAGCAGTACGCCCTCGACGACGACGAGAAGCGAGCCTGGGCAGAAGCTGAGCAGTTCCGTGCCATGTCGCTGACCGACAGCGCCGGTGGCTTCCTGGTGCCCTTCCAGCTCGATCCCGCCTTGATCGTCACGAGCGCTGGTTCATACAGCGAAGTGCGCTCGGTGGCCCGCGAGGTGATCGCCACCGGAGATGTGTGGCACGGGGTGAGTTCAGCGGCCATCAGTTGGTCGTGGGACGCGGAAGCCGAAGAGGTGTCCGACGACTCGCCGACGTTCGCGCAGCCGACCATCCCGATCCACAAGGCGCAGGGCTTCGTGCCGATCAGCGTGGAAGCGCTGCAGGACGCCGCGAACGTGACCGAGGCTGTGGGCACGTTGTTCGCCGAGGGCCAGTCCGATCTGGAAGCGCAAGCGTTCGTCACCGGCTCCGGTTCGGGCCAGCCGACCGGCATCGTGACCGCGCTGACGGGTACGTCGTCGGTGGTGAACGCCGGAGCGGATGACACGTTCGCACTGTCGGACGTGTACGCGCTGCAGGGAGCTCTGCCGGCGCGGTGGCGCCGCAATGCCTCCTGGTTGGCCAACAACCAGATCTACAACAAGATTCGGCAGTTCGACACCAGCGGTGGCGGTGGCTTCTGGACCAACCTGAACGATGGTCGGCCCCCGCAGTTGCTGGGCCGGCCGGCGATCGAGGCTGAGGCGATGGACGGTTCCATCACCACGGCGGGCGCTGGGCACAACTACGCGGCGATTTACGGCGACTTCTCCAATTACGTCGTGGCCACACGGCTGGGTATGACCGTCGAGCTGATTCAGCATCTGTTCGGGGCGAACCGCCGGCCCACCGGCCAGCGCGGCTGGGTCGCCTGGTACCGCGTGGGCGCCGACTCGGTCAACGATGGCGCGTTCCGGATGCTCGATGTTGTGAGCGCTTCCTAGCCGAGACGAACGAGACCGCCAGGGGTACGAGCCAATTCGTACCCCTGGCCAGGTCCCACCACCAGGAAGGGCCAACCATGAGCACACGTGACAACGAGAAGCTGCGGGCCGATGAATGGGTTTTTCACTACCTACGCGGAAACATCAAAGAAGCTCTGGCGGTAGAGAACTCGGGCCCGCCCATCAAACCCAACGACGTGATCGCCGCAGTTATCGGCCAACTCGCTGATCAGCGACTTGTTTTGTTGCCGAAGAACGCTGAGGCAGACGCCAGGAACCAAGGGGCGTAACGCTGATGGCTATATCAATCCCGGTAACCGCTACCGCCGATGAGCGGTCATTCAAGCAGGTTGGCGATAAGGCTGAGCGGGCGATGGCCGATGCTGGCCGCAATGCTGGGAGAACGTTCTCAGATGCCATCAGCGGCGCGTCCAAGGATGCCGAAGAGTCACTGAAGAAGTTCGGCGACAAGGCAAAAGACTCCTACGACAAGGCCACCGACGCGGCCGGGCGGTTGCGCTCGGAAGAGGCCAGGCTGCAGAACCTGCGGGAGCGCGGCGCCCGAGACGATCAGATCGTCTCCCAAGTGGAGAAGGTGGAGAAAGCCCGCCGTGCTGAGGCGCGTTCGATCCGAGACGCCACCAGCGCCCTGAGCGACTACGAGCGGGCCCGTGATGCCGCTGATCGCCGTGGCGCCGACGCCGGCCAGTCGTTCATGAACACCTTCCGCAACTCGATGTACGGCGCTGGCTCCGCCGGCCAGGGCGCGGCCAACGACTTCATGAGCGGATTCGCCGGCGCGTCGACACTGGCCCGGATAGGCGCCGCCGGCGGGCCGATCGGCCTGGCCCTCGCCGGGGTTGCCACCCTCGGTGTGGTCGCCGGCAAGCAGCTCGCCGACGGTCTCGCCCAAGGCTTGCAACAACTGCAAGTGCAGGACGTGTTCCAGACACGGATGGGTGTCGACTCCGACACCATGAACCGATTCGGCCTGGCCGCCGGCACAGCCTGGACCAACGGGTTCGGGATGTCACGGGAGACGAACCTGTCCACGATCGACCTCGGTATTCAAGCCCGGCTACTGGACAGGAACGCCAGCGACGCCGAGGTCCAGAAGTTCATCGAACAGATGGACACCGTCTCACGGGTCACTGGTGAATCGCAGCAGAGCCTCGCACTGGGGGCGCGTGGACTGGTGTCTGGCGGGATGGTCGCCAACTACACGGGTGCTTTCGATCTGATCCTCGCCGCGCAGGAAAAGGGCCTGAACCTCACCGGCGACATGATGGACACCCTCAACGAATACGCCATCAACTTCAAGAACCTCGGCCTGTCCGGCGGCGAAGCGCTGGGCTTGATCGATCAGATGTATGAGTCGAATATCCGTAACTCCGACCTCGCGGCAGATTCGTTGCGGGAGTTCGCCATCAGCGCCAACGACGGATCCACCACGACCAAGGCCGCGTTCCAGGCGCTCGGGTTCAACGCCGACGAAATGGGCAAGCAGTTCGCGGCCGGCGGAGATCAAGCCAAAAGCGCATTCGGTGCGATCATGGTGGCCCTGGCCAGCATTGAGGATCCGCAGGAGCGGACCAACGTCGGTTTGGCACTGTTCAAGACCCGGTGGGAAGAAGCCAACACCGCCATCATGGCGATGGACCTCAACTCTGCCAGTACAGGATTCACCAACATCGAGGGCAAGGTGGACCAGGCCACTGCAACCCTGAATGAACATGCGAACGGGTGGACCAACCTCGGCAACACGATCAGCAACGAGGTCGACAAGATTCAGCGCAAGATCTCCGACTCCGGGCTCGGCCAATGGTTTATGCAGGACTTGCCCGACGAGTTCGGGAAGTTCGTCAGCGGCCACCTGTTTGACGATCCGCCACAGACAGGGCCCCTGCCGCAGATCGCTTTCCAGCCGGGACTGTCGCCTCGCCAGCAGGCGGACCTGACTGACCGGCCACATTCGTGGGGAGCGGATACGCCGGCCGCTGGCCCGGGCATGCCGTACGGCGACGCCAAGAAGCAGATCGAGGACGCCGCGAAAGCTGATGGCGCCAAGGCGAAGCCGTCGTTCGATCCGTCGCAGTACTCCGTTGATGCCATCCCGGTGGCCGGTGCACTGCCAGGTGCTCAGGGGGTTACTAGCCTGCCTGCGGCCGGGTGGCCGCCGACTGGCCCCGGCGCCTATCAGGTGGATCCGGCGCGCGTGTTCGACGCTGAGACGTCGGTGATGTCCTCCCGTAACAGTGTCGAGCAGGCCCGAATCCGCGTCCTGGAACTGCAAGCAGACACCACCCACACCGAGCAAGATCTGAACACTGCACGCCAGTCAGTGACAATGGCTGAACGGCAATACGTTTCAGCCCAGATGAAGCTGGTTGAGGCGCAGCAGGGTACGTGGAAGAAGATGGAGGGTGCCGCTAAGTCGTTCGGACAAGGCATGGACCAGATCGGCGTCGCGCTGGACAACGACCTTGGCATTTCCAAGGGGCTGCCGGGGCTGGCTGACAATCTGGTGAGGTTCGTCGCCAGCCTCGCCGCCGCACCGCTGATGGGCCAGTTGTCCGCTATCGGCCAGGCCAACCCGATCCAGGGCGGCCACGGCATCGCCGGGATCCTCGGTGCGCAGGGGGTTCTCGGGCCTCAGTACACCCAGCCTCAATACGGGCCGCAAGGGAACTCACCCACTGCGTACCCCGCCTCTGCGCTGCAGCCGACCCTGGCGCCGGGCGGGCGCCCAGCGTACGGGCTGCCGGGCGGCACAGACACAGGTGGCTATGGCAGTAGCGGCGCCGTGTTCCCGCCGTGGGTGCACGCGCTGGAGCAGGCGTTCGGCGTCAAGGCCAGCACCTACAAGGGGCATCAAGAAGATGGCGCGAACGGCGTCACTTCAGGCGGCCTCAATGTGGCGCCCAACCCGAACCACGAGAACCGCGGTATCGACTGGTCCGGCTCGGTGGACAACATGCAGCGATTCGCCGACTACCTCTCGCAGATTCCCGGCGCGCTGGAGCAGGTGATCTGGAAGAACCCCAACACTGGGCGATCAACCGAGGTCGGCGAAGGCAGGCCGTGGCCCGGACTGTACGGCCAGGGCACCCTGGCCGAACACCAGAACCATGTGCATACTCGCCAGTCCGCCGGAATTCCGATTCCCGGGATGCCGGGCCCGATGGCTGGCCCGGATACCTACAGCCCCGCGTACACGAGCCCTGCAGCCCCTTCGACCGCGCCGTCATTGGCGGGCGTGCCGGCGATGCCCGGCGGCATGATGCCTGGCATCGGTGCACCGCAGGCGGCGCCGTTCGCGTCGACTGCCACGGGCGGGATCGCATACCCCGCCGGACCTGGCGGTGGTGGCGTTGGGCTTGGTGGCGGGTTGATGGACGGAGCGATGATGGCCGCTGGCGGCCTGGACATGCTCGCGCCGGGCGCCGGGCAGGCCGCACAGACCGGTATGAAGCTGGCCAACCGGGCAATTCAGTTCGGCAGTCAGGTGGCCGGCATCGGTGTCAGTGGCCTGATGGAGACGCTCCTACCGTCGGGTTCCCCATTGGGCAGCATCGGCAATTCATGGTTCGGGAAGGCTGCGGGCGCGATCGCTTCTGCGCGTCCCGCTTTGCCGAATACGGCGGCGCAGCAGGCACCCACCAACCCGAACGCGCAGCAGCAGGGCAGCCAGGGACAGGACAACAGTCGCACGATGAACTTCGAGTACCACAGCCACAACCAAGTCAACGACGACCGCGGCGGTGCCGACGCTGCCCGCAACGCGGAAGCGCAAAACTCATTCTGGAAGCGCTGACACCAAACCCAGGGGGGGCGGGTCAGCATCGCCATGGGAGGCCCAACTGTCGACCCCGGCCCAGTCGCCATTTCTCTCCCGGGACATCCGTTGTCCCGGGACATGCTCGGGCGATCCCAGCTCGTCTAGCGACTCAGCCTTAACGTCGTCATTTGGACCGGCTTTCATGGCACACTCCCGGGCGTGGATCGATACGAGAGTCTGCGCAGGGCCATCGACGTCATGACCGCCTGGGCGACCGACAACCCCAACAGCACGGAGTTCTCCCAGCAGCGAGTTCTGGAGCACGTCGGCGACGGGCCGGACGGCGAAGCTCAGCTCCTCATGGGACTGGTCAGCCTCTCGGGTTACCTCCTTGTCCGCCTTGAAGAGAAAACGGACGAGAGCATGCAGGCGCACCTGCAGGACATCGCGCTGCGGACCTACGGAAAGTAGATTCATGCGGGCGCCGCATGCTGCAGGCAGAGCCATAGTTGGCCCGCCGGAGCGAGCCCGGAGGCATCGCTCTGGCGGGCTAACGATATATCGCCAGAATCCCCAGACCCGTACAGATCGCGCTTCCTGACTGGGGCGGGGTCAGGTGGCGCGCACCTGCCACGATGGCCGCCCACCCCCCTATAGCCGGGTGACCGCTCCGTCGGTGTCGACTTCCCATCGCCTACCAGCAGCGTCGGTGTACCTCACGGCTGCGTAATCGGCGGGTGAGCCGGGCATGCTGTCGGAGTGGTACAGCACGAGCATCTCGTCGCTTAAGAGTGCGATGCCGCCGAGTTCGCCCTTCAGTGGAAACCGGTTCTCATGTTCCGGCCGCCGTGGAAACACGGCGAACCCGTTGATCCTGTCGATATCCGCCGTTTCTATCTCTTCGCCGTGGTGAACGAACTTCACCAACTCGATGTCGAAGATTCGATCGGAACGTCGATTCCGAATGCCGATCGCAGCGTTTTTGAAATTCGGGCCGGCGGCCTGCCTTCTGGCATACTCCTTGGCCGTCACTCGCACCATGCCGGCTTG
The DNA here is from genome assembly GCF_055419465.1 of Mycobacterium sp. IDUB_17. Classification (NCBI taxonomy): domain Bacteria; kingdom Bacillati; phylum Actinomycetota; class Actinomycetes; order Mycobacteriales; family Mycobacteriaceae; genus Mycobacterium; species Mycobacterium sp. IDUB_17. Next base: position 456,914 of record NZ_JBVAXS010000002.1, on the reverse strand, counting down.
CCGATTCAGGTCAGTGTCTTGCTGCTCTTCGGCCCGCTTCCGTTCTGCCATGTTGTAGCGGCGGTCCGATAACGAGATCCAGAGTGCAGCGCCGGCTGCGATGAAGCTGGCGAGTGCGCCCAGCCATTGCCCGAATCCCGTGTACCAGTCGACGTCCTGACCGCGGACACGGGCGATCTGGCTTCCTAGGAAGAGCGCGCCGACTGTGGAGATCACGATCGCGATAGCCCAGAACTTGTGACTACGTCGGCGGATCCAGGCCTCTACCGTCGTTTTGCAGGTGCGAACGCGGTTGCACATGACGAGAAACATAGACCTCGGCACGCACGCCATAAGTGTATTGCATTTTATCCGATATGTGTAATACACTTTAGATATGCGGATCGAGATTCTCCTCAGCGCCAAGCGCCACGGCATCACCACCGCCGAGATCCGCTCTGCCATTCACTACCCGGTGCTCCGTGTCACCCTCAAGCCGCGCCGCATCAACGTCGTGACCCAACCCGTTCTGCACATCGGGCGCGTGGCCGAGGATCAGCCGCACGTCGAGGTCATCGCCGACCTCATCGACCCCGAGGAGGCCATCGTGTTTCATGCGATGATGCTGCGCCCCAGCGTCTTCGAGTCCCTGGGCCTCGGTGTCTACTTTCGTCCCGAGTACGGCCGCCAACGGGCCTAGCCCGCCACCAACCCTGTAACCCAAGAAGGAGGCCACCATGAGCAAGCGACGGGCCACAGAGGCCGACTACGAGGACATGGCAGCCAGCTATGAGGCTGAGCCGCCGCGAGAAGAAGAGGTGCTCAGTGTTGAGATCAACCCTGCTCGCCTGCCGATGGGTCGCCCCACCAAGAGTGCTGGGCGGGCGGCCGGCAAGACCCCGTCGCTGCCCGTGCGGCTGCCGGATGGCATCCGATCGGAGATGAAACGCCGCGTTGATGCCGGCGCCATCAAGTCTGAGTCTGAGCTGGTTCGCGCAGCGCTGGTTGAGTACTTCGAGCGGCATCCGGCCGGCTAGGGGTCTTGCGGGCGTCCGCAAAATTGCAGAATCAAACTTCCAGCGCCCGGGCCGTGTGCTAATTTGGCGCTCCGTCCTGCCGCAAGGCAGACGTGCTGGTGTCCCCGAAAGTCGGTTTCAGCCGCGGGAGTGGGGCCAGCGACGGAGGCGTGGCAGAGCGGCCTAATGCGGGCACCTGATAAGTGTCTAGTGACTGAAATCATTCGAGGGTTCGAATCCCTCCGCCTGTCTTCAGTCGGTTCGCCACCGGTCGTATGCGGTGAGGAATTCCTTGGCCAGAGAGACCCAGGCGTCTAGCGGTACGTCGGTGCCGACCATCCGTAGCGCGTACTGAACGTCGCTGGGATTGTCGGTGTCCCAGTCCTCGCCACGTTGGTAGATCTTGATCGGCCGATCCGAGGTGTCCCAGAAGAGCGGGGTTGCTGATCGCGTCTTCTCCTGGGCCCGGGTCATGACCCACACCGGATTGGTCCCGTTCCTCAGGTCAGTGTTGACCTGGGAGAACTGGGCGCGGTACTCGGCTGGCCAGTCGTCCCATGCCTTTTCAAGGTCAAACCTGAAAAGGTCTGACCAGGCTTTTTATCGGCGTCGCGAAAAAGGGTACGAGCTGCTCCGTACCGCCGGTGATCACCACCGCAACTGACACCCTGGAGGTGTCGACTGGGATCGAACCTGGCAACTCGCTTTGCCATTTTGGCAAGCCACGCCCTCGACCCGTTTGCAGCCGCTCCGTACTTTCCCCGCATAAACGCCCGTGAATCGTGGTGAACTTATCTGTATCGATACGTACCAGGTAACCGCGAGAGTGACTGCAGCACAATACTTTAACGAACTTATATGAACGTCGATAACCTCAAAATCGCCAAGCTGAATACGCGGGTTCGATTCCCGTCATCGGCTCCATACATACAGGTCAGCGGCGCATAGCAAATTGCCAGCTAACTCGAATCGGCGGAATCCTTTCCAGCTCGCCTCAGCAAATCTGGCGCGCGATCACCGGAAACGATTTAGACCACACGAGTAGCATCAACACTTGTCGGGGGCCATCGGCCGGAGGTACCGATCATGATCGACGCGACCCGCTCACTCGTTGTTACTGCCGCAGCAATACTGACGCTGGGCTTCAGCACCGCCGTCGCCAATGCCGACCCGCCAGCACCCGGCTCCGCCTGCGGCCCCGACAAGGTGATCACGTCCGTCAACACCTGCGAGCCGCTCAACTCATCGTGCACGGGGTATGACGGCATGGTGATTGGGCGGGTGGCCGCTGACGGCCGGTGCGTGATTCCGGGGCTCGACGGCACCCGGTGGTAGGCCGGACCGGTAGCGGGAGAGTCGTCACCGACCGTCGGTGATGGCAGCTGCTCCAGCACCAGACGACTACGAGAGTGGTTGCAGCACAATACTTCAACAAACCACGGCGGACGGCATTCTTCACCGTCACGCACGCGCCTGATCTTGCCGGCACCCGGCTCACGCCGCCACACCCTCCCATTCATTGAGAACCCTCATTGACAATCGCCGTCGCCGTGGCAGACAGTGCTAGACGTCCGCGGAACGAAAGGCACGTCATTGAGCACGAACCAGCCCGAAGACCAGCTCAACGAGCTCGGCTATTACGCGGTGACCCGTCACCCCGCGGATGTCCGGGTGGTCCTGCCCGAAGCCCGTACGGCCGAAGGCCTCGGTTTGGGTTCCTGCCACATCGGTGAACGCTTCACGGTGAAGGACGCGGCGGTGCTCTCCGGCGCGGTGGCGGGCTGCAGCACAACCCTGGGGATCGCGCCGTCGACCAACTACCACACGCGGCACCCAACAGTCACCGCCACAGTGGGATCGACGATGCACGCGCTCACTGAGGGTCGCTTCGCCATGGCGTTCGGACGCGGAATGGCGGCGTACTGGAACGCGATCGGTCTCCCGGTGGTGACCGAGGCCCGGCTGCGTGACTTCTTCGGCATCCTGCGCCGGCTCTGGGCCGGCGAGATGATCCTGGACCATGACGGCCCGGCCGGGAAGTGGCCGTTCCTGCGCCACACCAGCGGCCTGCCCGACGGACCTCCCATCGGTTTGGTGGCGGTCGGCCCCAAGACGATGGAACTCGCCGGTGAGATCGCCGATTTCGTTGTGCTCCATACGTTCTTCTCCGATGAGGCGACGACGTCGTCGGTCGCGGCAGTGCGCCGGGGCGCGGAACGTGCGGGCAAGGATCCCGACAGCGTCCGCATCTGGGCCTGCCTGGCAACAGTTCCCGACGCGTTGTCACCGGAGGACCAGTTGCGCCGCGGAGTTGGCCGGCTGGCGACGTATCTGCAGGCCTACCCGGACGTGCTCGTTACGGCCAACGGCTGGGATCGCGCGGTGTGGGACCGGATCAGGCAGTCCGAGCTGTTCACCGATGCCGCCACCGCCGGGCCCATCGACGCCAGTGCCTCAGTCGAGACGCTGCAGCGGATCGCCGAGCTGATTCCCACCGAATGGTTGGATTCGGTGGCCAAGGGGTCACCGCAGGACTGCGCGAAGACGATTGCCCGGCAGTACGACCTGGGCGTGCACTCCGTCATCATGCATGGCGCGAGCCCGCACGAGCTCGCGCCCGTGGTGCAGGCCTACCGGGCGGACCGGCCGACGCTGCGGCGAGCTGTCGCGGCGAACCCGGGCAGGTTTGCCTGAGCGCCCGCGAATCCCCGCAGGCCGCCCGTGCTCTGGAGCAGTGGCAGGCCGCGGTTCCGTCGGCCGTCATCCAGTCGGCCGCGGGTACCCGGCTGAACAAGCGCGGCCTCGAGACCCGCGCGCGTCTGCTCGACGTCGCCATCCGCTGTCTGGCCGACAGCGGTGGCGAGCCGGTGTCGGCGAACCGCATCGCCAAAGATGCGGGCGTCACCTGGGGCACGGTGCAGCATCAGTTCGGCGACCTGGACGGTCTATGGGTGGCGGTGATCACCGAGATCCATTCCCGCAGTTGGGCATCCAATGGGGATGCCCGGCCGTCCCGCACCGGCACCTTGCGGGAGCGGGTCACCACGGCCATCGACTCCATCTGGACGTACCTGGACACCACCGAGGGACGGGCACTCACGGCGTTGCGCACCTCGCTGCCGCCGCGCCGTTCCGATATCGCCGCCGAATACCCGCAGACAGCAGCGGCTTTCGCGGCACGCGAACTCGATTGGATTCAAGGCTTCGACTATCTGATGGACGGGCTCGACCTCGACCCGGACCAGCTGTACCGGGTACGGTGCCTGCTTCCCGCCGCGATCCGCGGCCTGAGTAATGAACGCCAAGTGGGTTTCACCTCGGATCTCGAGATCGCCCGTGCGACGTTGACCGACGCGGTGGTGGCATTGCTGTCCCAGCCACGGGCGTGAGGGCGAGCGGGGCCGCGCCGATTTCTACACCAGGGCTGTTGCTCGGCCGCGGTCACGACTCTGAGGTAGAAAGCGACGACGTGGCCCCGGCCCCAGCCCCGGTCCGCGCCCGCGCCCGCGCCCGCCGCGTCAGCGGATAACAACACAGCCCGATCAGCAGCGCCGACACATGGCCGATCGCGGTGAAGTTGATATTGCTCACCAACGCGGCGCCACAGTAGATGAACGCCGCACCCAGGTACAGCCACCGCCACGGCCGCGCGATGCGGTACGCCAGTACGGCGCCCACCCCGGCGAGGAAGTAGCTCACCCCGATGTCGCGGACATGGACGAGCCGTTCAGGCGCGAGGTGATCGTGGATCGCCAGGTACAGCAAGCCCTCGCTGATGTAAGTCGCCAGTACATGAGAAATCAAACCGACTGCAAGCCAACGAATTTGGCCGAGCCAGCGTTCGGCCGGCGCGACAATGAGGGTGAAGAGCACCAGGTACGGGGTCCAGAACCGACCATCGATCCAGAACAGGCTCGTAAATAGCACGTAGAGCGGGTCGGTCTCCAGATGGTGGATGTTGGTCGAGCTCTGGACCAGGAGGTCATGCAGCTCCCGCCCATGCGTCTGCCGCTGGATGATCGTGGTGACGAGCAGAATCGCCAACCACGCGTAGGTCAGCGGGGCGCTGCGAACATATCGCCACACCGCCGCCGACCATGACTTCAGACGCACGGTAACCAGTATGGGCACGGCGGCTGGACGTTCGCCGAGATTGTGCCGAAGACAAGGAATGTCGCCCGGCCCGGCGGGCGAGGACACCGCGAATCACCTTGACATGACAGGTTTTTGCATACAAAAAAACCTACGTTGACGCGCGGCAAGGAGCTTGACGGCGTCCCATCACCATGCCGGAAACTCACAGCCACTACTCCGGCTTCCCGTGGGATACTCACTGGATGGGCGGCGCGTCGCGGCACGATATGACCCGAACTCCGGTCGACGAACTGTCGGCATTCGAAGTGGCAACCCGAGATCTGGTGGGCGTTGCGCTGCGCAGCGTGGAGCAACTGGAGATCTCGCTCCCGCAATTCCGGCTGCTGCTCGTGCTGCAGGAGCACGGGAAGTCGACATCGACAGAGTGCGCCCAGGCGCTCGGCGTGGTCGGATCGACGGTGACCCGGCTGGCCGATCGGCTGGATGCCTCCGGTCATCTGGTTCGCGGTTCCGACCCCACCAACCGCAGCGTCGTCACGCTGTCGCTGACCGACCGCGGACGCAAACTGGTTCGGCAGATCACCACCCGACGCCGGCGCGAACTGAGTCGAGTACTGGACCGCCTCGACCCGACCGAGCGCGCAGCGTGCGCCGCGACGTTGCGGAGCTTCCACGAGCTACTCACCGATGACGACCACGACGACCTGAACCGGCCGATACCGCTGTAGAAATATCGCCCCGAAAAGGCGATTGACAAGCTCGTGCCGCAAGAGATGTTGTGGCACACAACGTTTGTGGACTGTTGCGATTTGGTGCGGCGATTTCCCGGGACAGTGCACCTGATCGGGCCTAGTGTCAGCCAACATGGAATCGAACAACGATGACATGACCGAAACCGATCGCAATCAGCGCGGCAAATTATCGAGACGTTCGATGCTGGGGGGCATCGCGGCCGCCGGAGTCGGTGCGGCCGCCGTGGGTGCGTTGGCCTCCGGCTGCGACGACACCGGAAAGCCGACTGCCAGCGGACACACCGGCCCGCCCGACTACGGCACGGGCATCAACGAGGGCTTCAACGGGAAGATCGAACTGGACATTCGTGATTCGAAACCGGATTGGAAGCCCTTCGAGCTCAAGCACGCGCCCGAGGGTGCACCCAACGTCCTGGTGGTGCTCTATGACGACACCGGCATGGCCTCATGGTCACCCTATGGCGGCAGGATCAACATGCCGACGCTGCAAAAGTTGGCCGACAACGGACTCACCTATTCGCAGTGGCACACCACGGCGCTGTGCTCGCCCACCCGGTCCTGCCTCTTGACCGGCCGTAATCACCATGTGAATCGGTTCGCGAGCATCACCGAGGGTTCCGAAGGTTTCCCGGGCGCGGCAGCCCGGCTGCCTGCGCAGTGCGCGACGGTCGGCCAGGTGCTCCAGGAGAATGGCTACAGCACCTTCTGGGTCGGCAAGAACCACAATGTGCCCGAAGAGGACGTCTCCAGCGGCGGCAGCAAATCAGAGTGGCCGCTGCAGAAGGGATTTGACCGCTTCTACGGATTCCTCGGTGGGGAAACCAACCAGTGGTATCCCGGCCTGACCGAAGACAATCGGTTCATAGACCAGCCGTATACCCCTGAACAGGGTTACCACTTGTCGAAAGACCTTGCCGATCAAGCGCTCCGAATGTTGCGCGATCAACGGTCCAGTAACCCCTCCAAGCCCTGGTACATGTGGTTCTGCCCCGGCGCGAACCACGCGCCACACCACAGCCCCGAGGAGTACTCGGCCAAATACAAGGGCAAGTTCGACGACGGCTACGAGGCCTACCGCGAATGGGTGCTCAACCGAATGATCGACAAGGGCATCATGCCCAAAGGCACTGAGCTGACCCCGATCAATCCACTGCCAGAAGACGTGGCCGTGGAGGCGGACGCGGTACGCCCATGGGATTCCCTGAACGCAGACGAGAAGAAGCTGTTCTCCCGGATGGCGGAGGTGTTCGCCGGCTTCTCCGAGTACACCGATGCCCAGGTCGGCCGCGTGGTCGACTACCTGGAGCAGACCGGACAGCTGGACAACACCCTCATCTTCTACTGCGCCGACAACGGCGCATCAGGTGAGGGGTCGCCCAACGGCTCGGTCAATGAGAACAAATTCTTCAACGGGTACCCCGACGACTTGGCCGAGAACATGAAGATGATCGACAAGCTCGGCACTCCCGACACCTACAACCACTATCCGACGGGCTGGGCGGTGGCGTTCTCCACACCGTTCCAGATGTTCAAGCGCTATTCGCAGTTCTCCGGCGGAACCTGCGACCCGATGGTGATCCACTGGCCCAAGGGCATCAAGGCCAGGGGTGAGGTGCGCCATCAGTACCACCACGCAACTGACGTTATGCCAACCATTCTCGACGTCGCGGGTATAGAGATGCCGGAGGAGTACCGCGGCATCAAGCAGTACCCGATAAATGGGGTGTCGATGCGGTACACGTTCGACGGTGCCGATGCGCCCACCACCAAGAAGCGTCAGTACTACGCGATGCTGGGCACCCGTGGGATCTGGCAGGACGGCTGGAAGGCGGCGGCGCTGCACGCACCGATCAGCGGCAAGGGCCATTTCGATCAGGACAAGTGGGAGCTGTTCCACGTCGACGAGGATCGTTCCGAGTCGAAGAACGTGGCCGATCAGAATCCGGCCAAGCTCAAGGAGCTGATCGACGCGTGGAACGAGGAGGCCAAGAACAACTACGTACTTCCCCTCGACGACCGCACCGCGGTCGAGCTGATCACCATCGAGCGGCCGCAGTTCGAACCGTCCCGCACTCGTTACCTCTATTACCCGGACACCGCGCCGGTGCCTGAGGGCGTGGCGGCCAACATCCGCGGCCGGTCCTACAAGATCATCGCCGACGTCGACATGACCAAGGACGCTCAGGGCGTGCTGTTCGCGCACGGTTCACGCTTCGGCGGGCATGCCCTGTTCATCAAGGACAACAAGCTGCACTACGTCTACAACTTCCTGGGCATTCAACCCGAGCAGGTCTTCGTCTCCGGTCCGCTGCCGGAGGGCAAGCACGCACTGGGCATGGAGTTCAAACGGGAAGGAAAGGGCCCGAACGGCGAATCCACCGGCACCACAATCCTTTACGTGGACGGCAAGGAAGCGGCCAGGGGTCCGATGCGGGCACAGATCGGCAAGTTCGCGCTCGCCGGCGACGGGTTGTGCGTCGGGTTCGACAGTGGCGACAACGTGTCGTCGCTGTACCAGAATCCGGGTCGGTTCACCGGCGGCACCATCAGAGGCGTCGCGGTCGACGTCAGCGAGGAGTCCTACGTCGACCTCGACAAGGAAGCCCAGGCCGCGTTCGCGACGGACTGAGTCCAAACGGGAGGTTTTTCGAACATCGAGCACTCCCGCTCGATAGGCTCCCCTGCGGTTGAGGGAGGAAACGTGGTGCGTCAACCGTAGGGGGTCCGCAACGTGCCGATGCAGCGATGGGATGGCAAGCGACCTCTGTCCCCACGAATAGTGCTGGGGCAGAGGGTCGCGGCGAATCACGATCTATCCTTCCGGTTCCCGACCGAACAGGTCGATACCGAGACGGATTGGTGTTGTTTGGACACGAGTCACCACCTGATCTATGTGCACCGGGTCGGCCAGTTGCGCTCGATGGAATTCGACGTCGACTGGGGGCCGTCCGGTCGGGCTGTCCTGCGCAAGGGCGACATCTGGGTGATCCCCGCCGGGCACCGGTGCTCATCGCTGGTCTATGGCGACACGGCAAGTTACTGCGAGATCGCCATGCCCGTGGGCATGTTCGGCGATGTAGCCCTTGAACCCCGAATCAACCATCGCGACCCGCTGCTGCAGGATCTGGTCGAGACGGTCTACAACGTCGCCGACCGCGATGATGTCGTCGCGCGGTTACTCAGAGACTCGGCGATCGAGACGCTGCGGTTGATGCTGTCCGATTCGTACACGCCGGTGCGCACCCGCCGCCAGTACGGACCCCATCACCTGGACGACGAAACCTGCTCATTGCTCGTCGAGTATCTGGAGGACGGTCTCGACACCGAGATCACGCTGGAATCGCTTGCTGCGCTGGCAAAAATGCCGGTGAACACCTTCCTCAATGCGTTCCGCACGGCGTTTCACAGATCGCCCTATCAATACCTGCTGGACCGCCGCATCGGCCGCGCCAAGACCCTGCTGCTGACGACCAGCTACACCATCACCGAGATCAGCACGATGGTGGGCTTCGCGGCACAGAACCAGTTCACCACCGCGTTCCGGCGCCGTGTCGGTGTGTCGCCCCGCGACTACCGCACCTTGCCGTGATTGGAATCGACGAGCAGCGGCCCGCCAATCTCACTGACCACCCGATCCGCCGATACCGGACGCGGACGCGACTACTTTGGTCAGGGAACCCTGACGATAGGAACGGCCGTGGACTCCGACACGATCTGGCGCAATGTCGATGAGCAGCGTGGACAGCTCGCCGATCTTCTCGACACCTTCCAACCCGACCAGTGGTCGACACCGTCACTGTGTGCGGGCTGGACGGTGCGTGAGGTCGCGATCCACATCACGCAGTCCCACGCCAGCATCGGCGAGATGTTGCCGGCCGCGCTCAAGTCGGGCTTCCGGTTCGACGCCATGGTCCGCCGGGCCGCCCAGGACGATCCCGCCGACCCGGCTGCCATCACGGCGCGGCTGCGCGCCATGGCGGGTTCGCGGAAGCGGCCGCCGATGACCAAGGAAGTCGATCCGCTGTTGGATGTGCTGATCCATACCCAGGACATCTGCATCCCGCTGGGCATCGACCGTCCGATGCCCACCGACGCGGCCGTGGCTGTCGCGGAACGGTTGTGGCACATGAAGTTCCCGTTCGCGCCGCAGCGCGATCTACCGGGCTATCGCTTCGTGGCCACCGATGCTGATTTCGCCGTGGGGCCGGAGTGGGGTGGGCGCCGCGAGGCACCGATTCGTGACATCGTGCTGATGCTCTCGCGGCGACGCGATGTGCCCGACGCCGAACGCGAGGCCGACGGCGAGTCCGAAGTGGACTAGCGGCCGTTCTGCACCTCGTGCAGCCGTTTGTACAGGCCGTCCTGGCCCATCAAGGTCTGATGATCGCCGCTCTGTGAAATACGCCCGTCTTCGAGCACCAGAATCCGGTCGGCCACCGCGGCAATGAAATCCAGGTCATGGCTGACCACCACGCAGGTGCGGTCCTTGGCATAGCCACGGATCACCCCGATCATCCGGGCCCGCTCGTCGGCGTCGAGGTTCTCGGTCGGCTCGTCGAGCAGCAGTACCTCGGGCCGGCGCAACAGACAGCGCGCCAGGGCGATCAGGCGTTTCTGCCCACCCGAGGGGATCTGGACGTCCACCACCGTGTCGTAGCCGTCGTGCATCTGGGTCGTGATGATCGAGTGGATGTGGGCTTCGGTGCAGGCTTCCTCGATGTCGGAGTCGGTGGCGTCCGGCCGCGCCAGCCGAATGTTCTCCCGGATGGTGTCCTTGGTGAAGAACGGGAACTGGGCGAGTTTGGACACCTGATCGCGTAGCGACTCTATGGTTACTGTCGAAATATCATTGCCGTCCAACAGAATTCGTCCATGTTGGGGATCCCGGAACCGCAGCAGCAGGTTGAACACCGTCGACTTGCCCGACCCGATACCGCCGACCAGTCCTACCGTCTCCCCCTCGGCGATCGAGAACGACAGCCCTTCGACGATGTTCCGACCGGGCGTGTAGGCGAAGGTCACGTCCTCGAAAACCACGTTGCCGTGTACCTCGCCCAGCGCTACGGCATCCTCGGCTTCGTGCACGGAGGGCTTCGTGTCCAGCAGTTCGTAGGTGGACGTCACATTCGGCGCCAGGGCCTTGTATGTGGTGTAGGCCCCGAGAACCCGTTGTGCGGCACTGAACATCACCGGAACCACACCCGCGAAGACCAAAAGGCCCGCGAATGTCAGTCCGAAGTGTCCGCTGAGCCCGACGCCGACCAGGAGCACGACCACGGTGCTGAGCGCGACGAAGATCTGTGAGCCGTTGACGGTGGCCTGCATCCACACCACCGAGGCCGCCGATCCCTTCGCGGCCTCCTCCGAGACGGCATGAAATCGCTTGCTCCGCAGCGGTTGCGCGTTGAACGTCTGGATCTCGGCGATCCCGCTGATCGTCTGCTCGACCTCGGCGGCCATCGCCCGCTCGGCATTCATCACCCGGTGCATCACCGCCTGGACGTGGCGGCCGGCGAATCTGAGGGTGATCAGCGCCAGCGGCGTGAGTACCAGTGCGGCCACCGTCATCTGCCACGAGATGGCCAGCAGGTAGCTGATCACCACCACCAGCACTGCCGCATCGATCAGCGGCGGCAGCAGACAGTCGGTCAGAAGCCGTTGCACACCAGTGGATTCCGTCATCACCCGGTGCATCAGCTCGCCGCTGCGTGAGGTCAGGAAGAAGTCCAGGGACAGCGACTGCAGGTGGTCGTGGACGCGCTGCCGGATATCGACCACCAGCACCCGCTCGACGTGGGCGCCGATCCAGGCGTTGACGAAGTACATGAGCTGGGTCAGCACCAGCGAGGACGCCCAGACAGCCAAAAGCACTGCGAACGGCACCGTCACGGCCAGAGAATGCAGCACCCCGTCCTGGCGGGCCACCAGCGGACCGCGCAAATCCCATACGCTGCTGAGGTTTCCGCTGTTCCCGGCGTCGGCGATGACCTGGACCATCGGCCCGAAGGCGGCCACGGTGATATAGGGCAGCGCCGAGGCGATCCCGCCGATCACCAGCAGCAGGGCCAGCACTCCCCGGACCGCGCGGAGCATGCTCAGACTGCGCCACACCATATGCAGCAACGACGCCACTGTGGCCACCGGCACCCCCTTTTCCCGCGAAGGCTATCGTGCGGGTTCAGTCGCTGTCGCGCGGAGCATCCGGCGACGTGGCGGGCGCTTCGTCGTCGAAGAACTGCCGGATCGCGGCGAATCCCCCGTGCCGGGATGCCTCGTAGGCCCAGATTGCGGCGATGATCGGCAGCGGGCCGAACGCCACCCACCACCGCGCCGACGGTGGGACCAGCTCGGCGATCACCTGGGCGCTGGACTGATCGTCGACGACGGCAGGCAACCATTCGTGCAACAGGATGGTCAGCATGCGCGTCGCCTCGAACGGTCCGGCGATGGTGGCCAGCACCCAACTCAGGCACGCGATGATCAGCGCCCACGGCCAGGCCAGCAGCAGCGACTGGTCGTCGACGATGTCGGCGGCCGAGCGGATCGATTCGGCGATGAACGAGAACCCGAGCGCCACCAGCAGCACACCGATCTGCGCGGCCAGCAGGTCGTCGAGCACCGAGTTGGCCAACTCGTCGCCGCTGCGCGTCGGCAGGCCGAACGCCAGCGACAACAGGCCGGCCAGCAGCGCCAGCAGCATCAGCGCCGACGTGGAGTCGTCGATGCGCATGAACGAGTCGGTCAGGATGCGCATCACCAGGCGCGACGAGGACGACGGCCGGGTGCGGTACAGGATCATCACCACCAGGCCGGAGATGACGATCGCGATCAGCCAGGCCACCACCGCCGCGCAGATGATCACCAGCGCCAGCGATCCGATGACCGGAACCAGTTGCTCGTTCGCGGTCTCCCCGTTGCGGACCACGAGCAGGGGCACCAAACCGATGGCCACCACGCCCAGGGCGCGCACCAGGATCGGCAGGGTGAATCCGGCGATGTCACCGGCATCGAGGTCAGGATCGGTGCGGCGGATCGCGGCGATCTCGGCGCTCATCACAGATCGCGCCCGGCGGAACGACATTCTGCGCGCCACGAGGGGAATCTAAACGGCGCATCGCTCCCTGGCCTTGGGGACACGCCACGCTCAGCGCAGGTAGAGCTCGCCGCCGCTCGGGTAGCCACCACCCTTGGTGGTGAGGTGGACGTGGTCGTAGTGGCCGTAGCCGCCGGCCTTGGCCCCGCCGTCGGGCGTGTAATAGGTACCCCGCCAGATGGCGTCCTGCAGGGCGAACCGGTCGGCGTTCTTCAGGGCGTAGGCAACAATCCGGTTGCCGAGCTCGATGCCGTGGGCGCTGCTGGGGTTGGGGATCATCACGTCGAGCGCCAGTCCGTTGGGGTGCCAGCGCAGCGCGTCCGGACGAACACCGCCGATGTCATGGATCTCGGGGAAGTCGGCGCTGACGCTGCGCGACGCGAGGATGGTTTTGACCTGCAGGCCGCGCTCCGGGGCATCGCCGACAGGCAGCAGCTGCGGGATGTTGATGACGCGCCAGCGGGACGCCGTGGCGGGCGGCGCCTGCTCAGCGCTCAGGCCCACGGTCTGCGCGACGACAGGCGACACGGATGCGGACGGCGCGGTCACGATCTCCATGCAGCACGGCGGCTCCTGGGCCGGCGCGGGTGCCGCGACAGGTTTGGCAGAGTCGGAAAAGGGGGATGAAGGAGCATCACTGCCGCCGGCGAAGAACGCAACGACCGGCGCGATGATCGCAGCCGCTACAGCCGGCAGTTTGCGCTGACTGGGGCTGGCTAATACGTGTCGGCCCACACGGGCACCATACGGGTACTTATCCGGCGTTGCAGCAACCACTCCTCCGTTCTGAGAGTTTCCTCAGAAACCTGTCAAGGACATTTGCGGCGTGTTTACGCAGGTCAAAGGTCACGAATTGGTCACGGGCGCGCGGACCTTTTTAAGGACCGCCATCACGTGGTGGCAGGTATTTCAATGCAAAAACAACCTCGGTCCTGCCTCCCGGTCGTTACGCTCCTGTCCAGATTTACGGAGCCGCAAATCGCCCAGGAGGTTGTCTCGTGTGGCGATGAAGCCCTGGAATGACGACCGACCGCTCACCCGTCGCGTGGTGTTGGGCGAGACGGCCGTGGCCACTCGCGGCCTGTCCCTGCGATTCGCCACCGAGCAGATCGACACCACGACCGATTGGTGCTGTTTCGACGACTCCCGTCACCTGGTCTTCGTGCACCGCGCCGGACGTCTGCGCTCGATGGAGACCGATCTGGACTGGGGCCCATCGGGCCGGGCGCTGCCGAGCGTGGGCGACGTGTGGGTGGTGCCGGCCGGGGACAAGTGCGCGTCACTGGTCGAAGGGGACACCGCGGGATACTGCGAGATCGCCATCCCGGATCACCTGCTCGGCGAGACGACGTTGATTCCGCGGGTCAAGCACCACGACCCGCTGATTCATCAGATGGTGGAGCGCATCCACGACGTCGCCGATCGCAAAGACGCGGTCGCGCGTCTGCTCACGGAGTCGATCGGTGAAACCCTGCGACTGCTGATCACCGACAATTACACGGAGTCCGTCCAGCGCCGGACCGAGCGCAAGGCCGACGTCCTGGATTCAGCCACCCGTTCGATGCTCATCGCGTTCCTCGAAGACAGCATGGATTCCGAGATCACTCTGGAAACACTTGCGCGACAGGCGAAAATGTCGGTGGGCGGCTTCATCAAGGCATTCCGGGCAGCGTTTCACACCACCCCGTACCAGTTCCTTCTGGAACGACGGATCGAACGCGCCAAGTCCCTGTTGCGGAACACATCGCATACGGTCACCGAAGTCAGTGCGATGGTGGGGTTCTCGACGCCGAATCATTTCGCCACCGCGTTCCGGCGCCGCGTCGGGGTCTCGCCCAGCACCTACCGCGACCATCGCTGAGAGCACGGTCGACGCGCCTGGCGCGGTGACAATTCAAATGTGAAACAGAATGTGAATGCCGTTCTGCGGCTTTCCCGATAACTTCGCGCGGTCAGTGATGGCTGACACTCTCACCCGTACGAAGGAGACCGAGTTGCCCCTCGCTCTACGCCCCTATGTGACCGCTGGCGTCGCGCTCGTCGGCGCCGGCGTCATCGGCGTCACACCGATAGCCGCACCCCCACCCGCGGTCCAAACCCACGCAGTTCAACTCAGCGCAGCGATCGACAACCCCATCGACGTCTTCGCCCCGGTGTTCAACCAAGCGAGCACCGTCGTGCAGAACGCCATCCAAGCCGAGTTGAACAACCCCTTCCCCGTAACCAGGGCGGTCATCGACAAGGCCCTCGCGGATGGGAAGACACTGGGCGACATCGCGACTGCCATCGCACCCTTGGTCCAGAACGTGGTGAAGTACTTTCCCGCGACGGCAGAAGCCGCCATGAAGAAGTTGGCCGCAGGGGATCTTGACGGCGCTCTCGGTACCTACGTCGGATTGTTCTTCGGGCCGGTCTGGGGCGGCTTCATGCAATACACGAAGTTCGTCGGGATGGTCGAGGACAAGTTCGAGGTCGCCAAGCGCGTCGCGTCGGCGGCGATGTATTACGCGTGGAACCTGATCAGCGTCGCGTCGGCGGGCTTCAGCTTTGCCTATACGGTTGCCGGCAGCATCGAAGCCATCGGCAAATCCATTGCGACGGGCGATCCGACAAACGTGGTCAATGCCGTGCAACACGGCGTCGCCAACGTCGCATCGTCGGCGATCAGCCAGGCCGACCTTCTGAAATTCGTGCTCGATCCCCGCCCTGCCCTCGCAACGGCCATCAACCCGCCGCCCGACCCCGAGGAAGAGTTCCGGACCGCGACCACGGAGCGCCAGATCGCGCCGGTCTCGATGCCGGCCGCCCTCGCCCCGTCGATCGAGGCACCGGCGGCCGAGCCGACGAGCGAGGAAGTGGCGACCGAGGTCGACGCCCCTGCCGAAGCCACGCCGGCGGAGGAGACGCCGACGAGTGAGACCAGGCCGCTTGTTCGCGACAGCCTCGTCGCCGTGCCCGGGAAGGCCGGGACAGCGGGCACAACCAAGAAACCCGCCGCCAAGTTCGTCTCGGAGGTACGCGACGGAATCTCCGCCACGGTCAACAAGATTGGCGAAGACGTGAAGAAGGCACTCGCCAAGCCTGAGAAGAAGTCAACGAGTGCGCCAGGCCATACCGACAAGGCGGGCGACGCCGGGTAACACCGACGCGCCGGCCCCTCCTAGGCGGAGGGGCCGGCGTAGTGTCACCGAGCACCTACCGCGGCTGTCGCTGAGAGCACGGCAGCCGGCGATCCACGTCAATAATTCGAACGTGCAAAAGAATGCGAATGTCGTTCGGCGACTTTCCAGATACCTTCGCGCGGTCAGCAACAGCTGACATCCCCGCTGTTGCGAAGGAGACCTTCTTGAACCTCGCTCTACGGCCGTATATGACGGCCGGTGTCGCCTTGGTCGGCGCCGGCGTCATCGCAGTCACCCCGGTGGCCGCGCCCCCGCCTGAAATGCAATCCCACTCGATACAACTCAGCGCGGCGATCGATGACCCCATCGAGGTCTTCTCCCCGGTATTCACCCAGGCAAGCACCGTGATTCAGAATGCGATCCAAGCCGAGATAGACGATCCGTTCCCCATCATCGTCGGGCTGGCCGGCAAACTCGCCGCGGACGGCAAAACGCTTGGTGACATCGCCAGTACGCTCGGCCAGTCCTACGCCGGGCTGGTGGCCGGCCTCCCGGGGGCATTGACCACCTACGCGCAGAAACTGGCGGCCGGCGATTTCACCGGGGCGATCGGTGCGTTCATGCCTATCGCCATGGGACCGTTCATTACCACGTTCATGCAGGTTATGAACTTGCAGAGCTTCGTGAAGACCCAGTTCGATGTCGCGAGGGATTTGACCGGCGCCGCGATCCTGTCCGCATGGTCCCTCGGCCCGGGCCAGCTGCTGTCGATCTACGGCGTTATCGGCGCGGTAACGAACACTCTCGGCGAGTTCGTAAAGGCAGTGCCCACAGGCGATCCCGGCAAGATCGTCAACGTCATCCAACACGGTGCCGCGAATGTCGCAACCGCGGTCCTCGGCGCTGCCGACCTGTGGAGGTGGTCCCTCGACGACACACGTCAAAAGTTCCGCGACATCCTGAACCCGCCGCCGCCTGACCCCGAAGAGCTCACCACTGCGGTCACCTCGAAGGTGACGGCGCTGTCACTGCCCGCTGCCGCGGCTCCGGCAACCGAGGCGCCCGTCACAGAACACGTAAGCGAAACCACAAGCGGCACAACAGTGAACGACGCGGCAGCGTCATCGGCGACAGACGCAACTGAAGCAGGTCCCGCCGCGGCCGCCGCGGACACTTCAGCAGAAACAGTCAGACCCGCCGTGCGCGAGAGCCTCGTCGCCGTACCCGGGAAGCCCGGGATAACGAGCACGACCAAGAAACCCGCCGCCAAGTTCGTCTCGGAGGTACGCGACGGAATCTCCGCCACGGTCAACAAGATTGGCGAAGACGTGAAGAAGACACTCGCCAAGCCTGAGAAAAAGTCGACGAGTGCTTCAGCCCATGCCGACAAGGCGGGCGACGCCGGCTGACACCGACGCGCCGACCCCTCCTAGGCGGAGGGGTCGGCGCACGTCCGGCGATCACGAACGCTGACGGTAACCACTGGGCGAGATTCCCACGCGCCGCCGGAATGCGTTCGCGAAGTGACTCGGCGTGGAAAACCCCACTGATGACGCGATTTCCGCGACGGTCTGCGAGGTGGTCAGCAGCAATGTCTTCGCGCGTTCGATCCGCAGGTCCAGCAGGAACTGGTACGGCGTGGTGTGAAAAGCGCGACGGAAAGCACCGATGAATCCCTGAACAGGCATCCCGATCAGCTGCGCTAGAGCGTCCAGATGGATCTCCGAATCCAGGCCGTCGTTGAGATGCTCGACCAGCATCTTGCGCGTGGCAGTGTCGAAGGCCCGGTGTTCGCGTGCCTTCGGCGGCGCCTCGGCATACTTGTCCCTGATCAACAGGCGCATGGTCTCGGCGACGGAGTCGGTGAGCAACCGCGCGATTGCATCATCGCGATCGGCGACGGTGTAGATCTCCTCGACCAGGTGCTGCATCAGCAGATCCCGGTACTTGATGCGGGGTAGCAACGCGGTGTCGCCGATCACCCGACGCGGGATGGCGATCTCGCAGTATCCCGCGACATCGCCCTGCACCAACGCCGCGCACGGAATACCGGCGGGCTTCCACCACACGTCCCCCGATGTCGGCGGCACTTGCCCGGACGGCCCCCAATCGAGCGCGGTCTGCATCGAATGCATTGCGCCGCCGCGGTATACGTACACCAGATGATGGGTGTCGCTGAAGCTGCACCAATCCGTGGGCTCCGTTATCCGCTCAGTCCCGAATGTGAACGACAGGCCCCGTGCCGCGACATCCTTCTGCTCCAGCACGACGCGCGGAGTCAGCGGCCGGCCACCATCCCACGGCTTCAATCCCATCCGAACAACCCCCACGCACAACAATCTCGATCGGCGCCAGGCTACGCCCCCGACGGCCCGAAACCGACCGATTGACCCGAGTCGCCCCATCCCGATGCCCTTGACCGGAATTTTTGAATAGTCGAAAAGAATGTGAATGCGCGTCTGCGGTTCAGTCCGTACTTTTCGGCCAGTCAGTGATAGCTGACGCCTCACTTGAACCGAAGGAGACCGAGTTGAGTCTCGCTCTACGACCCTACGTAACCGCAGGCGTCGCCCTCGTCGGCGCCAGCGTCATCGCCGCAACACCCCTCGCCCCACCGGCGAATACCGAATACCTTGACGCACGGCTGTCCTCGGCAGTGCAAAAGCTGTCGACACCAGATGCCGTGGCACCCCAGGATGCCGCCTGGGCGCCCGGGACGATGAACGCTTTCGTCCAGCTGGTCGAGGAATCTTTCGCGACCAGCAGTCCCGCGGCAGTCCTAGAACAATTCACTCGCACCCAGGTTCGAGCAGGAGCACTTCGGGATTCGTTGGCCAACGACCCGGCGGTGGCGTCCGCTCAGGCAGCAGGCGCCGGGACGGCAGCCTTCCCCAACCCGCTCGAGCAATGGTCCGGGATCATCACCGAAGCGATCACCAACCTCACTCTGATTGGGCAGCTGATCGCGAGCAACCCAGCACCCATCCTCCAACAGATTGTCCAGAATCTGCTCGGCTATGGAGGGACCTACTTAGCCGCGCTTGAAACCGTTGGCAAGAATGCGATCACGCTATTCACGCCCGGTGCACCCGGCGGCGTTTTCACGAATCTGCAGCGGATGGCTGAGCAGTTCGCCGCCGGGAACATCCAGGGTGGATTCAGCACCATCCAGAGCACGATGATAAGCCTGGTTTACCAGCTTGGAATTCCCATGCTGCCGACCCTGCAGATACCGATTTCGATGGCGAGGAACTTCGCCAATGTCGTTGAGCAACTGCCTGCTTTTGCGTTCACCGCGGGGCTGGGTGCGGTCTCACTCATAGGCACCGCTATCAACACAATTGGGCCATCCGGGCAAGCAATCGCGGACGCGGTCAAGGCGGGTGACCCGGTCGCGGTCGTCGGCGCATTGCTCGCCGCTCCCGGCAACATCACCCAAACAGTCGTGAACGGATGGATGGGCTTCGGTGGAGGGCTCATCGGTCCGCACGGCCTGGTGACCAATCTGCTGAAGTTCCGGGACACCGTCGCCGGTGCGCTCGGAGCCAACGGAGCCGAGGAAGCTGCCGCTACGCAGCAGCTTCTGAGTGACGTCGGAAAGGCCGCCGCGACGGGAACGACACCAGCGCTCACCCCAAAGACGACGGTGGCCGATTCAGCCGATCCGGCAGGAGACCGGCCCCTGACCGCAGGTGCGATCGAGTCTGACACTGCTACCACCGACAACACCTCGACACCAGAATCGCAGCTTGTCGACCACGCAAAGACGGTCGGAACGCCCAGCGTCACCGCGGCGGAGACCACGAAACCCACTGTCCGGGATAGCCTCGTCGCCGTGCCAGGCAAGACTGGCACCACTGCCGCGGCGAACAAGCCTGCCGCGAAAGTGGCGTCTGACGTCCGTGACGGAATCTCGGCCACCGTCAACAAGATCGGCGAGGGCGTCAAGAAGGCATTCGCCAAGCCCGAGAAGAAGTCAGCGAGCACGTCGACCGGCAACGATAAGGGTTCCGCTTCCGGCAATTCGGGAGATGCCAAGTAGCACAGACGCAGTCGACCCTCGCCTTCGCCTAACGGCCGGACGGGGGTCGACTGCCGTGTGAAGCCGCTTCTACAGCGCGGTTATCACCGCGGTGATCGAACGCGGTCTGCACCGAATGCATTGCTCTGCAGTGGTTTACGTACTCCAGATGATGCGTGTCGCTGAAGCTGCACCAATCCGTGGACTCCAGCACAACGCGCGGAGTCAGTAGCCGACCACCATCCCACGGCTTCAATCCCATCCGAACAACCCCCACGCACAACAATCTCGATCGGCGCCAGGCTACGCCCCCGACGGCCCGAAACCGACCGATTGACCCGAGTCGCCCCATCCCGATGCCCTTGACCGGAATTTTTGAATAGTCGAAAAGAATGTGAATGCGCGTCCGCGGTTCAGACCGTACTTTTCGGCCAGTCAGTGATAACTGACGCCCTCATCTGAACCGAAGGAGACCGAGTTGAGTCTCGCTCTACGACCCTACGTAACCGCAGGCGTCGCCCTCGTCGGCGCCAGCGTCATCGCCGCAACACCCCTCGCTCCACCCGCACCCGACGTCCACCTACCCACACTGCCGTCGCATGCGGCAGTTGAATTGTCGGCATTCACCAACCCGCTCGACACCTGGGCCTCCGTGCTGACGGCGACCATTACCGACGTCGGAGCACTCGGCCAGGCCATCGCCGAGAACCCGGCACCGATCCTGCGCCAGGTCATCGCCAATCAGACGGCGAATGCCACCAAGCTGGCCGGTATCGGGCAGACGGTGGCCACCGCCATCGGAGGTCTGCTAGATCCTAGTAGCCCGTACAGTTCGGTCAGCTTGTTGCAGCAGGCAGTCAGCCAAGCCGCGGCAGGTGATGTCGCGGACGCCATCGACAGCGTTTACAGCGCACTCATCGTGAACCCCGCCTTCCAGCTCGGATTTCCGCTAATGGGCGCATTTGACGTGGTGAACGCGACGGTGAAGAACTTCGAGAAGTTTGTCGCAATGGTTCCGAACCTTGTTTTCGCGGTCGGCATGAATCTCGCCTTCGGCACGCTAGGAAGCGTCAAGGCCGCGCTTCAGGACAGCGCTCAAGGGTTTGTCGATGCGGTCAAGACCGGTGATGTCGAAACGGCGGCGAGTATTGCACTCAACGCACCTGCCGTTCTCGCCGGAGCCGCGCTGAACGGATATGCCCCGTTCGATCACAGCGGACTGCTCGGCGTGGATGGCCCGATCAGAGCCTTTGTGGACTGGCAAGAGCGTGCCGCCGAAGCAATCGGGAAGCCAAAGCCGCCGATCACATTCACATTGCAGTCGGCTGAGGTGTCCAGAGTTCCAGAGGCTGCCGTGGCGCCGACGGTGGCATTGGCAATAGATCCGGCACCAGCCGCGCCTGAGACCGATACTGCTTCTCCGGAATCAGCTGCGACAGAGGGTGTTACGCCCAAACCTGCCAAGCAGGCGGCAACTTCGCTCGTCCGCCAGAGCTTGGCCGCAACCCCCGGCAAGACCGGGTCTCTCGGCGCCACCAGCAAGCCGGCCGAAAAGGTGGCCTCGGATGTCCGCGACGGAATCTCGGCCACCGTCAACAAGATCGGCGAAAGCGTCAAGAAGGCATTCGCCAAGCCCGAGAAGAAGTCAGCTACCGCCTCCACCGGTGCCGACAAGAGTTCCGGTTCCGGCAGTTCGGGAGATGCCAAGTAACACCGACGCAGTCGACCTGGCCGGGATCGTCACTCGATCGCGGCCAGGTCGCAGCCGCCCAGGTTGAGTCAGCCGTTGATTACTCAGGGAGTCTGCGTGTGGCACTGAAACCGTGGAACGACGATCGGCCCCAGGCGAACCGTATCGTGTTGGGCGAGAGACACATCGAGTCCCGCGGCATGTCCATGAGGTTCGCGACTGAGCAGATCCACACCACCTCCGAATGGTGCTGCCTAGACGAAACCCGCCATCTGCTGTTCCTGCACCGGGCCGGGAAACTGCGCTCGATGGAGACCGACTTGGATTGGGGCCCCTCGGGCCGGGTCCTGCCCAAGGTCGGCGACATCTGGGTGGTGCCGGCCGGCGACAAATGCGCGTCCCTGATCGAAGGCGACACCGTCGAATACTGCGAGATCGCCATCGCCGATCAAGCTCTTGACCCACCGACGCTGGTTCCTCGTGTCAAACACCGCAACCCACTGATCCATCAGATGGTGGAGCGCATCTACGCCGTCGCCGACCGCGACGACACAGCCACCCGACTCCTCACCGACTCGCTCGCCGAAACCCTGCGCTTGGTGATCGCCAAAACCTGCGCGGTGACCCCGCCTCCCCAGGCCGCACGCCGGTCCAGCACCCTGGACGCGGCCACCCGCGCAAAGGTCATCAAGTCTCTAGAAGACAGCATCGACTCGACGATAACCCTCGAAACCCTTGCGCGGCAGGCAGACATGTCGGTACCCGGTTTCATCACGGCATTCCGCGCCGCGTTCCACACCACCCCGTATCAATACCTGCTCGACCTACGGTTCGAACACGCCAAGTCACTGCTCCGCAAGTCTTCGCGAACCATCGCCGAAATCAGTGCGATGGTGGGTTTTTCGAGGCCGAGCCACTTCTCCACCGCCTTCCGGCGCCGCGTCGGGGTGTCACCACGGGTCTACCGCGACGGCTGCTGAACGCCGTCGGGGCGCCCGACGAGGTGACAATTCAAACGTGCCACGGAATGTGAATGCCGTTCTGCGGCTTTCCAGATAGCTTCGCGCGGTCAGTGATGGCTGACACCCTCACCCCGTATCGAAGGAGACCGAGTTGCCCCTCGCTGTACGCCCCTATGTGACCGCCGGCGTCGCCCTCGTCGGTATCGCTGCCGGCCACCCCCGCCCCGTCGGTCGAGGTACCGCTGGCGGAGCCGACGACTGAGGACGTGGCGACCGGAGTCGACGCTCCCGGCGAAGCGACGCCGGCAGAGGAGACGCCGACGACTGAGACCAGGTCGCTCGTTCGCGACAGCCTCGTCGCCGTGCCTGGGAAGCCCGGGATAACGAGCACGACCAAGAAATCCGCCGCCAAGTTCGTCTCGGAGGTACGCGACGGAATCTCCACCACAGTCAACAAGATTGGCGAAGACGTGAAGAAGGGACTCGCCAAGCCTGAGAAAAAGTCAACGAGTGCTTCAGCCCTGCGACACCAATCATCGATACCGCGCCCCATATCCAATCACGCACCGCGAGTACGTCAGTCGAACTCGCCGCGCTCACCAATAGCGTCGTTGACCCGTGGATCACACAGTTCAACGCAGCCTCGGCCAACATGACTCAACTCGCGCACGAGTACTTCCTGGCCCCCGGCCCGGACGTGCAGCAAGCCGTCGTCAACCAGGTGGGCTATCTCAACACCCTCCTCAACGACCCAGCCAGCATCGGGACGGTTATCCAGAGCATCGGCGCCAACGCGCAGAAGGTACTGGAAGGGCTGACCTATATCGGCCTGGAGAGTGGAACCTTTCCGCTCGGGCGCCGCCTGTTGATGAACAACGACTACCTCCACACGGTGATGGCCCAGTACCTGCCGCTGTACCTGCCGGCCGACATGGATCCTCAGACCGTGCAGATCGCCATTGAAGTCGTCAAGGCCCTGGGCACACCTCTGTCCGGCGTGCTCATCGGTTTTGCGGGTCCGATCGTCAGCCCGGCGGTGGCATTGCTCAACAGTGTGCAGGCCATCGCCGGAGAGCTGGGTACTGATCCGGCAGCCGCTCTCCAGACGCTAATGGCAACCCCGGCCAACGTCGTCGGCGCATTCTTCAATGGCGCCACCCTCGACCTCTCCGCGGTGCTGCCGCTGATCAACGGGAGCATGCCCGAGGGCACCTCGATCGACGCACTCAGCGTCGCATTCGGCGGGCTGCTGACTGCGGGTAACACAGCGTGGAATCCAGCAGGCGAGCTCGTTACGTTCGGCCCCGGTCATATGGGCGGATCGATCCTGAACTCGATTGGCTTGTCCATCACGCGACCCGACGGCGCCGGAAACCCGTCGACGATGGTGATTGCCGGCAACGCAGTGGGCCCGCTAGGAGCGCTGGCCAAGCTGTCGCAAGTCATTGCGAAGGAACTCGGGTGGGATGGCAAAGGTAACCCGCTCACCAACCTGAAGTTTCCCGAAATCAACCAGGGCACAGCGACTAACGCAACCGTCGACCCGGCGCCACATGCTGTTACATCAGCTACTGGTATGCCTGAAAGGCCCCAGCTTGAACCCGCTGACACCGCGGACACGGCTACGGCTACCGGTGACAACAGTGCGTCCGTCGCTCCGACGACGAGCGATACGGTCGACACGAATGAAGACACGATGGCCGCCGTTCCGCCCGCACCCGCAAAACGAGCAACGGTCCCGCTTACCCGGCAGAGCCTCGCCGCCACACCCGGCAAGGCCAGCGCCAAGGTGGCCTCGGATGTCCGCGACGGAATCGCGGACGCCGTCAACAAGATTGGCGAAGGCGTAAAGAAGGTCTTCAGCAAGCCCGCCAAGCCGGCCAAGGCTGACACAGCCAAATCCGATGCTGGTGGCAGTGGTTCGGCCAAACACCGCGCAGGTGACGGAAACTCGGGGGATGCCAAGTAACACAGACCCAATCGACCCTCGCCTGGCGGCCGGGCGGGGGTCGATTGCCGTGTGAAGCTGCTGTTATGGCGCGGTCATCACCGCGGTGAACGTCATCCGGTCGCCCCGGTACAGGGAACGCCGTCTCGACATCGGCGGCACCCTGGTGCTGGCCGGCTCGGTCACCCCTGGGCCGCCGTTGGCGGTGAATCCGGAAACCGTTGTACGGCAATGGCTGACCATCACCGGTGTGCACAACTATGAGCCCCGGCACCTGCACCAGGCCGTCGAATTCCTCGACCGCACCCGCGAGCGCTATCCGTGGGAGTGCCTGGTCACGCCTCCGGTGGCACTGAGCGACATCGCGTCGGCGCTACGCCCTCCGCCTGCCGGCAAGCTCCGGACTGCCATCTGTCCCTGACCGGCGCCGTCAAAAATTTTGACGGACTCTGGCGCAACACACTCTCAAGAGAGCTTCTAGCCGCGCGCCACAAACGCCGAAACTACGGGCTCTGACGTGAAATACGTCAGAATCCGTAGTTTCGTCGCAAGAAAAATCAGCCCTGGAAGACGCGGATCCAGTCGACCAGCATCTCGGCCGGGTAGTTGCCGCCACTCGGATCGCGGCCACCCGAGCCGCCGATGGCGATGTTGAACACCGGCACCAGGGTGTAGCCCGGATCGTTGAAGGGCCAGTCATCCAACGAGTTCGCCGGAACCGTGAAGAAGGGTTCCATGCCCGGGGCATAGTCCTTCCAGAAGTACATGCCCGTCGGCGTCCACGACATCCGCCAGGTGTGCCATCCGCTGTCGATGGGGTGCGGGTCGGTGGCGAACGATTCACCGTCCAGGCGGGCGTGCACGGTGCTGCCCGACGGCCAATCCCGGTTGCCGTACCACTCGACGAGGTCGACCTCGCCGCCGCGGACAGGATCGTCATTGAGGAGCCAGAACGCGGGCCAGGCGCCGTCGGTCAGGCAGTTGAGCTTGACCCGGGCCTCCCAGGTGGTGCCGATGCCGCCGCGCCAATTTCCGACGACTTTGGCGCTCGCGTACTTCTCCTGGATCGTGGTGCCCGGGCCGCGCGTCGCGCGGATCACCAGGTTGCCCTTGCCGTCCTGGAACGCGTGGTCGGTGTCGGTGACGTAGCGGCCCATGTTGAACGGCTTGTCCCACTCGACCGGGTTCTTGATCATCTCGCGCTCCGGCACGAGGTGCCACCACGCCGGATCCGGCGGAGAGCCGGCCGGGCCGTTGAACTCATCCTGGAACAGGAAGGTCGGCTGCGCCGAGGCGGCAGCGGGCGGGGTGGGAGCTCCGGGGGCAGGCGCCGGCGGGTTATCACCAACAGCCGGGTCGGCGTTCGCCATCCCGGCAGGCAATGCAGCCGCTGCCACCCCCAGACCCATCATGAACATCACACTGCGACGATCCATCTCAGGCACAGCAGAACTTTAACCGAACTCTTACGCAGATATCCGACCCCTGCCCAAAGTTTCGTAGGGCCACACCCGTTTCCGCAGCTAGGGACATACGGCAGGCGCGTCGTCACGCACCGGAACGTCGGCGGGCAGGGTGTAGGTCACCACGACATCGGCATCGGCGGCGCCCTCATTGGTCACCTGGTGCGCCACCCCGGCGGGAATGACGACCGCCTGGCCGGCGGTGTACTCCACCGGTGCGCAGTCAGCCGCGGTCTGCACCACCACGGCCCCCTCGTTGACCACCGACTGCTCCCATCCGGGATGGCTGTGCCAACCGCTGCCGGCCCCGGGTTTGAGCAGCAGGCCCTGCACGTGCAACGTGATGGGCTGGCCCGCGGTGACCACCCAGATCGGTGCGGTGGTGGTGCCTTTGCCCAGATCGGTGCGCACCACGTCGCCCTCAGCGGGCGTGGCAGCGGCGGGGGCGGCCGACACACCCGTGGCGATGACGGCTCCGACGACGACGGCATAGATGCGGTTCACAGTGCCTCCCGATTGTTGATCGAAAGGTAGCCCGCTCAAGCGTATTTCGTCACTGGAAAGGCTGGAACGGATACTGCGGCTGCTGCTGGTACGGGTACTGGGGTTGCTGCTGATACGGGTATTGAGGCTGGGGCTGCTGCGTCTCACCCCGGTTCGGCACCTGGATCGGAATCGGCACCGGGACGAACGGCACGGTGACGTATGTCGTCGTCATCGGGTTCGTCGTCGTGGTGGTCGTGGTCGGCGTCGTCGTTGTAGTCGTCGGCGGCGTTGTGGTTGTTGTGGTGGTCGTCGTGGTGGTGGTCGTGACGGGAGGCGGCGTGGTCGTTTGCGTGACGACACGCGTCTCGGTCACCGGCGGCGGCGGTGCTTGGGTCACCGTGACCGGCGGAGGCGCCTCGATGACCGGCTCAGGCGCGGGTGGCGGCTCGACCGGGGCCGGCGGTGGGGCCTCGACCGGGCTGGGGGCGACCTCCTGCGGAGGCAACGGCTTGGGCTCGGGCGGCTTGACCTCTGAACTCGGGGCGCTGCCCGTCGAACTGGTCAATGCATACGTCACCCCGCCGATAGCGACGAGGACCAGAGCGGCGGCCACGGCGAAAACCGTCAGCGGCAACCGCTCCCATCCGCCGCGCGGCTGCTCGATCGGACCGGTCGGCGGGACGTACTGCACGGCCGGCCGCGCCGCGGTCTCGCTGCCGTAGGAATCCACCAGGTCGGGTCCGGTGTAGGGCACCACGTCGTCGCCCGCATCATCTTCAGACCACGCCAGCGCCCGGAACGTCGATGAACCCTCAGAACCCTGTGCGGCGGAAGCGATTCCAGCCGTCGGCACCGCGGCCGCCACCCCCAGGGTCGGCGCCATACCGGTTTGCGCATCGGCCTCGGCGAGGTAGGCGGCGGACAAGGCAGCACCGATCGCAGCATCCAGCGCGGGCTGCGGAGTGGTCACCACCACCGCCTGCGAATGTTCCGAAAGTTGTTGAGTGACCAGCGGAATGCTGGCACCGCCGCCGATGGTCACCACCGCTGAGACAGCCGGCCAACTGATCCCGTTGCGCTCCAACGCTTTTTCGAGCGCGTCCAACACGCCGGCAAGCGGAGCTTGCATCAACGACTCGAGTTCGGTGCGGGTCACCCGCACGGTGGCGGAATAGCCGGGCAGTTCCACCACCAGATCGGTCGCGGTGTCGGCCGACAGCCGTTCTTTGGCCTGACGGCATTCCTCACGCAGCCGAGCCAATGACCCGACCGCCGCGGTGCCTGCCGGATCGATGCCGCCGGCCTGAGCAACCCCGTCAAGCACGTGCGTCAGCAACGCCTGGTCGATCTGATCCCCGGAGAAATCGGGATAGCGGGTGGTCTCGTCGATCGGCTCGAACGCCGACGCGGCGTCGGCCAGCGTGATGCTGGTACCCCCGCCACCGAAATCCAGCAGTGCCACCACGCCGTTGGGCGGCAGGCCCGGGTTGGCCCGCAGTGCGGCCAGTGAGGCGACGGCGTCGGGGACGAGCCGGGGCGGCCTGCCGTCACGGGAGAAGCTGGGGTTGGTGCGCAGCGCATTGCGCAGGGCACGCATAGTGGGCGCTCCCCAGTGC
Organism: Mycobacterium sp. IDUB_17; assembly: GCF_055419465.1. Lineage (NCBI taxonomy): Bacteria > Bacillati > Actinomycetota > Actinomycetes > Mycobacteriales > Mycobacteriaceae > Mycobacterium > Mycobacterium sp. IDUB_17. Next base: position 428,671 of record NZ_JBVAXS010000002.1, on the reverse strand, counting down.
GCGGGTACGGCGATGGCCAACTGATCGGATGGTCCGCCCGCCAGGTCCACCATCGCGTCGAGGGCTTCGACCAGCAGGGTGTCGGCGGGATAGGACGCACCGTCGGGCGCCACGAGGGGCACCGGATCGCCGACCCGCTCGACAAAGCCACTCAACGTGACACCGGAGCCGGATTCAGGCATGCCGACTTGCGGCGTCCGGTCTGTCGACAAGGTCAACACCGAACGCCGGCTGACAGGTTGATTGCCGACACGCGCCGCAACCAAGTTGGTGGTCCCGATCGACAACCCCAACGGGCCGCTCATAACGCACGCCACGATAGCCGCAGTGCAGCCCCGGAGCCTTCCGACACTCCGCGCCTGCGCGGCCAAGCATGTTCGGCCGGTGCGCTTTTGACTACGTCAGCAACGCTAATGCCGCACACAGGAACAGCAATGGTCACCCTGGACGAAGATCAAATCGCCACGTCGGCAAACGGTTTCAGCCCCTGTGGCGAATGTACGGCTTCTCGCGCCGAACGCCGTGGCTCCGCCGCAAGAGAATGCACGTTCACCACAGTGGACACAGAGGCTATTCCAGCTGCCCACGGTGTGCTCCAATGTCGGGCATGGGTGACATCGACGACATCAAGCAAGTCAAATACCGGTACCTGAGGGCCCTCGATACCAAGCACTGGGACGAGTTCGCCGACACCCTCACCGAGGACATCGCCGGCGACTACGGGCAGTCCATGGGCAAGACGCTGCACTTCACCGACCGCGACTCGCTGGTCGAATACATGAAGAGCTCGCTGGGCCCGGAGGTCATCACCGAGCATCGCGTCGCGCACCCGGAGATCGAGGTGAACGGCGACGAAGCCACCGCCACCTGGTACCTGCAGGACCGCGTGATCGTCCCCAGCGTGAACTTCATGTTGTTCGGCTCGGCGTTCTATCACGACCGCTACCGCCGTACGGCCGACGGCTGGAAGATCAGCGCCACCGGCTACGACCGCACCTACGACGCCACGCTGTCGCTGGAGGGCCTCAACTTCAAGCTGGAACCCGGTACCGCCCTTAACATTTGACGCGCTATTTCGCGACGGCGATCACGGCGCCGGGCCGTAGCCACTGCATGATCTTCACCAAGGTGGCGTCGTCGATCGCGACGCAGCCGGCCGTGGGCCCGCCATCGGTGGTGTGTACGAAGAACGCGCCACCGTTGCCGGGCACCCTGGCCTTGTTGACGCCCATCACCACGGCGTGCTTGTAGGCCGTGATGTCCAGGTTCTCGGTCCCGCTGCTCGGGTCGGTGTTGAACGGGCACTGCGCCTTCTGGCACACCTGCATGGTGTTGTAGGTCGGGCTCTTCATGTCGCCGTCCCACCAATGGTCCGGGGTGACCTGGACATACTGCAGGCCCCCGCCGGGATTGGGTGCGGTGCCGAAGGCGAAGTCGAGACTGAACACACCCATCGGCGTCTTCATCTCACCGTCGTGGGTCTGCGGCGCCATTCCGTTGGCGCCGATGTTGGCCGGAATCCCCGCACCGATCGGCTGCCATCCGGCCGGCCCCCGTTGCCAGACATCCATCTTGGCCTTCGAGCCACCCACGCCGACAACCGAAATCACCTGGGTGGCGTTGCCGACCGAGGGGGCGAACCAGGGTGGGTCGACGGCACCCGCGGTGGGCGCGCATGCCAGTGCCAGCACCCCGGCACACAGCAGGGCGAGCAGTCGGCGCATCTGTCCATCGTCGTTGCTGTCCCTCTCGGCCGGATAAAGCTTGGAGCACGATCCGGTCGCGACGGTTACGTTGGCGCCATGGACGTGCGTGCGATCGGCAAGGGACTGGGCACCTTGGACCGCGAGGTCTTTGAGGCGGTCGCCGAGTCACCGAGCCCGCTACTGGACTCCGTGATGCCCGGGCTGACCAGGGCGGCAGACCATTCCAAGCTGTGGTTCGCCATCGCGGCGGCGATGGGTGCGCTGGGCAGCACGGCGGTACGGCGCGGCGCTGCGCGCGGCGTGGTCAGCCTGGCCGTCACCAGCCTGGTGACCAATCAGGTGGCCAAGCGGATCTGGAAACGGCCCCGGCCGGATCACCGCCTGATCCCGGTGGCGCGGCGGATCCGACGCATGCCGACATCGCACTCGCTGCCGTCAGGTCACTCCGCGAGCGCCGCGGCCTTCGCCGTGGGTGTCGGCCTGGAGTCCCCGGCCGCCGGCCTGCCGCTGGCGCTGCTGGCCGGCCTGGTCGGGTTGTCCCGGGTCGCCACCGGCGCGCACTATCCCGGCGACGTGTTCGCCGGATTCGGCATCGGCGCCGCGATCGCGGTCCTCGGCGCCCGCGTCGTCCCCACCATCCCCGCCGCCACCCTGCCGAAGTCCGATCCGCTGCGGTTCCCCACCGAGCCGCGGCCGGACGGCGCCGGCGTCGCCCTGGTGATCAACCCGGCCTCCGGCGACGGAACCGGCGCGCGAATCATCGATGACGTCCGAAAAGCCCTGCCGCGCACCGAGATCATCGAACTCGGCGATGACGACGACATCGAGGCGGTGCTGCGGGAGACGGCCGCCCGTACCGACGTGCTCGCCGTGGGTGGCGGCGACGGCACGGTGGCGGGTGCGGCAGGCATCGCCGTCGACGCGGGTGTTCCGCTTGCGGTGTTCCCCGGCGGGACGTTCAACCACTTCGCCAAGGACATCGGCTGCGATTCGGTGGCCCAGACCGTCAAGGCGATCGCCGAAGGCTCGGCCGCCTACGTCGACCTGGTCTGCCTCAATGAGGAACGCATGGTGATCAACACCGCCAGCATCGGCGCCTACCCGAAGTACGTGCGCACCCGGGAGAGGCTGGAGCACCGGATGGGCAAGCGCTTGGCCGGGATGTACGCGCTGTACCTCACGCTGCGCCGGGAAGCCCCGGTCCGGATCAGCTATGACAACAAGACCCTTGAGACCGAGTTGTTCTTCCTGGGCAACTCGACGTACTTCCCGTCCGGATTCGCCCCGTCACAACGCCCGCGCCTGGACGATGGGCTGATCGACGTGCGCATCCTGGAGACCGGGCGGCGCTTCAGCCGGCTGCGCATCGCGACGGCCGTGGCACTCGGCCGGCTGGAACGCAGCCCGCTGTATCACGAGCTGCAGGTGCCGCAGTTCCGGTTCACCGCGGTCGACGGCCCCACCACCGTGGCCCACGACGGCGAGGTCGGCGAGGCGCTCAGCGAGGCCAGTTTCACGGTGCGGTACCGGGCGCTGCCGGTGTTTCGTCCGCTGCCGTGACGACTGCCGGATACGGCGGGCACAGCAGGTAGACCGCCACGAACCAGGAGTAGCCCAGTGCCCAGCCGGCCATCACGTCGGAGGGGTGGTGGACGTTGAGCACGACCCGCCCCACCCCGATGGCGACGACCACGAGCACCCCGGCCGCCACCCACCAGCCCCGCTGCCGCGGGCGAAGCGTCGGCCAGGCAAGAACCGACAGGGCCAGCGCCGAGACCATCACGCCCAGCGCGTGCCCGGACGGGAACGAGGTCGAGAGCGCGTGGACCAGTGCGGTGGCCGGGCGCGGACGATCTGCCAGAAATTTGGCCACCTCGGTCGTCACCGCGCTGAGCTCAACGGTCAAGAGCAGGAATAGCGCGATACGCCGTTGTCGTCGCCGCAGCGCAACGACGATCATCACCAGCGCCAGCAACCGGAACGCGAAGGGCCCGAGCACCGTGCAGAACACGTTCCAGGCCGTCACCCAGCCCGGGTGCGCCGCGCCGTACCGGTACGGGCCGGCCAGCCCGGCGTCGTCCAGGTCGGCCAGCCAAGTCCACTGCATCGCGTAGCCGACCCACAGCGCCGCGTACACCGCGACGGCCACTACCGCGCTCACGATCAGCCACCTGGCCCCGGTTTTCACCAGATCATCTCTACCAGCTCCAACCGATTTGCCATGTTTGCGCGCTACCGTCGAACACATGGCACTGATCCTGCGAAAGCTGATGCACATCGGCGCACTGCCGGAGGGTCTGCGGGCCGAAGCCGAAGCCGAAGGCATCCTCTTTCTGGCCGAATACGTCCCGGTGACCAGGCGGTTCACCGGAACGATCCCGGGCCTGCGGTCGGCGGGCAGCGTCGCCAGTTATGCCGGTGCGCTGGCTCTGACCAACTACCGCGCGCTGGCCACCATGTCCACCCTGCCCAAGCTTGCCGGCCGCAGCATCGACCAACCGTGGTCAGCGCCGCAGGTCGGTGCGATGCACGCCGAACTCGACCCGACCGGGCTCACCCTGACGGCCGATGTGGCCGAGATCGACCGGCGCTGCCGCGGCCGATTGTCGCTGCACTACAAGACCGCGATACCGGACGAGATCCTGACGCAGCTGCCCCGCCGGTCCCTGGCCTTCGACGTCGGGCCCGAATACGTTTTCCGCGCTGTCGGGGTGCCGTACCACCCTTAGTTCTGACGGTTCATCAGCGCGGCGATCACCGCGGTGAACTCGTCGTCGCGGTTGATCTCCAGCCCGCTCGCGCGGGCCGCGCCGTCCAGGACGTACCAGGCGAAATCGGCCAGGTGCGTCACGATCTCTTCGCGTGACCGCTCCGGCGCCGCACCGCGGATCCACGCCGACACGGTGGCTTCCACCATCGTCACCACCGCGAACGGGACCGTTTTGAACGCGGTGTCATCCACCCCGATGGTCTGGGCGATCGTGGCGATGATCCCCTCGGACTGCCCGGTCATGCGGAGCTTGAGCTCGCTCATCGCGTCCAGCGAGCCGTCGCCGTCGAATGTCGGCCCGCGCCGGACGAACTCGTCGAGGCGCGGGTGATCGAGCATCCAATCGGCCACCGCCGCCACGGTGCGGGTCAGGATCTCGCGCAGCGAGCCGTAGGAGATATCGAGGTTGGGGTCGAGCACCGCCGCGAAATCGTCGAACACATAGGAGCGGACCCGTCGCTCGAGCTCGTCCTTGCCGGCGAATTGGCGGTACACCACCGACTTCGCCACCCCGGCGCGGTCCGCGATACGCAGCATGGAGATCTCGGCGCCCGGTGGATTCTCCTCGATCAAGGCGACCGCCGCCTGCAGGATCTGGGCGCGCCGCTCGGTGTTGTGCTGCTCCCAGCGGGCGTCGTAGCCGCTGACCACAGCAGGTTCGGTGGCAGTCGGCATGGCCTCCACCCTACCGACGACGCCCCGTCGAATAAGTGGCTCTCGGTGAGCCAAACGGTTGCGGGCCAAAGGTTCAGCCTGTTCGGTCGTAGGGTGGACGGAAAGGATGTGACGTGACCGAGCCGCTACACCAGAACCTGCTGGTCGTGCACTGGCATGACCTCGGGCGCTATCTCGGCGCATACGGCCGCCCCGACGTGGCCAGCCCACACCTCGACCAGCTCGCCGCCGAGGGAATCCTGTTCACCCGCGCACACGCCACCGCGCCGTTGTGCTCACCGTCGCGAGGATCGCTGTTCACCGGCCGGTACCCGCAGAGCAACGGCCTGGTGGGCCTGGCGCACCATGGCTGGGAGTACCGCGCCGGGGTACGCACCCTGCCCCACCTTCTCGCCGAATCAGGTTGGCACACCGCACTGTTCGGCATGCAACACGAGACCTCGTACCCGGCCAACCTGGGCTACGACGAGTTCGACGTGTCGAATTCGTTCTGCGAGTATGTCGTCGAGCAGGCCACCGCTTGGCTGGCCGATGCTCCGCAACAGCCGTTCCTGTTGACCGCCGGATTCTTCGAGACGCACCGCCCATATCCCCGAGACCGGTATGAACCGGCCGAATCGGCGACCGTCGAGGTGCCCGACTATCTGCCCGACACCGGCGACGTGCGCGACGATCTCGCCGAGTTCTATGGATCGATCGCGGTAGCCGACGCGAAGGTGGGCGAACTGCTCGATGCCCTGGCCGCGGCCGGCCTCGACGAGAGCACGTGGGTGGTCTTCATGACCGACCACGGGCCGGCGCTGCCGCGGGCCAAGTCGACGCTGTACGACGCAGGCACCGGCATCGCACTCATCGTGCGTCCGCCGCGGGGTTCTGCCGTTGCGCCGCGCCGCTACGACGAGTTGTTCAGCGGGGTCGATCTGCTGCCCACCCTGCTGGAGTTGCTCGGCGTCGATATCCCCGGCGACGTCGAAGGGCTGTCACACGCCAGCAACCTCCGGGCAACCTCCACGGAAACCGGCGAGATCCGATCCGAGGTGTACACCACAAAGACCTATCACGATTCTTTCGACCCCATTCGAGCCATCCGCACAAAGGAATACAGCTATATCGAGAATTACGCGGCACGGCCATTGTTGGACCTGCCGTGGGATATCGCCGACAGCCCACCCGGACGGGTGCTCGGCGACACGGTCCTGAGCCCCCGGCCCGGTCGCGAACTGTACGACCTCGTCGCGGACCCGACCGAACGCAACAACCTGCTCGGACCCGATGCCACCGACAAGGACGAGGCGATCGCGGAGAACCTCGCACTGTTGTTGAACGACTGGCGCCAGAAGACCCTCGACGTCATACCCTCCGAATTCGCGGGCACCCGCATTTCGGAGCGTTATACCCAGACATATCTGAGCATTCACGGCCGTCCCGCCACCAGCCGATCTGCCATCGCCACCGACCGTGGCATCACCGATACCCATCAATAGTTTTCATCTCGGTGAATAAAAACTCTTGACGCTTCTTCGAATAGGCGCCGCAAATCAATGATGGTTAGAGTCTCGCCCATGTCAGATCATCCGACTGCCTACCTGGTGCTCGCTTCCCAGCGCAGCGGGAGCACCTTGCTGGTGGAATCCCTGCGCGCCACCGGCATGGCCGGTGAGCCCCAGGAGTTCTTCCAGTACCTGCCGACCACCAGCATGTCGCCGCAGCCCCGGGAATGGTTCGCCGGCGTCGAGGACGAGTCGATCCTGCGCCTGCTCGATCCGCTGGTCGAGGGCAAGCCGGATCTGGCCCCGTCGGAGATCTGGCGCGACTACGTCCGCACCGTCGGCCGAACCCCCAACGGGGTGTGGGGCGGCAAGCTGATGTGGAACCAGACCCCGTTGCTGCTGGAACGCGCCGAGGGCCTGCCCGAGCGCTCCGGGCCCGGTCTGCTCGCCGCGATCCGCGACGTCATCGGCAGCGACCCGGTGCTGATCCACGTCTACCGCCCCGATGTTGTGTCACAGGCGGTTTCGTTCTGGCGGGCGGTGCAGACCAGGGTCTGGCGCGGCCGGGCCGATCCGATGCGCGATGCCCGCGCCGAGTACCACGCCGGCGCCATCGCCCATGTGATCAAGCTGCTGCAGGCCCAGGAGGAGGGCTGGCGCTCCTGGTTCGTCGAGGAGAACATCTCCCCCATCGAGGTGTCGTATCCCTTTCTGTGGCGCAACCTCACGACCGTGGTGGCCACGGTGCTCGAGGCACTCGGCCTGGACCCGCGACTGGCCCCGCATCCGGTGCTGGAACGCCAGGCCGACCAGCGGTCCGACGAATGGGTGGATCGCTACCGCCGCGATGCCGAGAAGGAGGGGTTGCCGGTATGACGGCCACTGATCTTTTGCATGTCGACGAATTGCGGCTGCTGGAAGCCGAAGCGGTGCACATCATCCGCGAGGTGGTTGCCGAGTTGCAGCGCCCGGTGCTGCTGTTCTCCGCCGGCAAGGATTCCATCGTCCTGCTGCGCCTGGCCGAGAAGGCTTTCCGCCCTTCGCCGTTGCCGTTCCCGGTGCTGCACGTGGACACCGGGCACAACTTCGGCGAGGTCATCGAATTCCGCGACCGCCGCACCACCGGCGTCGGGCACAAGCTGGTCGTGGCCTCGGTGCAGGAGACCATCGACAGCGGCCGGGTCGCCGATCCGGGGCCGGGAGCCTCCCGCAACCGGCAGCAGACCCGCACGCTGCTGGACGCGCTGGAGGCCGGCGGATTCGACGCGGCGTTCGGCGGCGCCCGCCGTGACGAGGAGCGGGCACGTGCCAAGGAACGCATCCTGAGTTTCCGCGACGAGTTCGGTCAGTGGGATCCGCGGGCCCAGCGCCCCGAACCGTGGTCGCTGTACAACGGCCGGATCCGCAAGGGTGAGCAGGTCCGGGTGTTCCCACTGTCGAACTGGACCGAGCTGGACATCTGGCGCTACATCGAGCTGGAAAACCTTGAGCTGCCGTCGATCTACTTCGCCCACGAACGCGAGGTCTTCGAACGCGACGGCATCCTGCTCGCAGTCTCGGAGTACGCCCAGCCGGTCGGTGCCGAGCGCGCGGCGGTGGAGTGGGTGCGCTACCGCACGGTCGGCGATCTCACCATCACGGGAGCCGTGCGGTCGGAGGCCACCACCATCGACCGGGTGATCACCGAGATCTCGGCGGCCACCGTCTCCGAACGCGGTGAGACCCGCGCCGATGACCGCACGTCCGTCGCCGCGATGGAAGACCGCAAACGAGAGGGCTATTTCTGATGTCTACCCGTCAGCTGCTGCGCATCACCACCGCCGGTTCGGTCGATGACGGCAAGAGCACCCTGATCGGCCGCCTGCTGCACGACACCGACAGCCTGCCGCTGGATCATCTTGAGGCCGTGACCGGTTCGGACGGCGTCGCCGATCTGGCGGCGCTGTCGGACGGCTTGCGGGCCGAACGGGAGCAGGGCATCACCATCGACGTGGCCTACCGGTTCTTCTCGACCGCCACCCGCAGTTACATCCTGGCCGACACTCCCGGGCACGAGCGCTACACCCGCAACATGTTCACCGGCGCCTCCAATGCGCACGTGGCCATCCTGCTGGTGGATGCCCGGGCCGGGGTGCTGCGCCAGACCCGGCGCCATGCCCGCATCGCAAAACTGTTGGGCATCAAGCACTTCGTCGCCACGGTCAACAAGATCGACCTGGTCGACTTCGACAAGGGCCGGTTCGCCGAGGTCGAGCAGGAGCTGCAACAGGTCGCCGACCGGCTCGGCGGGCTCGATCTCACCGTCATCCCGATCGCCGCCAAGCTCGGTGACAACGTGGTCCACCGCTCCCAGAACACCCCCTGGTACGACGGGCCCACCCTGCTCGAATACCTCGAAGGCATCGAACTGGCAGCGCCGCATGCCGACCCGGCGAGCCTGCGGCTGGCCGTGCAGTGGGTGTCCCGGCCGACTACCGAACAGCGTCGCCGCTACACCGGCAGGCTGTCCGCGGGCACGCTTCAGGTCGGTGACCCCGTCGTCAGCCTGCCGGCCGGCACCCGCTCCATCGTGACAGCCCTGGATACCCTGGACGATGACCGATCGATAGGCGTTGCACCGCTCTCGGTTTCGATCGAGCTGGCCGACGACATCGACGTCGGGCGCGGCGACGTCTTCGTCAGCGGCTCCTCGGAGGCCGTGGTGCCGGTGCTGGCCCGCGAGATCGACGCGACGGTGTGCTGGTTCTTCGACAACCCGCTGCGCGCCGGCGACCGGCTGGCCCTCAAGCAGGGCACCCGCACGGTACGGGCCACGGTCCAGGAGTTGCACACCAAGCTCGATCCGGAGACCCTCGACGAGGTCGAGTCCCCGGTTGAGCTGGCGCTCAACGACATCGGCTCCGTCACGTTGCGGACCAGCTCGGTGCTGGTGGCCGACAACTACGCCGACAACCGCGACAACGGTGCGTTCATCCTGATCGACGAGGTGTCCAACGACACCGTCGGTGCCGGGATCATCCTGCATGCGCGTGAACTCAAGCCGAGCGGGCACAACCGGTCCGACATCAAATGGCATCCGTCGTCACTGGACCGCGACTACCGCTGGAACAGCACGGGCCAGCGCGGCGCCACCATCTGGTTCACCGGCCTGCCCGCCTCCGGTAAATCCACGCTGGCGGTGGCCGTCGAGCGGGCCCTGGTCGAATCGGGCCAGGTGGCCTACCTGCTCGACGGGGACAACCTGCGTCACGGCCTGTCCGATGATCTCGGCTTCTCGGCCGGTGACCGGACCGAGAACATCCGCCGCGTCGGACATTTGACCCGGCTGCTGGCCGATGCGGGCGTGGTGGCGCTGGCGTCGTTGGTGTCGCCACTGAAGTCCGACCGGGACACCGCGCGGGCCCTCAACGACGCCGCCAAGCTGCCGTTCATCGAAGTACACGTGGCGACGTCACTGGCCGAGTGCGAGCGCCGCGATCCCAAGGGGCTCTATGCGCGGGCCCGGGCCGGTGAGCTCAGCGGGCTCACCGGTGTCGACGCTCCCTACGAGGCGCCCGAGAATCCCGACCTGGTGCTCGACACCACCGGCGCCGTCATCGACGACCTGGTCCAGCAGGTCATCGACTTGCTCAACACCCGCCGCTAACCAGCGATTTGGGTGCATTCAGCGGCGGTCAGCGCCGTTGAATGCACCGAAATCGCGGACTAACTCGTGATTTGTGGAGTCTTGGCCGTATCGAGCACGGCTGAAACTCCACAAATCGCGGCGATGACGTGGTCGAGGTGGGTGACATACAGCCCGTGGGCGGCGCCGGGGATCTCGATGAGCTCCGCGTTCGGCAGCAGCGCGACCGTGGGACGCCCGGAGAGCTCGATGGGCGTCGACACATCGGCATCGCCCTGGATCACCCGAACCGGAAGATCGAGGTCGGCAAGCTCGGCACGGTAGTCGGCGTGGGCGCCCATCTGCTGGGTGCCGACCAGAGTCTCAACGGGCAGGTCGGCGACCTGGTCCACGGTCCACTCGACCACCTCGGGCGACACCTCGTGGTCTCCGAAGAAGGGGGCGGCGTTGTCGACACACCATTGCCGCACATCGCGTTCCAGCTCGGCGGTTACCGCGTCGAGGATGGCCTCATCGACACCGTCCGGGTTGTCCTCCGCCTTCACCACCATCGGGAGCTGAGGTGCCACGAGCACCGCGTGATCCACCCGGTCCACCCCGTGTCGACTGAGGTAGCGCACGATCTCACCGCATCCCAGGGAGTGCCCGACCAACGTGACGTCGTCGAGATCCAGGTGATCGAACAGCGCGGCCAGGTCGTCGGCAAGCAGATCCACCGTCCACTCGCCCTCGTAGGCACCAGAACTTCCGTGGCCGCGCCGGTCGTAGCTGACACACCGAAAACCCTTGTCCACCAGATGTTCGATGATCTGATCCCACTGGCCCGCATTGAGTCCCCACGAGTGGGTGAAGACCCGGACCGGTCCGGACCCGGTGTCGGTGTAGTGGATGTCGGTGCGGTCTGCGGTCTTGAATGTCGGCATGCGTCAATGCTCACCGCCGGCCATCCGAAAATCGATTACGTCGTAGGTAATGACTACCGAACCTGAGCGACCACGAACACGCGACGGAACGGGAAGAACGTGATGCCGTCGTCCCGCTTCGGGTACGCCTCGGCCAGCATCGGGATGATCGCCTGGCGGTACTGCTCCCACAGCTCGTCGCTGAGCCGGCCTTTGACCTGAGTCAGAGCCGTCCCGGTGATCCAGTCCAGAACCGGTGTCTCACCGGATAATTGGTGCACATAGGTGGTCTCCCAGGCATCGACCACGCAGCCCGCATCGGTCAGCAGTCCGGCGTATTGAACGGGCGTGTCCACCTGGCCCACGTCACGCCATGGCATGTCACGCAGCGGCTCGATGAACGGCTCGCGCCGGGCCAGCGCACGCACCGCGTGGTGGGAGGGCGCATCGAAGTTGCCCGGCACCTGGAAGGCGATCCACGCCCCGGCCGGCAGCTGACCGGCCCAGCGCACCACGAGTTCGCGATGCGACGGCACCCACTGCAACGCCGCGTTGGAGACCACCACGTCGGTGTCGGGTCGCGGGTTCCAGTCCTCGATCGCCCCGGCGTGTGCCTTGAGCCCACGGCTCTGCGCGGCCTCGACCATCTCCGGTGAGCTGTCCCAGGCCTCCAGCGTGGCCCCGGGCCAACGCTGCAACAAGGTCTCGGTCAGGTTGCCCGGCCCACACCCCAGGTCGACCACGCGCCGCGGCGTCTTTGCCGCAACCCGCGAGAGCAGGTCGTAGAACGGCCGCCCGCGGTGGTCGGCAAAGGTCAGATACGTCTCGGGGTTCCACACCCACCCGATCATCCCCGCCCTCGGCGGCCGGTGCATGATCGTCGGCGATGGATGAATCGAAAAAAGTGCGGAAGATCTGGACCGAGCTGGGCCTGCCCGGCATCGTCGACGTACACACCCACTTCATGCCCAAGAACGTGATGGACAAGGTGTGGCAGTACTTCGACAGCCAGGGCCCGCTGATCGGCCGGGAGTGGCCCATCACCTACCGCGCCGACGAGGCGCAGCGGGTCGCCACCCTGCGGGAATTCGGCATCCTCCGGTTCTCCTCGCTGATCTACGCGCACAAGCCCGATATGGCGGCCTGGCTGAACCAGTGGGCGCGAGGCTTTGCGCAGGACACCCCGGATTGCCTGGCCACCGCCACGTTCTACCCCGAAGAACAGGCCGCGAGCTACGTCGCTGACGCCATCGCCGCAGGCACCCAGGTGTTCAAGGCGCACATCCAGGTGGGCAACTACGAGCCGAACGATCCCCTGCTCGACGAGGTCTGGGGGCAGATCGAAGACGCCGGTATCCCCGTCGTCATTCATTGCGGCTCGGGCCCGGCGCCCGGAGACTTCACCGGCCCGGAGCCGATCGCCCGGCTGTTGAGCCGCTACCCGCGCCTGCCGCTGATCATCGCGCACATGGGCATGCCCGAGTACTCCGCGTTCCTGGATCTCGCCGAGCGCTACGACAACGTGCGGCTGGACACCACGATGGCGTTCACCCCGTTCGTCGAAGAGATGATGCCGTTCCCCACCTCGGAGATAGGCCGGCTGAAAGACCTGAGTGAGCACATCCTGTTCGGCAGCGACTTCCCGAACATCCCCTACGGGTACGCCGAGGCCGTGCACCACCTGATCGACCTGCCGGGTGTCGACGACACCTGGCGCCGCAATGTTCTGCACGACAACGCCGCGAAGTTGTTCGGGCTGAGCTGAGCAGTTAGCTAGCATCGGGAATCGTGGACCCGGACCCGGTGGAACCCCCGATCCCTGTTCCCGACGTCCCCGGCGGCGAAGCCGGTGCACGCGGCCTGCCACGGCGTTCCGACCTGACCTTGCGGCAGCGGGCCATCGTCGACGCCTCCGCGATCGCCGACATCGCGTTGCGCACCGGGGTCGCCTCCGTCGTGGCGACGTCGATGGTGCCGACCACGCTGGCGTCGATGCTGCATCCGTCGGCGTCGCGGACCGAGCACGACCACATGCGCTTCTACGCCGATCTGGCCGCCGCTCAAGATCCGGCGGTGTCGTTCCCGGCGCCCACCCGGCCACCCCGGGTATCCACCCGCCCGGCCAATCCGATCGCCGAGATGATCGCCCACGGCCAGGTGGAGAACATCCGGTTCGACAGTAGCTTCACCGCGGTCAACCCCGGGCTACGCGACCTCTGGAGCGGGTTCACCCGCAACAACGTTGTGCGGGCCCAGCATTGGCGCCACAATGACGGACCGCATCCCACGTTGTGTGTGATCCACGGGTTCATGGGGTCGCCGTATCTGGCGAACGGCGTGTTCCTGTCGTTGCCGTGGTTCTACCGCTCCGGGTACGACGTGTTGTTGTACACCCTGCCGTTTCACGGTCGCCGCGCCGAACGGTTCTCACCGTTCAGCGGTTACGGATACTTCTCCCACGGATTCGCCGGTTTCTCCGAGGCCATGGCCCAGGCCGTGCACGACTTCCGGTCGGTGATCGACTATCTGGAGTCCACCGGTGTCGATCGGGTGGCCCTGACGGGCATCTCCCTGGGTGGCTTCACCTCGGCACTGCTGGCCAGTGTGGACGACCGGATTCAGGCCGTGGTCCCGAATGTCCCGGTGGTGACGCCGGATCGCACGGTCGACGAGTGGTTCCCGGCCAACAAGCTGGTGGCCCTGCAACGGCGCATGTCCGGAACCGACCCGGCGTTGACGGAAGCGGCGGCGCGGTACGCCTCACCGCTCAACTACCGGCCCCTGGTCCCCAAGGAACGACGGCTGATCATCACCGGCCTCGGTGACCGGCTGGCCCCGCCGCAGCAGGCCGAGATGCTGTGGGAACACTGGGATCGCTGCGCGTTCCACTGGTTCCCCGGCAACCACCTGCTGCATGTGAGCCAGCCGGACTACCTACGCCGGATGACCCGCTTCCTGCAGGACTTCATGTTCGACTGACGCCGCCGCCTTCGGCACCGCGACCGGGGTGCCGTCCAGACGGTCCGCGGACAACGGGTTCAGCGCTGCCAACGCCGGGCGATGCCGACCGGCGGCCGATTTCAGGCCGGCCAGCGGAGCCTTGCGTGCCGGCCGCTCCTCGGTGCGGAATGCCGCTCCCACCGTCAACTGCGGTTGCGCCGGAGATCCGGTGAACTCCAGTGCGGTCCAGGTCTCCTGGGCCGGCACCGCGCCCATCTCGGCCAGCACGGTCTTCAACTTGTCGCTGACGCTGACACGGTATGCCGCAACATATCCGGATTCATCCTTGACGCCGCGCCAGGTTTCCTTGCCCGGGTCGGGAAGCGGCGAATCCACCCCGTCGACCAGCGTGACCGTCCAGCCTTGTTCCCGCAGATGATCGGCGAGCCGACGCCCGACGATTTCCGTGGTGTCCCGCAACGGGATTCGTGACGACCGGGCACGCAACGCATCGAGGTTGTCGGTGGCGGCCACGGTCAGGCTGATCCAGCTACGTCGCGCACCACCGGCATCGCGGTGGGTCACGCGGACCTTGTCACAGCGGATGCCGTACCGGTCCAGGTAGCTGACCACGACCGGAAGCTGGGCCGGGTCGGCGGGATCGACGCGCAGCACGACGGTCTCCGAATCGACCGCCTCCGCAGGCTGTTTCTTGGCGAGGTTGCGCCGCCACACCCCGATGCACCGGGCGATGCGCGTCGTCAGGAACAACCCACCCCACCACGCCAGCAGCAGCACCACCGCGGCGACCGAGACGCCGAGCACCCACCGTTCGGTGTCGGTCTGCCACGGCCGGGCCAGTACCGCCGCGACGATGAACAGGGACGCCAACGCAAGTCGGGCGGTCATGAATGGTCCTTCCGTCTGTATGCGCTGAACGCAACGGCGATGGCCGCCAGCGCAAGTGCTCCGGTACCGGCGAAAGCGACGATTCGCCCGGTGTTGTCACGCGGGGCCGGTTCAGCCGGTGCGGCAATGGGTTTGCCTGCGGGATCCGCCGGACCGTCCAGCGGCATATCGGCGACGTCCCAGGTGAGCGCCGCCACCGGATCGACACCTCCGGCACCGATCACGTTCGACGGCGAGCGGGCGGCGCCCTGGGCGGTCGTGGTCAGCCGGTGCACCACCTGCCGCGCGTTGAGGTCGGGAAACTTGCTGCGCACCAAGGCCGCAACGCCGGATACGTACGCCGCGGCATAGCTGGTGCCGTTGAGCGGGACCAGCTTGTCCTGATCGGTGGGCATGGCGTTGGACAATCCTCCGCCGGGCGCGTTGCTCACCGACGAGATGTTCTCCCCCGGCGCCGCGATGCCCACCCATGGCCCGGCCATGGTGAACCCGGAAGGCTGACCGGTTGCGTTCAGCGACCCGACCGACAACACGTAGGGCTGCCACCACGAGGGGATGGAAACCGAGGAGACGCCGCCCCAGTTACGCGGATCGCCCCGAACGCCGGCGTCGCCAAGCGGATTGGATCCGCACGCCGATCCGGTGGTGACCCCGCCCTGGGTATTGCCCGCGGCCGCGACGATCACCGCGTCCTTCTCGACCGCCGCATAACGCAGTGCCGCACCGAGTTCGGTCTGATCGATGTGTTTGTCGGCCGGTATGCAGGTCACCACGGAGATGTTGATGACGCGCGCACCCATGTCGGCCGCGCGCACCACGGCCCGGGCCAGGCTGGCCACGTCGGCCGCGGCGCGGGCCTCGGCGATATCGGTGCCGGTTGCGCGCGGGGCGAATCGTGGCGAGTTCTGCCGGATCGAGATCAGCCGGGCTTCCGGCGCCACACCGGAGAAGCCGTCGGGTCCGGGCTGCCCGGCGATGAGACCGGCCACCGAGGTGCCGTGGCCGTCACAGTCGGTCAGCCCATCGGTGGACTCGATGAAGTCGCCGCCGCCTTCGACATGAGGCAGCCGGGGTCCCGGCTGCACCCCGGTGTCGATGACCGCGACGGTCTGGCCCTGTCCGCGGCTCTGCTTCCACGCACCGGACAGGTTGAGCGCCAACTGATTCGGGTTGACCGCGCCGGGATCGGTACCCGGCAGCACGCCGGTGGTGGCGCACGCCGAACGCTGCGCCATCGCCTCCACCGGGCCGGCACTGCCGGCCGGCGGGGCGACCTGTGGGTCGACCTCGGGCGGGCTGACGGCACCCGCCGACGGGGAGCCGACCAACAGCACCAGACCGGCTGTGGCCAGAACACCCAGGCTCTTGTGGATCACCGATTCATCACCTGTCGAGGACGAGGCTGAACAGCCCGATGAGGAAAGCCATCACCGGAATCAGCGAGGCGTCGAGGCCGGTGGCCAGGAAGCCGACCAGGCGCCGCATCGGCAGCGAGTACGTGTCCGGCGACGCGGCCCGCGGATTCAGCGCCGCGACAACCCACACCACCACCAGGGCGGCCAGCACGGCCAGCGCCCACCACGCGGCCTGATAGCGGCTGTCGATCGCGAAGGCCACCAACAAGACAACGGTCAGCAGGTAGGGATGCCCCAGCAGCCATGCCTTGCACGAGGCCGAGTCCCAGACCCGGGCCCGCAGGGCGGCACCGAGCGCACCGGCCACCACGACGTACCAGGCCCACGGCGACGCGGTCGGCGAACCGACCAGCGCCAGTGACCCGGCCACACCGAGCAGCACGCCCGCGGCGATCACACCGGTCTGATGCGACTGGCTCGCCCGGACCCGGCGCGGCAGGTCGGCCAGCACCGACAGCGGCTGCGCCGACGGGGACGGATCGCCCGGCGCCGGGATGACCGGCAGCGGGAAGCGGGCCCACATCGCGGACAGCTGGGCGGCCTGAACGGTGACCACCAGGGCGATGACGATCAGCGCGCACCCGATGACCGTCGAGTTGATCTCCCACAGCGAGGCCGCTCCGGCGACCAGCAAGACGCCGGCTCCGGCCACCGCGGTCGCGGTGAACACCGCGATGCCCCGGTCATCGGGCGAGCTCGCCATGCTGATCAAGGACCATGCGGCGACTCCGGCCGCCGCCAGCAGAATGCTGGGCGCACCGAAATCGCCTGGCACACCGAGCGCGAACACCGCCGCGACAGGAACCAGCGCGGTGACGGCCAGCGCGGTGGCCAGTACCGGGGAGCGGCCCCTGGTCGACAGCGCGGCCAGCACGGTGGCGATGGCGATGCCGCCGACGACGAACAGTCCGAGCAGTTCACCGGTCACCACGCGGTGGGCGACGGCCAGGCCGGTGCCCACCAGGATCAGCCCGATCAGGGCCAGCGACGCGTACCGCGCGATGTTCGCAGGGCCCCACGGGCGCTCGCGGGCCGCGGAGAAGATCACGGCGGCGTCGGCGATGTCCTCGACGATGCGCGGGGCAGCCGGCCCGGCGGGAACGGCTTGCAGCGCAAGCAGATCACCGTCCACCACACCGACGGTGTCGAGCGTGGCATCCAGGCTGTACGGCGCACCCCCGACCGGGGCCAGGCTCAGCCGTACCGGGTCGCCGGCGCCGTTGTCGCCGCTATCGGCACCGTCGCCCCCGGAGGGGAGCACGATGCGCTGGACCGCGGGCAGGATCTCACGCAACGGCAGCTCGGACGGCAGGGCCATCTCGGTCAGCCGGCCGCCGTCGTCTCCAGCGGCCAGCACGGCCACCCGGACGATCGGCATCACAGTGTTGTCGGACATTCCTATGCTTTCTGGGTTCTTCTCATGGAGCGTGAATCTCGGTGGGCGTGGTCTTCGGTTGCCGCAACTTCGTCGAAGTCGCGGATGAGCGGCTGGTCGGGGAACCAGGAGCCGCTCGGCAGCGAGGCGGTGAGCCGTTCGACCGCCATCGCGATCGCTTCGGACGTGCCTGCCGTGAAGGTCGAAATCCATTCCCCGTCAAAGGCTTTTGACGGGGAGGCCAGAATCCGTCCCTCGGGGGTGTCGATGATGCTGACCCCCACCTGGGTGGTGACCCGGTGACCGTCACGGTGTTCTCCGGCGACGATCTCGACGTAGGTACGCCGTCCGTCGAACACCGATTCCACGATCGGGCGGGCCGAGGCCGGGACACCGAGGAATCCCAGCACTTCGATCAGCGGGGTGCCGTTGCGGATCTGGTCGTCGGCGCGGGCACCGGCCGCGGCCGGCAGCGCGAACTCCCCGAACCGCGCCGGCCTGCGTTGCGACAGACCGGCGGTGAGCACCGGGACCAGCGCGTGGGGGTGGTGGATGTCCATCTCGGTGAAGGTCACCAGCTGCGCGTTGCGCAACACGACGACGGTCTGGTCACCTGACCGCGCAACAATCCCGCGCAGCAGATCCCCCGGACCGGAGACAAACCGCAGGTCGAGCCACTGGGTTGCCCGGCAGGCCAGCCGAACCCATTGCGCCACGCGCGGATTGACCTCACCACTGGCGTCGAGCACACCCATCCTGGTCAGTTCAGCGGTCTGCTCGGCGGCGAAGCCGAACCGCTGCGCCGGTTCGCTGTAGGGCGGCGTGATGGCCAACACCCACGGGTACGCCCCGGCGCCGAGTACCTCGGCGAGGTACCAGGCCTGATCGGTGGTCAGCTCGACCGCGTTAGCTCCCACTTGTGCCCGGCATCAGCCCCACTTGGCCCCTTCGGCAGCGTCGCGTGCGCTCATCGACATGGTGTTCATCTCGTGAGTGGACGCCATCGCGCGGTAGGCCCGGGTCAGCTCTTCCATGGCCTGGTTCCACTGCGCCTGCCAGGCCTGGTAGGTCATGGCGGTGTCACCCTGCCAGGCACTGCTCAGCGCGGCCTGCTCGGCGGCGATGTCGGCGCCGACGGCGTGCAGAGCGCCCGAGTAGGTGTTCATCTCCCCGGCGTGAGCCAGCATGGCCGGGTAGTTGTACATGATCTGAGACATGAAAACTCCTGTATCCGTTGAGTGTTCGGCTAGACCGAGGTGTAGGTGCTGGCGGCGGCGGCATCCTGGGCGACGTAGGTGCCCGCGGCGTCGCCGAGGTTGAGCTGCGCGATGTCGAGCAGCGCGTTGACCTTGGCCGACACCTCGACGAACCGGGCGTGTGCGGCCTGGAACGCGGCGGAGGCCTCACCCATGTGGTAGGCCTGCGACGACATGGCCGCCTGCTCGGCCTGCGCGATGGTGCTGCGCATCAGGGCGGCCTTGGCGCCGAACGCGGCCTCGGAGGCGATCAGCTGGGGGATGTGAGCGTCCAACAGACTCATGGTGTTTCCTTTCGGATCGTTGGTGGTGGGTAATGCATCCAGAAATGCAATACGGGTCTGGTCAGCTGCGCGAACCCCCTTCCGGAACACCCGGGGCCTCATCGGGGTCCCAGGAACCGGGCAGCATCGGCGAGACGGGGCTCTCGTCGAATCTCTCGCCGGCCAAGGTGGTCAAGCCGGCTGCGGCCGCATCGGATTTCGTCTCGGTGCCGGTGAATCCCATGGTTCCTGAGCCGCTTTCAGATGCGCGGACCCGTGGTTCCGGCCGAGGCGCGGGCTCCGGATCCGGCTCCTCGTAGTCCATGTAGGCATCCGCGTAGGCGTGGTCCTCCAGTGCCGCGCCCCGCTTGCGCCGGCGCTTCCGCCGGGCCGCCAGCGACGCCGCCACACCCGAGGCCGCCGCGGGAATTCCGGCGGCCGGTGCCGAGGCACTGGACTTGCCGCCCACCGTCGGGCTGAAACCTTCATCGGGGTCGTTGCCCATCACCGCATATGGTGCGAACGCCGCGGCCGCGACCGGAGCCGGCGCCGCGACCCCACCCGCACCGGCAGCGGGTGCGCCCGCCGGAGCGGCCGGTACCCCGGCGCCGATCCCTGCCGGGCCCAGGCCCGCCATCGGCAACCCCTGATCAGCCCGCATCGGCACCGGCGGTGCATCGGCCTCGGCGGGAACATCTGCCGGGGCGTCGGTGGGGAGCAGGTCGAGCAATCCCAAGAAGGCAAGGCCGATCCCGAGGAGAGGTACCAGGAAGGGCGACAACGCAGCACCGATCCAGGTGCCCCAACCCACGGGCTGGAAGATCGCCTGATAGAGCACGGCGCCGAGCATCGGACCCCACTCGGTGAGGAAGGCACTCGGATTGGTCAGCAGCGTCTCGATCATCCCCCGGATGCTGCCGAGCGGATCATTCAGGAACTTCAGCAGCTGATCGCTGCTGGGCAACGTCTTGACGTAATCGATCAGCCATTGCGGCAGATTCGGGTACTCGCTGTCTGCCGTCGCGTCGGCGCTGGTCAACGCTGAACCGGAATCCGTCGCGGTGGCCTGCGCCATCATCTGCCGCGCGTTGGCCGAGGCGGTACCTGCCTCCCCCACACCGGGTTTGAGAAGCATCGGCGACGGCGTGCCGGCCGGGGCCGCCATGACCGCGGCTCCCGACACGGCCTGGTAGGTGGCCATGGTGGTGGCCGCCTGGATCCACATCCGGACGTAGTCGGCCTCATTGACCGCGATCGGAATCATGTTGATGCCGAAGAAGTTCGTGGCGATCAGGACGCCGTGCACGACGTGGTTCAGCGCGAGCTCGGGCAGCGTCGGCATGGTGGCCACCGCCGTGGTGTAGGCCGCGGCCGCCGATTCATGCTGCACGGCCACCGCCGCGCTGTTCGCACTCTGCTGCGCCAGCCAGGTCAGGTACGGCCCGTGGGCGGCGACGTACTGCTCCGAACTCGGGCCCTCCCACGACCCGGCTTGCACCCCGCCCAACACGCTGGTGAGTTCTGCTGCCGCCGAGGCATATTCAGTGCTCAGCGAATGCCAGGCCCCCGCTGCGGCCAGCAACGACCCGGCGCCCGGACCGCTGGAGAGCAGCGTCGAGTGCACCTCGGGTGGTAAGGCCATCCAGATGGGGGCGGTCATGTCAGAGGCCGCGCGCAATCATGTAGGACGAGGCGGCCATCGCGTCACCGGTGACGTAGCTGGCACCGGACTCCGCGACGCCGGCACCCGAGCGGCCGAGCTCCTCGACGCCCTGGGCGGCCAGCGCCGAGTGCTGGGCGCCGTGCACGCTGAACCCGGTCGCGGTCTGCAACGACACCGCATCCGCGGCAGGCGGGATCACCGCCGAGACCAGGGGGGCGGCCGCGGCGTGAGCGGCGGCCAGACGCGCAGTGAGCGCCTCGACGGCCGCACTCGCGGCGGTCAATCCTTCCGGAACTACCCGCAATGTCATCAGAATTCCTTTCTCCCGTTGTTCACGGACAGTGCCGCGTCATCGATGAGTGGGTTGACGAGCTGGACGAACTCGGGCGCGTCGCCGTCGCCGAGCAACATGCCGCGTCCCGCGGGGAACCGGGCGAACCGGTGCCCGCGGAGCTTGCCGCTGTCGGCGGGATTGCCCGACAGCATCAACGTGGTCGCTTGCAGATCGTTGAGGCGACGCAGCAGCGCCGCGGTCATCACGGCGTGCGCCGATCCGGTGGCCCGGGCCGTCACGATCACGCGCAGACCCAGATCGGAGGCCTCGGCCAGCAGACCCACGATGTTGGTCCACGGGCGCTGCCCCGCGAACGGCCCGCTGACCGCGGGTCCGTCGGGGATCTGGTCCACGTCGTCGATGATCAGGTAGTGGATGTGGCCATCCGGAGCCGTCCGCTGACGCCAGGCGCTGAGCTCCTGCGGGCTCAAACCGGCCGGCGGACGGCGCTTTTCGATGAGGGCCGACAGACCCAGCATCGCCGGCAGCACGCGGTCGATGTTGGCGGTGTACTCGTTGTCCGGGAACAACGGCTCCTCCACCAGATGCAGCCGCCGGTCGATCACCGTGAAGGCCACCTCGTCCGGCCGCGAGTTCTCGCGGATGGTCCGGATGATGTGACGCAGCAGCGTGGTCTTGCCCGACCTGGTATCGCCGAACACGGCCAGCAGCGGGTTGTTCTTGAAGTCGAGCAACACCGGTGCCAGATCCTCTTCACGCTGCCCGATGACCACCTGCTCGGGCGCCGGGTATAGCGGCGCCAGCGCGGCCGGGGCCAGGGCGGTGGGCAGCAGGCGCACCGGCGGTGCGCTCTGTCCCGAGTAGCGGGCGTTGATGACGGCGATGTCGCTCAACTGCGGCTCGGCGAACAGGAAGTGCTCGGCGGCCATCGTCAGGCCGCGGCCCGGCTGATCGGCGGGTACCGAATCGGCCGGCCGACGCAGCGCACCCACCACGCGCACGATGCTGTCGTGGCTGTCGTGCAGCTTGAGCTCCAGGCGCAGGCCCAGGCCGTCACGCATTGCCAGCGGCACCTCCAGCCAGTTCGGCGTGGTGATCACGACGTGGATGCCGTAGGCCAGCCCGGTGTTGGCCAGCTCGGTCACCCTGGCCAGCAACGGGTTACGGGTGTTGAACGTATCCGTGTTGTCCCGGCTGAACGCGTACAGGTTGTCGATGACTAAGAAGACATCCGGGTAGACTTCTCCGTTTCCTCCGGCATAGCTGCCCACCCGGCTCACTGCGCCCTGCCGCTGACGGGCCTGCAGCAGCTGCTCGAGCTCGCCGAAGGTACGGCGGATCCGCTCGGGCTCCAGCGGGGTGGCCACACTGCCGACGTGGGCCAGGTCCTCCAGGCCGGCGAGCTGTCCGCCGCCGTAATCCAGGCAGTAGAAGCTCACTTCGCTCGGCGAGTGCAGCGCCGCGGCCGACAAGACGAACGTCTGCAGTGCGGTCGACTTGCCCGATCGCGGACCACCGTGGATCAGCACGTTGGCTGCCGACGAGTTCGCGTCGAACACCAAAGCTTCCCGGCGCATCTCGAACGGCTTGTCGATTTCGCCCAGCGGCCAACGCAGTTGACCGGGCTCCACCTCGGTACGGGCCAGAACGTCGTCCAGGGCGATCGCGTCGTCCAGCGGCGGCAGCCACAGCTTGGGTGCCTGCGGGCCGTAGGCGGCCAGCTGGTCGCCGATGGTGGCGATCAGCTTGCGCGGCGGCGCGGCGTCGAATTCCGGCTCGTTGGTGACGATCACAGTGTCGGGCTCAGGCTCGACGCGCGAGGCGGTGAACAGCTGCGGCTGCGGCAGGGCCCGCACCACGATCGACTTCTCCGCGCGCGGCGGATCGTAGATGCCGTCGACATAGGTGCTGCGGAACTTGACCGGCACCGCACCCGGCGCGGGCACCAGGAAGCCCTCGCCTTTGTGTTCGCGGCCCGATTCGATGTGATAGGCGTCCTCGACCCCGATGATCTGACGGGAGATGCTGGGGCTCGACACCTTCAGGCCGATCCGGTACGACGTGTTCTTGTCGATGTCCTTGATCCGGCCGATGTCCAGGGTCTGCGACGCGAACAGGATGTGAATCCGGAACGAGCGGCCTTTGCGCGCAACGTAATCGAACAGATCCGCGTACTCGGGATGCTCGGCGAGCATCAGGGTGAACTCGTCGGCGACCACGAACAGCGTCGGCATCGGGGGCAGATCATGTCCGGCTGCGATGGCGGCCTCGTACTCGGTGACCGAGTTGAAGGCGCTGCCCTGAACCCGCCGGCCGGCCTCCTTGAGCATCTGCTCACGGCGGGCCACCTCACCGCGCAGGGTATCGGCGAACCGGTCGGCCAGCGACCGCTTCTCGGCCATGTTCGAGATGACCGCGACGACCTGCGGGAAGTTGCGGAAGATGTCGGCGCCGGCCTCGCCCTTGAAGTCGGCGTAGATCACGATGAGCCGCTCGGCGGAGTGAGTGGTCAACAGCGACAACAGGATCGACATCAGCGTCTGGGACTTGCCCGAGCCGGTCATACCGATCATCAGACCGTGCGGACCCATGCCGCCCTCGGCCTCGTCCTTGAGGTCGAAGTACAGCGGCTCGCCGGTGGCGGTGACGCCGATCGGCACCCGTAGTTCGTCGTCGCGGTTGCGCGGAGCCCACAGGTCGGCGACATCCAGCGCCGCGGCATCCGGGATGTCGAGCAGCGTGGTGAAGGTGGCGCCGCCGGTAGCGGTCGACCGCACGTAGCCGGGGTTGGAGTCCCAGCGCGACAACCGCCGCGCGATGTGGGCGGCCGCGGCGGCCGACATCGCGTCGGCCTTGTCGACGTAGGGCTGCCATCCGCTGCTCTGCCACCGCTCGATCCGGCCCTCCGTGACCCGCAGGATGGGCCGCTCGGGGTCGGGGTACTGCTCGCGGTTGGGCAGCTTGTCGCTGCGGTGGATCACGGTCACCCCGGTCAGGCCCGGCTTCCGCGCGATGTCGTCGGGGTCGGCCTCGGGGTCGTCGAGCACGACCAGCAGGTGCTTCAGCGCCTGATCCGCCTCGGCGGGGAATGCCGGCCGCCCGGCCAGGGCCGAATCGAGTTGTCCGCGAAGCTCCGTCACACCGGTGGTCAGGTACCGGGCCGGGCCGACGCCGTCGGCCTGGGACGGAATATCCACGTGCGGCAGCCATTTCAGCCACGACCAGTCATCGGCGTCCACATCGGGCGAGGCCAGCGCCACCCCGAGCATGGTCGGGTCGTGCCAGGTGACGGCCTGGGCGATCCAGGCCCGCAGCGCGTCGCGGACTTCCTCGGCCTCACCGATCACGGTGACCCGGGCGAGCTTGGTGACGTCGATGCCGGAGGGGGCGTCGCGCACGGTGCGCTGCACGTCGAGCAGACCGCGAAGGGTGCTGTGCGACACCGGTTCCAGGTCGATCTCGTCGGCGGTGTCCTTGACCTTCAGCGCCGCATCCAGCGGCACATCGTGCAGCCCGGCGCGCAGCACCAGGAAGTCACGGTCGCGCGGATCGCGCTCCCACTGCCGACGGGTGCCCGGAATGATGGCCAGCGCCTCGGGTTCCGGGTGCGACCACTCCAGCGCCGCACGCTGCTCGGCGGCATGAGCACGGACGTTGTCCCGTACCACCGACAGGTAGCGCAGGTAGTCGGCGCGCTCGGCGTCGACCTCCTCGGTGCGCATCTTGTTGTCCGACCCGCGGTACATCGCGGTGGCCGCCAGCAGCAGCACGAACGGGAAGAACAGCGTCGTCGGTGAGATCATCCGCATACCGGTGGCCACCAACGCCACGATCATTCCGACGATCAGGATGACGATCAGGAACGGCAGCACGCGACGCAGCAGCGACGGCGGAACCAACCGCGGCAGCTGCGGTGGCGGCTCGATGGTGATGGTGCCCTTGCGGGTGGTAGGCGGAGCCAGCCTGCGCTGGTGCTCGAAAATCAGCCGGCTCATCGAGTTCCCTCCAGGCGGGCAGCATTTGCGTTGGACGACAGCGCATCATGAGCGGTCAGGGCGTCGCCACGGGACAGGGTCGGACCGGCCGCGAACTGCGTCAGGATCGACCACGGGATGGGTAGGGCCGGCGCGGTGAGGCCAAGCGCGGCAAGGGTTTTGTCGTGGTCACCGGTGGTGTCGATGCCGTAGCGCACACCGGTGTCGCTGACCCAGAACTGTGATCCGGCGGTCGGCGATCCGGGCTCGGCACCCACGGTCTGCACCAGGTACCCGGTTCCGGGTGCCAGAGCGACGCGGCTGGCGGCACCGTTGGCGCCCGCCCCGACCAGGTCGACGCTGCGCTGTCCGGCAGGAGCCGGCACGGCAGCACCGGACAGCAGGCTCAGTCGGCTCTCGGTGGCACCCGCCGGCTTGCTCCACTGAGCGCAGGTCACCGGGGCCGCCGAAGCGGACATCAGCTCGAGAACCCGGTCCGGGTAGGCAGCGGTGTCGATGCTGTGGACCGCCGGGGTGCGGGCCACCTCGTCGGCTCCGAGTCGCGGCGGCTGTTGCAGCCCAATGGAATCGGTGTTGCGCATGATCGCGGCGAGCACCGGGGAGATCGGCTGCAGGCCGTCGGACAGCACCGCGTAGTAGCGGACGGTGTTGTCGGCCTCGGCGGCCGAGACCACCGCGCCCACCGGCGCCGGCACCGACAGTTCGAACTGTGCGGGCGCACCCGCGCCGGCGATCGCCGGCGCGGTCAGTGCGGGCGCCTCGGGGATCGCGTTGAACAGGCCCGCCGCGATCGGCCGCGGGGCCGGGATGTCGGAGCCGAAACCGAGTGCATCGGTGACGGCACGGTTGTTCAGGTCGATCGGGCTGCGCTTGCCGTCCCACAGCAGCCAGTCACCTGGGGTGGGGCCGCCGCTGTGGTGCACGAGCACGGCCTGGCCCGCCGTCAGCGGCAGGGCCCGCTCCTCACCGGATCCGAGCGTTCCGGCGATCAGGGTAACTCCGGCCGTCGTTCCCGTATTGCTGTCGCACACAGTCCAATCCGCGTCGGCACTGGCGCTCTGCACCATCCGTTCGGGCGCACCGGGGATACCGAGCAGGTTGCCTCGCGGGTACTTGTCGATCTCACTGGTCTTGACGGTGGTCGGGTTGTCCGCCTTGCCGGTGATCAGCCGGGCCGAGGTCAGGTTGAGCACCGGATGCAGCTGTTCACCCACGCGCACATACAGCGCCGCGGTGGACCGGTCGGCCAGCACGGTGTCGTTACCGGCCGTCCCGCCGGGGCGGATCAACGAGAAGATGAAGCAGCCGACGAGGCCGGTGACCAGGATCAGCGCGCCGGTCAGCACCGCCCGGCTCTGCGTACGCAACGGGTCGACCAGCATGCGGGTGTCGTGCAGCGCCACGCCGGAAGCGATGCGGCGCATGACGAATCGCCAGCCCGAGACCTGATGACGCGTGACGAAGCCGCGCCGGTAGGCGACCTGATCGGGGTTGTCGTTGGACGGTGTGCGGGAGGAGAAGGAGCGGCGCTCGTCAGGTCCCTGGGTGGTCATGCGGGCACCGTCAGGCCCAGGCCACGCAGCAGCGGGGCAGCCGAGTTGTTCACGTCACCGGCGGTGATCGTCATCATCTCTTCGTCGGTGAAGTCGTCGTGGTCGGAATGATCGAGGCGGTACTCGCGCTCCTCCTCGGAACGCTCGACCAGGTTGCGGACGAAGCGGCCGTTACCGGCGATGTCGAGGCTGCGCCGCGGCACACCGTTGGTGTCCGGCATGGTGGCTGCGGCCAGATAGCCGAACAGCTTCTCCATGTCGTCGTGGGCGGCCTTCTCGAATGTGCTGTCGCGCTTCTCGGCCATCCGCTCGGCGATCTCGACGAGTTCGGACGAGGAGTACGACGGGAAGTCGATGCTGCGGGTGAAGCGCGAGCGCAGACCTTCGTTGGTGTCGAGGAACATGTCGAGGTCCTTGCGGTACCCCGCGACGATCACGACGAGCCGGTCGCGGTCGTTCTCCATCCGGGCCAGCAGTGTGTCGATGGCGACCAGACCGAAGTCGTTCTTGGCTCCGGTGGACACCAGCGCGTAGGCCTCGTCGAGGAACAGGACGCCGTCGAGCGCGCTGTCGATGATCGCGTTGGTCTTGGCCTCGGTCTCACCGATGTGCTGGCCGATCAGATCGGCACGGTGCACCTCGCGGACCGTCTCCTTCTTGAGAAGTCCCAGGCCGCAATAGATCTTGGCGACGACGCGGGCGATGGTGGTCTTACCCGTACCGGGAGGACCCGCGAACACCAGGTGGTTGGTGCGCTGGGCCACGGCCAGTCCGCGTTCCTGGCGACGGATCGACATGGCGACCGAACTCTTGAGCCGCGCCACCTGGAACTTCACTTCTTCCAGACCGATGAACTCGGCCAGCTCGGCTTCGGCCTCGACGAGCAGGTGCGCCTTGCGCTCCTTGGCACCCGGGTCGACGAAGTCCGACTCGGTCGGTTCGGTATCCGGGTCCCACGGATCGGTTCGGGCGTCGATGCGTGCGGCGGTGGTGATGAGCAGCCCGAAAGACGAATCCAAAAGGGCCTCTTCGACCTGCTTGTTCTCCGGGTGGGCCGCGAAGAGGTCCTGTAGTACTTCGTTGGCGTCCTCGTCCTCGCCCTGCGAGCGCAAGGTCAGCCCCTTGGCCAGCGCGCCGTCGAGCGCCGCCACCGCGATCGGGCCGGACGGGTCCTCCAAGTACGACAGCGCGGGTGCCAGCATGCCGAGGCGCGCCAGCGCGATGCCGAGGGTGACACGTGCGGCGTGCGCGGTGACCTCGTCGAGCGACGGGTTGGTGACGACCGGGGTGAGCAGACGCACCACATCGGACCAGCGCTCGGCGTGGTGGTTGAACGCCACCCGGAGCCAGGTGGCGTTCAGCCACCCGGGGCGACGGGCCAGCAGTTCGGCCACCAGCGCGTCGGCCTCGGCCCGTGCACCCGAGGCATAGCGCCCCGCGGCGTAGGCGAGCTGGAAGTCGTCGACATCGACGGCCCGGAACTGCAGGTACAGCCCACTGTCATAGGTGAACCCGAGGTCGCCGGCAGCCAGATCGATCTCCCGTTGCAGCAGACCGGCGCTGCCCCGGGTGCGCCACACGGCGTCGATGACCGGTCCGGACACATCGCCCGCGGCGGCCAGGCCGGTCCAGGCATCACAGTGGTCATGCGCGGTCCGCGTCAGACCAGCAAAGCCGGCGCGGGCTGCGTCGAGATCGGCCGGCCGTTGCCGGTCGTTCACCGTCAAGCCCAGCGCACGACAACATGTGGCGAAGCGGCTGATCACATCGCGATCGAGCCGGGGCGCTCCCTGTGTTGGAGCCGCAAGCGTGTCACTACCCATATGCGTGCACGGGAGCGAAGCCCCCGATTCTCTCCCTTATGTATGGCTAAGCTAACTTTTGCTGAAGTTAGCATTGCATAACTTAAGTGTCGAGAGGCACGTACTCGAGCTAGGTCGTGAACTGCCTCACCTTTTAGTCGCAGACACGAGGCTGATAGTTCCCGTCATCCCGCCGGATTCGGTGTCAGGATCGGGCACGGGCCGACCTACTTCGGCCAGATATTCATGCAACGGTGTCGCCACCGCGTCCCAGCCCCGCGAGCCGAACCACCGATCCGCCGGCTCGTGTTGCTGGTTGTACACGAGCGTGAAAAAGGCGTTCTCTTCGCCGGAAGACACCGCTTCGGCGCGCTTGACCTCGAAGGCCTCGTCCGGCATCGGCACCGCCTCCTCGATGCCGACAAAGCTACCCGGCGCGGCCAGCGCGTCGATTCCAGCAAACAGCTGTTCCTGTGCTGTGGCGGGCAGATAGATCAACAATCCCTCGGCGATCCACGCTGACGGCCGCGACGGGTCGAAGCCGCTCTCTCGAAGGGCTCGCGGCCAGTCGTCGCGCAGATCGATCGCGACCTCGCGACGCTCGGCCGTCGGCGCCTCGCCCAACTGATCCACGGTGTCGCGCTTGAATTCGAGCACCCGGGGCTGGTCCAACTCGTACACCACGGTGCCGTCGGCCCACGGTAGGCGGTAGGCCCGCGAGTCCAGGCCGGCCGCCAACAGCACCACCTGTTGCACCCCGGCTTCGATGGCCCGCACGAAGTACTCGTCGAAGTACTTCGTGCGGGCGCCCTGGAAATTGACGAAGTTCTCGCCGAATTCGGTCTGCAGCGGATGCTCGGGGTCCGTGCCCTCGACCGCGGTCGTCCACTCGCCCCCGACCGCGCGGCAGAACACCTCGGCATATTGGTCGACGGCGAGAGGATCGTCCTTCTGCGCCTCCAATGCCCTTGAGGCAGCTACGAATAACGCTGTCTGCCCAACGCTCGTGGTGATATCCCAGTTGTCATCATCGGTACGCACCGACGCGAGGGTACGCCGCGAATCTGACAGCTACACCAGTGGTCGACCGGTCCGGATCCGCCAGTCGAGGTCTTTGAGCAGCACGTTGAACGGGAACTGCCGCAGGAACGACGGCAGCAGATCGTTGATCGTGCGCAGCACCGCGATCAACCGGTCGAACCGCTTCTGACTCTTGGCATCCCACGGCAACCGCATCTCGTCGCGGAACCGCTGCGGCAGAAAGCCCGTGGTGATCAGCAGTGCCACCGCGTCGAGCCGGCGCTGCACCGCGCGGGGCAACCTCGGATTCTTCGGCCGGCCCGCGGCGATCGGATACAGGTAGCCGCGCACGGTGTCGTCGATGTGCAGTTTCTCCAGCGACTCTTCCCAGAAGCGATCGAAGGCAGCGCGGTCGGCCGGCCACATCTCCTCGGGCACCTGCAGGGTGGTGCCCATCGTCACGCTGTCGCGGTAGTGACGGTCGGCGGTCTCGTCGTCCAGCTCACCGATGAACATCCGGAACACGTCGACCCCGCCCTTGTAGAGGCACGCCGCCACCCACAGCTGCAGATTCTTGTCGAACGCGTTGTACTTCACCGGGCTGTCCTCGGTGGAGTACACCTGCGCGTGGGCCTTGTTGACCGCGCGCCGGTAGGCCGCCTTCTGGGCATCGGTGCCACGGGTGGCCACCGCCAGGTAGGTGAAGGTGGTCCTGGCCCGCTTGACCGGGTGCAGATCGGTGCGGCCGCTGTCGACGCGACTCTCGACGACGCCGTAGCCCACGCCGGGGTTCGCCAGCTGCATGATCACGTTCGCCGGACCGGCCAGCAGCGCCACACCCATCAGCCCGTCGTCGAAACTGGCGGTCCGCCGGCGGCGCCTGGGCGCAGCCCCCGGGCGCGACGGGTCACTCATCGCCCGTTCGACATGCGGGATCGGTTCGCTGACCGTCATGGCCACCCCTGTCACAAAGTTGAGAACGTGTGTTTCCTGATACTGGCTGCACGTCTGACAGGTGTCAAGATGTTTGGTGCGATTCCCATTTGGGGTCGGCGCTCGCAGACCCCTCCGCGTCGACTCCTTTACCCCCTTATGCCGTCATGTCCAGGCTCGGGGTCGGACGACGGAAGCCGCGAGTGATAACCAGCAACCACATGAATCCGATTCCGAGCCAGATGAATCCGATTGTCAGAGCGGTGCTTGACAGGCTGGTCCACAACCAGATCGTCAGACCGAGGCCCATGAGAGGGAGTACAAGGAACCGGACGACGGCGGAGACTGATCGATCCTCTCGACCAACGTAGTAATGCTTGATCACCGAGAGATTGACAGCCGAGAACGCCACCAGTGCACCGAAGCTCACGGTCTCGGAAATCAGTTGCAGCTCCACGAACACCGCACCCAAGGCCACGGCCGCGACAGACAGAATGGCGAATGTAGGCGTCCTGAAGCGCGCGTTGAGGCGCCCGAAGAACTTCTTCGGCAGCACCCCATCTCGCCCCATGGCGAAGAGGATGCGTGCGGCAGACGCCTGGGCAGCAACCGCGGCGCCGATGCCGCCCGCGATGAAGGCGGCGGTAAACAAGGCGGTGAAGAACTTTCCGCCGACGGCCTGCATCACATCCAGCGAGGCCGCATCCACATCGGTGAACGCATTGCTGGGGAAGACCGCGTGTGCGAGGTACGCGAGGAGTACGAACAGAACACCGGCCCCCAGGGTCACGATGGTGATCGCGATCGGCAGGGACCTCCGAGGGTTCTTGGTTTCCTCTGCCAGCGTGGAGACCGAGTCGAACCCGAGGAATGACAGGCACAGGATGGCCGCGCCGGACATCAGCGGTACGAACCCGTCCGCTGTGCCGTCCCCGGTGAAGGGTTGCGTGAGGCTAAGAGTGGCATTCCCGTAGAGGGAAGCGATCGCCAAGGCAATGAAGACCACGATGAAGACAGCCTGCACCGCGATGATCACGAGGTTCGCCCGGGTAACGGAGACGATGCCGACGACGTTGAGCGCCGTGACGATGGCGATCGTCGCCACGATGAACACCCAAGTCGGAACCGCCGGGAAGGCAGCATGCAAGTAGATCCCGGTGACCAGATAGTCGAGCATCGGGAGAAACAGGTAGTCGAGCATCAGCGACCATCCGACCATCAAGCCGGTTGCAGATCCGAACGTGCGTTGCGTGTATGTGTAGGCCGATCCTGCGTACGGGAACGCGCGTGACATCAGCCCATAGGATCGGGCGGTGAACACCATCACGCAGAGGGTGATGAGGTAAGCGACCGGCAGCCGTCCACCGGTCACCTGCGTGACGATGCCGTAGGTGGTGAACACGGTCAGCGGGACCATGTAGACCAGGCCGAAGAGCACCAGCCCGGGCACGCCGAGCACTCGCCGGAGTTGTGTGGGCTCGTTCGGGTCTGCTGAGAGCGTCACGGGAGCGGATTGAGAGGCCATGGCGGCACTACCCTCCGGCCGCGTATCGCAGCTGACCGGCGACGAACGTTGACACAACCGTCAGGTCGCGAATCTGATCAGGGCTGCAGTCACGTGGATCACGGTCGAACCAGACAAGGTCTGCACGAAACCCCGATCCGAGGCAACCACCGGGAATCGCTTCCGAGTCGGCGAATGACTGGTAGGCGGTTCCGCGCGTGTAGGTATCGAGCGCGGTTTCGATGTCGATGATCTGCTCAGGCACCCAACCGCCGCTCGGGTCACCCTCTGCCGTGGTTCGCGAGACCGCGATCGCGATCCCCTGCCGCGGATCGACCGTCGAGCATGGCCAGTCCGATCCGAAGGAGACATGGGCTCCGGATTCGATGAGCGTACGGGTCTGATACTGACGCGCCGCCCGCTCGTCGCCAAGCCGTGGAATCGTGAGCACCGTCATCAGCGGATCGAGTTGCGCCCAATAGGGTTGGAGGTTCGCGATGACCCCGAGCTGTGCGAACCTCGCCAAATCGGTCGTCGCAGCGAGCTGCACATGGGTGATGACCGGCCGCGAGGCAGCGCCTGTCGTCGCATGCGACGAGGCTTCCATGGCATCGAGCGCGGATCGAACTGCATCGTCGCCGATCGCATGGACGTATGGCTGGAAACCGGCCTCGCGCACACGAGTCACGGCATCAATGAGCTGATCTGGCTCCCAGACCCGCATGCCGCGATGGGACGCCGTGCAGTATGGCTCCAGAAGGGAGGCAGTCTCGCTCTCGATCACGCCGTCTGCGAAGAACTTGATCGTATTGGCGCTCAGCAACGGGTCACCCAGCGCCTCGATCCTCTCGCGAGCCGCCACCATCGCCGGCAGACATTCTGGAAACCGGCGCGGGTCGGCCAGCTGAGCGAGGTTCATGCGAACCTTCAGGAGGCCCCGCCGCGAAGCTTCGAGATACACCTCGACGTCGATCGGCTCTACCAGGGAGTCCTGCGCCCAGGTGATTCCGCAGGACGTGAACAACGCGAGTGCGTCGGTGAGCGCCGCGAGCCGTTCCTCGATGTCTGGTGTAGGGGCGACGGCCTCCAGCAGATCCATCGCCCCCCACTCCCGGAGAACTCCGAGGGGCTGACCGTCGTCGCGTCTGGGAATCTCCCCCATCTCGGGTTCGGTTGTGTCAGAGGTGATTCCGGCTCGACGAAGCGCTTCGGAGTTGCACCATAGAGTGTGGTAGTCCCAGCCTTGCAGCACTACCGGCCGATCCGAAACTGCGCGATCGAGCCAACGGGCGTCGAACAGGCCGCCGGGCACGAGCGAGCTGTTGTAAGACGCCCCGCGGATCCATTCGAGGTCGGGGTGCTCGTCTGCGAATCTGCGCACTTCATCGACGATCGCTTCGACTGATTCGAGACCGGTGATCAACGGTCCGCGCTGCTCCATTCCGCCCAAGATGGGGTGGGAATGGCCTTCGCCGATGCCGGACATGACGAATCCTCCGGCAATGTCGACGGCGTGGTGCTCCGCCTTCTGGGCCCGATCGATGGCCTCGTCGCCGACAGCGACAATGATGCCGTCTTCGATCAGGAGGGCGTGGGAATCACCCTTATCCATCCCGAGCCAGAAGACTCCCGAGTGCAGCAGCGTCGGCATCGAACGTGAAGCTGTCAAGTGCATTACCCTTTCCGATCGGCCCCTCTAGCTGGGCCAAGTCCCAACATGTCCGCGACGCCGGATCGCATCGTCGGCACCCCGAACACCCGCAGCACTACTCCGCATACTTCGGCTCAGAGACCTTACGAACGAACGTCGTTCGTAAGGCAGGGGGCGAATTTACCTCTGCCGATAAGGTGTGTCAATGGCCACAAACCGGACCGACCGGACGACCTCGCCACCGATACCGATGAACCGACGCCGGATCGCATCGGCCGCAATCGGCCTGGTCGAGCGAGAGGGTCTCGAATCGCTGACGATGAAGCGGCTGGCGCAGGAACTGGATCGCAAGCCGGCGTCGCTGTACAACCACATTTCTGGCAAGC
This sequence comes from Mycobacterium sp. IDUB_17, assembly GCF_055419465.1. Classification (NCBI taxonomy): domain Bacteria; kingdom Bacillati; phylum Actinomycetota; class Actinomycetes; order Mycobacteriales; family Mycobacteriaceae; genus Mycobacterium; species Mycobacterium sp. IDUB_17. The sequence goes on along the minus strand of NZ_JBVAXS010000002.1, from coordinate 394,543 downwards.
AGGATCTTATTGAGGCGATGCGCGCGCTCATTGACGAGCAAATCGATGCGAGTGCGTTCGACGAACTGGATTGGCGTCCCGCGATGGAGGCCTGGGCCCGGAATTACCTGCGCGTGTTCAGCAAACACTCCAAGTTGGTGGTCGTACTGGCGACAACGGCGATCTCCGACCCGATAACCCTGGCTACATACGAGAAGGTCGTATCCAGCCTCGTGGCGGGCGGCTGGCCCCGCGGCCGGGCAGTAGCGGTAATGCGAACAGTCGAGGCCTTCGTGCTGGGATCCGCCCTCGATCTCATCGCATCAGACACGCTGCTGAGTCGCGCGACGGTGCCGAAGGATCGAGTCGAACTCTATTCGAACTTGGATCCCGCTATCTCGGAGTCCTGGAACGCCCACGCCGCTTTCCAGCTCGGGTTGTCGAGTCTTCTAGACGGACTGGCGCGTGCGCTCACCGCGGAATGCAATTGACATGTCGGGTGAGCCATGCCTGACAAGTGTCAAGATGTTGGAGTGAAACAGGTCCGCCCGTACCGCGGCGTCGAGGCTGCCGACCGCCTCGCGCAGCGGCGCAGCCAGCTGCTTGAGGCGGGGCTGGATCTTTTGGGGGCCGAGGACGCCGAGGTGACGGTGCGCGCCGTGTGCCGCACCGCCGGGCTGGCCGCACGGTATTTCTACGAGAGTTTCGGCGACAAAGACGACTTCATCGGCGCGGTCTACGACTGGGTGATCGCCGATATCGCGACCTCGACGCAGGCCGCCGTCGCCGCCGTTCCGCTGGCCGATCAGACCATGGCCGGGATGGCCAACATCGTGCACCTGATCGCCCAGGACCGGCGGATCGGCCGGCTGCTGTTCAGCGTCAAACTGTCCAACGAGGTACTGGCCCGCAAACGGGTCGAATCCACGGCGCTCTTCGCCACTCTGCTCGGTCAGCACGCCGGCGACGCACTGCACCTGCAGGAGAACGACTACCTCAGGGCCATCTCATATTTCGCGGTCGGCGGGGTGACCCAGACGATCAGCGCATGGCTGTCCGGTGAGGTCGCGCTGTCTCCCGAACAGCTCATCAACCAGTTGCGCTCGATGCTCGACGCAGTGGCCGGCATGCAGCAACCGGGGAGTTGACGTGCCGGGCCCGGTGTTGCTGCGTCCCGGCGCGGCGCTGGCCACCCACATCCAGTTCTTCGGATACTGGCAGAACACCGAGGCCTCGACGCATCGCAGCCGGGCGCTCCCCCGCGGCGCCGCGACCGTGATCATCGATCTCGACGCCCGTGAGCAGATCGATTTCTACACCGCCGACGCCACCACCCGCCTCGACGTCGGCGCGGCCTTCATCGCCGGGGCTGGGGTCACCTCCTACATCACCCGGATCGACCCGGCACAGACCGTGCTGACCATCCATTTCCGTCCCGGCGGCGCCGCGGCGTTCCTGCCGGCTCCGCTGCACGACCTGGAGGACAGCTGCGTCGGGCTGGAAGCGATCTGGGGCCGGGCCGGGTCGACCCTGCGCGACCGCCTGATCGACGCGCCCTCGGTGCCTGTGCGGATCGCACTGGTCGAGTCATTTCTCCTGGCGCGCATACGGTCACGCGATCCTTCGGTCGAGGCGGTCCTACACGCGGCCGAACGCCGGCCCTCGCTGCGGGTCGCCGATGCCTGCGCCCTGACCGGGTGGTCGGCCCGCCGGCTGATCGCGTCGTTCCGTTCCGAGGTGGGCCTGACTCCCAAGACCTATCTGCGGGTGCGCCGGTTCCAGGCTGCGATGCGGATGCTCGACGCCGGAGACGTCCGCGGTGCCCGGATCGCGGCCGATCTGGGCTACTTCGACCAAGCACACTTCGTCCGGGAGTTCCGGTCGTTCACCGCCATGACACCGACGCAGTACACCCAGCGCCGCACGTGGCTGCCCAGCCATGTCGGCGTCAGCATAAATATCCAAGACCCGACGACTGCCGGGCGCGCATGATGGCGATATGACCAACTCCAGACAGACTCCAGGTCAGGCAGTGGCCGACACCGGCGTCTTGGTCGCGGCAATCCGCGCCGAGGAAACCCGCCGCCCCGACCGGCTTTTCGATGATCCGTTCGCAGAGCGCCTGGCCGGTGAGTCCGGTCAGCGGATGCTCGCTGAAGCCGTCGCCGCCAGCGGTGACAAGTCCACGCTGCAGATCGTGGTGCGCACCCGATTCTGGGACGAGGCGCTGCTGAACGCCGTGCCACCGGTCCGGCAGGTGGTGATCCTCGCCGCAGGCCTGGACGCCCGGGCCTACCGGCTGCCCTGGCCCGACGGCACCACGGTGTTCGAACTCGATCAGCCCGCGGTGATCGCGGCCAAGGCTGACTCGCTGGCCGGCGACGAACCACGCTGCAGGCGGGTGGCCATCGGCGTCGACCTGACGCAGGACTGGACTGACACCTTGCGGACCAACGGCTTTGATCCGGAGCTGCCGGCCGTCTGGCTGATGGAAGGGCTGCTGCAATATCTGGACGAGGGCGCCGTGCGCACGCTGTTCGAGCGGGTCGACGCGCTCTCGGCGCCCGGTTCGGTATTGCTCTACGACATCGTCGGCAAGGTACTGCTGGACAGCGTCATGCTGGCCGCGGTCCGCGAACGGATGTCCCGCAACGGAGCGCCGTGGCTGTTCGGCACCGATGCCCCGGAGCAGCTGTGTGAGCGCCTGGGCTGGTCGGCGGTCGTCACCGATGTGGCCGAGCCGGGCAACAAGTGGAACCGGTGGTTCGCCCCTGCGGTTCCGCTGGATGTCCCCGGCGTGCCGCGCGGGTATTTCGTCACCGCCACCAAGTAGGGACCGGGTACTACCCCGCCGCCACCGGCGGACGGCGATCGGCGGCCGTCTTCGGCGCCGCCTGCGCGTCACCGTCGGTGAATTCCTTGGTCCAGCAGGCGAATTCCAGAGTGATCCCGTCCGGGTCGAGGAAGTAGAACGACCGCACGTAGACACCTGGGTGCACCGTGGCCGACGCCTGCATCGGGCTGTCGTCGTGGTTGAGAACCGGGCCGACCCGCACGCCCTTGGCCTTGAGCTTCTGCCGGTACTCGTCGAACTTCTCGGCGGGCACATGCAGGGCGATGTGGTTCAGCGATCCGGTGGCGCTGACGAATTCGCCGATGCCGGGGATCGCGGCCGGCGCGGAGATCCCGGGCACGCCGTCGGGGGCCTCACGGAACCAGAAGAACGCGATGCAGTCCCCGTTGCCCGCGTCGAAGAAGAAGTGCTGCCCCATGCCGCCGGGCAGGTCGAGCGATTTGATCAGGGGCATGCCGAGCACATTGGTGTAGAAGTCGACTGTGCGTGCCATGTCCGCGCAGACCAGCGCCACATGGTTGATACCGCCGAACTCGAACTCCGGGTTGGGGTTGTTGGGCTTGATCACGTCATACACCTCCGGGGTGGACACCAAACACTGGCGCAACTGCGAATCTGAATCTAACATCAGATTCAGAAGTGATCAATGGCCGTGCACGATTCCCGGCCCGCCGGGAGTGAGGAAGTCCGTGACCGTCAGCCCCCGTACCCCGTTGCCGACCGCGCGTGGCCGCCAGACCCAGGCGGCGATCGACACCGCGGCCCGTGCGGTGATCGCCCGCAAGGGCATCCTGGCCACCACGATCTCCGACATCGCCTCCGAGGCGGGCCGGTCGGCCGCATCGTTTTACAACTACTACGCCTCAAAAGAAGCCATGGTCCGCGAATGGGCCCTGCGATTCCGCAACGAAGCCCGCGAACGCGCACTTCCCGCGACCGGCCCGAATCTGACCAACTGGGAGCGCTGCCACCAGGCGGCCTCCGCCCACTGGATGACCTACCGGCACCGCCTGGCCGAGATCATCAGCGTCTCCCAGATGGCGATGATCGACGACGACTTCGCCGAATACTGGGACGAGATCTGCCAGCTGCCGATCGCCATGATCACCGAGATGATCAAACATGCTCAGCAGCAAGGGTTCTGCCCCGACGACGACGCCCACCTGACCGCCGTCGCATTGGTGTCGATGCTCAACCAGTTCTGCTACACCCAGTTGTCCGGCGGGCGCGACGCCACCGCCGACGACTCCGCCTGCATCACCACCCTGGCCAACGTGTTCTACCGGACCATCTACCACGAGGAGACCTCCCGCTCATGAACAATGCGTCACCGGAAGTGGTTCGCGAGTTCATCGGCCTGGAATCGCCGACGGCCCAGCGCGCCGGTGCGGGCGGATACCCCTGCCAGGGCCTGTATTACCGAAGCGCGGACCACAAGCCCACGGTCGCGGTGATCGCCACGCACTACCAGATCGACTTCTCCGAGCACTACATCGCCGACTACCTGGCCACCAGGCGCATCGGCTTCCTCGGCTGGAACACCCGCTTCCGCGGAGTCGAGAGCAGCTTCCTGCTGGACCACGCACTGGTCGACATCGGGGTGGGCGTGCGCTGGCTCCGTGAGGTACAGGGCATCGAAACCGTTGTTCTACTGGGCAATTCCGGTGGAGGTTCCTTGATGGCGGCCTACCAGTCCCAAGCCGTCGATCCGAACGTACGGCCACTCGAAGGCATGCGGCCCGCCGCGGGCCTGACCGAACTACTGCCCGCCGACGGGTATGTGGCCAGCGCGGCCCATCCGGGCCGCCCAGATGTGCTAACCGCCTGGATGGACGGGGCGGTCGTCGACGAGAACGACGCCATCGCCAGCGACCCCGACCTGGACCTGTTCGACGAGCGCAACGCGGCACCCTTATCGGCAGAATTCGTGGCGCGCTACCGCGCGGCCCAGGTCGCACGCAACGAGAAGATCACCGACTGGGCTGAGGACGAACTCAAAAGGATTCAGGCGGCAGGATATTCGGACCGCCCGTTCACCGTCATGCGGACCTGGGCCGACCCGAGAATGGTCGATCCGACGGTCGAGCCGACCCGCAGGCAGCCCAACCTGTGTTACGCGGGGGTGCCGATCAAGGCCAACCGGTCGGCCCGCGGCATCGCCGCGGCCACCACCGTCCGCAACTGGATCGGCATGTGGAGCCTGCGGCACGCCCAGACCCGGGCTGAGCCGCACCTGGCCCGGATCACCTGCCCGGCCCTGGTGATCAATGCCGACCAGGACACCGGGGTGTATCCGTCCGATGCCAAACGCATCTACGACGCGCTGGCGAGCACGGACAAGTCCCAGTGCTCGATCGACACCGACCATTACTTCACGACTCCGGGCGCGCGCGGCGAGCAGGCCGATACCATCGCCCGATGGATCGCGAAGCGGTGGCGGTGAACCCAGGCCGGATCAAGGTCCTGGCGCATTTCACCCCCGGTGACAAGGTGATGGATTTTCTTGCACCTCAGCAGGACTGGCTCGATGTCACGTTCTGCGCCGAAGACGACGACGCCACCTTCTACCGGGAACTGCCGTCGGCCGAGGTGCTCTGGCATGTGTTGCGGCCGGTGTCCGGCGATGACCTGGAGCGCGGGCTGCGACTGCGTTTGGTGCACAAGTTGGGCGCCGGGGTGAACACCATCGACGTCGACACGGCTACCCAGCTGGGCATCCTGGTGGCCAACATGCCCGGGGCCAATGCTCCGTCGGTGGCCGAGGGCACCGTGCTGCTGATGCTGGCGGCACTGCGCCGGTTGCCCGAACTCGACCGCGCCACCCGGGACGGCACGGGTTGGCCCTCCGATCACAGCCTGGGTGAAACCGTGCGCGATATCAGCGGGTGCACGGTGGGCCTGCTCGGGTACGGCAACGTCGCCAAGCGGGTCGAGAAGATCGTCGTCGCGATGGGCGCCGATCCCTCCCAGGTGATCCACACCAGCACCCGCGACACCGGCCATCCCGGGTGGCGCAGCCTGCCAGACCTGTTGGCCGCCAGCGATATCGTCTCGCTGCATCTCCCGCTGACCGAGGCCACCCGTGGGCTACTCGACAGCAAGGCCCTGGCTTCGATGAAACCAGGCGCCGTCGTCGTCAACACCGCGCGCGGTCCGATCATCGACGAGCCGGCCCTCGTCGAGGCGCTGCGCAGCGGGCAGTTGGCCGCGGCCGGCCTGGACGTCTTCGCCGAGGAGCCCGTACCGCCCGGCAATCCCCTGCTGGAGCTGCCCAATGTGGTGCTCACCCCGCACGTCACCTGGTACACCGTCGACACGATGCGGCGCTACCTGACCATGGCGGTCGACAATTGCCGGCGCATCCGCGACGGCGAACACATGGCCCACGTAGTAAACGGGGTTAGATAGGCCGCCGGAGTGGCGCGCGTCACGCCGGGGTACCCTCGGCCCCAACCGACCGGCTAACCGATATGCCCGGGATGGAGGTGCCGCATGCCCATTGCGATCACGTCTGAGCACAGCGATCTGGCCGATTCTGTTCGGTCCCTGGTAGCGCGGGTGGCGCCGTCAGAGGTGCTCCACGAAGCTCTCGAAACGCCCATCCCCACCCCCCCTCCGTACTGGAAAGCCGCGGCCGAGCAGGGCCTACAGGGCGTCCATCTCTCGGAATCCGTTGGCGGGCAGGGCTTCGGAATACTTGAGCTGGCCATCACATTGGCCGAGTTCGGGTACGGCGCGGTGCCGGGGCCCTTCGTCCCGTCCGCGATCGCCGGCGCGCTGATCTCGGCCGACAATTCCGAGGCCAAGGTGCTGGGCGGCCTGGCCTCAGGTGAGACCATCGCTGCCTACGCCATCGACTCCGGCCTGACCGCCACCCGGCACGGCGACAGCCTGGTCATCCGCGGCGAGGCACGCGCGGTGCCCGCCGCGGCGCAGGCCTCGGTGCTGGTGCTGCCGGTCGCCATCGAGTCCGGTGTCCAGTGGGTGGTGCTGGACGCCGCCCAACTGGAGATCGAGCCGGTGCGCAGCGTCGACCCGTTGCGCCCGCTGGCCCATGTGCGGGCCAACGCCACCGAGGTGGCCGGCGATCGGGTGCTGTCCAGCCTGGACCGCGCCCACGCCCGTGCCCTGATCACGACCCTGCTGTCGGCCGAGGCGATCGGTGTCGCCCGCTGGGCCACCGACACCGCCACCGCGTACGCCAAGATCCGCGAACAGTTCGGCAGGCCGATCGGCCAGTTCCAGGCCATCAAACACAAGTGCGCCGGGATGATCGCCGAGACCGAGCGGGCGACCGCCGCGGTCTGGGACGCTGCCCGCGCATTGGACGAGATGCAGGAAGACCCTTCTGCGCAGACCCATTTCGAGTTCGCCGCCGCGGTCGCCGCCACCCTGGCACCTGCCGCTGCGCAGCACACCACCCAGGACTGCATCCAAGTCCACGGCGGTATCGGATTCACCTGGGAGCACGACGCCAACGTCTACTACCGGCGCGCACTCGTGCTGGCCGCGTGCTTCGGCCGGACCTCGGACTACCCCCAATCGGTGGTCGATACCGCGACCGCAACCGGAATGCGCCCGGTCGACATCGACCTGGATCCCGACACCGAGAAGCTGCGTGACGAGATCCGTACGGAAGTCGCTGGGCTGAAGGCAATTCCGAGTGGCGCCGAGCGCAATACCGCGATCGCCGAGGGCGGATGGGTTCAGCCGCACCTGCCCAGGCCGTGGGGGCGGGCGTCCGAACCGATCGAGCAGATCATCATCGCCCAGGAGTTCAGCACCGGCCGGGTACGGCGCCCGCAGATGGGCATCGCCTCGTGGATCATCCCGTCGATCGTGGCGTTCGGCACCGACGAGCAGAAGCAACGCTTCCTGCCGCCGACGTTCCGCGGCGAGATGATCTGGTGCCAGCTGTTTTCCGAACCGGGCGCGGGTTCGGACCTGGCCAGCCTGACCACAAAGGCCACCAAGGTCGACGGCGGCTGGCGCATCACCGGGCAGAAGATCTGGACGACGGGTGCGCAGTACTCGGCGTGGGGTGCCCTGCTGGCGCGGACGGACTCGCACGCTCCGAAGCACAATGGCATCACGTACTTCCTGCTCGACATGACGGCTCCGGGCGTCGAGGTGAAGCCCCTGCGGGAACTGACCGGCAACGCGATGTTCAACACCGTGTTCATCGACGACGTGTTCGTGCCCGACGACATGGTGCTCGGTGAGGTCAACCGCGGCTGGGAGGTCAGCCGCAACACGCTGACAAACGAGCGGGTGTCGATCGGCAGCAGCGAGCCGCCGTTCCTGGCCAACCTGGAACAGTTCGTGGCGTTCCTTCGCGACGGGCAGTTCGACCAGATCGAGCAGAACCACGCCGGCCGGCTGATCGCCGAGGGCCACGCCGCCAAGGTGCTGAACCTGCGGTCGACCCTGCTGACGTTGGCCGGCGGCGATCCCATGCCCGCCGCGGCGATCTCCAAGCTGCTGTCGATGAAGACCGGCCAGGGCTACGCGGAGTTCGCGGTGGCCTCCTTCGGCACCGACGGGGCCGTCGGCGATCCCCAGCAGGAATTCGGGCGCTGGGCCGAGTACTTGTTGGCCAGCCGCGCCACGACGATCTACGGCGGCACCAGCGAGGTGCAACTCAACATCATCGCCGAACGACTGCTGGGCCTGCCCCGCGATCCGTAACCCTTGCCCGAGCAGACGCAAAACTGCCCCTTTTCGCTGGAAAACCCTCTTTGCCAGGCTGGTCGCCGGGGTCAGGCTCATGGTGAATCACAGCCAGTCGGCCGGCCGGATCTCGTCGGCGCCAGGGACCACGGCGCGCGGCCGCCCGCCGGCGCCATCCAACGGCCTCGTCGCGTCGACGCCGACCCGATCGGTCACCCCGCCTTCCCGCAGGCTGCGGTCGACGGGGTTGCCCCGACCGCCCGGGATGACCACCAGATCGCGAGAGCCCTGCACCCGCGTGGCGATGGCCCTCTCGACCGCCGCACTGTCATGCGGGGAGACATCGGCATCCACCACCACGACGTGTTTGAGGTCGCGATGCCCGGCGAACGCAGCGACGATCGCGTCCATGCCGTCGCCGTCATGCTGCTTGTCGATACTCACGATCGCGTGGAACTTGCGCAGCCCGCCAAGGGTTACCCGCACATCGCGCAACCCGGGCAGCACCGCCCGGATCGCACCGAACAGCACCCCCTCGTTGGGCAGTCCCATGATGTTGAGCTGCTCGCGCGACCCCGATGTCAGGCCCTGGTAGATCGCATCCCGACGCCGGGTCAGCGCGGTGGCCCGGAACACCCGCGCGGGTTCACTCTCGTATTCGCCGTCGAATTCGGCGAACGGTCCTTCGTCCTCCCACCGGCCCTGCACGATCTCACCTTCGAGCACGATCTCGGCCTCGGCCGGGACATGCACCAGCACGGTGCGGCATGCCACCAGCGGAAGCTGGCGATTCTGCAGTGCCCCAACGATTCCCAGCTCGTCAAAGCCAAACGGGGCGGCACTTCCCGAGGTCGCGGCAGCCAGCCGGGTGGCGGCGTCCAGACCGAGCACCACCGCGACCGGTAGCGCCCGGCCGGCGGACTCGGCCCGTTGCAGCAGCCGGTGCAGATGGCGCTGCACGATCACGATGCCCGTCTCGTTTCCGCCGCGCAATTGCATCCGGTGATACGACAGGTTTCGTACGCCCAGTTCGCGATCCTCGGCGATCACCACCCCGGTGGTGATGTAGGGCCCGTTGTCACGTTCGTGATGGGTGAGTACCGGCAGTTCGGCGCCGAGGTCGAGCTCCTCGCCCACCAGCACCTCCTCCTGTACCGGTCCGCCGGGCACAATCACCGGCGCCACCGGGTTGCGTAATGCGTTGGCGTAGCGCTGCGCAACCTGATCGGTCCCGACGCGGAAGGACGTCGCGATCATCTCGCGTGAAGCTTGGGTGTTGATCACCACGGGGTGGCGCGAGCCCAGCACCGAGTCGAACGCCAGCGCCGGGCCGGTCTCGCAGGCGCGGGCCAGTGCCGCGATCTGGAATCGCGGATCGGCCTCGCGGCGCACCCGCGCGAGCAGTCCTGCGCGATCCAGCAGCGCCAGCTCTTCGCGCAGATTATGGGCAGCCGTGGCCCGCCGCGGTTCAGCCATCGGCGATTCCGTTCCGCCCACGACGCCCCTGCCAGCGAACCGAACCCGGTGCGGCCAGGCCGAGCACATCGAAAGCTCTCATCACGGTGTGCGTGATCATCTCGTCGATGTCGACAGGTCTGAGGTAATACGCCGGCACCGGCGGCATGATGATGCCGCCGGATTCGGTCACCTGGGTCATCAACCTGAGATGCCCCGCATGCAGCGGGGTTTCACGCAGCAACAGCACCAACCGTCGGCGTTCCTTCATCATCACGTCGGCGGCCCGCACCAGCAGTGTCGCATCGAAACAATTCGCCACCGCGGAAAGGGTTTTCACACTGCAGGGGGCGATCAGCATGGCATCGGCGGTTGATGACCCACTGGCCAGCGTCGAGGCCAGGTCAAGGTCGTCGTGAACCGTGTCGGCCAGCGCCAGCACGTCGCGCACCGTCCAGTCGGTCTCCTGGTGGATGGAATCGCGGCCGGCCCGGGTGACGATCAGATCGGTGTGCACATCATCGATCCCGGCGGCCAGTTCGAGCGCCCGGATGCCCAGTGCGCTACCGGAAGCACCGGTGATGCCGATGATCAGTCGGGTCACGTCAGCTGCGCTCGCCGGCCCACAAATCGAAGTCGCAGCCGTCCGGCGCCTGCGTCACGTGGCTTTGGTAAAGCCGACCGTAGCCGCTGAGCCCCGTCCGGAAGTCGGTGCTCGGTCGGGGCTCCGCATCACGAGCCCGCTGGGCCAGCTGCTCGGGTGAGACCAGCAGGTCCAGGCTGCGCTCGGCCACCGAAATCCGGATGCGGTCATCGGTGCGGACCAGGCCGAGTGGACCGCCGGCGGCGGCTTCGGGCGCCACGTGCAGCACGATCGTGCCGTAGGCGGTGCCGCTCATCCGCGCGTCGGAGATGCGCAGCATGTCGGTGACTCCGCGCTTAGCGAGCTTGCGAGGAATCGGCAGGTAGCCGGCCTCGGGCATTCCCGCGGCCAACGGGCCGGCATTCTGCAGCACCAGTGCGTCATCCTCGGACACATCGAGATCCGGATCGTCGATCCGCTCGGCCATGTCCTGAAGCGACGTGAACACCACTGCGCGAGCTGTCTTTTCGAACAACGCCGGGGTCGCAGCCGAACGTTTGAGCAACGCACCGTCCGGGGCCAGGCTGCCGAAAAGCGCCACCAGCCCGCCGTGCGGATCGACAGGAGTGTCGGGCGCGGCGATCACCGCGCTGTCATGCCACTGGCCGGCCGCCTCTACGCCGTCCCGCAACGTGCCGCCCCATACTGTCGGCGCGGACAGGTCGCACCGGCCGTCGAGCTGGCGCAGCACCTGAGGTATGCCCCCGGCCGCGTGCAGATCCGACATGTAGTGCGATCCGGTGGGTTTCAGATCCACGAGAACCGGTGTGGTGTCGCTGAGTTCGTTGAATCGCTGCATATCGAGCCGCAGCCCGGCCCGCCCGGCGATGGCGGCCAGGTGCACCACGGCATTGGTGGACCCGCCCAGGGCGAGCAGCATCCGCACGGCATTGTCGAGCGCCTGTTCGGTGACCAGCTGGCGCGGCGTGGGCTTGCCGTCGACGGCAAGCCGCGCAGCGACGGCCCCGGTGCGTTCGGCGACCCGCAACCGGTCGGCGTGAACGGCAGGTACGGTCGCGGCGCCGGGCAGGCTCAGACCCATCGTCTCGATCAGCGCCGCCATCGTCGAGGCCGTTCCCATCACCGGACAGGTACCCGCGGTGGCGGCCAGGTTGCGTCGCACCGATGTCAACCGCTCGGTGTCGACGTCACCGGCCCGGTATTTGGCCCAGTAGCGGCGGCAGTCCGTGCAGGCGCCGAGCGCCTCGCCTTCGAAGGAGCCGGTGCTCATCGGCCCGACGGGCAGCATGATGGCCGGCTTGTCCACCGACAGCGCGGCCATCAGCTGCGCCGGCAATGTCTTGTCGCACCCCCCGATCAACACCACGGCGTCCATCGGCTGGCCCCGGACCAGTTCCTCGGTCTCCATCGCCGCAAGGTTGCGGAAGTACATCGAGGTCGGCGACAGGAACGCCTCGCCCAACGAAGCCGTGGGAAACACCATCGGCAACGCCCCCGACGTCAGCACGCCGCGCTTGACAGCCTCCACAAGGCTGGGCACCAACCGGTGGCAGTTGTTGAAATCACTTGCTGTCCAGGTGATACCGACGATCGGGCGATCGAGAAGCTCTTCGGTGTAACCCATCGAAGACGCGAACGCGGTGCGCAGAAAGCGGGCGAATCCCTTGTCGCCGTAGTCGGTAAGGCCGTCTCCCAGTCCCATTTCTTCTCCCTACATCCGGAACCGCAGGTCGGTCAGCGACTTCACCAGACGCAGAAAGTCCACCGGCCGCCCTACGGTCTCCACGCCCACCAGGGCACCGGCCAGATAACGCTCCACGGTCAACTCGTCGTCGGTGGCGCTCACCACGTCGTGCGTATCCAAGTCGGCCGGCAGCCAACCGGCCTGCTGCAGCCGGATACCGGTCTGCTCGGACCAGAACGTCGGAACCGACGTCGACACCTCGGGCTGGCCGAGCAGGCTGGCGACCACGGCCTTGGCCTGAGACACCGCGTTGTGCACCGATTCGATACGGGCTTCCAGGCCGCCGGCTGTGCGCAGCGACGCGGCGTCCCCTGCGGCATAGACATCTGGCAGCGTTGTCCGCCCGGCCTGGTCGACGAAGACACCGCGACCGCACTCCGCGCCGTCCGCGGCGGCCAGCTCGACATTGGGCACCGCGCCGGTCGCGTACACCACCAGGTCGACGGTGAGCCGGGTTCCGTCGCGGAGTACCACCACGACGCCGTCCTCGTGGCCCGTCAGTTCGGTAACCAGACAATCGAGGTGCACCCGCAGGCCACTCTGTTCGTGTCGGCGCCGCAACCATTTCGCCGTGAACGGTGAGACCTTCCCCGGCAGCATGCTCGTCCCGGCCTCCACCAGCGTCACGTCGAGACCGAGCCCGATCAACGAGCTCGCGATCTCCAGGCCGAGGAATCCGCCACCCACGATCAAGCAGGAACGCGCGCCGGTCCGTACCGCCGCCTGCAGTCGCTGTGCATCCGGCAGCGTGCGCACCGCGTGTATCCGGTGGTGGTGCGGCCAGGGCGGCGGCACGGCCCGCGCTCCGGTGGCAAGAACGCAGGTGTTGTACCGGACCACCGTGCCGTCATCGAACGTGACTCGATGCGCACGCGAATCCAGCTGCACCGCACGATGTTCGGTGTCGACGTCGACCCGTAGATCGGCGTACACGTGCGGGGCACGCAGTGACAACCGCTCGGCGGCCACCCCGGCTGCCAGCACGGCCTTGGACAGCGGGGGCCGCTCGTAGGGCAGCAGCGGCTCGTCCCCCACCAACCGGATGCTGCCCTCGTGGCCGCCGCGCCGCAGCCCGTGAACCACCTCGGCGCCGGCCTGTCCGGCACCGAGGACCAGGACGTCGGTCACGTCCTTACCGTCCGCCGGCAGACTCGGGACAGAGTGTGCCGACACCGAATTCGTCACGATCGGTCCCCCAGACCGCCCAGGCACACGTACTTCACCGAGAGGTACTCGTCGAGGCCGAGATGGGAACCCTCACGGCCGTATCCGGATTCCTTGACCCCGCCGAACGGCGCCACCTCGGTCGCCACCAGGCTCTCGTTCACACCGACCATCCCGTACTCGAGCGCCTCGCTGACGTGGATGACCCGGGCGTAATCGCGGGTGTAGAAGTACGCGGCCAGGCCGTAGGCGGTGTTGTTGGCCCGTTCGATCACCTCGTCGACGGTGTCGAAGACGGACACCGGCGCGATCGGGCCGAAGATCTCCGCGCGGGTGATCGCCGCGTTATCGGCGACGTCGCCCAGAATGGTCGGCTCGAAGAACAGTCCGCCTGTCGCGCGGCCGCCCAGCACCACGCGGGCGCCGTCGGCCTCGGCTTCTTTGACGGCCAGTTCCATCGCGTCCAGGGCGTCCCGGTTGATCAGCGGCCCCACGTCGGTCGAGCCGTCGTCACCGGGACCCACCCGCAGATCGGCAACCGCCGCGGCGAACCGGCGCAAGAACTCTTCGGCTACCGGACGCGCGACGTAGATGCGGTTGGTGGCCACACACGCCTGACCGCAGTTGCGGAACTTGCTGGCCACGGCGCCGCGCACCGCGAGGTCCAGATCGGCGTCGTCGAACACGATCAGCGGCGCATTGCCGCCCAGTTCCAGCGACATCCGTTTCAGGGTGGCAGCCGAATCCCGCGCCAGGATCTTGCCCACCTGGGTCGACCCGGTGAACGAGATTTTCCGGACATCCGGGCTCGCGGTGAGCACCTTCCCGAGACGCGGGCCCGAACCGGTGATGACGTTGACCACCCCGTCGGGCACACCGGCCCGCGCCCCGATCTCGGCGAGCGCCAACGCCGTCAGCGGCGTCTCCTCAGCGGGTTTGACCACCACGGTGCAGCCGGCGGCGAGAGCGGCGGCGACCTTCCGCGTGATCATCGCGGCCGGGAAGTTCCACGGCGTGATGACCCCGACGACACCGACCGGCTCACGCAGCACCAGCAGCCTGCGGTCACCGGTGTTGGCCGGGATGGCGTCGCCGTAGGCACGCCGCCCCTCCTCGGCGAACCATTCCAGGAAGGACGCGGCCTGGGCGATCTCGGAGCGGGCCTCGCTCAACGGTTTGCCCTGTTCGCGGGTCAGCAGCGCGGCGAGTTCGTCGCGGTGCGCCAAAACCGCTTCGTACCACGCGCGCAGGATGCGGCAACGTTCTTGTGCCGGACGCCTGCGCCAGCCCGGGTAGGCACGGCGAGCGGCGGCGATCGCGTCGGCCGCATCGGTTTCGGTCATCGCCGGCACGCGGGCGATCACCTCACCGGTAGCCGGGTTCTCCACGGGAAACGTGGCACCATCGGCCGAGTCCGCCCAGCGGCCGTCGATGTAGGCCTGCCAAGTCTGGTCGACGTCCGTCAAACGCGGTGAATCTGTCTGCACCGAAACCCCTTTCGGTCCATGGCGGTTGAGGAATCCGAGGCAGCCGCCGTGTGCCCACCGATCGTAAGAGCGGCGCGAGGGTCGAGCCGATAGTCAGATGTACGAGGATCCGGCCGACTACCGTCGCCGTGCACTAATCGACGGCAGAGCCGTGGCGGTTGCGCTCGATGTCGAGAGCCAGGATTGCCAGGTAGAGATTGACGAGGTCGGCGAACGACGTCAGCTCACGGTCGGTCAGCTTCTCGATCAACTGCATGCGGTAGCGAAACGTATTGCGGTGGACGTACATGGCCTCGGAGGCCAGCGATACCTGGCAGTCGTGTTCCACGAAGGCTCGCAGGGTCTCCACCAGGCACGAGTCGTGTTCGCGGTCGTATTCCAGCAGCGGCCGCAGCATCTCCTCGCCGAGCGAGCCCAGCGGCACCTTCAGGTTGGCCAGCAACAATCGCGACATGCTGACCGGTGCGGGCTGGTTGACGCCCGGCCCGTGGCTCAGCGCCTCCTGCGCCTCGTACCACGACATCCGCAGCCCCGTGACGCCCGGATACACGCCGCCCAGCCCGATGCTGACCGGGCCCAGCCGGCCCAGGTGTTCGCGCATCCCGCAGGTCAGCCGCTCGGTGTCCACTCGCTCCGAGACCACGAGTGCGATCACCTCGCCGACCAGGGCCACCACATACTGACCGACGCTGCCGGGCAGAAAGCGGTCCCCGTTCCAGGGCACGTCGTGCAGGCGTTCCGGTGGACATGCCACCCGGGCGAGCACCACGCGGTTGCCAGCCTGGGTGTCCACTCCCCATCTCGCGAGCCGGTTCGCCCCCGCGGTGTCGGAGACGTCGCCGTGCACCAGATCTTCGATGACCTCGCCGACGAGTTCACGCCTGCCGTTGCGCTCGGCTTGCAGCCGGGAGAATTCCAAGGCCACCAGCCCGAGCGCGAAGCGCACCACGTCCTGCGTCTCCGTGCTGCCCTTGGTACAGACGAACGCCACGTTGTGGTTGGCGACGCTCACCGGGTAGCACGTCACGCCCGCCACCACGGATCCGAACTGCAGCCGGCTGCGCCCGGCCAGAATCTCCCCGGTGGGCCAGGCCTCATTGGTCGGCGTCGCCGCCAGCACGTTGCCGTGGAAGTCGACCAGGGCCACCGGCGCGTCGAGCATCGTGCGCAGCCGTGCGATCAGGCCGTCCAGCCCCTGCCGGGACAGCAACGCGTCGGTCAGCGCCTCATGCACTTCGAGGGTGCGCCGGGCCACCGCGTACCGGTCGGCCACCTGCCGGTCCACCACGTACTCCGCGACCGACCGGAACGTCGTCCGCAACGGAATCTCGATCAGTGGCAGGTTGAACCGGCGGGCGGCCTCCACGAGGGCCACCGGAATCTCAGTGTGCTGGAGTGCCGGGGCCACGCTTGTGCCGACAGCACTGACACCTGCCGACGCGACGCGTTCCATGAACGTCGTGATCTCGGGGCTGGTCGGTTCCGGCCAGGAGATCCCCAGGGTGAGGATCAGCTCGTCCCCCAACAGGTACGGCGCCGGGTCGACCATCTCGGTCACCGTGACCCAACGGATCTCCCGCTGTTCGGCGCCTTCCGGCAGGTAGATCGCGCGGATGCCGAACTGCTCGGCGTCGAGTAGGGTCCGCAGGCTGACCGGACCTATGCCGGCGACGCCGCCACCGAGTGGGCCTGAACCGAACTGCATGGTGCCCTGCAAGATAGCCCACCCGCCGATTTTGTTCAGCCGACGATGCTGTTGACAGGTGTCTGCGGCGCCTCGCCGCGCGCGCCTGCCCTGACATTGCCGACCGCGAGCTCGATCATCGCCCGGCGGGTATGCACTGTGGCGCTGCCGATGTGCGGTGTCAGCACCACGTTGTCCAGCTGCAGCAGCGGGCTGTCCTTGCGCAGCGGCTCATCGACGAACACATCCAGCGCCGCACCGGCGATGCGGTTATTGGTCAACGCGTCCAGCAACGCCGCCTCGTCGACCACCGCGCCGCGCGCGGTGTTGATCAGGTAGGCGCTCGGCTTCATCAACGCGAAATCCTCGGCCGTGAAAAAGCCGCGGGTGCGCTCGGTCAACGGGGTGTGCAGCGAAACGAAGTCGGACTCGGCCAGCATTGTGTCCCACTCCGCATAATGCGCCAGACCGCTGTTGTCGATCTCCGGGTTCGGCTTCCGATTGTGGTAGAGCACCCGCATGCCCAACGGCGCGACGAGTTCGGCGACGCGACGCCCGATCCGGCCCATGCCGACGATGCCCAATGTGGCGCCGTGTGCGTCGCCGGTCAGTGGCGCCCAGTCGGGTCCCCAGTTGCCGTTGCGGATCCAGCGATCCGACCACACGATCCCGCGCGCGATACCCAGGATCAGGCCCAGCGTCACCTCGGCCACCGCGTTGTCCAGGACGCCGGGGGTGTTGGTGATGATCACGCCGGCAGCCGTGGCGTCGTCGACGATGATGTTGTCGTAGCCCACGCCGTAGTTCGACACCAGCCGCAGCGATGGGAGCTGGGACAGCACCCCCGCGTCGATCTTCGTGTCGCCGTCGAGGATCCACGCCGTCGGTGCTCCGTAGGCCGCCAGCCCGCTCTCCGTGCCCGGCGGCACGTCGACCACGTCGAAGTCGGCGTTCAGCGCCTGCAGCAGATCCGCGGGCACGTCGGTGGAGTTGAAGATCGTCGTCATCAAATCAGTCCTTTTGATACTTGTAATCGGTCACAAATCCAGTTGCTGCGAGGGCACTTCGACCTCGATGCCGTCCAGTTCGGCTGTGGCGACCACCTGGCAGCTCAGCCGGCTGGTCTCACACGATTCCGGGACGACACCCAACAGGGCCTGCTCAGTGGGTCCCGGTGTGTCCAGCCTGTCGGCCCATGGGGCACGCACCCGTACATGACAGGTTCCGCAGATCGCGCCGCCACCGCATTCGGCAACGATCCCTTCGACGCCCTCCTGGCGGGCGGCCTCCATGAGGGACCACCCGTCGTAGACATCGAGGGTTACCTGCTCGCCGGACGGCAGAATGAATGTCGCCTTGATGTCGCTCACAGGAACACCGTCAATGCTTTGGCCAGCAGTACGTTCTGGTCCAGGTGCACCGTCCGATGCAACAGCCGCCAGCCATCGGGCCCCTCCGCCAAGGTGTCGCTGCGCTTGCCGACGAACATATTCACTTCGTCCTCACCGCGGTTCTGGTACACCAGGATTCGCGATCTGGCCACCACCTGGCGGCCTTGTTCCCGCTCGGCGACGTCGCTGATCCTGGTGTTGGTCACCAGGTGCGAAACCCGCGACGGCGGTTCCTCGGCCCAGTGGATGTTGGTCTGGATCTGACGGATCCGCTGGGTGATGGTGTGCAGACCCTCGTCCATCCAGCACAGGTCGTTCTGCTCGACGGTGAATTCCGTTGCCGCGGTCCGAGGTACGTTGCGCGCCAGCGGTACCACGTAGCGCACATCGGGGTGCAGCAGCATGAGCCACTGGTCGTAGTCGCGGTCGTCGAGCAGATCGGCCTCGTGAAACAGAAACTGCTGCACCGAGAATGCCAACTGCAGGTCGGCACCCGGCGCGATGGGTGCGGTGGTCATCGAAGCAACACCTCCTGATCGAGCTCGGCGACCGGTGCCAGTTCTTCCCAGCTGTCGGCCTTCATGAAATCGGCCCAGCGGTTGTAGAAGATCCGCGCGTTCTCCTCGGTGAACTCACCGTTGTCGACCGCGCCGTCGAGCCCGTCGATGGGCTTGGCGTGGCCGAGTCCCATCTCGTAGTTGAAGTACAGAGTGCGCGAGACAGTCCCGAGACTGGACTGCGAGGCGTAGGTCCAGTTCTCCATGTCATCGGATTCGGTCAGCCCGCCCGGACCGGAGTACCGCAGGTAGTAGTGACGGGCCGTGTCCTTCACTTTCTGCGGGGCGTCCCGGTCCACCAGGAAGATGCGCCACATCTCCATTTCGGTGGGCGAAATCGGATGGAACACCGCGATGGTGCGGGGTTGGCGGCCATGAAACGACATGTTGGGAAAGATCGTGCCGACGGTCATGCTGACCCGAGGGCTGTCACCGAACCGCTCGACGCGCCGGTCATGGCAGCGCCGGTAGTACTCGGCGACCTCCGGATCGTTGTCCCAGCCGCCGGTGTACTCGGGTTCGGAGTAGTACGGCGGCTCACCGATCACGCCGTGGCCCAGGCCCGGGAAGCCGAGCGTGGTGACGTTCTCAGGTTCGTCGTCGCGCCGGCCGCGCCCACCGCTGGGCCCAATGCCGACGAGGTCCACCGAGCGGTGGCTGACATCGTGATAGTTGTCGCCGATGAAGTTCTCCGGGGCGAACTTCCAGTTGCACGGCACCCGCCACTTCAGGATGCCGCCGATCATCTCGTTATTGCCCTCGGTGCCGTCGCGCCCGTCGAGCGCGTAGTCGAGATACAGGCGCATGTCGCCGAGATAATCCAAGAGGTCGGGCGCCTGCGGGTCCCACGAGGCCCACACCGTGCCCTTGTACACCGCGACGCGCGGCACCGGCACCAAACCCCAGGCCTTCTTGTCCAGTTCGCCGTGATAGTAGGTGCTGAACCCCGGAACGCCCACCAGGTCTCCCGGGCGCTCCACCAGCCGGCCGTCGATGGAGTAGCTCCAGCCGTGGTACGGGCAGGTGAAGTTGCGGGTGTTGCCCATGTCGTAGCGGCACAGCTTCATCCCGCGGTGCGTGCAGGTGTTGAGCAGTACGTGTACGTCGTCTTCCATGTCCCGGGACACGATCACCGAGTCGGTGCCCATCCGGGACACCACGTAATCGCCCTTGTTGCGGATCTGGTCCTCGTGCGCGACGAACAACCATGCGCGAGTGAAGATGTGCTTGAGCTCGCGTTTGAAGATGTCGTCGTCGACGAAAACCTCGCGGCTGACGAGGCCGCGCTCGCGGACGACCAACTCGTCGATGCGTTCCTTCACGGATCCGCCTCCAGTTAACTGTTGATGTTCAGGATTGAGGTTATGGAGCTGCCCGGCGCTCCGGTATGTGCGCGTGCATGGCCTACCGGGACCGGTTGGTGCGTCAGTACAACGCCGCCGCATCGGCCAGATGACAAGCAGCAGTGCGCCCTTCACCCATCTCCAGGAGTGGCGGCAGTTCGGTGGCGCAGATGTCAACCGCCTCCGGGCAGCGGGGATGGAACGGGCATCCCGACGGTGCCTGCGCGGGATCGGGCACATCCCCGGGAAGAACCCGGAGCTGGCGTCGCCGACCGTCCGGAACGGGTACGGCGTCGATCAACGCGCGGGCGTACGGATGCCGCGGCGCACGCCAGACGGCGGCGGTTGCCCCGAGTTCGGCGACCCGGCCCAGGTACATCACCGCCACACGGTCTGCGATGGCGCGCACCACGGCCAGATCATGCGAGATGAAGATGAGTGAAATACCTTCTTCGGAACAGACATCCACGATCAACTGGGCCGCATATGCCTGAGCGGACGCGTCGAGTGCGGAGATCGGCTCGTCGGCCACGATCACCTCGGGTTCGGTGGCCAATGCGCGCGCCAGCGCGATCCGTTGCCGTTGCCCACCCGAGAACTCGTGCGGGTATTTCCGGGCAGCCGTCGCAGGTAGCCCGACCCGGTCCAGCAGATGCCCCAACTCGACACCACCGCTGCCGCCGCGGAGCTTCCGAGCCCGGATCACCTCGGCGAGTTGGTCTCCCACTGTGCGGCGGGGGTTCAGCGATGCGGCAGAGTCCTGGAAGATCATCTGCACGTGACACTGCTCGGCCGGCCTGGTGCGCCGGCCGAGCGGTACCACATCGCGCCCACGATAGGTGATCGAACCTGACGTCAACGGCGCCAGGCCCACCAGGGCCCGCGCCAAAGTCGATTTACCGCAACCACTTTCCCCGACAACGCCCAGGATCTCCCCCGCGGCCAGGTCCAGGGACACGCCGTTCACGGCCCGCACGACGGTGTGATCCGCACGTCGGTACTGCACCACCGCGTCCCGAACAGAGAGCACCGAGTCGCTCATGACACCACCTGCTCCGCGATCTCGCTTTCCCGCTCGGCAACGAAACACGCGACACTGTGGCCGTCGGTCACGTCATCGAGATCCGGGATGCGCGTCTGACACTCCTGCACTGCCCGTTCACATCTGGGGGCAAAGGCGCAGCCCTGCGGCCATTCCCCGATCCCCGGCGGGGCTCCCCGGAGCGGCCGCAGCCCGAACTCACCGTTCGCGTCCTCCACGTGGGGCAGTGCAGCCAGCAGCGCAGACGTATACGGATGCGTAGGTCGCCGAAACACGTCGGCAGCCGGCGCCTGCTCGATGATCCGCCCGGCGTAGAACACCGCGAGATCATCTGCGACGCTGGAAAGCACTCCCAGATCGTGCGTGATGACCATGATGCCGATTCCGGTCTCATTCCTCAGGGTGTCGAGCAACTGCAGGATGCCGGCCTGAACGGTGACATCGAGGGCGGTCGTCGGCTCGTCGGCGATCAGCACCTTGGGCTCGCAAGCCAGCGCGATCGCGATCGCGACCCGCTGCCGCATACCGCCACTGAGCTGATGCGGATATGCCTTGAGCGTGCGCTCGGGGCTGGGCAGCCGCACCTGCTCGAGCAGTTCGACCGCCCGCGCCTTCGCGACGGCACGGGACACCTTGCGATGCTTGATCAGATGGTCGGTCAACTGGCGACCCACGGGCAGCATCGGGTGCAGACTGCTCATCGGATCCTGGAACACCATCGCGACGTCACGGCCACGCACCTCCCGCATCCGGCGGGGGCTCAACTCCAGCAGCTCCCGTCCGTTCAGCGCGATGGACCCGGTGCGACGCGCGCCCGTGGGCAACAGTTGCAGCACGGACAGGCCGGTCATGGTCTTGCCGCTGCCGCTCTCACCCGCGACACCCAGGATCTGGCCTTCTGCCAAGGTCAGATTCACGTCGACCAGGACCGGCTGGTACGTACCCGCCACCGGCAGACTGACATTCAGATGGTCGATGCGCAGTAGCGTCACGACGCCCTCCCCGCTTCGGCCAGCCGCTTGGTGCGGGGGTCGAGGATGTCGCGCAGGCTGTCCCCGATCAGGTTGAACGCCAACGCGACGGTCAGAATGGCCAAGCCCGGGAACACCGCGATCCACCACGACGAGAATTGGTTGGCACCCGCCGCGATCATCGACCCCCATTCCGGGGTGGGCGGCTGGGCGCCGAGACCGAGGAACGACAGCCCGGCGAGCAGCAGAATCGCGCCGCCCACCTCCTGGGTGGCCAGTACCAGGACGGGTCCGGCCACGCTGGGGATGACGTCCATCCGGATCGACCGCAGCGACGACGTGCCGGCCAGCCGACTGGCCAGCACGAAGTCCGATTCCCGCAGACTGACCACGAGCCCGCGCACGGTGCGGGCATAGATCGGCCACGACACGATCACGCCGGCGAGCACCGAGTTGTGCAGGTTCGCACCGAGTGACGCGGCGATCGCCATCGCCAGGATGATCACCGGGAACGCGAACACCAGGTCGACCAGTCGCATCAGTGCCTCGTCGACCCAGCCGCCGAAGAAGCCGGCCACCAAACCGACAACCCCGCCGATGACGGCGGCGCAGACCACCAGGACGAGGCCGAACACCACCGAGATCCGGCTGCCGTACAGCACCCGGCTGAGCACGTCGCGCCCGAGCTCGTCGGTACCGAACCAGTGCTGCGCCGACGGCCCGGACAGCGGCGGAAACGCCTGGGCCAACGGATCGTACGGCGCGATGTGCGGTGCGAAGAGCAGCACCAGCGCCCACAGCGAGAGCATCACGGCGCCGGTCAGAAATGCGGTGTTGCGATACTTGCCCAATCTCATTCGGCGCCATCGCCGATGCCGGGGCTGCGCCTGATCGATGACATCATCGAATGCCGGCAGGGTGGTCGTCATGTCAGCCTCACTCGCGGGTCAAGGGCCATATAGAGCAGGTCGACGACGAGGTTGATCAGGATGTAGGAGAGTGAGACAAACAGGCTCACTCCCATGATCGCGCTCAGATCGCCCGCCGTCGCCGCGTGGTAGGCGTACTGCCCGAGACCGGGCCAGTTGAACACCGTCTCGATCAGTACGGTGCCGGCCAGCAGGGTGCCGAAAGCAACGCCGGTCACGGTGATGATGGGTCCGGCGGCAGCGCGCAGGATGTACCGGAACGTCGTCTCGGTTCCGCTGAGCCCCTTGGCTTCTGCCGCGCGCACGTAGTCCTGCCCGAGTACCTCCAGAACCGAGGTGCGGGTGAACCGGATGATCAAGCCCAACGTGTAGACACCCAGCACCACCGACGGCAAAACCAAATGCGAGGCTGCCGAAGCGAATGCGGGCAGGTCCCCGGCCAGCAGACTGTCGATGGTGAGGAATCCCGTGATCTTCGGCGGGGCAACGAATGTCGAGTCAAGTCGACCACCACTCGGCAGCCAGCCCAACTTGGCGAAGAATACGAACGAGGCCACCAACCCGAGCCAGAAGATCGGAGTGCTCACGCCGAGCATTGCGATGATCCTGGCGAGCTGATCAGGAAACCTGTTGCGCCGTAGCGCAGCCCAGGTGCCCAGAGCGACCCCCACTACGACCACGAACAGCACGGCGGCCATCACGAGTTCGAGCGTCGCCGGCGCGTAGGCCCCCAGATCCTCGACGACGGGACGGTGGGTCAGTTGTGACATTCCCAGGTCACCCTGCAGGAGGTTCTTGAGATAGATGAAGTATTGGACGACGGGGGGCCGGTCCAGTCCGTACCGGGCCTCGTACGCCGCCACGACCTCAGGGTCACTGGCCGCGCGGTCACCGAGGTTGGCGGCTGCCGCGTTGATCGGCACCACGGTGGTGAGCAGAAAACTCACCACCGTGATACCGACCGCGAGGATGGCGGTCAAGCCCAGTCGGCGCAAGGCGTAACGGACGAGAGGGCGGCGACGCCGGGCGGGCGCGCTGGGCTCAGCGCGCACCTCCGGGTTCGCGAGGCTGTCGATGACCATCGGATACCCTTCGTCAGCCCCGGCCGACCTTGCCGAAATTCGTTCCGAGCGCTGGGTTGTAGTTCAGCCCGGTCAGGTTCTTGTCCGCGACGACGTTCGAGGCCACCGTCACGATCGGAATGAAATGGTTTGTCGCTTTGAGGGTTTGGTCCCATTCCTGGAACGCCGCCACTCGCTGGGCGTCGTCCAGCGTGACACTGGCCTTGTCCGCCAACTCGATCAGTTGCGGGTCCTGCTCCGATGGCCAGTGAATCCGCTCGCCTAGCACACCGCCGGGGTTGTAGATCAGGAACTGGCTGGGATCGGGATAGTCCGGCGGGTAGGGGTACATCGCCGCCTGCGTCTTGCCCTCCTGGTAGCGGGTGCGCGTGACCTGTGTCGGGCCGGGCTTCAAACTCACCTTGACACCGACCTCACCGAGACTCGAGGCGATACGTTGCGCGAACGTACCCATGTCGAGGCCGCCGACCTTGTAGTCACTGCCGTACTCCAACACGATCTCGGCACCTCCCTTGCCGCTGGCGGCCAGCGAGTTCTTCGCCGCGCCGACGTCGCGCTTGGTGGCGAACTGCTCGGGCAGCGCGGCCTTGACACTGCGTGGGATCAGGCCGGTGCCCTGCACCGCGCCGGGCCCGGCCAACTGCACAAGCCCGTCGTAGTCCACGCCGAGCGCAACCGCTTTGCGGAAATCGGCGTTGGCGGTCGGTGAGTCGGCTGCGTTGGTGAGCGCCAGATAGACGACCTCCGGCGGCAGGCCGCTGTGCACCGACACCTTCGCGGCGTCCAGCTCGGCCAGCATCGGCGACGACAGGTTCAGCGCGACATCGGCATCGCCGTTCTGGACGTTCAGCGACTGCTGTTGCGGGCTGGAGGTGCTACGGAAGACCAACCGGGTGAATGTGGGTTTGTCACCGCGATAGTTGTCGTTCGCCTTGAGCACCAGCTTCGAGTTCGGTTCGTAGCTCTCCAACACGTACTGCCCGGTGCCCATCGACATCTTGTCGAACTTGGAGCCCGCGCTGTCTGCGGCCGCGGCGTTGGGCGCATCGGTGGCGCCGTGCTTCTTGGCCTCGGCCGAGTTGATCACGCTGAAGTTGCCGGAGGTCAACATCACCGGCAGTTCCGGACGCGGCGTCTCCGACGACACCACGATGGTCGATGCGTTCGGCGCGGTCACCGCCAAACCGTCCATCAGATACGACGGGCTGCCCTTGTAGTTCTTGAGTCGGTTGAAGGAGAACACCACGTCGTCGGCCGTCATCGGAGTGCCGTCGGAGAATTCGACGTCCGGCCGCAACCGGAACGTGAATGTCTTGGCGTCAGGTGAGCCCTCGAAGCTCTCAGCGAGACTTGGCACCACCTTCTCGACAGATTCGCCGTCGAAGGTCACCAGGGTGTCGTAGGTGTGCAACAGCGCGTTGGCGCCGGTGAAGTCGAATACCTGCGCGGGGTCGAGCGTGCTGATGTTGAGCACCTCGTCGATGACGAGCGTGTCGGCGGCCGCAGCATTTTGGCTTGATCCTCCACAGGCCGCCACCAGTCCGACGAGGCTCAACGAGAGCAGCGCACCAGCTCGGCGTCTCATCCGAGTAATACCCATAACCACCGCTTCCTGTCTCCGGTGAGGGCAGACCGGAGCCCTCACGTCGTGGTGCAGACCAGCCAACGCTGTCGTGAGCTGGGTCACCATGTGCGACCGCACCGCGATTGCGCCACAAGTCGTCGGCGCGCACAGTGCGCGCTACAGCCCTGCTCCCCCTGGCGCGAGCAGACGTAAATGTCCCCCAAAACACCGGTTTTGGGGGACATTTACGTCTGCTCGCCGGTCTCAGGCGTACCGTCGAAATAGGCAGCTAGCAGAAACGGTTGACTCTCAACGATGAGCACGTCACGACTACGCATTCTGCGCCCGGTACTGCTGGGCGCAGCTGCGCTGTCGGTCGTCATCGCGCCGACCGCCGTGTGGGGTCAGGTCGCCCCGGGGGCCGCCGAAATCCAGGCCGACCCATGCGTGAACGGCGTCATTCCGTGGAATCCCTACGTGGTGAACTGCAACCTGCAACCCAGGCCGCCCCGGGTGCGCGGGTCCGCTCCCGACGCCGGCGCCATCATCGCGTGCCGGGGCAAGCCGGGATGCCTGGCCTGGTACGTCAACGGGCCGCCGTGACGATCTGAGTGGGCGTCATGGGCAGCAACGAGGACGACGTCGAAAAGCGTTGGCACGATCCGGAGATGTTCCGATCCGCGGTGGGTTACGTGCTGGCCGTGGTCGCTGTCGCCGGGGTCGCCCTGACGTTCTACGCCTTTGACCATTCCACCCTCTCCGCGTCGCTGGTCCCGACGATTCTCTTCGTCGGCGGCGTCGGCGCATTCGTCCGTACCTACCAGGTATGGAAAGCCGAGGGCACCTGGCCGATCTGGCAGGGCGCAGGCTGGTTCCTGCTGGCGTTGTCGCTGATGTGCCTGGCCGTGCCGGGCTCAGCGATGCTCGACTAGGACCCCGCGATGCCGGCGGCCTTCACGGCGCGGCTGCGATTGAGCGCCACCTTCGCCAAGCGCAATGACAACCGGGGCGACAACCGCTCCAGGTACCAGAGCATCTTCCACCACGCCGGAACGATGATCATCGCGTCACCACGCATCACCGCACGCACCACCCGCTCGGCAAATGCCGCAGGGGCCATGGGCCGCAACGGTTCCCAGAACTTCTTGACGAACTCCTCGTCACTGATGCCCAGGACGTTGAGTCGCCCGTACTTGCCGCCGGTGAGGATCGGGGTCCGCACCACGCCCGGGCAGAGCGCCGAGACCAACACGTTGTGTCGCTCGGCTTCGACCCTCAAGGTCCGCGAGATGGCCACGACGGCGTGTTTGGCGGCCGAATAGCTCGCCGTGCCCGCGCCGGTCATGAGCCCCGCCATCGACGCGGTGTTCACGATGTGACCGCTGCGCTGCCGGATCATGATCGGATACACCGCCTGGATGCCGTGCACGACACCGCGCAGGTTCACATCGAAGACGTCGTTCCAGTCATCGAGCGTGTACGAATCGACCTCGCCGGCGACCCCGATACCCGCATTGTTGAACAGGTAGTCGATGCGCCCCGACTGCTCCGCGATCTCGGTGGCCACCCGCTCGAACGATGCAGGGTCACGCACGTCGAGTTCGATCGCGTGTGCTGTGCCGCCGCTCGCACCGAGGCGGCGGGCAAGGTCCTGTGCGGCATCGATCTGCCGGTCGGCTATCCAGACTTCGGCGCCTTCGCCTGCCAGTCTGGCTGCCAGCGCCGCACCGATACCGGACGCACCACCGGTGATGACGGCGACCTTGCCCGACGGACTCGCACCCATGGCCGCAGAATACGTTCGAACTCGCGGACCCGCCGGGGGTTGTGGATTTAGGGCAGGATCGAGTCGACGTACCCGCCGTCGACCCGCAGCGCTCCACCTGTGGTTGCCGAGGCCAACGGAGACGCCAAGTAGGCCACCATGTTTGCGATCTCCTCAGGCTCGATCAGGCGCTGGATCAACGACTGCGGCCGGTGCTTGATCATGAATTCGCGTTGCGCTTCATCCCACGGCAGCGATTTGTCGACCAGTTGGTAGACGAAGTCTTCGACGCCCGCGGTGTGGGTCGGCCCGGCGATCACCGAGTTCACGGTCACGCCGGAGCCGGCGGCCTCCTTGGCGAAACCGCGCGACACCGCTAGCAGTGCTGTCTTGGAGACGCCGTAGTGGATCATCTCCGCCGGCGTGACAATGGCGGAGTCACTGGCGATCTGGATGGCCCGGCCCCAGCCCCGCTCGGTCATCCCGGGCAGGTAGCTGCGGATAAGTCGGACTGCGGCAAGGACATTCACGTCGAAGTAAGTGCGCCACTGCTCATCGGTGATCTCCAGCGGCGGTACGGCACCGAAGATGCCGAGGTTGTTCACCAGGATGTCGACCTCGGGCAACTCACGTAGCAGGTCCGCTGTTCCCTCCTCGGTGGAGACATCGGCGGCGACACCAAGGACGTCGAACTCGCCCAGCTTCGCGACGGCTTCATCGACCCGGGCCGGCGTGCGACCGTTGACGGCGACACGGGCACCGCTGCGCGCCAGTTGCTCGGCGATGGCCAACCCGATGCCCTGGGTCGAGCCAGTGACGAGTGCGGTCTTTCCGGTGAGGTCGATGTTCACAAGGCTGTACTACCACCGATGCGGGCGAACTATTCCAGGTTGCGGAGTTCGCGCTTGAGGATCTTGCCGGTCGGGTTGCGGGGCAGCTCATCGAGGAAGACCACCTCACGTGGCACTTTGTACCGGGCCAGGTGTTCTTTGACGTAGGTCTTGATCGCGTCCTCGTCGAGGCTGGCGCCCTCGGCCTTCACCACGAAGGCCTTGAGCCTGGCACCCCATTCCTTGTCCTCGACACCGAGTGCCGTCGCCTCGATGACGTCGGGATGGCCGCTGATCAGATCCTCCACCTCGGCTGGGAACACGTTCTCCCCACCGGACACGATCATCTCGTCGTCTCGGCCGCTGACGTAGAGGAGACCGTGCTCGTCGAAGTATCCGACATCGCCGGAGGACAGCATGCCGTTGATGATCTCCTTGCCCCCGCCACCCGTATAACCCTTGAACGGGAACGTGTTTCGCACGAAGATGCGGCCCACCTGCCCCGGGGGAAGCTCGTTGCCGTTGTCATCGATGATCTTGACGGTGATGCCCTTGACCACCGGCCCGACCGTGGCCGGGTTGATCGACAGATCCTTGGGCCGGGCGATGCTCGCGAAGGCGATCTCGGTCGAGCCGTAGAGGTTGTAGATGACCGGCCCGAGCTCCTTGAGGGCGCGGGCGGCCAGCTCGGCACCCAGCTGGGATCCGGAGACGAAGACGATCCGCAGCGAGGACAGATTGGGCTTGGGCGTCACCTGCTCGAGGTAGTCGAGCATCCGCGAGAGCATGACCGGCACCACCACCATGGCGGTGACCTGATGTTTCTCAACATCTTCGAACACCGTGGCGGGCTTGAACCGGCGACGCAGCACCAGGGTCGTGCCCAACATCATCGCGAGGGTGGCGTGCAGGAACCCGAGCGCATGGAACATCGGCGCGGGAAGCGCGGTCACCTCGCCGCCCCGGAACGGGACGTGCGACAACACTCCCCCTATCGGGGCCAGCGACGGCGGGGCGGCACGGTTGGCGCCCTTGGGCGTCCCGGTGGTGCCGCTGGTCAGGATGATGATCGCGGGATGCTTACTGGCCTTCGGTGCCGGACGCCCATTGCCCCGTGCGATGACGTCGGCCAGCGTCTCATCGGTGCTGCCGGAGGGTTTGTCCGAATCCGGGTTGACGCCCAGCGCCCGTAGTCTGCCCAGTTCCGGTTCGGCGTGGGCCACCGCGGCGGTGTATTCGTCGTCGTAGATGATCACCTTGGCGCCCTCGCGCTCGGAGACCTCCTTGATCTGCGGCCCCGAGAACTCGGAGTTGAGCAGGATGATCCGGGCTCCCACCCGGGCCGCACCGTACAGCGCGACCAGGAACCAGCGGTGGTTGCGGGCCAGTATCCCCACCCCGTCACCGCCCCTGACGCCCATGGTGAGCAGTTCGTGGGCCACCGCGTGCGCCGCCGAGTCGAGCTCACCGAACGTGAATTCGCCCTCGTCGTCGATGACCGCGACCCGGTTGGGATGCCGACGCGCGTTCAGCGCCGGGATCATTCCGATCTCACCCCAGGTGCGGATGTCACCCAGCATGGCCAGGATGTTCTGTGGCGGTTCCAGCCGCAGCGCACCCGCCTCGAACATCTTGCGCGCGTAGTGCAATTCCGCCGCGCCCCGCTCCGCGTACTGCTTGGCCTTCGCAGTCAGGTTCGCCGGCAGATCAGACAGACTTGGCATGTCGCCACAATAAGTGACATCTATCGCACTTCGGGCCTTAACTACCATGTGGTCATGGCCGGTGCAGTATCGCTGGAGATCGACGGCCTCGAGGTGGCCGTCACCAACCCTGACAAGGTGGTTTTCCCTGACGCGCACGTGACCAAGCTGGACCTGATCAACTACTACCGATCAGTGGCCGACGGCGCACTGCGCGGAGTGTACGGACGTCCGATGATCCTCAAACGGTTCGTCAAGGGCATTGCCGCCGAGGCCATCTTCCAGAAACGGGCACCGGAGAAGCGGCCCGACTATGTGGACGTGGCCGAGCTCAAGTACCGGTCCGGCACATCCGCCAAGGAAGCCGTGCTGCGCGACACCGCGGGTCTGGCATGGGCGGTGAATCTCGGGTGCGTCGATTTGAACCCCCATGCCGTGCGGGCCGAGGACCTCGACCATCCCGACGAACTGCGGGTCGACCTGGACCCGATGCCCGGGGTCGACTGGTCGCAGATCGTCGACGTCGCCCAAGTCGCCCGCGCGGTGCTCGAAGATCATGGTCTGACCGCGTGGCCCAAGACGTCGGGCTCGCGCGGCTTCCACATCTATGCCCGCATCCACCCGAGGTGGCCGTTCACCAAGGTGCGACTGGCCGCCGAGACAGTGGCGCGTGAGGTCGAGCGGCGCGTTCCCGATCTCGCGACGGCGCGCTGGTGGAAGGAGGAACGTGGCGCCCGGGTCTTCGTCGACTTCAACCAGAACGCCAAGGACCGCACGGTGGCCTCGGCCTACTCCGTGCGAGCCACCCCCGATGCCCGGGTATCCACCCCGCTGCGCTGGGACGAGGTCGACGGGTGCCGTCCCGAGGCGTTCACGGTCGCCACAGTGCCCGAGCGGTTCGCCGATATCGGCGACCCGTGGGAGGGCATGGACATCACGGTCGGCGGGTTGGACGCGTTGCTTGCGCTCGCCAAGGAGCTGGGCCCGGCCGAGAAGGCGCCGAAAGGCGCCGGACGAAGCGGTGCCGGCAGGCGCGTTTCTTCGATGCCGCTGATCGAGATCGCCAAGACCAAGACCAAGGACGAGGCCATGGCGGCACTGGACGTGTGGCGCGATCGCCATCCCGCGGTGGCCGCGCGTCTGGAACCCGTCGACATCCTGCTCGACGGGATGCGCGGCCCGAGCTCGATCTGGTACCGGGTGCGGGTCAACCTCCAGCACGTACCTGAGGCCGAGCGCCCACCCCAGGAGGAGCTGCTCGCCGACTACAACCCGTGGGAGAACTACCGCGGGGCTCAGTGGAAGCGCTGAAAACTAGGAGTGCGTATGCGAATCGCCCTGTTCGCGACCTGCCTGGCGGATGCGATGTTCCCACCCGCGGCGATCGCCACGGTGCAGTTGCTCGAGCGCCTCGGCCATCAGGTGGAGTTCCCGCAAGGCCAAACCTGTTGCGGCCAAATGCATATCAATACCGGCTATCTCAAGGAAGCCACCGCGCTGGTGCGCAATCACGTCGAGGCTTTCGAATCCGCGAACTGCGACGCGGTGGTGGCCCCGTCGGGCTCGTGTGTGGGTTCGGCACGTCACCAGCACGCGATGGTGGCCCGTCGCGCCGGTGACGAAGCCCTGGCCACCCGCGCCGAGAGCCTGGCGGCCAAGACCTACGAGTTGTCGGAACTGCTGATCGACGTGCTCGGGGTCGACGATGTCGGCGCCTACTATCCGCACCGCGTCACCTATCACCCGACCTGCCACTCGCTGCGCATGCTCGGCGTGGGTGACAAACCGCTGCGACTGCTGCGCAACGTGCGGGGGCTGACACTGGTGGAGCTGCCGGAGGCCGAATCGTGTTGCGGCTTCGGCGGAACGTTCGCGATCAAGAACTCCGACACGTCCACGGCCATGCTGACCGACAAGATGGCCCACATCCTGGAGACCGGCGCCGAGGTGTGCAGCGCCGGGGACTCCTCCTGCCTGATGCACATCGGTGGCGGGCTGAGCCGGCTGCGATCCGGAGTGCGCACCGCGCACCTGGCCGAGATCCTGGCGGCCGAGGCATGACCACATTTCTGGGCACCCCCGGCGTCGGCAACCTGCGCGGCGACGAGCCGTTCCCCGCCGCCGCCCGCACCGCGCTCGCCGACTCCCAGTTGCGCCGCAACATCGGCCATGCCACCCACACCATTCGCACCAAGCGGCTCAACGCAATACGCGAGTGCGACGACTGGGAGCAGCTGCGCGCCGCCGGCAGCGCCCTCAAGCAGGACGTCATGGCCCGGCTTCCCGAGTTGCTCGAGCAGCTCGAGGACAACGTCACCCAGCGCGGCGGCGTGGTGCACTGGGCCCGCGACGGCGATGAGGCCAACCGCATCGTCGCCGGTCTGATCCGCGCCACGGGCTCCGACGAGGTGGTCAAGGTCAAGTCGATGGCCACGCAGGAGATCGGGCTCAACGAATATCTGGAAGCCCAGGGCATCGCCGCGTTCGAAACCGATCTGGCCGAGCTCATCGTGCAACTCGGCCACGACAAACCCAGCCACATCCTGGTGCCGGCGATCCACCGCAACCGCGCCGAGATCCGTGAGATCTTCACCCGCGAGATGCCCGACGCGGGTGAGCTCACCGACGATCCCCGGGTACTGGCGATGGCGGCCAGGGCCCATCTGCGGCGCAAGTTCCTCACCGCGAAGGTCGCGATCAGCGGCGCGAACTTCGGCATCGCCGAAACCGGCACGCTCGCGGTGGTGGAATCCGAGGGCAACGGGCGGATGTGCCTGACGCTGCCGCAGACGCTGATCACCGTGATGGGCATCGAGAAGATCGTGCCGACGTTCGCCGACCTCGAAGTCTTCATGCAGTTGCTGCCACGCTCGTCGACGGCCGAACGAATGAACCCGTACACCTCGATGTGGACCGGCGTGCACCCCGGCGACGG
This sequence comes from Mycobacterium sp. IDUB_17, assembly GCF_055419465.1. Lineage (NCBI taxonomy): Bacteria > Bacillati > Actinomycetota > Actinomycetes > Mycobacteriales > Mycobacteriaceae > Mycobacterium > Mycobacterium sp. IDUB_17. The sequence continues at coordinate 361,790 of NZ_JBVAXS010000002.1, read as the reverse complement.
TCCACAGGACTTCCACCTGGTCCTGCTCGACAACGGCCGTACCCGGGTGCTGGCCGACGAGGTGGGACGCGCCGCGCTGCACTGCATCCGATGCAGCGCATGCCTCAACGTCTGCCCGGTCTACGAACGCACCGGCGGCCACGCGTACGGCTCGGTGTACCCGGGACCAATCGGGGCGATCCTGAGCCCCCTGCTCACCGGCACCACCGGTCACGATGACCCCAACGCCAGCCTGCCGTATGCCTCGTCGCTGTGCGGGGCGTGTTTCGAAGCGTGTCCGGTACGCATCGACATCCCGTCGATCCTCGTCCACCTGCGCGCCGAGCAGGTCGACCAGGAAAGAGGAGGGCTGCCGTCCGGGCAGGATCTGGCGATGAAGGCCGCGGGCTGGGCAATGGCCGGCGCGGGCCGGTTCTCGCTGGCCGAGAAGGCTCTGGGCGCCGGTCGGTTGATCGCGGAGCGCGATCACCGCATCTCTTCGCTGCCCTGGCCGGCCTCCAAGTGGACGGCCAGCCGGGACATTCCCGAGCCGCCGGCCGAGACGTTTCGGCAGTGGTGGAACCGGACTCATCAGGGAGGGCGGGGATGACCGGCCCGACGCCGGAGGCCAGGGCGGCGGTGCTAGGCCGGGTTCGCGGCGCTCTGGCGTCCGCGCCGCCGCAGGCCGTCGTGGTGCCGCGGGACTATCACCGCGAGCCGCTGACCGGCGCCGGGAATGTCGCGGGGTTCGCCGAGACGGTCGCCGAGTACCAAGCCCGGGTACATCGCATCGAGGTCGACGCGATCGCGTCGACCGTTCTGGAACTGGTCGGACCGAGCGCCACCGTGGTCATCCCGGCCGACCTGCCGCCCGAATGGGTGGCGGGGCTGACGACGGTCGCCGATGCGCCCGAGCTCGGTGTCGAGCAACTCGACAGAGCCGATGCGGTGCTGACCGGATGCGCGCTGGGGATCGCAGCGACTGGGACGATCGTGCTGGATGCCGGCCCCACACAAGGACGGCGCGCGCTGACCCTGGTACCCGACCATCACATCTGTGTGGTGCGGGCTGATCAGATCGTCGACACCGTCCCGCAGGCATTCAGCGAGCTGGCGCCGACGCGGCCCCTGACCTTCATCTCCGGACCCAGCGCCACCAGCGACATCGAACTACAACGTGTAGAAGGCGTCCACGGACCCCGAACGCTCGACGTGCTGGTGGTGTGAACCTTACCGACGAGTAGGACCCGGAGGGTTCTTAGCAAAGTATTAACGCTGGCTCCCAGCCGCCTTAGATTGCCCGCATAACGTCATGGACAGGTTGACGCGAAGGAGCTCAGCCCAGAGCTCAGGAAAGACGGCGGGAGGCTGATCATGGCATTCACGAACAACACCCCGGCATTGGATCGACACTTTCGGTACGGGAACTCGGCGGTTATCTGCGAGGGCGCATCGATGCGTGCGCAATGCCGCCAGCTGGCAACAGTGGTGACCGTCAAGGGAGATGTCGACACCAACAACATCGACCAGATCGCATCGTATGTGAATCGGTTCATCCTCGCGGAGAAGCCGTTGGCACTCGATTTGAGTGGCGTGAACAGCTTTGCACCGCAAGCGATCTCACTGTTCTACGACATCGATGAACGGTGCGGCGCAATCGGTGTGGACTGGACGGTGGTCGCCAGCCAGCCGGTCATCGCCGAGATCCACCACCAGGAGGTGGACGTACCGGTCAGTTCGTCGGTGCCCGAAGCCCTGCATCACTTCGCCGAAGGCAACACGGCACGCCGCCGGTTGCTGCCCCTGCTTATCAAGAGCGCCTGAGAGAAAGGCCAACGCAATGTTGATCGATGTTCGCTGGTTGACCCGCCTGCTTCGCCATCGTCACCGGGCGGTGCACACGTAGTTCATCGCACATCAGACAAACGTCGAAATGGCTGCCAGACCCGGTCTGGCAGCCATTTCGCTTATTTATGGCAAATCGTCTTACTGAACCTTCGTGACGGAGGGTGGCTTCCACGTGCCGTCGATGATCGACGGTGAGGTTTCCGTCGGCCAGTACAGGCGCAACATGAGGTTGAACTTGCCGGCGGGTGCGGGCAGCCAGTTGGCTTCCTTGCCCGGGCCGGGGTTCTCGTGCTGCAGATAGAGATCGACCGATCCGTCGGGGTTGCTGGCGAAGGGGTTCCGTTGGCTCAGCGTGTAGCGGTTGAGCGGATTGTCGACGAAGAAGTAGCCCTCGTCGTACATGGTCAGTGACCAGAATCCGTTGACGGGCGGGAACTGGCCCTTGTCGAAATGCAGCGTGTACTTGTTGGCGCCGTCGTAGGAGTGACCGTCGGCATCGGCTTCCGACGTCGGGTAGACCGCGTCCTGGGGCAAGTTGGCGCCCAGGCCGATGGCGGTGATCAACGCGCGCTGCAGATAGTCGGTGCCGTACTGACCAGTCTGTGTGGTGAACCGCCAACCGTTGACGTCGTCCAGGTCTTTGAAGCGGGCCATGATCTTGTCGACGCCGTCCTTGGGGACCGACTGCAAAGCTGCGGCCACGTCGGGACCGAGCTTGTTGATGTCGAACTTCTCCCCGGCGACGATGCCGAGTTCAGCCATCTTGTCCACGATCGGGCGGTCGGCCTCGGTCGGCGGGTTGTCCTTCATCAACGAGGCCAACAGATCGAAGTACGCTTCGGCACTCAGATTGTTGACCTGGTCGCGGACCGGCGTCTTCATGTCGATGGTCGGATCGACCTTGCCGGCCGGCGGGGTGTACGGCTTACCGTACGAGCTCAGAGGCACCAGCGAGATCTCGTCCTGCAGCTTGTGCACGGCCGCGTAGTCCTCTGGCGTGCCGTCGCAGTAGATGCGGCCGAGCAGCCACACGGTCGAGGTGGGTGACTTGTACTCCTTCACGCCGGCGGGCAGCGTGCCCTTCCAGCCCGGACCGGTGATGGCGTAGGTCTGCGGGCCCGTCCCGGTCGTGCGCTTCCCTGGAACCTCGAAGACATTGGTGTAGCCGTCGAGCATGGGGAACAGGTAGTAGCGGTCGCGGGCGTCCGGCAAGGTCAGCACCCACGGCTCGTTCTTGACGTCGATGAATCCGTTTGTGTACAGCGTGTCGGCGTTGGGTGCGGTGACGTCGCGGAACTGGGCGTTCGGGTACTCACGCATCCGCATCAACTGCCCCATCGGCGCCCGCGGCGTCTCAACCTGGGCGACATTGGTCATCACACGTCGCGTCATCTCAACGGTGACAAGGGGATACCCGTAGACGTAGGCATCCAGGGCGATGGCTTTGGCCTCATCGGGCGTCAACTGGCCGGGCCCAGACTGCTGGCTGTGGTCAGACGAAGGCGAACACGCCAGGGTGCCCATCATCAAGATCGCGGTGCCGAGCGCGACGAGCCTCTTGGCCACGCGCCGATCCTTCTTCACGAAAAGTCGTTCCTTTCTGAGGGTTTCCGCCGACTAGGTATAGGCGACGTGGACGCGGTGAATCTGGCCGTCGAAGGGGAAGGGCGCGCGTTCGCGGTAGTCGAGCGATACAGGTGAGCCGAGGCAGGTGCCGATGTCGAGGCAGTCGTTGGCGGTGAACAGCAACGACACGCTGATCGGGACCTGGCCACTGGCAATCGTCTCGCCGTTGCGCGCGACGGTGATGTCGAGCGGACCGCCCGGGCGCGGGTCCGCGTACTGGGTGGTCACGGTGATGGTGGCGCGCCCCGGCGGCACCTTGCCCTCACTGCGGATCTTGGTGCGCGACAAGATGAACAGGTTGTACTCGTAGCAGAGCTGGCCCTCGTCGAGGTAGACCGTCAGCCCACCGGCCGCCGCTCCGAGCGCGTACAGCACCCCGTTGGCATTGGCGGGGATGTCGACGTCGATGGTGACAACGTTGTTCTTGTTGCCCAGCGCCGGGGCACAGAATTCCGGCATCCGGATGGTGTCACCCGAGAACTCCCACTCCTTGTAGGGCGGGGCGATACGCAACTCAGGGTGATAGACCGGAACCCACAGGCCGCCGCCGATCGGCAACACCGCATTGCGGGCGGCTTCGACCATGAACATCTCCCGCATCTGGGCAAGCTTCTCGGGCTGTTCAGCGGCGAGATCGTGGGCCTGCGACCAGTCTTCGTCGAGGTGGTACAGCTCCCATGTGTCGTTGTCGGGGGTCCACGTGGCGATACCCGGCGGCAGGCCCGGCACCCACGGCAGCCGGGGCCCACGCGCCGAGGCCATCCAGCCGTCGTGGTAGATACCGCGGCTGCCCATGACCTCGAAGTACTGGGTCTTTTTGCCGCCGGGTGCATTTCGATCTCCCAGCGTGCGGGCGAAACTCGCTCCCGCCAGCGGCATCTGGGGTTCGCCGTTGACCATCTGCGGCGGCGCGATACCGACGATGTCGTAGATGGTCGGCACGATGTCGTTGCAGTGCAGGAACACATCGCGGGGAGCGGCATCCGCGTTGATCCGGGCAGGCCAGCGCACCGCCATCGGATTACGGGTGCCGCCCAGGTGGGAGGCGAGCAGCTTCATCCCCTTGTAGGGCGTACTGCCCGCCCACGCCCAGGCCGCGTGGTACTGGTTGTCAACCAGCGGGGAACCCAGGACGTCGAGGCCGCCGAGCTCCTCGAGGGCGTCGATGTGCTGGCGCACCGTGGTGGGAATCCCGTTCTGCGCCAAGAGTTCGGCGATCGTGCCGTTCTGGCCTTCGCCCGACGAGCCGTTGTCACCCCAGATATAGACGAACAGGGTGTTGTCGGCGTAACCGAGTGATTCGAGCTCATCGGCGAGGCGGCCGACCTGGACGTCGACGTGCTCGGCGTAGCCGGCGGCGACCTCCATCAGACGGCGCTGGAACGGCTTCTCGTCCTCGGGGATTTCATCCCAGGCCGCCATCGCTTCATCGCGTTCGGTCAGGACACAGTCCTCGGGAATCCAGCCCTTGTCCTTGGCGCGCTCGAACACCCGCTGCCGGTAGGCATCCCAACCGTCGTCGAACTTGCCCGCGTACTTGTCGGCCCACTCCTTCATGATGTGGTGCGGACCGTGCAGGCAACCGCTGGCCCAATACATCATGAACGGCTTGTCGGCGTTGAACGCCTTGTGCCGGCGCAGCCAGGAGATGGCGTCGTCGGCCAGATCCTCGGACAGGTGGTAACCCTCTTCGGGAGTCTTCGGCGGGGCGACGACGGTGGTGTTGCGCACCAGGTTTGGCTCGTACTGCGAGGCTTCACCAGCCAGGAATCCGTAGAAGTACTCGAAACCCAAACCGGTGGGCCAGTTCTCGAACGGTCCGGCGGCAGTGGTCTCTTCCGCGGGGGTGTTGTGCCACTTCCCGAAGGCCGATGTCGCGTAGCCGTACTGCTTGAGCACTTCGGCCACGGTGGCGCTCGACCGCGGGATCTTGCCGGCGTATCCGTCCCAGTCGTTGGCGAGCTCAGCGATCTGGCCGTTGCCGATCTCGTGGTGGTTGCGGCCGGTGAGCAGCGACGCCCGGGTCGGCGAGCACATGGCGGTGGTGTGAAAGCGGTTGTAGGACACGCCTTCAGCGCAGATGCGGTCGAGCGTCGACGTGGTGATCTCACCGCCGAAGGTCGAGGGCAAGCCGGGCCCCGCGTCGTCGATGAGCACGATGACGATGTTCGGCGAGTCATCGTGTAGTCGCTTCGGGACTTGACGAGGTTGGTACGTCGACTCCTGCAACGTGCGGCCCGCGATACTGCCCGACGGAACCGCCGGGAACGGCAAAACACCTCCGTCCGGTAGAACCGCCGCCACCAACTGGTCACCCTGCACGTCAGACACCGCGCCCCTCTCCTCCATAGGAACTCGGTCTGTGCAGCGGGCCACTGTGGGGCAAGCCGCGCAGCCGATTCACCCCGACCCGGTCATCTACTGTGCAGCAAACCGAGAGCCGATGTCTTGACATTCCAGGACAAATCTTTGACAGTCTGGGACATGGCCGTGATTCGAGGGACGGCACTCACCAATTTTCACCAACTCGTCACCGAACTCGGCGGAGATAGTCGCGCTCTGATCGCGGCCGCCCACATTCCCTACGACGATGTCGGTCGTCACGACCGGTTCATCTCCCTGCCCAACGGCGCCCGGATGCTCGAAGACACCGCCACCACACTTGGAACCCCCGATTTCGGACGGCGTTTGGCACTTCGTCAAGGCATCGACATCCTGGGCCCGGTCGGCCTTGCGGGCCGCAATGCCAACACCGTTGCCGAAGCCTTCGCGATCTTCGAGAAATTCATGGCGGCCTACAGCCCTTCGATCACCGCACGGGTCACCACACATCTCGACCCGGAAGTACCGCGCTTCGAATTCGAATTCCACCTCGACCCGTCACCCCCGCAAGCCCAGGCGATCGAACTGTCACTGGGAGTCACGCTGCGGGTACTGCGGCTGTTTCTCGGCGCCGCTTACCGGCCCATCGCGGTGCACCTACCCCACCCCGCGTTGACCCCCACCGACGACTATCAGAGCTATTTCGGCTGCCCGCCCAGTTTTTTCGAACCGGTCGCAGGCTTCACCCTGCGCACCACCGATCTGCAACGGCCACTGCCCGCCGATCAACTCGCCCAACAGACCGCGGTCGACTACCTCGCCCAGCTCATGGGCGACTTCGACCCAGCGACCAGCCAACGGGTGCGCAGCCTGGTGCGCCAACTCCTGCCCACCGGGGCCATCGGCCTGTCCGACATCGCCGGTCACATCGGCCTGCACCCGAAGGCGCTGCAACGGCGACTGCGCGCCGAGAACGCCACGTTCGCCGACCTGGTCGACCAGACACGCCGCGACGTCGCTCAACGCCTGCTGCTCGACACCGATGTCGGCCTCGACCAACTCTGCCGCCAACTCGGCTATGCCGAGCAGAGCGTCCTCACCCGCTCCTGCAAACGCTGGTTCGGCGCGACTCCCACGGCCTACCGCAACGCACGGGTCGGGTCGCCGCCGCGGCCATAAACGCCGGGCTACCAAGCCAAGCCACGTCCTTGCCGAGCGAAGGATTCGTCGCCCATACCCCGCCCCACCTGCTACAGTTCGGCCCGCCGGGCGATGCAATCGGCACCTGCCCGCCTCGGGAAGGAGTCCCGCTGTGTCCCGCACACTGTCCAACATGCGCTACGGATTGGTCCCGGCTTTCGCCGCCGGTGCCGTCGGGGTTGCCGTCGGTCTGTTCAGCCCCGTGACCGCGGCGGCCGATCCGCCGCCGCCGCGCCCGCCCGACTGCACGGCTGCCGACCTCGCCAACATTGCGTCGGGCGTCGCCGCGTCGACGTCGACGTACCTGTTCACCCACCCGGACGTGAACGACTTCTATACGAGCCTGCGGGGCCGTCCGGAGGAAGAGGTGCCGGACGCCACACGGGCTTACTTCGACGGCAATCCCCAGGCCCACGCTGACCTCGCCGGGATCCGTCAACCGCTGACCGATTTCCGCAATCGTTGCGGAATCAAGCAGCCCGACCAGCCGTTAGGACAATGATGCACAAGACAACGTCGCGATCATCCTGGCTTCGCGCGGCCACGGTGGTGCTCTCATTCACGGCGCTGCCCGGCGCCATCGTCCTGGCCGCCCCGGCCGGGACGGCCAACGCCGACGTGTGCGCGAGTGCCGGACGCCGGATCTCTGTCGGCGGTTGCGTCAACATCGCCGACGCGGTCGCCCCTTACGTTCCCCCGCCCACGTACTACGCCCCGCTGCCGGAGGATCCGCCACCGCCGCCGCCCGGATCGAACATCAACGGCTGCATCGGCTGGAACGGCCGGTGGGTCAACGCGAGCGGCTGCAACTAGCTCAGGAACACACCACCGCCACCGCTTTTCTACGCGGGGGCCGTGACCGCGGCCGGTCAAAAGCCCTGGCGTAGAAAACGGTGCCCGCAACTAGCTCAGGCGATCGCGCCTGAGTCCTTGAGCTCGCTGATCCGGTCCCAGTCGATGCCGAGTTCCATCAGCACGATCTCGGTGTGCTCGGAGGCCTGGGGTGCGCGCGTGGTCTCCAGCGGTTCGTGATTGAACTGCACGGGCCCGCGCACCACCTTGAACGGCTTGCCGCCGTCGGTGGCCTCCACCTCGACGATCATGTCGTTGGCGACAGCCTGGTCGTCACTGGCGAGCTCAACCAGGCTCTGGAACGGCGCCCACTGGCCCTTCATGGTCTTGAGGTGCTGACGCCAATACTCGAACGGCTTGCTGCGGATCGATTCGGAAATCAGTTCGGCTGCCGCTTCGGCATTTTCGATCAGCGGAAGGACATCGGAGAACCTCGGGTCATCGGCCAGCTCGGGTAGGCCGAGGTGCTCAAAGGCGTCGCGGATGTATCCCGTCGGGCTGACGATGCACAGATTGATGGTGCCGCCGTCGGAGGTGAGGTAGTTACCGAGGAACGGGTTCACCGTGGGGCCGATGGAATCGGGCATCACCGAACGCATCGTCTCCCCGGTCTCCATGCCCTGGGTGACACTGGCTCCGGCCGCCCACCACGCGGTGCTCAGCAGTGACACGTCGACCTCGAGCGCTTCGCCGGTCCGGTCGCGGTGGAACAATGCCGCCGAGATACCGCCGGCGATGTTCATCCCGCCGATCGAATCGCCGAACGCCGGAATGCCCTGGGACAGTGCCCCGCCCAACTCCTCGGGGGTGAGGGCATGTCCGACCCCGCTGCGTGTCCAGAACGCGGTGCCGTCGAAACCGCCGACCAACCGCTCGGGCCCCTTGTCGCCGTAGGCGCTACCGCGGGCGTAGATGATGTTCGGGTTCACCGCGCGGATGTGCTCGACATCGAACTTGTTCTTCTGCCGGGCCTGGGGCATGTAGTTGGTCAGGAACACGTCGGCCGTCTTGGCGATCTCGTACAGGATCTCCTGGCCACCAGGGGTCGAGACGTCGATGCCGACGCTGCGCTTTCCGCGGTTGGGATGCTCGATGAGCGGATGCCGGTTCGGGTCGAGTTCGAATCCGCCCATGTTGATGAAGCCGCGCTGGGTATCGCCGCGCACCGGGTGCTCCACCTTGATGACGTCGGCACCCCAGTCGGCGAGGATGGCGCCGGCCGCGGGCACGAACGTGAACTGTGCGACCTCCAGCACCCGGATACCCTGCATTACCTTGATCAACGCGGCCCCTAACCGTTGTACTTACGGTAAGTGTAGCGAGACCGTTTCCGGCTCACCGATCCCCGCCGAAACCGCATTCCGGCAGAAGAAGTTCGAGAGCCGGCCTGCTGGAATACCGTTTCGCCGAAGTATTGCGGGGTATGCCACCACCGAATGGGGTTACCGTCGAGTAGGGCCCGACGTATGGAGGCCGGTGATGACCGCTACCGGAGAAGTCAACGAACGACAGGCCAGGCAGGTCGCCGAGCAGGCGCGGGAAGCGCAGTGGCGCCAGCCCAGCTTCGGTAAGGAACTGTTCCTCGGCAGATTGCGATTGGATCTGGTCCATCCGTACCCACGGGGTTCGGCCGAGGCGACGGAGCGGGGAGAGGCATTCCTGGCCAAGTTGCGGGCGTTCTGCGAGACGCAGATCGACGCCACGGTCATCGAACGCGACGCGCAGATCCCAGACAAGGTGATCCGGGGTTTGAAGGAACTCGGCGCGTTCGGCATGAAGATCTCCGCCGAGTACGACGGGCTCGGCCTGTCGCAGGTGTACTACAACAAGGCGCTCACCCTGGTGGGTTCGGTGCACCCCGCGCTCGGGGCCTTGCTGTCGGCACACCAGTCGATCGGGGTACCGCAGCCGGTGTCGATGTTCGGGACAGCCGAGCAGAAGCGCACCTGGCTGCCCCGGTGCACGCGGGAGATCAGCGCGTTCCTGCTGACCGAGCCGGATGTCGGCAGCGACCCGGCCCGACTGCACGCCACCGCCACGCCTGACGGCGACGATTACCTGCTCAACGGCGTCAAACTGTGGACCACCAACGGTGTCATCGCCGACCTGCTCGTGGTGATGGCCCAGGTGCCGCCAAGTGACGGGCATCGCGGCGGTATCACCGCATTCGTCGTCGAGGCGGATACGCCCGGCATCGTTGTCACGAACCGCAACGCATTCATGGGGTTACGCGGAATCGAGAACGGTCTGACCAAGCTGACCGACGTGCGGGTGCCGGCCGCGAACCGCATCGGCCGCGAGGGAGAAGGCCTCAAGATCGCCCTGACCACGCTCAACGTCGGCCGCCTGTCGCTGCCGGCGGTGTGTACCGGATCGGCGAAGTGGAGTCTGAAGATCGCCAGGGAATGGTCGAAGGAACGCGTGCAGTGGGGCCGGCCGGTCGGTGAGCACGACGCGGTGGCCGGCAAGGTGGCGTTCATCGCGGCCACCGCCTACGGCATCGAGTCGATGGTCGAGCTCGCCGGCGAACTGGCCGACGCCGGGCGCACCGACATCCGGATCGAGGCCGCGCTGGCCAAGCTCTACGGCTCCGAGATGGCATGGCTGATCGCCGACGAGCTGGTGCAGATTCGTGGCGGCCGCGGCTTCGAGACCGCCGAGTCGCTGGCCGCCCGCGGGGAACGCGGCGTGCCCGTCGAGCAGGTCCTGCGCGATATGCGGATCAACCGGATCTTCGAAGGTTCCACCGAGATCATGCATCTGATGCTGGCCCGCGAGGCGGTGGACGCGCACCTCTCGGTGGCGGGCGACATCATCGACCCCGAGGCCGACCTCAGGCACAAGGCGAAGGCTGCCGCGCAGGCCGGCAGGTTCTACGCGCGCTGGCTGCCCACCCTGGTCACCGGAAAAGGCCAGCTGCCAACATCATTCACCGAGTTCGGGCCGCTGGCCGAGCACCTGCGGTATGTCGAACGGGCCAGCCGCAAGCTCGCCCGCAGCACCTTCTACGCGATGTCACGGTGGCAGGGCAGGTTGGAGCACAAGCAACGCTTCCTCGGCCGGATCGTCGACATCGGGGCAGAACTGTTCGCGATGACGGCGGCCTGCGTCCGGGCCCGCAGCGGCGCACCGGACTCCGCTGTCGACCTCGCCGACGCGTTCTGTCGCCAATCCCGAGCACGGGCCGAGCGGCTGTTCACCGAACTCTGGGACAACAGCGACGACTCTGACCGCACGCTGGCGCACGAGGTGCTCGCCGGCAGCTACACGTGGCTGGAGGACGGAATCATCGATCCGTCGATCGAAGGGCCGTGGATCGCCCAGGAGGGCGGCGACGTGACGGAGGACGTGCACCGGGTCATCCGGTGAACAAGTACTTGCAGACGTGAACAATCCACGGGCGCAGGCTTCCTCACGACCAGGGACGCTCGTAGACTCAATAGGTTATGACGACCCCGTCGAACGCGCACGGCCGCGGATGGGGACAGCGGCCGCATTCGTTGGATGCGCTCGATCACCGCCTCTCCCGAAGACAGGCACGTCAGATGAGTCGGCGATTCGCCGGGGTCGGCGTCGGCATCGCCGCCGCGCGCCTTCGCGAAATATCCTGCGGCGCACCCGCCGCCGACGCTGAATTGGAACGTGTCGAATTCGCGGTCGTCGCAGATGAACTCATGCACGACGAGCGGATCGCGAAACTGGCGCGCAGCAAGCAGCGCTGCGCGTCATGGTTCGTAGTCGTCGTCATGGGGCTGATCATGTTCAGCTCGCTGTTGTGCATGGTCGTGCTGATGTTGAGCCTGATGCAGCACTCGGCGCCGTTCTGAGCGGACCGCTCAGTCGAACGCCACGCTGAAGTACTGCGTCTCCTGGAACTCGTGCAGACCTTCCCGGGCACCTTCGCGACCGAGCCCGCTCTGCTTCATCCCACCGAACGGGGTCGACGGGTCGGAGACGATGCCCCGGTTGATGCCGACCATGCCGGCGTCGAAGGACTCGGCGAGCCGTAGCGCATCCTGCAGCCGACCGGCGTAAACGTAAGCCGCCAAACCATATTCGGTGTCGTTGACCCAACGCAGAAGGTCGTCCTCGTCCTCCCACACCACGACCGGGGCGACGGGCCCGAAGATCTCGTCGGCCAGGATCTCGGCATCCGGGGCGACACCCGTCAGCACCGTGGGAGCGACGAACCAGCCCTCGGCGGGCGCCTGCGCCTGCGCGGCGATCACGGCACCGTCGGCCACCGCGGCATCGACCGCGGCAGCCACTCGCTGCGCTGCGCGCTCGCTCACCAGCGGACCGATCTGGGACGCCGGATCCGACGCAGGCCCCACGCGCAGTGCCGCGACCTCGGCGCCCAAACCGGCGACGAACTGATCGGCGACCGAAGCGTGCACATAGAACCGGTTGGCCGCGGTGCAGGCCTGGCCCCCACCGCGGAACTTCGCCACCATCGCGCCGGCGATGGCCGCCTCGACATCGGCGTCGGCGGTGACGACGAACGGAGCGTTGCCGCCCAGTTCCATGCTGGCGTTGACGATCCGGGCGGCAGCCTGCTTGAGCAGCACCCGGCCGACACCGGTGGAGCCCGTGAACGACACCTTGCGGACCCGGTCGTCGCTCAACCAGTTCTCGACCACGGCGGCGGCATCGGTGGTGGGCACCATGTTGACCACACCATCAGGAACGCCTGCGGCCGAAAGGATTCCGGCGATCGCCAGGGCGGTCAGCGGCGTCTCGGCCGCCGGCTTGAGGACCACGGTGCAGCCCGCGGCCAGCGCCGGCGCAATCTTGCGGGTCGCCATCGCGGCCGGGAAGTTCCACGGCGTCACCAGTGCAGCGACCCCGACCGGCTTGTGCGTGACCACCGTCCGGGTGCCACCGGCAGGGCTGACACCGTAGGCGCCGTCGGTGCGCACCGCCTCCTCGGAGAACCAGCGGAAGAACTCGGCGGCATAGCCCACCTCGGCCCGGGCATCGGCCTGCGACTTGCCGTTCTCCGCACAGATCAGGGCCGCCAGCCGCTCGGTGTCGGCGACCATCAGGTCGAACACCCGGCGCAGGATGTCGCTGCGCTGCCGGGGGCTGGTCCTGGCCCAGCCACCGAAGGCCCGGTGCGCGGCATCGACGGCCGAGCGGGCGTCAGCCACCGTGCCATCGGCGACCTCGGCGATGGTCAGGCCGGTAGCCGGGTCGTGCACCTCGAACGTCGAGGCGCCACCGCGGGCTTGCCCGTCGATGAGGATGCCGTGCTTGGCGTCCAGTTCGGCGATCGCATTCTGCGTGTTCACTCAACGTCTCCCAGGGATCTAGGCGGTTCGGCGGTCAGCGGGTCTCGGCGAAGATGGCGGCCAGGATGTCCAGCCCCTCCTCGAGCAGGTGATCAGGCATCGACAGCGGCGGCAGGAACCGCAGCACGTTGCCGTAGGTCCCGCAGGTCAGCACCACCAGGCCCTGGGCATGTGCAGCGGCCGAGACCTGCTTGGCCAGGTCGGCGTCGGGCTCGCTGGTGCCCGCCTTGACCAGTTCGATGGCGATCATGGCGCCGCGGCCGCGGACCTCGCCGATCCGGGAATCCTCGGCAGCGATCGCGTTCAGGCGGCCGACCATCGTCTTCTCGATCTCCACGGCGCGGGCCAGCAGTCCCTCACGCTCGATGGTGTCGATGACCGCGAGCGCGGCGGCGCAGGCGATCGGGTTGCCGCCGTATGTGCCACCGAGGCCGCCGGCGTGCGGCGCGTCCATGATCTCGGCGCGGCCGGTGACCGCCGACAGCGGCAGGCCACCCGCGATGCCCTTGGCGGTGACGATGAGATCGGGCACGACGTCGTCGTGCTCGATCGCGAACATCGCTCCGGTGCGGGCGAAGCCCGACTGCACCTCGTCGGCGACGAACACCGCACCGTTGTCGGTACACCAGTTCTGCAGCGCGCGCAGGAATCCCGGTGCGGGGACGATGAACCCGCCCTCGCCCTGAATGGGTTCGATCACCACGGCGGCGACGTTGTCGGCACCGACCTGCTTGTCGATCAGATCGAGGGCGCGGGCGGCCGAAGCCGCACCGTCGGTCTCGCCGTCACGGAACGGGAACGAGGTCGGCACCCGGTACACCTCGCCGGCGAACGGCCCGAACCCGTTCTTGTACGGCTGGTTCTTGGCGGTCATGGCCATGGTGAGGTTGGTGCGGCCGTGGTAGGCGTGGTCGAAAACCACGACGGCCTGCCTGCGGGTGTGAGCGCGGGCGATCTTGACGGCGTTCTCGACGGCTTCCGCGCCGGAGTTGAACAGCACGCTGCGCTTCTCGTGATCACCGGGAGTGAGCCGGTTGAGCTCCTCGGCCACCCGCACATAGCCCTCGTACGGGGTGACCATGAAGCACGTGTGGGTGAACGCGGCGACCTGCTCGGTAACGGCCTCGACGACAGCCGGTGCGCTGTTGCCCACGGTGGTCACGGCGATGCCGGAGCCGAAGTCGATGAGCTGGTTGCCGTCGGCGTCCACGAGGATTCCGCCGCCTGCCGCGACCACGTAGACGGGCAGTGTGGTCCCGACGCCGCCGGCCACCGCAGCGGTCTTCCGTGCCTGAATCTCCTGCGAGATCGGGCCGGGAATGGCGGTGACGAGCCGGCGTTCCTGGGCGATGGCCGTACCCGCGATCTCAGCGATGGTCACGTGTTCCTCCTGCTGCTGGCGGTTGTTTGTCGTAACGCTAGGGAACCGCGGGCATCGTCGGCAGGTCAGAAATGCACAAATATGTTGCTTGAATTGTGCGAAACTGGCACCCATGGTTCTGGTCGGCGATGTCCTGGATGTGCGGCCGCTCGGGTTGGTCGCCGTCGAGGTCTGCCGCCGCGACGCACCGGTCCGCTGGGTGGCCACGAGCGAACTCACCGATCCGGGGCCGTTCCTGGAGGGCGGGGAGATCCTGCTGACCACCGGCCTGGAAACCGGTGACTGGCACGACCAGTGGGACGGCTACGTGCGCAGGCTTGCCGACGCCGGTGTGGCCGCGGTGGGGTTCGCCGTCGGCCTCACCCACGCCGAGACTCCGGCAGAACTCGCGACTGCCTGCCGACGGCACCAAGTGAATCTGTTCGAGGTGCCACGCCGCACCACCTTCGTCGCGATCAGCCGACACGTCGCGCATCTGCTGGAGGAACAGGAGTCCACCGCGACACGCGAGTCCCTCCAGACACAGCGCAAGCTCATCTCGGCTGCGGCCAAACCGGATCCTGCCGTTGCGGTCATCACCGCGCTGGCCGCAGCGCTCGACGGCGCGACATGTCTGATGAACCCCGACGGCCGGGTCGTGACAGGCCCGGTTGGCGCCCGCCGCAACGAGTTCCCGCTCGACGAGGTCGCCCACGACGTCAAACGGTTGCAGGCCCACGGATTGCGTTCGGCTGCAGCACAGTCCAATCCGACGCTCTCCGTGTCGGTCCATCCCATCGGGCTACGCGGCCGGGCGTCGGCCTACCTGGCGGCATTGGCGCCGGCCAGGGCATCGGAGGGACAGCGCCAGGCGGTGACGACCGCGGT
Organism: Mycobacterium sp. IDUB_17; assembly: GCF_055419465.1. Taxonomy (NCBI): domain Bacteria; kingdom Bacillati; phylum Actinomycetota; class Actinomycetes; order Mycobacteriales; family Mycobacteriaceae; genus Mycobacterium; species Mycobacterium sp. IDUB_17. The sequence continues at coordinate 346,424 of NZ_JBVAXS010000002.1, read as the reverse complement.
GGCCCTGCTGGGACTCATCGACGAACAGGTCCGTAGCCGCGCCACGACCCGGCAGCACCTGCGCAGCCGAGCGCTGGAGCTGCTCGCCGAAAGCGATGACCGCACCGCGCAATTGGTGTTGGAGGTGGACCAGCCGGCGGCCGAACTGCCGAGACACATCCGCTTCCTACGGGCCACGGGGGACGAATCCTCGATCGAGAACGCCGTGGCGTCCCTGGAGCGGCGGGGCATCCTCGCCGGGGTATATGCCGGCGAGCTGTGCGCCGTCGTCGCACCCGCACAGGCAAAAGCAACCGGTTCACAATTGGCCGAGGGTGGACTCCACGTCGGCGTCGGGAATGCGGTGGCACCCGGCGACGGCGCGACCGGTTATCGCACGGCCGGACTGGCACTCGCCCAGGCCACCGAGGTGTCCGGCGTGGTGCTGTGGGACAAAGTAATCGACAATGGCCCCCTGAGTCTGATCGATCCCGAGAAAGCCGCGGCGTTCGCCGAATCCTGGTTGCACGGGCTCGATTCCGAGCAGTTGGAGATCCTGCGTTGCTTCCTGCGCCATCACGGATCGCGCCTGAAGGTCGCCGAGGAACTCGGCCTGCACCGCAACACCGTGCGTAACCGTCTCGCTGCCATCGAGGCGGCGCTGCCCGGCAAGCTCGATGATCCGCAGACCCGGGTGAGCGCGTGGATCGCCCTGCAGTCGGCTCCCGACGACCTCAGGCCTTGAAGTAGACGAACTGGTGACTGGTCGCCAGCAGTGCGCCGGTGCGGCCGAACAGATGCGCGCTCTGATCGAAGTATCCGCCGGAATACCGGTGTGCCCGCGCCGTTCCCAGCACGAAGTCGTCGCCCTGAGTCGCGAGCTGCTCCTCGTCGGCGTGGAAATACACGGAGATCGATACCGTGCCGGCCGGCACGAACTGGCCGTGACGCAGGAAGACCCGCGGATAGAAGATGTCGCTCACCGAGGTCAACGCGGCGAAATCCATCGGCCTGGAAGGTTTGTTGCGCACCCACAGGGTCGTGGTGGAACTTGCCGACTCGGTCGGTTCCCCGCCGATGTCGGGCATCCCTCCGTCGACGAACCGCATGTCGTAGTTGTCGAACCACGCCACACCGAACGGCGGGACCGACGGCACGATGCCCTCGGGCGCCGGGGCCTGCGGCGCGGTGATCTCGGTGTCCGACCACCCTTGGCGTCGCAATCCGAACACCGCGGTGGCGGTGGTCTTGACCTCGCCGTCCTGGCTGAGTTCGACGATCCAGTGCTGATTGGATCGGTTGGTCTTGACGGCCCTGGTCACGATGTCGAACTCGCCGTCGACGATCGGCGCCGCATAGTTCACCGTCAAGGCGATGGGCTGACCGTGCCGTTTCGGGTGCAACTCGACGGCCCGCACCAGGGTCGCAGCCGTGATACCGCCGAACGGGCCGACCATGTTGGCCCACTCCGGCACCGTCCGCCCGCGCCACCGACCGTCACCGGACGGCGAGAGTTCAAGGGCCTTGTCCAAGGGATGCACCCGGCCACAGTACCCAGGCCGCCTCGCGTTGCTCGGCGCCGCCGATGCCACCTTGCAGACCGCACCACCCGGAGGAACACCGTCAAGAAATTTGACGGCAGCCTGGCCAGGTATGGCCAGGAAGACCCTGACGGTCAGCCAGTTCGCTTGGCCGGCGCATAATTCGGCCGCCCCAGCCCGAGTGCCTGCTGCGCGATCATGTTGCGGAACACTTCAAGGGTGCCGCCGTAGATACCGGTCGGACCGGCCAGCCGGAAGATGTACTCGGCGGCGCCGTCGGCGGCCGCGCCCCGCGTCCCCACGGGCAATGCGCCCGCCGATCCGACGATGTCCATGAGATCCGGGGATACCTCGCGCATGGTCTGGGCGATCGCGACGCGCCCGTACATGTCGGGGCTGCTCAGCGCGGCTTCCAGCCGGGCGATGCCCCGGCCCAGCCGATAGCGCGACGCCGCGTCGTCAGGGGCCACGGCGGCCACGCGATCGACCGCCTCGGCCATGAGGTTGATGTGCTCGGTCATGGTTGCGAGCTTCTGCAGGCCGCGGGTCTCGCGTTCGAACGTGCCGTGCTCGAGCTCGAGGGCGCCGCGCAGCACCGTCCAGCCGCCGTTCACCTCACCGACGCGGTACCGGTCGCTGACCCGGACGTCGCTGTAGTAGGTGATGTTGGTGCGGTCTCCGTCGACGGTGCGCAGCGGCTGGATCTCGACGCCGGCGGATTCCAGCGGCACCAGGAACATCGTGAGGCTCTTGTGCTTCGCCGCGGCCGGGTCGGTGTTGGTCAACAGGAACACGTACTGGGCGTTGTGCGCGTTCGAGGTGAACAGCCGCCGTTGATAATCCAGCTCTCGCCATCCCGCACCGCCCGGGTCTTGCAGGTCGCGACGTCAGACCCGCCCTCGGGTTCGGTGTAGCCCAGGCACAGCCGCAAGCTCCCGTCGAGGACACCCGGCAGCACCTCGTCCAAAAGCTCGGCCGAGGCGAACTTCTCCACCGTGTGGGCGACCATCGCGGTGGTTCCCCAGTGGAACCACGGGGTGTGGGCCCGGCCGATCTCCAGTTCCCAGATCCGGCGCCGGACCGCGCTGAACCCGCCGTCGGCCTCGGCCTGGTAATCACCGGCCAGGTACCCGGCCGCACCGAGGGCCAGATGCACTGTCTCGTCGAAGTTCTCACCTGTCTCGCGGTCACGCTCGATCACCTCGTCGGTGACGACCCGGGCCAGAAACGCCCGCAGCTCATCGCGGAAGGCCAGGTCCTCCTCGGACAGCTCGACATGGGAGAAATCCACCAGCACACCGTGACACTTCTAGGCTCATTTGTAAATGAGGTCTCGCCACTTCGACGCCGCCGGCAGAAATCATTCACGATGGAGACCTCACAAATCTCGGCCAGGGAGCGTCTACAGGGTGTGACAGCCAAACCGCCTTTCGAGACCGTGGTTCGCGACCACGGCCCCACCGTCTATCGGGTGTGCTGCGCCATCGTCGGCGCGCACGACGCCGACGACGCCTGGTCGGAAACGTTCCTGGCGGCGTTGAAGGCCTACCCCGACCTCCCCGCCGATGCCAATTTCGAGGCCTGGCTGGTCACCGTCGCGCACCACAAAGCCATCGACATCACCCGGACCCGGACGCGCCAACCCATCCCGACCGACGTCGTCCCCGAAACATCGAGCCCCCGCACGGCCGAGAACTTCGACGACCTGGCCGCCGCGGTCGACAGGCTTCCCCACAAACAGAAACACGCGGTCGCCTACCACTACCTGGCCGGCCTGCCGTATGACGAAATCGCCGAAATCCTCGGCGGCAGCGCTGCGGCCGCACGCCGCGCCTCCAGCGACGGGATCGCCACGCTACGACGCACCTACCTCACCGAACTCACCGAGGTCGACGCGCCCAGGAAAGGAGAGACCAATGAGTAACGACGACGGCATCGTTCGCGAGCTGGCCCGAATCACCCAACCCGGCCCCGGCAAGCTGGCCGAGTTTCACCACCGACTCGCGGCCGCCGCCCAGCGCGACGGTCTCCTCGACATCGCCTACCGCACAGTCGATACCCCCGTCGGGCCGCTGCTGCTGGCGGCCACCGAGCAGGGCCTGGTCCGCGTCGCCTATGCCCGCGAAGACCACGACACCGTGCTGCAGCACCTCGCCGACGAGGTGAGCCCGCGCATCCTGCAAGCACCCGCCCGCCTCGACACGGCGGCCCGCGAACTCGACGAGTACTTCGCCCGCACGCGACGCACCTTCGACCTGCCGCTGGACTGGCGGCTCGCCGCCGGATTCCGCAGCACAGTGCTGCATCACCTGCCCGAGATCGACTACGGGCAGACCGCCAGCTACGCCGCCGTCGCGGCCCTGGCCGGCAGCCCCAAAGCGGTTCGTGCTGTCGGGACGGCCTGCGCGAAAAACCCACTGCCCGTTGTCATCCCCTGCCATCGCGTCGTCCGCAGCGACGGCGCGATGGGCGGCTACCTCGGCGGTCCGGAGGCCAAGCGCCTGCTGCTCGACTTGGAGGCGGCGGCATGAACGGCACGAATGCCTGGCAGCAGCGGGTAGATCTCATCGACTGGAGCCGTGTCGGCGATGAACTCGACAACACGGGATGTGCGCTGACCGGGTCACTGCTGACTCCGGCGGATGCCGCCGACATCGTCGCGCTCTACCCCGAGGTGGCCCGGTTCCGATCGACGATCGACATGGTCCGCTACCGGTTCGGCGAGGGCCAGTACCGCTATTTCCGGCAGCCCTATCCGCCGGCCGTGACAGCACTGAAGAAGGCGCTGTATCCCCACCTGCTGCCGATCGCCCGCACGTGGTGGGCTCGGCTCGGCCGCGAGGCACCATGGCCGGATGACTTCGACGACTGGCTGCGGATGTGTCATGATGCCGGTCAGACCAAGACGACGGCGATCCTGCTGAAATACGGTGCCGGGGACTGGAATGCGCTGCACCGCGACCTCTACGGCGAGTTGATCTTCCCGCTACAGGTCGTGGTCAATCTGACCGACCCGGACGTCGACTACACCGGCGGCGAGTTCCTGCTTTACGAACAACGACCCCGCGCACAATCGCGCGGCACCGCCACTGTCATCCCCCATGGGCACGGCTTGGTATTCACCACCCGCGACCGACCGGCCAAGTCGGTACGGGGCTGGTCGGCGGCACCCATCCGGCACGGCGTCTCGACGGTCCGTTCCGGGACCAGGTTCACCCTGGGCCTGGTCTTCCATGACGCGGCATGAGTCTGTACACCCTGATCGGCGCCGACGGTCATCCCCATCGCAGCAACACACCGGGAACCGTTGGGGGACACCGCGGTAGCAAGATCTACGGCTGCCTCGACTGCCCGTCGGCCCTGCGCGCCATCGCTGCCGGCGGCTACGTCAGACACCGGGTGTTCTTCGCCGACGCGCAGGCCGCTGTATCGGCGGGGTACCGCCCGTGCGCCGTGTGCCTGCCCGACGCCTACCGGCAGTGGAAGGCCGCGGGGTCTAGCTCGTAGGCACCGGGATCGCCGCCGTGTCGTCATCATCTGCGCGGGGCACCTGTCGCGGCGCCGGCTTGCGGAAGTGGTTGTCCCCGCGGGGATACACCACCTGCGGCCACCAGAACCAGCGGCCCAGCAACGTGGCGATCGACGGCATCAGCAGCGACCGCACGATCAACGTGTCCAGCAGCAGGCCGATCGCGATCGTCGACCCCATCTGGGCCAGCACGACGAGGTCACTGCCCAGCATGGCCGCCATGGTCGCCGCGAACACCATACCCGCCGAGGTCACCACGCCGCCGGTGCCGCCCATCGAGCGGATGATGCCGGTCTTGAGCCCCGCGTGGATCTCCTCCTTGAACCTGGAGACGAGCAGCAGGTTGTAGTCCGATCCGACCGCCAACAGGATGATCACCGACATCAACATGACCAGCCAGTGGACATGGATCCCGAACAGGTACTGCCACAACAACACTGAGATGCCGAACGACGCCGCGATCGAACTGGCCGCCGTTCCCACGATCACCAGGGCCGCCACGGCGCTGCGGGTCAGGATGAGCATGATGATGAAGATCAGCGTCAACGCCGACACCACGGCGATCATCAGGTCGTAGCGGGCTCCGTCGCTCATGTCCTTGTAGGTGGCCGCGACGCCGCCGAGGTAGATCTTGGCGTCCGACAGCGAGGACATCTTCAGGCCCTCCTGCGCAGCGGTGCGCTCGGCATTGACCCGCGCGATACCCTCCGGCGTCGCCGGGTCGGTCTGGTGAGTGATGAACATCCGCGCCGACTTGCCGTCGGGCGAGAGGAACATCTTCAGGCCACGCTCGAAGTCCGGGTTCGTGAACGCCTCCGGCGGCAGATAGAACAGGTCGTCGTTCTTGGCCTGATCGAAGCTCTCACCCATCGCCAGCGCGGTGTCGTTCATCGCCTGCATCTGGTCCAGCAGCGCTTTCTGCGAGTTGTACGACGCCAGCGACAGGTCCCTGCTGGTTTTCATCGACGCGATCGTCTGAGGAAGCAGCGCAGTCAGTTTCGGAGCGAGGTCCGCCAGTTGATCGGTGTTGAGCTGCACCGACGAGGTCTTGTCGGTCAGCTCATCGATCCCGTCGAGGGCATCGAAGACCGACCGTGCCGCCGAGCACATCGGGATGTCGAAGCAGTGCGGTTCCCAGTAGAAGTAGTTACGCATGGGCCGGAACTGGTCATCGAAATTCGCGATGTTGTCCCGCATCTTCTTGGTGACCTCGAGTAGCTCCTGCGACTTGGCCGCCGAGTCCTGCGTGAGCTTGGTCTGTTGAAGGGACAGCTGGTACTGCTGCTCCAGAATCGAGATCGAGACGTTCGTCGCGTCGATCATCTTGAGCTGGTTGTCCAATTGATCCCGCTGGAACGGCAGGTTCAAATTGCTGGTCTGGCCCTGGATGGCGGTCTGGAACGGAATCGAGCTGTGCTGGATCGGGATACCCAGGGGGCGGGTGATGCTCTGCACCATCGCGATGCCCTCGGTACGCAGCACGTTCTTCGCGACGCGGTCCAGCACCAGCATGTCGGCGGGATTCCGCATGTCATGCGTCGATTCGACCATCAGGATGTCAGGATTCATCCGGGCCTGGCTGAAATGCCGGTCGGCAGCAGTGAATCCAACGTTCGCCGGCGCATCGGCCGGCAGATACCAGCGGTCGTTGTAGGCGGGTTTGTAGCCGGGGACGGCCACCACACCGATCAGCACCACGAACGCGCTGGCCACCAGGACCGGTGCGGGCCAACGGACCACCGTGGTGCCGACCCTGTACCAGAACCGGCCCTTGGCCTCCTTTTTCGGCTCGTACAGGCCAACTTTGCTCCCCAGGTACAGGACCGCGGGACCCATCGTCACAGCGGACGCCACGACGACGATCATGCCGATGGCGACGGGGGCGCCCATGGTGCTGAAGTAGGGAAGCCGCGCGAAGCTGAGGCAGTAGGTGGCCCCGGCGATAGTCAGGCCCGACCCGATGATGACCGGGGCGACGGACTTGAACGTGGCGTAGTAGGCGTCTTCTCGGTCCAGCCCCTGGCTACGGTCCTCACGGTAGCGGCCGAAGATGAAGATGCCGTAGTCGGTCGCGGCGGCGATGGCCAGCATCGTGAGGATGTTGCCGGCGAAGGTTGTCAGCCCGAACACGTCATGGCTGGCCAGAACCGAGACCAAGCCGCGCGACGACAACAGCCCCACACCGGTCAACAGCAACTGCACCAACGTGGTACGGATCGACCGGTAGACGATCAGCAGCATCACCGCGATAGCGATCAGCGTGTAGAGGGTAATCGTGGCCAAGCTCGCGTTGCCGATGACGTGCAGATCATCGGTCAGCGCCGCCGGACCCGCGACGTAAGCCTGCACGCCCGGCGGGGCCGGGGTTTCCTTGATGACCTCGCGGACCTTCTCCACGCCTTCGTTGGCGAGGGTCTGCCCCTGCTCGCCTGCGAGGTTCAACATCACGTAGGACGCTTTGCCATCGGCGCTCTGCGCCCCGGCCGCGGTGAGTGTGTCACCCCAGAAGTCTTGGATGTGTTGGATGTGCTCGGGATCCTCACGCAGCTTGCGGATGATCTCGTCGTAGTACTTGTGCGCGTCGGGGCCCAGCGCCCGGTCGCCCTCCACCACGATCATGACCGTGCTGTTGGAATCGAACTCACCGAAGTTCGCGCCCATGCGCTTCATGGCGATCATCGACGGCGCATCCTCGGGCGCCATCGGCGCCGAGTGGAGTTCGCCGACCACCTCGAGCTGCGGCGCGATGACGTTCACGACGACGGCGAAGGCGATCCAGAACAGCACCACCGGAATGGACAGGATTCGCAGCATGTGGGCGAAGTAGGGGCGGTGACCCCGATCGTTCTTGGCGTGGGCAGCTGTGGAAGACGTCATGCGGACTTCACCAGGCAGTAGGTCTGGGGTTTGATCCCATTGGCTGATTGCTCCTCGCGGACAGCGCCGTTCACGGTGACGCGGCATCCGATTTCGCTACCGTCGCCCAGGGCCATGAGGTTGGCACTCACGGTGGGCAACGTGGTCGACAAGGTCACCGACCACGGCAGCGACGTAGTCACGGAATGCACCTTGGCGTCCGGGTCGAAATAGCTGATCTGAGCGGTCGACCCGGGCGGCCCATACACGTCGTACACCAGGACCTTCGGATTGAACTGAACGATCTCGATGCCGGCGCCGGCGTTCGCGTTGAGATCCTCGGAACCGAACATCCGGTGCAATCGTGAGACCACGAGGCCCGATACAGCCAGTACGACAATCAGAACCAACGGAATCCACGCGTGTTTCAACACACGACGAGCTCCCCGACCAGGACTCACCGATACCTCCCGACGATTACCCGAACCCGCCGACGGCGATGACCCGCCCCGGCGATCGGCGAATTAGTTCGAATAACTATGTACAGCGGAGACAAACGTTACACCGGTCCACAACCCGTCGCAGCAGTGACCTATTTCCTGTGAACTTGCTGAAAGAAAGCTTGGTGCACCAGCTTTGGCCATGCGGCCCAACATTTGTCGGCATCCCTGCCCGCCGGCCATTTGGCATCAGCTACCTAGATCAACTATTATTATTCATAGATATTCTATGCATTAGTTGGGAGGTTGTCTGAGGTTGGACAACGACACGGACCCACGGTCCGACAGTCAGGACGCCACTCGGTTCGTCAACACGGTACTGCCCTGCATCGAGCAGATCCGGGGTCGTGCGCGGCGACTGACCCACAACACGTTTGACGCCGAGGACCTGATACAAGAGACAATGCTCAAGGCCTACAGCGGATTTCACACCTTTCAGCCGGAGTCGAACGCCCGCGCCTGGCTCTTCCGGATCATGTACAACAACTGGGTCAACGCTTACCGCACGCGTCAACGGGGCGTGGCCGAGCAGCTCTGTGAGGATTTCACCGATTGGCAGATGTCCGCCGAGGCCCGCCACACCTCTTCAGGCCTGCGGTCAGCCGAAGTGGAAGCCCTCGAGTCCATACGCGACGACGAGGTCGCCGATGCGCTTTGCGCCATACCGGCAGTCAACCGCGTGACGGTATACCTCGCCGATGTGGAAGGCTATCCCTACCGCGAAATCGCCTCTCTGATGGGAACTCCCATCGGAACCGTGATGTCGCGGCTAGCACGTGGCCGCCGCCGACTGCGCGAGCTACTCAGTGACGTCGCCAAGGACCGGGGCATCATCCGTCTCCCAGCAAACGGCGCTGGCCCGTTGCCGCAATCGACCCTATAGCCAAGGCCAAGCTCTGTACGCGAATCAGGCTGCGGTGCAGGGCAGTCGATCGCAGTCGAACCCGCCGGCCACGCCGGCGTCAATGAGCCGGGCACGGAGATTTCGCCGCCCCCGATGCAATCGCGACATCACCGTCCCCACCGGAATCTGCAGGATCTCGGCGATCTCCTTGTACCGGAATCCTGCAACGTCGGCGTAGTAGACGACGATGCCCTGCGATTCCGGCAACGCCCGCATGGCCTCACGCACGTCGTCATCGCCCAGCGATTCCAGCGCCGCCAGTTCGGCCGAGACCACGCCCAATGGGGACCGTAAGGCCACCTCCGCGAGTTGCGCATCCGAGAGCTCGTCGGCGAAGACCTCCTGCGGTCGCCGCTGCGCAGTCCGGTACGAGTTGATCCACGTGTTCGTCAGAATCCGGAACAGCCAGGCGCGGATGTTGGTGCCGTCCCGGTACGTGTGAAAACTGCTGTACGCCTTGACCATCGTCTCCTGAACCAGGTCTTCGGCATCGGGCACGTTGCGCGTGTAACGACGCGCGGCCGCGAAAAGCTGGTCCACCAACGGCAGTGCATCGCGCTCAAACCGCTCCGCACGACAATCGTCAACACTCATGTGCACGCCCGTGCTCATCGGCATGGCCCCCGCTCCTGCCACTGCTCATATCGCTGGCCTCAAACACTTCGCCACTCGAAACTATTCGGCGCCGCAGCCGACCCCCAGGGGGATTACCCCCAGGTTCGGGGCGGTTTTCCACACCCCAGCGGTCGTGCCGAACTCTCATGCACGCAGCATGACACCTCAACCCAAGTTGAGGTCAAACGATTTTTCGTCGCCAATCTCTTTGCGGCTGTTGCACTTCAGCGCCCCGATATTGACTCCACGGCAGATTGTTCCGACGGCGGTGTGCTCAGCAGGTTTCCTGCCCGGCGGGATCGAACCGGCCGTCACGCACGCGTCCACGTCGTTCATCGGCGATACGCCGGGAAACCCGGCGGCTCCCGCTTTAGGCTCATCGCTTATGAATCGAGTCGATCGCTTCTTCGAGATCTCAAGCCGTGGTTCAACGGTCCTTTCCGAGATCCGCGGAGGCCTGGTCACCTTCATCGCGATGGCCTACATCATCGTGCTGAACCCGGTCGTCCTCTCCGGCTCCGCCGACGTCGCGGGCAACAAGCTGCAGTTCGCACAAGTCTCGGCCACCACCTGCCTGGCGGCGGGCGTGATGACCATCCTGTTCGGGATCATCGCGCGGCTGCCGTTCGCGTTCGCCGCGGGACTGGGCATCAACTCATTTCTCGCCACGACCGTGGTGGGCACGGTCACCTGGCCCGAAGCAATGGGCCTGGTGGTCATCGACGGCCTGATCATCGTGGCGCTGGCGGCCAGCGGGTTCCGCCGTCTGGTGTTCGACGCCGTCCCGATGCAGCTCAAACTCGCGATCACCGCGGGCATCGGCCTGTTCATCTTGTTCATCGGACTGGTCGACGCCGGATTCGTCGGCTCGACCGGCCTGCCCTCTCCCCCGGTCGGGCTCGGCACCGGTGGCGTCGGCTCCATCAACACCGTGCCCACGGTCGTGTTCGTATTCACCCTGCTGGTCACCGGCATCCTGGTGGCCCGGAAAGTTCGCGGCGGCATCCTGATCGGCCTCGTCACCGGCACCGTGGTGGCCGTGATCGTCGAGGCGATCTGGCACCTCGGCTCGGCACAGGACAAGACCGGCGGTTGGGGTCTGTCGGTACCGAGCCTGTCCGGCTCACCGTTCGCACTGCCCGACTTGTCTCTCGTCGGCGACGTCAGCCTCGGTGCCTTCAGTCGGATCGGCGCACTGGCCGCGATCATGCTCGTGTTCACGCTGGTGTTCGCCAATTTCTTCGACGCCATGGGAACCATGACGGGGCTGTCCCGGGAGGCCGGCCTGTCCGACGCCCAGGGCAATTTCCCGCGGCTGAAATCAGCCCTGATCGTCGAAGGCGCCGGCGCCGTCGTCGGCGGCTCCTCATCGGCATCGTCGAACACCGTCTTCATCGAATCCGGCGCGGGCATCGAGGAGGGCTCCCGCACCGGGTTCGCCAACCTCATCACCGGTGCGCTGTTCCTTGCGGCCATGTTCGTCGCCCCGCTGGCCTCGATCGTGCCCACCGAGGTCGCCGCCGCGGCCCTGGTGATCGTCGGCGCCATGATGGTGTCGCAGCTGCGTCACATCGATCTGTCGGAGTTCTCGGTGGCCCTGCCAGTGGTGCTCACCGTGGCCACCATGGCGTTCAGTTATTCGATCGCCAACGGCATCGGTGTCGGCTTCGTGGCCTGGGCGGTATTGCGGTCAGCCGCGGGCAAGGCCCGCGAGGTCAGCCCGCTGCTGTGGATCGTGGCGGCCGGCTTCATCCTCTACTTCGCCCGCGGCTGGATCGAGTCGCTCATCGGCATGTAGGGGCCGGTAGCCTTCACGGTCATGGGGATGACCTCGCCGATCAGTCGCTTGCGCGAAGAGAGTCAGCAGTGAGCGCCGGCTTGTTCGGATTGCTCGACGACATTGCCGCGCTGGCCCGGCTGGCGGCGGCTTCGATCGACGACATCGGTGCGGCCACGGGCAAGGCGACCGCCAAGGCCGCCGGCGTGGTGATCGACGACACCGCGGTGACGCCGCAGTACGTACACGGCATCTCCGCTGACCGTGAGCTGCCGGTAATCAAGCGCATCGCGATCGGCTCGCTGCGCAACAAAATCCTGTTCATCCTGCCCGCGGCGCTGCTGCTCAGCCAGTTCGCGCCGTTTTTGCTGACGCCGATCCTGATGCTGGGCGCGACGTACCTCTGTTTCGAAGGCGCCGAGAAGGTCTGGGGACGGTTCATCGGCCACGGCGGACACGACGCCGACGGCCAGCCCGCCACGGCGGTCGGTGGCGACGCCGAGAAGTACATGATCACCGGCGCGATCCGCACCGACTTCATCCTGTCCGCCGAGATCATGGTGATCGCACTCAACGAGGTCGCCGATCAGACCTTCTGGCCTCGACTGATCATTCTGGTGATCGTCGCGCTGGTGATCACCGCCGCGGTCTATGGCGTGGTGGCCGGCATCGTCAAGATGGACGACATCGGCCTGCTCCTGGCTCAACGCTCGTCGCGGATAGCGCAGAAGATCGGGCGCGGCCTGGTCGCCGGGATGCCCAAGCTGCTGTCGGCCCTGTCGACGATCGGCACAGTCGCGATGCTCTGGGTCGGTGGACACATCCTCCTGGCCGGCACCGACACCCTGGGCTGGCACACGATCTACGGCCTGGTCCACCATGCCGAGGAAGCGGTGCGGCATGCGACCGGCAGTACCTTCGGCGGTCTGCTGGCCTGGCTGACCAACACCGCCGCGTCGGCCGTGATCGGCCTGGTGGTCGGCTCCGTGGTCGTGGGGATCATGCACGTGCTGCCGTTCGGCAAGAAGGACAAGCACGACGCTTCTGCGTGATGCTCTACGCGTCGATTTCTACCGCAGGACGGCTATCCAAGTGAGTCCGGCAGCCGTGGCGTATAGAAGGACGCCGCGCAGGTGCGAAAGTCAGCGCATCGCATGACCGCAGAACATGAAAATGACTGCCGCAGAGCCGATTTGGCAGTTCCACTGGGTTGCCGGGCGGCGGCTGCGGTTCGCCGGCCATCCGGTGACCGCTTCGCGGAGAAGATTCACCGGACAAATATTTTTTGGGTCAATGCGTTTCGACGTGCCATACTGGACACGGACGTGCAACGTACGTCCAGTTTGAACAATGAGAGAAGCAAAAATATGGCACAGGGAACTGTGAAATGGTTCAACGGCGAAAAGGGCTTCGGCTTCATCGCTCCTGACGGCGGCGCACCCGATGTCTTCGTCCACTACTCCGAGATCACCGGCGGTGGTTTCCGGTCGCTCGAAGAGAACCAGCGCGTTGAGTTCGAGATCACTCAGGGAGCCAAGGGCCCCCAGGCAGTGGGAGTTACTGCGGTCTAAACCGCTCTAAGACCTGACTATGGGCTGGTACGGATTAATTTCCGTACCAGCTCATTTTGCATTTCACACCGGTGCGTCCTGGATCCGCCCCAACCAACTGGCAGATTCGGTCTGGGCCGCGCGCAGTACGCAATCCGCGGTCTCGAACAACGGCGTGCGCCTCACCGTTTCCTCCACAGACATCGCCGCTGCACAGCGCATCACCAGCGCTCCGAGCGCAGCCGACGTCTTGCACGGGACGACAAGGAGTTTCACGCATTCGCTCCGGCCTGTCACCAACATCAACCGGGGACGACTCAGCGTCATCCCTTGCGCCCACCGATTGCCGGTGACGATCGTGTTGAGGTCCAACTGCCCCTCAGCGGCTGACCAGTTGATGCGGATGTCGACGACTTCCCCGATCGATCGATGAAGGGCGCCAACAAGTTCGGGCAATTCAGCGGCAACGGAGGCGGTGTGCGGCCACCACGCTCCGTCAATGTCGGCGCCCAATTGCCTGGCGAGGGCAAGCCGGACGGGACTGGCCAGTCGCCGTGTCCCGTTCAGGCCGTTCACGATGACTGCGCATCTGCACGGGGCATGGGCCGATCCGAGGGCTGGTCCGAGAAAACCAACTCGGGCGGCGGTTCAACCGCGCCCTCGACATCCGGCATCGGTTGTTGCTGCTCCGGGTGCGAAAACAGTGCGGACGATTCCATAAGAGTGTCCTTGAAAGGTGCGGGACGACCGCACTGGTATTGGATAGCAAGCGATGGTTAATCACCGGCTGACGGTTCAACATCGAAGTCGTGACTGTCATTCGCCACGGCTGACCAACTGATGTATCCGGCCTAATCACAACCTACACCCGAGGAGTGATGTCCTCGCTGCCCAGTGCCCGGATGCCACCGCTACCGGTCGCGTACGGCGGGCAGGATCAGGGTGTCGATGACGTCCCGGATGAACTTCGCGTCGATGCTCTGACCGCTGATCACCCGCATCAGGCACATGCCGGTCATCACGTCGGCAACCAGAGACCAGTCCCGGTCGGGTGCCACCTCACCGCGGGCAGCGGCCTGCTGCAGGATGGCCGTCACCACGCGCCGGCCTTTGAGCAGCATCAGATCGTCGAGGGCCGAGGCGAGGTGCGGATCATGGCTGGCCTCAACCGCGGCCCGCAGCACCAGATCGTAGGAGAAGTGCTCCTCGTCGTTGCGCACCGCACGGCGCACGATCTCGTCGAAATCACCTTCCAGACTGCCGGTGTCGGGCGCATCGTTGCTCATCAGGTCGGGCCGCCAGTACACGAGCGCATCGGTGATCAATGCGGCCTTCGATGACCAGCGACGGTAGATCGCCGCCTTGCCGACACCGGCTCGCGCGGCGATGTCGTTCATGTTGGTGTTGACGTAGCCGTTCTCGGCCAAGGCGGCCAATGCGGCATTGAGAATCGCGGGATCACGCGATCGGTCGAGCCGACCATCGGTGCGCCGGCGCAGTTTCGACTCCGCATCGGGCGCGCTGTCCGTGTCACCCACGACACTCACCTCCCTCACATCGTGGTTACCGGGATCGCAGCGGTCTTGTCGTCGTCGGGGTCGCCCGCCGGCTTCGGTTCGGCGGCGCTGCGGCCCTGCCTGGTGATCTCAAAGGTGTTGAGCGGCCACCAGAACCAACGCCCCAGCGCTGCGGCGATCGACGGTGTCATGAACGAACGAACAATCAGGGTGTCGACGATCAAGCCGATACCGATCGTCATACCGAGCTGACCGACCACGCGCAGATCACTGACGATCATCGACATCATAGTGAAGGCGAACACCAGACCCGCCGCGGTGACAACTCGCCCGGTCGCTCCCATGGCGCGGATGATGCCCGTGTTGAGTCCGGCGTGGATCTCCTCTCTCAGACGCGAGACCAGGAGCAGGTTGTAATCCGAACCCACCGCCAGCAGGATCACCATCGACAGCGGGATCACGATCCACTGCACACCCAGTCCGAGGATGTCCTGCCAAAGCAGCACCGACAAACCACACGCGGTGCCCAGGGATGCCGCCACGGTACCGACGATCACCAGGGCGGCCACCACACTGCGGGTGATCAACAACATGATCGCGAAGATCAGGATCATCGACGCGATGATCGCGATCGCCAGGTCGGTTTTGACACCGTCCTGCATATCGGCGTACAGCGACGCGGTACCGGCAATCGAGACCTTCGCATTGGCCAGCGGGGTGCCTTTAACCGCGTCGGCCACAACATCTCTGAGGTCACGGACATGGTCGATGCCCTCGACAGAGGCGGGATCCCCTTGGTGGGTGATGATGTATCGGACCGACTTACCGTCCGGCGAGACGAACATCTTCAGGCCACGTTGGAAGTCGGGGTTGGTGAACACGTCCGGCGGCAGGTAGAAGAAGTCGTCGTTCTTGGCCTGATCGAAGTACAGACCGATCTCCGTGGCGCCCTTGGCCAGTTCCTGTTGCTGGGCCTGCATGCCGGCCATCGTGCTGTGGGTCGCGATCATGAAGTCGCGCATCCGTGCCATCGAGTCGATGGTGGTCCTCAGCACCGGAAGCATCTGCGGCATCAGCTGATCCATCCGATCCATATCGGCGGTCAGACCCTGCATTTGATCCGTGAGCTTGTCGATGCCGTCCAAGGTGTCGAAGATCGACCGCATCGACTGACAGATCGGGATGTCGAAGCAGTGCGGCTCCCAGTACAGGTAGTTGCGCATCGGCCGGAAGAAATCGTCGAAATTGGCCAGGTTGTCGCGCATCTCCTGGGTCGCTGCCAACATCTCGTGCGTCTTGCCGACCATGCTGTGCGTGGTCGCCGTGAGCTCGGAGGTGATCGCGTACATGCGCTCCATGCTGGCGACGGTCCGGCCCATCTCGTCGGCCTGCTCGAGCATCTGAGCCGAGTTGTCGTTGTTGAACTTTGCGCCCTGCAGAGTTCCGGCGTTCTGCGCACCGAGCAGGAACGGGATGGAACTGTGCTCGATCGGCGACCCCAACGGACGGGTGATGGTCTGCACCCGATCGATGCCACGCATGTGAACCACGCCCTTGGCGACCCGGTCGATCACCAGCATGTCAGCGGAGTTGCGCAGATCATGATCGGCTTCGAGCATCAGCAGCTCGGGGTTCATGCGTGCCTGGGAGAAGTGTCGGTCCGCGACGCCCATGGCGAGGTTGGCCGGCATATCGGCGGGGGTGTACTTCTGATCGTTGTACTGCGGCACGTAGCTCAGCAGCGCGACGAAGCCGATGACGGCAACAATGCTGGTCACCAGGATGATCGGGATGGGCCAACGGACCACCGAGGTACCGACTTTGCGCCATCCCTTGGCCGAGAGGTCACGCTTGGGGTCGAGCAACCCGAACTTCGAGGCCACCGTCAGGACCGCAGGCGCCAGGGTCAGCGCCGTAGCGATGATCACCAGAATCGCGATGGCGCAGGGCAGGCCCATGGTCTGGAAATAGGGCAGCGTGGTCATCGTGAGGCACATACACGCACCGGCGATGGTCAACCCGGAGCCCAGGATGACGTGCGAGACACCGTGATACGCGATATAGAACGCGTCCTCGCGGTCCACACCCCTGGCGCGTTCCTCGTGATACCTCCCCAGCAGGAAGATCACATAGTCGGTGCCCGCAGCGATGGACAGCATCGTCACCATGCTCACCGCATACGGCGTCAGACCGATGATGTTCAGGTAGCCCGCCGTGGCCGTAACACCCTGTGCCGCAAACAGTTCGAGTATGACGATGAACAATGCGATGAACATCGTCACCAGCGAGCGGTAGATGAACAGCAGCATCAAGATGATGACGCCGATGGACAGCAGCGCCATCGTGGCCATGCTCTCGTGCCCGGCCACGCTGGTATCGGCGTTGAGCACGGTATTACCGGCGACGTGCGCCTTGATACCGGGCGGCGCGGGCACCGAGGCAACAATGTCGCGCACCGCGGCCACCGACTCGTGGCTGGCACTGGTGCCCTGAGACCCGTCAAGGAAGATCTGCACATAGGCCGACTTGCCGTCGACGCTCTGCGAGCCCGCGGCGGTCAGCGGATCGCTCCAGAAGTCCTGAACGTTCTGCACGTGCTCTTTATCGGCGTTCAGCTTGGCGACGATCTCGTCGTAATACTTGTGCGCGGCATCGCCGAGCTTCTCGTCGCCCTCCAGCACAACCATCGCCGACGAGTCCGAGTCGTACTGCTGAAAGACCTTGCCGATGTTCAGCATCGCCTGATACGACGGTGCGCCGGTGGGACTGATCGGCACCGACCGGGTGGCCGCGACATCGTCGAGTGACGGAGTCACCACTGCCAGTCCGACCGCAACGACCAGCCAGAACAGGATGATCGGCAGCGAGAAGATCCGGACCATGTGGCCCAGGAACGGACGATGCGACTTCGAGGGCGCGTTGCTCATACGGATTTCACCAAGCAGTAGATGAACGGTTTGACTGTGTCGGTACTTGCGCGGTCGTCGCGCACTTCTCCGTCGACCGTCACTCGGCATCGAAGATCACTGACGTCGCGGTCACCCTGGACCATGATGTTGGCCGACATCGACGGCAGTGTCGTCACGATCGTGAAAGACCAAGGCAACGGTGCATTTTCGATGAGATGTGGTTGGCCGTTCTCGTCGAGATAGTTGAGGTTCGCCGTCCCACCCGACCCGGTCACCTCGTACATGATGTGCTTGGGGTTGAAGTTCTCCGTGATGGCGGAACCCTCGGCCGTCCTCGGTACCCGGTTGCCGGAATCGCGAATCCGCAGGATCGCGTACGTGCCCAGCGCGACGACCACCACCAAAAGCAACGGCATCCACGCCTTCTTGAGCAACCGGTACACCGCTGCGCCTCCTGCTGTGACAATTGCCGAGATTAGACGGAACTCAAGTTCCGCCTAAGAGGATGCTGAGTACTGTACTCGAGCCAGGCCCCGTGAACGACCGGTGCCTACCTGGCCAGGAACTGCTCGAGCCCGGCGATCACGATGTCGAGGTTGAAGTCGAAGTCCCCGGCGGCAGTCGCGTCGACGCCACGATCGGCCACCACACCACTGAGCAGCGGGAAGTCACTGGACGGCAGATCTTTCAGTGCGCGAACCACCTCGGGCGTCTGGTGGTGCAGCCGCGACTCCGCGGAGCCCAGCACGTCGTGCGCGGCTGACATCGCGAGCCCGGACACCAGAGTGAGCACGCGCCCGGCGTCGTCGGTACCGAATCCACCGTCGGCCAGGGCCCGCAGCACCTGCTCGGCCAGCGCGAGACTGGCCGCCCCACTCGGCCCCCGCAGCCGGAAACTCGTCGCCGTCACACCGAGTTTGAGCACGCCCTGGCGGATGGCATTGCCGTAGGCCCGCAGGACCTCCTGCCAGCTCGCGCCCTCGGGCAACTTGATCGAGCGCAACTCGGTCTCGAACAGATCGGCCACCACCAACTCGAGCAGGCCGTCACGGTCACCGACGTAGTAGTGCAGCGTGGTGCGGTCCACCCCGAGCGCATCGGCCACCGCCTGCATCGTCAACGCGCCCGGCGTAATGGCGCGCGCCGCGGCCACGATCTGCTGCTGATCGATACGGGGTGGACGGCCCCGCCCCCGGCGCGGCGCGTTTCCGATGGTCACACCCCGAATTCTAGTTGTTTCGCCGCCCGTGTTCGGACCACTCTTCCTTTTTTCTCACGGTAGTGGAAAACTGCCCGAAACCGAGGAAGGAAGCCGCTGCGATGTCACAAACTTCTCCATACCGGGTTGTCCAGTGGACGACGGGAAACGTCGGCAAGAGTTCGGTGGCGGCCATCGCCCGCAACCAGACCCTGGAACTGGTCGGCTGCTACGCATGGTCGGCGGACAAGGCCGGCAAGGACGTCGGAGAGCTCGTCGGCATCGAGCCCCTCGGGGTGGCCGCCACGAATGACGTGCAGGCGCTACTCGCCCTGAAACCGGATGTCGTGGTCTACAACCCGATGTGGATCGACGTCGACGAACTCGTCGAAATCCTTTCCGCCGGGGTCAATGTCGTTGCGACCGCCTCATTCATCACCGGGCACAATCAGGGCCAGGGCCGGGACCGGATCGCCGAGGCCTGCCGCAAGGGCGGCGCGACCATGTTCGGATCGGGCATCAGCCCGGGCTACGTCAACCAGCTGGCGATCGTGGCTGCCGGCATCTGCGACCGTGTGGACAAGATCACCGTCAACGAGGCCGCCGACACCACGTTCTACGATTCGCCGGAAACCGAGAAGCCGGTCGGGTTCGGCCTGCCCATCGATCATCCCGATCTACAGGCCATGACCGCTCACGGCACCGGAGTCTTCGGCGAGGCGGTCCGGATGATCGGTGATGCACTCGGTATCGAATTCGACGAGGTCCGCTGCGATGCCGAATATGCCCAGACCACAGAGGATCTCGACCTCGGCTCGTGGACGATTCCGGCAGGGGGTGTGGCGGGCGTCTTCGTCAGCTGGAAGGGGATCGTCGGCGACACCACGCGCGTCGAGCTGACCCTGCGGTGGCGCAAAGGACAGACGCTGCAACCGGATTGGCAGATCGATCAGGACGGCTGGGTGATCGAGGTGGCCGGTCGCCCGACTGTGACGATGAAGGTCGGCTTCCTACCGCCGCCGGACTTCGAGGCGACCACGCTGGAGGAGTTCATGGTGCTGGGGCACATCATGACCGCCACTCCCCCGATCAACGCGATTCCCGCCGTGGTCAACGCCGCACCCGGCATCGTCACCTACAACGATCTCCCGTTGATCCTTCCGCGCGGAGTGGTGCCGGCGAGTCAGGGCTGACGCGCCCGAGCCGATGCCCGGCAGCCGACCTCTACAAGGTAGCCGTCGGGCATCCGGCAGATTACCGCTGGCCAGCCCGAGTCGTTTTGTAATACTAAACCAGAAGCCGGCAGTGAACCCGGCCTACACAATGTAAGCACGCCCCCGATATCGCTGACACTTTGCAGCCTCCTCTGCACTCCGAGACACCACAGGATTGGCCCATCCGTCGAGAACGCAACCGACGGCATCGATCAACGACGATTGAGGAGAGCCAACCGTGGACTCGTTGCGCGCCAATCACATTGCGCCCGACATGCAAGATCAGCAGGCCGGGGTTGTGGTACCCGACCGGCTACTGGAGGTCACGGCGCTCAACGATCTGATGGGCGATGCGGTCACGGTGAACCTCGACTGGGCCGGCACCGATGACGGGCGGCTGAACTTCGCGCTCGCCGCCCTCGAGCCGGTTCCGCTGCGGCGGATGCTGCCCGCGCTGCAGAGCATGGACCTGGAGGTTCTCGAGGAACAGTCCGGCACCTGGACCCGCGCGGACGGCCGGGTCTGCCACGTGTATCAGCTGGTGTTGCACCCCGGTCCGGATGCCGTCGACGCGCTGGCCAAGCCACAGGACGGCATCACCGAGCGCATCCGCGAGACCTTCCAGGCGATGTGGGCCGGCCGGGTCGAATCGGACGGATTCAACGCGCTGATCCTGCGAGCCTCATTGAACTGGCGTCAGGTCAGTGTCCTGCGCAGCTACAGCCGCTACCTGAGGCAGCTGCCGTTGCCATACGGTCAGGCCCGCATCCAGCGGGTGCTCCTGGACAACCCGGACGCTGCCCGCGCCCTGCTGGCGCTGTTCGAGGCGCGGTTCGGCCAGACCGAGCAACCAGCCGACAGCCCCCACCGCGCCGCCCGCATCACCGAGGCCGAGCAGCACGTGGCCGCCGAGATCGACCAGGTGCTGCACATCGATGCCGACCGGATCCTGCGCGCGTACCACAACCTGATGGGCGCCACCGTGCGCACCAACGCGTTCGCGCCCGACGCCCTCACGGTCTGGGCACCCTATCTGGTCCACAAGCTCGACGCCCAGTCCATCGACGAGCTGCCACAGCCGCGTCCGCTATCCGAGATCTTCGTCTACTCACCGGAATTCGAAGGTCTGCATCTTCGCTTCGGGCTGGTCGCCCGTGGCGGCCTGCGCTGGTCGGACCGCCACGACGACTACCGCACCGAGGTCCTGGGACTGGTAAAGGCACAGGCGGTCAAGAACGCGATGATCGTGCCGGCCGGCGCCAAGGGCGTGTTCGTCGTCAAGGCCCGGCCCGTCGCGGGTGAATCACCCCGTGTGCAGGGCCTGCGGAGCTACCGACAGTTCATCGCCGCATTGCTCGACGTAGTCGACAAGAACGCCGACTCCGGCTCGGGCAGCGATCAGCGGCCCCGTTTCGGCGGCGTGGTGTGCCACGACGGACCCGACCCGTACCTGGTGGTGGCCGCGGACAAGGGCACCGCCTCGTTCTCGGATTCCGCCAACGCGGTGGCACTCGACCGCGGTTACTGGATGGGCGACGCCTTCGCCTCCGGCGGCTCAGCCGGCTACGACCACAAGGCCATGGGGATCACCGCCCGTGGCGCCTGGGTCAGTGGCGACACCCACCTCGCCGAACTCGGCATCGACTCCGAGGCCGACGAGTTCACCGCCGTCGGCGTCGGCGACATGAGCGGTGACGTCTTCGGCAACGGCATGCTGTTGCGCCCGGGTCTGCGACTGGTGGCCGCATTCGACCACCGGCACATCTTCGTCGACCCGCAGCCTGACACCGCGCGAGCCCGCAAGGAACGGCAACGACTGTTCGAACTGCCCCAATCATCGTGGGACGACTACGACCGCGCCGCGATCAGCCCGGGCGGCGGGGTGTGGCCGCGGACCGCCAAGACCATCGCCACCACACCGGAAATGCGTGCGGCACTCGGCATCGCCGACGATGAGACCCGCCTGTCTCCCACCCAATTGATCAGCCATATCCTGCGCGCGCCGGTGGACCTGTGGTTCAACGGCGGAATCGGCACCTACATCAAGGCCGGCGACGAACAGCACTCCGACATCGCCGACAAGGTGAATGATTCGGTGCGGGTGGACGCCGGGGACGTCCGGGCCCGGGTGATCGTCGAGGGCGGAAACCTCGGGCTCTCCCAGCGCGCCCGCATCGAGTACGCCCGTCGCGGCGGCTTGGTCAACACCGATGCCATCGACAACGCGGCCGGAGTGGACTGCTCCGACCACGAGGTCAACATCAAGATCCTGCTGGACGCCGCCGCGCGGTCCGGCCTGATCAACGGCAGCGCCCGCAACCGACTGCTGGTCGACATGACCGACGAAGTGGCACAGCTCGTCCTGGCCAACAACCAGGCGCACAATCGTCTGCTCAGCGACGCCCGCTCGAACGCGGCCCAGATGGTCGACGTGCACGCCCGGATAACGGCAGATCTCGAGACGCGGCGCGGGTTGCACCGTTCCCGCGAGAACATGCCCAGCCCAGCGCAATTCGCTGACCTGGCCAAGGATGGTCGGGGCCTCACCGCTCCGCAACTGGCCACCTTGATGGCGCACGTCAAGCTCGACCTCAAGGCCGAACTGCTCAGTGGCGAGATGTTCGACGACCCATATTTCGTCGCGCTGCTGAACCGGTACTTCCCGCCGACGTTGCGGCGCCAACTCGGTGAGCCACTGCCCGAGCATCCGCTGCGCCGGGAGATCATCACCACCTCGATCGTCAACCGCGTACTGGCCACCTCGGGGCTGACCTTCGCGTTCCGGCTCTCCGAGGAAACCGGCGCTGCCCCAGCCGATATCGTGCGGGCTCACGCCGTGGCGTCCGAGGTTTTCGACCTCGACACACTCTGGTCGGATATCTATGCCGCCGATCTCTCGCCCGCACTGACGAATGCCATGATCATCGAAGGCCGTCGCCTCCTCGACCGGGCCGCCCGATGGATTGTGCTCAACCGGCCGCAACCGCTCGACGTCGACGCCGAGATCACCCGATTCAGCAACCAGGTGGCGATGCTGCGCGGGCAACTCGGATCGATGCTGCGGGGCCAGGAGCGCGATGCCGTCCTGGCGGCGCACGACGACCTGGTGGCCCGCGACGTCCCGGCCGACATCGCCCGTCGGATCAGCGAATCCCTCTATGCGTTCAGCCTTCTGGACATCATCGAGGTCGCCCATGTCCACGGTGAGGACTCGGCTCAACTGGCCAGGATCTACTTCGAACTGTCGGACCGGCTGGGCGTGGACCGGCTGTTGCTGGCGGTGTCGTCGCTTCCCCGAGGTGGCCGCTGGCATGCACAGGCGCGGCTTGCCCTTCGGGAGGACCTGTACCGCTCATTGCGTGATCTCACCATCGACGTCACCAAGCACGGGGTCGAGGGGGACCAGGTCGCGAGCAGCATCCGCGACTTCGAGGCCTACAACCGGCCGCGGCTGGACCGGGCCAAGCGCACGCTGGACGAGTTCCTCGATTCCGACGCGCCCGATCTGGCGGTGTTGTCGGTGGCCTCGGCCCAGTTGCGCCGGCTCCATCGATGAACTGGGCTCAGCTCACTTTGACGATGGGATCGGCAGTCACGGGAAAGTTGACCGAGTTGGCGATGAAGCACATCCGGTGGGCTTCGTGATGTAGTTCGGTGGCATCACCGGCCCGCTCCGGGTCGGTGATGGTCACCTGCGGCCGTAGCGTGACGTCGGTGAAAACGCCGCTGCCCTCGGCGTTCTCACTCATGGTGCCCGCCGGCCGATCGCTGTAGGCGGTGACGATGATGCCCGCTTTGGCGCACAGGGCGAGATACCAGAGCATGTGGCACTGGGACAAGCTGACCACGAGCAGCTCTTCGGGGTTCCAGCGCTGCGGGTCCCCCCGGAAGGCGGGATCGGCGCTGCCCGGGATCACCGGTTTGCCGGGCGTCTCGACACCGGACACGTCGTGATCGCGGGCGTAGTCGCGGTAGCCGCTGGTGCCCGAACCGGTGTTGCCGGTCCACGTCACCTCGACCTCGTATCGGTGTGTCCTACTCATCGCCACCTCTCACTCCGTTGAATTCGCGCCAACCTCAACCGGCCCGTCCGCGCAGGGCCCCCGCCGCACCGCGAACCGCAGCCGTGATGGTCTCGACGGTGCGGCTGTCGAGCTTCCAGCACTGCCAGTACAACGGCACGTCCAGGTGTTGCTCGGTGATGCGGACGAAGTCGTCGTCGACCAGTTCCTCGGGGTACATCCCCCAGCCCAACCCGGCCCGCACCGCGGCGCCGAATCCCTCGGCGGTCGGGATGTAATGGATAGGCCTGAGGACATCCTTGCGGAACGCCTTGCGCACCAATTGATCCTGCAGCGCGTCATCGCGGTTCCAGGACAGCGAGGGCGCCGCCTCCGCGGCGTCGCAGGTGAATCCGTCGGGCAGGTAGTTCTGCACGTACTCCGCGCTGGCCACCGGCACGTAGCGCATCGCCCCCAACGGGTGCACTCGGCAACCCGGGACCGGGCGCCGCTCGGTGGTCACCGCTCCCATCACCACGCCTTCACGCAGCAGCCGCGCCGAGAGGTCTTGATCCTCGATCCTGATGTCGAACAAGAACTCAGCGGCCTGGGCGAATACGCCGGTGAACCAGGTCGCCATCGAATCGGCATTGACCGCCAGCGCGATCCTGGTGCGGTGCGCTGAGCCGCCACCCATCTCCGCAAGCGTCTCGGATTCCAACAGTGCCGTCTGAGCCGCCAGCCTCAGCAGTGGAACACCGGCAGCTGTTGCTGTGCAGGGTTTTTCGCGGACCACGAGCACCTGGCCGACACGTTGCTCCAGCGCCTTGATGCGCTGGCTGATCGCCGACGGGGTCACATGCAGACGCTGCGCGGCCGCGTCGAAGCTCCCCAGCTCGACCACCGCGGCGAAGGCAGCGAGCTGCTGGCCGTCGATCTGCACGCAACGATCCTAGTCGGGCAGGGCCTCGTCGCCGCGCAAACCGCCGCCCGTGAACCGGACGAGCTGGGCGACCCAACCCCGGTCGAGGCCGCCGGGCCCGAGGGGGCGTCCGTAGAGGGCCAGATCAGAACTGGCGAGCGCACCGATCATCGAAAAGATGGCAATTGTGCTGCGCTGCTGACCTTCTCTGGTCTGAATGTCCGGCACCGCACGACCTGCCGCGGCAAAGAACAACTCCGGCAGACTCGGCGCCCCCGCCAACTGGTCGAGCCAGATCTGGTCTTCATCCAAGGCCAGCTGATTCATCACCTTGAGCCAGCGCAATCCGCCGACCGGATCCTCGTCGAGCAGCCGGACGTAGGGCGCGATCAGCGCCTCCACGACGTCGTAGACACCAATCTGGTTCCCCGACTGAGCCACCCGCACGAGTTCCTGGACGACAGCATCGAACACGATCGGGGCGCGCCGCCGCGCCACCTCCAGCACCAGGTCCCGCTTGGCGGGGAAATGGTAGGCCACTGCGCGGCTGGCTACGCCGGCCTCGCGGGCCACAGCGCGCGACGCCACCGCACCGATCGACGTCTCAGCGAACATTCGCTCGGCGGTGTCGATGATCAGTGCGCGGGTGTCGACGTCACGCCGCGGACCACGTCTGCGGGTCGAACTCGGGACCACAGCACGAGCGTAATCACTTGCGGCCTGATCGTCCTGTGGTCGGTGCAGATCTCCTACTACGGTCGTAGGTCAAGATCGGCCGGCAGCGCGATGTGGGCTGACCTGCATTCTTCATAGCGTCGAGCCATGACACGAGCACAGCGTTCCCCAGCTATCTCGATAGCGAATTCCATGACAGGTGTCGCCCGTGGATGGACGGCGAAAGACGCCGTTTTCGCCCCGCCGGTGACAACCCCAGCGATCCCGGTCGGCCCGGATCGCCGGGAAGGCGGCCGCTGGCGGCGTGCCCTGGCCGCGGTGCGAGCGGCACTGGCCGCCGTGCCCCGACCCGACCTGCAGCAGCCGTACTACCCGCCGCTGCGGGAAGGCTTCGTCGAAGACGCCGCGATGTCACGCGAAATGTGGCGACTCTGAGTGCTGAAATCCGGCCCCAGAAAATCCGACCCCAGTAGGAGGCGCGGCGACATGCTCACCTTCTACGATCGGAACATGCTCGGCACCATCGCGCGCGGCATCCGTGCGCACGTGCGCCGGCGGGGGTACGCCCTCCCGGTGGGCTACAACTGGGCCTTCGTGTTGGCGTTCGACGCCACGGTGATCGGTGCCGGCGCGGTGGCCGTGTTGCAGCGCCCCACGGCCGACCTTCCGGCGGGCCTGCTCGCGCTCGTCGTCTGCGTTGCCCCCTTCGCGTTGTTCTACCTGTCCGGCGTCGATTTCAAGGCTCCGATCGTCTGGGCGACCTGGACCACCGCGACCGCGGTGTTGCTGTTCGCGACGGCCACACCCATCGCCAATGATTTCGCCCCGCTGATCGCGGTGCTGATGGTCGGCGAGGTCGCCTCGCTGGCCGGGGTGTGGGGTGGATTCCTGGCGTCGCTGACCGCGGCCGCACTGCTGCTGACCGCCGCCTCGCAACACCGGCTCGACGCCCTGCCGTTGTATGTGGGGATCCTCGGGATGGGTTGGCTGGTGGGCTATCTCGTGCACACCCAGCAGCAACTCATGCGTCAGCAACAGGAGGCACAGGCCGCGCAGGCACTCCACGCCGCAGCCGATGAGCGGCGGCGTATCGCCCGCGAGGTGCACGACGTGATCGCGCATTCGCTGAGCGTGACCCTGCTGCACGTGACCGGGGCGCGCCGCGGACTGCAGCAGGACCGCGACGTCGACGACGCCGTCGAGGCACTGGAGCAGGCCGAACGGCTGGGCCGTCAGGCCATGGCCGACATCCGGCGCACGGTCGGACTACTCGACGGCGCCCCGATGAGCACGGCTCCCGAACCAGGAGTCGACGACATCAGTTGCCTGGTGGACGATTTCGTCCGCGCCGGGCTGAACGTGCACTTCGATGCCAGTGGCCGCACCGATGTCGTCTCAGCGGCGGTGGGTTTGGCGCTGTACCGCATCGCCCAGGAGTCCTTGGCGAACATCGCCAAACACGCGCCCGACGCAGAATCAACTGTGTTACTGAGGATTTCCAGGACATCGGCGACATTGACGATCGACAACCGACTTCCGGTCGCCGCGCTGGCGGGCCGGAGCGGCCGGCGCGCCGAGGGCCGCGGCGTGAGCGGCATGCGGCAACGCGTCGAACTGCTCGGCGGGATCATCAGCGTCGGCCCGGCCGACGACCGATGGTCGGTCCGCACGAATATTCCGCTGGAAGACACCGACCGGGCACCCCGATGGTGCCCCGTGGTGTCATGACCAACGCCATAGCCGAGGTCGCCGTCCTCCTGGTCGACGATCAGGATCTGGTGCGTTCCGGGCTGCGACGGATTCTGCGACGCAAGGACGGCTTCACGATCGTCGCCGAATGCGCCGACGGCGATGAGGTGCCCGACGCCGTCACCCGGTACCGCCCCGATGTGGTGGTGATGGACCTCCGAATGAAGCGGGTCGACGGGATCGAGGCCACCCGTCAGGTAACTGCGGTGGACGGGCCTCCGGTGCTGGCACTGACCACATTCAACGACGACGAGTTGCTCTCGGGTGCGCTGCGCGCGGGCGCCAGCGGGTTCGTGCTCAAGGATTCCTCGGCCGAGGAGCTGATCCGGGCCGTGCGCGCGGTGGCGCAGGGCGACAGCTATCTCGACCCGGCGGTGACCTCACGGGTGCTCACCACCTACCGCAAGTCGGCAGCGCCGCGTCGTGCAGTCGCCGTCGGTGACCTCACGGCCCGAGAGCTCGATGTGCTGACGCTGATCGCCAAAGGGCATTCCAACGCCGAGATCGCCGATGAACTCAGCATTTCCGGACTCACCGTCAAGAGCCACATCGGCCACATCTTCATCAAGCTCGACCTGCGTGACCGCGCCGCCGCGATCATCCACGCATACGACACCGGGCTGGTCTCTCCCCAGTGATCCGGGGTTTGCCTGCGACGCCGTCGTTCACGGTTCTGTCCTTTCGGGTGACTGCATCGCGTCACTGCGCTCATCGGCTGTCAGCCCGCCCCAGATCCCGTGTTGTTCAGGGAATCTCAGGGATTGCTCGCGGCACGCGCGTTTCACAGGGCAGGTACGGCATATCGCCTTGGCCCTGAATACACGCTGTTCTCGCGCCTTCGCCCTTTCGCGGTCGGGGCCGAAGAACACCAACGGGTCGACGTCGCGGCAGTTTCCAAGTGCTCGCCATTCCAAGGATGACAACTCGAGTACCCCCGCTCGCAGTGGTGTCCGACGGTCTGGGGCGTGCCCCGCCTCAGGGGGATGGGAGGAGGCGGGGCACGCGGCTTTTCGGTGAACTCATCGGAAGACTCTCGTCATCGCGTGCTGTCCTCCAGTTCTCTGGCATGGCTGCGACCGACATGTGCCTCGGCGCGCATCCGCTCGACCATGTGCGGGTAATGCAGCTCGAACGCCGGTCGCTCCGAACGGATCCGGGGCAGCTCGGTGAAGTTGTGCCGCGGCGGCGGGCAAGAGGTCGCCCACTCCAGCGAGTTGCCGTAACCCCAGGGGTCATCAACGGTCACCGGCTCGCCGTAGCGCCAGCTCTTGAACACGTTCCACACGAACGGCAGGAGCGAGACACCCAGGATGAACGATCCGATCGTGGAGATCACGTTGAGCGTGGTGAAGCCGTCGCTGGGCAGGTAGTCGGCGTAGCGGCGCGGCATGCCCTCGTCACCAGCCCAGTGCTGCACCAGGAAGGTGAGATGGAAACCGATGAAGGTCAGCCAGAAGTGCAGCTTGCCCAGACGCTCGTCGAGCAGACGTCCGGTCATCTTCGGGAACCAGAAGTAGACGCCCGCATAGGTGGCGAACACGATGGTGCCGAACAGCGTGTAGTGGAAGTGCGCGACGACGAAGTAGCTGTCGGTGACGTGGAAGTCGATCGGCGGGCTGGCCAGCAGCACGCCCGACAACCCACCCAGCAGGAAGGTGATCAGGAAGCCGACCGAGAACAGCATCGGCGTCTCGAACGTCAACTGGCCCTTCCACATCGTGCCGATCCAGTTGAAGAACTTGATGCCGGTCGGGACCGCGATCAGGAACGTCATGAAGGAGAAGAACGGCAGCAGGACGGCACCCGTCGCGTACATGTGATGCGCCCACACCGCGACCGACAGGGCCGCGATGCTGATGGTCGCGTACACCAGCGTGGTGTATCCGAAGATCGGCTTGCGGCTGAAAACGGGAATGATCTCCGAAACCACACCGAAGAACGGCAGCGCGAGAACATAGACCTCGGGGTGACCGAAGAACCAGAACAGGTGCTGGAACAGCAGCACACCGCCGTTGGCCGGGTCGTAGATGTGCGCGCCCAGATGCCGGTCGGCCGCCAGGCCCAACAGCGCGGCGGTCAGCAGCGGGAACACCATGACTACCAACATCGAGGTCACCAGGATGTTCCAGGTGAAGATCGGCATCCGGAACATCGTCATGCCCGGCGCACGCATGCAGACCACGGTGGTGATCATGTTGACGCCACCGAGGATGGTGCCCAGACCACCGACGGCCAGACCCAGGATCCACAGGTCAGCGCCCGCGCCCGGTGAGTGGATGGCATCGGTCAGCGGCGAGTAGGCGGTCCAACCGAAGTCGGCGGCACCGCCCGGGGTGATGAAGCCGCCCAGGGCGATCAGCGCGCCGAACAGGAACAGCCAGAACGAGAGCGCGTTCAGTCGCGGGAACGCCACGTCGGGCGCACCGATCTGCAGCGGCAGCACCAGGTTGGCGAACCCGAACACGATCGGGGTCGCGTAGAACAGCAGCATCACCGTGCCGTGCATGGTGAACAGCTGGTTGAACTGCTCATTGGACAGGAACTGCAAGCCGGGTTCGGCCAGTTCGGTACGCATGAACAGCGCCATCAGGCCGCCGATGCCGAAGAACGTGAAGCAGGTGACGCAGTACATGATGCCGATCAGCTTGTGATCGGTCGTCGTGATGAGCTTGTAGATCAGGTTGCCCTTGGGGCCCATCCGTTCCGGAAATGGTCGACGTGCCTCGAGTTCTCCGATTGGCGGTGCTTCGGCAGTCACCACAGCTCTCCATTTCTATCCCCCTGCGTGAGCATGTTCGCTCCGAGAACACTGGTGTGTTCACGCAGTCAGGAGAAGGGCCATTAGTCCTCAATCTCAGACGCGCCGAGTTGTCTGGAATCTCCCAAGATCAGCTGTGCTGCAATGTGACTCACATGGCATGCATTGGACAGCGTGCGCCGTGCCACCGTTCCCGGACGCCGGATAGGGTCGAACGGCACTACCGAGACATGCCCGCGTTGAGTGAACATGGGTTATGGACACATCAGCTTTGCCGACTTCGTCGCAGACCGCTGAGTCCGCGGCCGGCAGCGTCGCAGCGGAGATTCACGAGACACACACCGGGATCGTCGCCTTGGTCGGCGACAGGGCTTACAAAGTCAAAAAGCCCGTCGTCACGGACTTTCTCGATTTCCGCTCGGTCGAGCGCCGCGATGAGGTGTGCCTCCGTGAGGTTTTTCTGAACCAGCGATTGGCGCCTGACAGTTACCTCGGGGTTGCCCACTTCACCGACCCACAGGGCGGCCCACCTGAGCCGGTGATCGTGATGCGGAGATACCCCGACGCGCGCCGGCTGACGTCGATCGTTGTCGGTGGCGAGCCCGCGCTACAGCATCTGTCGGCGATCGCCGAAGTCATAGCGCGCTTCCATGCCAAGGCTGATCGGTCAGAAGACATCGATACCGCTGCCAAGATTCCCGCGATTACCCGCCGTTGGCGGGACAACCTCGCCGAACTGCGCCGATACGAAGGAACCACACTGCCCGCGGAATCGCTGGCCGAGGTCAGCCGGCTGGTTGAGCAGTTCATCGACGGCCGCGACGCGCTGTTCGCCGACCGGATCAGCGATCGCCGAATCATCGACGGCCACGGCGACCTGCTGACCGGCGACATATTCTGCATGCCGGACGGTCCGGCGATCCTTGACTGCCTTGAGTTCGATGACGGGCTGCGCCACGTCGATTGCACGGACGACGTGGCATTCCTGGCGATGGACCTGGAATTCCTGGGTCGCAAAGACCTGGCCGACTTCTTCATCGCTGAGTACCGACGGATCTCCGGGGACACCGCGCCGACCGCGCTGGTGGACTTCTACATCGCCTACCGCGCCGGGGTCCGCGCCAAGGTCGACTGCATCAGAATCGATCAGGGCACCGAGAGCGCCGCCACCGACGCGCGGCATCATCTCGACATTGCTCTCGATCACCTCCGTAAGGGGGCGGTGCGACTGATCCTCGTCGGCGGCGGTCCGGGCACCGGAAAGACGACACTCGCGCACGCGCTCGCTCAACAGCTGTCCGCGCAGGTCATCTCCACCGACGATGTGCGCCGCCAATTGCAGGCGGATGGCCTGCTCGGCGGCGCTGCGGGCATCTTGAACGAGGGCCTCTACAGCAGCGACAACGTCGCCGCCGTCTACGACGCCGTACTTCAGCGGGCCCAGCAGGCTCTGGCCGGGGGCAGATCGGTGATCCTCGACGGCACCTGGCGCGATCCGGATCTCCGGCGACGCGCGCGGCAGGTAGCGGCCGAACAGCACTGCCCCACAGTGGAATTAGCCTGCACGGTGCCCATCGACGAAGCCAAGGAACGCATCGTGCAACGGCAGGTCACCAACTCAGATGCCACACCACAGATCGCGGACGGGCTGGCCGCCGGCGGCGCCGAATGGCCCGACGCCCACGTGATCAACACGCGCCAGACCCTGGCCGACTCTGTCAGCGAAGCCCAGCGGATCTGCTGCTCGGCCATCTGATGTCGATCGAATCAACGGGATGGCCGAACCCACGCCGATCCCGGTACCCGGAGTCCGCACAGGCCCCACATGACGTAGCGCACATTCCTTGTAAGGTGGAATCGCGGTCGCATTTTCAGCGTGACCTGCGTAAACGTTGCGAGCAGCCGATTTCGGCACTTATCGAGGGGTAAACATGAACGAAGTGCTGGCACGCGCCGGCATCTTCCAGGGTGTGTCACCCGATGCTGTGGCTGCGCTGGTCCAGCATCTGGAGCCGGTGACCTTCCGCCGCGGCGAGGTGGTTTTCGCCGAGGGCGAGCCCGGCGACACGCTGTACATCATCACCGCCGGCAAGGTGAAGATCGGTCGCAAGTCGGTGGACGGGCGCGATAGCCTGATCACGCTGATGGGCCCGTCGGACATGTTCGGCGAGCTCGCCATCTTCGATCCGGGTCCGCGAACCTCGACGGTGACCGCGCTGACCGAGGTGAAAACGGTCGTGATGAGCCGCAGTGTGTTGCGGAGCTGGATTGCCGATCGGCCTGAGATCGCCGAACAACTCCTGCGCGTGCTGGCCCGCCGGCTGCGCCGCACCAACGACAATCTGTCCGACCTGATCTTCACCGATGTGCCGGGCCGGGTGGCCAAGCAGCTGCTCTACCTGGCGCAACGGTTCGGCAGCCGCGACGGCACCGCGCTGCGCGTCGACCACGAGCTGACTCAGGAAGAGATCGCCCAGCTCGTGGGGTCCTCGCGGGAGACGGTCAACAAGGCGCTGTCGGACTTCGCGCAACGCGGCTGGATCCGCGTGCAGGGCCGGAGCATCCTGATCGACAACGCCGAGCGATTGGCCAAACGCGCGCACTGAACGTGAGCGTGTGATCACCCAGACATTGTTAGTGCCCTAACTATTAGGGTACTTTCAGTTTGTGTCCGTAGTATCCGAAGCGCCGGAGCTCAGCTCCGATCCGTTGGCCCTCGAACGGCAGGTCTGTTTCGCGCTGGCCGTCAGCAACCGCGCCGTGCTCGCCGTGTATCGCCCGCTGCTCGAGCCGCTGGGTCTGACCCACCCGCAGTACCTCGTGATGCTGGCGCTGTGGGATCACCAACGGTCCGTCTCGGGCGGCACACCCCCGCTCTCGGTCAAGGAGATCGCCTCCGCGCTGCAACTCGATTCGGCGACGCTCTCGCCCATGCTCAAGCGACTGGAAGCCCTGGGCCTGCTGACCCGCAGCCGCCGGGCCGGCGATGAGCGCGCGACCGACGTCGAGCTGACCGAGGCCGGGATCGCCCTGCGTGAGCGGGCCCTGGCCATCCCACCCGCGGTGGTGGAGCGCCTGGGCGTCGACATCGCCGAACTCGAAGAGCTGCATCGGGTGTTGACCCGCATCAACGTGGCTGCACTGGCGGCCAATTCACTCACCGATTGACACCAGGAGCCCCCATGGCCAAGGACCGTCCCAACTTCTTTCAGTACATCGCCTACTGCTACGGCAAGCGACTGCCCGATTCCATGCGCGAATGGGTGGCCCATGACCTGGCCGACCATGGCGCGGTGCGCCGGCATCTGATCCGGATGGCGATCCCGCCGCTGTTCGTACTGGCGCCGCTGTGGCTCCTGCCCGCCTCGCTGTACGTGCACATCGAGATGACCGTGCCGATCTACATCTGGGCCATCTTGATGGCGCTCGCGCTCAACAAGATCTGGCGCCGGCACCGGCTGGCGCAGCATGGCCTCGACCCCAACCTGGTCGACGAGATCCAGTACAAGAAGGACCAGCGGAAGCACGAGGAGTACATCCGCCGGTTCGGACCGCGTCCGGAATCGTCCAAGTACCAGGCCAACAGCAGCCCCTTCTAAGCGTTTCCCCTGGATAGACCCCTTGCATGCAAGGGTGCATGCAAGGGGTACCCTGGTCTTTCGTGGACCCGGACGAGAAGTCGAGCAACAGCCAACGCGTCTACCGGATGACCAAGGACCAGATCCTCTCCGGTGAGTTTCGAGGCGGGCAGCTGCTCAGCGAGGTAGAGGTGGCGACGCAGCTCGGCGTCAGCCGCACACCCGTGCACGAGGCGTTTCTGCGCCTGGCCGCCGAGGATTTCCTGGATCTCGTGCCGCGGCGCGGCGCCGTCGTCGTACCGGTGTCCGCGCAGGAGGCCACCGATCTGCTGGAGATGCGCCTGGCGCTCGAGACCGCAGCGGTGCGTCGGTTGTGCCGGTCACCGGAGTCCATCGACACATTGTTCGGTGAGCTGACCGAGTTGGTGGAGCGGCAGCGCCACGGCGCGGCGATCGGCGACGCCGATCAGTTCGCGGCCGCCGACGACGCGTTTCACCGGCGGATCGTGGAGGTCGCCGGGAACACGATCGCCGACCGCTTCTACGGGTCGCTCAGCGACCGGCAGCGTCGCATGATGGCCGACGCGGCCCGTTCGGACTCGGCCCGACTGACCGAGTTGATCGGCGAGCACGCGGACTTGGCCGACGCCATCGGGCGGCGCGATGTAGCCGGTTTCGAGGGCGCATTGCTGGCGCATCTGGAGGCTACCTACCGGGTGGTGCTGGCATGACCGCTGTCGCTTTCGACTCCCGTGAGGCACCGGATCAGATCCGGCATCGCCTTCAGCCCTGGCTCGCCGTGGCCATCGCGATCTTCTGCATCGGTTGGGGCGGAAACCAATTCACCCCGCTGCTGATCGCGTATGCCCAGCACTCCGGCTACACCCGGGTGGACGTGGACATCCTGTTGGGCGCCTACGTGCTCGGCCTGATCCCGGGCCTGCTGATCGCCTCGACGTTGTCGGACCGCCACGGTCGACGCAACGTGATGGCCGCCGGTGTCATCAGTGCGGCGCTCGGCAGCCTCGTGCTGGCCATCGGCGACTACTGGGGCTTCCCGGCCCTGTTCGTCGGCCGACTGTTCAGCGGAGTGGCGGTCGGTATCGCGATGGCGGTCGGATCAGCCTGGATCGCTGAGCTGTCCGGGCCGCCGTTCGACGACGCCCCGGCCGGGGCCGGTGCGCGACGTGCCTCGATCTGCCTGTCATTGGGCTTCGGGGTCGGGCCCTTGTTCGCCGGGCTGCTCACCGTCTACGCTCCGCTGCCGCTGGTGTTGACGTACCTGGTCCATGTGGCCCTGTGCGTGCCGGTGCTGTGGGCGGTGTGGAATCGCACCGTCGAGACCCGTGAGCGCATGGCCTCGCGGCCCTTCCTGGACGGATTGAAGGTGCCCGCCGCCGGACACCGCCGGTTCCTTCATGTCGTTGTTCCCATGGCGCCGTGGATCTTTGGTTCGGCAGCCATCGCGTACGCGGTGGTGCCGGCGCTCGTCGCCGACCAACTCGGATCATGGGCCCTGCTCTATACCGTGGGGTTGACCGTGCTGACGCTGGGCTGCGGTGTGGCGATCCAGCCGGTCGCGCGTCGACTCGACGACGTGTCCAGCTCCCGTGCCGTGGTGGTGTCGATGGCATTGATGGCGTTGGGTATCTTCGCCGCCGTGGCCACTGCCGTCACACGCTCGGCGCTCGTCGCTCCGCTGGTCGCGATGCTGCTCGGCAGCGCGTACGGAATCGCGATCGTGTCGGGTCTCCTTGAGATCCAACGCATTGCGCCGCCTGACGAGCTCGCCGGGATCTCCGGGGTCTACTACTCACTGGCCTATCTCGGGTTCCTGCTGCCCGCGGTGCTGGCCGCGCTGGCGCACTGGTTCAGCTATCCGGTGATGCTCAGTGCGGTGGGGTTGTTGGCGATTGTCTGCACTGCAGTGTGCGCGTCAGGGTGGGCGAAGCATCTAGAGCCGCGTACACCGGCTGTCAATCGTTGACATAGAAGGATTTCACGTTTGCCGTGCGGAATGGCGAAACTCATTGCGCGCGACCACTACACCTAGGATTACTGCTCGATATTGACCGCAATCCTAGGTACAACGCGTCGAAGTTCATGTGGACCTTGTTCACTTCGGCGCACTGTCATGCTCGGTGCACCTCGCTGCCGTGTGGACAGATCGCACCCTATTCCGGCAACAGCTTACGAACGCCTAGTACCGGTTGCCGACATCGACCGTGACTCCATCCACGGTCCCATGGCCAACGACCACGATCGTCCGTCCACACGAGTTGGAACGCACGAATACGCGGACTGCAGAGCTCGACGGCGAATTTGAGATGGACATCCGGATGCTCAACCTCAACCACCTCGAAGAGAAACTCGTCCTGATAATCGATGTGCATCGCCGGTTGCAGGAACGTGCCGTCCTCGGTGATCTGATGGGCAAGTGAGTTCAGCACGCGCGCAGAAGCCTGCGCGGGCATGCCCGTGATCAATAGCTCCGGCAAGCCCATGTCGTGCAGGCCTACGGTGTAGGCATATGGGCGTTTGTCGTTCTCAACAAACTGGACTGCCCACCCGTGGTCCTTGATGATGTCCCGCAGGATGTCCAAGTAGTCATCGGTAGTGCCGTTGGGATTGTCGCACTGCCAGCACATGGCCGCCCCTTCCGTGGTCGATAGGAGCCACTGTGCTCCCGTCCACCGACAACGCTCGCGGGGCACGACTACCGTCGATCTGGTGACGGTGTCGCGATCGCGTCTTACCCAGCTCTTCGCCGTCGGCACCATCATGTTCACGATCGCCGCAACCACTTCGTGCGGACGTCCGACACCCCCACCGCCAGCCAGTTCCACGTCGACCACGACCGCACCAACGACCACCGCGCCAACGCCCACCTTGGCCGCCGTCGTTCCTACAGGTGACTTCACCCCGGTCTCGAAACTCGTCAACGACAACATCACGGCCCATCGCCTGCCCGGAGCCGTGGTGCAGGTCGGGCACGGCGGCAACGTCGTCTTCCGCCAGGCGTACGGCTCGCGCAAGCTCGACGGCGAACCGGGACTGGACGGAGTACCTGCCCCCGCCGAGCCGATGACCGAGGACACGATCTTCGACCTCGCCTCGTTGTCGAAGAGCATCGCGACGACGACGGCCTTCATGCAGCTCTACGAACAGGGCAAGGTCAAGTTCGACGACCAGGTACAGACCTACCTGCCGGACTTCAACCCCACCAACGACCCACGCCGCGCGCAGGTGACCGTTCGCATGCTGCTCACCCACACGTCGGGCATCGCCGGCGATCTGAGCCTGGACGGTCCGTGGGGGCTCGACAAGGCCGACAAAGCAGAAGGCACTCACCGTGCGCTCGGCGCGTGGGTGGTGTACGAACCCGGCGCGCTCTTTCACTACTCCGACATCAACTTCATTCTGGTGGGCACGATCGTCGAGCGGATCACCGGCCAGCCCTTGGATACGTATGTGCAGGACAATGTCTTTGCACCGCTTGGGTTGTCAGAAACTCACTACCTTCCGGCCACCAAAGCCTGTGGTCCGCACCAGGTCCGGGGCACCGCAGTCGCCTTCGATCCAAGCGCACCCAAAGTGAACGATTGCCCGGAGGGTACGTGGAGTACCGACCTCCTGCCCCGCATCGCACCGACAGCGCTAGACGAAGACACCCCGGGCATCAACCCCGACTACGGCCACCCGTTGCGCGGGACCGTGCACGACCCGACGGCACGCCGCATGGGTGGAGTGGCCGGCAGCGCCGGGGTGTTCTCGACCGTGAACGACGTCGGCCGATTCGCGCAGGCCCTGCTCGATCGTCTCGCCGGCCGCCCGAGCACCTTTCCGCTGAAGCAATCGACCGTGGAGTTGATGACGACTCCGCAGCAACCCGGACACACCGCCGAACAGGTCGAAGCGGCCAACACCGCCACCCGGCAAGCCATCGAAAACACCCCCAACACAACCGATCCCCTGCTGGCGCCGCACTATCCGGCAATCGACGGGCAAGACCTCCGCGGCTTCGGCTGGGATGTCGATACCGCCCACTCCCGACCGCGCGGGCTGATCTTTCCCGTCGGCAGCTTCGGCCACACCGGATTCACCGGCGTGACGCTCTGGATGGATCCCGGATCAGACACCTACGTCGCTGTCCTGGCGAACGTCATCCATCAACGCGGCGGTCCGCCGATCACGAAGCTGAGTGGCGACGTCGCCACCGAAACCGCCCGGGCGCTCCATCTGTACGGCACCTAGCCGGCGACCGCTGACCCGACAAAGTAGCTGCCCAGCAGGCAGATTCCGATGAGGACAACCCATCCGTCGGTGAGGCGGCAGAGCAATGCCGGAGCGTGGCGCACCTCCATGAATTCCCGGAAGATGATGCGCACCTTGATCAGTGCGATGGCGATCGCGCTGACAGTGACGATGGTGCTGGCCCGCAGCGTCCCGTCCTGGTCGACGGCTTCGTCGAGCCACACGTAGACGAGTGTCATCGCCGTCAGGATCGCCCAGACGATCAGCAGTCTTGTGTTGCTCTTGGTGCGCACCACTCACCTCACGACGTAGATCAACGCGAAAATCAGGACCCAGAGGAAATCGACGGTGTGCCAGTAGGTGGCGCCGGTTTCGACGAGCTGCTGGGATCGCCGCTGCGGGCTCCACAACTGGTAGACGACGACACCGAGCACCACGAAGCCGATCAGGACGTGGATGCAGTGGATCGACGTCAGGAAGAAGTAGTGCTGAAAGAACTCATCGCTGGTGAACGTATTCCCCATGCGAACCTGGGTGACCCACTCGACGATCTTGCCTGCCAGGAAGATGACGCCGAACGTGATCGTCAGAAACACGTTCGTCAACGCGGATCGGTAGTTGCCCCCGCGGGAGGCCTGGACGCACCGGGCGATGGACCACGAACTCAGCAGCAGCGCAATGGTATTGACCACTCCGATCCGCAGGTCCAGATGGGATTGCGACTGCAGGAAGAGCTCTGGATTCTCGGTGCGTGACACCAGGTACACCGAGAAGTACGCGGTGAACAGCAGCGATTCGAACAGCACGAACATCCACATGTCGGGCTGCCCGGGCACCGACCGTGTGCGGGCCCCGTCGACTTGTTCGGTCATCGCACCGCCTCCGCTGCCACCTGCAGCTCGCCGGCCTGTTTGCCCGGAAGGTCCGGGAGCGGACCGGTGCCGAAGTCCTCACGTTCTATCATCCTGCGCAGCAGCACGATGAAAACACCGGTGTACGTGACGAACACGACCATGTTGACCCACCAGGCGATCGCGCCGTTCCAGGCGAACGCGCCGCGGTGGAAGATCCAGGCCGGGGCGACGACCACTTCGGTCAGGGCGTTGCAGAGATTGAGATAGCCGAACCACTTCGGAAACACGCGGTTCTTGTCCAGCAGGATCGCGGCCATCCACACCAGCGAGCCGATCAGGAACACACCCATGGTCCCGCTGAACGACAAGAAGGCGAATTCATAGAGCCAGTGGATGATCTCGGGGTCGCGGTCGGGCCGTAGCGCCGCGGTGGTCATTGCGATGGCCATGACGAGCATGCCCGGAATTGCGCTCAGCGAGTACATGATCAGATACGAGTACGCGAAGACGGGGCTGACCGACATCCGTCGCATCGAGTAGGCGAGAAGGGCGTTCATCGGCGCACACATGCCGGTGATGAGGAAGACGACACCGAAGCCGGCGAGAACACCGAACCGGTGGTCGGTCACCCAGTGCACGACCGTCGGGGTGTCCCAGGCCGGGCTCGGCGGAGGCTGCACGCGGGTGACGAAGAAGAACAGCACACCGTAGAGCTGGTAGAAGAACACCATCACATACCACGCGAACCACAGCTCACGCTTGGGGTGATAGCGCAGGTTCCACACGAGTCTGCTCAACCGTGTGCCGCTCATGCGGACACCTTGTCCATCGCGCGCTGCTGTTTGATCGCCTGGGCGAGAACGACTCCCATCACCAGGATCCAGACAGCGATGGCAATGTTCTTGAGCCAGAAGGATAACATCCCGTCCCACGCAAAAGGTCCGTCGAAAGACAACGCGGTGAATGTGGCGGGGACCAGCGCCGCGGCGACGGCAAGGTTGAAGTACGCCACCCACGGTTTGAACACCGGCCGTTCCTGCTGATCCCAGTAGATCGCCAACGCCAGCAGCAGGCACTGCGCGATCAGATACGGCACCAGCAGTGTGAAGGTCAGCCAGGCGAGATCGTTGAGAACCTGGGTCAACTCCGGGGCGCGGTCCGGCCGGAATGAGCCGAGCAGCCAGAACATGTTGGCGATGAGGAACAGCGCCGGTGGACCTCCGGCCGCCGCGATCAGGCTGTAGGACAAGATCGGCGTGCGGTGGGCCATCCGCCGGACCTGCATCGCCAACAGGATCACGATGGGGATGAGGCCGACGCCGAACCAGTTGAACAGGATCATGCTGTACCGGATCCGCGCGGTTTCGTCCTGATAGAAACTCGCGACCTGCTCGGCAGACATGTTGGGGGACATCGGATGTACGAACCCGGGGAACAGGAAGAACGCGGAGATCCAGATGATTGCCACTACGGGCAACGTCCCCAGGAGGATCAACTCGCCGTCAGGTCGTCTCATCGTCGGACTCTCTTCATGCGTGACGTTAGTTGCCGATCGGCAACTTGGACGGTAGCCGATCGGCTACTCGACGGTCAATCGTCGGTTACCGTTGACGCTGTGACGTCCACACAGGAGGCCCGGACTTTCGGTGCGATCACGCGTACCGCCGCTCAAACGCGGGTAATGGACGCGGCACTGAAACTCATTGCCAATCACGGGGTCAGCGGGACGTCACTGCAGATGATCGCCGACGAAATGGGTGTCACGAAGGCCGCCGTGTATCGGCAGTTCAAGACCAAGGAAGAGATCGTCATCGCGATCACCGAACGGGAGATGAGCCGACTCGAAGAGGCACTCGAGGCGGTCGAGGCGCAGGGGTCTCCCCGGCAGGCCCGTGAGGAGCTGCTGGACCGGATGATCGAGCAGGCCATCGACCGCCGCGGCGCCTTCAGCATTCCGATGTTCGACCCCGTGATCATTCGCCTGCAGGCCGAGTACGAGCCGTTTCAGCGGTTCATCGAACGCCTCTATGCCGCACTCCTGGGCACCGAAGCCGGCGTCGAGGCCCGGCTTCACGCGGCGATGCTCTCAAGTGCGATCAGCGTCGCGGTCATGCATCCGCTGCTCGCCGACATCGACGGCGAGACCCTCCGGGTCCAGCTGAACCAGATGACCCGGCGGATGCTCGGGCTCGCTGATTAGCGGGACAACAATCCAGCTCAGATCGCACGATCTGCATAACCTCTCGGTAAAAAGCGCGCACGAGGACCCTCACCCTCGGCTAGCCGGAGGTGGTACCCGCCGGCCGGTGGATCGGCCGGTCTCGGTCGCGTGTCGCTTTTCTGCACACGCGCGTGCAGAAGGCAAGAGTTCCCGTTGGTCGGACGCCAGGGTTACAGTCGTGACAGGACGAGCTTGGCGAGGGATTGCATTTTCGCCTGGCCCACCGGTGGCTCGGTGAATGAATACAGCGTGACGGGATCGATGCCAGCATCACGAATGGCTGAAACGTGTTGAACAGCCAATATGCGCCGTGATCACAACGTACAGTATCGGGCATGGCCGCGCCCGAATCAAAGGACGTTTGGACTGCTCTAATAGCGATCATCCTCGGCATCGCCGCGGTAGTCGCGGCGATTTACATTCCGCTCGCGGCCCCGGAGCACTTTCATTGGAACGCAATTCCCATGGCGATCATCTATGGTCTCGGCGTGCTCCTTGTCATTCCCGTCCTGGGCCTGACGCGAGGATGGCGAGTCCCGGGCCAGCGGACCGCGAGTGAACCCGTTGCGCTCGTCGAGCCCACGACCTGGGAAATCCGAAGCGCGAATACCGCGAGCGTTTTCGACTTCTTGCTCCGCAATACCGGCTCACGCACGGCGTACAACGTAGTCGTTGGTGACTCGAATTTCGAGCGTGAACTAGGAAAGATCGGACCAAAAAGCGACGGTTTCTTTACCGTGAATAACCACCCCGCCTACGGCGTATTGGTCACCGTTAGGTGGAATGAGATAGACGACCCGTCTGCCGCCGAGTTTTCCTGGACCGGAGGGCATTCCGCCCCGAGCGGCCATTAGCGTCTCTACGCATTTGCGTGGCCGTGCTCAGCGCCCGATTGGAACGCGCAGACCCACCTCGTAGCTCCTAGGTGTCGTTCTACGCAAATCGAAGCGAAACGCAGCTTCGGCGGCCGTCGGTCTCGACCTGAAAGACCCTCGATGGAGGTCGACACCCCATCTGGATTGGCTAGCGAACTAAACTAATGTGTCCAGTTAAACAACGAAAGGCGTTTCGCTAACTTGCGATGCCTCCCGACACCCGCTGCTCAGCCAGCACCAATTGCCGTCGGATCAGAAACAGCGGGAACGCCACACTCACGGCAATGACCGCACTGAGCACGATGTAGATCCACACCTTCGGGATACCGATCCGGCGGGCCTCGACGACCATGAACACGAACGCCGCCAACCCGAACAGCAGCAGGTCGTTGGTGAGTGAGGACGTCGCGTAGTTGGTGTAGCCACTCTTGAAGAAGTCGATCAGGCTCGTGCTTTCAGTGGTGATGTAGCCGATGTTGTTCCACCAGGTCCCGACGAGCGCCACCACGGCGATCACGGCGTAGACGCCGCACAAGATCTTGTCGTTTCGACTCAGCTCTGCCATCGTCATGCCTCCCCGTCAGACCGACACAGTCCAGGTCAACCTATCGATCCGGCAGACGTGAGGGGCCCGTTTGGCGCCAATCAGGTGAGTGAGTACTCTCTCACCATGTCATCCGGACGGGACCGGCTCTTGGCCACGGCACTCAAGCTGTTCGCCGCCAAGGGGTATGCCGCGACGTCGGTGGCCCACATCCAGCAGGCGGCCGGCCTGGCACCGGGGTCGGGTGCGCTCTACAAACACTTCGGCTCGAAACGGGAACTACTCGAGGCCGCGGTCTCGCACCGCATCGACGCCATCGTGAGCGCCCGTGAGCAGTACGACGCCGGCAATCCGAAATCCGTCGAGGAGGCGGTTCGCAGTGCCGGTCAATTGATCTGGACCAACCTCACCCAGAGCGAGGAACTGCTGCGGGTCATGCTGCGTGAACCCGATGAGCTCGGCGAGCTCGACGAGAAGACGTGGCAGGTCATCACCGACAACGCCTATCAGCGGTTCGCCGATGAGCTGGCCGCATCCAATCGCTCGGGCCGCACCCAGATCCCCGATCCCGAGGCCACCGCGGCGGTCGCCATCGCCGGGCTGTCCTACGCCGCGACCCTGCAGGCGCTGACCGGGCGCTTGCCGGGCAACGTCGACCACGAACGCTTCTTCGAGGCCTGGGTCACCCAGACCGTCAGCGTGATCAAACAACACCGCACTCAAACCAACTGATTCCCAACCTATTTCAGGAGGAAACCGTGACGTTCTCCCTGCAACTGAGCGACGACGTGATCGAGGTCCGCGACTGGGTCCACCAGTTCGCCGCCGAGGTGGTGCGCCCCGCGGCCGCGGAATGGGATGAGCGGGAGGAAACCCCGTGGCCGGTCATCCAGGAGGCCGCGAAGGTGGGGCTGTACTCCCCCGAGTTGTTCGCCCAGCAGGCCGCCGAACCCACCGGGCTGGGCATGCTGACCGTGTTCGAGGAATTGTTCTGGGGTGACGCCGGCATCGCGCTGTCGATCCTGGGCACCGGCCTGGCCGCAGCGGCGTTGGCGGGCAACGGAACTCCCGAACAGTTGGGCCTCTGGCTGCCGGAGATGTTCGGTACGGCCGACGAACCCAAGCTCGGCGCGTTCTGCTCCTCGGAGCCCGACGCCGGCTCTGACGTCGGCGCCATCCGCACCCGCGCCCGCTTCGACGAGGCGACCCGCGAGTGGGTGCTCAACGGCACCAAGACCTGGGCCACCAATGGCGGGATCGCCAACGTCCACATCGTGGTCGCCTCGGTCTACCCCGAACTCGGCTCGCGCGGGCAGGCCACGTTCATCATCCCGCCGAACACTCACGGCTTCACCCAGGGCCAGAAGTTCAAGAAGCACGGTATCCGCGCCTCGCACACCGCCGAGGTGGTGCTCGACAACGTCCGGCTGTCCGAGGATCTGATCCTGGGCGGTCGGGAGAAGTTCGAGGCCCGCATCGCGCGCGTGAAGTCCGGCGCATCGGCCGGCGGC
The DNA here is from genome assembly GCF_055419465.1 of Mycobacterium sp. IDUB_17. Lineage (NCBI taxonomy): Bacteria > Bacillati > Actinomycetota > Actinomycetes > Mycobacteriales > Mycobacteriaceae > Mycobacterium > Mycobacterium sp. IDUB_17. The sequence continues at coordinate 302,393 of NZ_JBVAXS010000002.1, read as the reverse complement.
CAGGCCGCGATGAAGACCTTCGAGCGCACCCGGCCCACCGTCGGGGCGATGGCGGTCGGCGTGGCCCGCGCAGCCTACGAGTACGCCCTCGACTATGCCTGCCAGCGTGAGCAATTCGGCCGCAAGATCGGCGAGTTCCAGGCCGTCGCGTTCAAGCTCGCCGACATGAAGAGCCGTATCGACGCCGCCCGGTTGCTGGTGTGGCGAGCCGGCTGGATGGCGCGCAACAACAAGGCGTTCGACAACGCCGAGGGCTCGATGGCCAAGCTCGTGGCCAGTGAGACCGCGGTGTACGTGACCGACGAGGCCATCCAGATTCTCGGCGGCAACGGCTACACCCGCGACTACCCGGTCGAGCGGATGCACCGTGACGCCAAGATCTTCACGATCTTCGAGGGCACCAGCGAGATCCAGCGACTGGTGATCTCCCGGGCCATCACCGGCCTGTCGATCCGGTAGGGGCCGAGCGGCTACTTGCCGGTGCGCTCGCGGTGCTTGCACCCGGGCCAGCAGCACGGCCGCCGCTGGCCTTCCTCCAACTCCTCCTGCGTGCGGCGTATCCGCCGCTCGCGCGTCACCTGTTGCTTGGCATCTTCGACCCAGCAGATGAACTCGTTGCGCGCGAGCGGCGTGATGTCGCGCCAGGCAGCCAGCGCCGAGACATTGCCGATCAAGGCTTCGTGCAGGTCCGCCGGCAAACTTGTGCACCACTCCGCCGGGCACGCGCAGGCCAGTCATGTAGCCAGGTTAAGCCGCCTACCGCAGCAACCCACTTGCGACTCGACATTGCCCTTACCGTGACCTTAGAAGGGTCTTATTTTTCTTAGAGTTGGTGTACGGTGGGTGCTCAGGGCGGTTGTGAGCACGGGCACATCACCGTGTTACCGCAGGCCACACGTAGGGCCGGCCGCCTCGGCAGGACGGAAGGAACCCGACATGCAGCCTGCAGCAGCCACCCGGATCGCACTTGTCACCGGCGCGTCGCGGGGTATCGGCGCCGACGTCGCCCAGCAGCTCGCCAGTCCGGAGACCCACGTCGTCGTCAACTACCGCGAGAAGGCCAAACGCGCCAACACGGTCGTCGACGCCATCCGCCGCGCGGGCGGACGCGCCTCCACGCTCGGCGCCGACATTTCCGATGAAGCGGCCGCCGCCGCGATGATCGAGCGGGTGGGCCGTGAGTTCGGCCGCCTGGATGTCCTGGTGCTCAACGCTTCGACCGGGCTGGAGCTGGGAACCGATCCCGGCTACGCGATGCGGCTGAACCGCGATGCACAGCGCCGGCTGGCCAAGCTGGCCTTACCGCTGATGCCGGTGGGCGGTCAGATCGTGTTCGTCACCAGCCATCAGGCGCACTTCTTCCCGAACAAGGCCGTGCCGAAGGGTTACGGACCGATCGCCGCGAGCAAGCGGGCCGGCGAGACCGCGCTATACGCGATGCGTTCCGAGTTCGACCGGCGGGGAATCGATTTCACCGTGGTGTCCGGCGAGATGATGTCGGACCGGGAGTTGGCGACGACGATCGCCCGCGCCGCGTCCGCACCGTACCCGTCGGGGATCGTGTACGTCGGCGGGCCTGATCGCCTGAGCCGGATGTCGGCCTGACGTACAGCGAATAGCTCGAGACAAAGCGAGGGGCGCCCGGTATGGGCGCCCCTCGCTTTGCTTGCGTCGCGTGTCAGCGGCCGTTGCCGAATGTCGATGTGACGACGCCGGTGCTCGCCTGCTGCTGGATGTCGTGCACCCACTGGTGATGGGAGATATCAGCTTGCGCCGGGGCGGCCAGGCCGACGATGGCGGCGGCGAAACCGGTGGCGATCATGCTCGCAAAACCAAACTTCTTCATGTCGAAGCCCTTCGCTCGGGGCGTTCGAGCCGTGGCGTGTGAGTCGCGGTTCGGACGTCTTGTCCACCGGTTCGGGGGATTCCTACCCGGTCTGACTTCCACAACACGCTGCTCAAGGCGGTTAATTCCGCTGGCAGAAATTGACCGGCCGTTGGCAGCAATCACGCGACTCCGCTGCCTTCAGGCGCCCTTCGGGATCATCGCCAGCTGACGGCTCTGCACAACGACCGCCCCGGTCGCATCGAGGATCAGGTGGTCCTCTTCGAACCAGGTCGTGCCCATGACCGTCGAATTCGCCATCACCCGCAGCCAACCCGGCGACGGTCGCCGGCGCAGATAGGTCGTGAGCTGGACCGTCGGCGCCCAGCCGAACATTCCCCGGTTCATCGTCACCGGCGCACTGATGTCGCCGGCCATCAGCGCGAACAGCAGCGCCGTGTCGGTGTCTGCCTCGTCGGCGGCGAAGGGCCGCAACCACATCCGGTTGATCGGGTCACCCTGCCGGCCGGTCAGGAACAGTGCGGCCGAGGGGTCGACCCGCAGATCGCAACCCTGCGCGACGTGCACGATCTGTCCCATCGGATGGTCCGGTGTCACGTGCACGGCATCGGCCGACGGTTCGGCCGGCATCTGGGTCAGCGCCAGCGGTTCCTGATGCCGCGGGTCGCCGTCGTCGAGCATGCCGAGGGTGACCGCCGCCGTCACCGCGACCCGATCCCCCTGCGACAGCTGCACATCCACCGCGCACACCTGTCGGCCCAGCTTGCGCAGGGTCGTGCTCACCTGCACCTCACCCGGATCCGGTGCGGCCAGATAGTTGGCACTCACCGCGACCGGCTGCAGCTCGGCGCTGCCGCCGGCGGCGAGGACGGACCGGCGCGCGGCGGCCGCGCAGATCGCCATCATGCAGCCGCCGTGCACCTTGGGCCCGATGGTCCACATCGGATCAACGGTCGCACCGAAGCGGTCCGGCCCGAACTCGCGCAGCGCGGTGAGCTCAGCGAATGGGCTGGTGCGGGTGAGGATCTCGGTCATGGGGTTCCTTTCGGGATCTCCACGGTCGGCTCGTCGTTCGAAGGGCCGGCGGCGGCAAGAGCGGGAACCGGTTGCGGTGCAGCCGGAGTGGGACGCGCCGGGCGGCTTCGAACCTTGAGCGGCCACCAGAACCAACGCCCGAGGAGCGCCGCGATCGAAGGAGTGATCAGTGAGCGGACGATGAAGGTGTCGAACAGCAGCCCCAGGCCGATGGTCGTGCCGATCTGACCGACCGAACGCAGGTCGCTGGCGATCATCGAGATCATGGTGAAGGCGAACACCATGCCGGCCGCGGTGACCACCCCGCCGGTGGCGCCCATGGCCCGGATCAGCCCGGTCTTGATACCGCCGCCGAGTTCCTCCTTCATCCGGGAGACCACCAGCAGGTTGTAGTCCGAGCCGACCGCGAGCAGGATGATCACCGACATCGCGATCACCAGCCATTGCAGTTCGATGCCCAGGATGTGCTGCCAGATCAGCACCGACATGCCGAACGAAGCGGCCAGCGAGAGCACCACCGTTCCCACGATGACCAGCGAGGCCACCAGGGCCCGGGTGATCAACAACATCACCACGAAGATCAGGATGATCGCCGCGAGCGCCGCGATGAACAGGTCGTAATGCGCGCCTTCCTGGATGTCCTTGTAGGTGGCCGCGGTACCGCCGAGATAGAACTTGGCGTTGGCCAACGGCGTGCCCTTGACGGCTTCCTTGGCCGCCAGCAGCTCGGCGTCCACATGCGAAATACCTTCCAGCGTGGCCGGATCCACGTCGTGGGTGATGAGGATCCGCGCCGCCTTCCCGTCCGGTGAGAGCATCAGCTCCATACCGCGCAGGAAGTCCGGGCTGGTGAACGCCTCGGGCGGCAGATAGAACATGTCGTCGTTCTTGGCGTCGTCGAAAGTCTGGCCCATGGCCGACGCGGTGTCGGTCATCTGCTCCATCTGGATGAGCATCCCGCTGAACGTGCTGTGCAGCGTCAGCATCAAATCCCGCACCTGGGTGGAGATCCCGATCATCGGCGGGATCTGCGCGGCGATCTGTGGGGTCAGCCCGTCGACCTTGTCCATCTCGGTGGCCAGGGCCTTGGTGTTGTCGGCCAGCTTGTCGAAACCGTCCGTCGCATCGAACACCGACCGCAGGGCGTGACACACCGGGATGTTGAAGCAGTGCGGTTCCCAGTAGAAGTAGTTGCGCACCGGCCGGAAGAAGTCGTCGAAATCGGCGACCTGATCGCGCAGTTCGGCCATGGTGGCTTCCATGTCGTGCGTGGCACCGACCGCGCTGTGGGTCGCGTCGGACAGTTGCACGCTCAGATCGTGCAGGTGCTCCATGATCGCGATCATCGAGCTGAGGTGGTCGGTCATCTTCAACGTGTCGTCCAGGCGGGCCCTGATGAACTGCAGGTTCTCCCGCATGGCCACGCCCTGGGCGCTGACCTGGAACGGAACCGAGCCGTGTTCCATCGGCGGTCCGAGCGGACGGGTGATGCTCTGCACCCGCGCGATGCCCGGCACCCGGAAGATGTTCTTGGCGATACGGTCCAGCACCAGCATGTCGCGCGCGTTGCGCATGTCGTGGTCCACCTCGACCATGAGCATGTCGGGATTCATTCTGGCCGAAGAGAAATGCTTCTCGGCCGCGGCGTGCCCGATATTGGACGGCACATCGGCCGGAACGTAGTGACGGTTGTCGTAGTTGGTCCGATAGCCCGGCAGGGCCAGCACCCCGATGAGCGCGATGGACGTGGCGGCAACCAGGATCGGCAACGGCCAGCGCACGATAGCCGTGCCCAGCCGGCGCCAGCCGCGGGTCTTGGTCGCCCGCTTGGGGTCCAACCAGCCGAACCTGACACACACCGCCAGCACCGCTGGGGCGAAGGTCAGTGCCATCACCAGGATCACCAGCATGCCCAGCGCACACGGGATGGCCAGCGTGTTGAAGTAGTTCAACCGGGTGAAGTGCAGGCACAGCATCGCGCCCGAGATGGTCAGCCCGGATCCGACGATGACGTGGGTGACGCCGGAAATCGTGGTGTAGTACGCGGTTTCACGCTCTTCGCCGGCGTTTCTGGCCTCGTGGTAGCGGCCGACCAGGAAGATCCAGTAGTCGGTGCCCGCCGCGATGGCCAGCGCGGTGAGAATGCTGACGACGAATGTCGACAAGCCGAAGACATGCACGGACCCGAGCACCGCGATCAGCCCGCGCGCCATGCTCATCTCGGCAAGAACCACCGACAGCGCGATCAGCGTGGCACCGAACGAGCGGTAGACCACCAGCAGCATGATCGCGATGACGGCGAGCGTCACGGCGGTCATCTTCACCATGCTCTCGTCGCCGGCCTCGTTGGTGTCGGCGACCAGGGCGGCCTGCCCGGTGACGTGGGCCCGGATGCCCGGCGGCGCTTCGGTCTGCTCGACGATCTCGCGGACCGCATCGACGGATTCGACGCCCTGGGTGGAGCCCTGGTTGCCCGCCAGGTTCACCTGGACATAGGCGGCCTTGCCGTCCTCGCTCTGCGAGCCGGCCGAGGTGATGCGATCACCCCAGAAATCCTGCACATGCTGGACGTGCTCGGTGTCGCGTTCCAGGTTGGCCACCAGCTCGCCGTAGAAGCGGCGAGCGTCGTCGCCGAGCGGTTCGTCGCCTTCCAGCACCACCATCAGGGCGCTGTCCGAGTTGAACTCGCCGAACTTCTCGCCGATGTGCTTCATCGCGATCACCGACGGTGCGTCCTGCGGGGACAGTGAGACGGCGTTGTTCTTGCCGACGATCTCCAACGTCGGCACCAGCACGCTCACCGCGATGGTGGCTGCCAACCAGAACAAGATGATCGGCACCGACAGGGTGCGGATCAGCCGGGGATACAGGGGCGGCCGGGCGCCCTCGACGTTACGGTGGCCGCTCATGCCGCCTTCACCAAACAGCTTGTCGTGGCGGTGTGTCCGTCGGCGGACCGCTCGTCGCGAACTTCGCCGTTGACGGTGATGCGGCAGCCCAGCGCCCCGCTGTCGCCCTGCGCGATGACGTTGGCGAACACGCTGGGCACGGTGGTGGTCAGGGTCAGCGTCCAGGGCAGGGCGCTGAACTGAGTCTCCTGCGCTTGCGCGTGTTCGTCGATGTAGCTGACCATCCCGGAGGTGCCGGCCGGTCCGTACACCTCGTAGGTCACGTACTTGGGCACGGTCGAGACGATGTTCTCGACCCGGGCGTCACCGCCAGCCAGTCGCTGCGTGCCGAACACCCCGTGGAACCGGTTGATGATGAACGCGCCGGCGCCGACCACCACGACGATCACCAGCACAATCCACATCCGCGCCAGTGCGGTCATCACTGTCTTCATCGCCTGTATCCAGACGCATTCCGCGTTACCGCACCCAACATGGACGCTGACCTTACAGCCATAAGCAAACACATGTAAAGTTGAGGCAATCGACCGGTAAGCCAGGCGTTCGCCGAGACGTTGGAATCGCGTAATCCGCTGAGCAGCAATAGTTTTGATCGGCAATCAGACAAGGACCGTCGCCGAAAACGCCCGAGGCGCAAAGATGCGACAGGAGCAAGGCCGGTCCACATATAGTGGGCGCACGAGAAACCGACCCGGCGTTAACCTAACACGTGTTAGCATAAGGGCATGGTTCCAGCCCCTCGTCGACGCAATATGCGTGGTCAGGGCGCCCTCCTTCGCGACGAGATCCTTTCCGCGGCCATCCGCGTCATCGATGCCGCCCAGAATGAGGCCGAGGTATCGCTGCGCAGCATCGCCCGCGAGGCCGGTATCGCGGCCCCTTCGGTCTACGCGCACTTCGAAGACCGTGACAGCGTGCTCGATGCGGTGGCCGAAGCGAGTTGGACGCAGGTGTCCGAGGAGATCGCGGAACACCGCACCGACAGCAAGCCCCCGCGCGAGCGGCTGTTTCTCGGCTGCCAGACCTACGTGTCCTTCGCCGAGCGCCACCCGCTGCGCTATGCGCTGATGAGCCAGATCACCGACACCTCGCCGGCCGCCCGGCAGGCATTGGCGATCGTCACCCGGGGCCTGCTCGCCTGCCGCGGCGACGACCCGCAGGCGCCCCCGACGCCCGAATCCGATCGGATCGCCGCGGCCCTCTCGGTCGCGGTGCATGGTGTGGCGATGCTGCACCGCACCGATACCCCACACCTGTGGCTGAGCTCGTTCAGCACCGACGAGATCCTCCGCAGCCTGATCGACGCCGCCATCCTGCAACTCGACCAGGCCGCCGTCTCCCCCGGGCCACGTCGTCAATCGACTTCAAGGCGCGGCTCACGTACTTCTTGACCGAGCCTTCGGTCAATTTGTCCACTTTCGTGCACCATCGGCACCGTCAGCGCGAAGCTAGCTTTCTGACGAACACACTTCGCGCCAAGGAGGCCCTGTGTCCCGACTCCGCTTCGGCTTCTTCATCGCCCCGTTCCATCGCGCGGGCATCAATCCGACGTTGGCCCTGCACCGGGACCTGGAGTTCATCGAGCACCTCGACGCGCTCGGGTACGACGAGGTCTGGATCGGCGAGCATCACTCCGCCGGCAGCGAGATCATCAGCTCGCCGGAGGTGTTCATCGCCGCGGCGGCCGCACGAGCCAAGCGGATCAAGTTCGGCACCGGCGTGATCTCGCTGTCGTATCACAACCCGCTGTGGGCGGCCGACCGGCTGATGCTGCTCGACCACCTCACCCACGGCCGCATCATCGGCGGCGTCGGACCCGGTTCCCTGCCCACCGACTCGGCCATGATCGGGCTCAACCCGACCGATACCCGCGAATTGTTGGAAACCAACCTCGACATCCTGGTGCGTCTGCTCGCCGGGGAAACGGTCAGCGCCAAGACGCCCACCCACGAACTGTTCGACGCGAAACTGCAACTGGCCCCGTACTCAGAAGGTGGGATCCCGTTGTCGGTGGCCGCCGTGGCCTCCCCCACCGGTGCCCGGTTGGCCGGCAAGCATGGCATCGGCCTGCTGTCGGTCGGCGCCACGCTGAGCGAGGCCGGCTTCGATGCGCTGGGCCATCACTGGAACATCGCCGAGGAGCGCGCCGCGGCGTTCGGCACCACGATCGATCGGAGCAATTGGTCGCTAGTCGGCCCGTTCCACGTCGCCGAGACTGACGCGCAGGCCCGCGCCGAGGTCCGCTACGGCATCGAGGCGTGGTTCAACTACTTCCAGAAGATTGCGGCATTCCCGCAGATGACCATGCCGGGCGGCCATATCGACGAGATGATCGACATGATCAACGATCGCGGCGCCGGTGTGATCGGAACTCCGGAGCGGGCGCGCGCCCAGGTGCAGCGACTGTGTGACCAGTCCGGCGGGTTCGGATCCATGCTCCAGATGGCCGCGGACTGGGCCAATCCCGCCGCCACCCGACGCTCGGCGGAGCTGTTCGCCGAGGAAGTCATGCCGCATTTCCAGGGGCAGGCCCAGCCGACCCTGGACGCCGCGGCGCGCGCCGGGCAAGTGCGCGACGAGCTGGCCCAGACACAGATCGATGCGATCACCCACATGGCGCAGAAGTACGAGGCCGAAAAGGCCGATACCTAAGCGGATTGGATGATCTCAGCCAAAGTCGATGCCGCGCGAAAGAGCGAAAGGGTGCGTTCAGTGATCGACTTCAACCGCTTGTCGAGCGCTTCGAGTGAGCGATTCACATCGTCGAGGTCCCGGATCGCCGCGACCGCCCGTTGAACATCGGGGATGCGGTAACCGGCAGCCCGCAGAGCTGCCGTGATGCGCGCCTCGCGGATGGCCTCAAGCTGATAGCGCCTGGTCGATCCACTCCGATTCGTGATCCGCTCTGGCTTCACCAGCCCCTCCTTCTCCCAGAAGCGGAGCGTGGAGGCACGAACGCCGAGCGCCCGTGACAGTTCGGTGATGGTCATCGCGTCGGCTTCCACCGGGGCAGCTTCAGTCTCGGCCTCGCCCTGGATCGCCTCCAGCGCTTGACGCGCAACCAGTGCCTGTTCGTGCTCCCTGTTGAGCCCGATGTGCAACGAGCACACCAGGTTTACGGCTTCGCCTGGCGACACCGTTCGGATTGCGCGCATCGACCGACGGGCCTCGGCCGGCCCCACGGCGTTGGCCAGATCGCGATACGCACGTAGGTCACGAATCTCGGTTGTCGAGAACTGCCGGTACCCGTTGTCCGCTCGTACCGCCGATGAGATGACGCCGAGACGCTCCAGGTCACGAATCTGCTGGACCGAGTACCCGGTCGCCGCCGCTACCGCCGAGACGGTCAGCATGATGCTCCAAACCCTCCATAAGCACTTCAACCGCACACTTCAACCATGAGTATGGACCAGCTACTGGAGATGATCCGACGCTTCGACGGCGTCTTTGAACTGGCACCGACAGCGGGCAGCCCGTTCCCGCAGATCGCCTGGGGCGACCACTTCTTCTACTTCGCACCCAACGGTCAAGTACCGCAACGAGAACAGCCTTACGCCACCATTGTCACGAAGAACTATCCCGACGATACTTCGTGTGACCTCGACCAACCCGACCGATGGCGGCTGAACATCCACGTCGGCCGGAGCGCCTTCATCGAAGTCGTCGGCGCTGATCCTCGGGTCGACCCGACCGCCGTCGACTTCACCGCCGTCGACACCGTCCTCCCTCATCCGGTCCATCGCGCCCAAGGCTGGATCTCGATCATCAACCCGGGGGCACACACTCAAGCGTTGGCGGTCAACCTGCTCGGCGGGGCGCACGACGCGGCGCGCCGGCGAGCAATCCGCCGCGCGTCCAGCACTTCCCAGCACGCCCCATGAGTACTACATTCGGTAGTAGTCAACCCTCCGGGGGGCAGGATGCGGTGGCGCGGAGTAAGTCATGTCGAGTTCGCGGTCTTGGACTACGACGAATCGATCGCGTTCTACGACGCGATGCTCGGCTAGCTCGGGTACCACAGCTTCTCGTCGCTGAACATGGAGTACCAGTCGGTCTACTACATGACTCGATTCATCAACCCGCACAGCTACATTGGAATCCAACCGGCCCGCACCGGGGAGAAACTCACCCACCCCGACCCGGCCGTCGGGATCAACCACATCGCACTGTGGGCTCGAAATCGCAAGGAAGTAGACCGCTTTCATCGCGAATTCCTGCTCGCCAGGAATCTCCCGGTCACCGATGCACCCAAGGACTACCCCGAGTACTGGCCCGGCTACTACGCGGTGTTCTTCGATGACCCGATCAACGGAATCCACTGGGAACTGGCCTGGGTACCGAAAGTTCCGACCCCACCGCAGATCTGGTCGTTCTATCGAACGATGCGGGCCTTCGGCAAGCAGCGCCCGGACCTGGCGAACTCGGTGCCCGGCATCACCCGGCAGGCGATGCGGCCCCTGCAGCGATGATCCAGTTGCCGAACTCGACGGCCAGGTGCCAGCGGTGCGCGGCGACCACGCGGGCGGGAAACAGCCCGGGAAACTCGACCGCCAGGAGCGCCTCCATCGCGCCGTCGTGGTCCCGGAACTGGTGGCGGACCCCTCCGATGACCAGCCCGTCGTCGAGGACTGCCCGACCGGCGATCCGCACCGGGTACTCAGGTTTCACCGGCACCGAGACCGAACCGGCCGCGGCATAGTCGACGAGGAACCGGGTCGGGGTCGGCGATCCCCCGGTGGTCTCGACGACTTCCTGCCGCCCGTCCGGCAGCGCCCGCAGCAGGTAGTGGTCAGGGCAGGCCCGGACCATGGCCGCCTCGTCGTTCGTCGCGGTGAGGCCGTCGAACCACGCACCGAACTGCGCGGCGGACACCCCGTCGACGACGAGTCTGGTTGTGCTGTAGGCCTTTCTGCCACGACTGCCGGCCACCGCGATCCGGGCCACCCGTTCGGACATCGCCAGCTCGTGGCGCAGCATCGCGTAGATACCCGCATGCCCGAGTCCGAACTTCAGCGCGCACAGCACTTCCCGCTGCGCATCCAAGTCCGCGCCGGTTACCGTGTCGAGGTCGACGCCAGGAAGAATCTCGGCGACAGCCCGGCGACCCAGCCGTGAATCCAGCTTGGCCAGAACCGCCTTGGCGCGCCGCGCTTCCCAGCGTTGAACATCGGAGCGGCTGACTTCATGCCCGTCGATGAAGGTCCGAATCACGACATCACCTGTCATCGGTTTCCACCCACTTCGCTGGTAATCGGTTCGCGCGGCAGAATGCCGGCGAGCACGAGATCGACGAGACGTGTGCACAGACTGTCGTCGATCGGCTCGCGCGTGACGAGGGTCCGAAAGCTCAATGGAGCGACAAGGGCCTCCAAGACCAATCGAGGGTCAGTGCCGGCCGGCAGTTCCCCGCGGTCGATCGCGCGATCGATGATGGTGCGGGCCAACTCCAGTCGCCCAGACCAGAACTCCTGCCGCACTGCGGCCCAACGCGATTCCTCACCGCTGAAGGCCAACGCTTGCGCCAGCGCCCGTCCGACCGGGCTGGTGAGGTAAGCGGCGATACCGCTCAGCAATCCATGCAGGTCAGTGCCGATCGACCCGGTATCGGGCACCGGGATGACCCGTTCGCTATAGCCCAGCAGAGTCTCGGCGATCAGGCTCTCGCGACTGCCCCACCGCCGGTAGATCGAGGTTTCGTGAACCCCGGATCGTGCCGCGACATCGCTGACCGTGAAGTCGGCGATGCCCTTCTCGGCCATCACCTCCAACGTCGCCTCGGCCACAGCCTGGCGGACGCGCTCGGAACGGCCGCCTGGCCGCCGTCGAACTTCGTCAGCCATGATCACCCCTAACGCTAGTTCAACATGCGTTAAGTATCGTCGCCGCGACAGCTTAACGCAAGTCCTACTAGCATTAGGGTGGGTTCCGTCAAGGCTAGGCCAGCGCCACCCCGAGCTCCTGGGCGAACACCTTGATCATGTGCTGAACGGCGATTTCGTTGCGGCCGATGATCATATGGTCGTGCTGACCGTGCCGGACTCCTGCACCGCACTGCGGGAGCATCGCGAAGTCCTCGTCGCGCACGGCGGCGTGAACCCCTTCGTAGACGGCGTCATACGCCGCCCGCATGTCGTCATTCGTCGCCGGGATACGACCCATCCAGCTGTGCCGCACCGTGCAGCGGGTCGGTTCACCCTCCGGCAACATGTCGATGATCTCCACGCCGACGGGGCTGTTCGCGAGAATGAGGTTCGGGTAGACCCAGTAGATGACGCCCATGTTGGCCGACGGGTCGAATGAGGCGCTCGGATCCTCTGCGAGATTCTTGATCCAGTTGAACGGGAACCCGATCCGGTGATGTTTGCCGAATTCGTCATAGATCGCGGTGTTCGGCAGGGTGTTCTGCCCAATGAGGCTCTCGCCGTGGACAAACGGGAAGTGGTAGCCCTCTGCGAATGCCTCGAGCGCGCCCTTCCACGACACCTCCGAGGAGAACTCGCGGTCGGTGTGGTAGCCGTAGGACTCGTAATTCCACTGCGCCAGTTCAGGTCCGAGCGCTCCGAGGTGACCGTCCAGGTCAATCGTCGCGTCCGCGGTCAGGACCGCCCAGACGAAGCCGTGGCGCTCCTCCGACGGCAGTTCCACCAGGCCATAATCCGCCGGGTCCATCGTGTCGAAGCCGGCCTTGCCCGGGACCATGAACAGCTCACCGGTGTTGCGGTAGGTCCACGCGTGATACGGGCAGACGAAGCGTGACGCATTGCCGGACCCGCAGGCCGGCATGGCGCCGCGGTGGCGGCAGTAGTTGAGGAACACGTGGCTGGCGCCGGTGCGGTCGCGAGTGACCAGCAGCGAGTCCCCGAGCACCGAGCGGACGACGAAGTCGTTCTGCTCCGCGATCTGGGCCGACGGCACGATGGCCAGCGGGACCCGGCGCAGGATCTGGGATTCCTCGATCTCGGTGATCTTCGGGTCCCGGTAGTAGTGCAACGGCACCTTCAGCACCCGGTCGGCCATGTCCGTCGTTCCCTCAACGGCATGCCGCAGTGCGCGGCGGGTCAGTTCCTCATCAGTGCTGCTCACTGGGCTGGCGATCATGACCTGACCATACAATGACTATCGACTGTATTGTCAAGATCGGATCGTCAATCATGCGACGATCGACGGATGCGCAGGCACGGCTGGTCGGGAGACATTCCCGCCGACGACGACGAAGCCGTCCGCCGCATCATCGACGCGGCACGGGCGGCGATCGATACACGCGGCACGGTGAGCGTGTCCGAGGTGGCCCAGGCCCTAGGGGTGACGCGGCAAACGGTGTACCGCTACTTCCCCACGCTGGAGAGCCTCATGGTCGCCACCGCCGTGTCCTCGGTGGACGGCTTCCTCGATCGACTGGCCACCGAACTGGGTTCGATCACCGACCCCAGCGAAGCCGTCGTCGAGGGCATCGCCTACACGACCGAGCAGATCCCGCACGACCGCTACCTCAGCCTGGTCCTGCAGCCCGGCAAGGCCAGTGCGTTCACGGCGGGCGTGACATCGGACCTCGCCATCGAATTCGGCAAGTCGATCCTGCGGCGTTTCGACATCGATTGGTCCGCAGTCGGATTCGACGGCGATGCGCTCGATCAGCTGGTCGAGTTCATGCTGCGGACACTGCAGTCGTTCATCATCGACCCCGGCGGACCGTCACGCCGAGACTCCGAACTGCGTACCTATCTGCGCGATTGGGTGGCGCCGGCTGTGTCGGCGCGCACGACCTACCCGTCGTCGCCGGCCCCGTGATTGGGGTTGGTGCAGATGGTGCCTTCACACGGCACATCCGAGCCGTCGCCATTAGGGTTCGGCATCACCGCCCCGCCATTTTCCTCCGGATTGTCACCGGCCCCATGGTTCGGGTTGGTGCAGATAGTGCCTTCACACGGCACATCCGAGCCGTCGCCATTAGGGTTCGGCATCACCGCCCCGCCATTTTCCTCCGGATTATCGCCGGCCCCATGGTTCGGGTTGGTGCAGATGGTCCCCTCGCACGGCACCATCGAACCGTCGCCGTTCGGATTGGGCATCATCGGCTGACTCGGCGCGCCAGGCGCAGCCGGATGGGTGACTCCTGGTGACCTGGCCGGATTGGTGGGCGACGAGGTGCCCGGGACGGGCGTGGTCGACGGATCCTGATCAGTGGACGCACTGCTGCATGCGGCGGCCCCAAAGACCGCCAGTGCAGCCGCGGCTGCGGCCATGCATTGCACGAGCTTCATGAGCGCGACGGTATCAGCTAACTTCAAGTAGTGTTGGCGGTTGCCAGAGAACTTCCGCACTAGGGTTCGAAACTGTAGGAATACGCCATAATTCGCGTCTCCATCGACGAATCCACACCGCGACAGCGCCATACCCAGCAATCGATGAGATCCCCACGAGGATCTGGGCTGCCGCACCGCAACATAACAAGCGGTCACCTGCCACGCTTTCGAAAAACTATTGAATTGTCAAAAACATTCGTGGCCGAACGCCCGTCGGTGACTGACAGATCAGAGGGTCACGACACCTTCGATGCAGGTGGTGGTGGCACCGCCGACCCAGACCGACCCGTCGGAATCAGAGCGCACGCTGATCTCGCCGGCCCGGCCGAGCCGCGCCCCCTGAGAGACCCGGTATTCCGCCGGAGCCGCACCGGTACTCGTAAGCCACTGCCCCACCGAGGCATTCATGCTGCCGCACACCGGATCTTCGGGAACGCCGACGCCCGGTGCGAACGTCCGCATCTCGTAGTCGTGCGCGGATCCCGCCGGATATGCGCCGATGACACCGACCATGGCCGCGGGAATCCGGGCCAAGTCAGGTTCCAGTTCGAGCACACGTTGCGCGCTGTCCAGCACGAGGACGGCCCAGCCTGGACCGTTGTCAGCCCACTGGTGCGCGAGGACGTCTGTGCGTGCCAGCCCGAAGGCGTCGATGATCTGATCCAGATACTCGTCGTCGAGAAGTCCGGACCGCAGGGTCGGTGGCGCCTGGAAGTACAGCTCGGCGTCACGTTGCCGCACCTCGACGAGTCCGGCACCGCATTCCTGCACGACACGTCCCGCACGCCGGGGTTGTCCGCCGTGTCCGAGCCAGGCGTGTGCGGAACCGAGCGTGGGGTGCCCGGCGAACGGCAGTTCACTGCCCGGCGTGAAGATGCGCAGACGGTAGTCGGCCTCGGGGTTCGTCGGGGGCAGCACGAAGGTCGTCTCCGACAGATTGGTCCAGCGTGCAAGCCGTTGCATCGCAACGTCGTCGAGCCCCTCGCTATCGAGCACGACCGCGACCGGGTTACCGAGGTACGGGGTTCGCGAGAACACATCGACCTGGGCAAATGCACGATGACGCGGCATAGTCCTCCCACCTCCGAAGAGCGCAGCAACCTACGCCAGTATCCGCCGAGTTGCAGTGGGACGCTCGTAGCCCTGGCGTACGCTCACCCACGTGATCGACCTCTCGTATGTCATCGCCGGATCCGAAGCCACCGGCGGCGCCGGTTTGCAAGCTGACCTGCGCACTTTTCAGGAGTTCGGTACCTACGGCGTGGGCACCGTGACGTGCATCGTGTCGTTCGACCCCAAGGCGAACTGGGGCCACCGGTTCGTGCCGGTCGACCCGCAAGTCATCGCAGATCAGATCGAGGCGGCGACGTCGGCGTACGACCTCGACGTCGTCAAGATCGGCATGCTCGGCACTCCCGCAACGATCGACGTCGTCGCAGAGGCCCTGGCCCGCCAATCCTGGCGGCACATCGTCGTGGACCCCGTCCTGATCTGCAAAGGGCAGGAGCCCGGCGCCGCACTCGACACCGACACCGCACTGCGCCGTCAGATCCTGCCGCTGGCGACCGTCGTCACCCCGAACCTCTTCGAGGCCCGCACCCTCGCCGGGATGGACGCCATCTCCTCGATCGATGACCTCGTCGAGGCGGCCCGACGCATCGCCGACCTGGGCCCGGCCTACGTTGTCGTAAAGGGCGGGGTCGAGTTCCCCGGTGACGACGCCGTCGACGTCCTCTTCGACGGCAACGAGGCTGAGGTCCTGCGCGCGCCGAAGGTCGGACAGGCCCGCGTCGCCGGCGCGGGATGCACGCTGGCAGCGGCGATCACCGCCGCACTGGCCAAGGGGGCGAGCGCCCCGGAGGCGGTGCGCCTGGCCAAGGACTTCACCACCGCCGGCATCATCGATCGGATTGGTGGAAACGCACCGTTCGACACCGTGTGGCAGGGAGCCGGACACTCCCTCGCGCGCAGCTGAGGGCTACCAGCCGGCCTCATCCAGCGATCCCAGCGGGGGTAGTCACGGAGATTGCCGTCAGCAAAGGCCGCGATCGGCGACCGGAAGCTCAGGCGGACGGAAACCGGAAGATGAGCGCGTCGAGGAGGCGCCTCACCTCGTTGAGTCGCGTACGCACCGCCATCTGGTGATGCTGTGCTCCCGGTCGGCCGGCCCTGACACGGTCGTCAATCCGGGCTAATTGTGATTGAAGGTCGGCCATTTCAGCCTCGAGAAGCACGATGAATGCCTGCGCCTGGCGTACATCGGCGCTGGCCCGCGGAGCCATGTTCACCACCGGAGCAGGCACGGCCACCGGCCGGAGCCAGAGTGGATCAACAGGGTCTGCCGTCATCGCCTTACGGTGGCAGCGTCCCTCGGCGATCCAGTTTCCCGGCCGTATCCGTCCGGTAAGGAGCTGTTCACACTGACATCGACCGAGGTGTGAGCTTGCCGTCGCGCTTCGGACCAAGCCCGTCAGGGCGTCGGCGCCACAGCGATCGCCTCGACCTCGACGAGTTGATCGGGATATCCGAGGACGGCAACACCCAGCAACGTGCTCGGCGCGCGGTGATCCTCGAAGCCACGGGACACTTCATTCCACGCCGCGGTGAGATCGTCGCGGTCGCTGCTGACGACATAGATCGTCGTCTTCACCACGTCATGCAGCTCGGCACCGCACTCCTGCAACGTGATCCGGAGATTATCCAGCGCCTGACGGGCTTGAGCCGCAATATCGCCCGGAGCGACGACCCGGCCCTGATCGTCGAGCGGACAGGCGCCTGCGGTGAAGATCAGGCCCGGTCCACGCGCGATCGCGGCGTAGGCATAGGGCACACCTGCGAATAGCCGGGCACTGTGCACCAACTCGATGGCCATGATCAAGTGTCGCAGGCTGACATACGCTGGGCGGGGTGGATGTGTACGAAGCGGTGGCGTCACGGCGCTCAGTGCGGGCTTTTGCGGATCGCCCGGTGGATTGGGACGTCTTGTCACGGGTGCTGACGGCAGCCTCGCGGGCGCCGTCGGGAGGCAATCTTCAGCCATGGCACATCTACGTGCTCGGCGGTGAGCGCCTGGCTCACCTCAAGGAACGGATCGCGTTACGGGTAGCGGCAGGAGACCGCGGAGATCCGTTGGAGGTCGCGACGTATCCGACACCGCTGAGCAATCCGTACCAGGAGCGCCTCAAGGAATTCGGACAACGGCGTTACGGCGCTCTGGGTATCAGCCACGACGACCACGCGGCGCGAGCCCGGGTCCGTGCCGGCAACTGGGACTGCTTCGGCGCCTCCACCGCGCTGTTCTGCTACCTGGACCGCGACATGCCACCGCCGCAATGGGGCGATGCCGGCATGTACCTGCAGACGGTGATGCTCTTGCTGCGGTCGGAAGGACTGCACAGCTGCCCGCAGATCGCCTGGGCGGAATACCATCGCACCGTTGACGAGGTCATTGCACCGCCGTCACAACGAATCTTGTACTGCGGTATGTCAATTGGATACCCAGACCCGACACCGCCGCAACCGTCCATACCGCGTGCACCGTTGTCGGAGACGGTTACCTTTCTGCGGTGAGTTCTGCGCCGCGATGCATTTCATAGCTGCTGCGGGCGCCACCGGGAAACTCGACGAACTCGACGGCGGTGCCGTCGGGGTCGTTGACGAAGAACATCCGGACCCGGTCGATGGGGAACGGCTCTTGAACGGGCTGGAAGCCGGCGTCGATCACGGCGCGATACGTCGCGTCGAGGTCGGTGACCGACAACGCGATGTTCTGGTTGCCCACGAAGCCCCGCTTCCCCGATCCAGGCGGGGTCGACGTCCCGAAGCTGACAAGTTCGAGCATGACTCCGCCCACCGCTCCCCCGACAACTCGTCCCTCCTGCTGGCGGGACGCGTGCAGGACCGCGTCGAACGGCTCACCGGAAATCAACTGGTCGAACACCACATCCATGCCCAGCAGGCCACGGTAGAAGTCCAGGGCCCGATCCATGTCGGTCACGCCGACAACCAGATGGCAGAAACGTAGATCACTCAGCATGGGGTTCCTCGACTTCCTCGTCAGCGCTTGATCATATGAGTTAGCGTGCCAAATCTGGCCGACTTCGAAAGGCAACCCCATGTCCACCTACAGCCATCCGCTCTCGCTGGACGGCCACGTCACGATCGTCACCGGGGCCGCCCGTGGTGTCGGCAAAGGCATCGCCACTGCCCTACTCTCCCGCGGGGCGCGGGTGCTCGTGACCGACATCCTCGACGACGTACTGGCAAACACCACAGCGGAATTCGTCGAAGCCGGATTCGACGTCGCATCCGTGGTGGCCGACCTCCGAGACGGCGACAGCGCCCAGCGAATCGTCGACGCCACACTCGACGCGTTCGGAACGGTGGACGGATTGGTCAACAACGCCGTGGCCAGCGCCGGACCGATACCGTTCGTCGACATCCCGGCAGAGGAGTACGAGCGGGTCCACGACACCGGGCCACGCGCAACGTTCCGGCTGATGCAGGCGATTCACCCGGTGATGGTCAAAGGCGGTGGCGGATCCATCGTCAACCTCGGCTCGGCCGCCGGAACAGTCGGCACGCACTCTTTCGGCGCCTACGCCGGCGCCAAGGAAGCGATTCGCGGCATGTCCAAGGTCGCCGCCCTGGAATGGGGAGTCGACCGGATTAGGGTCAACGTGGTCTGCCCACTCGCCGAAACCGACGGCCTGAAAGTGTTGCGCGACATGGCGCCCAAGCAGTACGAGGCGGTCGTCAGGAGCACCTCACTCAAGCGAATCGGCGATCCCACCACCGACATCGGTGCCGTCGTCGCCTTCCTGATCGGCGACGACTCCGCCTACCTCACCGGGCAGACGCTTCTCGTCGACGGCGGGGCTGGTTCGTTCCGCTAGCGGCAATCGCCGCCAAACCGTCGGTCACCCTTGTAGGTTCGAATTTGCCGATGAAAGCACGAGCCAATAAGGAGGAAGACCAATGACGAATCATCCAGGGAGCTCGTTCTCCCGCCGCACGTTCATCCGCGGTGCCGCCTTGACGATGCCCGTCGTCGGCGCTGCCGTAGTTGCGCCAGTTGCCTTGGCGGCACCACAGGAATGCGGTGATCCGTCCGGCAAGGTCGGCAATTGCGCGGCTCAACTGCCGCAGGAGTTCACCTCGACAAGTTTCAGCACGACGGCTATCGCAGGCGGCACAAACTACTCAATCCTGTTCAGCACGAACATCAGACGGGGTCCACTCATCCCGTCCGGCACCACCGGTTATCGCATCAGCAGCGTCAGCGTGTCCGGCACGAAGCTCGACGGCGCCCCGTTCTATCTGACACCGGGGATCGGTGAGGTCGGCCCGCGGCTGCTCAACGCCTTGTCCGCGTCGTCGTTGGGGTTCGCCCTCGACGTGCCATGGGACGCCAACCAGCTGGTGCGTTCATTCCTCTACACCTATGACGTCGACTTTCTCACCGGCCTGACGGTGAATCAGACCTGCCGGTACACGACGACGATGACGCTGCGCGACAACGGGATGACGCTTGGCGGCGTCGGATCGGTCAACTTCTCCACACCGATGCTCGCCGAGTGCGAAACGGCGCCCCCGCCTCCGCCGCCCCAGTAGGGCGCCGTTCCAGCCACATCGAGTGCCACCGGTCCTCTGCCTGTATCGGTCGTTATCGGCGGCTGCCTGGAAGTTCGGGCGCCCGGGGGGCCGGCGTGCGAATAGTCGATGCGGCGCCTGGGAACAGCATGCGCCGGCGGGTATCAACGAAACGGCTCAGCTCGGTGAGCGAGCGTCGCTGGAGGTCGGCCCGCAACCCGCTGTCGGCCACAGTCTCCGCGAGCTGCAACGACATCAACTGCCTGAGGGAAGTGACAATCGGGTCACCGCGGTTGATGACCAGGACGTGCCCGTCAACACCAATGAAGCCACCGCCGTCGACCCACGGAATACCCCGGCTTCCACCCACCGGGATCTCGCCCTCCAAGTCGCGTCCGGCATGGCCAGAAAACGACAACGTGGCCTTCCGTGCCGCAGGGTCGATTGCATCGACGCGGATCTGGACGTAGGGCAGGTCCCGAGTATCCGGCCACGGTGACCAAACGTCACCAGCGACCAGCCCATACGTCCCGCGATGTGATGGCTGTAGGACTGAGTGGTTGTCAACGAAGCTGTGCACGAGCACAACTGGTTCGGGTTCTGCCGAATCCCATCCGGTGCGGTCGCGGTACTCGATGATGAAGTCGTCGACTTCCAACGCCAAGTAGCCGGGAAGTTCTCGTGCATGCAGCGGCCGCAGCTCGACATGCGTCGACGTGTAGGCGTCGGTACCAATCGACATGACACGCGATCGGTCCAGCCACCCGCGGCCCCGCATGTTCGCGGCATTCAAGCCGGGCCCCCACGCGCCATAGGGTCCGACCGTGTTGATGTGGCAAGAACCCCACGTGGACATGACATCCCAGTCGTCGAGATAGTCCGCGTCGGGCTGATCGGCTCGGCGTGAATGGTCGAGACCGTAGACATGTCCCATCTCCTGCCCCAACAGGGCCGGGTGAACGTTGGTCGAGTCGCACACGGCCGCCCAACCATTCTGTTGCCCGTAAAGGTCTGTCGCCGTGTTCATCACGACCACCGCGCCGGTGAAATCGGCCGTCGAGTAACCCGCATCGTCGGCGGCCTGGCGGGCCGCTTCCACGAGTCCCGTACGGTTGATCTTCCCCTGCGGGGCCGTGGGAACGTTGCCGACATAATCGGCCTGCTCGTACGGGAGCGAGATCCAGGCTGACACTTTGGAACCGGTGAGATCTAGGGTGCCGTGCGACATCCGATCGAAGAACTCCACCATGTTGTGCGTGCCTGCACCGGCCGCAGTGAACATGTTCTCGAAGTACGTGTCCGATAGTGGTTCGGCGTCAGCGCCCTTCCACTTGCATCTCAGAATCAGCCACGGTGTCGATACAGCCATCGCCAGCCTCCTTGGCGTCCATGTGTGGGACCGTCCCAAGCAGGAGCCTGCGCCCATCTGGGCCGGTGATCACGAGTAGCCCACTACCTGTAAACGCTCGTAGCGAGACAGCACCGATGGCACTTTCGAGCCACCGTGAAGGCATGATTCACACACGGCAGCGCCCGTGCGCCGGACAGGAGAGCATGGCCGGCGCCGGTTGGAGAACCGCAGCCCGTCGGCTACCCGTGCGCCTTGCGGACCAGGTCGATGGCGTACTGGTTGACGAAGGTGCCCGCGGAGGCCTCTCCCGTGCCGCAGGCGCCGTCGGACTCGCCGGGCCGCTTGACCCACAGGAACGCGTCGACGTTTCCGTTTCCGGTTGCCGTGGTCGGCGCAGCGCCGAGGGCCCGGCCGCTGGGGTTGCACCAGTACATCTCGCCGTCGGCCGGTCCGGCGCCGTTGCGTGACGTGTCGATGACGTAGGGCTTACCGCCCGTCTGGCCTGAAATGGCGTCGCCGTAACCGACTTCCTCTTCGGTGGTGAAGAAGTTGGCGGTGTTGAGGCTGAAACCGCGTGCCTTGGCGACACCGACCCGGTTCAGCCGGTTTGCCATTTCACCGGCGGCCGTCCACCGGGAGTGGCCCGCGTCGACGTACAGCGCGGTGCCGGGATTGCGGGTCAGCGTGTCGACGGCGTAGCTCATCAGGTTGTAGCGCTCCTCGCGCTGATCACCTGACAGACAGTCGGCCATGGCGAGCGCATCGGGTTCGAGGATGACCGCGGCCGGCCCGCCGCCGATGGCGGCGGCGACACCGTCGATCCAGCCCTTGTAGGCAGCGGCCGACCCGAATCCACCCGCGGCATAGCTTCCGCAGTCGCGATGCGGGATGCCGTACAGCGCCAGGATCGGCATGGTGCCGGCGGCCTGGGCCGCGGCAATGTACTTCGCGTCCACTGCGGGGCTGGAGACGTTGTCCATCCAGTACGCCGTGGGCGTGTTGGCGATCGCCCGCAGCTCGGGGCTCGGGTCGCCCTGCGCGGCGCGCGCGGCCTTCGACGAGGGATTGACGTAGAAAGTCTGCCCCTCGAGTGGGTTGGAATCACTGACCAGGCGCACCGTCGGCGCCGGGTCTGCAGCAAGACCTGCGCCGACCACGGAGGCAACTGTCAAAACGGGGGCGATCCAACGCGCGACTGCACCAGCAGCAGAGGACATCACCTCAGGGAAAGTAATGGCGCGACGCGATATGCGCCAGTCGCTGGCTGCCGAGGTGGCGTGTCAGACCTGGGCCCGGCCGGCCTCGAATGTGTCGAGCGCCTGGGTATAGAAGCGCATACGCTCGCGCAACTCGTCGGGGTTGATGTCGAACTCCTCGGGCAGGTAGCGATGTTTGCCTTTCCCGTCGCGCGGTTGGGCGCGGTGATGTTCGTCGAGCATTCCGGCGATGTCCGGCGGCTCCATCTGTGCTGCGGCGTAGATCCGGCGCACCGTCGCCTCGGGGTCGGACACCAGGTCGCGGTACTTGATATCGAGCCAGGTGGCGGTCGGTTCTGCCGAGGCTCGGACGGCGACGGCGCGCCGCAGCCACAGCTCGGTCTGCTCGGTTTGAAACCGGCCCACGTCGGCCCCGTCGACGTGGTCACTGTAGGTGGATCGGTACGTCGCGAACAGGCTCGCGCCGGACGCGACAGTCTCCACGATGTCGCGGTGCAGTTGCACGACGCAGGCGCCCGGATACGTCGCGATCACATGGCGGAGCTCCGCGGTGTGTGCCGGTGCCTTGAGGACCCAGCGGCGTCCGTCGCCGGCGTCGAGGATCTGCAGCATCCGGCGGTGCTGGTCGTATTCGGGCCCGAAGTCCTGACCGGCGAGCCAGGTCGCGTAGCTGTCCAGGCGAGTGGTTGCGGTGAACCCCCAGTTGCGCAGGGAGGTGCCCATGCCGAGCACGCACTCCTCGGGCAGGTGCGGCCCCGAGTCGTGCACGGCCGCCATTGCCGGGTTGAGGACGTGCAACAGGTACTGGCCGGCGGCGGCCGCCTCGAGGCGACGGTCGCGTTCGTCCGGGTCGAGGTCACCGGGTAGCCGCCAGGGAGCGCCGAGTTCGGCGGGCAGCGGCGCGCGCAACCGCGGGTCACGGTCGAGCAGCCGGAACAGGAACGTCGTCCCCGTGCGCCAGCCCCCGGTGATGATGATCGGCGGCAGCAATGGCCGGTGTCCGATCGCGGGGTGCTCCTGCAGATAGCGGGTGATCGCGACCCGGGCGGCCAGCCGGCCGGCCGCGGTTCGCTGCGCGGTGAGCGCGCCGAGCGCATTGAGCCGGCCGTCCCCCTCGGCGGACTCGAGGTACTGCTGCAGGCCCGGACGCCACTGGTCGGGATCGCCGAGCACGCCGGCGCCTGCACCACGGGTGCCGCGGTCGATGACGATGTCGACGGCGTCGGTACCGAGCCGGTACCGGTCAGGGCGGACAGCCCGATCCTCTTCGGCCGCGGCATACGCCTTGCGCGCTTCCGGCGTGCGGGTGGGTGCGGTCCAGCCGGTCATGAGCGCCCTGCCAGGTCGGCGAGGCGCACGACGCGTGTCGAGGGCACGACCGGCTGCTGCTCGGGCTGCAGGAACCGCATGACGACGATCCCGAACGAACGGCCCTCACTGTCGATCCAATCGCCGGCCGCCGGGCCGGGATCGGTGGCCGAGACCACGAATCGGTAGCGCCCGCCGTCGAGGTTCGCCGTAGCGCCGGTGTAAGACACGCGCCGATGGCGGTAGTCCAGTGAGTTGAGAAATCTGCTGTACGCCAATATGTTCCAGTACCGACACGGCACCAGCTCACCTTCGATGAGCAGCGCTTCACCGGGGTCCAGCTGCCAGCCGCCGCGCACATAGTGGATGGCCGGTTCGGTGAACACCGCGCCACCGGTCATCTCGGTCCAGTGCCGCAACTGGTTCGGTGCCGTGTGATCGGCTGCCGCAGCGGCGTTCCAGATGCGGGGCAGGTGCAGTATCGCCGCCGACGCCTTGGACAGGTGCTTTCCGAACCGAGCCGGGTCGGTGGGTGCCGGGATCGGGGGCGACTCGACCGGCTCGATTGCACACCACCCGGGCTGCTCGGTCTGCACGTCATCGTGAAAGTGCCGTACCCAGACCACGGTGGCACGCTCGGGCAGGGCCAGCCAGTCGCCGGACGTCGGTCGATCTCCGCCGACCGTCACCTCGTAGGCCCCGTCGGCGTCGAAAGTGATTGCATCACTGTCGATACGGGCGGTTACCTGGGCACCGCTCCCGCCGGCGCCGTAAACAGTGATCGATACGTACGCCGCGTCTCCTCGATTCCCGCGGATCCGGTATCGGCCGTCGGAGCGAATATCGGCGACCCAGTACCGGAAGTCGGGATTGTCCATCAGGAACTTCTGGCGCCACCCGTTGAACGCGACGAACTCGGGCTTGTCGCGATCGACTTCGAAGCGTCCCAACTGGTTTGACAGCGCCCGCAGCAGAGCCCGGAATCCATCCGCACGTTCGGAATCCGGAAGGTCCGCGGTGTCGATCGCGAGTTGCTCACCCGCCGTTCGCAATCCGTCGACGAGTGCATTCCAGGCCGCAACTTCGGCCCGGGGTTCGTCTGCGACGCCTTCGTCGGACGCGGTCACGATGCAGCCCCCCTCCAATTCCGGAAGCGCATGCTTCCGGAATTGGATGCTGCCCGCTATGCTCGCGACATGTCAAGGCCGTACCGCGGCCAGGCCGCCGACGCACGGTCGGCCGATCGCCGCGCCCGACTGCTTCAGGCAGGCGTCGATCTGGTCGGTACCCACGGGGTAGCGGCGATGACCATGCGAGCCGTGTGCCGTGAAGCCGAGCTCAGCCAGAGGTTCTTCTACGAAAGCTTCACCGACACCGACGATCTGCTGCGCGAGGTCTACCGCAGCACGTTCGAGCGAGCACGTCACGTCATTCGGTCCGCCGGCGACCCGGATGCCGATCTGCACGCGCGCACTCGCGCGGGGGTGGGGGCGGCGGCGCGACTCGTCAAGGACGATCCCCGCCTCTGCCGGATCCTGTTGGTGGAGCCCATCGCCGACCTGAGGCTGCGACAGTTCGTCCGCGACACCATCGGCACGATGACGCTGGGCACACTGACCGCGCCCATTGCCGGGGCCGACGCCGCATCGGCACCGGTCAAGATGCAGTACGCCACCGTATTCGGCGCCATCATCTCGCTGTTCATCGAATGGACCGAGGGCAACCTCGGTGCCGACCAGGAGGCATTCGTCGATCATGTGACGACGATGCTGCTGTCGTCACCGCTGGTGACCGACCATCAGAGCCACCCGACTGCCGCTCAGACATGGTTGAGACCATGAAGCTGAGCCACATCGGAACCCGCACCGACGACCGAAGCGGCGGTACGACGGGGTGGCTCGGCGCATCCGGATGTCAGTCGACGCTGGCGTAAAAGGGCTCGAGTCCCGTCAGCAGATCATCGATCAACGCAGCAACAGCGTCCATCTCCTTCAGGTGGATCACCTTCTGCGTGGTCGTCGGCTTGTCGAGCTTGTAGGTGAGTTCGGTGTATGGATGCTTCGACATCCCCATGTGGACGCAGTACGGCAGAGCTTGTTCCCGGGTGTAGGTGACGTCAACGAAGAGCTTCCCTCGCGTCGCCGAGAAGATCAGTTCCACGTCGCGGTGCTCAGCCTCTGCTTCGGTCAGATTGTTGACCACGACTGTCCAACTGGAGAGCCGGAGAGGGATCAGGTCCTTGCCGAGCGGATTGAGGAACCGGGGAAGCATGCCGAAGATCGCCTCGATGTCGTGGCCGGTTGCGATCGTTGTGTGGACGCTTCTTGTCTCGTCGTACGTCCATCTGCCTGACGCTCTCGACAGCAGAATCTGCTCGAGTGAATAGCCGATGGCCGCGTTCTCGTATGAGATGGAGACCGTCACGCCGGTGATGCCGTTCACCGCGGCGAACAGTACGGTGTCATCGAACGGCACGTCCTGTGCGTTGTAGCGCTCGTCGATGAACGCATTGGAGTCAACACTCCATCCGCCGTCGACCTGGATCCCTCTTGTCGTGCTGGTCTTCGTCACCGAGTTCCTTTGAGTCCGTCCTGCTGCCGCGAGCGTCGCGGCACGCGGTGATCCCCACGGCCTGCATTGACGAGCAAACGCCCGATGAGCAGACCACACTGGCGGGGACACCCAGTTGCGCGGGGTGGTGCCCAAGGGCACACCCCTCAAGTCCTCACAGTGACGGCACGGGTTCCAGTTCGACGGCGTGTTCGGCGGCTCGGCGTCCCGAGAACACGCAGTCGGCTATCGACAATCCACTGACGTACGAGTTCGCACAGATTCCGATCGCCGTGCGCCCCGCCGCATAGAGACCCGGAATTGCCTGGCCTTCAGGCGTTTTCACCGCTCCGGTGACCTCGTCGACAATCAGGCCGCCGAGGGTGAACATGGGGCACGGATTGATCAAGCTGCGCTTGATGGATATCGCGATCAGCGAGAACGGTCCCCGCTCGACAGGTTGCACGAATTCGGCGGGCTTTCCCATCGGGTCCGGCAACCCGCCTGCGGCCGCGGCATTGTGGGCCTCGACGGTAGCCCGCAAGCCCACCGGATCGACACCGGCCTTGGCGGCCACTTCCTCCAGCGTGTCCCCGACGACCCGGTCGGTGCGCAGCATGGCTTCCATCTGCAGGCGCTGAAACCAGATGGCCTGCTTGGGAAGTTGCGCTCGCGCCTCGTCGAGCAGACGCCGATCGGCCAGAATCCAGCCGCGGCCGCCGTGGTCTTGAATCATGGCGTGCCCGACGGCCGCGCCGTAGCGGGTCTCGTCGATGAATCGTTGTCCGGCTTGATCGACGACGAGGGCGCCCAGGAACGCGCTCGGTGGGGTGATGAATCGCCAGGCCGATACATTGTCGAGGCGATCGACGGCGGCACCGACATCGGCGGCGAGAGTGATTCCGCTGCCGTCGTCGGCGCTGGTGCCGAGCTGAAGGCCGTCGCGGTACTCCGGTGCATGCTCGGCGATCCATTCGCGATTGGCGATGTAACCGCCCGCGCTGAGGATGACCGCCTGGCGCACATGAATATCGACGGTGCGGGCATACCTGCGCTCCAGACGGTTCAGGAGCTTTTCCATCGCGGCCCGCAGTGGCGGGTAGTAGATGCCCGGTTTGATCGCGAGCTCGGCGTATGCGCGATAGCGGCGCTGAACCCAGGCCGGCGCATCGGCGAGCGTGCTGGCCCGCACGCCGACCACCCGGCCGTCCGAGTTGGTCAACAGCGCGACAGCGCGGGTGTGGAACTGCGTGCGTACCCCCAGGGCCGCGGCTGATTCGGCCAGCGGTTGATAGATCTTCTTGCCCGAGGCTCCCGGTCCTTTGGCCCGGTGACCACGTTGCGCGGGCGGCGTGACCGCCCGGAATCGCCCGGAGTTCTCGCTGCCCGAGTAGTACAGGTAGTACTTGTTGTTCGGGTAGGACGTCTTGTACGGGCACACCGACGCTTCGAACGGCACGCCATGTTCGGTGAGCCAGTCGATCATCGCCGGGCTGGTGTCGACGAAACGGCGAAGTGTTTCGGGACGCACGGCATCGCCGATCTCGGCCTGCAGGTATGCGTACATCGCATCGGCGTTGTCGTCGACACCGGCTTGCTGCTGCACCCAGGTACCACCACCGGCGTAGATGATCCCGCCGGACACCTGAGTGGCGCCGCCGCCGTTGAAGCGGTCGATGGCCAGCACGTCGGCGCCTCTCGACCGTGCTTCCAGGGCGGCACAGACCCCAGCCGCTCCGTATCCGACCACGAGGACATCGACTGTGCGTGCGTCTGGCATGGCTCTCCCTGAAAGTGATCGACGACCGCTCTTAAACTCCTAGTTTGTACTCACAGTACAAACTAGGCGCAAGGACGCTCGTAGACTGCGCTCGTGGCTGAACAGACCGGGCGGACAGTGCCCCCCGCCGTTGCCGAGAAGCTGTACACCGCGACGGACCTCATTGCCGCCCGCGGGCTGGAGAAAACCAAGATCGAGGACATCGCCAAAGCATCAGGCGTCCCGAAGGCAACGCTGTACTACTACTTCAAAGGCAAGGACGACATCCTGGCCTTCCTCTTCCGGGATTCGCTCGATGCACTCGCCCGCGACGTCGCCTCGGCGGCCGACGCCCCCGGGCCGGGCCGAGACCGATTGGCCGCCGTGATCCAGGTCCAGGTTGCGCACACCATGCACCGACCGGGCACTGCCCAGGCACTGGTCGGTGATCTGGGCCGCGCAATCCGACTGCCCGAACTCGCGTCGGCCGTTCAAGAGGCTTTCTACGAACCCATCGCCCGAGTGCTCGAGGCCGGGGCCGCCGATGGCTCACTGCGGAACCTCGCCGACCCGCAGGGCACCGCGATCAGCATCTTCGGCGCCATCATGATGACCGCGATGCTGCACAACGTCATCAACTCCGAGAAGACGCAGGACGAAGTCGCCGACGAGGTCATGCACCTCATCGAGAACGGGCTCGCGCCGTCACGCTGATCGGTTCAGACATGATGGAGCCCATGAGCCACACGCGAACCCAGTCTGCAAACCGGCCGGCAGCCACATCGATGGCCATCGCGATGGTGCTGGGTCTGCTGGCAGCGGCTCTGGTGTGGGGTCCGGGTGCCGGGCGGGCGTACGCGGCGGAAGCGTCACCGGCCGGGGACGCGCTGTCCATCGGCGACCCTGCCGCGCCGGGCCAGATCGACCTCTATCTGGATCCGCTGTGCCCCTACAGCGGGAAGATGGTGCGCGAGCAGGGCACGGAGATCGGCCGGCGCATCGAAGCCGGCAAGCTCCACATCAATCTGCGGCTCGTCAATTTTCTCGAAAAGTACTCGGCCAGCGGCACTTACGACAGCCGGGCGATCTACGCGGCCTTCATCGTCGCCGATCACTCGCAATCGAGCGACGTCACCTGGAAGTTCATCGAGCAGATCTTCGCCGCCGATCAGCAGCCGAAGGAGAAAGGCCAGACCGATCTGAGCAACGATCAGCTCGCCGGCCTGGCCGACCGCGCCGGCGCGCCGCCGTCGGCTCAGGACATGATCAAGCTGGGCCTTCCCATCCCCTTCGACGGACACGCCATCGCCGCCAACAACCTGCCGCTCCTACGGGAACTCCCCGACTCCGGAGTGCCGATGGCGGTCATCGACGGCGAATCGGTCGACGGAAACTCTGATTGGCTCGACCGCCTGCCGCGCTGACTATCGAGGGGTTCCGATCGGCGGCAGCGAGCCGACGGCCTCGAGCTGATCGTGCTGGGCAGCGAGGGTATCGGCGAGGAACGTCCGGGCGATGAGCAGCAGTTCGGCGATCTTCGGATGCGCGAGGGTGTAGTACACCGCGTTGCCGACGCGATGCCCGCTGACCACATGATGGCGTTTGAGGACCGCGAGATGCTGGGACAGCAGAGTCGGTTCGATATCGGTGGCAGCCAGGATCGTGCTGACCGGGGTTGGCTCCTCATTCATGGACAGGATCTCCAGCACCCGGATCCGCGCCGGGTGCGCCAACGCCTTGAACAGGTTGGCCTTGATCTCGTACAACGGCCGCTCGGGGCCATCCAGGACGCTGTCGACCACCACTGCCCCAATGATTGATGGATTGATGAAATTCGCAATCCATCATAGCGACCGTTACCCTTCAGCAATGCCCACCGGCCAAGCCCCACGCACCAAACCGGGCCCGCTGCAGTACATCGGGTACTGCTACGGCAAGCGGCTACCCGACTCGATGCGCGACTGGGTGGCCAACGACCTGGCAGGCCCCGGAGCCACGATCCGGATGATGGTTCGCGTCGCGATCCCCGCTGTCCTCGTCCTGGCGCCGATCTGGTTCATCCCCATGTCGCTCTACCTGCACGCCAGCATGACGGTGCCCATCTTCATCCCGTTCGTGTACTTCTCCCACGCACTGAACAAGGTGTGGCGACGTCACATGCTCGTCAAACACGGCCTGAACCCGGCCCTCATCGACCAGCTGTCACGCAAGAAGAATGCGCACATCCATCAGGCCTATGCCGAACGCTACGGACCGCGCACGGGGCCGAGCAGCAGCGGCGATATCTGACCGCGCACCGCTGCAACCATCACGTCGCTGATCGGTCAGGGCTGGAGGGTGCACAACGTGAGGGCGAAGGCCGGCGCCGCGGCGGTCCCGATGACGATGAGCAACATCGTCAGCGACTGCGGGTGCCACCACATCGAACGCCGGGGCTGCATGAGACGGGCAAGACGGTCGGTCACCGCGGTACCGGCCGCGGCCAGCACGCCGTCGGGGAGGCGGAGCCGGGTGCTCAACGTGACGAGCCCGGCCACCAGCGGCCCACGCCCGTGCCTGCGGGTGGCCGCATCGTCGGCGCACATCTCCAGTAATGCCGGTACAGCCCGCGCCGCCGCCCGCATCAGCGGAAGCCGCGGCAGCGCCACCGCGAGCGTGTTGAGCGTCGCGATGATGTGGTGATGGCGTCCACGGAGGTGTGCCCGCTCGTGGGCCAGAACCGCGGCCAAGGCCGGCGGATCCAGTAAGTCCAGGGCGGCGGTGGTGACGACAATGGCGCGCTGCCGGCCGCCGGATACGCAGTATGCCGTTGGTTGATCAGCTGTGATGGCGACGACGCCATCGTGGTCGGTAGGCGAGCCGATGATCCGGACCGCTTCCGCGTGTCGGCCATTGGCGCGCCGCACCCGGTACAACGCGACGATCACCCGACGCGTGGTGTTGGTCGCCACCGCGGCAGTGACCGCAAGCAGGGCGACAACCAATACCGTCGCCACGGTGGGCGGTAACGTCACCGCGCTGGCGATCCCCAGTGTTTCGACGCAGAACGTCGGTGCGCTGCGAGTGATCAGGCTGTGGGCGGCACCCGCGATCAGGATCACCAACGCCGCCACCCAGGCGAATGATGCGGTTGCGACGACCACCAGCCAGCCCGCCACCGAGAGCCGGGGATGAATGTTGGTCGAGATCGGGCCGGTGAACAGCACCGGCGCCAGCCAGCTCAAAGCCATGGCGTAGCCGAGGAGAAAGGTGACAGCGTTCATCGTGGCTGCCCCTCGGTGAACCGCTTGAGCGCCTGCCGGAGCTTTGTCGAGTCGTCGTCGACGATCTGCTCGAGGAAGAAGTTGAGGATCAGCTCGCTGTCACCGCCGGATTCGAACACGGTGCGCATGAGCTGCGCGGAGTGTTCCTCGCGGCTCATCACCGGCCGATAGCTGTAGGCCAGACCGACCTTCTCCCGCTGCAGCCATCCCTTTCGAAACAGGTTGTCCATCGTCGACATGACCGTGGTGTAGGCGATCTGACGCTTGGCGACGAGCTCATCGTGCACGCTGCGCACTGTGGAGGCCTCCGCACGCGACCAGAGCACTTCCATCACCACAGCTTCGAGATCGCCAAATCCCTTTATTCCCATACCCATTACCGCCCGCCAAGATGCGCCGTCAGCATTTCCCGGCCTCGCACGCCAAACCTATGTAGCGCGATAGTAGCCGCTCGCCTCATTTCGCCACGCTCCCGATCTCGCCGCCACGGGAATCGGCGTCCATAGCGGAAGATTCTGCGACAGGGGTTCGCGAACGGGCACGCCGCCGCCACAACCGAATTGACCGCCACAGGATGAGGACCACCACCACGCCCAGGATCAGCCAGGGATCACTGACGCCCGATGACAGTCGACCCAGCCAAACCTGCAGGTCATACTGTGCGTCGACGGACATCAAGCCGCCGAGATTCGCGGTGCCGTCGGTGAACAGGAACACCCCACCGAGAACGATGAATACCGCCCCGGTGAGCAGCGAGGTGGTGTGGGTCTCCAGCGGGCCCAGACGTACCGGTCGCCCCCGCAGCCAGGTCCGCTTCGACAGGTTGAAGCGGTCCCACAACCAGGCGAGCAGGAACAGCGGCGCGGCCATCCCGAGGGCGTAGACCGCCATCAGCAGGGCCCCGTAGGCCGGGTCGGCCCCCATCGCCGACATGGTCAGGACCGCGCCCAGCAGTGGGCCCGCGCAGAAGCCGGCCAGTCCGTAGACAGCGCCCAACGCGAGCACCGAGGCGGTGCCGGAGATGTTGATCCGTGCCGTCATCCGTTGCATGGAGGACAGGCTGAACCCCTTGCCCAGCAACGTAATAAGACCGAACCCGATCAACACCAGCCCACCGGCCGTGGTCATTTCACTGCGATAACGCGTGACGACGCTGCCCAGCGCCCCAACGCCGGCGCCCAATGGCACCAGCACCACGCAGAGCCCCACCCAGAACGCGAAGGTGCGGCCGATCAACAGGTGCGCCCGATCGAAGGCGTAGGCGAAGAACGACGGTAGGAGCAGAGCCGAGCAGGGACTGAGCAGGGAGGCCAACCCGCCCAGGAAGGCTCCGAGCAGTCCGACGCCACTCACCGGCCGGCCAACGCCCCGTCGATGGCGCGCACGAAGTCCTCGGTGGGCTGCGCACCGAGCATCGGCACGTCGTTGATCAGGAATGCCGGAGTGCTGGGGACGCCGATCCCGGTGCCCTGCGCCAGATCGGCATTGATGGCGGCGTCGAACGTGTCTCCGCGCATCGCGGTGGCGAATCTGTCGATATCGGGGACACCGGCCTGCCTGGCGAAGCCGATCAATACCTCGTCGGTCAGGTCTGCCTTCGACCGCTCCGGCGCGGCCGCGTAGACGGCCCTGTTGAACTCCCAGAACTTGCCTTGCTCAGCCGCTGCGCGTCCGGCCCGTGCTGCTGACATCGACTGCGGGCCGAAGATCGCGAAGTCACGCCACTCGATGCGGAGCTGGCCCGCATCGACGTAGCGCTTGACGAGTTCCGGCTCGATGTTGCGGCTGAACTTGGCGCAGAACGGACATCGATAGTCGGAGAACACCACCAATGCCACGGGCGCGTCGGGAGAACCCAACGCGAGCGGGTCCCCCGCCTGACGGCGCTCCACCGGAGGGCGGCCCCCGTCGGCGCCGCCGGACGATTCGGCACCGGTTGCCAGGGACGTCGCCGACGGCCCTGCGGCGGGCGCGGCGGAGACCGCGTCATTGTCGGGACGTATCAGCAGGTAGGCGATCAGGGCAGCCGCGATGACAACAAGCCCCCCGATGAAGATCAGGTCCTTGTTGACGCTTTCTCGCCGTCCGGTCACTGCGCACCTCCATGCTAACCTCGCCTACGTAGCTACGCCGTAGCTACGTATTCCGTTCTAGCACACCGCGTCGCCGGGACGCAGGGACAGATGGGAGACGCCGGGATGTCGGTGGGTTCACCCCAAAAGCGGCCAGTACCAATCCTGTCGGCATTCGCGCTGATCCTGGTCGCGACCATCGGCGTGGCTTTCTGGCGGGCCGATGCCCCATTCGGCTACGGCCCCGCCTACACAATGGCCACGTCCAGCGGCCCCGCCGGGGCGCTGTCCCAGCAGACGCCGATGTTCACAAAACTGACGCCCGGCGAGCCTCAGGTGAGCTTCACCACAACGTCGGGCGCCACGCTGGTCGACGGTGGGACATACGGTGTCGGCACGGTCGTCGTGGCCAACTTCGACGGACCGGTTGCCGACCGCGGGGCCGCAGAGAAGCAGCTCTCGGTCAAGACCGTTCCGCCTGTTGAAGGTTCCTGGTATTGGATGAACAACCAGCGTGCCCACTGGCGGCCGCAGAGCTACTACAGCCCGGGCACCGAGGTCGTCGCGATCGCGAACGGCCAGGGCATTGACGGCGCCCCCGGCCAAGGAGGCAGTCGAGTTTCGTTCCGCATCGGAGAATCTCACGTATCCATCGCCGACGACGCCACCAAGCAGATCCGCGTCTACCGCAATGATGAGCTGGTCCGCACGATCCCGACCTCGATGGGCATGGGCGGATCCGAGACCGTTGCCGGCAAGACAATTTCGTTCTGGACCCAGCCGGGCGTCTATACCGTGATGGACAAGGCCAACTCCGTCGTCATGGACTCCTCCACCTACGGGCTGCCCGTCGATTCACGGCTGGGCTACAAGGTGACCGTCAACAATGCGGTTCGACTCACCAACAACGGGATCTATGTCCACCAACTCGACAGCACGGTCTGGGCGCAGGGCAAGACCAACACGTCGCACGGATGCCTGAATGTCAACGCCGACAACGGGCGGTGGTTCTACGAATTCTCACAACCCGGAGATGTGTTCGAAGTGCGCAACACCGGCGGCGAGCCTCTGCCCGTTTGGCAGAACGGCGACTGGGGCGTGCCGTGGGACAAATGGCTCGGCGGCAGCGCTCTACGGTGACGGCCCGTCGGGTCCGCGACCCCTCCGGACCCGATATTCCGCCTGTGACCTGGGCCACTGCTGATCTCACCGCCCGACCATGGCGTTTTGTGAGATCGGCCAATCGCTACCATCGAAGCGCTACTCATCCGAGGGACCAGCCCACACGACCCACAGGACGATTGATTTGAACTCGCCAGAACTCGCCCACTGGAATGCCCAAGAAGCACTCGCGGAGGCGATGATCCCGATCATCGGCACCCTGCACCGGGCGAAGGGCGTGACGGTTCTGCTGCACAGCCGGTCGCTGGTGAACAAATCCGTCATCAGCATCCTGCGGACGCACCGCTTCGCACGACAGGTGGGCGGCGACGAACTGTCGGTCGAAGAGACTTTCCCCTTCCTGCAGGCGCTGGCCGACCTGGACCTGGGCCCGTCGAAGATCGACCTCGGTCTGCTGGTCATGGCCTATCGCGCCAGCGATGCCGGACTGTCCGTGCCCGAGTTCACCGCGCAGGTGCTCAGCGACGTGACCGGTGAAAACAAGATCGAACCGCAAGGGCCGCGGGACGTGGTGCTCTACGGGTTCGGCCGTATCGGCCGGCTCGTCGCACGCCTGCTCATCGAGAAAGCCGGATCCGGCAACGGCCTGAACCTGCGGGCCGTCGTGATCCGCAGCAACGGGGAGGGCGACCTGGCCAAGCGGGCGTCATTGCTGCGCCGCGACTCGGTCCACGGCCAGTTCAACGGCTCGATCAAGGTCGACACCGAGAACAACTGCCTCATCGCCAACGGCAATGTCATCAAGTTCATCCACAGCGATGACCCGTCGAACGTCGATTACACCGAGTACGGCATCGACAACGCGATCCTGATCGACAACACCGGCAAATGGCGTGACCGCGACGGCCTGTCCAAGCACCTGCGCCCCGGGATCGCGAAGGTCTTGCTGACCGCCCCCGGCAAGGGCGACGTGCCGAACATCGTGCACGGGGTCAACCACCGAACGCTCGATCTTGAGCAGCAGATCTTCTCGTGTGCTTCCTGCACCACCAACGCGATCGTTCCGCCGCTCAAGGCGATGGACGACGAGTACGGCATCGCGCGCTGCCACGTGGAGACGGTGCACTCGTTCACCAACGACCAGAATCTGCTGGACAACTACCACAACGCCGACCGTCGCGGCCGGTCCGCGCCGTTCAACCTGGTGCTCACCGAAACCGGTGCCGCCTCCGCGGTCGCGAAGGCGATGCCGGACCTGAAGGCCAAGATCAGCGGGAGCTCGATCCGCGTTCCCACGCCGGATGTCTCGGTGGCGATCCTGAACTTGCAACTGCACCGTGCGACCACCAAG
Source organism: Mycobacterium sp. IDUB_17 (assembly GCF_055419465.1). Lineage (NCBI taxonomy): Bacteria > Bacillati > Actinomycetota > Actinomycetes > Mycobacteriales > Mycobacteriaceae > Mycobacterium > Mycobacterium sp. IDUB_17. Next base: position 266,715 of record NZ_JBVAXS010000002.1, on the reverse strand, counting down.
GAAGAGGCCCTGGAGTACCTGCGCCAGGCGTCGCTGTCGGGTCCGTTGAGCCGCAACCTCGACTACACCGCGGCGACCGACGCCGTGTCCAGCGACTTCATCGGCTCACGCGCGGCGTGCATCATCGATGCGAACGCCACGATCGTCGACGACGACAACGTGATCCTCTATGTCTGGTACGACAACGAATTCGGCTACTCGTCTCAGGTCGTGCGCACGGTGCAGTACCTGTCCGGTATCGAATACCAGACGTATCCGCAGATGCGGGCGGGCGCGGAGCAGACGGCCGTGGGCACTCCGTAACAGGCGACGATATCTCGGGATCTCGGTGAAAGCGGTGGTCCGGCAGTGGCATCGGGTGGGCATCCACCCGATGCGTGAAAGGTCTCGATAGGAATCGGACTTACCGCCCGCGCGGTCATTTCATCAACGTGCCGAGAAAACTGGAGCGTCTTCTACAAATGGGGACGCGACCAGTTACAGATCAGGCTCGCCTGCCGATCAACGCCAAGAGCTCAAGAGCTTGAGAGGGGCGGCAGCGATATAGACCGCGATGAGAGCCGAGAATGCCAGCCCTAAGAACGCTGCCGTCATCGCTATGTACATGGCAGTTGCCAGCCGCTCTAAAACACCACTCATGAAGCAACCTCTACAGACGTACTGACACTCTGGCGGTGCGGTCCCGTGATCGGTCATCGCGCACAACGCAGACCTTAGGCCGCTCGCCGGTCGGGTCTGGGTGACGCAATGTAACGGATCCGGTGAACTCGTTGACACTCTGCCAACAGGTCGGATCTGCAATGCCCGCTTCGGTTCATCAGTCTCGGCGTAATCGTCATGTCAGCTCAGCGGCATCGGCATGTCGGAGGTGATGCGATCTCGCTTAGCGTCCAATGCCATGTTCAACGACGGCAGCCAGGGACTCTCGGCACAGGTTTCGACCGGCGGTTTCAATCGCCGACGCTTCCTCGGCGGCGGTGCGGCCGCAGCCGCGGCAGCCGTAGTGGGTCCGGCGCTGCTGGCTGCGTGCGGGTCGGACGCGGGCCCAGGGTCCACACCGGCCACCGTTCCCGCAGATGACGGCACCCCGGCTACCGGTGTTCTGCGGGTGTCCAATTGGCCGCTCTACATCGCCGACGGCTTCGTCGCGGGATTCCAGAAGGCCTCCGGCCTGACCGTCGATTACCGCGAGGACTACAACGACGACGAGGAATGGTTCTCCAAATTCCGCGAACCGCTGTCGCGGCGCCAGTCCATCGGCTGCGATCTGGTGATCCCTTCGGAGACCATCGCCGCGCGCCTGCACCGACTCGGATGGCTCAACGACATCCGGGAGTCGCGCTGGTCCAACAAGAAGAATCTCCAGCCCGGTCTGCTCAACGCGAGTATCGACCCCGGCCGTAAGTTCACCGCGCCGTACATGTCCGGCATGGTCGGGATCGCCTACAACCGGGCCGCGACCGGCCGGGACATCACCAAGATCGACGACTTGTGGGATCCCACATTCAAGGGCAAGGTCAGCATGTTGTCCGATGTCCAGGACGGATTGGGAATGGTCATGCTGTCCCAGGGCAACTCCCCCGAGAATCCCAGTAGTGAATCCGTTCAGAAGGCCGCCGATGTCGTTCGTGAACAGACAGAAAAGGGACAGATCCGGCGGTTCACCGGGAACGACTACGCCAGCGATCTTGCCGCTGGCAACATCGCTGTCGCACAAGCCTATTCGGGCGATATCGTGCAGTTGCAGAAGGACAACCCGGACTTGAAGTTCGTCATCCCGGATTCGGGCGGGACGCTGACCCTGCAGAGCATGGTGATCCCGTATACCGCGGAGAACCAGAAGGCGGCCGAGGCGTGGATCGACTACGTGTACGACAGGCCCAACTACGCGAAACTCGTTGTCTTCACCCGCTATATCCCGGTTCTCACGGACATGACCGACGACCTCAACAAGCTCGACCCCAGCGCCGCCGCCAACCCGCTGATCAACCCGCCGCAATCGACGCTCGACCGCGTGAAGCAGTGGCCCGCGCTCAGCGACGAGCAGACCAAGGAGTTCGCGAGCGCTTACGCGGCGATCACCGGGGGCTGAGATTCAGGGGATGAAGATCGCCTGGATCTGCAGGCCGTGCACCGCGTCCGCATGGGCGACGACCTCGTCGACGCTGCCCCGGTCATGCATGGCGCTGTAGGTCAGCCAGATCGGGACCGGTCCTGTGTCAGGTAATCGCTGTGCCAATGCGTCGACGAGGGCCAGCGTGGCGACCTTGGTCGAGAATCCCAACACCAGGCATGCGGTGGCATGGATCTGTTCGAAGGAGGGAAGACCGTTGACCAGACGGCCATCGTCCAGATCCGACATTTCGACTCTGATCGGCACCAGGTGAGGCCGACCGGTCGGCGGATCAGCGGGCAGTGGACGGCTGGGAATCAGGTCTTGGCGGTGTGAACGGACGGCATCGAACAGATCCATCCGCGAGCCGATGTTCTTCAGCAGCAGCGGCGTGACGCTCAACCGCGGGCGTTCCGCCGGCGAGGCGACCTGCCGTCGGTGGTCGTGGACGAGCGCCGCCGCCGCGGCAGCGGGCACGTCGCCGATATCGCTGTCCCGCAGGATCTCTGGCGTACAGCGCCTTCGGTATTCCATCGGAGACTGGTGGAACCAGTCCACAAATGTCCGGGTGAAGTACTTCACGTCGGAGAAGCCACAGGCCGCGGCGATCTCCAGCATGGTGTCGTCAGTGGTGAGCAGTAGCAACTCGGCTCGCGACACCCGCAGAAATCCGAGCAGATCACTGAAGCTGACCGCCGCGACGTCCTTGACCAGATGCGACACATAGGATTTCGAGTAGTGCAGTGCCGCGGCTGTCAGTTCCAGGACATCGCGCCGGTCCAGATGCTCACGTACGAAACCGAGAATGGTGAGGAACTTTTCACGCTGCCCCGCCCGGGGAGCAGCCTCACGGTTGTAGTAATTCTCCAATGAGTAACCGGTGCACAGCAGACGCACCAATTCTTCGCACACCGCGTCTGTCCGCCCCGCGCCGAGATCCGCGGATTCCATTCCGCCGCTGATGAGGTCGAGCAGCATGCCCCGCATCAACGCCTCTTGACGGCGGTAGCGCGGGAGGTCGAACGACTCGCAGGCGAAGATGATCTGTTGGACAAAGGGATCCACGGACTGGAACTGCTCGAGGTCGATGTGGACGAGTGCGGTGACATTGTCGGCGGATCCGCTGAGGAGATGCGGATCGCCTGCATTGATGACCGCAAAGTCGCCGGGTTCCAGTTCGAACGTCTCGCAGCTGACCTGGACGCGTAGCCCGCCCTGCAGCGCGTAGGCGATTTCGACCACACCGGGGTGCCGGTGCAGGCTGGTACGCCGGATCGAATGCACGCCGGTGCGCACCGCTGTGCCTGCAGCGAAGTTGACGACCGACTCGAACATCACCGTGCCGCCCACGCGGGGCGCCTCCATTGCCCCGGCCAGGTGCCGGGCTTCTCCGGTCAGGACGACCGGAGCGCCCAGCGTAACGCCCGGACAAACCGCTACCAAACGAACTGACCGTTCTCCACCGTCAGCTTGCCGTCACAGAAGGTCAGGTAGATGTTCGAGGCGTCGTAGATGACCATGGGGTCCTCAGTCGGGTCGCGCCGCAGCACCAGCAGATCCGCGAGCTTGCCCGGCTCGACGGTGCCGAGCACGTGCGACATTCCAACGGCCTCCGACCCGGTCTGCGTTGCCGCGGTGATGGCCTCGCTGGTCGTCAGCCCGTGTTGGACCAGGGCACGGAATTCGAGCGCGCTGTATTCGCCGTACTTGGTCAGAGGCTCGTAGACGGTGTCGGAACCCAGCGCGATCTTGACTCCGGCGGCCTTGGCGGTCTGGAAACTCTCGACCGCGCGCTTGCTGTACTCCTCGCCGAACTCCTCGTCGTGGTGGTGGTAATGGTCGCGGTAGAGAAACGCGTCGGGGCGAACCTTGGGCTCGGCGGCCTCGCCGACCGGGATGAAGTCGCGGTACCAGTTCACGATCAACTGCAGCGTGGGCACCAGAATCGTGCCCTGCCTGGCCATCTGGCGGGCGAGTTGTTCATCGATGTCCTCGCCGTGCTCGATGGTGTCGCAGCCGGCGTCGACCGCCATCTGGATCGCCTCGCGGTTCTCGGCGTGGCACAGCACGATCGTGCCCTTCTGGCGGTGTGCCTCCTCAACGGCTGCCCGCATCTCATCCAGGGAGTAGTGCACGTCGGCGTTGCGGTCGTGCGGCCAGTTGTCCCCACCGCTCGCCCAGATCTTGATCGCGTCGGCGCCTTCGCGGAGCAGGAAGCGCACGGCCTTGACTATCTCGTCGTGGCCGTCGGCGACCAGGCCCCACACACCGTTCTCCCGCACGTACTCGGGGGTGAACTGGAACAGGTCGGCGTGGCCGCCGGTGCGGGTCAGACCCGGCCCGCAGGCGATGACCTTGGGGCCCGGGATCTGCTGCTCGAAGAACAACCTCTTGAGGTACAGCCCGTTCCAGGAGATGTCGCGGACGGTGGTGAACCCGCGCTTGAGCAGCTGCTGCGCCTCGTAAACCGAGCGCACCGCCCGCATCAACTTCGGCTCGGCGATCACCCCGAGTTCTTGATCGTCGATCTGCGCGCGGCCGCCGGACAGGTGGACGTGGGCATCGATCAAGCCCGGCATGACGTAGTGGCCGTCGAGGTCCAGTTCGGTGATCTCGTCGCAGCGCCGATACTCCGTCATCGGGACGATCGAGTGGATACGTCTGTCCCGGACGACCACGGCCTGATCCGGAACGGGATCTCCGCCGCGTCCGTCGACGACGGTCACGGACAGCAGAGCAAAGTTGTTCTCGACATTCACGATGTAATGGCCTCCGGTAGTGATGTGCGGTTGTCTTCGGGGTCTTCACCGGTGGCGTCCTCCAGACGGAGCGTGACCGGAGGATTCCGAAACCCCTTGGTGGTGAAGGCGATATATACGACGCCGAGCGCTAACCAGCTCAACCCGAGCAATTTGGCCGAGGAGTCGACGTTGATCCAGAGCAGCAGGCTCACGACGACACCGATGCCCGGCAGGATCAGGAAGCGCAGCAGGTCCGCACCATGCCGCCGCCGATTGCGGACGAAGTAGTGATTGATCACCGAGTAGTTGACGAGGACGAATCCGGTAAGGGCACCGAAGCTCATCAAAGATGCTGCGCCAGTGAGGTTGTCTGCGTAGAACACGGCACTCAGCGCGATCAGCGAGGTCAGCACGATGTTGTTGACGGGCGTGCGGAAGCGTGGGTTGAGCGAACCGAAGAAACGCCGTGGCAGCGCGCCGTCACGGCCCATCCCGTAGAGGATGCGCGACGCGGCAGCCAACCCGGCCATGGCGCAGATGAGGCTGGCGAGGTTGTCGGTCACCAGGAAGACGGTGGACAACGCGTTTCCGCCGACCCTGGTCAGGAGTTCGAAGATCCCGGCGTCCGGGTTCGAGATCTCTGTATTGGCGCTCGGCCAGGCGATCTGGGTGAAGTACGAGATGATGGCGAACCCGATGCCCGCGGCGATCGGGACGATCATGATGGCTCTAGGCACCGTCTTGGCCGGCTCGACGGTCTCTTCCGCCATGGTGGACACGGCATCGAATCCGAGGAACGACACCGCGAGAATGGATGCCGCCAGCAGCACATTGCCCGAGTCGAAGGTCTGCGGGTTGAACAGCGCGGTGGACGAGAACAGCGTCCCGCTGCCGCCGCCGCGCGCCACATAGAAACCGATCAGGCCGATCAGCGCCACCGAGAACAGCACCTGGGCGGCGATGATCACGGTGTTGATCCGCCCGGTGGCTTTGACCCCGACGATGTTCGTCCACGCTCCGAGGGTGGCGGCTGCGACAACCCAGACCGCGACCGGCACGGCGGGCACGAACTCGTTCAGGTAGATGCCGACGAGCAGGTAGCAGATCATCGGCAGCAGCAGATAATCCACCAGCATCACCCAGCCGGTGAAGAACCCGAGCCACGGGTTGACTGCTTTCTGCACGTAGGTATACGCCGAGCCGGCCACCGGGAACGCCTTGACCATGTTGGCGTAGCTGTAGGCGGTGAAACACATGACGACAGTGGTGATTACGTATGCCAGCGCCATCATTCCGCCGGTCAGGCTGGTGATGATGCCGTAGTAGTTGAAGACCACCGTGGGCGCCAGATAGGCCAGTCCGAAGACCACCAGATACCGCAGAGTGAGCACTCGCTTGAGCGTTACGTCGTGCCCCTGCTGGTCTTCGATCGCCATGTCACCTCCGCGTCGGCGAACCTGTTTCCCCGAGTTCAGGCTGGAAATCTATGGGACTTCCATGCCGTCGGGACATGGCTACGACGCTGGATCGACATGACGATTGCGCTCGCTGTCCGTCGCGGGCGCGTCGCCTTCGGAACGCCGACGACGCCCTGGCGGTGGGCCCGCCAGGGCGTCGTCAAGCAGTTACCCAGTCCGGTTTACGGCTCCCGATTCTCAGCTGCTTCGGCACCGACCCGTTCACCGACCGGCACGGTGATCCGGTCCTTGCACTTCGCATACACGGCGGCCCCCAGGATGCCGAGGCTCACCAGTGAGATGACCATGCTCCAGTTGACGAACCACGGCTGCCCGGGCTGCGTGCGCGGCCACAGCACGTTGACGACCTCGAAGGCCAGCCATGCGGCCGCCGCGTAGGTCACCGGGGCACCCCAGCGTCCCAGGGTGAAGACGCCGGGAACCCAGCGCCCGGCGAGCCGGGTCAGGGCGGCGGCGAAGACGGGCACGGCGAAGGCGATGTAGGGACCCATCACGGAGAAGTTGACCAGGACGTTGTACAGATCCGAGCCGGCGAACAGCAGGAAGGTGCCGGCGACCACCGCCGTCAGACCGATCGCAAAGATCGGCATCCGCTCGGGGCCGGCGAGCTTCGACAGCACTGCGGCCCCCGGGAGGGCGCGGTCGCGTGCCATCCCGTAGACGGCACGGGAGACCGCCGACTGGACCGCCAGACAGGCGGACATGAAGCCGATGACGAACATCAGCAGCAGCGGCTTGGCGATCGAGGAACCGAGCTGCGCCGTCAGCGTCGCCGACACCGGGTCACCGCTCTGCTCGGTGAGTACCGCCGACATGTCCGGGATCGCGAGGATGACCGCGACTGCGGAGTACATCACGATGACGCCGACCAGCAGCAGCGCGAAGACAATCGCCTTCGGGACATTGCGCTCCGGATTCTCCACCTCCTCGGCGATCGAACCCGCGGACTCGAAGCCCAGGAACGCCCATCCCACGAAGGCGACCGCGACGAGCATCGTGCTCAGCATGCTGCCGTGATCTCCCGGGAGGCCCTCGAAGAGAACCGAGACCGGGTTGACGCGGTGGAAGAGCAACAGCACGGTGCCCAGCACGACAGAGCCGACGATCTCGCAGATGATGCTCGCGACGATCATGACCTTGAGGACCTGCCGGCCGATCATGTTGGCCGCCGTCGTGAAGCTGATGACGCCGATCGCCACCGCGCTGAGCACCCACCGGTCGGGCGAGCTGACACCGAACACCTCGAGAATGAACCCCGCTGCGGCGTAGGCCATTGTGGAGAGTGTCAGGGTCAGACCCCAGATGTAGGCCCACGCTGCCGTCCAGCCCCAGGTCGTACCTTTGGCGTGCCGTGCCCACTGGTAGACACTGCCCGCGTAGGGGAACCGTGACGCCAACTCACCGAACACCAGCGCGACGAGCAACTGGCCGCACAGCACGATCGGGAAGGCCCAGAAGAATCGGGGGCCGGCGGCGAACAGGCCGAGCGCGAAGATCGCGTACAGGGCCACGATCGGCGAGATGTCGGCGAACGCCAGTGACAGCGCAGCCCGGAAGCTGAAGCCACGGTTGAGGACATCGTGACCGTTCGTGCCGGTCGGGGTGCCCGCACTGTCGGCAATACGCTCCGGGCTGCCAAGTACCACTATTTCCTCCTTGAGGCTGAAGTGGCCCAATCTTGACGAGCGCCAAGACTCCCCAAAAGCCGCATTGAGGCACATCCTGAATCCGCAATTTTGTGCGAATGTCTAACATCGCGCCGAGATGGTGGCCAGACGCCTTGGTAGGGCTGCCGCAGCCGGAGGCCACATTCAGGCGACCTAGATAGTTTGCGAAACGAACGGTTTCGGCGCTCGATCAGCCGCACGGAGCAGATTAGCGAAGACTACCTATACAACCTTTGCTGACAACTGGAGTGCATCCCTGATCCGAGAGTCATGATGGGGCCGAATGATGCGCATCGAACCCTTTAGCAAGGGCGAACGATCCCTTTAGCAACACAATAGAGGCACCCCGTAGCCAGCGCATGAGTGGCCAGGCCACCCTCAAATAATCATTAACGGAGTCGGCACAGCGACAGTGCCCGACCGCGACTGGCGAACCAGCCGCCCGAAACCAACCGGCGGCCGACTCCGCACCCGCCCAGAACGGCGGCAACAAGCAGACCCGCAACTCGGCCGGGTGGCGATCCCCGGTCCCGCAACCGACCTCGAAGCCGGGCCGACCGGAGCAACACGCGGTCCGACACGACGACGACACTCCGGTACCTCCCCGAAACACACGGCGATACCCGACCGACAAAATCAGCTCTACCTGCAGATTCAGTTAAGCCTCCACGCTTCAACCGGATGTTCACACGCGGATTGCTGAATCGTCGACGTCGCACCCGACACGCTGACGGCAACGCCCGACAGAGAGGCGCCACGTGCAATTCATGCAAATTCTCACGCCTGCCGCCCTGGCACATATTTCGTCGCGCATCCGCACGAAGCCCCAGATTCAGCTATTCCGAGTTCCTGGCCGCGACACCGGCCCACGGAGCCAGTGCCAACCGCCGGCAAAGTTCCAACAATTGTTTGCCGAAAGATGGCGATACGCCACGATCGCACATCTGCCGCTACAGATGGTGGGCAAATACGCAGCAAAGGCGAAGAAAGCCGAGAAAACCAAATTCAAAGAATTGGTCGGCTACTTATCTGGCTCTCAGGTACGGTTTGCTCGTCCAAGATCCACACCACCCAAGGGGAAGCCATGGAAGTTGCTGCACGGTCATATCTCACCGCCGGAATCGCGGCGGTCGGAGCGACAGCATTGATTGCTAGTCCGATCGCCCCTACGCCGCCGGACATCACAGTCCGGGCAGACGACCTGTCGGCGGTGTTTTCCGATTACACGCCGACGGCGCTGAGCTCGGCGCTGCTGGGGCTGCCGAGCGCGGCCGCCATCCGTGACGCGATCGGAAACCTCACCCTTGGTGGGCTCGGGGCATTCAACATCGGCTTGGCCGGCGCGGCTGACGTCGCCGGCATCGGCGCGACGGCGTTCTCGGACATTGCGTCATCGATGGCGTTGACGGGACAGACGATGAACACCGCGTTGGTGGCGGGATTCCTCGCCGCCATCGGTTTCGAGATCCCAGCCGGTCAGAATGCCTCGGCAGCGGCGACCACACTGGTCAGCACGGCAGACATCCGCGACGCCATCGGGAACCTGACACTCGGCTTCCTGACGGCGGTCAACGCCGGCCTCGGTGGGCTGGCCGATGTGGCCGACATCGGCGCGGTGGCGTTCTCGGACATCGCCGCCTCCCTGGCGCTGACCGGACAGACCGTCGCGACTGCGCTGACCGCAGGGTTCCTTGCCGCCATCGGTTTCGAGATGCCGGCCGAGGGAGGTGCGGCCACCGCAGCGGCGGCGAGAACCATGGTCAGCACCAACGATCTCCGCGACGCCGTGGGCAACCTGACCATGGGCTTCCTGACGGCGGTCAACGCCACCCTGGGCGGGCTGGCCGATGTGGCCGACATTGGCGCCGTGGCGTTCTCGGACGCCGTGACGTCCCTGGCCGTCACCGGGCAGACGGCCGCGACCGCGCTGACGAATGGGTTCCTGGCCGCCATCGGCTTCCAGCTCCCGCACTCGGCGACAACGGCCGCAGCGGCAATGGTCAGCCCCGGCGGTATCCGTGATGCCGTCGGCAACCTGACGCTGGGTTTCCTCGGCGCCTTCAACGCGGGCCTTGGCGGGCTGGCCGACGTGGCCGACATTGGCGCCGTGGCATTCTCGGACATCGCCGCCTCCCTGGCCCTGACCGGACAGACCGCCGCCACCGCGCTGACTGCCGGGTTCCTGGCCGCCATCGGCTTCCAGGTCCCGACCGAAGAGCAGACCAGCCGACTGGCGGCCGCAGCGATGGTCAGCCCGAGCGGCATCCGCGACGCCGTCGGCAACCTGACGCTGGGCGGTCTGGCGGCGTTCAATGCCGGCCTGGCCGGGCTGGCCGACGTGGCCGACATTGGCGCCGTGGCATTCTCGGACATCGCCGCCTCCCTGGCCCTGACCGGACAGACCGCCGCCACCGCACTGACTGCCGGGTTCCTGAACGCGATCGGCTTCCAACCGCCGGTGTCGCAAGCCACTGCGACAGCCGCAGCCTTGGTCGGCCCGGGCAGCATCCGCGACGCGGTGGGCAACCTGACGCTGGGTGGTCTGGCGGCGTTCAATGCCAGCCTGGCCGGGCTCGCCGACGTCGCCGACATTGGCGCCGTGGCATTCTCGGACATCGCCGCCTCCCTGGCCCTGACCGGACAAACCGCCGCCACCGCGCTCACCGCCGGATTCCTGACTGCCATCGGCTTCCAGGTCCCCCAACCGAAAGCACCAGAATCGGTTGGGCCGGCATCACTTCCGCAGGCCAAGACGTTGGTGAATGTTTCGGTGCCGAAGGCTGAGGTCGCCAAGGACGATGTCGTCGATGTCAAGCAGGTAGCCACCGAAGTCGCGGTGGAGAGCACCGGAGCTGTCAAGGAGGTGACTGTCAAGGGTGTGGATGGCGCCGTCAAGGTCGTGAACGAAGGGGCCGTCAAGGTCACCGATGGGGGCACCGAGACCACAACGGTCACGGTGAAAGATGACACCGTCAAGGAAGTCAAGGAAACCGAGAACGGCAGCGGCGGCCAAACCCCCGGGTCAGGCACCGACAACAGCAGTGGCAGTGGCAGTGGCAGTGGCAGTGGCTCGACCGATAGCGGCACCGAGGCCGGGGGCGCTACGGGCGGCGACAACGACACGCCTGCACCCACGAAGCGGGCTGAGCGCAAGCAACTCCGCAACCAGCAGAGCCAGGACCGCAAGACGACCCGCCAGGAGCAGAAGGCCGACCGGGCGGACAACCAGCAATCCACCCGGGCCGAGCGCACCACCGAGCGCAAGACCCAGGCTGCCGAGCGCAAACAGCAACGGCAGGCCGACAAGCAGGAAAGGAAGACGCAACGCCAGCAGCACAACGGCTCCGGCAACGGCGGCTCCAATAGCGGTAGCTCCGAATAGGAGATAGACGTACCGGGTAACTCCCCCTAACGCACCCGGTACCGGCCCCGTTTCCAGTGGCGCCCCAACGCAGCCACAGGAAACGGGGCCATTCCGTGTTTCGGTCGAAATCTGTACGGCACGAACGAATGTAGTCCGACCGTGAACATCAACGGCGAGCCACACGGGCCTGCCCGCTAGGCCGCTTCGTGCCTGGTCTTGTCCGGCTTGCTGGTGTTAGTGCCGCCGCTCTTTTGGCTAGGACCGTCGGACTTGGTGGATGTGTCCTGTCCGACGCTGCTGCCAGGCTCGCTGGCGCCTCCCGAGCTAGTACCGGTTGCGCTGTGGTCCTTCTGACCGGTTTGGTCGCGCTTGACGGTCTTGGCAGGTTTGGCGGTGACGTCCGATTTGGTTGTGCCGTCGGTCTTGGTGCTGGTTGCAGGGCGGCCCTTCTCCCCAGTTCTGTCGTCCTTGACGGTGCTGCCGGGCTTGGCGCCGTCCGGCTTGGTTGCGCTGTCGGACTTGGCAATACGGGGCTTGGCGCTGTCGTCCTTCTTGGTGTCCTCGGCGCCGTCCGGCTTGGTTGCGCTGTCGGACTTGGCAATACGGGGCTTGGCGCTGTCGTCCTTCTTGGTGTCCTCGGC
>NZ_JBVAXS010000002.1:0-254615 GCF_055419465.1 Mycobacterium sp. IDUB_17 | reverse complement strand
CGGCGCCGTCCGGCTTGGCTGACGCCGGCTTGGCTGGGGCGGCATCGACGTTTTCTCCAGCGGTGCCCGCGTCGGTACGCACTGGCGCTGTCGTGGATGGCTCATCCTTGGGGGCGGCGGATGCCGAGGGGGCCGTGACAGACACCGTCGTCGTCGTTGCGGTTGCTTCCAGTTCCGCGTCCGTGCCCGGCAGCACATCCGCCGGGACCGGCTGCAGGAGGGGCGTTTCCGGTTTCGGCGTCGTCTCGGCCTTGGCCGAGGGGGCATCGGCCGTAGTGGTGCTCGGATCGGCGACGGGCTTGGGTTCCTTCGCGGCTTTGGGCTCGGTGGTTTTCAGCTCGCTCGTCTTGGGCTCGCTGGTTTTCAACTCGCTCGTTTTGGGTTCGCTCGTCTTGGGCTCGGCCGGTGCGGGCTTCTCGGGCTCCTGCGGTCGCTTGATGCCCAAATCGTTGAGCGCGTCGTTGACGCCCTTCTGGATCGCGGCATCGAGGTCGGCCGCGAGTTTCTTGAGGTCGATGTGGCGAAACAGTTTGGCGCTGGTAGGCACGCCCATGTTCTCGGGCGTGCGGTCGTAACCGAGTTCGATCAAGGTGCGCAGCACCGGCTCGATCAGATGGATCAGTGCAGGGTGAACGCCAAGATCACGCAGAGGCTGCAAGATCGGGAGGTTCTGGGTGCGCACCCGGTAGTAGGTCGTATTCCCTTGGGTGTACGACTCGTAGGTGCTCGGATCGTCGAGATTGACCTGGTCCGGCCCGTAGTAGGGATGCAGCTGGAAGTACCCCATGAAGGCGTTGATGTCGGCCAGCAGGTTCAGCGGGTATTCGGGGAAGTCAGCAATCAGGTCGTACTCGCGGGCCACGTCGATCGTCTTGTATTCGTCGTCGGGGGTCGCGCCGTCGAACATGACGTCGAGGATGGGGACGTAGAGACCCGGGAATCGCGCCAGAATTCCGCCGTTGGGCCGGTTCGGATTGGCGAGCAACAGAAATGACAGATCGTCCGGCGACGGCAGACCGGTGGCGCCCTGTGAACGTAGATAGTCAAGATGCCGCTTCTCGCGGGTGGCAATGGTCCCGCTCTGGGAGTAGCCGACCACCACCTTCTTCCCCGGTGTGGTCCGGATGTCGTTGTCCAGGCTGAGCACCCCCAGAGCCACCGACTCACCAAACGTCATGTCGTTTGGACCCGTTGCCGGCCAAAAGTGCTCAGGAGTCTGCACCCACTTGAAGTCCGGGTCGGGCAGATGCAGATAGGCGTCATTCACGGCGTTGCTGAACGACTGGCTGGGAGTTTTCATCCCGGTACCACCCATGATCAGCGCGGTGGTCGCGGTCAGCTGGATCAGCGTCGTAGCGGCCGATGCCACTGTGAGGACAACAGTCCCCACCACGGCGATGAGGGCAATGAGAAGCCCGCGGATTGTGCGCATGTTCGACCCTTCTAGTGCCGGTGTGAACCGTCCGGGGGCTGGTTCCCCCATTTCTGGCCGAAGTCTGCACAAATATAAACACTGCTGTCTATAGTTCGGGAAGAAGTGGTGCTTTCGCCCTGCGGGACGGGAGATATTCAGGGCCGCAACGTTGTTCGAACGAATCAAGTACCGCGATCCACTACTGAAAAACGAAGTGGGGCAGCAATGAAGCGCAGCCACGTGTTGGAGTCGGCGCCGTCAGCCCGTGCGCTGGAGGTGATCGGGTCGCGTTGGACGATCCTGATCGTGCGGGATTTGTTGGCCGGTCCCCGCAGATTCACCGATCTTCAGTCGGCACTGCCTGGCATCGCCCCGAGCATGCTCACCGACAGACTCCGAAACCTTCGGGAATGCGGGGTAATCCGGCAGGTCAGACTTCCGGCGCCGTCCGCCGCGTCGGTGTATGAACTGACGGATCTGGGCCAGGCCTTGCGGCCCGTCGTCGATGAACTCGATGGCTGGGGAATGCTCATGTTAGGGCTCAAACCCGGCAACCGGTTTCGTCTGGCCTGGTTGCTGCAATGCCTGGAAGCATCCTTTAGGCCGGCGCTGGCGCGGCATCTGTGCGAGACGTACGAGTACCGCATTGGCGAGGATGTGTTCCATATCCGAATTGACGACGGGACCGCCCGCGCGGGCCACGGGCCGGCCCACGATCCTGCCTTCAGCATGGAATCCGACGTCGGCACTTTCCTGGCGCTGGGGGCGTCGGTGACCGTAGTGGAAGAGGCAGTGGCATGCGACCTGGCCCGGCTGACCGGCGACATGCGGGCCGCCGAGCGTGCGGTCGCGCTCCTTGGGCCCAACTTCGATGCAGTGGGCGGCGACTGCGGAATTCTGGGTGCCGTCAGGTCGACCTTCAATAGCGTTGCTGCGCAAGGTCTTTACGAGACCTATGAGTTCCGCGTGGGCGAGCAGACGTTCCATGCGCGGGTGTCGGACGGCGCTATCGAGATGCATCTGGGCCTTGCCGAGGACGCTGCGGTGATCCTGGCGACTGACCTGTATTCGCTGCTGGCGCTCGGGGCTGGCCTGCAGCCGGCGCCGCGTGCCGCGGCCGAGGGCTCGGTAATTTTCAGCGGCGACCGCGATGCGCTGAGCCGGATGGCCGCCGTGTTCGGCCTTCCGACGTCGAACTAGCCGGCCAGTTCGGGCAGTACCGTCAAGATCGGTCCCGCGAGATCCATGATCGGGTCGTAGAGGGCGAGAATGGCTGACGGTCCATCCGTCATCAGGCGCGAGGAGACGAGCGCCACGATCGCTCCGACAAATCCCTCGCACACCGCCCGCTGCCGTTCTGTCGATGCGCCGAAGTTTGAGGCAATCAGCTCCGCGATCGCGCGATTGGTGGCGAACCGGCGCGCAGTCAGTACCGGCCCCACGGCATGCGATTCGATCAGAAAGAACCTTGACAACTCGGGGTCGCGCGCCAGCGCGTGCAGATAGGACTTGATCGCACGGCCCACGAGCTCCATGGGTTCCCCCGCTGCGCTGAACTCGTCACCGACCCCGCGGGATACTTCCGTGGCGACATGGTCGTAGGCAGCGATGAAGCACGCCTCCTTGTTGTCGAACATTTCATAGAAGGTGAGTCGGGAAACTTTGGCCCGCTTCAGGATGTCGGCAACTGATGTTGCAGCGTAACCCTTTTCGGCGGCAATCTCGGTGGCAGCCACGAGCAAGCGGCCGCGTTGCGATGTGACCACCTCGTCGCGGGAGAGTTTGTGGAGCCCGCGCGGCAGCGGTTCGTGCTCACGCTGCGGAGTTCGGCGCTTCACGCATTGATGGTATCGCCGGCAGCCATCCCAGCCGCACTCGCCACAGGATCCGAACTCCGAGATCCGGTACTCCTCGCCAAGACTTCACAACCGCGGGATCATCGATCGGGTAGGCCCAAATACACCGTCCGACGCCGTGTGGCAGGGTGCACCCGGCGGCGAGGAAGCGGAGGTCGACTGCAGTGCTGGAAGGCGACGAAGGGTCAGATCGGTCGGTGACGATCGTCAGCGCGTGCCTGAGTGGAATCCCTTGCCGATACGACGGGCGGGCTCGGCCCGACAGAGACGTGATCGATGCCGTTTCCGCTGGGGAGGCGTTGCCGCTCTGCGCCGAAGTGCTCGGCGGACTTCCCACCCCGCGGCCTGCAGCGGAGATCGTCGGCGGCGACGGCCATGACGTGCTCGACGGGCGTGCGCGGGTGGTCTCTGTGCACGGGGACGATCTCACCGACGCTTTCATCGCCGGGGCCAAGGCAGTTGCCGACACCGCCATCGAAAAGGGTGCGCGGCGCGCCATCCTGCAAGCACGCAGCCCGTCATGTGGTTGCGGATCGATCTACGACGGAACGCATTCCGGCGCCCTCCAGCCTGGCGATGGCGTCGTTGCGGCCGAACTACGCCGCCGCGGCATCCACGTTGAAGAACGGTCGGGTGACAGCACCGTCGAGACCCCGGTCCGGACCCCTCCGACTCGACTCCGCGTGCGACCGCAGTGGACTTCGCAAGCTATCGAACAACCACCGCTACAGCGAAAGCCCGAATGCGCCGCCTTCGACGAGGATGGTGGTCCCGATGGCGATGAGTGCGACGGGCAGGATGATGTGGCCCCAGCGTGAGAGCGCCTCGGCGATGATCGGGCGGGAGGCGAGGTATCGCCCGGCCGCGCACCACACCGCAACGCCGAGGAGAAAAACGACGACGTATGCGGCGACACTGCCGATGGTTGTGGCGGCGAAGATCGGTACATAGACACCGATGTTGTCTCCGCCGTTGGCGAAGGTGACCGCCGCGACTTGCCAAATCCCCGGCGCCGAAGGTGGCGACGGAGCTTGGGCATCTGGCGTTTCGGTGTCGCGACCATGGCGCCATGAAACCCAGGCGGACCTGAGCCCCAACATGATTGGCAGCAGCCCAAAGTACGGAAGCACAGCTGGGGGTAGCAGTGTGGCGCCGAGTAGGGCGCCGCTGATCGACACCGCCAGAATTGCGCCGAAGCCGAGGTACTGACCGACGATCACCCGCATCGCTGCCCCGCGATGGCCTGGCACCTGACCAAAGAACACCGCAAGTACCACGATGTCATCGATGTTGGTCACAACGAAGGCGCCGATCGCCTGGGCGATGGTGGCCAGGCTCATGTCGCGTTTCCAAGCCCGGCGTTCATCGGCGAGGATATTACGGGGAGTCGCGCCCACCACCGTTGCGGGTTTCGATTGTCGATCGCGGACGACACCTCCCGATGCCTCGGGTCACGGCTTCGCCAGGAAACGCTTCACATCAAGGCTCAGCGTTCTCACAGCCACCCACTGCCAGCCTGAGGTATACCGATTGCCGCTCCACATGAGCGGCCGAAACCTCCGTGAAAGGTGTTGATGGACGTGACTGCCCGACGAGAAGCGGTAAACCTGATCATCGGTGCGTTGATGCTGGTAGCAGCGGCGGTGACGGTCACAGAGGCCCAAGAACGGGCACCACACGCACCGGCGGCATCGGTCGGCGAGCACCAGAATCCCGCCGACACTGTCGAGGTAGTGCCGCGCGGCAACTGATGGGCGGCCCGGTGACCTGTGACAGGCTGACCAGGTGAGAGTGCTGTTGATCGAAGACGAGCCAAGCCTGGCCGAAACGATCACCGCCGGCTTGCGCGCGGAAGGGTTCGTCGTGGTTGCCGTCGCCGACGGTGTCGAGGGCTTGTGGCAGGCCACCCACGAGCAGTTCGACGTGATTGTGCTCGACATCATGCTGCCCGGCCTCAACGGTTACGAGGTGCTGCGCAAGATGCGCGCGGAGCGCACGTGGACCCCCGTGCTGATGCTGACCGCCAAGGACGGCGATTACGACCAGACCGATGCCTTCGACCTGGGCGCCGATGACTACCTGACCAAACCCTTCTCGTTCATCGTGCTCACCGCCCGCTTACGAGCCCTGATCCGCCGGGGCGCCCCGCAACGCCCGGTGGTGCTGACCGCCGGGGAGATCTCACTCGATCCGGCACGCCGTGTCGTGCACCGGGCTGGAGAGCCGGTGTCACTGACCCCGCGAGAATTCGCTCTGCTGGCATATCTGTTGCGCCACAAGGACACTGTGCTCACCAAAACCGACATCCTGCACAACGTGTGGGACAGCCACTACGACGGCCCCGACAACGTGGTGGAGGTGTATATCGGCTATCTGCGGCGCAAGGTCGGCGCGCACACGATCACCACCCTGCGTGGCGCGGGCTACCGGCTGGAATCTGGCGAATTCGCCAACGGCAACTGAACCGTCACTACTGTTCCCCCGATGGCCTCGCGGTCACTGATGGTCACGCTGCCATCGTGTGCGGCCACAATCTCGGCGACGATCGCCAATCCCAGGCCGGTGCCGCCGCCGCGGCGGGAACGGTCGGAATCCAATCGGATAAATCGCTCAAAGACCTTGTCGCGCTGGGCGGCCGGGATTCCCGGCCCATCATCGATCACCTGCACCACCGCGTTGTTCCCTTCGGCACGGACTACGACGGTCACTTCGGTGGCGGCGTGGCGTGCGGCATTGTCGGCGAGGTTGCGCAGCACCCGCACAAAGCCGTCGGGATCGACGCTGGCCTTCACCGCCGACAGCTGAGCCGTAATCCGCAGTGTGGTTTCGCGTTTGAGTCGCGCCACCTCGGCGGTGGCCAGATCGTCGAGGTCAACCTCGACGCGGCGTAGCGGTAGCCCGTGCTCATCGGCGCGGGCCAGCAGCAACAGGTTCTCGACCAACGACTGCATCCGGCGTGCCTCGGGCAGCAGCGCTGTGGTGAGCAAGGTTCTGTCCAAGGCATCGGGATGCGTGGCCCCGATCTCCAAGGCGGACACCACCGTGGCCAAGGGACTGCGCAATTCGTGGGACGCGTCCCCGACAAATCTGCGTTGCGCGGCATTGCCGGCTTCGATGCGGGACAGCATTTCATTCATCGTCACCGCCAACGCCGAAATCTCATCCGATCTACCCGAGACCGGCACCCGCTCAGCGAGATCGGACGCACTGATCTCAGACACCCGCGACCGGATGGCCTCCACCGACCGCAGCGACCGGCGCACCAACAGATAGGTGACGATCGCGGCGACCGCAGCGACGATCGGGGCGGTGATCGCGAGCATCCGCGCGACAGTGGACATCATCAGTTCGATCGGCTCGATGCCCCCGCCCACCAATACCGTGTACGGGCCACCTTCGCGGGAGGTGGCCGGGACAGTGCTGACTCGCACATCGTCATCATCAGTTGCCAAGATCCCGACGCGGGAATCATTGCCTTGCAAGGGAATCAACGGCGTCTTAGGCGCTGCATCCGACCGGCGCACCACAGTTCCGGTGGTGTCGACGATCTGCACGGCCACGATCCGGTGATCGGTGTCCATCAGCACCGACTCCACTTCATCAGGCGGTTCTTTTCGCAGCACATCGGCCACCGCCTGCGCGCGTGCGACGGCGGCGTTATCGACATCGGCGCACATAAATCGGTAGAGCAATACCGCCGAGACCGACCCCACGACCACCAGACCGGCCAACACCACGATCGCCGCCACCGCCCCCGATCGCACTGCGATTCCACCGAACCAGCCGCGCCATCGTCTCAGCATCGCCAGCAGTGCCCGACGGTCAGTCGCCTCCGACCCTGTATCCATAGCCTCACCAATTGTCAGAGTAGATTGCCCGCCGTCGTTGCCCGACTGGCAGCAACGGCCCAGGCCGGAGCCCCACGAACAAATTACGCCGACACGTGCCGGTAGCTGCCTGCCTCAACTCCCGACCACATGGGGATAGTTCTCGTCACGCTCAGCTCAAAGATGCCAGTAGGGCGTCAAGCGATTGCTTCTCAGTCGCGGGATCGGGTTGGGCCGCTCGCAAAGCGGTGAGAACACCGTCGATCTGGCCGTCCAGTCCCGTCCAGGTGTCAACATCCATCGGCTGCAGGGCGCCTTGACGTTCGTCCCAAGCGGTTTCGAGATCCTTGATCCGTACGGTCGCGCCGGTCTGATCTCCAGCCCGCAGCTTCGTCAGCGTGTCCTGAGCGATGGTGCGAAATGTTGCGATGTCCGCCGCCGGGAAATGCGCAGTGACCTGTTCGGGCGACAGTGCCGCGACCGACGTGGAGGCATTCGCGTCCTCTTCGCCGGCAGCGGCCGTTTGGTGCGGCTGCCCGGCCGCCCAGACGAGAAGCGCGCCGGTGACCGCGGCCACCACCCCGAAGTAGCCGAGCATCGCGTGCTCACGGGCCGGACGTGAGACTGTCGGGGGCTTCAATCCTGTCTGCGCAGTCGCCGCGATGACATCGACCCTGCTGCGCGTCAGATACAGGACAGTAGCGGCGATTGCTGCCAGAAAAATCACGCTGGTTAGCGCAGTACCCAGACCGAGGCCGTGTTCGGTTGTCGGAGTGGCGAACCAGTCGCCCAAATTGGCGCCCAGCGGCCGGGTCAGAATGTAGGCGAGCCAGAAGGACAGCACGCTGTTTGCACCGCATCGCCAGCCGACGAGGACGGCACCGATCAAGGCGGCAGGCAACAGGACCGAGACGCCAGGTCCCCAGCCGGTCAGCTGCAGTACCCAATCGCCGACCGCCGTGCCCAGCGCGAAGGTAACGAGGACCGCAAGCCAATAGAACAATTCGCGAGGCGTGGTGACGATGCTGTGGATCGACAGGGTCCGTTCCCGCGCGAACCACACCGCGAAGACCACGGCGAGCGCGCCGGCGACGACACTCGTACTCACCGCGAGCGGCACCGCGAAGGTGTCGGTGAGGATGTCGGTGTAGAGCGTGCCTGCGACGCTGAGCACCACGACCGTCAGCCAATAGACAAAGGGCACATACCGTTCGAGCCGCAGCTGCCATATCAGGACAGCGGCAAGCACGACCGTGAAAATCAGCGCAGTGGCGATCAATCCGACGCCCAGCGACATATTGATCCAGTCGGCGAAGCTCTCACCAACGGTGGTGCAGAGAATCTTGATCACCCAGAACCACACGGTGATTTCGGGGACCTTACTCACCATTACACGCGTGGCCCTGCCGGTCCCATTTCTCGTCGTCTCCGTCACGACCGGCAACGTACCGACCGCTAGCTGAACGCTCGCTGAGGAGCAAATGTCAAGAGTTGAGGATCGAACTCGCGGGATGGTGTCGACTTCGACGGGACGTGACGGGCGACCCGGCTGATCGGCACGATCACGCGCTGACTACTCATGCTGTGGGGCGCCGCGTTGCTCAGCCATCGCCAACAACGTCAAATGGAGTGCAGACAAGGCTGTGTGCAACTCGTCCTTCACGACGGCGTCGCTGACATTCCGCTCGGTGGCTATGTGCCCGGTCATCCGCCCCCTGTAATACGCCTCGCGAATCACCGCACGATGCGACGGGGACATCTGCTTCATGGCTTCGCTGACGAGGGTGCGATCGAACGCCGTTCCCATCCGGTCGGCTCGGGACGCATCGTTGCGCCTCTGTTGGCCGCTCTCACCGCCGGTGGTCATGACGGCCTACGGCCTTCACGGTGTTGCGCCAAGCGGTGTCGCCGGCTCGGGTCCGGTGTCCGAATGACGGCCGGCGTGCAGACCGATCAACACATCCTCGTCGCCGGCCGTGGCCTGAATCTCCAGCAGATAATTGAGGATGAAATGGTGCGATGTCGCCAGGTGCTCCCGGGTTAGCCGGGCGGCCAAGGCGGCGTCACCCTTCTCGACTGCGGCGAGAATTTCCAGGTGTTCGGATGCCAGGTGTTCGGTCTTACCCAGGACCTCAAGGTGGACGTACATATAGCGATCACCGAGACGTCTCAACTGCTCGACAAGCTCAATCATCCGTGGACGGCCCGCACGTCGATAGACCGCGGCGTGAAACTCGGTATTGGCAGCCAGCCACGTCCGCGTATCCGAGTGCTCTTCCATGATCTTCAGCTGCTTGCGCATCGTGAGTAAGTCGGCGCGACCGACATTCGATACGGCGAGGTGAGTGGCAAGCGGCTCGATCGCCTCCCGCAACTCGTAGATTTCCTGCAGTTCTGCGACCGACAGCCCGGTCACCACCGCACTCGCGTTTGACGACGGCTGTACGAGCCCCTCGCCCGCGAGGGTTTGGAGCGCATCACGCACCGGAATGCGGCTTACCCCGAACTGTTCGGCGATGCTCTGCTGGGAAAGTCTCGTGCCCGGGCAGATGTCACCCTGCAGAATCTCCGACCGCAGCCGTGCAGCCACCCGTCCGGCGGCATTCTGGTATGCCATCTTCTCTCCTTGTATACAGATCAGATTCCACATATACACCGGGACCCTGGGTGCGGGCTGAACCGCGCCTGACCGGCGGCACGCGAGGAGCATTCATCCCCATCGAGAATGACAACCCACGGCGAGTCGCTCGCCTTCTAGAACTCCGCCGGCAATAGCACCCTGACCTGCGGGTTCAGCGGGCTCCATATGATCTGGCAGCGGATTTCTCCATTTGAAACCGGCAAAACTGAAACCGTGCGGTTGTCCAACAGCTCACTCCACTCACCCGTCGCGTACAGCTGCGATCGAGCTACGAAGCGCCGGTGAGGACCGATGCGACGAAATCTGCTTTGGCCGTCGAGTAGGCCTCGCGATCGTCGGAATGTTCGGATGCGAGGGCCCGTTTCAGCGCGGCATACTGCGCGACCAGGACCGGGTTTGCGCGTAGCGCGTCGCGGAAGATGAGCTGCTGGTGCCAGCGCGGACTGTCGGGCGTCATGACGTGCAGGTGGGCACTGCGCCTGCCTCCCGTGACTTTGACGAAGAATCGTCGCCAGGGGCGCCGGTCCAGGTCGGGATCCACGTAGTGCCAGCCATGCGGTTGCAGCGCTGCGACCAGCTGTTGCGGATCCACCAGGTCAGCTACGAGCGCTTGCAAGTCAATGATTGGTTTGGCAGCGAGACCGGGTATCGACGTGGAGCCGACATGCTCGACCCGGGCGATCAGCCACGGTGCCAATAGCACTTCCAGTTGGCCGCGTTCCTGCTCGCCGCGCAGTGCCCACGCAGGATCGGCATCGGCGAGATAGACCGGTTCGGTGGCCCAAGCCGGCGGACCGCTCTCACTGGCCGACAATTCCTTCTCCTCTGATCGAGGGGCACCGCTCGACGCAGGCATCGACTCCCCTAGAACCGTCGGCATCTCTTGCTGGTCCAGGTCCCCAGCGCCCCGTGTCCCAACTCACCGGCAGACCTGCAAGGCTCTCGCATGGCCCGAATGTTGTGTCTGCGCGGTCAATCGGTAGTTCATTCGAAGAATGTGAGTATCTCGCGCAGGAACATGTCGGGGGCGGTATCCATCGCAAAATGTGCCTGACCGTTCAGGACCACTTCCCGGACGTCCGGCAGTACTGTGTGCAGGCGTTCAGTGCCGAGTTTTAATGGCTGCGGACTGTCGCTACCGACGAGCAGCAGCACCGGTGCGGCAACGCTCGCGAATCTGTCGAAGTCTGGTTGGTAGATCCCGGATATCGCCTGCATCTCACGCGGAATCGTGTGCGCAGCGTCGACTCGCCTGCGCCAAGCGGGAAGATCTCGCAATGTCGCTAAATCGCTTGCTCGCGTGCCGGTTTGGGTGAACATCGCGGCTACCAATCCGTCTCGATCGCCAGCATCGAGCAACGCGCTGAGGTGTTCGACGAAACCCGCCGGATAGAAGTCGACACCGACGGGCAGCGGCGGCTCATATAGCGCGAGGCGTCGAACATGCGGCGTCCTCAGGGCCGCCTCCAACGTGCACAACGCGCCGTATGAGTGGGCGAGGACGTCGACGGGGCTACCGATCGCGTTGATGACAGCTGCGATGTCGTCGAATTCAGTTTCGATGTCGTACATGCCGATGCCGTCGCTGCTCGCACCTCGCCCCCGGCGATCCATCGCGTAGGTGGTAAAGCGCTCATTGAGCCGGCCAAGAATGTGCGTCCACCGTGAATGATCGCCGCCCCCGCCGTGCACGAGCAGTAGAGGCGGCCCTTGCCCTGCGGTATGACAACCAATCGTCACACCGTCTTCGGTGATGACTGTTTCGATCGAGCTCACTAGGCCACCCTTTCCCGCTCAAAGCCGCGCGACGACGCTTCGCGACTGTCGCTGCCGAACTGCCCTAACCAGCAATCTATCGAAGATTGATTAGCCTATCTCAGTAAGTCATCGCGGCGCCACCAACCCCGAGGGCAAACAGGCAAGCGAGCGAAGCATCCACGCTCGCTGGAATTCGAGCCACCCGCGCAATCGACGATCGCCCACCGACTCTTACCGGCCCAAGGGACCCCCTCGCCTATCTCAGTGCCCACCGAATCCGGATGCCAGGCGTGCGCGGCAAAACCGATT
The DNA here is from genome assembly GCF_055419465.1 of Mycobacterium sp. IDUB_17. NCBI lineage: Bacteria > Bacillati > Actinomycetota > Actinomycetes > Mycobacteriales > Mycobacteriaceae > Mycobacterium > Mycobacterium sp. IDUB_17. Next base: position 242,810 of record NZ_JBVAXS010000002.1, on the reverse strand, counting down.
GGGCTGCAACACAATCGCCACATTCATCCACCAAGAACACCAACGGCCCGCAGCGGCCTGAGTACCCCTATCTTGCTAGGCCCGTCGCCGATCCGGATCCGGCGGACGCTAGGGCGATTCCAACTCAGCCGTGACGTCGCCACGATCGAATGGGTCTTTCGAGTGATCGAAAGTGTCGCGGCATTGGCCGTAGAGTGTGACACGCGCGTGAGCGTCCAATGGCATGACGTACATCAACTCCACCTCCGCCTTCACGTCGTTCTTCGTCAAAGTCGCGGTGCTGTGCGAGTGAAAGTCCGGGTCGCCCTGCCATCCGTGCTGCTACAGCGCGGCAATTATCGTCTCCGGACCCACCGGAGTGGACCGGTCGGCCCCTGGCATCCAGAACACCAACACGAGCTTGCCCCTAAACGGGCCCTTGTTGTTGTCCGTGCAGGATTCGTAGGTGAACGTCGTCCTCACCAGATTGCCCTGCAACCCCAAATCCCGGACCAACCCCTTGCCGATGTCCATCACCTGCGCGCGGGACTGTTGCGGCGACATCAGATCTCTCACCACTGTCCCGCACCCGGCCATCACAGCGGCCAGCATCAACAGCCCGAACACCCCGATCACGCGTCTCCAGCAATTAGGTGCGGCGGCAGCCACCGACTTCTCGTCGGCAGAAACGTTTCGCAGCACAGGCGGATTCACGCGCAGGGTGGTTGCCATCCTTCGACCATAAGGTCACCATCGGCGCTGTTCAGACACCAATTTCACGATGGCGGCACTCTCGGCCTTCAATGACGGCTCACGCAATTTGGCCCGCTTGATGTCGGATTCGCTTGGCCCTTGGGTCTCTGTTTCGCCAAATATCCATGCGTTCAGGCGTCGACGCCGACGGTCAGCTGATCGATATCTCTTCGAAGGCCCCGATGTCGGTGTGTGATCAGTGAGCAGAGGCCGCGGCGTCGGATCCGCGAATCGTCGGCGACCGCATCGCCGCGTTATGCGGGCCCGCGGTCGAGAAAGCCACCCGACACGAGGCAAGCTCAACGGCGATTCCACATGCCCGTGGATAGATTCGCGACATGAATCGATTGACCATCACAGCGAGTGCGGCCTGGCTGCTACTTTCGCTCGTCGGGTGCGCAGGTACGTCCACGACACCTCCTGCCGAAAATCCCTCGGCGCCAGCCACTCCGGAGAACCACACTCAGAAGGCTGACGATCCGATCCAGGAGCTCACCTCAGAGGGATCGCACTGCTTTGGGACCGGAGTGGAAGCGGTTGCCGCTCGCCTACGCGCCGCTGACGCGGTTGAACGCGACAACGTGCAGAAGCAGCACGACCTCGACACCAAGGGTGTGTTGATGCCGTACGGGTACCCGTTCAATGTCACTGATGTTCAACATAATCCGAACATGACGTGCTACCTCGTGCAAAGTAGGGGCCTTCACTAAAGCTGCTCCACGCCGAAGCCAGTGTCGGGATCACCGGCGAGGATCGGGATCGCTCTAGATCGCGTCAAGATCCCCTTGTGGGCGTTGCGACAGCTCCTCTCGCCCATCGTCAGATGTCGATGTACTCCGAGTCGGTTTCGTTCATTTTCTGGTGTGTGCTGTTGCGGGGTGCTCCTAACCGCCCGCGCACCCCGATCGCCTTGCCCAAACCGAATGGGGCCAGGTTGCCGTAACGGGTTTCGATGCCGTCGGCGGGCACCCGATAGGTTTCGTGCCAAATTCCTATGTCACCGGTGCCGGCTGCGTCACGGTTGAATGCCGCCCAGGCCGGCGCATGGGCAAGTGCGGGATCCTTGGCGAACCGGCCCAGATCTTCGACGCTGCGCCAGTATTGGACAACGATGACGTCGCGGCCTGACCGGTACGTCTTGGCATGGAGGAGACCAAGCTCAGGATTCTTCGCCAGCTGGATCAGCATCCTGGGCATCGCAATGAAGGTGGGAAACCAGCTACGGACCTTGCGCCAGCGGTGCACTCGCGCTCCTATCAGGAACACCACCACCTCGTCGTCGCCTACGTCCGCGACGCTCGCGCCCGCCAGCACACCCTTGGGGACACGGTGCAGGGCGTCGCGAAACGCGCGCGGAATTGAGGTTTGAGTCATCGCGCCTCCTAAACTAGATAGCGGAAGTATCTAGTTAGAGATAGTGGAACTATCCACTGGCTGCTGTCAACCCTACGGAAAGGTGCCAAGTGCGGATCTCTGAACTCGCCGAGCGGTCCGGTGTATCCGTAGCGACGATCAAGTACTACCTGCGTGAAGGCCTACTGCCACCCGGAAACAAGGTAAGCGAACGGCGTGCGGAATATTCCGACCATCACGTGGCCCGGCTGCGACTGCTGCGTGCGCTGCGCGAGGTCGGCGCAGTCTCGGTGGCAGACCTGAAGGAAATCGTCGATGCGGTGCAGGACGAGTCGCTTTCAATGCATCAGGTCTTCGGTGCAGCCTATGACGCACTGGCGCGCCCAACGGATGCCCTGAGCGGACAGGCGAATGCACTCGCCGACCAGGTGGTCAAACAAGCCGGTTGGACACATGCGCGCCCGGATTCTCCTGCCCTCGGTCAGCTTTCTGTTCTCCTCGGGGTACTTAGAGATTTCGATTGGCCGCTCGACTTACCAAACGCGGCAACATATCTCGGTCTCATCGACGCACTCGCGGCATATGAGGTCAGCCGGCTGGGCGATGCAGATCCCACCGAGGACCGCGATGCGGTGGCGCAGCGCATGGTGGTAGGCGAGCTGGTGTTTGGCCAGTTGCTCCTTTGCCTGCGGCGGCTTGGACACGAACACCACAGTGCCCTCAGATTCAGTGGCAACCATCCCGCCGTGACGGAAACTACGATCTAAATTGCAGCGCTTCCCAGATGTGGGTGAGAGCAACGACATCCAACACGCCGTCACTTCTGGTGAGACACTCCTGGTCCTCTCTTGTACGGGGTATCACCGAGGTTGGCATGCGGCTTACGATCGGTGTGTGGGCACTGCGAGAGTGGTCGCATCAGTGTCGGTGCATCTTGCGGCGGGTTCCCTCCTGTCGCTCGCTCCTAGGTGGCCTCTGCCAGCTGAAGTACTGGTTCTTGCCACTGGGATGACTCCGTGAGGGACCCAGCCCCTGTGGTCATCCTGCTGGCGATCTTCACGGTGGCCGCCCTCCTGCTGCTCTTGTTCATCGCCTCCAAATGGAGGTCCAAGCAGCAAGCGGAATGGACTTCAACCGCCCGACCGCGCGGGCCGGGGGTGAGCTGGCAGGCCGGTCGATGGGACACCGACTCCCGCCATGCGTACGTCGCCAATGTCGGGGATGACACCGCACAAGAGGTCAGCGTCACGGTGTTCGACCAAGTTGTCGGCACAGCGCAGAGCGTTCCGCCCTATCGCGCCGATCGGCTGTCCTCATCGTCGGAATCGCCGTTCTACGTGAACTTCTGCGTCCACGAAGGATCCAATCAGCCGATTTCCTTCGGTGCAGACAGGGTTACCCGAAGCGCCCAAGACAAGGCGGTCGATCCCGACGCATTTGAGGTCCTTGTCCGCGTCAGCTGGTCGGAGCACGGTGAGTGGTTCAGCCAAACCGTCCGCACCGACTGATACTGCAAACGGGATCGTCAGGGCTCAGGCGCCGGTAGCCGTCAGCCATTCGCTGTAGAAGAGCGCGATTCCGAGTCCGCAGGCGATGGCGGTGATCAGCCAGAACCGAATGGTCAGTGTGGTCTCTGGCCAACCCATCAACTCGAAGTGGTGGTGCAGCGGGGAATTTCGGAAGACCCTTCGGCCGGTAGTGCGGAACGAAATTACCTGGATGACGACCGACGTCACCTCGGCAACGAACAGGGCGCCCAGGATGATGGCCAGGATCTCGGTGCGGCTGGTCACCGATAGCCCGGCAATGATGCCGCCCAGCGCCAGGGAACCCGTGTCACCCATGATGATTTTGGCGGGTGCGGCGTTCCACCATAGGAATCCGATGCAGGCGCCGGCGGTCGCGGCGGCGACAAGGGCTAGGTCGAGAGGGTCACGGACTTGGTAGCAGCCGGGTCCGGGGACGACGGCACATGTGTTTCGGAACTGCCAGAAGGTGATCAGGACGTAAGCGGCGGTCACCATTGCCATGGCACCTGCGGCGAGCCCGTCGAGGCCGTCTGTGAGGTTGACGGCATTCGACCACGCAGAGACGACGATGATGCAGAACAGCACGAACACCACGGGCGGCAGTGTGAATGCGGCGATGTCCCGGACGTAGGACAGCTCAGCGCTGCCTGGGGTGAGACCGTCGGCGTTGCGGAAATGGAGGGCGAGCGTGCCAAAGAGGACTGCTGCGATGAGCTGTCCTGCGCTCTTGGCTCTCTTGTTCAAGCCGAGGTTGCGGGCGCGCCGCAGCTTGGTGTAGTCGTCGGCGAAGCCGACCGCACCTAGTGCGGTGGCCAATCCGAGGACGAGTAGTCCTGATGCCGTCGGGCCCTCACCACCGAGTGCGAGCCCGACCAGGGTGGTACCCAGGTAGCTTGCCCAGATCGCGGTGAGGATCGCCAGACCGCCCATCGTCGGCGTGCCCCGTTTGCGCTGATGGCTTTTCGGGGCTTCGTCGCGGATCGGCTGGCCTAGCCCCAGCCGGGTGAACACCCGGATCAACACGGGAGTCAGCAGAAGGCCGACCACCAGGGCCATGCCCGCGGCGAGGAGTATCTGCGTCATAGACCGTTGCAGGTCTCTCGCGCCCAGTTCGAGCGAGGTCGTCTGCACCGCATCGAACTCCAAGCCCCCACCAGGCCAGTATGCCGGAGCCCCTTGGACATCACCGCAGCGACGACGCCGTTGGCGATGTATCAGCACAGGCACCGCAGTGGCCGTCGACACCGCGCCCATGTTCAGCGGGGTCAACCCGGGGCTTGACCATGCCGCAACGTCCGGGTGTGACATGGATGTCGTGACGCATGAACCCACGACGCTGACAGATTCCGACTACGCCCGCGCCGAGCAGATGCTCGCTCCCTATCGTGCGCGCAAGGTGCCGGGCAGCTCACTGCAGCCACAGTGGCTCGCCGACGGCGCCAGGTTCTGGTACCGGATCGGCACGCGCCACCTCATGGTGAACCTCGCGGACAAAAGCCGTCAGGATGCCTTCGACCATGCCAGGCTGGCATCGGCGCTGTCGGCTGCCTCCGGTCATGCTGCGGAGGGGACCGACCTGCCGATCACCGCCGTCGACATCCGCGATGACGCCACCGTGCGGTTCACCGCGTTCGGCGAGCGGTGGCAGTGGTCCGACGATGCGGGCCTGAGCATCGGCGCGGCGGCGCCGCCCGCGCCCGGCGAGGCGCCGTCGCCCGACGAGGCCTGGGTGGCGTTCCGGCGTGACGGCGATATCTGGGTCCGGCGCCCAGGGGAGCCGGAATTCGCGCTCACCGAGGACGCCGAACCGCTGTTCGACTACGGTGGCTTGCCCGATACGACCGGAGGTCGCGCGCTGATGCGGGCAGTCGGCCTGCCGCCGTTGACGATCCTGCACTGGTCACCCGACTCGACCCGAATCCTCGTGCAGCGCATCGACCAACGGGATCTCCCGGAGCTGGTCCTCGTCGAGTCGGCCCCGGCCGACGGCGGCCGGCCCGTCGAACATCGCACCCGGTACACCATGCCCGGCGAAGACGCGGTGGCGACCATGACGTGGAACGTGCTGGATGTGGCCGAACGGAAGGTCATTCCCCAGCAGACCGAGCCCACGCCGATCATGCACAACACCGCCCTGGTGTACGCGTGGTGGACAGACGAGAACACGGTGCACTTCCTGCACCACTCACGCGACGCACGCACCTTGGAACTGCGCCGTCTCGACCCCGCCACCGGAGAGGTGAGCACCGTCATTAGCGAGACCGGTGAAACCCGCGTCGACCCTGCACCACAGCTGGGTGAGCCGCACCTGGTGCGGGTGCTGAAGTCCGGCGAGATCGTGTGGTGGTCCCAACGTGACGGTTGGGGCCATCTCTATCTCTACTCGGCCGACGGCCGGGAGGTCACCCGGATCACCGAGGGGCAGTGGCTCGTTCGCGCGCTGCTGTGGGTCGACGAAGACCGCAGGCAATTGTGGTTCGTCGCGGCCGGTCTCGTCGAACACGATCCCTATTTGCGGCAGATCTGCCGGATCGACCTGGACGGTGCCGGGTTCACCCGGCTCACCGACGACGACCTGGACCACGACCCGGTGAGTCCGCCCGACGGTGGCTACCTTGTCGATCGGGCATCGTCGCCGAGCGTGCCGCCGCGTTCGGTCGTCCTCGACGGTGACGGAAACGAACTCGTGGAACTCGAATCCCCTGACACCGCCGCACTGGAGGCCCTCGGGTGGCAGCCACCGGAACGGTTCCGGGTCACCGGCGCGGACGGCAAGACCCCGATCTACGGTCTGCTGTGGCGCCCCCACGGCTTCGACCCCCAGCAGCGCTACCCGATAGTCGAACACATCTATCCGGGGCCCCAGGTTTACCGCGCCGGACCGTCCTTCGACCCGCCGCACCAGGGTGAGCCCGAGGCATTCGCGGCACTCGGGTTCGCGGCCATCGCCATCGACGGGCGGGGTACGGCCGGGCGCAGCAAGGCTTTTCACGATCACTCCTACGGAGACCTCGGCAACGCCGGAGCCCTCGACGACCACATCGCCGCGATCCGAGAACTGGGTCACCGTCACTCGTGGTTGGACACCGGCCGGGTCGGTATCACCGGGCAGTCGGCGGGCGCGTTCGCCGCAGCCCGCGCGGTGCTGATGTACCCGGAGTCCTATCACGTGGCCGTCGCGACGTCCGGCAACCACGACAACGCCGTCAACCTGGCCATGTGGGCCGAGCACTACCACGGTGATGTGAGCGAGGACGGCAAGCGCGCCATCTCGAACACCACCCTGGCCGCCAATCTGAGGGGCAAACTGCTGCTCATCCACGGCGAACTCGACGACAACGCGCACCCCTACATGACGATGCGGCTGGTCGACGCTCTTATCAAGGAGGACAAAGATTTCGACCTGATCATGATCCCCGGAGCCGAACACGCACTGCTTGGCCGGCAGCACTACTTCCTGCGCCGCACCTGGGACTATTTCGTCCGGCACCTGCACGGCACCGAGCCGCCGGGCTACCGGCTCACGCCGTTGCCGCTGCCGACCCTAGGGGGTTAAACCGCGCACGGTCTTCAGTCGTTTTAATGCGCACCAACTTGACCAGATGCGCGACACCGTACTGTTTCTAGCCGTTGCTGCGGGTGTACCGGCTCCGGCAGTGACGACGGTCGGGATCGTGCGTCGGTGTCGGTGAAGTGTTCGACTCCTGTTGCGGAGGAACCTGATTCCCGTCAAGTGCGTCGAAAGCACGGCGGCGGCATAGCCCCGCCGGGTAGAAACGCAGTCTGTCGACGATCACGTGCGGCGTGCGACCCACACGGCGCGCTCAGTGCGTACCGCAAGGTCATCGCGACCCAGGATGCTGTGTGGGCCTTCGATGTCGAGCAGCTGATCCATCGCAATGAGGTCATCGACCGAGAGCGCGTCGGCCGCGGCCCTGCGCATACCGCGGAGACTGTGGAGTGCGTAGCGGCCTACCGCCTCGGATCGGGAGTGCTCGATGTTGACGGTGATCGTGCGTTCAACTTCGACGGAGAATCCGGCAGCGGTGAGCCTGGGCCCCCAGTCGGCACCCCGGTGGGGTAATTGGCCGGCGTGGCGGCGGTCAATCACGTTGTGGCAGCGCTTCTCTAGGCCAGGCTGGCCCATCGGGGCATCATCGGGCAGAAACCGGGGGAAGCCGGCGAGTTCGACAACGGCGAAGAGTCCGCCGGGGGCGAGAGTGTCATCGACCCGGCGCAAAGTGTCGTCGGGATCGGCCATGTGGTGCAGGGCGGCCGACGCCCACACCAAGTCCGGTTCGCCGAGGTCCGGCCATGTCGCGTTGAGATCGGCCTGAACGGTGCTTACGCGGTCGGCCACTCCAGCTTCGCAGGCCCTTTCTCGCACGCGCCGCAGGTGACTGACCGAGGAGTCCACGGCGGTCACGTGCGCCTCAGGAAAACGTGCGAGCAGGGCGAAGGTGCCTGCGCCGGTGCCGCAGCCCAAATCCAGGATCTGGTGAGGGCTCACGTTGACGGGCAGCCAAGCGGCGATGGATGCGGTGTGCTCGGCGAGTAGTTCCGCGTCGAGGTCGAGGATTTCCGCCTGGTCCTGGACCCCACACCGATCTGCGCCGTGAGCGCCGCGGTCATGCGCGGATAACGTCATGCGTCGACGGTAAGTCGAGGCATGCGCTTCATGCACCACGTCTTGCGCAATCAGCAAGGCGAAGGTTGCTCGAGCCGACAGATGCGCAAGTAGTCAGGAATACGAGCGGGCGATCCGATCACCCTGGCCGTTGTCCCCCGCGGTCGTCTCCTTATCGGATTGGTGCGCCCGGCGGGCGTCGCGGTCGAAGATGCCCAAGATCTCACACGGTCCACCCTCGGCGCCGATCGCGTGCGGCAGCATGGTGGGAAACTCGGCGGCCTCGTTGGTCTCCACCCGTAAACGACGGTGGCCGAGCATGAGCACCGCGGTGCCGGACAGGACAACGAGCCACTCTTGCCCCGGGTGAGCCCGCATGCGTGCGGGATTCTCCGGGGGCGGGTTCGTCATGCGCATGCGTACCACGGTCATGCCGGAATTCGCCTTGATCGGCCACCGCATTACCCCGTGGGCCGCATCGACCGTCGGGTGAGAGATCACGTCGTCGGCCTCGGTTTCGACCAACTGGTCCAGCGAAGTGTCCAGCGCTCGAGCGATCGTGACAAGTTGGTCCAAGGCGAGGCGTCGTGAGCCCGTCTCGATGCGACTAAGCGACGACGGACTAAGTCGTGCCCGGGTGGCCAACTCATCCAAGGACCAGCCCTGCGCAACACGCAGAGCGCGAATGCGTTTGCGCACCAGGCTGTCCAGATCACCACTTTCTTGCGTCATAGGCATGATCATATGTCGATATCGCAAGGCGTGCCTACGCTCATCACGTACCGACCGGCGACCGGTCTGGACCCCCAACTAACACGAGAGAAAGGGTGGGACGACGCCTGTGACAACTGCTGACAGGGTGATGGATCTGCTGCCGGGTGACGTGGTTGACGCCGTGGTGATCGGCGGCGGGGCCGCAGGCCTTAGTGGCGCATTGATGCTGGCCCGCTTGCGCCGCTCGGTCATCGTGATCGACAGCGGCACTCCCCGCAACGCGCCCGCCGAGGGCGTGCACGCCCTGCTCGGTCTGGACGGCACACCGCCGGAGGACCTGCTGCGCCGCGGCCGCGAGGAGGTGCGGCGCTACGGCGGGCGAGTCGTAGCCGGCGAGGTAACCTCCGCCGCCCCGGGTGTGCCCTCTGCGGACGGAGATCCGCGCTTCACCATCACGCTCTCCGACAGTCGATCCGTGCAGACGCGCCGCGTACTGGTCGCCACCGGACTGCGGGACAAACTCCCCGACATCCCGGGACTGGCCCAGCATTGGGGCAAGGGCGTCGTGCACTGCCCGTTCTGCCACGGGTGGGAGGTACGCGATGAACCCATCGGCGTCTTGGCGGGGGGTTCGGGCTCGATCCTTCACGCGCAGCTGTTCCGCCAGTTGACCGAAGACCTCGTGTACTTCACTCGCGGCACCGACCTGGACGAGGACACCCGCGCTCGATTCGCTGCCCGCGGTATCCGCGTTGTCGACACCCCGGTGGCGGAGATCCGGTCCGACGAGACGGGCATCACGGGTGTGCGGCTCACCGACGGACAGGTCGTGCCCCGACGCGTCGTGTCGGTACTCACTTGGATGCAGGCCCGCACCGACGGTCTCGATGGCTTGCGGCTGCCGATGGCGGATCTGCCGGGCGGCATGGGCCGCGGCTTGGTCACAGGAATGGCAGGAACCACCGAAGTGCCGGGTGTGTGGGTCGCCGGCAACGCCACTGATCTTGCTGCGCAAGTCGGCGCGGCTGCGGCTGCAGGCGCCCTCGCTGCCTCGCACATGAACGCCGACCTAGCCATCGCCGACACGAATGCGGCCCTGGTTGCCGTGCGGTCCCGAACCGCTCCCCCCGTTTTAGGGCGGGAGGAGAACAGTAGATGACGCTCCCCTGGCCGCCGACCGCCGATGGCGTCGACGAACTAGGAACTCGCACTGGGAAAGTCATCGCGATCGACAGGTCCGATTACGCAAGCGTCGGCGAAGGCATTCGGTGACTCGTCTCGTCAAGCGTGCGTGGATTCCGCTGCTCATAGTGGTTGTCGTCGCGATATCAGGATTCGTGGTCCATCGCATGCACGGCATGTTCGGGTCCGACAACGAGGTCACGCGCCCCGGCGCCGGCCTCGCCGAAGACCCCGAGCCGTTCAACCCCAAAGTTGTGAAATACGAGATCTTCGGGAAGGAAGGTGCCGTGGCGACTATCAACTATCTCGATCTAGACGCCCAGCCGCAGAGGGTGAGGGATGCCCCTCTGCCCTGGTCGGTCACTCTCAGCACCACTGCGCCCGCGGCGAGTGTCACGATCGTCGCCCAGGGCGACGGGGACAGCATCGGCTGCCGCATCACCGTCAACGACGAAATTAAGGACGAGAACACGTCCGTAGGCGTAAGTGCTCAGACTTTCTGCCTGGTGAAGTCCGCATGAGCGACAACCGTATTGCCGCCCACCCGGCCATTCCGCGGTTCCTTCGCGTGTTTTGCGTGCCGGTATTGCTGGGATGGCTGGCGCTAACCGCCATTGTCAACGTCGTCGTGCCCCAGTTGGAGGTCGTCGGCCAGGAGCACGCGGTGTCCCTGACTCCAGACGACGCGCCGTCGCTGCAGGCAACGATGCTGGCGGGCAAGGTCTTTGAGGAGTTCGACTCCAATAGCTCGGCGATGATCGTGCTGGAGAGCGAGAAACCACTCGGCGAGGAAGCACATCGCTATTACGACGGCCTGATCAAGAAGCTCGAAGCCGACACCACGCATGTCGAGCACGTCCAGGACTTTTGGGGTGATCCGCTGACCGCGGGGGGCGCGCAAAGCCCCGACGGCAAGGCGACTTACGTCCAGCTCTACCTCGCAGGCAACCAGGGTGAGACGTTGGCCAATGAATCCGTCCAGGCGGTCAAGAACGTGGTAGGCGCTACTCCGCCGCCGCCCGGTTTGAAGGTCTTCGTCACCGGACCGGGTCCGATGGCCTCGGCCCAACAGGACGCGGGCGACAAGAGTCTGCAACTGGTTACAGCAGTGACCATGGGGGTCATCGTGTTGATGTTGCTGCTTGTCTACCGCTCTATCGTCACTGTGGTCCTAGTCCTGTTCATGGTGATGTTTGAGCTGATGGCCACCCGGGGCGTCGTGGCGTTTCTGGGTTATCACGAAGTGATCGGGCTCTCCACGTTCGCAGTCAACCTGCTTACCTTGCTCGCAATCGCTGCGGGCACCGACTACGCGATCTTTTTGATGGGCCGATATCACGAAGCACGTCGAGCCGGCGAGGACCGCGAAACCGCGTACTACGCCATGTACCGAGGGACCGCTCACGTCATCCTAGGCTCGGGTCTGACGATCTCCGGAGCAACCTTCTGCCTCAGTTTCACCCGGTTGCCGTACTTCCAGACCATGGGTGTGCCCTTGGCGATCGGCATGCTCGTCGTAACAGTGGCCGCGCTTACCATGGCACCCGCCCTGCTAACCGTGGCAAGCCGATTCGGCCTACTGGACCCTAAACGCACCATGAAAACCCGCGGCTGGCGCCGGGTGGGCACCGCTGTCGTCCGCTGGCCGGGCCCAATTCTCGTGGCGTCCATTGCGGTCGCCCTAATCGGTCTCCTTGCTCTACCTTCCTACACGACCAGCTACAACGATCGCGCCTACTTGCCTGCCGACATCGAGGCCAACGAGGGCTACGCGGCGGCGGACCGACACTTCTCTCAAGCCCGCCTCAATCCTGAAATGCTCCTGCTCCGAGCCGACCATGACCTCCGCAATTCTGCGGACATGCTCATCGTCGACCGGATCGCCAAGGCCGTCTTCCACCTTCCCGGCATCGCGCGGGTGCAGACCATCACACGACCACTGGGCACACCGATCGAACACACCTCAATCCCATACCAAATCGGCATGCAGGGCGTCACCCAACAGCTGAACCAGTCCTATTCGGAAGGGCGCACCGCGGACCTTCTTGCCCAGGCCGATGACATCTCCAAGACGATCGACATCCTGAGACAACAGATGGAGCTGCAGAAGCAGAACGCCGCAGCCCAAAATGAGCAAACAGACGCCTTTCGCGACATCGTTCCGATCGTGAACGGTTTACGCGACAAGATCGCCAACTTCGACGACTTCTTCCGACCGCTGCGCAACTACTTCTACTGGGAACCTCACTGCTTCGACATCCCCTCCTGTGCTGCAATGCGATCGGTGTTCGATGCCATCGACGGCATCAGCCAACTCTCCGACCAGTTCGGAACTATCACCGCCAGTTTGGACAAGCTTGCTGCCACTCAAACGAAGCTGAATGCCCTGCTTCCGCCCCAAATCGCCAGTCAGGAAGCCAACCGGCACCGGATCCTGACCAATTACGCCACGCAAAAGGGTCTGCAAGACCAGCAAGATCAGCAGGATCAGACGAACGCGATGGGTGAGGCGTTCGACAAGTCCAAGATCGACGATTCGTTCTACCTTCCCCCTGAAGTCTTCGACAATCCCGACTTCAAGCGGGGCCTAAAACAGTTCGTGTCACCAGACGGAAAGGCAGTGCGCTACATCATCTCCCATCAGGGAGACCCTGCAACCCCTGAGGGCATCACTCACATCGCCCAGATCAAAAATGCCGCGTTCGACGCGATCAAGGGCACACCTATGGAAACGTCGAAGATCTACCTCGGCGGCACCGCGGCGACCTACAAGGACATGCAAGATGGCACCACATACGACCTGATGATCGCTGCCGTATCCGCCCTCTGCCTGATCTTCGTCATCATGCTGATCATCACCCGCGCAGTCATGGCCGCTTTGGTGATCGTCGGTACGGTGTTGCTCTCGCTGGCTGCTTCGTTCGGATTGTCAGTACTCATCTGGCAACACATCATTGGACTTCAGTTGCACTGGATGGTCCTCGGCATGTCCGTGATCATCCTGCTCGCCGTCGGGTCGGACTACAACCTACTTCTAGTGGCCCGCTTCAAGGAGGAACGCGGGGCGGGGTTGAAGACGGGCATCATCCGGTCGATGGCCGGCACCGGCAGCGTGGTGACATCAGCGGGTCTGGTGTTCGCCTTCACCATGATGACATTCGCGGTGAGCGATCTACGAGTAATGGCTCAGGTGGGGACCACGATCGGCCTCGGTCTACTCTTCGACACCCTGGTGGTGCGGTCCTTCATGATGCCAACCATCGCCGCGCTAATGGGTCGCTGGTTCTGGTGGCCGCAGAATGTACGGACCCGACCAGCCCGGCCAGCGAGGCAGTTGGTAGGCGTGGGATCGGCGGGGCGGCACAGCTTAGATGAAGTACCCCAAGGCCAGGGAGCGGAATGAGTTGGCTCAGACGACGGGTGCCGATCCCTGCTGAACCCTGTCGATTTTTGCCAATCATGTTCACACATATGACATTAACGAGCAGGTCACCGCCTTTAGCAGACCATTGGCGGAGTAATCCGTTGGGGTTTGGTCGCTTCCGCGTTGCACGGAATACGGATCGCACAAGGAGATGTCGAGATCGGTGGCCCGCACCCGGGGGCGACTGTTGGAACCGGAGTGCGAGGCCGCTCGATCGTCGACGGCATTGCGTTCTATGACCGTTGCGCCCAGACCAGCGCTGATCGGAGCGTTCGAACCCTACCGTCGTGGTCGGTGATCTCACGCTGCGGCACATTGTCATCCACCCTGACCAGACTCCAGCTCTCGTCGAGCACCTTCATCACGTCAGCGGTAGAGAAGAACACGGCTTCCGGCATTTGGCCGCCCGCGAAATCTGCATTGGATGGGTGGTGGCCCACGATCAGCAGCGCTCCGCCCGGACGCACTGCCGCAGCGAGCCGTCGGAACAGAACTTCCCGCTGCGCAATGCCGTGCAAATAGTGCGCCGAAACTAGATCGAAGGCACCCTCTGGCGGCACCCAGACACTCAGATCCGTTTGCTCCCAGTTGATTCGACGCGCAACCTCGGCGCCCGTCTGCTCGGCGTGCACGCGCCCACGCTCTAGTGCGCTGGCGATGAAATCAACCGCACTGACCGTCCAGCCGTGGCTAGCCAGCCAGATGGCATCCAATCCTTCGCCGCAACCGGCATCGAGTGCTACCCCCGGCGGCAGCTGCTCGGCAGTACCAGTCAACGTGCAATTGGGTACGGCCGGCCGTCCCTTCGTAGTACGGCGAGCGGATTCCCACCGCTGTTCCCAGAATTCCTGGTCCAGCCCCGGTACCTCGATGCCATGTCGCCGAGCGGTGTTGGTAGCGCGTTCATTCCGTCGGCTTTCCCTCTCAGCTGAGGACAATTTCTTGTTTCGCTCGTTCATCCTCAATCCCATTCAGTAGTTAGGTTTTTCGTTGTTGGCGAATGACCGCTTTCAGCGGTTCGATGAGTGCGCACACTCAATCTTTTTCACTGTACGAACGCAGTGCGACATAGACGGACTACTTGCTAGACACGCAAAATAGGAACACGTGCAGGTGCCCAGCGAGCAACTCCTGGTTGCTTCGCGACGGGCGATCGAGCCGACCCGTACGTGCGGCTGACACCCCTCGTCGAGGGGACCGCGCCGCAACGATGCCGAGCAAGCCCGAGAGCAGGCCAGTCGATCGGTTGAGCCGACGGTCACGCATCGTTGAGACAAGGGATATTCAGCACCGAAGTGCCCTCACCGGTGCGCAGCAGAAAGTCCGCAATGTCACTGGCACTCGCTTCCTCAGGCAGCCACGCGAGCAGGGATGCGAGATGCTCAGTGAACAAAGCGGTCTCGTGATCAGGGGTCGCGAACTGCGGATAGACAGCGCCAACGTGTGCGCGGCGGCCGACCGGAGATACAACGACCAGATTCGGCACTTTCGGCGTCATACCGACACCCTATGAGGGTCGTGCACGTCGTACGGCTACCCTTGCGCATTCGGCAAGGCAGTACCCGCTAGACCTGCCTTACACGCGAATCAATAGGACGTGCCGACAAGTCGAACCTAGACCGCCCACGACGGAACCACGGTCTCTGCAGACTGCCCGGTTCACGGACGCAATGGAGGAACTCAGAGCAGCGATCTGCCACTCCCTGTTCGCAGCACTGGCCACCGCCGACGCCGCGGGCCCGCGCAGACTGCTCACCCCACGGCGAGATGTCCACCTTCGGCGATCGACAAGAACCTTGAGGAGAAGACTACCGGTCACTGTTCTGACCAGTAGGTCAACCAACCTGCTGCACAACATTATCGAACATATCGACCATATCTCGATGACGGAGTCGCCGTAACCCTAAGCGGCTGCGACGCTGCCCCTCGCCACATGGGAACACGGTGCGCACATCGACGTCGCGCTGCCCCCAATTGGCTCACCCGCCAATACTTGCTGTGCGGCGACCCCACCAACCGCAACAGTGTCATGGCGCGCTGGGCGAACCGAGTGCACGGTTATTCGGTTGGTGTCGGTCGGCGATCCAAGTGGTCGGTAGGGGTAACACGAGCCGTGGCGGTGGCCGTGGCGATCAGGTTTCCGTCGAGGTCACGGAGTTCGCCCTCTAGGAAGGCGATGGTGGAGCCGGAGCGGATCACTCGGCCCTCGCCCAGGAGTGTTCCTGGTCGTGCGGGTGCGATGAAGTGGACGTTGAGATCGACTGTCGCGCAGTAGAATCTGCAGGCTGCGCTGGTTCGCGCCGGATTCAGCGGACACGGCTTGTCGGCAGCAACCTGGTTGCTGTACAACCACGTGATGGGCTCGGCCTCGTCGCAGGTAGCGCTGAGCATTTCCCCCGAGGACCGCCAGCTCGGACAGGCCCAGTTGAACGCCGATCGTGACCGATACCCGACCCTGGCCGAAAACGGCTATCTATACGACGATGACTTCGATGGCAGCTACCGAATGGGCTTGCAGTATCTGCTGGATGGACTGCAAGCTCAACAATCAGTGCCGACGCGGTCGGATTGACCATTCCTTCTGCAGCACAGGTATGCGATTTTTCGCAGGCCAGGCCGGCGAAGCCCGCGCAGTTCCAGGCGAGGCGCACCTCACGCGGTGCAACACCACGACCAGACGCGGCGCTACTCACCAGGTCGCGGTGGGTTGCTGGTAGCGCGTCGAGGCTAGGTCCAGGTGACCGGCAGTTCGTGGACTCCGTAAATGTTCATGTCGGTCCTGAGTCTCACCGCCGGGGCGGGGACGGCGAGCTGCAGGGTCGGGAAGCGGCGCAGGAGTGCCTCGAATCCGACGCGCATTTCGACACGGGCCAATTGCTGGCCCAGGCATTGATGGACGCCGTGACCGAAGGACAGGTGACCGCGGGCCGTGCGGTGGATGTCCAGAGTGTCGGGGTTGTCGAAGCGCTGGGGGTCGTGGTTGGCGGCCAACAGCGAGATGACGACGGTCGATCCCTTGTCGATGGTTTCGCCGCCGAGTTCGATGTCGTCGGTGGCGTAGCGGAAAAAGATGTCGGCAACCGACAGGTAGCGCATGAGTTCCTCGACCGCATCGGGCAGCAGATCCGGCTGGGCGCGCAGTTCGGCCAGCTGCTCGGGGTTCTCCAAGAGCGCGAAGGTGCCCAGCCCCAGCATGTTGGCGGTGGTCTCGTGGCCCGCGAGCAATAGCAGGAAGGCGATGCCGATCAGCTCCTCTATGGTGAGGTCGTCATCGCGGGCCAGATCGGACAGGATGTCCTCCCCGGGCGCGGCACGTTTGTGCGTGATCAGTTCGGCCAGGTACGTGGTCATTGCGCCATAGGCGGCCATCTTCTCGTCGAGTTGCTGGTCCTTGAGCATGAACTGGGCGGAGTTGGTCTGGAAGTTCGCCCGGTCCGCGTTAGGGACACCGAGCAGTTCACAGATCACCAGCGAGGGGACCGGCAGCGCGAACTCCTTGACCAGGTCGACCGGCGGGGTCAAGCGCGCCATCTCGTCCAATTGCCGCTCTGCGATGTCGAGGATCTGCTCTTCGAGCTGCTTCATACGTTTGACGGTGAACGCGCCGGTGAGCTTGCGACGCAGCCGGGTGTGATCCGGCGGGTCCATGGCGATGAACAAGCCCGGGGTCTGCGGGGACGGTTCGGTGGCGGCAGGCATGCCCGGGGTCTCGTACGGGATGTGAAGAATGCCGATGTCCTGGCGGGAGCTGAACCGGGTGTCGGCCATGAGCTGGCGGACCGCGTCGTAGCCGGTGACGAGCCAACCTTCGTGACCGTCGGGGAACACCATGGGACTCACCGGACGCGCCTTGCGCAGCCGGGTGATCTGGCGAGGCGGGTCAAAGGGGCCGGCATCGCGGTCCATAGGGAGGCCGTGCGGGATGGGTGCCGTGTGACTCATCGGGATTTCCTAATCGTTTGGCAGGGATGGGTTCTCGGTCGAGGTGGTGATCGCCGCCGCGGGGCAGAGGTAGGCGGCTCGGCGTGCTGTCGTCTGTTGCGGGCGTGGTGGTGCGGAATCGAGCAGTAGCACCCGGCCGTCCGTGACGTCCTGGTCGAAGACTTCCGGGGCCGTCAGTGCGCACATGCCGGCACCGATGCAGCGGTCGCGGTCCACGTGGACTTTCATCGACCGTTTCCGTCCCAGGTGACCGGGAGCCGGTGCGCGCCGTAGATGGAACTCGCGTCATCACGCAATGGCACGTCCTCGGGTGGGATGGCCAGACGCAGCGTCGGAAACCGGGCGATCAGCGCGGGGAAGGCGACCCGCATTTCGACGCGGGCCAGTTGTTGGCCGAGGCATTGATGGATGCCGTGGCCAAAGGCCAAGTGCCCGCTGGCGTTCCGACGTAGATCGAGGGTGTCGGGGGCGGCGAACTTCTCCGGGTCCCGGTTGGCGGCCTGAATCGAGATGGTGACCGATTCGCCTGCCTTGATCAGCTGACCGCCGAGTTCGACGTCTTCCAGCGCGGCCCGGACCCCGGTGGGGGTGATGGTCAGGTAGCGCAGCAGTTCCTCGACCGCGTTGTCGGCCAGACCAGGGTCGGCGCGCAGCGCGGCCAGTTGTTCGGGATCGCACAGCAGGGCGAAGACACCGAGCGAGAGCATGTTCGCGGTGGTTTCGAGGCCCGCGCCGAGCAGGAAGCTCCCGACCCCGGCGAGTTCGTCGTTGGTGAGGTCGGTGGTGGTCAGGTCGCTGAGCAGATCGTCGGTGGGCTCGGTCCGCTTGTTCAGCACCAGCTCGTGCACGTATTGCCCGAGCGCGGTGTAGGCGGCGTGTTGCTCTTCTCGCGTGGCGGCCACGTCGTTCACCGCAGCCGCTTGGCGTTCGAAGAATTCGCGGTCGGCGTAGGGCACGCCGAGCAGTTCGCAGATCATCATCGCGGGAATGGGTTGTGCGAACGCCTGCACCAGGTCCACCGGCGGGCCGTGCTGCGCCATCGCGTCCAGGTGCTCGGTGGTGATCTGTTCGACGCGTTCGGTGAGCCGCTGCATCCGGCGGACGGTGAACTTGCCGGCAAGCAGCTTGCGGTAGCGGGTGTGCTCTGGCGCATCGATTCCCGTGATGTCGCCGACCGGCGCCGAGGGCATGTCGCCGATGTCGGCCAGCGGCAGGTGCATGAGCTCATACCGGGAGCTGAAGCGGGGATCAGCCAAGACGGCGCGGACGAGGGCGTGGCTGGTTGCCAGCCAGCCCACGTGCCCGTCGGGGTAGACGAGCCGGCTGAGCGGACCCCGTTCGCGAACCCTGGCCAGCTCCTCGGGCGGGTCGAAGGGACAGCTTGCGGTTCGTGTGTTGGGCAAGGCTGCCAGTCGGGGGATCGCTTCTGCGCCGGTGACGCCCTGGGGCGAGCTTGTTGGCGGTTGATGCTGCATTGTTCCTCCAGTGCGGGGTGAGGTGCTTCGGAGCAGACCGGTTGGCCTGGGGGCCGTGCAGCTAACGCGGGTAGTCCCTGTTGAACAGCTTTTTCGACCAGAGGTATCCGCCGATGGCAATAAGGGCGCACCAGCTGAGCGCGATCCACGCGGCGTTGCCGATCGGGGTGCCCATGAGCAGACCGCGCAGGGTTTCGATGATCGGGGTGAACGGCTGGTATTCGGCGAACCAGCGCAGCCCGGCAGGCATCGAGCCGGTGGGGACGAACCCGCTGCCGAGGAACGGCAGCAAAAGCAGCGGCATGCCCGCGTTGCTCGCGCTCTCGACGGTCTTGCTCAGCTGCCCGAGCGCGACCGAGAGCCAGACGAGCGCGAACGTCACCACCACCAGGAATCCGGCCGTGGCCAGCCACGCACCCAGCGTGGCGTTGGGCCGGAAGCCGACGAGCAGCGCGACGCCGATGACGGCCGCGATGCTGAGCATGGTCTGGATGAGGCTGCCCAGGACGTGTCCGGTCAGCACCGAGACGCGGGCGATGTGCATCGTGCGGAACCGGGCGATGATGCCCTCGGTCATGTCGATCGCGACCGAAATCGCTGTCCCCTGGACTGCGGCCGTCACGGTCATCAGGATGATCGCGGGCGTGACGTAGTCGACGTACTCGGCGCGTCCGCCTGAACCCGCGCTCAGCCCCGCGCCCATCGTGCCGCCGAACACGTAGACGAAAAGCAGCAGGAAGACGACCGGCATCCCGAGCAGCGTCACGGTCATCGACGGGTATCGCAGCATGTGCTTGAGGTTGCGGCGCAGCATCGTCGCGGAGTCGCGGAGCGGGTGGAACCGGAGGTTCGCCGGGGCTGGCCCGGCGAGGACGAGTGCAGGGCTCATCGGGAGGACACTCTCTCGTTGTCGGGGTTTCCGGTGAGGGCGAGGAAGACGTCATCGAGATCGGGGGTGTGCGTGGATATCTCGTCGACCTCGATAGCCTGGTCTTCGAGCCGGTCGATCAGGGTCTTTAGCGAGCGGAGGCTGCCGTCGCTAGGCACCCGCAGGACGAGCGCATCGTTGTCCCGTGACACCTCGCCGAGGACCCTCTCGGCCGCTTCGAGGCCGAGCGGGTCGGCAAACCGCAGGCGGACGTGGCTGCCGGGAATACGGCGCTTGAGCTCGTCGGTGGTCCCTTCGGCGACCAGTCGGCCGCGGTCGAGGACCGCGATGCGGTCGGCCAGCTCGTCGGCTTCCTCCAGGTACTGGGTGGTCAGGAAAATGGTGACGCCGGTGGCTACCAGGTCCCGGACGATCTGCCACATGCCCCGGCGGCTGCGCGGGTCCAGGCCGGTGGTCGGCTCGTCGAGGAAGATCACTCGCGGGCTGCCGACCAGGGTCATCGCTAGGTCGAGCCGCCGCCGCATGCCCCCGGAGTATGTCGAGACCGGATTCCCGGCCGCGTCGAGAAGGTCGAACTGTTCGAGCAGCTGGTCTGCGCGTCGTCGGCCGTCGCGGCGGGCCAGGTGGTGCAGATCCGCCATCAGTCGCAGGTTCTCCATGCCGGTGAGCAGGTTGTCCACCGCCGAGAACTGGCCGGTGACACCGATCGCGGCGCGCACTGCATCGGGCTCGCGGGAGAGGTCGTGGCCGGCGACCTTGGCGTCACCGGCGTCGGCGCTGATCAAGGTGGACAGGATCTTGACGGTGGTGGTTTTTCCTGCGCCGTTCGCGCCGAGTAGCGAGAACACCGTTCCCTGCGGGACGGTCAGGTCGATGCCGTCCAGTACGACGTGGTTCGCGAACGACTTGCGCAACCCCGTCACGGCGATCGCCGGCTGGGATTGGTTGGTAGTCATCGTTTCCCTTTCGCCAGTGCCAGAAGTGGGTCAGGAACGGCGGATCGTGATGCCGCCGAACGAGGTGTGCGCGCGCACCTCGACGATCTCGTCAGACTCCCGAGGCCGGGCGGTGTCATCCAGTAAGTTGCGCACCTGCCCGCAACTGGTTTTCACGTCCAGCCAGGCGGCGGTGTTCTCGGCGATGCCGATCTCGAGGTCGCCCATCGCGGTCCCGAGTTCGACCGAGCCACGGGCCACGTCGTCGATGCGGATGCTGCCGTTGGACGTCTTCGCCTCGACATCCGCGCCGGCGCGTCCGACGGAGATGTCGCCATTCGCCGCACGCACCCGCATGTCGCCGGTGACCGCGGCGATCGTGGTGTCACCGTTGGAGTTCTTGACGACTACGCCTCCCTCGACTTCGCCGATGCGGACCTGCCCAGAGCCGGTGTGGACCTCAGCGTTCCCCGCGACGGTGGTCGCGGTGACGTGACCGGCCGCGGTGTCGACGCTCAGGGGACCGGTCCGCTCGAGCCGGACGTTTCCGGTGGAGGTCTTGAACCTGAACTCCCCGAGCCGGCCCGTGCCGTTGAGGTCTCCGACTTGCACCTCGCCGGAAACCTGCGAACCGCTGGGCAGTTCGATGCACACCTCCACCGACCTGCTCTTGCGGGAGAAGTCGAAAAGGCGCGCTTTCGGCCCCGCGATCTGGAGCACGCCGTTCGCGTAGTCCACGCTGATTCGCTGGGCGGCCTGGACGTCCGATTCATCGGCTTCGTCGCTCGGGTGTATATCGACAGTGGTGTCGGTGCGGTCGCTCGCGGCGATTCGCACATTCCCGACACCGAGCTGGACCTTTAGCGAAATCGGTTCGGGTGTCTCGAATTTGGGCATAGCTGTCCTCTCGTCATGGGTACGTGGAACTTCCCCGCAGGTCGGGGACGTGGTGTAGCGGAAGGCGGGGTGTCTAGCGGGCCCAGCCGGTGAAGCGCTGCTTGGTGTGCTTGCCGCGCGGCTCGGCGGGCGGGTCGCGGTCCGGTTGCCTCAGCGCGGCCAAAGCTGCGCGGACCAGCCAGGCATTGACCGAACGTCCCTCAGTGGCTGCGGCCTCCTCCACCGCAGTCTTGAGCTGTTCGGGCAAGCGCACGTTGATCCGTGCGGTCGGGCCGTCCTCGGCGATCAGTGCGTCGCCGCCCACCATCGCGGGAGCAGTCTCAGCCGCGTCCTGAATCGGTTCCGCAACAGGTGCGGTGACGACGAAGCTCGGTTCGCGGCCACGCAGGCGCAGCTCCACCGATCCCGGGGCCAGGTCCCGGGTGATCTCGTCTGCAGCGGCCGACAACGCGTCCAGCAGCGTCATCCGGATCGCCGACTCAAGCGACTCGGCCAGGCGCTCGATCAACGCGTGGGCGTCGTCACCGCGAGCTTCGGCCAGTGTGGCGAATTCACGCCCGAGATTGCCGACGTACGACGTCAAGTCCATGGTGCCACTTTGGCACACAGGTGGCACCACTTCAAGCCCTCAATGGCTCCCAGTGGCATCATTCCGCACCGGATTAGATGAACCCGCTGGTCACAAGGGACAAGACGGGAGATTCATCGATCGTGCCCACCGTCAGGTGTGGACTTCGACGGGCCTCGAAGGCGGTGCGCTCATCGAGCACGGCACAACAAGCCCTGACGGACGACCTGCGGCCGGGGGCCACCTTCACGCCACACGCGGCCAACTTGTTCTTCCAACTGATCGCTCCCGCTATGAGATCGGCTCGATCATGGTCACCAGCAACTTGCCGTTCGGCCGCTGGGGCGAAACCTTCTCCGACGACGTCGTCGCCGCAGCGATGATTGACCGCCTCGTCCACCACGCCGAAGTACTCACCTCACCGGGGACTCCTACCGCACCCCGCACTCGCCGCGAACTGCTGACAAAAGCCGAACGGGGTAGCTTTCCCCTTGCAGGACACCGCACCGTGCGGACGAGGCCGACGAGTGGCGGCGCGTTGACGGCGTGCCACCGGGTTTCGACATCGAGCCCGGTCGCAACGTGGATTCAATAGCGACATTCTATGAACAACAACCAGATTCAACCCGGGGCACGTTATAGGTGGTCTGCAACTCCGGCACCACTCTGCCGGTGCGCGGTTCTCGACAGTGCACCGGATGATGTTGATGTCTAATTCAGCGCAGTACGTCGCGCCGGCTTGGGACGACCGTGGCCCGGCCCGGGTCTGCCGCCTGGATTCTGCTTACAGCCCGGCTTCAAGCTCCGTTGCCCGACGGAGGGCGTCCGCCAGTTCTGGTCCGCTGGCCCCGGCCCCCCTTGCGCGGGCCAGCAGTTCCCGGGCCAGGTCCTGCTCACCTTGGCGGACCGCCACGTCTGCCCGCAGCACCAGCAGCTTCACCAGGTGAATCGAGGTCGGCTCTTCGTCGGACCGATGCAGAGCCCGGTCTAGGACTTTCACCGCCAAGTCCAGGTCCTGCTTGGCATCGGCGTACAACGAGCCCATGTGGATTGCTCGGTCGAACGTGCCCTTCGGCAACGGCCGATGCTGCTGGTCCTCGCTGATCGGTTGGGCAACCTGGATCGTGTTCCCACCCGGATCGATCATCAGGAACTGTCGCACCCCGTAGCTCATGTCCGTCAACGCACCGATCCGCGGAACCCCGTGCACGGGCACTGCCCCGAAGGCATCCTGCAGGCCCTCTGTGAAGAGCGCATAGACCAGGTCGACGTCATCGGTATCGACTAAGCAGCCATGCGCGGAGGTCATCGGATCGAACTTCTCATCGCCGTAGAAGTTCAGCTCGATCCCTCCACGCCTCACACTCAGAAATTGGTATGGCGCCGTCTGTTGGAACGTGATCTCGAACCCCAGCGCTGTGTAGAAATCGGCTACCGGCTGGATCGCCGGGGCCATCAGCCTTGGAATCGCCTTCTCCGTCATGCGTCCCGAAGGTAGACAACGACCTCTGTGCACGCCCATGAATGTGAGAACCTCAACTTACCCTGGTCATCGGCAGTGCACTGCTATCTGCGGGCCGGCGCCACGGCCGACCACGACGTCAACGGTCGATCGACCGACTTGAGTAGGACGGCGAATACCGCAGTCCCCTAACACAATTGGCCGGCTCAAAGGGGCATCACTCGGTGAGCTTTTTCCGACGGCACCTACCCCATCGAATAACATGCGCGGGTCGACGAATCGCGGTGGTCGCGCGCGCTGGAACGTATCAGGTGCAGGACTACTACACACCCGATCCAGACTTGGAAACGGTACTAGCTCGGCACTCCCGGCAATCAAAGGACGAGGTGCTCAACGACATCGGCCGGGGAACCGACTTTCAGTTCTTCTACCAACGTCTTGACGTGGGCGACTACGGAACCCGCCGTTCCGCTGCTGCTCGTCGCTGATTTCGTTGGTGACGAGCCAATTTGCTACATCTCTGGCGACGACATCCTCATCGATACCCCGACCACCTCCACGCTGTGCAATGTCGCCGAACAGGTAGACGTCGGAGGCAGCGGACTCGTCACCCGCACATGCGACCCCACTGAGGCTGTAACTCGCTGACGGGTTCTGACGGGGGCTGTTCGGAAGTTGAGCCCGGATATGTGGCAAGCGAATGACCCTCAGCTGTAGGTTGCCATTCTCGATTGCGGACGGCAACTCCTCGTCCTGCATGTTTCTCAGCGTTGCCACGGAGTTGGCGGAACATTATTGCCATCCAAATGGCGGATCCGAGAATGGGACGGTCGTGCTCACCGTTGACAACTCCCTTACTTCACGTGCACTTCATCACCGCAGTGCTTGGCGTCGATGCAGGCTGGTTGATGCCTAAGGGTTTGGTCAAACGACCGGAATCGGGATGAGGGTTGTATTCGTTCGTCACGAAGACTCATCCGGGGCTGGGAACGCTACGACGATGAGTCTGATCCGTTCAGGTTTGTCACTTGTTTGCGGAATGTCTTGCGGTAGGCCTGAGGCGGTACGCCGACGATTCGTTTGAACTGGTCACGGAAGTTGGCGGCGGACTCGAAACCGACTTGGCTGCTGATGGTTTCGACGCTCTCGGACGTGCGTTCCAGCAGCTGTTGCGCGTGGCGTATCCGCACGCCGATAACCCATTGCATTGGCGTCTGACGGGTTTCGGCTTGGAATCGGCGGTTGAGTGTGCGGATGCTGGTTGATGCCTGGGCGGCAAGCTTGCGTAGCGTCAGCTGCTGATGGGCATGAGTTTCAATCCAACTGAGCAGCTCGCCGAGCTCGGTATTGAATGGCTGCTGGTTGCGCATGATGAACTGCGCCTGCCCGCCGCTGCGGTGCAACGGCGCGACAGCCAACCTCGCCGACTGGGCGGCCACAGCCGCCCCATAGTCGAGTGCCACCATATATAGGCACAAGTCCAAACCAGCCGAGGCGCCCGCCGAGGTCAGGATTTGGCCCGCATCCACGTAAAGGACATCAGGGTCAAGGTCCACCGCGGGATAGGCCCTTTGAAAACTAGACGCCCCAAGCCAGTGCGTCGTCGCCCTTTTGCCATCGAGTAGACCTGCCGCGGCAAGAACGAAGGCCCCGGTGCATATCGATGCGATGCGAATACCGTTGCGGTATGCGGCTTTTAGAGCGATGATCAACTCTGCGGGCGCTTCCACGAGAGGATCATGACAACCCGGAACGACGATGGTATCGGCGCTGCCGAGCATGTCGAGTCGATGGTCTGTTGCAATACGCATCGGCCCGGCACTGACTTCGGGGGCAGTGCCGCACACCTGCACCTGATAACCGGCTCTGCCATCGGGTGATTGGGCGCGGCCGAAAATGTCAATCGGTGTCGCCACGTCGGAGGCGACACTGTCCGGCAATGCGACGACAGCAATCCGATGCATGGTTGGCAATATAGCAGCGCGATACGGCCATCTAGCCAGTAGCGAGGGTGGCTAACATGCACCAACATCGTCAGGTGTGTACGCACAAATCGTTCTCTTCGACAAATTCGACCCACTCGATGTCATCGCACCCTTCGAAGTCCTCGTTGCGGGCGCGCAGGCCCTAGGCGGCGGTCTCACCGTGGAGCTGGTGTCTGCTGAAGGCCCCCGCGAAGTGGTTAGTGGCACGCAGGACATGACCCTGAAGGCCACCAGCCAGCTCGATCCAACCAAGCCGGGCTACGTAGTATTGCCGGGCGCGAGCGGCCCGATCAACGGTGACCCAGATGATGGCGTTGAGACCATCCCGGTACTACTGGCGCGGGCAGCGCAAACAGCACTTATCCCGTTGATGCGCAAGGCCTTCGCCAATCCCGATATCACCGTGGCAACCGTCTGCGGGGGCTCAATAGTGTTGGCCATGGGCGGGTTAATCGACAACCGCTACGCCACAACCCATTACATGGGGATGGACGTACTCGACGCGGCCGGAGTGAACGCGGTAAACGCTCGTGTGGTTGACGACGGGGATCTGATCAGCGGCGGTGGAGTCACTTCCGGCCTCGATCTGGGCCTCTATCTGTTGGAACGTTCCTATGGTCCGCGTATCGCCCACGCCGTGGAGAAACTCTTCGAATATGAACGTCGGGGCACTGCGTGGAAGCCATCAGGAATCGAACCGCAGGAGCCCTGAGATGAATATTGCTGGAGATTGGGACGTCACCATCAAAACGCCGATCGGCTCGCTGGCAGTGGAGTATTCGTTCAGCGACACTTCCGCCGGCCTGTCCGGCAGGGCCACCCTGAAGGGTGAGGTCGTTGAACTGCAAGATGTTTCGCAGAGCGGCAACCACTTGACGTGGCGGCAGAAAGTCACCAAGCCGATGCGGTTGAACCTCGAATTCGACGTCGTGATTCTCGGAGACGAGATGTCCGGGCACTCACGCGCTGGCCGGTTGCCCCGGTCCGCGGTGACCGGCGCGCGACGGGTCTAAGACTCCCCAACATCACCCCTCTAATACTCAGAAAGATCACACCATGAAGTTGCTCTTAGATTCGATGCTGCGCACCTCTGGACGTACCCGTTCCGCGGATGAGGAACGCAACCTGGACGCCGTCGTGTCCTCCTTTGAGGCACTGGCGGCGTGTGACGAGTCGCAGATCGACCGCTGCGACAGCCAGGACTACCTTGAACATGCCGCGACGGTGCCGGGTAGCACCCGTGAGGAGTTGAAGCAGTTCGTTCTTTCCTTCGGGCCGGCGCATCCGCGTGGCGAGCTACGCCTGAAGCGTCTGCTCGCCGACGGTCACTATGTCCATGTTGAAAGTGTCGGCCGGTTCGAGCCCGAGGATGGATGGACCACTATCAACGAGGTGTTCCGCCTCGAGGAGGGAATCATCGCCGAGCACTGGGAGTCAATAAGTCCTGCCGAAGACCCCGCCGAGCCGTACCGACGCGGACTGCCGACGGCGAACGTCAAGGTAATCGCCAGTGACAGTGTCGAACTGGCAGTCGATGTGGACGGTCCAACCGGTCGGACCCCGGTGGTGTTCCTGCATAGCGTGACGTCCAGCAGGGCAACCTATGACTGGCTGCCGACCGAGATCACTGCTGGCAGAAAGATAATCAAGCCAGACCACCGTGGGCACGGCGAATCCGGCCACAAGCCGGACAGCTACAGCCTTTCGCGGTATGTCGATGACACCATCAATATCCTGGAATCTGTTGCAGATCGTCCCGCCGCACTGGTCGGTTTCTCACTGGGCGGGGCGATCGGATGGACCATCGCTCAAAAGCGTCCCGATCTGGTCAAGGCTGTATTTCTTGAAGATCCCGCGTTGTTCCCGGAGTTCGTCTACTCAACAGACACTATTACTTCGGTGCTGCGTTGGACGCTGACCCAGCGACAAGCCTGGCACGCGCAGAAAGCCAATACCGACCACATCATCCGGGAACTGGGAGCCAAAACTCTCGGCCCCAACGCTACGTTCGGCAGCGTTACCCAGCCCGCGAGCATGCCCGCCGTCGCCTACTCGCTCATGGTCCTTGACCCAGGCGTCACCGAATCGGCGATCGATGGAACCATGACCCGGGGCATTGACACAGCCTTACCGGTACAGGTTCCGACCTTCATTCTCGCCGCTGACGAAGCCGCCGGCGGAGCGTTTCCATGGCAGTACGACCGACAACTTATCGAAACGCACCCCAATGTGGAAATTCACCGTGTCGAGGGCAGCCCCCACACCATCCATTCTTCGCTGATCGGACGAGATGCATACGTTCACCACCTCGCCAACTTCCTCGACGAGCATTCACCGACCTGAGTCTTCCGACACCGATGGCCAAAGGGAAAGCGGCGCCCTTCACCCGTCGCCGTGACCGACTCGGATGAGTAGCAAAACCAGCAGGGCGCGAATCTATTTCGGCTGTGCCCACACCAACAACGGAGTGAACCAGTGACAGCATTCCTGTTATCCATCCACCTGGTGGCAGCGATTCTGACGATCGGCCCGGTCGCAGTCGCTACAAGCATGTTCCCGAGGGCAGTCCGCACCGCCATCCACGACGCGGGCAACAAACAAGCCGTTGCCTCCGTCCGGCTCCTTCACCGAATTACAAGGGTATACGCGGTAGTCGCACTCGCAGTCCCGGTTTTTGGTCTGGCGACTGCCGCAAGCCTCGGGGTGCTCGGCCAAGCGTGGCTACTGGTATCGGTGGCGATCACCGTTGTCGCGGCTGGCATCCTCATCATGCTGATACTGCCTGCTCAGCGCCTGGCATTGGCAACTGTCGATCGCGCCCCATCCGTCAGTTCCTCCGACAGCAGCCCAGCAGGCCGACTCGTCGGCCTGCTGGGGGCACAAACCGGCATATTCAACCTACTTTGGGTTGTCGTCGTCATACTCATGGTTCTGCGACCAGGCTCGACTACAGGAGTGGGCTTATGAATGCCTGAGTGCACGCATATACCCGCTCAGCCATCTTCGCCCGTAACCGCACCGACGCGGCCCTTCATGCAGTGAAAGCGGTTAGTTATCAACAGGATCGGCTGTGCCAGGCGGCACAGCCGATCCTGCCTCACTCACCCCCTCGTGCAACACGGATTACATGCGTCTTCAGTTCAAGAGTCACCGCGGTGATCGGCTTGCGATGGATCACCCGATACGGCGGGGCGAACGAACGCTGACGCCAGACACATATACATCCACCGTCCCGCTGACTCAGACATCCACGCCTTTCTGGGGAACCGCCCAAGCGTGACCTACTTGCGAGGACCGATCATCGGAGTAGAACTGTGAATTCTCGCCGAACACTTCACGTCATCGGATCGATCGAGCTGCTCACGCTTATTCTCATGCTGCTAAATCTGGCGACTGTTCACCTGCCTGCCATCTCACACATCCTCGGCCCTCTTCACGGACTCGTTTACACCGCCACGGTTGTCGCGGCGATTCTGCTCATGAACGGCATCCACCGCGTATGGCTAGTCGCACTCATACCCGGCATCGGCGGACTACTTGCCGCACGCGCAGCAGGCTGTCAGACAACGCGGCTATCCCCTCACGCCGAGGGGCCAGATCCGGGAAAGCGGGCAGATGACGAGCCTCGGTAGCCAATCCGATTCCTGCGCCACGTCTTCGCGAACTGCTCGATGGGTCTGCTCAAATGTGCGATTTGCTGCAGCGTGCCCGACACCAACACCACGTTCCGGATCGCCGCGCGCGTGCTCGACTCGGCCGTAGCACTCAGACTGACGCGGATACCTGGCTGCGGGTCAATGGCGCCGCCGTCTTGGCCACCACGTCGTCGTGATCGACCCCGGGCGCCAGCTCCACCACCGTGAAACCGCTACCGGTGACGTCGAACACCCCTAGATCCGTGCTCACCCAGCTGACCACGCCCTTGCCGGTCAGCTGCGTGAGCACGCCGAGACAAGCTTGGCGGCACTGGATTTTGCGGTGTAATCCATCAATACTTACACCCGCCCTCTAAAGTCCTCCTGGTACGGGGACTGCCTACCTGAAGGTGTCTTCCCGACGATCATCGACCTGCACCTGCAGGGCCGCCTGGAGAAGTTCGTTACCGAGCGGATCCACCTCAGCGATATCGAAGACGATTTCACAGCAATGCATTCCGGTGCCGTACTTCAATCCGCAGTGATGCTGCGAGTCAGTTGGCAACCGTCCACCTGCCGGGAAACATAGGGGTCGAACGGGCCGCCACCTCCGGCGTTCTCGAACTCAACGACCACTTCCTGAACATCGACACCAACGTCTGGATCATCGAAGCAATGGCCGACACCTCGCAGGAAGGAAGAGCGCTCGCAGCCCGGCCATGATCCCAACTGATTAGCCACTTCACAAAGGCGGCAATCGATCATGTGCCAGATCGGCGACCTGGCGCGCCCGCTCAGCGCGAGCTGTTCGAGATCCGGTCACGGTTGATGCGGACAGTGGGACCACACGAGCACTTTGATGTTCGCGGCGCTGCCGACAATATTTCGGCTCTGCAGCGCATCTACGCTGACCATTGGCTGTCACGCGGGCTAGGTGAGGTCGCGACGGCACTGGCAACTCCGTCAGGAATGTTTGGTCGCCTCGACGAGCAATGCCGGCGCTTCGATCGCCAGCTGGCACGCCTGAAGAGACTGCGCAACTCCGCGATTCACGGGGGCCCGGTCAGCGACGCACCGTGTCAATCGGCTGCAACATTCGCCTTCAACCTCGGTCACCAATGCCTCAACGAAGCCATGAGAGCCTTTTGACAGGGCACGATATTCCTTCTCACATGGACGGGTACCGAACCGATCACGTCGACAGGTTCGAGCGCATCAGGACCGCAGGCGACGTCGATGCACTTTTCGTCCAGGTGGACCCGATAGACGACGATTGACAACTGTCTCACCGTGTCCATCGCACGAGCACTGCATATAGACGGATCGGTAAGTGTTGTGCGCCAACTGCGAACGGTCGGCAGCTGCTCGCCCGCTGGCCACACAAGTCATTGTCCCGCATGGGCGTTCTGCCGATAATCACGCCTCGTGTCGGCCGCTAACAGTCACACATCGTCGGCACACGGACCTACATGTCTGGTCTCAATGAGCTCGCAGTTATCGCATCTATCTGGCGGGTGATTGGATCACGCCTGCCTTGTCGTTCAACCTAGCGGCCGGTAGCGCCTAGGGAGTCTTCGGTGAGCACAGGTGCTTCTAAGCGGCTTCTTCGAGGGGCTGAAGTGGTGGCCAAAGGCGGCTACTTGCTCAAGTGCCCGGCCGTGTGCGTGGAGCGCATCGACCCGTTGCTCATGGACAGGATCAAGGCAACGGCGTCCCCCGAGTTGCCGCCTGGAGTCAGAACTTCCCGCAGGAGCAGGCCACGCAGCGCGGCGACCGCGATGATGGCCATGTTCAGCGCCTCCTCAGCGTTGCGCCCTTCGCGTTCTGCGAGCGAGGCCAGCATCATGGTCAGGTCGTCGAGCGAGTCGATGAACTCACGAAAGTCCCCGGGGCTGTATGCGGCAAGTCCTACGACGTGAAAGAAGCCGCGGATACGGGACAGCCGCTCCGGGCGGGTGTAGGCCCGCCAGATCGCCACGACGAGTTCGTCGAAGGTGCCCTGCTGGGCCGTCTCGAAAAACACCTCGTTGTCACGAGATCGCTGTTCCTTGAGCATCGCCGCCAAGACGCCCGAGAGCGACCCGAAGTGGTACCGCAGCAGGGCGTGGCTGGTCTCGGCCCGGGCGGCGACCTCACGCAGCGACATGTCCGGAGAGGGAAGGGATTCCCCGAAGGCAGCGAGAAGCCGAGCAAGAAGGCGCTCGCGTGCCTCGCCTTTGCCTTCCACGCTTGACAAGATCACCCCGACACTTTATCCATTGGATAAGATTTTTCCAATGGATAACGAGCCGCTGAGGGCACCGTGCTGCGCGGCCGGCCGAGTTGTGAAGGACCTTTGATGAGCGCCATGTGGCAAGGCTGTCTCGCGGACACCGACTACTTCGAGATGCGTTCCAGCGGTGGGCATGACTATGGCGTCTGGGTTACCACGCCACCCGGCTACGACCGCGCCACACCACAAGTGCCCGTCGTGTACGTGCTCGACGGCAACTTTGCCGTGGGCCTGACGGCTCCGCTCATCGTGACCCAGATGGACCCCATGCAACGGATTCGGCCCTACATCCAAGTCAGCGTCGGGTACGCGGGCGAGGAAGCGCAGGACTGGGACCGGCTGCGCAACAGAGACTTCGTGCCACCCGGCGAGCCCATCGCCAAGGAGCTCATCGATGCCGTGGAGATGGGACTGCAATCAGGCATGAGGACACGCGACGAAGCTGACGCCTACCTCGCCGAACTACGCGACACCCACGCCGATGTGTTCCTGAATTTCCTGACCACGGAACTGCACCCGCGGATCGAACGCGACTACGGCACAGCCGCGATCGGTCACGGCCTGTTCGGCTACTCCTACGGCGGACTTTTCAGTCTGTATGCCTGGCTCACCGGCAGCACCGTCTTCGAGAGCATTGGAGCGGGCAGCCCCGGCGTCATCGGTGAAGACAGTCAGATCTTCGCCCAGCTCGACGAGTTGGGTGACAGCCGGCGTGCTGCCAAGCTCCACGTAACCTTCAACGACCGCGAGCTTCTCGGAGACCTGGCCGTCTACCAAAGCCTCGCGAAGAACACGGCCACCGTCCTTCACCGCCTCACTTCACGCAACGAAACGGTCACCAGCGAGATCCTGCACGAAACGCACGTTACTGGCCTGCAGGCATCGTTCCTCAGTTACCTCAGGACCTGCCGCCCCATGTGAGCGCAAGCCGCCTCATCTCTCGCCGGACGCAAAACCGCTGCCACGAACAGCAACTGAGCAACCACCGAATCGAGGCAACGCGATCATTTCGTTTCCTCAACCAGCTTCTCCAGAAGCGGTGTCAGCCTGAAGTCAACGAGCTTGCGCATGACCAGCGAGGTGTTGGTCTGCTCGACACCGTCGATATCGAGTATCCGGCCGGCCACCCGGTAGAGATCGTCCGCCTCGCGGGCGACCACGTGAATCAAGAGATCGGTAGCACCGCCGAGTCCCTGCACTTCGACGACTTCGGGAACCTGCTCCAGCGCTCGGGCGATGGCAGCGAGCTTGCGCTGCGTGACGCGCGTCAGGATGAACGCCGTCAACGGGTAACCCAGTGTGGCGGGATCGATGCGTCTCTCGAACGAGCGCAGGACGCCTAATCGTTCCAACTTGTTGATGCGTGCCTGGACAGTGTTGCGCGAGAGCCGGGTCTTGTCGGCCAATGCGAGAACGGTGGCCCGAGGGTCATCGTTGAGAGCCTTGAGGATCCGAGCATCCAAAGCGTCGACTCTGGTTTGCGTAGTCAAAATGACAACCTCCATCTGAATGCCCGAACATCGACGTCAGCAAAATGCTCAGTCGATCCACGTGAACTTGTCCAAAGTGTAGTTCGATGCTCGACTAGACAGCGAGTTCTGCACCCCTATGGAGCTCCGACGACCGTGTCATCGCGGTCGGCAGCGCCTGCGCTCTCACTCGAGCCCGCTTGCTGCGACGCGCCTTCGCCGTGTTCACGACCTGAGCACGGCGAAGGCCGGTCACCCCACAATCTGGAACTCGCACGCAAGGAAACCACTGATGGACCGCTCGCAATCAGTCGATGCACGGCCCCGTGTCGCCGACACGTCAGCAGACGCCGCCCTCCGCGAAATCGAGGATCGCGTGTTGTGGCTATCGACGTCGATCATTCACCACGCCAACCGTGTTCGGCCCAATCCGACCGGTCTGAAGGTGGGAGGCCATCAGGCGTCGTGCGCCTCCATGACCTCGATCATGACGTCGCTGTGGTTCGAACAGCTTCAACCAGGCGATCGGGTATCGGTGAAGCCGCATGCCTCGCCCGTGCTGCACAGCATCAATTATCTGTTGGGCGAACTCGATCAGAAGTACTTGACTACTCTGCGCGAGTTCGGTGGTCTCCAGTCCTACCCGAGCCGATCGAAAGACCCTGATCCCGTCGATTATTCGACAGGATCGGTGGGGATTGGGGCGACTGCGCCGATATGGGGCGCGATCGCCAGTCGCTACGTCGATACCCAGATCGGCGCCGCGGGAAAAGGTCGCCAGTACTCGCTGGTGGGCGACGCCGAACTCGACGAGGGGGCGGTCTGGGAAGCCATCCTGGACAACTCCGTCGCCGAGCTCGGCGAGATCGTCTGGATCGTCGACCTCAACCGCCAATCACTCGACCGCGTCGTGCCGAACATCGCGGCCGGACGGCTGGAGGCAATGTTCTCGGCCGCCGGATGGCAAGTGATCAATGTGAAGTTCGGCGCCCAGCTTGAGTCATTGTTCGACCACAGCGGTGGGGCCGCGCTGCGCACCCGCATCCTCGAGATGCCCAACCCCGAGTACCAGCGTCTGCTGCGCTGCTCAGCCGAAGAGCTACGGGAGAGGCTGCCCGGCAACGGAATAGGCGCCGACCAGATCTCGACGCTGATCCGCGACCTGGATGAGAACACGTTGCTGGCTGCGATCCGCAATCTGGGCGGTCACGACCTCGGCGCACTGCGCGCCGCCTACGCCCAAATCGATGACACCCGTCCGACGGCGATCATCGCCTACACCATCAAGGGTCACCGACTGCCCACCCAGGGCCATCCCCAGAATCATTCGTCACTACTCACCATCGAGCAGTACGAGCAGTTCGCCACGGAACTCGGTATGGACCCGACCAGTCCTTGGCAGCGTTTCGCCACCGATAGTGCGCCCGGAGCGCTCTGCGCCACGACCGCCGAGAGGCTGCGGCGCGAGCCGGTGACCCTGTCGCCTCCGCCCGCCGTGCCCGTTGACACCGGTCGCACTCCCTCGGGCACATCGTCCACCCAGGCGGCCCTGGGCCGGGTGCTGCTCGACCTGAGCCGTCAAGCTCCGGACGCGGCCAAGCGTGTGGTGACCGTGAGCCCCGACGTCAGCTCAACGACCAACCTGGCCGGTTGGCTCAACAAGGTTGGCGTGTGGTCCCCCAATGAACGTCGGAACTGGTTCGACGACGACCCCGAGACGATCATGCACTGGCGGGAGAGACCAACCGGACAGCACATGGAACTCGGTATCGCCGAGACCAATCTTGTCGGCCTGATCGGTGAGCTCGGTGCGACGTGGAGCCGGTGGGGCGAACCCCTCTTTCCGATCGGTGTGGTCTACGACCCATTCGTGGAACGTGCCTTGGAGCCATGGTCCTACGGCATTTACGCAGGCGGACAGTCGATTCTGGTCGGCACTCCCTCGGGTGTGTCACTCGCGGCCGAGGGCGGCGCACATCAGTCCATCAAGACACCGTCGATCGGCCTTGAGCAACCTGGTTGCATCAGTTACGAACCGGCATTTGCCATCGATGTCGAGTGGACGTTGCTGTCATGCATTGGCCTGATGGGCCGGCCGGATGGCTCGTCGTCGTATGTGCGACTTTCCACGCGGCCCGTGGACCAGACTTTGGCATCGGTTCCCGACGACGCCACCGCCCGAGAACGCCGGAGAAAACAAGTGGTCGCCGGTGCGTACATCCTGCGGCGAGCCGGTGGCGTACCGCAGATCGCTGTGGTCGCAATGGGAGCGATGATCACCGAATCCCTGCGGGCGGCCGATCGGCTCGCCGAGCAGGGCATCGATACCGACGTCATCTGCGTGACGAGCCCCGGCCTGCTGTTCGACGCATTACAAGCTCGCCGCGGGCTTTCCGAGAGCCCCAGCTGGATCCTCGACCAGGTCTTCCCAGCCGACCGAGCCGCCCCTATGGTGACCGTGCTCGACGGACACCCACACACGTTGGCGTTTCTCACCGGCATCAACAACGTGACGGGAGCCGCTCTGGGAGTGAGCCGATTCGGACAGGTCGGCTCGCTCGACGATGTCTACCGGTATCACGGCATCGACACCGACAGCATCGTCAGCGCAGCACTCGACCTGGCCGAACGGAGCGTGAAATGACTGCCGCCACAAGCATTACCAACGTGGAACTGCCCGCCCTTGGCGAGGCGGTCACCGAGGCCACCATAACCCGGTGGCTCAAAGCAGTAGGCGATGAAGTCCAGCATGACGAACCCCTGCTCGAGGTCGCCACCGACAAGGTCGATACCGAAGTCTGCTCTCCCGCAGCCGGAATCCTGACTCAGATCATCGAGCCGGAGGACTCCGTGGTCGAGATCGGCGCGGTCATCGCGGTGATCAGCGCTGCCGACGCAAACCCCACCGAGGAAACGGCCAATGAGCCAGAGAGCGTTCCAGAGGTCGCCGAGCCGGAACCTGAACCTGAACCTGAACCGGTTGAATCAGCAACGGAGCGCGTCGAGAAGCTCTCGCGGATCCGGCGCACGATTGCTCAGCGCATGCTGACATCGCTGCAGACATCGGCACAGTTGACGACGGTGGTCGAAGTCGACCTGACCAATGTGGCGCTGGTGCGCAATCGCAACAAAGACGAATTCGAGGGCCGGACCGGCCAGAAGCTGTCCTACCTGCCGTTTGTCGTCGACGCTGCCGTAGAAGGCCTTGCGGCACACCCGGTGATCAACTCTTCGTTGAACGCCGACTGCACCGAGGTCACCTATCACAGTGCCGTCCATCTAGGTGTTGCAGTCGATAGTGACAAGGGTCTGATGGTGCCGGTGATCCGCGACGCCGAGTCAATGACGTTGGCAGGCTTGGCAGCAGCCATCGCGGCATCGGCCCTGGCGGTGCGGTCGGGGACGGTACGGCCTGACGATCTGTCAGGAGGAACTTTCACGATCACCAACACTGGAAGCCGCGGCGCGCTGTTCGACACCCCGATCATCAATCAACCCCAATCGGCCATCCTGGGTGTCGGAACAGTGGTCGAGCGACTGGTCCCTGGACGCGACGAGCTTGGCAACCTCGTGGTGAAGACCAGTTCAATGGCCTACCTGTCGCTGTCCTATGACCATCGGATCATCGACGGCGCCGACGCCGCACGCTATCTCGGCACCGTGCGCCAGCGCCTGGAGCGCGGCTTCGACGATGCGGACCTTCGATGATCAAGAAACCCCCAAAGTCGGGGCAACCAGTGCCACGAGCTACAAACGTCAACTCGCACGCGCTTACTGAATACGGCCGCATGCTCTCGTTCGTGGCTCGATGGGCGCCATTCGATCACGGCGACGAGTACATCCTGCCGGAATTCGGCATCGCACCTTCGACCTTCTATCGTCGAGTGCTGGCGTTCGTTCAGGAAGCACCACCCCAGGCGATGCGCGAATCCGATCGTGAACGTGTGATCGGAATCTGTTTGGCGAAACTCGCCAATCACCCGCAGAGCTCTTGACCACCGAGGCCGAATGCCCTCTCGTACGTAGGGCCGCATCGTGCTGAACACGATCGACCGCACCGGGAAGGTGCTCGATCTCTTCACGGCCGAGACACCAGAGTGGGGTGTGACGGCGGTATCCGCGAGGCTGCAACTGCCGAAGTCGACGACCTTCGACATCATGTCCAGTCTCGCCGCGATTGGTCTGTTGCAACAGACATCAGGCGATCGCTATCGACTCGGCTGGCGCGTTCTGCTCATCAGCCGTCGGCTCATGAGTTCCAGCTGTTTCAACGCCTATACAAATCGCCGTGTGGCGGCGCTCGCCCACCAGCTCTCAGCTGTGGTGACCGTAGGCGCTTGGGATGGCCGAGGCGTTGTCTGCATCACCAACGCATCCGCAGATCGGACGGACCCGATAGTTACTCGCGGAGTTCACATTTCCGGTCACACTTCGGCACTCGGGAAGCTGCTCATGGCACACCTACCGTGGTCTACGGTTGAAGAACTCATCGACCGCAACGGATTGCCGAGGCTCACAGAGAACTCGGTGGTTGACGTGAACAT
This sequence comes from Mycobacterium sp. IDUB_17, assembly GCF_055419465.1. Taxonomy (NCBI): domain Bacteria; kingdom Bacillati; phylum Actinomycetota; class Actinomycetes; order Mycobacteriales; family Mycobacteriaceae; genus Mycobacterium; species Mycobacterium sp. IDUB_17. The sequence goes on along the minus strand of NZ_JBVAXS010000002.1, from coordinate 205,176 downwards.
GTTGCGTGCGCAGCTCATCTCCGCGCGACGCGACGACATCGCGATAGAGCACGGTGAAACCATCCCGGACCAGTCATGCATCGCCGTAGGCATCCATCAACGTGACCACCGGGCGGTTGCGGCATTATCGATCAGCGCACCGACGGAACGCCTTCTGAACCGTAGAGAAGAGTACTGTCGCATTGCCCGCCGGACAGCGCGTATCCTCGTCGAGAACGCAGTTCCGCCGCACTGAACCATCAAGGCCCACACCTGAACACGGCGCAGCGAGCCGCGAGACCGCTTGTCAGCAAGGCAAGGTGGCTCTCGCCGCACACGGTTGAGCGGTGTGGGTCGGCCGGGCGAACGAGGTTGCCAGCTCCTTCGGTGCCGTTGACCGAGTCACGGTGGCCGACGGCAGATCGTCGGTACGCGCCAAGCTGATCCCCGTGACGTCACTTCCATGAGTGAAGGACATCGCACCCATCCCTACCGCTGCCGCCACACCCATCACCGCTGACAGCGCCTTGACTCGTCCAATAGTGCTGGCTCCCATAGTGTTCTCCCATCGAACGTGACGGCCGGCCGATATGCCGGAAGGCCGGTAACAGTGACGGGAGCCACACTGCCAACGAAAAGTGATGTACGTCATTGGCTGTCCGACTATTTCGGATGAGCCACTTTTCCGCGTATACGGGGAACGGCTAGCCGGATTCCTCTGCACCCCAATATGTCTGACCACCAGCGTCGACCCGGTCCGATGCCCGCGCAACAGCGAGATCGCCGTCTAGGCTGCTGGATTGACTGGTGTAGAGCCGTTTGCTGGCGCTAACCGTCACTCGGTGCTGCGGCACCGTCGCTCAGGGACCGCTGCAGGCGACGCATTCTTGCAATCCACCCGTCATAGTCCGCGCCCTTGCCGCGAAACATACCCAGAACCTCCGGGTGAGGTAGAACCATGAATCGCTCCGCGCGTACGGCGCGGATCGTCTCCGCCGCGACCTCTGCTGCGCTGATGACGCTGCCGGACTTGATGATCGACTGTGCGCCGATCCGGCGCGACAGGCCCGTGGAGGAGCGCACTGCGGTGAGAAGGGGCGTGTCGACTCCGAGCGGACACACACAGCTCACGCCTATTCCCTCCTCACCGTGGGTGATTGCAAGCCATTCAGCGAATCCGATCGCAGCGTGTTTGGTGACCGCGTACCCCGCCGCGCCCAGTTGCGTCAGCAGGCCGGCCGCGGATGCGACCGACACGAAGTAGCCGCTGCCGCGGCCGCGCCATCCCGGTAGCAGCAGCCCGGCGGCATTGACATGAGCGCGTAGGTTGATCGCAAGGACCTTGTCCCAGTCGGCGGATTCACCGAGGCCCGCAGCTCCCACGATGCCGGCATTGGCGACGAAGATGTCCACGGGCCCGAAGTGCCGTTCGGCCTCAGCGATCAAGCTTGTCACGCCGTCAACGGTGGATGCATCCGCCCGGATGCTCGTCGCCGCGTCACCGATGCTCCTGGCCGCTTCGGCAGCGTCACGCTCGTCGAGGTCGCCGATGACGACCTGTGCTCCATTCCTGGCGAGTTCGACGGCCAGTGCCCGGCCGATTCCTGATCCACCGCCGGTGACGACAGCAACCTTGTTCTCGATCTGCATCTGATCCCATCCCCGTCGGTTTGATGTGACCGCAGTGGCGATGTCGATTCAGCGGGGCAGCACGGTGACGGGAATCTCGCCGGAGTGGTATCGCTGCCGCATCAGCTTCTTGTCGTACTTGCCGACGCCGGTGCGCGCGATAGAGCCGACCACGGCCCACCGCTCAGGCAGCCACCATCGCTGTACCCGCTCCTCAAGCCAAGCCTTCAGATCTTCGGCCCGCGCGGCAGAGCCGGGGCGCAAGGTCACCAATGCGAGTGGTCGCTCATCCCAACGGGTGTCAGGTACGCCGATCACGGCAGCTTCGATCACATCAGGGTGACCGGCCAGAGTGGTTTCAAGGTGCACGGAGCTGATCCATTCGCCGCCGGACTTGATCACGTCTTTGGCTCGGTCGGTGAGCGTCAGGTACCCGTCTGCGCTGATGTGTCCGATGTCGCCCGTTTGGAGCCAGAGTTGTCCGTCCGAGTCGGTGGAGAAGCTCTCGGCGTCGATGCCGCCGTGGTAGCCGCCAGCGATCCAGGGGCCACGCACCTGCACTTCGCCAACCGATCGGCCGTCGCGGGGCAGAACAGCGCCCGTCTCGTCGACGACGCGTCCTTTGGCGCCGAACAGGAATCGGCCCGTGCTGTTGAGCTTTCGCTGCTGATCGGTCGTGGTCGCGTTGCCTGGAACGTCGGCGATGGTCACGATGGGACTGGTTTCGGTCATGCCCCACGCTTGGACCAGCGGAACCGCGAATTCATCGCGATACGCGGCGACAAGCGACGCCGGCACCGCGGCGCCGCCACACAGCACTCGACGCAACGAGTCGACTCGATGGCCGGGATTGTCGCGCAGCCACAGCAACATGTCGTTGAAAACCGTAGGAACACCGCCAGACAACGTGACGCCGTGTTGGGCGATCATGTCGACGAGCGTGTCGGGCTTGAGGTGGCGGTCCGGCAGTATCAGTGTTGCGCCGGCCATCAGCGACGCGTACGGAATGCCCCACGCGTTGACGTGAAACATCGGGACTATGGGAAGCACCCGGTCACGGGAGGAGATTCCCGCAACGTTGGCCGTGCAGACGGCAAGGGCGTGCAAATAGACCGACCGATGACTGTAGACCACGCCTTTGGGATCCCCGGTGGTCCCGCTGGTGTAGCACATCGCCGCAGCGCTGTGTTCGTCGAGCACTGGCCACGCGAACGTAGTCGGCTGACTGTTCACGAGTTGCTCATAGGCGATCACGTCGGGCACCAGACGTGATACCTCGGTCAGCTGAGCGTCGGTCGGGTCACCGGCGATCACCAGCGCCTCCAGCTCCGGCATCAGCGGCAACGCTGGGAGCAGCGTGTCGAGCAAACTGGCATCGACGATGATGATCTTGTCCCCGGCATGGGAGGCGATATAGCCGAGTTGCTCAGGCGTGAGCCGAATGTTGAGGGTGTGCAGGATCGCGCCAGAACAGGGCGCGGCGAGGTATGCCTCGAGGTGCCGCTGGTTGTTCCACATGAAGGTCGCAACCCGGTCACCGGCTTCGATTTCGAGGCCAGCCAATCCGTTGGCCAGTTGAGCTGCGCGCGTGGCAATCTCAGAGAATGTGGCGGCTTGTACGGCGGTGTTGGCACCTACATAGGTGAGGACCTCTGAATCACCGAAGGTGCCGTCGATTCCGTCTAGGATCGCGGTGAGCGTCAGCGGTACGTTCTGCATGGTGGCATGGATGTCCATGGATGCGGTCTCTCCGATTGTCTATCGCGCTCAAGAAGCGTGAGGTGTCAGGGGGCAGCGGCGGAGAGCCTGCACGGCTCCCAGGTCGCGGCAGGCCCAGAGACGACCAGCTCGCACCTGGACTTCAGCTGTGCATGTTGCACGTAGTCGGCCAAAGTCACTGTCGTGAAACCAAGCTCGATCAGCATCGCGGTGATGCAACCTGCGACCAACTCCGGCCGCGGCACCGAGAACCTCGGCGCTGAGGTGATGGGTGGCCGCAGGTACACGATGACTCCGCCGTGTGCGGCGATACGCTCGTGACACCTCTCAAGTTCGACTCTGCATTCGCAGCCAGAGGCGAGAAGTGGGTCACCATGGACACATTCCGTGATGACATACACGGGTGGATCGATATCAGGTACGGAGGCGCCGATGAACACCGTATGCCGAGCGCCCGTCAGGTGGTCTTCAAAGTCGACTGCTCTGAGCGCCCGGCCTGTCAGCTGGTCCAGTCGGTTCTGAACCAGCGTGACCCGTTTGCGGCGTCCATCACCGTGGAAAAGGCGGTGGTGCACGACGCTGTCGATGTGCACCATCGGCAAGCGATGGTTCTGAGCGAACACACTGATCGCGGGTTCCCGCAGTAGTTCGCCGTCCTCCCCTAGGAGGGCAGCGGTCAGTCCTACAGGTGGAAGCCCCGCTATGTCACAAAGATCCACCGTCGCCTCAGCGCTCCCCCGGCGCTTGAGCACCCCGCAGCCTGCAACCCTCACTGGGAGAACATGACCGGGCCGCACCAGATCACGTGGCCGGGAGCAGTCGCTTGCCAGAACGCGCGCAGTGCGGGCGCGGTCGGTCGCGCTGATGCCGGTACCGATACCGGATGCGGCGTCCACCGCGACCGCAAACGTGGGAGCTTCCACATTCGAGTCATCGTCACGGACCATGGTCGGCAGATCCAGTTCCTCTGCTCGACGTGCGGGCAGTGCCGCACAAATCAGCCCCGAGGTGAACCTCACCAGCCATGCCGTCCAATGCGGCGTGGCATGAGCAGCCGCGATCACTACGTCGGCGACGACCTGGTCATCGGTGCCGTCGACAACCAGAACCGGAGTCCCAGCACGCAGAGCCGAACCGGCGCGCTCGATCGCCAGCCGAGACACACAGCGGTGCGCCGTCATGAGTCATGTCCGGCCGCGAACGTTCGAAATCGGCTGTCGTGAAAGAGAAGCGGCGATGCGTCGAGGTCCGCCGCAGCGGCCTTGACTTCGAGAATGACCACATCATGGTCACCGGCGGAAACGGTCGTAGAGATCTCGCAGTCGAGTTGGGCCACCGCATCCGACAGCAGCACCGCGTCGGATTCGGTGGCGAACCAGGACACTCCGGCAAATCGATCCACATTCTTCGCCGCAATCTGCCGACACGCGGCCTCTTGCCGCGATTCCAGGACGGAGACGCCGAGATGGCGTCCGTCAGCCAGATGCGGCCAGGTCGTCGACGTGTGCTGCACGCAGATCGACACCAACGCCGGATCGATGGATACCGGGGTGAACGAGGTGGCAACAATCCCGACCGGTTGTCCATCACGCAGTGCGCACACCGCAGCGACGCCAGTTGGATAACGACCGTAAAGCTTACGCAGTTGCGCCATATCCCGGTCAGAGTTCCCGGTAGAAACGGGATCGAGGGTAGTCATCGCTTGCACTCCGTTCTCGTGGATGTCATGCGCCCCGGGCGCGGGCGTAGTCGGCAATAAGGGAGATGACCGCGTCGAGGCACGCCTCCCCGAGCCGTTCCGAGGCGCCTTCTGGGTCACCCAGAACCCCGTTGGCGGAGACTGCTCCGATTCCGTCCTGAAATGCCCGATCGAGTAGCTGCTGGTCCACCTTGCCGGTGTAGCCCCGGACGAACCGGTCGGTGCGGACCTTCTGTGGGTGAAGGGCCAGCATCACCGACGTCTCTGCGATGTCAGCGTGCCCTCCCACGTTGGCGCCCAAAGATGCCACGCTGTCCGCCGCCCGTCGCCACGCGTTCAAGATGGCCTCGGTATCGGAGAAGACGATGACTGTCAGCGGCGCGAGTGCCGCCGTGAGTCGCACCTCGAAGTCACGCATCACGGGATGGTTCCCGATATGCCCGGAGAACATGACGATTCGTTCGAAGCCATCGTTGGCGAGGTGCCGACAGTAATCTTCGCACACCGATTCCAGCGTGGACGCGCGAAGCGACAGGGTGCCGGTGAATCCGAGGTGGTGCGGTGAGTACCCCACACGCACGGTCGGCAGAACCAGCGCGCCCCCGAGATGGCGCGCGACCCGCACCGCGAGCTCGTCGGCATGATCGGCATCCATCGACAGCGGTAGGTGCCCACCGTGCTGTTCGACCGCTCCCAGCGGGAGAACCGCTGTGCGTGCTCCTTCCGAGATCGCCGCGCTGATCTCGGCGCTTGTCATGAACTCGATCCGAACCTCGTTCAACGATTCACCTACTTCAGATCGCCGCCGGCGAACCGCGCCTGGCGGGCAATCTCCCCCTGCTCACCGGCGTCGTACATCTCATCGACAAGGTCGCGGAAAGACGCGAGGATTGCAGACCGCCGTATGGTGCCCTTGAGAGTCAACTCGCCGTCCGCGGCCGAGAGCAGCCGTGGCAGGACGCGGAACTTCTTCAATTGCAGCGGCCTTGAGAGCTCAGAATTGACTTCGTCGATCCATGTGGCAAGCGCGGCATCTCGGTCAGCCGTGGGCATCGCCCGCGCCTCCGCACTCACGCCGACCAGTACGGTCAGATACTTGCGTCCTTCACCGACGACAATCGCGTCATCAATGAGTGGACTGGCCTTGAGTCGGAGCTCGATCGGTTGAGGGCTGACAGTTTTTCCGCCGCTGGTCTTGAGGACATCTTTGATTCTGCCGATGATCCGCACTTCCCCATCGGGGTCCATCTCCACCAAATCGCCTGTGCGGTACCAGCCGTGGTCCATCGCGGCGGCCGTCGCCTCGGAGTCGTCGAGGTAACCGCTGAAGAGGCAGGGGCTGCGCAGCTGCAGCTCTCCCTCTCCAGATACGCGCGCCTTCCACCGTGGGTCGGGCATGGTTTTCCCGATTGTTCCGGGCGGCGGGAATGCGCGATCCCACTGGGCAAGAACCGATCCGCAGGTCTCTGTCGTACCGAAGAGCTCACGAAGGTCGAGTCCCCACATCTGCCACAACGCCGCTACCTCGGGGGACATGCTGCCCGAAGCAGTCCAGGCGACCCTGATGCGGTCCATGCCAACCTTTGCGCGCAGGGGAAGGAACACCCGACGGAGGCACACGTTGTACGGATAGTTGAAATACCACGGGACGTCCTGATCCCTCCAGCGCATCTCGCTTACTTTGCGAGCAATCCGCATCGCTATCGCGTACCGCAGTCGGAAGGCGGCGCCAGACTCCGAAAGCTGCTGTAACACCTCGCCGGCCAACTTCTCGTGCATTCGCGGTGGCCACAGGACCGCTGTCGGTCGCACACCGACGAGCGCGTCCAGACGTTGCTCCATGGTGCAGTAAGTAATGACGAGGCGAGACATGATCGGGGTGAATACGCCGATCAACGCGGGTGCAACATGCGAGAGGCCGAGAAACGCAACGAGGTCGTGCCTGATCCTGCCGACCTCTGGGTACGACATGGCGAAGGCGAGCACCGAGTACTGCAGCGTACGGTGCGTGTGGATCACACCTTTCGGCGCACCGGTAGACCCCGACGTGTAGAACAGGGCCGCGGGCTGATCGATATCGCCCGCCTCAACCAGCGCCGCGAACAGCTCGGGTTCGGTCGCCCCGCGGGATCGACCGCGATGGCGGAGTTCTCCCCAGTGCACCGCCCGCACAGAATCCGAAAGGCCCTGCGGTTTGGTGTCGAACCCGATCGTCGCACGCAGTCGTGGCAGCTCGGCCGATATCGCGGCAATTTTCGCGACATCTGCCACGTTCTCCGCGAAAACGACTGTGGCCTCGGAACTCTCCAGTGCCTGTTTGACTTCGGCGACCGAGCTCGTGGGGTACACGCCCACGGGGACACCGCCGAGACTGAGTATCGCCAGTGCGGCCACGACCCACTCGTGGCGAGTAGACGACACGATGGCGATCCGGTCGCCTGGCACGGCACCCAGATCATGCAAACCGAGCGCAACCTCCCGGACCTGCTCGAGATATTCGCGCCATGTGGTCGGGTGGGCTGCCCCGTTTCCCCAGCTGCAATACGCGATCACGTCAGGTTCACGCTCAGCGCGGTCGCACAGCATCTGAGCGAAAGTTCGATTCACGGCGTCGAACTCCGTCAGGGTGTCCAACATCGGCACCTCCGTACATCCCGTCGACGACGAGGTCGATGCCCGTGTGTTCTGCATCTTCATAGTCAGTCCAGTTCCTCGGTCAACACGACTGCGCCTTGGCCGCGGGAGCCCTTCGGCCACTCCACCGTTGCCGCAACTCTCGTGCGGCCGGGTCGTCGAAATAATCGGCAGCGGCCTTCAGCGTGCGTTGCAGGGACGCCTCATCGCGCACGTCGTCCGCAGCGTTGACGCTGCCCTTCAAGGCACCATAGAGCACCGGAGCCTTCGAGCCGGCGGCGCGCGCCATTGCGACGGCCGCGGGGATCAGCTCCTCGGGACCGGCGACGAGTTCGTCGATGAGGCCGATGTCGAGAGCGTGCTGTGCGTCGAAAAGCTCACCCGACAGGATGATTCGCCGGGTAACGCGCACACCGAGCACCCGGTTGGCTCGTTGGATCCCCTTGTCCGCCGGTAGCAGTCCGTGATTGATCTCCGGAAACCCGAACCGCGCCGAGTTGACGGCCAACGCACTGTCCGAAAAGAGTGCGACCTCCATACCGCCGCCAACACAGTGCCCATTGATCGCGCTGACCACCGGACGCGGGTAGCGATCCATCGCCACGAGTAGTGCGTGGAATTCCCTCATTCGAATCTCTATCTCGCCAGCGAGCGCACCCTCCAGCTCTTTGATGTCGCCTCCGCCGCTGAAGAACCGCGCTCCCTTACCGGTGAGGACGATCGGTGGTGCGTCCGGCCTGGCGCGGAGCTGCTCGAACAGGCCGACAAGATCGTGGATGAGCTGGCGGTTCATCGCATTTGCCGGTGGCCTGTCCAACGCGACCACCAGAACGCCATCGTGGTCAGCGGTGTCGAGAGTGGGGGACTGGCCGGTCGCGAGTGCGCTCATAGGTCACCTGGCTACGTTCGCCGGTTGCGGTCCCAGGACAGAGTGCCCTTCGCCGCGTGCGGACGGATACTCCGGCGGACGGCCTTCGCGGAAGGCCTGCCGGGCCTCGAAGTAGTCTGCACTCGCGAATCCGATGACCTCCAGCGCCGCGGAAAGCTCGTGCTGCGGAAGGGCATTGGTGAGCCATCCGGTGTTCAGGGACCGCTTTGTCCAGCGGATCGCCTGCTGCGAGCCCTGCGCAAGTTCGTCGGCGATCTCGAGGGCGCGATCCAGCACATTCTCCCTCGGTACAGCGAGACTCACCAAGCCGATTCGTTCAGCTTCGATGCCGGTCATACTCGCCGAAGTCAACTGGTAGTACTTTGTCTTGGCCATCCCCACGAGCAACGGCCAGATGAGCGAGGAATGGTCACCGGCGACCACACCGACACGGGTGTGCCCGTCTCGAAGCAGTGCATCCTCGGCAGCGACGCTGATGTCAGCCAGAAGCGCCATCGACAACCCCCAGCCAACCGCGGGACCGTTGATCGCCGAGATGAGCGGCTTGTCCATGTTGAGGATGGCCGTAATCCGTTTGCGCTCGCCCTCCATGAGCGCCACCGCTTCATCCAGCGTGGGCTCTGGCTGGCGTACGTCCATGCCCGTGCAGAAGCCACGGCCCGCGCCGGTGACGACGGCAACCCGCGTTTCCGGGTCTCGGTCGACCTCCACCCAGATGTCCGAAAGATGATCGAACATCGGCATCGTCAACGCATTGAGCCGGTCGGGTCTGTTGATCGTGATGAGCAGAACACCATTGGGCCTGCGTTCGATCAGGATCTCCTCGGGGTAGCGGCTGAAGATGTCATCAGCGGCCAATTTGCTCATCGTGTCTCTCCTACCTTGACAACATTCTTATGGGAATTCGACTGGGATTTGGACTCTTCGAACGCTTCGAGCTCCGCATAATGAGCGGGCCGGGCCGTGCGGATGTCGGCCAGAACCGCGTCAGCGGGGCGCACCACGGCCCGTGGGTTCTTGAACCTGGGGATGACGTACTTGCCGAAGAGCTCGATCGACTTCATCAGCTCTCTGTGTGGGAGTCCATCGATTCTCATGACGATGGCGTCTGCGCCAAGGTCGGCGAATCGCTGCACTTGTGCCGCACAGTCATCCGGATCGCCCACGATGAATCCGGACGATTCCTCGAACATGTATCGCTCGTCGTTGAAGTCGACGTTCCGTACCGCGCCCATGTACTGATAGTCGGCCGACAACTTGGACAGGCGCTCATACGCGTCGGTCGAAAGCGCCACCGTCTCTTTCAGATTCCGCGCCCACTTGAGGGCTTCCTCACGGGTCTCGGCACAGTGCATTCCGCCTCCGACCGCGACGAGCTTCTGCGCTTGGAGCGGATAGGCATGCGTAGCTCCGTCGAGGGCATCGTCGTAGATGCGCAACATGCTCTCGACAAACTCGAAGCCGAGGTAAAACCCACCGACGATAGCCCCGATGCCGAGCTCGGCGGCCTTGCGAACCGACTCGGGACTGCCGGCCGCCATCGAGATGGGGGGATATGGCTGTTGAATTGCCTTGGGCACCAAGCTTCGCGGCGGAATCTTGTAGTGCTCGCCAACATAGGAGAACACGTCATTGTGCAGAGCCCGGCGGATGACCTCCAGCCCTTCTATCAGCTGAGCCTTGTTCTCGCTTGGTTCAACTTCGAAGGCGCGCAGCGCAAGTGTCGTGTTTCCCCGCCCCACTCCGAGTTCCACTCGGCCGCTGGACAGGATGTCCTCGGTTGCCAACCGTTCGGCAACGCGAAGGGCATGGTTGATGCGCGTAGGCAAGAGGGTGACCAAGTGCATGAATCGGATGCGCTTGGTCAGCGCCATCAGGTAGGGATAGATGACCTCAGGTGCGGAGGTTGTCGCCGTGCCGATCGCGACGTGCTGCTCAGACGTTCCGAACGCGTCGAACCCCACCTCCTCCGCAAGTAGGACCTCGTCCACGAGCTCGCGGTAGCGGTGCTCATGGGTATGCCCCGGGACCGTCTCGCCTTCGCTCATGAAAATGAACCGCATATTCACACCACTTTCCACTAGGTGAACGATCATTAACGTAAGACGCGGCGCCGCGGTTGTCAACGCGGAACTTCGATCGAGTTTCAAGTCCGCCCTAGGCGGCCATTGGAACCCTGTTTAACTGGCAATATAAGGGAACCTGGCGGTGCGGCCACGGTTCCGTCGGCCCATGACGCCTGGCCGACGCTGGTTACGAGATATTAACGATCATTAATGTCGCCTTGCCCAGCCGTCCGGCGAGCGGAGGTGCAACGTGGCCTCCTCGTGCGCGCCTCTCGATCGCTCCCGGACTCGGCGGCGCCTGGCACCGTGGCTATCGTTGTTTGCCATGACCACTGACGCTGCCGCGCACGAGCCGTCCGCCGGCACTTCACGCCGGGATGTCTTGCTCAAGGTGGCCGCCGACCTGTTCTTGCGAAACTCCTACGACGGAGTGACTGTGGACATGATCTGCACAGCGGCCGGAATTTCCGGGCCGGGCCTCTACAACCACTTCGAGAATAAGCAGGCCCTCTTGATCGCCGTCGTGGAGAGTCCCTTGGCGGCTCTGCACCGGTTCGCCAGGGAAACGGCGGAAGCGGAGCCCGATCCGCGGGCGGCACTGGAGATCTTGGTCGACTTCCACATCAGGAGCGTGGTGACCTCAGCTCCGACGACACTTGTCTTCATGAAGAACGAGCACGCCTTACCGGAGAAGGACCGGCGGCGAATCCGGCGCGAGATGAATCTCTATGCCGAGGAATGGATTTCCATCGTCGCAGCATTGCGGCCTGACCTGTCCGAGCCAGAGGTTCGGCTACTCACCCATGCGGTGTTCTCAATGCTCAATTCAGTGGCAACTCTCAACAAGGGCCTGGACCAGGAATCCATCGTCAAGACGATGTCGACCGCAGCGATCAAGGCACTCACCTCGCCCAGCGACGAATGACACGCTGGGCGGGCCCAGCCAGATCGCGTAGGGATTCCACTTCGGCACCGTCAGGGATGGCTCACCGAACCGTTCGACTCTTGGTGCGTTATTACAGCGCAGCCAGTGTCATCGCTACGCATACTGTGCCGATCAGCCCAACATAGGCACGGGCGTGGACGATGTCGGGGATCGTGATCCCATAGCGCCGCAGCACAACCACCACGGGTGTCGCACCCAGCAGCAGCGCGGCCGCAGAGGTGACATCCACCGATGCGATCAGCGGCACAACGGCGGGTGCCGTGATGGCCAGCGTCATCGGATTCGCAAGAGCTGTCGCCGATTCCATGGAATGGCCGGCTCGACGCAGCAACGGGACGGTAAGCACGCTGCCACCCACTCCGAGGAACGCGGCAACAGCGCCAACCGGGAGCCCGAATCCGGCTCGAATAGTGCGGCGTTGAGTGGCCACCCCGACGGGGCGGACGAAACCCGGCCGGACGACGGCATCCATGAGGGTTATACCCAGGTACGCCACGAACGCCCACTGCCCGAGTTCGGCCGGCGCGAATCGCGCGGCCAGGCCGCCCACTATCCCGCCCATCGCCAGCAGTGCCAGCAGGGCACGCTTCCCGCGCAGGCTCGCAAGGATCTCGCACTTCGGCGTCGGTCTTTGTGAGAAACGCCAAGAACTCCTGGTTGCGGCGACGGGGCGCAGCGAGCCGATGCCCTTTCCAGTCGCCAGGTCTAACGCGGCATTCAGGCTGCGGTGGACCGGCGGGTGAGAACAAACGACGCGCCTGCCCCATTCGAGCGAACGTTGGATGCTGGCGTACCGATCACAGACAGCCGCCGTGGCATCGCAGCAAAGGTGGACCAATCAGGGTTCTTGGCCCACGCGCCAAGTTGCGCCATCTCAAATGGCAATGCGCCATCGAGAACGGCGACCGACAGCACGGGATTGGAACCATCATTCAGACGGCGTGACGTCTGTGGCCCGAACAGAGATAAATTCTCCTAATCTTGACTAAGAATCATTAGCTGTACTTGATCACCGCACGTCCATAGCCTCAAACGCATGGCTTCACCCGTCCTCGTCGGATTCCTCACCACCATGGCGTTGATCGCCGCGATCGGCGCGCAGAACGCCTTCGTGTTGCGTCAAGGCATCCGTGGCGAGCACATCGTCGCCGTGATCGCGGTGTGCACCGTCTCCGACCTGATCCTGATCGCCGCGGGCATCGCCGGCGTCGGTGCTCTGATCACCGCGCATCCCGACGCCATGACGGTGGCGAAGTTCGGGGGCGCGGCCTTCCTGATCGGCTACGGCGTCCTCGCCGCACGCCGCGCCTTCCGGCCCTCGACCCTCACCCCGGCCGAGCGCACCCCGGCCCGACTGGCCGAGGTGCTGGTCACCTGCCTGGCGCTGACCTGGCTGAACCCCCACGTGTACCTGGACACCGTGGTGCTGCTCGGCTCACTGGCCAACGAACACCGGGAGCAGCGGTGGCTCTTCGGCGCCGGCGCGGTGGCCGCGAGCGCGGTGTGGTTCACCGGCCTGGGCCTGGGTGCGCGACGGCTGGCCGGACTGTTCGCCACCCCGATGACCTGGCGCATCCTCGATGGCGTCATCGCGGTGATGATGATCGCGCTCGGCGTCAGCCTCGCGGTGTCCTGAGCACCGGTCGCCGTCACCTCGGCGCGGTCAGAATTCGTCGGGCAAGTGTCGATCGGATTCTGGGCATGCGACAGAATTACGAGGTGAGTCCCATGTTCCGCCGTGAACCGCCCCCGGCGCCGCATCCCATGGCGGACGCTCCAGCCTGGTTCACCTCCGCGCTGGGACAGGCACCAGAGCACTCCACGATCGACGTCGACGGGTGCCCGATTCATGTGCGCACCTGGGGTAACCCGGACAAGCCCCCGCTCGCGTTCGTCCATGGCGGTGGAGCCCACTCCGGCTGGTGGGATCACATCGCTCCGTTCTTCGCCCGCACCCATCGGGTCATCGCGCCTGATCTGAGCGGGCATGGCGACAGCGGAACGCGCACCGAATACGCGCTGTCGATCTGGGCCCGGGAAGTTCTCGCGGCGGCGGAAGCCTCGGGATCCTCGGCGCGGCCCACCATCGTCGGTCACAGCATGGGCGGCTGGGTGGGCGCCTCGGCCGCCACCCGCTACGGCTCGCAGATCGACAGCATCCTGGTCATCGATTCGCCGCTGCGCGACCGCGCACCGGAGGAAGTGCCACTACGCAACCGTCGCCGGGACACGGCCGGATACCCATCCGAGGAAGACATCCTGGCACGATTCAGGGCCGTGCCGAAGCAGGACGTGACGCTGCCCTACATCGGTCACCACATCGCCGTGGAATCGATACGCAAGACCGACGACGGGTGGGTGTGGAAGTTCGACCCCGATATCTTCGGCGGCCACCTGCTCGACGAAACGTCCGCCGATGAGGAGATCCTGGAGAAAGCCTTTGCCCGAATCCCTTGCCGGGTTGGGTATTTGCGTTGCGAACGCGGAGTGGTCCCGCCCCCGATGGCCGACCAGATTCGGTCGATGCTGCAACTGCGGGGCCCATTCGTAGAACTCGCCGAGGCCGGTCACCATCCCATGCTGGATCAGCCCCTGCCGCTGGTGGCGACCATCCGCACCCTGCTGGAGTTCTGGTCGATCACCTGAGCGGGTTGCCCCGCCGAGGTGTCTGTCACGTCATGGCCCCCCGGTAGGCTGCCGGAGCGGATACCCATGCGCGATCGGAGGTCCGATACCCGTGCTCGACGCCGACGATGTGCGCAGCATCGCACTCTCTTTCCCCGAGACCACCGAGAAGGAGCGCTGGGGCCATCCGACCTTCGACGTGGCGGGCAAGATGTTCGTCACCGTGCCCGACGACGAGACCTCATTTGCGGTGCGCTGCCCCCGGTTTGACCGTGAGGAATTGATCGCCGCCGAACCGCACAAATTCTGGGTCCCCCAACACGAGGCCGCCTCGTCCTGGGTGCGGGTCCGGTTGGCTGAGCTGGAGGATCGGCGAGAGCTCCGCGATATTCTGCTCGACTCCTGGCGGCAAGCCGCGCCCAGCCAGCTGACCGAGTAGCTACGTGCTGCCGGGCGCACCGGCTCAGACTGGGGCGAACCGACCGGCCCAGGGCATCGCCTGCTCGAGCTGGGCACCCAGCTTCAGCAGCAGCGCTTCACCGGCAAGCGGCGCGACAAACTGCACACCGAGCGGCAGACCTTCCGCCGTCCAGTGCACGGGTAGCGAGATCGCTGGGCGGCCAGTGATATTCGCCAGTTGCGTGTAGGGCACCCAGCCCAGGTTCTTGTCCACCATGTCGTCGACGATCTTGGTGTAGCGCAACATGCTTGCGGTACGGGTCTTGATCAGCGCATCGGCGGCACGCTGCAGCACCACCGGCAGATCGAACTCGCCGATCCGCGGAGGCAGGGTGGCCAAGCTGGGCGTCAACAGCAGGTCGTAGGACTCGAAGAACGTGCTCAGCCGCCGCGTGTGTTCGTGGCGCCGCTGCACCGCATCCAGATAGTCGACACTGCTCGCGGAGCGACCGAGCGCCGCCATGATGAGCGTGTCACGTTCGAAAGAGGCGTCACCCGCGCCGGTCAGCCGCTTGGCCTCGGCGACCTCCCATGCGCTGTAGACGAACCAGGTCAGCAGGAAGTCGCGAGCAAGCGCGGCGTCGTCGAAGGGCGCTTGAGGCAGTTCCTCGACATGGTGGCCGAGTTCGGTCAGCACGGCAGCCGTTGCCTCGACGGCTGCGAACGCCTCTGGGTGGGGCGCCGGGTTGATCGCCGTCGGCACCCGCAGCCCGATCCGCAGTTTTCCCGGATCCGCCCCCACACACGACGCGAACGGCTCAGCGGGCAGGCCCGGCACGTACGGCCCCCATGGTTCGCCGCCGCTGAGGACGTCGAGCATCGCCGCGGTGTCGCGAACCGTCCGGGAGACGACGCCTTGAAGGGCCGCGCCGTGCATGGATTCCCCGGTCGCCGGACCCGACGGCGTCAGCCCACGGCCCGGCTTCAGCCCGACAAGTCCGCAACTGGCCGCCGGAATGCGTATCGATCCGCCGCCGTCATTGGCGCCGGCGCAGGGCACGATGCCCGCTGCAACGGCGGCCGCAGATCCTCCCGAACTGCCGCCCGGCGACCTTGCCAGATCCCACGGGTTCCGGGCCGGCCCCCAGACCTCAGGCTCGGTGATTCCCTTCGCCCCGAACTCGGGGGTGTTGGTTTTCCCGAAGATGACCAGGCCGGCGTCGATCCAGCGCTGTACGACCGTGGCGTGCTCGGTGGCGTTCAGCGACATGAGCGCACGTGAACCAGCCGAGGTGGGCAAACCGGCGTAGTCCTGCGCCAGATCCTTGATCAGGAACGGGACCCCGGCGAACGGACCGGTCAGATCGTCCGACGGCGAAGCCGGAACGTCGCGCACGATGGCGTTGATCTTCGGGTTTACCGCCGCTGCCCGTCCCCGGGCCGCGGCGAGCAGCTCCGCCGCCGAAACCCGCTTGTCAGCAACCAGTTTCGCCAAGGATGTGGCGTCGTGCGCACGGTACTCGTCGAAGTCCATCCCACGAACGTAGACCCCGTTGACGTTGCGCGGTGCTCTACCGCCGGCGAGGAACATCGGACCCGCCGTGAGGGGTCGACGCTGCCGAAGAATCCGACTTGGGCAAGCTGGGTACCAAACCGACCCGAGGAGGAGCATCCGTGGACTTCACGACGATCCGGCACGAGCTCGACGACGGGATCCTCACCGTCGTCCTCGATCGCCCGGAGAACCTCAATGCCTTCACCGTCGAGATGGCCGACGAGTTGGAGCGCACCTTCGTGTCGGTCAACGACGACGACGCGGTACGTGCCGTCATCGTGACCGGCGAGGGCCGGGCGTTCTGCGCCGGCATGGACCTGTCGAGCGAGGGCAATGTGTTCGGCCTCGACGAGACGAAGTCACCCAGCCTGGCCGACATGGCCGACCTCGACGACCCCGAGCTTCGGCGGGTCAGGGATACCGGCGGCCGCGTGACCCTGGCGATCTACGCCTGCCGCAAGCCGGTGATCGCCGCCATCAACGGGGCCGCCGTCGGGATCGGCGCGACGATGACGCTGGCCATGGACGCCCGGCTCATGTCCACGAAGGCCCGCTTCGGGCTGGTCTTCGGAAAGCTCGGCATCACCCCGGAAGCGTGTTCGACCTGGTTCCTGCCCCAGATCGTAAGCATGCCAACAGCTTTGGACCTGGTGTACCGCTCCGACATTCTCACCGCAGACGCGGCCCGCGAGATCGGGCTGGCGCAGGCCGTCCACGAACCGGACGCATTGATTGCCGAGGCCCGAGCGCTGGCCGACGCGTGGACGCGCGACCGCTCACCGGTCTCGGTCGCCCTCATGCGGCAGATGCTCTACCGGAATTCCGCCGAGCCGCACCCGGTCGACGCACACCGGGTGGATTCATTGGCGATGTTCTACACCAGCATCGGTGACGGCCACGACGGCGTGCGTGCCTTCCTCGACAAGCGGCCACCGCAGTTCTCCGGGCGGGCTTCCGATATGCCGCCGTTCTATGAGGAGTGGACCGCCGGCGGGGAAGCCCGCGACTGATCCCCCTCCTAAAGAGGTGCGATTGAAGCGTTGCTGGCGGATTTAGACTCTTGTCCATGGGTGGGGCGTTGCGTGTCAATCCAGACTCGCTGCGCAATGTCGCGCGCGCTCAGGCTGACGTGGGTGAGTTTGTCTCAGGTCTGGCCGCCGGCCAGTCGCTGCATAGTGCGAGCACCGGAGTGTCTGGTCTGCTCAGTGAAGGCGCGTGTCAGTTCGCCAGCTCCCTGGTGGATACCGCGCTGAACGCAGTCCGCGAAGACCTGACCAAGCACTCCGACAACCTGTCAACAGCGGCCGATCGCTACCACCGCATGGACGAGGAGTTCGGGCGTCGCTTACGCAGGTTCGCCCAGTGAACCCCCGCTCAGCGCCACGACCAGCCGCATCCGCCCTGAGGCTCACGTCGTGACGGTGACAATTCCGCAGGTTCAGGGATCGCACCCCGAGACGCTGACCGCATCCGCTACCGAACTTGGCCAGAAGGCAACGGGTTTGGCCGCCCAGATCGATAGTCACCGCGCCAACATCGACGGGTTACGGTCAGGTTGGCAGGGCACTGCCTCTGATGCGGCGATCGCGAAAGCGCAACCGACTTTGGCGCGCATGCAACAGATTCACGACGCTCTGAACCGGGCTCAATCCGTCATGCAAGAGGGCGGCACCGCCCTGACTCAGACCCGCACGAGTCTGCTCGGGGCGGTCGACCAGTTGACGGCTCAGGGCTGGCAGGTCGCACCCGACGGCACGGTGTCGGTACGTCCCGGAAGCATGCTGGATGCGTACGCGAAGATGAGTCCGGCCATCGCCACGAAGCTTGAGCAGCTGGCCGCCACGCACTCGGTGGGCCTCAAGACACAGTTGGCGAACTTCGACACCGCCGACCGACAGCTCAACCAGAGCCTTCGCACCGCTGTCGGTGGGCTGAATTCCGCACCGCAGAACTTCGGGCCCGGCGGTCTCCCACAAGCGCCGCCATATGACACCGGCGCCGAGATCCCGGTCGGCAAGAGTGCCGAGGAGGTCAACAAATGGTGGGACTCGCTGCCGCCCGAGAAGCGGCGGCAACTGCTCGATGATTGGCCGGACAAGTTGGGCAACCTCAACGGGATTCCGGTCCAAGACCGTAGCCAGGCCAACCTGTCGATCCTGATGCAGGATCTCAATCGTCCCGCCGAGGTGGCCAAAGCTCGTGGCGTAACGAAAGACGAAGTCCTGGCCCACCCCGACAAATACGGCATGGCCGGGCAGATGATGACCCGCTACAACAATGCCGTCAAAGTGGCCGAGGCCTTGAAGGCCGACGCAGACAATGCCAAAGATGCCAACCGCAATACGCCCGAAATCCTGCTGATGAAGTACGACCCCGAGGCATTCGACGGTGAAGGCGCGGCGGCGATCGCGATCGGTAACCCCGACACCGCGGCCAATACCACCGTGATGGTGTCCGGCCTGACCACCTCGGTGGCCGGCGGAACGTTGTCCGACGGGACCGGGGTCAACGTCTACAACGAGGCGAACAAAGCGGATCCGAACAACTCGACAGCCGTCGTCCAATGGATGGGCTACAACGCCCCGGACCTGGACGTAGACCTGGACACCAACGCCATCGGGGTCGCCGAGCCATTCATGGCCCGTGACGGTGCGCAGCTGCTGGCCCCCGACGTCAACGCACTCGCCGTGACACACGAAGGAAACCCCGCGCACACCACCGTCATCGGTCACTCCTATGGCTCAACGACGGTCGCCGACGCCGCTGCCGGTTACGGTATGCGCGCAGACGACATCGTCCTCGTCGGTTGCCCCGGAACAGATCTGGCCCAGTCGGCAGCCGATTTCCATCTGCCGCCCGACGGCCACCTCTTTGTAGGCGCGGCATCGACTGACTTCGTGACAGGTCTGGGTCGCGAACACCTCAACATCCCTGGAGTCGGCCTCGGCAACGACCCCGCCATGGACGGGTACGGGTCTACCCGCTTCCACGCCGAGGTAGCCGGTATCAACCTCGACCCGCGCGACATCCTTGACGAGCACACCTCGTACTTCAAAAAGGGATCGGAGTCGCTGTTCAGCATCGCCGACATCGTGTCCGGACACGGGAACGACCTCCAACAGCACGGGATGACAGCTCCTCACCGCGTGCAGACTCCCGGGTTGCCGTTCCCGATCCCGGGCGTACCACCAAAAGTGGGGTTCGACCCGGAGCTGGTGCACAAGTCCAACAACGACCACTATCACTGAGGTGGTCAGCCATGACGACCGAGAGAAACGGGGCAACGACCATTGAGACTTGCATGGGTACGAATCGCCGGAACGCTAGCGGGGCTGCTGTGCCTGGTGGGATGCTCTGGCACCGTGCGTAATCCGATTTCCCCCGAAGAGGCGCGCCGCCAGGTTATGGATGTGTCCCGTCAGGTGATTGCCGATCTCGGCGCCGAGGTGGCTGACGCGAAGTTCGGTTACGACTCCTGCAACGACTACGGCAAACCACCGTTCCAGGGCCACAGCAGTATGGGGCTGTGGATGCCCGGCGCCGACCGGACCCGCGAGGTCACTGCTGATTCAGTACTGGACCGGTTGCGCGAGCACGGCTGGCAAGTCGATCCCGACTTTCATTCCCACGCCACCACATTCAAGCGCGACGGGGTCGATGTGAGTGTGTGGGTGATACCACCGCCCAAGCCCGGCAAGCCACCCGTTGCCCACGTGAGCGTCGACGTCTTGGGCGAGTGCCGCGACAACTTCGACCACCGAACCAACCAGACAAACTCATTGTCCGAGGACATCAAGGGAGAACTCGCCTCGGGATGATGTGCCGGGTTCAATCCTCAGGCGGCGCGAATCCCACTGCCGTGTAGGCCTCGTCGGGGACGGCAGCACGGTCTTTGTATATCGACCAGGTGCAGACGGGCCTCGGTTGCCCCTGGATCGGCGGGCTGATCACCCGCAGCGGAAAGCCGAGTCGTTCGATGGGGGCACGTTGCTGCAGCTGACAGCAGTGTGCGCAGTACAGACACACGCCGACAGTGTTCCACGCCCAATCGTGCTGTCGGGTGGTCACCGCGAACCGCGCTGCACCGGAATCAGTTTCGTAGGTGCGCCCGCCCGATCCACATGGGGCGAAGGTGATGACCCAGCGGTCGCGCTCCTCGATGATCGAGAACGAGCCGTCGCGGTCTGGACCGGTGAGATGGCCGCGGGTCGCCTCGAAGATGTCGAGCAGCAGACGCTCTGTTGACTGCTCCCACACCATGGCATCCGGATGGTAGATCCGCGCGGACCGCTCGTACATCTCCGACAGCAAGCTGTTCCAGAGGTCGCCGATAAACGCTTCACCGAGTGCGCTTGACGCGAGATCGAACAGTCCGCAGATGGCATCGCAGGCCGCATCGTGATGTTCCTGCCAGACACCGCGAGCGCGGGCCAGCAGGTGCCGCGCCGCGTCGGATTCGCGCCGCTGACAGGCTTGGGCGAACGCATCGATCAGGCTGACGTAGCTGCGCCAGCCGTCGTCGAGTTCCCCCCGGCCGGACGCGGGGTGAACTGCCGCGGGCGCAACACCATGAGAGACCAAGACACGCGGGATCTCGGTCAGCCATACACCGAACAGGTCGTAGGCCTCCTGCGCCTCCTGGATGGTGATGCGCCCGTACTCCTCGGCCGCGGTGAAATCGGCCGAGGACAGCGCCTCCTGTGCCCGTGTATAGCTGGACCGTCCTTGTTCCAGTCGACCGTCGGCTCTGACCAGGTGGCCTAGCAGTTCGCTGTGGACGACTGCGCGGCTCATGTGCGCTCGAAGTAGCGATGCCGTTCCCAGTCGGTCACTGTCTGGGTGAGGAAGGCGTTCAGTTCACCGCGACCGACAGTCAACAGGTGACCGTGTACCTCGGCCCCGAGCGAAGACTTGGCGGTGTCACTGCTCGCGAACAGATCTATCGCCTCGGGTAGCGATGTCGGTAGCTGAGGCAGGTCGGTACGTGCGTAGCCGTCGCCGTCGATGAGTTCGGGCAAAGGCAGCCGACGCTCGATTCCGTCGACGCCAACAGCGACGGCGGCAGCGATAGCCACGTAAGGGTTGACGTCCGCCCCCGGAATTCGGTTCTCCACGCGGCGATGCGGACCCTGGCCAACCAATCGGAATGACAGCGTACGGTTGTCGTTGCCACAGGCGACGGTGGTCGGAGCGAACGAATTGGGTTGGAAGCGCCTGTATGAGTTCAGATTTGGCGCGTAAAGCAGACACATCTCTCGCGCAGCCCCAACCAAACCGGCAAGGAAGCCTTCGAATAGCTCGCTGTCCCCCAGAGGGGTTGAGCCGTCAGCGGACCACAGACTGGTGTGGATATGGCATGAACTCCCCATTCCCGCGGCGTCCCATTTGGCCATAAACGTGGCGGACTTGCCCATCCGCGTCGCGATCGCCTTGACACCGAACTTGTAGATGAAGTGGCGGTCGGCCATCTCCAGCGCGTCAGTGTGGGTCAGGTTGATCTCCTGCTGCCCCAGCCCGTACTCGCAGGACAATGCCTCGATGGGAACGCCGGCCTGCTCCATCTGTTCAACCACGGCGTCGATGAACACTTCGTTGGAGATCGCTACCAGGGGATCGTATGCACCCTGGTATCGAGATGCCGGGGACAGCTCCTGGTAGCGGGACCGCCATCCCTCCTCGTAGCTCTGCTCGAAGAGGTGGAACTCGAGTTCGGAGGCACACTGGACCGTGGCTCCATGCTCATCCAATCGGGCCAGCTGACGCTTGAGGACCTGCCGGGGCGCAATCTCGAGCAGCGTGCCATCGGCGAGCACAGGATCGCAGATCACGAACGCGGTATCGGTCATCCACGGCAAGACCCGCAGCGTGCCCAGGTCGGGCCTCAGATAGCAGTCCGGGCCGCCGTTGCTGAGTCCACCAACATGTTCCAGGTCGGGGTTGAGGTCTTGCTCGATGTCAAGCTGCCAGACCATCAACGGGATGCGAAATGCCGTGTAGTCGTCAATATGCTCGAGGAAACGGCGCGCGGGAAGGTGTTCACCCAGCGGCCGCCCGATATTGTCAGCGGCCGCCAGGAAGACCTTGGTAATTCGGCCCGCGTCCACGGCCTCTCGCAGCGCTTGCAACGACCAGATGCCGTGAGGTTTCGAAACACCGTTGACACTGAGGCCCTCGGGGGTGAGCGAATGGTTGGTGTGAACTGTCATGTTGATCTCCAAACTAAACAGCTATTGGTCCATTTTATATTGCTTTTACTGGGTCGAGTCAAGGTTGCCTTTTCGAGCACAGGAACGCAGCAGCATGATGCATCCTGGTTTTCATCACGACCTCGAAAGCGCAATCCTGCGTAGCAGTTTGGCCGCCAGGATGTACGTACTCGGGCTCGCCGGCCACTGCGAAATCACCTTGCCCGTGCGGTTGGTGCCAGCCCGGAAGTAGCTTTCGGTGACGGCCCAGACCGTCTTCGCCAGGCGGTTCTGCGCCCAGTCGTTGTAGATGTAGAAGGCCGACCGGCGGACCTCGATGCGCCGCTTACCTTCGCGGGCCGCTTCGGCGATCGCGGCTGCAGCGAAGTTGGCCTGTGCCTCGTAGAACGCCACGAGCGGAACGACGTTGGTGTTGGGTCCGAACATGATGAAGAAGTTCGGGAAACCGGGCACCATCATGCCGAGGAAGGCCTCGGCGCCGTCGGTCCAGGTGTCATGCAGGTCGGCGCCGTTCTCGCCGGAAACCTGATAGGTGCTCAGGTACTTGTGCGCCTGGAACCCGGTGGCGAGCACGATCATGTCGAGTTGGTGCTCCTCGCCATTGGCGTCGACGGCACCGCCGGCCGACAGTCCCTTCACCGCATGGGGCACCAGCCTGACCGTCGGGCTCTTGAGAGCCTGGTAGTAGGTGTCGCTGATCACCGTTCGGCGGCCCTCCATGGGGAAGTCCGGTGTCAGCACGTCCAGCAGATCCGGGCGATCGGCCATCTCGTGGTGCAGGTAGGCCAGGGCAGCCGTGCGGCGCTTTCTGTTGAGATGGCGGTCTTCCCGGGCGTGGCGGGCAAGGTGCTGACGCAGGTCGTAGCGCAGCCACAGCCGCAGCCGCCGATACGCGTAGACCGGTGCGAGTTTGTTGAGTCGACGCTCGAACGGAGTGAAATCCCGGGCTTCTTTCGGCAGCATCCAGTTCGGCTCGATTTGGAACACCGTCACCGCCGAGGCCACCTTCTCGGCCTCGGTGACAACCTGAACCGCTGACGAGCCGGTGCCGAGGATCCCGACCGACTTGCCGGCCATGTCCAAACCGTCCCGCCACTCCGAGGTGTGGCAGATCGGACCGCCGAAGTCGTGCTCCTCCCGGACGAATGGCGGCTTCGCCGGGGTATTGAGGAACCCCACCGCGCTGATGACATGGTCGAACCGCCCGTGATCAACCTGCGACGCCGTCGACACGGTGTAGTCCTGCCGTTCGTCCGACCACCGTACGTGCTGGACCTCCTCGCTGAACCGCATGTGCGGGACGAGATTCCACTTGTTGGCCACATAGTGCAGGTAGCCGAGCAACTCGCTCCAACCGGCGTGGGTACGGGTCCAGTCGTAGCGTTCGAACGAGAACGAGTAAATGTGGGATTCGAGGTCCACCTCGGCCCCGGGATAGGTGTTGTGTCGCCAAGTCCCGCCGAGGCCGGGGGACCGTTCGAAGATCACGAAGTCGTCGATGCCACGCTTCTTGAGCGCGACTGCCGCCGCGATCCCGCTGAAACCGGCACCGATGACTGCCACTCGGGGACGGAAAGTTCGGTCCGCATTCATGCAGATCACCTGCCTTCGATTGTTGTTGTCGGCTACCGGATTCCGGATCGCCTGGTTATTGGGGGCTTGTTCTCGGTCCTTCAACGGCGCTGCCCAGGATGGGTTGAGGCCCTGTCCGGGCTATCTGAGCTGGGCCGACCATCCGCCATCGACGACGAGTTCGGTTGCGGTGACGAATGCCGCTTCATCCGACAACAGGAATGCCGTGGCATTCGCCACGTCGTCCGGCATTCCCAAACGGCCCAAGGGTGTTCGTCGTTCCATGTCTGTGCGGCGTTCCGGTGAGCGTTCGTAGATCGGGGAGATCATCGGTGTGAGAATCGCCCCGGGGCATACGGCATTGCACCGAATTCCCTCGGGTGCGAGCCGGACCGCCATCGCGCGCGACAGCGACACCACGGCGGCCTTGCTCGCCTGATAGGCGTCCAGCGGCGAGTCCATGGTGCGCAGACCGGCCAGGCTGGCGATGTTGACGATGCTCTTGCCTCGTCCCTTGCGCAGGTGCGGCAACGCGGCGACAGTGAGACGGCGCAACGCGTGCAGGTTGACTCCCATGGTCAACTGCCAGGCCTCATCGTCGTTGATGTCGAATATCGATCCGTCGCGGTCGAAGAATGCCAAGCCCGCGGCATTCACCAGATAGTCCAGGCCGGTTTCGCCGATGGTGGTGAACAGCGGATCGTACGCCGAGCCGGTGGCGAGCAAATCCATGCAAACGTAGGTGACCTCGGAGTCAAGCTCGGGAGCCGCCAGCGGGGCGACATCGGTCGCCACGACTCGGACGCCGTCGGCCCGCAGCCTGGCCACGATCGCGCTGCCGATGCCGCCGTTCGCTCCGGTGACGAGCGCTGTGCGCCTCATGCCGGCGCACCGATGCTCGGTCGCAGAGCTCGGGCCAGGCGCTCACCAGCGAGCTGCATGGCGTCGGTCGCGAGCGGGAAAATCTCGTCGAGCCCGAAGAATCCGTGGATCATGCCGGCGTACTCACGGTTGACCGTCGGCACGCCTGCGGTAGCCAAGGCCTCCGCCAGCAGTAATCCTTGCGGCTTGATCGGATCGCACTCGGCGAGGATGACGGTGGCCTCGGGCAGGCCCGACAGATCGGCATTGAGCAGCGTCATCCGTGGGTCCGAGTGGTCCTCAGGAGAGGTTAGGTAATTGCTTTGGTGCCATAGACATTCGTCGCGTTCGAGCATCACGCCTTGGTATTGATCGTCGAACCCGATCGTGAGATCTGTCGTCGATGCCGGGTACACCAGCAGCTGATGGCGCAGGGCGGGGATCAGCTCGGTGTCCCTGGCGTGGATCGCGACCGCGCAGGCCAGGTTTCCGCCGGCGCTGTCCCCGGCGACCGCGAGCCGCCGAGTGTCGACCCCCAGGTCCGCGACGGTAGGTGCGCCAACGGCCCACAGCAGTGCGTCAACCGCGTCGTCGACGGCGACCGGGAATCGGTGTTCGGGTCCGCGCCGATACTCCACCGACAGCACAGCCGAGCCGGCAGCGTTGGCCAGCAGTCTGGTCGTGACGTCGTGGGAGTCGATGCTGCCCATCAGCCATCCGCCGCCGTGGTAGTACACGGTCAGCGGGAGATCGCCCCCGGAATCGGGGAGATACATCCGGCCACGGATCTGGTCACCGTCGCGCGTCGGGATCGTCACATCGACGACACGCGCGATGGCGGGCTTGCTCAGCCCGGCGAATGCCGCTTCGAAGTTCTCGCGGGCGATGGCAACAGGCAACAGGTGTGCATTGGGACGGCCCGAGGCGCGGGCGTCATCGAGCATTTTCTGTGCTACCGGATCGATGGGCATGGGATTGGTGCTTCCTTTCTGTTCTGGTGTCGGCACGGCTCAAGTCAGTGCCAGTCCCCCATCGACACACAGCTCGGTGCCGGTGATGTAGGAGGCCTGGTCGCTGAGGAGAAAGCCGACGGCGGAGGCGATTTCAGCGGGCTGAGCCCACCTTCCGGCCACCGTTCGTGTCGACAACTGGGGTGGGAGCGTCGAGGTGTCCCCGTGCTCTGCGGCCATCGGGGTGGCCACGAATCCCGGGGCGATGCTGTTGACCCGGATATGTGGGCCCAGCGCTCTGGCTGCGGTGCGGGTCAACATCGCAAGCGCGGCCTTCGACGCCGCGTAATGCGGATTGGGGTCTGGATTGGTCAGCGCGATGACCCGGCTGGCCTCCATCGAGGTGATATTGACGATGGCGGCCGGGTCCCCGGCTGCCAGCAGCTGCGTGCTCGCATCGATCACGTTGTAGGCACCGACCAGGTTGACGTCCAGAACCGACCGCCACTGATCGGCGTCGACGCCACGAAACCCGGTGTGCGCCGGGATACCGGCGCAGTTGACCAGATAGTTCAGCCGCCCCTCCGGAAAGGCTCGCCACAGCGCCGCTCGCACCGCTGCGGCGTCGCGCACGTCGACCGCTTCCCTCACCACAAGCGTGTCTGCGGACGCCGGCTGCGGCTCCCGCAGATCCATTGCCAGCGTTCGGATTCCGGCGCGCGCGAGCAGGTCGACCGTGGCGGCGCCGATGCCCGATGCGGCGCCGGTGACCACGGCGTGCCCGCCGCTGTAGGTCAACGTCGTTGATCTCACGTTCATGAGGCACCGAACCTGCGTGTGTGCTCGGCCATGGCGTCGGCGAAGCATTCCCGTGGCGCGCGGATCACCCCGGCGCCGATCTGGCCGCCGTCGCGCCCGGCCAGCCCGACGTCCATCACCGGCAGCACCCCGGTATCGAGCACCTTGCGCGCGTCGATCCCGGTCGGGGTGCCCCGGAACGAGAACACCGGGATCCGGTAGCTGCTGTTGTCCCCGTGGGTGATGGCATACATCTCACGGTTGCGTTCGATCATCACCTCGGGGGAACCGCCCTGGTACTCCTGCAGCGACAGTGCGCAGGCCTGAGCGAATCCACCCAGCCCGATGGTCTCGGTGATCGGCGATTCCCCACCCATCCACGTGATCTCGTCTTCGGTGTGGCCGTCGAACAGCTTGCCCTGATGAATCGGCGGCGGGCCCTCGAACCAGGTGTCGCCCAATCCGGCCAGCTTGATCGCGAAACCGCGGCAGGAAAACGCCATCGCCGAGACCAGGGTGGAACCGGGCACCGCCATGGCGTCCGCGGAGGCCTTGGCCGCTGCCATCGACAACCGCAGGAAGAAGTAGTCGTTCTCGGCCAGGTGCAGCATGGTCTCGCGCACCCCGGCGACCTTCTGGTCGACCATGTCCAGCACGGCGGGCAGGATCTCCCGGTTGAACAGGATCGAGGCGGCCGCGTTGCGGCTGTGCACCTCATCGCCCATCCGCAGCGCCCGGGCGATCAGCGGTTTGAGCGCTATACCGCCCCGGCGGCGGATCGCGTCGCCGACCACCGGGGCCAGCACCTCGTTGACGTGACGAAGCCGGTCGCGCACCCCGTCGTCGTAGCAACCGTAATTGAGCCGCCGGGGTTCCTTGCCCTCGTAGAAGTTGCAGAAACCCAGATTGCCGTGGGTCCGGTTCACCACCACGAACACCGGCATGGACGCGGTGTAGATGCCGGCCAGCGAACCGACCGCGGCGTAGTCGTGACACGCCCCCACTTCGATCACCCCGGTGTCGAACTTGGCGATGGCGTCCTCGCGATCGGTGGCCAGCCCCTCGAACAGGGCGCCACCGATCAGGGCCTCGCGCTGCCCGCCGGTATAGGCCGACCACGGCATCGGTGCACCCGAGGTCAGCACCAGGTTGTCGCGAAAGCCGGGCAGTACCTCCCGGGCCGGCGCCACGTCGATCACCCAGGGATCGGCGGCATCCAGGCGGGCGAACGCCTCGGCGTTGGCGGCGTCCACGTCCACGGTGGTGGTGTCGAGTTCGGTGCTCACCAGGCCACCACGCCGCCGTCGACCAGCAGGGTCTGGGCGGTGATGAAGGAGGCCCGCGGGGACAGCATGAACTCGACCGCCTCGGCCACCTCCTCGGGTTCCCCGATGCGCTTGAGCATCGCGTAACCCGCGCTGACCTCCTCACCGCCAGACACCCGCGCCATCGACGGGCTCATCGGGGCGCGGATCACCCCCGGGGCGATGTTGTTGACCCGGATTCCCCGCGGAGCCAGCTCCTCGGCCAGGTAACGCGTGTAGGCGGCGATGCCGGCTTTGGTGGCGCCGTACACGGAGGCCCCGCGGAACCGGCCGAAGTGGCCCGTCAGGCTGCCGATGTTGACGATCGCGCTGCCCCGGGTCAGCAGCGGGGCCACCACATCGGTCACCCGGGCCATCCCGGCGATGTTCACCTGGAACATCAACTCCAGCTTCGCCTCATCAAGCTCACCGAGAAACGAATCACGCAGGATGCCAGCGCAATTCACCAAACCGGCCACCGTCTCACCATCGGCGATCACCGAACCCACCGCCTCAGCCACACTGCCACGGTCGGAAACATCCATCGCCACCGTGCCAATCTGTTCAGAGCCTAACTCTGTGCCCTGCAATGCATTAGGAACGTCCGCCGCGATCGGCTGGTAGCCACTCTCGACCAGTCGCCGACAGATTGCGCGGCCGATGACACCGGCTCCGCCGGTGACGATGACCTTGTCTCCCATCTCATCTCCTCTCTAGATGCGCTCGGGGTTGGGGATCAGTCTGCGCTTTAAACAGCTAAAGGTCAACTCTTTAGCCCTTATCGCTCGGACCTACCGAAGAGAGCAGCCCGCAACGATGTGGTCCATTGAGTAGTTCAAATGCGGTTTTGCCGCATGCCGTCGGATAAAGTCGAGGTAGAAGACAGAAAGGAGGCCCGGAGATGACAAGCCCGGTAGGCATAGAACTGACCCGCGTACGGCAGATCCCCGCCCACGAACTGGTCGTTGAGCAGATCCGCCGAGCCTTGGAACTCGGCCGGTTCAAGCCGGGCGACAAGCTTCCGGCCGAACGTGAACTGACAGAGATGCTCGACGTCTCCCGCACCGTGCTACGTGCGGCAATGACCATTCTCGACCGGGAAGGCCTGGTCTCTGTGCGCCGCGGACGCAATGGCGGTGTTACCGCCCTGGCGCCGCGCCGGGACGACGCTGCCGCCCGGCGGGCGTTGCGCGAGAATCGCGCCTCACTGGGCAATGCTTTCGACTACCGCGTTGTGGTCGAATCTGGCGCGGCCCGACTGGCCGCCCAACGGCGCCGAGCCGCCGATGTCACCCAGCTGCGCAAGATGCTGGCCGCTATGGACGCACATATCGCCCGGGCACAGGGGGACGACGATTCACCGCATCTGGTCACCGAGTGGCAATCACTGGACTCGGCCTTTCACCTCAAAATTGCCGAATCCTGCCGCAACGAGTACTTCTTCGATGCAGTCGTCCAAGCCCGTCGGGCGATGTGGCTGCCGGTCGGTGCGATCTTCCACCACATCGAACCGAACGCCAACGACTACCACGATGTGATTGTCGACGCGATCGAGGATCGCGATGAGGACCGCGCCGCCGCCATGATGACCGAGCACATCAACTCGACGCGCCACACCCTCGAATCGTGGTTGCGCCGGCGCTAGTCAGCGCTATCCGTCTCACTCGGTCGCGAGCACGATCGGCCGGTCCCTGACCCCGCCGTCCCGGTCGCCGGCGGCATCGTCGTCGTCGAACACTGTCCTGCCGATGCGCTCGTACACCAGCGGCTTTGCATTACGCAGGTACCAGGCGACTCCCATGGAGCCGAGCAGGAGTGCCACCACGATCCATGGAATCGCCTTGAACAGTGGCGATTCGGCGGCGGCTCCCGCCGCGGTGGCCATATTGGTGGCCATCAGGTAGATCACGAACATCATGCCGAGCCCACCGATGATCGGGGATAGTAGGGTCCGCCACCAGCTGGCCGTCTCGGGATGCTGTTTCTTGACGTGGAAGTAGACCACGGTCGAGATCGAGCACATGGTCTGCACGACCAGCAGACACAGTGTGGCCAGGATCGCCACCAGAGTGAACAAGATCAGGTAAGGATCTGACTTCGTCGCGATGGCGATGACCAGCAACAACGCCGTGAACGTCGACTGTACAAGCGAGGCGATCCACGGTGAGCCGTGCCGCGGATGCGCAGCCCCGAGTTTGCGCCACAGCAGACGATCACGGCCGAAGGCGAACAAGTATCGACTGGCCGCATTGTGGATGGCCAGCGCGCACGCGAAGGTGCCGCCGAGCACCAGCAGCTCGAAAACCGTCACCGCCCAACTGCCGACATACTCGCGCGCCGGCGTGTACAACAGCTCGAATGGGCTATCCCCCGAGGCGAGTTCGATCGATCGCGCCGGGCCGCTGGCGCTGATCACTGCCCACGCGATGAACGTGTAGAACACGCCGATCCCGATGACAGCGATCAGCGTGGCCCTCGGCACGACGCGCTTGGGATCGGTGGATTCCTCGCCGTAGATCGCGGCAGCCTCGAAGCCCACCCAAGACCAAAACGCCATCAGCAACCCCAGTCCGACGGCACCGTCGATTACCCCGTTGGCATGCAGCGCCGCAGTAGGCACAAGCGACCCCCATTCGGGTCCGCTACCCCGCACCAGGCCGCATACAGCGGTGACGGTCAGGATGGCAACCTCGGCGATCAATGCGACCCCAAGAACTTTGGCAGCCAACGACACGTCTTTATGGGATAGCAACGCGATGGCCACTACCGCGATGAAGCCGAACCACCACCACGGGATGTCCACGGACAGAAACCGGGAGGCTGCCTGATGCGCGAATGCGGAGAATACGCCGATGACACCCGCCTCCATGATCATGTAGACGAACATCGACATCACACCGGCAGCCAGACCAGGGATGCGCGACCACCCCCGCGAGACGAACGTGTAGAACGCGCCGGCAGCCGTGATGTGCCGAGCCAGCGCCACGAAGCCGACGCTGAAGATGGTCAGCACCACGGTGGCGATGATGAAGCCGGCCGGCGCCCCCGCCCCGTTGCCGAAGCCCACCGCAACCGGAAGGTTGGCTGTCATCGCGGAGATGGGTGCAGAGAAGGCCACCACCATGAACACCACCCCGACCACGCCGATGGCGCCGCGTTTCAGTGTGTGGGGACTTTCGTCCTGCGAACCCGTTGTCTCCGAGCGGTTCTTGCCTCTGTTCACATCGACCCCTTCTCCGCGTCGCTGATGCATTTGGGTTAAAGAGATGCTCATTAGACCATAAAGGTGACGGATTGCACATGGCCGCGGCGAAGCGACCTGCGGCACATCTCCCACCTGCGTCACTTAAAGAGCTATTGACTAGTCCTTTAGCTGTTATCTATCGTCACACCGTGATCGCGCTCTACATCCGCGACGAACACCCGGCCGTTGCCAGGAAGGAACCGCAGTGATCGATCTTCGCCAGCCCGCTGTAGCCGTAACGATGGATTTTCAGGTGCTCCAGCACTATCACCATTGGCGGGCAATGCTGGGCGGCATCGTGGCCGCCGGCGCCGCGCCGCTGACCATCGACTGCCGGCACCCGCGGACCGATCTTGAACATCTCATCGGAATGGTCGACGGGTTGGTCTTACTCGGCGGTCCCGATGTCAATCCTGAACTGTACGGCGGCACCAGCACCGACCCGCTGATCAAGCCCGGGCCACGCGCTTTGGACGACAACGAGGTCACCGCACTCGAAATCGCACTGCGCCGGGGTATTCCAGTACTGGCGGTGTGCCGCGGCGCGCAACTGACCAACGTCGCTCTCGGCGGCACACTGTTCGCTGACCTGGCCCGCGACCGGCCAGGTTCAATGGTGCACCGCACCACTGCCGCCCACCTCGACGGCGCCGCGCACACCGTGGACATCCAGCCCGATACGTTGTTGGCCTCTTGGCTCGGCACAGCGGGTAGCGTCCCGGTCAACAGCTACCACCATCAGGGTTTCGACGCCCTCGCCCCGAGTGTTCGCCCGTCCGCCACGGCCGAGGACGGACTTGTCGAGGCGTTCGAGATCGCGGTCGCCAGGTTGGTCGCGGTCCAGTGGCATCCGGAAATCCTCTGGCCCACCGACGAACCCTCCGCGAGGCTGATCCGCGGTTTCGTCGGCAGCTGCACAGACCGATCCCCCGCAGCGGGCGCACGGTGTTGAGCCCGAGCAGAAAGGAACAGAACAAGATGACCGGCCTCGACAGCGCGCTGAGCCCGTTGCGGTTCCTCGATCGCTCCGCCGCAGTGTTCCCAGACAAAGTGGCCGTGATCGATGGCGATCGACGCCTCACCTATTCCGACCTCGCCGCGCACGTGACTCGACTGGCGCACGCGGTGCGGGCTTCCGGTATACAGCCGGGCGAACGGATCGCGTACCTGGCTACCAACTCCGCCGAGATGCTTGCCGCCCACTTCGCAATTCCACTGGCCGGCAATGTTCTCGTCGCGGTCAACACGCGGCTGGCACCACCGGAGATCCAGTACATCTGCGACCATTCGGAGGTCGCGATGCTGATCGCCGACGGCGCTCAGCTACAACGAATCCAGCTGCGTCCGGACGACTTCCGCACCGTGAACGAGATTGTCGAGTTGCCCGACGCCGATGGCGCCGACCCCCACAGCTGGGCGGCCACTCCTTACTCGACGTTGCTGGACCGAGGTAGTGACGAGCCGCTTCGGTGGCAGGTGCCCGATGAAACCGCCACCATCACTATCAACTACACCTCCGGCACCACCGGCCGCCCCAAAGGGGTCATGTACACCCACCGCGGCGCCTACCTCAACGCACTGAACCAGGTCGTGCACAACGGCTTCAATGCCGACACCCGGTACCTGTGGACACTGCCGATGTTCCATTGCAACGGTTGGTGTCACCCCTGGGCGGTCACCGCGTCCGGCGGAACGCACGTGAGCCTGCGGGCGGTGCGTGCCGACGCGATGTGGCAAGCGATCGACGGGCACGGCGTCACCCACCTCAGTGGTGCGCCGATCGTCCTCAGCACCTTGACCAACGCATCCGAAGCCCACCAGCTGCGCCACGGCCTCACCATCACTACGGCCGGGGCGCCGCCGAGCCCGGACACCATCGAAGCGGTGCGCTCCCTGGGTGCGACGGTCAAACACGTCTACGGACTCACCGAAACCTACGGCCCCTACTCGATCTGCGAAATGCAATCCGACTGGCACACATTGGGTTCCGAGGAGTTGTCGGCCCGGCTGGCCCGCCAGGGCGTCGGCATGCTCTGTTCGGAGGACATGCGGGTGGTACGCGCGACGTCGGCTCCCGGAGAGCCGCTCGTCGATGTGCGCCCTGACGGAAGCGAGATGGGCGAGATCGTCATGCGCGGCAATATCGTCATGAAGGGCTACCACCAGGAACCCGAACTCACCGAGAAAGCCTTCGCCGGTGGCTGGTTTCATTCCGGTGACCTCGGCGTCCGCCATCCCGACGGGTACGTCCAGCTGTTCGATCGGGCCAAAGACGTCATCATCTCCGGCGGCGAGAACATCTCCTCGGTCGAGGTCGAGCAGGCATTGATGTCGCATCCCGCAGTGCTCGACGTCGCCGTCGTCGGCGTACCGGACGCGACCTGGGGCGAACGGCCCAAGGCATTCGTCGTCACCGTCCCGCACGCTCAGGTCAAGCCCACCGAACTGATCGAACACATCAAGACCCGATTGGCCGCCTACAAAGCACCCCGCGACATCCAGATCGTCCCCGAGATACCGAAGACCTCAACGGGCAAGACACTCAAGACCACACTGCGCGCCAACGAATGGGGCGACGCCGCTGCCAAGATCCGCGGCTAGCCCAAACGCCACTCCAAACAAAGGACTCCTTCATGACTTTCCTGCAGAACCGCCGCATGTTGCTGACCACCCGCCCGGTGTGGACCCTGAAGCAATCCGATTTCACTGTCGACACCACACCGGTGCCCTCGCCCAGCCCCGGCCAACTCGTCGTCAAGGTGCTCTGGTTGGCATTCGATCCCGCCCAGCGCGGATGGATGAACGACGGGCCGTCCTATGCTCCCCCGGTCGCACTCGGCGACGTCATGCGCGGACATGCGGTCGGCGAAGTCGTCGACAGCGCCGACGCCGGGTTCCCCGTTGGCACCCTGGTGCACGGCAACTTCGGCTGGCAGGACTACGCGGTGTGCATCCCCGCGGCCGGCACCATCGGGACCCTCGAGCACGTGGGCGGCAACACGGGCGCACTGCCCAAAGCACATAAGGTCCCAGAGGGCATCTCCCCCACGGCGGCGCTCGGCGTGCTGGGCACAACCGGCCTCACCGCCTACTTCGGCACGATCGAGATCGGCCAAATCCGGCCCGGAGATGTCGTGCTCGTGTCCGGCGCCGCCGGTGCGACCGGATCGGTTGCCGGTCAGATCGCGCGACTGGCCGGTGCCCGCACGATCGGACTCGCGGGCGGGCCGGACAAGGCCCGATGGCTCACCGAAACGGCCAGGTTCGACGCCGCGATCGATTACAAGAGCGAGGATGTCGCCGGCCGTGTCGCCGAGCTGGCACCTCGCGGAGTAAACCTGTTCTACGACAACGTTGCCGGCAAGATCCTGGAGGCCGGGATCCGCAACATCGCCCAGCGGGGCCGGGTTGTGCTGTGCGGAGGCATATCCAGCGGCTACTCCGACGAAGCTACCGCGTACGGCCCGACCAACCTGTCAACCATCACAGTGCGCAGCGCCAGCATGGCGGGGTTCATCGTCACCGACTTCCTGGACCGGTTCGACGAAGCTGCCGATCGACTCACCGCATGGATCCGCGCCGGGGACATCGTCTGGGCAGAGGACGTCCAGAAGGGCACTGTCGACGACGCCGTCGGCGCCCTCAATCGCCTGTTCGACGGCAAGAACTTCGGCAAGCAGATCCTGCAGATCGCCGAGCCCACCGGAGGGAACTTCTAACAGTGGTGCTCGCCGGCATTCCCGGCCCGGACTGTCGGCGGCACGCACGCTCCTGAGGAGTTCTTGTGAACGGATACAGAGCAATCGACCTCACGAACACGCCCGCTCGCTCGCAGCGTGTCATCACTGAGCATTGGCAAGAATCTGCGAACTGCCGGAGCGCCGACCCCGATACGTTCTTCCATCCGGACGGCGAACGGGGCGATGCCCGGCGGCATCGGAATCTACTGGCCAAGCAGATCTGCACGAGTTGCTCGGTGAAACGCGACTGTCTCGATTTTGCGCTGGCATCTCGCGAAGGTTTCGGTATCTGGGGCGGAATGTCAGAGGACGAACGTACGGACGTTCTATTGGGTGCCAACATGCGCCCTCGCGGCCGAGGGCTGCACGTCGACCGCAGCTGATCGCCCGCACGGCGATCGCACTCAGCGATCGCGGCGACGCCGACTCGCGGTGTCTTTCACGGTCAACCGAGGTCGGGTGTCAGGCTCCAGAGTTCGCCGATGCGTGGTAGTCCCAGACGTTCGGCAACCCGCTGTGAGGACAGGTTGTCCATAGAAGTGCTGTAGTAGAGGCGTGGAACTCGTTGCGCGCATTGAGTCGCCCATGCGGCAACCACTGACGCTGCCAGACCACGCCCCCGCATGCCGGGCATCGTCCACACGCCCGCCTCAGCACCTTTCATAGACCATCGTGCCGTCTCACAGACAGCCAACACCTGATCGCCATCGGTTGCCGCTGCCCAAGGAAACCCGTTATCCAGCAACCGTTCCCAGTCAGCCTTCGCGCCCCAGTCCGCCGCAATCCGCAACCGGTACGCATCGGTGCCACGGGTGCTGATCAAACGGACCCCGGCCGGCGCCGCGATGCCAACCGGCCGGGAACAGTCGTAGCACACGCTGACTTCCCAGCTGTGCGGGCCGCCCACGGGCACCAACGCAGAATGCAATCTGTCCAACAGCGATGAGAAGGGGCCGTCGCCCAGATCCGCCGCCGCTGCCCGCACTGCTTGTTCAGCGCCTGGCGGAAGGGTGGGAGAGACTT
The DNA here is from genome assembly GCF_055419465.1 of Mycobacterium sp. IDUB_17. Taxonomy (NCBI): domain Bacteria; kingdom Bacillati; phylum Actinomycetota; class Actinomycetes; order Mycobacteriales; family Mycobacteriaceae; genus Mycobacterium; species Mycobacterium sp. IDUB_17. The sequence goes on along the minus strand of NZ_JBVAXS010000002.1, from coordinate 169,338 downwards.
GAATGCGCCAGTCTCTACCGGCGCGGGCGATCACCGCAGAAGGCATCGGCTCGGCGCCCACACTACGGGAGCCCCAAATCACCTCGATCTCGGCAACCAGAGCATTCAACTCAGCACTCTCGTCTGACACCGCCAAAAACTATCCACGAATTAGGCGGCCTGTCCAAGGAATAACGCCGGTCAGAGCCAAGGAAGGTGTCTTGCGCGAGCCGACTTCAGCTCTCCTCCAACTGTATTCGGCTGGTACGGAGGATATCTGCGGCCCGTTGTAGGACGTCCAGTTGCGCCGGGTTGTATAGCTCCGCCATTGCGGCATCGATCGCCCGGTCGGCGAACCGTGCTCCGCGCGGGGCGTCAGACCGGGAGTCGAGCAGTCCAGGGTGAGCCTGCGTTATCGCCCAGATGTAGGGGGCGAGGCGTGCGGCGAGATCCAGGCGCGTCGTGTCATCGGCGTCGGCGGGGAGGTCGTCGAATTCGGAGGCCACGGGATCGTTGGTTGTGTCTTTGATCAGGTCCGCATGGACCCGCAAACCCTGTGGGCCCAGAACCCGGCTCAGCACGACGACCATTGAGCGGTCGGCGTCGGTCATCTCGGCGACCGCGGCAGCAGGAACGAAATCGGCCGGAAGATCGGTCGGCGCCGACTGTTCCAGCAGCCGGCCGACTTCGTCACGGGCACGCTGCAGCCGCTCCATGGTGGCGGCGAGTTCGGCGTCGAGGTTGCGTAGGGCCTGCTCGGGGTGATCGTCGGAATCGCCCATCGCGGCGATCTGAGGAAGTGAGAACCCGAGATCGGTGAGCCGTTTTATGCGCACCAGCCGGACGAGATGCGCAACACCGTACTGCTTGTAGCCGTTGGCCCGGCGCTCGGGCTCGGGAAGCAGACCGACGTCGTGGTAGTGCCGCACCGCCCGCAGGCTGGTGCCCGCGAGGTCGGCGATTTCACGTGTACTCCAGGCCATAGCCCCATTCTTCGTGATGTCGTCAGCTTGACTATGCCGTTACGTCCGGGTGTGCGATGCAGTCATGCCATCACCTGAGCTCATATCTGTCGACGACTTTTTCAAGCCGCCTGCCCGAGCGCAGGCCGCGATCTCACCGGACGGCACCCGTGTCGCGTACCTGGCGCCGTGGAAAGACCGCCTCAATGTCTGGATCGCCGCCGTGGACTCCCACGCGGAGTTCGGCACCGACGCGGTGCGGGTGAGCGCCGACGAGACTCGCAGCATCCTGAATTTCGAGTGGACCGAGGACTCGCGCTGGCTGCTCTACCTCCAGGACACCGGCGGCGACGAAAACTGGCACATCTTCCGGGCCGACCCGCAGAACCCCAGCGAGCCCGCCGTCGACCTCACCCCATTCCCCGGGGCGATGTCAGTATTCGAACTCCTCGCCGACCCCGGCAAGGCGATGGTGTACTCCAACAAGCGCACGCCCACACTGGTGGACGTCTACGAGATGGACATCGCCACCGGTGAACTCACCCTCGTAGCCGAGAACCCGGGCACGGTGTCCGGCTGGCCCACCAGCCACAGCGGCAAATTATTCGCCACCGCACTGACTTCCGAAGGTGACGTCGAACTGCTGCAATGGGAGACGAGCACGCGGACATTGCGGTCCATCGTCACGTTCGACGGTGCGGACTACACCATGGGCCTGTTCCCCATCACCGTCACTGCCGACGGCACCGGGATCTGGATCGGCTCCAACGACGGCACCGACCGCACCCGGATCGTGCGGGTGGACGTGATCACCGGCGAGCAGACACATGTGGACAGCCATCCCGCCTACGACGTCGACCCTCGGGCCTGCGTCTACCGGGAGATGCCACAGCCCTTGATCCTCGACCGGCACAGCCGCGATCTGATCGGCGTCCGGTATCTCGGTGAGCGGCAGGTGATTCAGGCGCTCGACCCCCAGTTCGCCGCCGTCCTGGAGAACCTCGAGAAGCTGTCCGACGGTGACCTGAACGCGGTCAGCTCCGATCTCAGCGGCCAGCGCTGGGTGGTCAACTTCACCCACGACCGCGAACCGGGCCTCACCTACTTCTACGACCACGGCACCGGCGAAAGTCGGCTGCTGTTCGGATCGCATCCGCATCTCAGGGCCGAGGACATGGCACCGATGAAGCCGGTGACCATCCGCTCCCGTGACGGGCTGACGCTGCACGGGTACCTCACACTGCCCGTCGGCGTGGAGCCGAAGAACCTACCGACGGTGCTGCTGGTGCACGGCGGACCGTGGGTACGCGACAGCTGGATGTTCATCCCGGCCGTCCAATTGCTCGCCAACCGCGGATACGCGGTGCTGCAGGTCAACTTTCGCGGCTCGGCGGGCTACGGCAAGTCCTTCACCAAGGCCGCCGTCGGCGAGTTCGCCGGCAAGATGCACGACGACCTGATCGACGGGGTGGACTGGGCTGTAGATCAGGGCTACGCCGACCCCGAACGGGTAGCTATTTTCGGCGGCTCCTACGGCGGCTACGCCACCCTGGTCGGCGTCACGTTCACCCCGCACGTCTTCGCCGCGGCCATCGACTACGTCGGCATCTCCGATCTGTCCAACTTCATGCGGACCCTGCCCGTGATCGCGCGACCGCACCTGGCCAACAATTGGCACCTGTTCGTCGGCAATCCGGACGATCCCGAGCAGGAGGCCGACATGCTGGCCCGCTCCCCGATCACGAAGGTCGATCAGATCCGCACCCCACTGCTCGTCATCCAGGGCGCCAACGACGTGCGCGTAGTGCAGGCCGAATCGGACAACCTCGTCGAGGCTCTTCGGGCGCGAGGTGCCGACGTGGAGTACATGGTCAAAGACGACGAAGGGCACGGATTCGTCAATCCGGGCAATGTGATCGACATGTTCAAGACCGTCGACCGCTTCCTGGGCGCGCACCTCGGTGATGGAAGGCGAGCGTGACTGACGAACTGGTGGAAGGACATTCACCGACGTTGCTCGAACGCATGGGCGGGGTGTCCGGGCTGGTGTACGCCAGCCTGCCCACGTTTGCCTACGTCATCGTGAACGCGATCGCAGGCCTGGACGCGGCGGTCGTGATATCCGTCGGCGCGAGCGCCGGTCTGATCGTGCTCCGCCTGTTGCGTAAGCAGCCCATCCAGCCGGCGGTATCGGGGCTGCTCGGGGTCGTGGTAGCCGCGCTGATCGCCTACTACACCGGGTCCGCCGAAGACTACTTCCTGCCCGGAATCTGGCTCAGCCTGGTGATGGCGGCCGTGTTCTCCGTATCCCTGTTGGTGCGGCGCCCCTTGGTCGGAGTGATGTGGAACCTGCTGCGTAGCGCCGGGCCCGATCCGTCATGGCGTTCCGATACCGTCGCGCTGCGCGCGTTCGACGTCGCCACGCTGGCATTCGTGACGTTGTTCTCCGCGCGATTCGTTGTGCAGCAATGGCTTTACGACGGTGGTTTCACCGGCTGGCTGGCGATTGCCCGGATCGCCATGGGATATCCACTGCTCGGCGCGGTATCTGTGGTGGTTTATTGGGCGGTCCGCCGCGCGAACCGGCGGATCGACCCAGATATCGACCGGCACAGCACCGGGACCGATGCGAGCGGCTCGCCCGAGCCCGCCGCTCGCCCCTGAGGCGTCAAGTTGAGAATTCCGACACGGAAATTGAGGACCTAACAAACCACCGAGAACCACCCCTTGTCACATAACGCTACGGCGCGTAGCGTAACGGCGCGTGACCCGGAGTTTCCACGTCGGCCAGCCGTTCACCACGCCCGATGCCGACATCGCGGTGGCGTTAGAGCAGGTCAGCATCCCGACGCTGCTGCTCTCGCTCGTGCACATCACCGGCGACCCGCGCTACATCCGCGAGTTCAAACAGGCCGGACTGTTCCTCAACGAGGTCCAGGGCTTCATGAGCGAGGAGGACAAGGCGCGGGTCCGTGAGATCGCATTGCCGGTGGTCGCCGACTACCGCGACCGCGGCTGCCCGGTCCCCGCCCCGCTGTCCGCCGAGCTGGTCAGGGAGATGCTGGACTGGGCCGCCTGCGAGCCGGTCGACGACGACAACCTGCCGCTGATGCTGGAGGAACTCGACCTCGAGGGTGTCGATCCGCGTCGGCCGGCCACGCTGGAGAACACCGACGGTTTCCGCGTCGTCGTGATCGGCTGCGGAGAGTCCGGCGTGCTGGCCGGGGTCCGCCTCAAGCAGGCCGACATCGACTTCACGATCGTGGAGAAGAACGCCGGCCCGGGCGGAACCTGGTGGGAGAACAGCTATCCCGGCGCCCGCGTCGACGTGGCCAACCACTTCTACTGTTACAGCTTCGAACCCAGCAACCACTGGGATCACTTCTTCGCCGAGCAGCCCGAACTGCGCCAGTACTTCCGCGACGTGGTGGACCGCCACCACCTGGAGCCCCACATCCGGTGGAACACCGAGGTGGTCTCGGCCGTGTGGGACGGCAAGATGTGGAACGTCACGGTGCGCTCGGCGGCCGGCACCGAGACGCTGCGGGCCAACGCCGTCATCACCGCCGTCGGCCAGCTCAACCGGCCCCAGATCCCCGACTTCCCCGGCGCGGAAACCTTTGCGGGACCGGCCTTTCACTCCGCGGCGTGGGACCACGACGTCGACGTCACCGGCAAGCGGGTCGCCCTGATCGGGGCCGGCGCCAGCGGCTTCCAGATCGCCCCGGCCATCGCCGACAAGGTCGAGCACCTCACGGTCTTCCAGCGCACCGCGCAGTGGATGTTCCCCAACCCGATGTACCACGAGCCCGTCGCGGACGGGGTGCGCTGGGCAATGGAGCACCTGCCGTATTACGGCCGGTGGTACCGCTTCCTGCTGCTGTGGCCCGGGGCCGACAAGGGCCTGGACGCCGCACGGGTGGACCCGGACTACGACGACCAGGGCAACGCGGTCAGCGAGATCAACGCCATCGCCCGCATCATGTTCACCGACTGGATCACCACCCAGGTCGGCGACGACCCCGAACTGCTGGCCAAGGCGCTGCCCGACTACCCGGCCACCGGCAAGCGCACGCTGCAGGACAACGGCAGCTGGTTAGGCACCCTCAAACGCGACAACGTGGACCTGATCCGCACCCCGATCGAACGCATCACCCCGACCGGGATCGTCATGGCCGACGGCCAGACCCACGACGTCGATATCATCGTGTACGCCACCGGTTTTCGTGCCACCGACGTGCTGTTCCCGATGGCCATCACCGGCCGCGACGGGGTCGACCTGCACGACGTGTGGGGTCAGCGTCCGTACGCCTACCGCGGCATCACGGTGCCCGGCTTCCCCAACTTCTTCATGACCTACGGCCCGGGTACACACCTCGCGCACGGTGGCAGCCTGATCCTCAACTCCGAACTGCAGATGCGGTACATCAACAAGTGCCTGGAGCACCTCATCACCGAGGGCCTGCAGACCATGGAACCGCTGCCCGAACCGACGAAGGAATGGCACCGCCGCTCCCAGGAGGCGATCCGCCAAACCGTGTGGGCGCAGCCCTCGGTCAAACACTCGTACTTCAAGAATGCCGACGGGGAGATCCACACCGTCAGCCCGTGGCGGCTGAGCGAATACCGCTCTGCCGTCAACGAACCCATCTGGTCAGACTTCACAGTGCAGGAGGCATGAGTATGCGTGCGGTCGTCGTCGACAGCGCCGGGAAGATCCACGTCGAGACCCGGCCGGACCCGGTCCTGCCCGGTCCCGACGGGGCCATCGTCAAGGTCGAGTCCGCCTCGATCTGCGGATCGGACCTGCACTTCCTGGAAGGCCATTACCCCATCGCCGACCCGGTGTCCGTCGGACATGAGGCGGTCGGCACGATCGTCGAAATCGGGCCGGACGTCACCGGATTCGCGGTGGGTGACCGGGTGCTGGTGTCCTCGGTGGCCGGATGCGGGCACTGCAGCGGCTGCGCGACCCACGACCCGATCCGCTGCGTGCAGGGCCCGCAGATCTTCGGCACCGGGTTCCTCGGCGGCGCCCAGGCCGAACTTCTCGCAGTGCCGGCCGCGAACTTCCAGCTACTGAAGATGCCGGAGGGCATCACCACCGAACAGGCCCTGTTGCTGACCGACAACCTGGCCACCGGCTGGGCGGCGGCCAAACGCGCCGACATCCCCATGGGTGGATCGGTCGCGGTGATCGGTCTGGGCGCGGTCGGCATGTGCGCCCTGCGCAGCGCCATCACCCTCGGTGCGGCAAAGGTCTTCGCCGTCGACCCGGTGGAGGCCAGGCGCGACCGTGCGGCGGCTTCGGGTGCGATCACGTTCGCCCCGCCCTCGGCGCAGGCGATCCGGGAGGCCACCGGTGGGCTCGGCGTGGACTCCGTCATCGACGCGGTGGGCATGGACGCCTCGATCAACGACGCCATCGACGCGGTCCGTGCCGGCGGCACGGTGTCCATCGTCGGCGTGCACGATCTGCAGCCGTACCCGATGCCCGCGCTGGGCTGCCTCCTGCGCAGCCTGACCATCCGGCTGACCACCGCACCGGTGCAGCAGACCTGGCCGGAGCTGATCCCGCTGCTGCAGGCAGGCCGGCTCAACGTCGACGGGATCTTCACCACCACGATGTCGCTGGACGACGCCGCCGAGGGCTATGCCAAGGCGTTCTCCCGCTCGGGTGAAGATCTGAAGGTGCAGCTCAAGCCGTAGCGGCAGCGGTTGGTCAGCCATCACCGGCCGCGAGCGTGGCACGTATGCACGAAAACCGTGGCAAACGCGTGCAGGAACGCCACAGTCGGCCTCTCGGCCCCAGCGTGGCCGCCGCCGTCGTCGCGCATTCCACGACTCCGGTGTTGGTCGTGCCCGAGGAGCACAGCTGTCAGACGCTGTCCTGAAGGTACTTACGGAGGTTGTCCCGGAGCGTGGACACGGCACGCTGCATGGTCTTGAGTTCGTCCAATGACAGACCGGTCGCCGCCACGAGATCCATCTCGAAAGCCTGCGCGCGGAGTTCGCGACCGGCATCGGTGAGGCTGACGATCACCTGACGCTCGTCGCTGGGATCACGTTGCCGTGTCACGTATCCCAGCGCCTCGAGCTTCTTCAGGATGGGCGTCAACGTGTTGGACTCCAGGAACAGCTTCTCGCCCAGGCTGCCCACGGTCTGGTGGTCCTGCTCCGAGAGCGCGACGATCGCGATGTACTGCGTGTAGGTGATGCCCCTGGCATCCAGGATCGGCTTGTAGGCCTTGCCGTACGCGAGGTTGGCCGAGTAGACGGCAAAGCACAGGAAATCGGAGAGCTGCGGAGTCTCGGGTGCCATGCCCAAAATTATATCGGATCCGATTCAATCGGATGGGATGGAATGTGGAGCATCCGGCGTTCATCTCTAACGCATCCGATTGCATCGGCCCATCCACACGAAGGAGAACCGCAGTGACCACTGAGACCGACAACGTCCTCTACACCGCACAGACCCACACCACCGGCGGGCGGCAGGGCGAGTCCTACAGCTCCGACGGCAACCTCGACATCCAGCTCACCCCGCCGGGCGGCACCGGCACCGGCACCAACCCCGAGCAGTTGTTCGCGGCCGGCTGGTCGGCGTGCTTCCTGAGCGCCATGGGCTTGACCGCGGGCAAGCACAACGTGAAGCTGCCCGCCGAGACCGCGGTGGACGCGGAGGTAGACCTGCTCAACACCGACGGGGCGTTCTCACTGCGGGCCCGGCTCAACGTCACCATCCCGGGCGTCGATCGAGAGGTCGCCCAGGCCATCGCCGATGACGCGCACCAGGTCTGCCCCTACTCGAAGGCGACCCGCGGCAACATCGACGTCACCATCAGCGTGGCCTGACCCCAGTAGCTCAACGACTGGCCACTTGTGACACGCCTTTTGCGGCATGGCGTGCCACAAGTGGCCACTCGGCGAACCAAACCGAACAGCTACTCCTTCATGTCCAGCACCGGCGTCGGCCGCCGGAAACCACGGGTAACCCCGGCCAGCCACACGAATCCCACTGCCAACCAGCACAACCCGACGATCAGCGTCATCCCGGACAAACTCGTCCACAGCCACACGGTCAGCAGGAAACCGATCAGTGGCAGGACGAGCTTGCTGATCACCTGGAGGCCATCGCGTTCCTGCCGGTCGACGAAGTAATGCTTGATGACCGACAGGTTGACCACCGAGAATGCCACCAGCGCACCAAAACTGATCAGCGAGGCCAGCGTGGCCAGGGAGATGACGGTCGCCAGTAGCGATACGACCGACACCGCCAGGATCGCGTACACCGGGGTGGCGAACCGCGGCGAGACGAAACCGAAGACCGGGCGCGGCAGGATGCCGTCGCGTCCCATCGCATACAGGATTCGGGCCACCGAGGCCTGCGACGTGATGGCGGATCCGAGCGCACCGGCGACATAGGCCGCGGTGAAGAAGGTCTGCAGGAACTGCCCGCCCGCGGTCAGCATCAAGTCCAGGGATCCGGACTCGACATCGGCGAACTGGTTGGAGGGGAACACCAGCTGCCCGAGATAAGACAGCACGACGAAGATCACGCCCGACACCAGCGTTGCGATCATGATCGCCTGCGGCACAGATCGTCTGGGTTCCTTTGCCTCCTCTGACAGCGTCGAAACCGCGTCGAAGCCCAGGAACGACAGGCACAGGATCGCCGCGCCGGCCAGCACCGGGCTGAATCCGGTCGTGCTCCCGTCACCGTGGATCGGTGCCATCAGATCGAGCGCGCCCAGGCTCAACACCTTGGAGGTGGCCAGCACCAGGAACGTCACGATGAAGATCGCCTGCACCGCGATGATGACGAAGTTCGCCCGGGCCACCGACACGATGCCGACGACATTCAGCACCGTCACGACCGCGATGGACAGCACGACGAACACCCAGGACGGGATCGCGGGCAGTGCGGCGTGCAGATAGATCCCGATCACCAGGTAGTTGATCATCGGCAGGAACAGGTAATCCAGCAGAAGCGACCACCCGGCGAGAAAACCGACCGGGGCGCCGAATGACTTCTGCGAGTAGGTGTATGCCGATCCAGCGACCGGGTAGGCGACCGCCATCATCGCGTACGACCGGGCGGTGAACACCATGGCCGCCAGCGTCACCAGATAGGCGACCGACAACCTGCCGCCGGTGGTCTGGGTGACGATGCCGTAGGTGGTGAACACCGTGAGCGGCACCATGTACACCAGACCGAACAGCACCAACGACGGCAGCCCCAGAGCACGGCGCAGCCGCCCCTCGGTCGCTTCAGCCACATCGGACATGCCAGTTCCTCTCATTACTCGGCCGAATAGACCTGCGTGCCCTGCAGATACGTGGCGCGCACCTTCAGCGCCGGAAGCTCGGATGGTGGGAGGTACCTCGGATCGCGGTCCAGCCACACCAGATCAGCACTCGAGCCGGGAACGATGCGGCCCCAATTCTCTTCCGCGAAAGCCTGATACGCCACGGCAGTGGTGTACGACGACAGCGCGTGCTCGATCGGAAGGACCTCTTCCGGGGTCCAACCGCCCGCCGGTTCCCCCTCGGACGTGCACCGCGAGACCGCGACGGCAACACCGTCCAGCGGCGCACCCGAGGACACCGGCCAGTCCGATCCGAACGCCAGCGCCGCACCCGAACTCTCCAGTGTGCGCATCCGGTACTGCCGATCTGCCCGCTGCGATCCCAGCCGGGGAATCGTGAGCACCGTCATCAGGGCATCCATCTGCGCCCACAGCGGCTGCATGTTGGGGATGACGCCCAGCTCGGCGAAGCGGCCCAGGTCGGCGTCGTCCACCAGCTGAGCATGGGCGATCACCGGCCGCCGGTCCCGCGGACCATTGTGCCGCGCAACGTATTCGATGGCATCCAGCGCCTGTCGGACCGCGGCATCGCCGATGGCGTGGATGTGGATCTGCAGACCCAGGTCATCGACCCTCTTGGCCGCCTCCGCCAGCGCGTTGCCCTCCCACAACTGCATGCCGTGGGAGTGCAGTCCCGAGCAGTACGGTTCCAGCAGCGCACCGGTCTCGTTCTCCACCACGCCGTCGGCGAAGAACTTCACGGTCTGCGCGGTCAGCAGCGGTGAGCCCGCCGCCTGGACCCGGTCCCTGGCCGCGGCGTATTGCGTTACCTGAGTATCGAAGTGGCGCGGGTCGGCGTAGAACGCCAGGTTGAATCGCATCCGCAGGGCGCCCTGCCGGACGGCTGCGAGGTAGGTGTCCAGCTCTGCCGGCTCTACCCAGGCGTCCTGAACCCACGTCACGCCGCGCGCCAGGTAGTAGTCGGCGGCCGTGCCCAATGCCGCGACCCCGACGGCCTCGTCACGGGCCGGCATGACCGCGGTGATCAGGTCGGTGGCGCCCCATTCGCGCAACGTGCCCAGCGGCGAGCCGTCCTCACGGCGCGGAATCTCACCGAGTATCGGTTCTGGAGAGTCCGCAGTGATGCCGGCGCGTTGCAACGCAACCGAATTGACCCAGAAGGTGTGGTAGTCCCAGGCGCGCAACACCACGGGCCGGTCCGGGACGGCGGCGTCGAGCCATCGCGCGTCGAACAAGCCGTCGGGGGCAAGGCTACCGTCGTACGAAGCGCCGACAATCCACTCCTGATCGGGATTCGCGTCTGCGAATTCTTTTACCGCCGATACAATTTCGTCGACCGACCGGCAGGGCCGGACCGCGGGGCCCGCGGACTCCAAACCGCCGAACAGCGGATGTGCATGGCCGTCACCGAACGACGGCATCAGGAAGCCGCCCTCCAGGTCGATCTTCCGATCGGCCGCCGACGCCAACGCGTCGTCACCCACTGCCTGCACCACTCCATCGGCGACCAGCAGCGCATCGGTGGTCGCCGTGGGTGTCCAGATCGCACCGCCGTGGAAGAGCGTCGCAGCCTTGTCGGGCACGGAGAATGAAGTCACAAACTGGTCCTATTTCCTCGGTCCTATTTTTCGGGCAGAAGCACCGCGGTCGCACCGCCATCGACGGCACGGTCGTCGCGGAGCTCTTTGGCGAGTCCATCGAGGTCAGAGCGCCAGTGGCGCCACACCAACCCCACCCACGCGGGCGGCGGCCGTACGGCCACACGGCACGACAAAGGTGCGCGGGCGGTCGCACTGAGCGTGGTCATGTCACTCCTAAAGCGAATGGAATTCGTTTATTCTGTGACCCAGACCACCCTTTGTAAAGCGGTGAGATGAAATTGAGGGGGAACAGGCCATGGGACGTCCATCGATACCGATCCTGTCATTGGACCGGATCGCCAGTGCGGCAATGGATCTCGTCAACACGACGGGGGGATTTACCATCCCCGAACTGGCCCGCAGACTCAAGGTCAGCCCGTCATCGCTGTACAACCACGTGTCCGGGCGCGAGCAGATCGTCGAACTGCTCCGCGAACGGGCGATGTCGGAAGTGGAGTTGCCAGACCTCGACGCCGATCGGCCGTGGGCCGAGATCCTGGCCGACATCATGCGCTCGTACCGCAGCAGCTTCGCCCGCTACCCGCGACTGATTCCCCTGCTCACGGCCCATGCCGTCAACAGCAGCCAGGCGCTCACGATGTACAACGCACTGGCCGTCACCCTGACCCGCGCCGGCTACAGCCCCACCGACACGCTGCGGACCATCACCCTGGTCGACAACTACGTGCTGGGCTCTGCCCTCGACCTGACCGCCCCCGACAGACCGTGGGAGTCCGGGGCCCAAGTCGGTCCGGAGCTGACCGCCGCGCTGGCCACCGGCGCATCCCGGCCCGCGCGGGCCGACGACGCATTCGAGTACGGACTGGCGGTGCTTCTGCGCGGGTTGGTTCTGCCCTGATCAGTCCCGGCCGCCTAGGGTTGCGGGCTACCCGCAGCGGTTGTGGAAATCAGTCGCCGGTTGCCGGATGCCCTGCAGTTCGGCCCGGATCTGCGGCTTGTCCTCGAGGTAAGCCTGCACCGAATCAGCCATCTGGTCGTTCGACTGCCCCTTGAGGCTGGTGAAGAAGTCGTTGACGTCGGGATGGGTGAACAGGTAGGCCGCGCTGGCCGCGCGGACGCCGGCCATCACGCCGGCCAGGTCGGCAGCGGTGCAGTTCGGCTCATCTGCGGCAGCGATAGGCGCGCCAACGGCCAAGAGCGACAGGCCGATTGCGCCGGTGGCGATCACACGGGTGAACATGGTGGCTCCTAAGTCGACTCGGATAACTGAGCTGAGGCTCATGGACGCCCCGGCCGCCAGCCGCCGCCACCACCGCCGTTGTCGGGTGGGCGGGGGTCGATGTTGATTTCTAAGCCCCCGCCGGCGCAGTACCAGTCGTTGGCGCAGTAATACGGGTAGTAGGGGCCCGCCTTCGGCGGCGTGGGTCCCCCACCCCGGACACTGCCCTGCGCACACACCGTGGAACCGCCGGCATCGATACATTCCGCGGCGGCGGGAGGGGCCGTGTTGATGGAGATGGTGATGGGTACGGTCAAACCGGCCAGTCCGAGTAACACTGGACGCCACATGCTCCGCATGACCACTCCTCAGTAGGTCCCCGTGAGCCGAGAATAAATCCCGGGGACGCCCAAATACGCGCTATCGACAATATCCGGTCCCATGCCGGGGCGCACCTCGTTCGTAACCGGTTGTGCTCGCACAGATTGCAAGGCTCCCCGCCAGATTCGAGCCCACCTAACCTCACGCGCGTGAACGAAGACTGGCTGGCCGTGATCGTCGGCCTCACCCTACTGACCCTCGTGCTCGTCGGCGCCATCCCCGGCAGCGTGATCCCATGACCAGCACCAAAGAACGCTCGCAGCAGCGCACATCGAAGATCGGCTACGCCGTCGCCGGTGTGCTCGTGGTCATCGCACTGGGCGCGGCGACCCGATTCCTGGAGACCCAGGTACCCCACTGGGCGTCTGGAACAGGGTTGGCCAAGATCGCGAAATCAGTCGAATTTCCGTTCTACGCAATCGCTCTCGGCCTGATCGGCAACGCAATCCTGGCCAAGTTCGCGCTGCGCGACGCTCTGTCGCAAGGCTTTCGCACCGAGTTCTTCATCAAGGCCGGCCTGGTCCTGCTGGGCGCGTCGATCAACCTCAAGGTGCTCGCCACCGCCGCGGGACCGGCGATCATCCAAGCCCTGCTGCTGATTTCGATCGTCTTCGGGTTCACCTGGTGGCTGGGCGGGCGACTCGGCCTCGACGACAAACTACGGGCGTTGCTGGCCTCAGCGGTCTCCATCTGCGGGGTGAGCGCGGCCATCGCGGCGGCCGGGGCGGTGCAGGCCCGGAAGGAGCAACTGGCCTACGCCGCGTCGCTCGTCATCGTGTTCGCCCTCCCCTCGATCTTCCTGCTGCCTTGGCTCGCCGATGTGTTCGGCCTGTCCGACGCGGTCGCGGGAGCCTGGATCGGCGGCAACATCGACACCACCGCCGCCGTGGCCGCCGCGGGCACGATCGCCGGTGAGCACGCGTTGCAGATCGCCACGATCGTCAAGACCACCCAGAACGCGTTGATCGGCATCGTCGCCATCGCGCTCACCGCGTACTTCGCCCTGAAGGTCGAGCGGCAATCGGGCGACCCGGACGCAACTGTGGCACGTCCGTCGCTGCGCGAATTCTGGGATCGCTTCCCCAAATTCGTGCTCGGCTTCATCGCCGCCTCGGTTATCGGCACGCTGTATCTGCAGTTCGTGGCCGACGGTAAGGCCGCGATCGCAACAGTGAACGACCTGCGGACCTGGTTCCTGATCTTCGCTTTCGTGGCGATCGGGCTGGAGTTCTCACTGCGCGGCCTCAAGGAGGCCGGATGGCGGCCCGTCGTGCTGTTCGCGGCGGCCACCGTGGTCAACATCATGGTGGCGCTCGGGTTGGCCTCCCTCCTGTTCGGCGGCTTGTTCGGCAGCTTCGGCACGGGGTAGCCGTTACCCTGGCTAAGTGCCGACAACCTGGTCGCGGCGAGGGTTTCTCACGGTCAGCGCTGCGATGACCCTGGTCGCCGCATGTAGCACGCAGAAGCCTGGCGAAATCGCGAAAGACGGTTCGGTGACCGTCCGCCACCTGTTCGGCGACACCAACGTCCCAGGACCACCACAACGGGTGGTCAGCGCGGGATTCACCGAACAGGACGACCTGCTGGCGCTCGGCGTCGTCCCGGTCGCGACGACCGAATGGTTCGGAGGCGAGCCATTCGCGGTGTGGCCCTGGGCGCAACCGAAACTCGGGGGCGCCCAGCCCACCGTCCTCGGCCTGAACGACGGCATCCAGGTCGACGAGATCGCAGCCCTCAAACCGGACCTGATCGTGGCCACCAACGCCGGGCTCGACGCCGACACCTACGCCAAGCTCTCCGAGATCGCCCCGACGATCGCTCAGTCCGGACCCGACGCGTTCTTCGAACCATGGCGCGACCAGGCCACCCTCATCGGGCAGGCGCTCTTCCAGAACGACGCGATGACCGGCCTGATCGCCGGAGCGGACGACAAGTTCAAGGCGGTGGCCACCAACAACCCGCGATTTGCCGGCAAGAAGGCCATGCTGCTGGCCGGCACCTTGTTCCGCGACGGTGTGCAAACCCAGACGGGATGGCGAACTGAATTTCTCACCCAGATGGGCTTCGCCGTGCCCCCGACACCGGAGCTGATCCCGCGCTCGGACATCGCCTCGGTGCTCGACGCCGCCGACGTACTGATCTGGACCACCGAGAGTGATCAGGAGCGCGACGCCCTACTGGCCGACCCGACCATCGCCGGCCTGCGGGCCACCACCCGCAAACGGCACGTTTTCACCCCAAAAGACCTGGCCGGCGCGATCGCGTTCGCCTCGCCGCTGTCCTACCCGGTGGTGGCCGATCAGCTGCCGCTCCTGCTCAACCGGGCGCTGACCTGACAAGATGACCGGGTGACAAGCACCCAGGAACACTCCGCGCACCGTGGTACCGCCATCGTCGGCTCGGCCTACTATCCGGTGCTCGTCGCAGTCTTCACGGCCCTGGTGATCGTCTCGAACGTCACCGCCACCAAAGGCGTCGCTTTCGGGCCGATCATCGGCAACTGGTCGATCATCACCGACGGCGGTTTCATCGTCTTCCCGCTCACCTACGTGATCGGCGACGTGCTCTCCGAGGTGTACGGATTCAAGGCCGCCCGCCGCGCCATATTCCTCGGATTCTCGATGAATATCCTTGCTGCACTGGCATTCTGGATCACCATCTACCTGCCCGCGGCGGACTTCTACACGAATCAGGAACACTTCGAGAACATCGTCCACGCCTACACCCAGTTGATCATCGCGGGCCTGGCCGGGTTCATCGTCGGGCAGACCATCAATGCCTGGGTCGTGGTCGCCATCAAGCAACGCACCAAGGAGAAGCACCTGTGGGCCCGCCTGGTCGGATCCACCTTCGCCGGCCAGCTCGGCGACACCCTGGTCTTCTGCGGCATCGCGGCCAGCGCGATCGGCATCAGCACCTTCGGCGACTTCGTCACCTACACGGCGCTGGGCTGGATCTACAAGACCGCGGTCGAGGTGGTCATGCTGCCGATCACCTACCGCGTGATCGCCGCCATCAAGCACCGCGAGCCCACATATCAGGCCGCCGTGTGAGGCTTCGATAAGGCACCTCTGGCAAGGTTCATAGAGCCGGAGCTTTCTTAGCTACCGACGGGTAGCTTCAGGTCATGAGTGTGACATCAGAGGTGATGGACGCGGGACCGAGCCTGAACCCAGGCACCGCCCGCGACTATGGCGATCAGGCTCTGCTGCTCGAGTTCGACAGCACGGCGGATGTTTTGGCGTGGACCGCCACGCTCACGGCGGCCCAACTGCTCGGTGTGCTCGATATCGTGCCGGCGTCACGCACGATCTTGATCAAGCTCGCCGATCCTCGCTACCAGGCGCCCACCCGGCAACGGCTGGGCAAGCTGCGGCTGCAACCCGGCGCGGCACCCATCCGCCCTGCCGGGCAGGCGGACGTGACCATCGACGTGGTCTACGACGGCGCCGACCTGCACGAGGTCGCGACACTGACCGGGCTGACCCCGGCGCAGGTGATCGCGGCACACACCGGCGCCCCGTGGCAGGTCGGATTCATGGGCTTCGCTCCCGGATTCGCCTACCTCGTCGGGGGCGACGAGCGACTACATGTGCCACGCCGGGCCGAGCCCCGCACCAGTGTCCCGGCCGGGGCGGTGGGACTGGCCGGCGAGTTCAGCGGCATCTACCCACGGCAGTCGCCCGGCGGCTGGCAGTTGATCGGACGCACCGATGCGGTGATGTTCGACGTACATCGGGACCAACCCGCACTGCTCACCCCCGGTACGTGGGTGCAGTTCCGGGCCATCGGCTAGCCGCGAGGAGCAGACCATGACCACAACGTTGGAAGTACTGCGCACCGGACCGCTGGCACTAGTCGAGGACCTCGGCCGCCCTGGAATGGCCCACCTCGGCGTCACCCGCTCCGGTGCCGCCGACCGCCGGTCCCACACGCTGGCCAACCGCCTGGTGGCCAATCCGGGTGAACACGCCACCATCGAGGTGATGTTCGGCGGATTCTCCGCCCGGGTTGTCGGCGGCGATGTCTCCATCGCGGTCACCGGCGCCGACACGGACCCGGCGGTCAATGGAATCCCGTTCGGCACCAACAGCATTCACCGCGTGCGCGACGGCGAGGTGATCTCACTGGGCGCCCCACACTCGGGGCTACGCAGCTACCTGGCGGTACGCGGCGGCATTGCCGTGGAACCGGTCCTTGGTTCGCGGAGCTACGACGTGATGTCGGCGATCGGCCCGGCACCGCTGCGGCCCGGCGACGTCCTGCCGGTCGGTGCGCACACCGCCGACCTGCCCGAGACGGACCAGGCCCCGGTCGCCTCGATCTCCGGCGACGTGCTGGAACTCAATGTGGTGCCCGGCCCGCGCGACGATTGGTTCGTCGACCCCGACGTGCTGATCCGGACCAACTGGCTGGTGACCACCCATAGCGACCGGGTAGGGATGCGGCTGGTCGGCATGCCGCTGGATTACCGCTGGCCGGAACGGCAACTGCCCAGCGAGGGCGCAACCCGCGGAGCAATCCAGATACCGCCCAACGGTTTTCCGGTGATCCTCGGGCCCGACCACCCGGTCACGGGCGGCTACCCGGTGATCGGTGTGGTGACCGACGAAGACATCGACAAGCTGGGCCAGGTCCGGCCGGGCCAGACCGTACGGCTGCACTGGGTGCACCCCCGCCGGCCGTTCGAGGGATAGTCGTCTGGACCATGCCCGTCGTCATTTTCTACGTCAGGGTTGCGATCCGCCGGCGATCAACGACCCAGGTGTGGAAAACGGCGCCCGGGGAGCGCGGCCTATGCGCTGGACGGCCGGCAACGTAGAGACACCGGCGCGCAGCGCTGGTAGAACATGGGTGTGGCCTTCCAGGATGTCAGCGCGCCGTCCGTCCGAGGCGGAATCCTGCACACCGCGCGTCTGGTCCATACCTCCGATCTCGACCACGAGACCCGCGAGGGCGCCCGGCGCATGGTCATCGAGGCGTTCGAGGGCGACTTCACCGACGCCGACTGGGAGCACTCGCTCGGCGGCATGCACGCGTTCATCTGCCATCACGGTGCGCTGATCGCGCACGCCGCCGTGGTGCAGCGGCGCCTGATCTACCGGGACATCCCGTTGCGCTGCGGCTACGTGGAAGCCGTGGCGGTACGCGAGGATTGGCGAGGCCAGGGCCTGGCCACCGCCGTCATGGACGCCGTCGAACAGGTGCTGCGCGGCGCCTACCAACTCGGCGCACTCAGCTCGTCGGCGACCGCCACGGACATCTACATCGCCCGCGGCTGGGTGCCCTGGCAGGGCCCGACCTCGGTGCTGAAGCCTGCCGGTGTGACGCGCACACCCGAGGACGACCGGTCGCTGTTCGTGCTGCCGATCGACCTGCCCGCCGGCATGGAGCTCGACACCACCGCGGAGATCACCTGCGACTGGCGCGACGGGGACGTCTGGTAACCACCAGAAAGCACAGGCTCACATCCATGTAGGTGAGCGGGTGAGCGGAATTTCACGACCGGGTCACCGCGGGGAGCGCCTCCGCAATAAACGCTTCCTACTTTTGCGCCATGCCCATTCTGCTGAAGTCGAACCGCATCACCAATTGGGATCCCGAGGACACGCTGGCCTGGGAAGCCGGAAACAAATACATCGCGCGACGAAATCTGATCTGGTCGGTGTTCGCCGAACACGTCGGCTTCTCCATCTGGTCCATCTGGTCGGTCATGGTCCTGTTCATGCCCGAGGCTGTGTACGGCTTCTCGGCCGGTGACAAGTTCCTGCTGGGCGCCACCGCCACCCTGGTCGGCGGCTGCCTGCGCATCCCCTACACGCTGGCCACCGCCACCTTCGGCGGCCGCAACTGGACGGTGTTCTCAGCCTTCGTCCTGCTGATCCCCACCGTCGGAACGATGGTGTTGCTGGCGAATCCGGGACTGCCACTGTGGCCCTACCTGCTGTGCGCGGCCCTCGCCGGTTTCGGCGGCGGCAATTTCGCCTCCTCCATGACCAACATCAATGCCTTCTTCCCGCAGCGGCTCAAAGGCTGGGCACTGGGGCTCAATGCCGGCGGCGGCAACATCGGTGTACCGATGATCCAGTTGGTCGGCCTGCTGGTGATCGCCACCGCGGGCAACCGCGCCCCGTACTGGGTGTGCGCCGTCTACCTGGTAGCGCTGGCCGCGGCCGGCATCGGCGCGGCCCTCTACATGGACAACCTCGAGCAGCACAAGATCGATCTGGGGGCGATGAAAGCCATTCTGGCAGAACGTGATACCTGGATGATCTCGCTGCTCTACATCGGCACCTTCGGATCCTTCATCGGCTTCGCGTTCGCCTTCGGCCAGGTGCTGCAGATCAACTTCGCCGCAGGCGGCCAGACCGCTGCCCAGGCCTCGCTGCACGCCGCGCAGATCGCCTTCATCGGCCCGCTGCTCGGTTCGCTGTCCCGGGTGTACGGCGGCAAGCTGGCGGACCGGATCGGTGGCGGCCGGGTCACCCTGGCGGTGTTCGGCGGCATGATCCTGGCGGCCGGAATGCTGGTCGCGATCAGCATGTTCAGCCCCGACAACGGAGGTCACACGCCGCACGCTCCCAACAGCCTGATGATGACCGGCTACGTCATCGGCTTCATCGCCCTGTTCCTGCTCAGCGGCCTGGGCAACGGCTCGGTCTACAAGATGATCCCGTCGATCTTCGAGGCCCGCAGCCACTCCCTGCAGGTCAGCGAAGACGAGCGGCAGCGGTGGTCGCTGTCCATGTCGGGCGCACTGATCGGATTCGCCGGTGCCATCGGTGCCCTCGGCGGTGTGGGTATCAACCTGGCCCTTCGCCAGTCCTACCTGTCCAGTGGGTCAGCCACCGCGGCGTTCTGCATCTTCCTGGCGTTCTACGTGCTGACCTCGGCATGCACCTGGTTCCGCTACGTCCGGCGGCCCGCTGCTACGGCCGTCCCAACGGCCCCGGCAGACCGACACGCCTCGGCAATGGCCGGGTAATCACTTGGAAACACAAGCTGCCTTCACTGGATCCATGAACGAGCCCGACTGGGCACCGCTCACAGGGTTTCGTGTGGCGGTGACCTCCGCCCGACGTGCCGACGAGCTGAGCGCGCTGCTGACCAGGCGCGGCGCGACGGTGACCAGCGCGGCCGCCATCACGATGGTTCCGCTGCCCGACGACGATGAGCTGCGCGCCCACACCGCGTCGCTGATCGACGTGCCGCCGGACATCGTGGTGGCGACCACCGGGATCGGCTTCCGCGGCTGGTTCGCCGCCGCCGACGGCTGGGGCCTGGCCACCGAGCTCACCGACGCCCTGAGCAACGCCCGCATCGTCTCCCGTGGCCCGAAAGCCACGGGGGCGTTGCGTGCAGCGGGCCTGCCCGAGGAATGGTCACCGGAATCGGAATCCTCCCGGGAGGTGTTGCGCTACCTCATCGAACAGGGCGTCGACAGGCAACGCATCGCGGTGCAGCTACACGGGGCCACCGACGAATGGGACCCGTTCCCCGAGTTTCTCGATGAGTTGCGGGCCGGCGGCGCCGAGGTGGTGCCGATCCGGGTCTACCGCTGGCACCCCGCGCCACGGGACGGCGAGTTCGACCAGATGGTCGCCGGAATCGCCGAACGACGGTTCGACGCAGTCAGTTTCACCTCGGCGATGGCGGTGGCCTCGGTGCTCATGCGCGCCACCGAGATGGACATTGCCGACCGGGTACTGGCCGCGCTGCGCACCGACGTCCACGCCATGTGCGTCGGCCCGGTCACCGCGCGACCACTGGTCCGGCTCGGGGTTCCGACCTCGGCACCGGAACGGATGCGGTTGGGCGCCTTGGCCCGTCACATCACCGACGAGCTGCCGCTGCTGCAGGCGCGGACCGTCCGGGTGGCCGGGCACACGCTCGAGATCCGGGGCACCTGTGTTCTGGTCGACGGCACGGTCAAGTCGCTGTCCCCGGCCGGGATGGCGACCATCCGCGCACTGGCGCACCACCCGGGCGCGGTGGTGTCGCGGTTCGATCTGCTCAGCGCACTGCCGGGCACCGGCACCGACACCCACGCCGTCGAGACCGCGGTGCTGAGGCTTCGTACTGCCTTGGGAGACAAGAACATCGTGTCGACGGTCGTCAAACGGGGTTACCGGCTGGCCGTCGACGAAACCGAGATGGCCCGGGCGCGATGAGCCTGGTCCTGGTCGCCCACGGAACCCGCAAGCCGGGCGGTGTCGCGATGATCGGCGATCTCGCCGCGCGGGTGTCCGACATGCTCGGCCGGCCCGTGCACGTCTCATTCGTCGACGTGGTGGGCCCGACGCCAAGCGAAGTTCTCGCATCGCTACCCATGGACTGCCCGGCAGTGGTGGTGCCCGCATTCCTGGCTGCCGGATACCACGTCCGGGTCGACGTGCCCGACCACGTGGCGGCCAGTGAGCACCCGTCCGTGACAGTCACCCAGCCGCTGGGACCCTGCCAGGGAACCGTGCGGGTTCTCGCCGATCGGCTCATCGAATCAGGATGGCGGCCAGGCGATTCGGTGATCCTCGCGGCCGCCGGAACTTCGGACCGAAGCGCCCAGTCCGACCTTCGGCGCACCGCCGCACTGCTGTCAGCCGTGACCGGCGACCGCGTAGAACTGGCCTTCGCCGCCACCGGGGCGCCGAGCGTTGCCGAAGCCGTCGCCGCGCAGCGCAGCCGCGGCCATCGCCGCATAGCTGTGGCGTCCTACCTGCTCGCCGACGGGCTGTTCCAGGACCGGCTGCGTGAATCCGGCGCCGACCTCGTGGGCGAACCGCTCGGCACCCACCCCGGCATGGTTCGGCTGATTGCCAACCGGTTCCGCCGTGCCGGGGTACTGAGCCTGCCGGCCGCCGCGTGAGCGGAGCGACCGGGCGATCAGTGGCCCGGCACATCCCACGAGCAGGAGTGCGCCACCGGCGCCCGCCACCGAGAAGAACGCCGATCGCCGCGTACTGACCATCGCCGAACATTGCTCGACGTAATCACTGGCCATGAATCCCGGTCCGGCGAGCGTGTACTGGTCCAGGTTGAGCCGGTCCTGTTGGGCGGCGACGCTGTAATCCGGCTGCGCTCCGTTACCGCACGGGATGGGTTGACCGGCACGGTCCACGGCATTCAAGGCCAGGGGCATGAACGTTGCCCCGAGTGCGCCCAGCATCGCGGCCGCCCCCACCAAATTCATTACCGAACGCGCAAACATCCCTTGTCAGCCCCTCTGACGACGCTTCCTTGAGAGGGAGTTTAAACACACCCAGCGAACCATTCTAGTTAGCCAGAGAGATGCGCACCACAGCTTTGGAGACATTCCGGACCGTGCAAATCTGGCAAATTTCCCTGCGAAACCACCTCTGTCCAGGTGTTTGCCTGAGTAACGAGCCTCTGACCGTTTGCCAGCGGATCGCCGCGTCAGATCCGGGTCGAAAACTCAGCTATCGTTATCGCGATTCATCGGGCGATTCGGCAGGAGTACAGGCAAAGGTGCAGGTGACAACACCGGCGGGCGCAGCCCGTCGAGACGACGCGCACGGCAGTGCGACCCGGTGACCGGGTCCCGGCCGAACGTCTGCGTCAGCACCTGCTCAACGCTCTGGAACGCACGTCACGGCCGATGACCACTGCCCAGCTACGTGACGACATGCACCAGCACTTCCGCGCACCGGTCGTAATCGAGTCTGTGTACCGCAATCTGACGGTGCTGGAGCGCCGCGGCGCAGTGGAGCGCCGCAAGCTCCAGGGGCGCGACGCGCACTGGAGCCGGGCGACCGATCAGGCGGAGATCTGAACGAACCCGCCCGGAGTGATCCGGGTCCGGTAGACCGGGATCGACACCGTGTCGTCGTCGAGACAACTACCGTCATCGAGCGCGAAGGCCTGCTTCTTGATCGGCGACTGCACGGCCGCCCGGCTGGCGCGATCACCTACGATCCCGCGCGAGAGCACGGCGGCACCGGAGAACGGATCGATGTTGCCCACCGCGTGCAGTGACCCGTCGTCGAGGCGGAACAGTGCCGCCTGCGAGCCGTCGGGCAGCAGTACCGCGACGCCGCGGCACGGCATCAGGAAGTCATACCGGCAGGCCGTCGTCCATTCCCCAGGCGTCGCGGCGTGAACGTCTTTGTGGTCGTCGAGCAGTGTCATTTCGCCTCCTGAAATCCGCGGACCTTCGGCATCCCGATGTCGGTTGCCCCCGGCACCTTGCGACCGCCGCGCTCGGTGAACGTGATGGTGGGGTCGTCCACGTCGGGTGCGTTGACGAACGACACGAAACGCGACAGCTTCTCCGGGTCCTCCAGCACGCCCTTCCACTCACACGCGTAGCCGGCGACATGGCGCTCCATGGCCGCCTCGAATTCGGCTGCCAGACCGAGGGAGTCGTTGCACACGACATCGCGCAAGTGGTCGAGTCCGCCATCCATCGCCTCCAGCCACGGCGCGGTGCGCTGCAGCCGGTCGGCGGTGCGGATGTAGAACATCAGGAAGCGGTCGATGTAGCGGACGAGGGTCTCGTCATCGAGATCGCCTGCCAGCAACTGGGCGTGCCGCGGAGACATGCCGCCGTTACCGCATACGTAGAGGTTCCAGCCCTGTTCGGTGGCGATGACGCCGACATCCTTGCTCTGCGCCTCGGCGCATTCACGCGCACAACCCGAGACGGCCATCTTGATCTTGTGCGGTGAACGCAAGCCCCGGTACCGCTTCTCGATCTCGACGGCCATGTTCACCGAATCCTGTTGGCCGTAACGGCACCACGTGCTGCCGACGCAGCTCTTCACGGTGCGCAGCGACTTGCCGTAGGCGTGCCCGGACTCCATGCCACCCTCGACCAGGCGCGCCCAGATCTGCGGTAGCTGTTCCACCCGGGCGCCGAACATGTCGATCCGCTGGCCACCGGTGATCTTGGTGTACAGGTCGAAATCCCTTGCGATCTCGCCGATCAGGATCAACTGCTCAGGGGTGATCTCACCACCGGGCGACCGCGGCACCACCGAGTAGCTGCCGTTCTTCTGGATGTTGGCCAGGAAGTGGTCGTTGGAGTCCTGGAGCGAGGCCTGCTCACCGTCGAGCACATGATCGGAGCTGGTGGAGGCCAGGATCGACGCGACCGTGGGTTTGCAGATGTCGCAACCCTTTCCTGTCCCGAACTTCTCGATCAGGCCGGAGAAGGTACGGATCTCGGTGGCGCCGATGATCTCGAAGAGTTCGGCCCGCGACTGGCTGAAGTGCTCGCACAATGCCTTGGACTGCTCGACACCCTCGACCTCCAGCAGCTGTTTGAGCAGCGGCACACACGACCCGCACGACGTGCCCGCCAGCGTGCACTTCTTCAGGCTGGGCACGTCGTCGCAACCGCCGCAGATGGCTTCCTTCAGATCGCCCTTGGTGACGTTGTTGCACGAACAGATCTGCGCGATGTCGGGCAGTGCGGCCACGCCCAGCGCGGGTCCGTCAGTGTCTCCGACCGGAGCGATCAACGCCAGCGGGTCTCCGGGAAGTTCGCTGGCGACCATGGGCCGCAACACACCGTAGGCCGATGCGTCTCCGACCAGGATGCCGCCGAGCAGCGTCTTGGCGTCATCGGAAAGCACCAGCTTCGCGTATGTCTGCTTGACCGGGTCGTTGACCACGACCTCCAGGCAGTTCGGCGTATTCCCTTTCGCATCACCGAAACTGGCGACGTCGACGCCGAGCAGTTTGAGTTTGGTCGACATGTCGGCGCCGGGGAACTCGGCCTCACCGCCGAGCAGTCGGTCGGCCACCACCTCAGCCGTGGTGTAACCCGGCGCGACCAGGCCGTAGCAGCGGCCCTCGATGGCCGCCACCTCGCCGATCGCATAGATGCTGGGATCGCTTGTGACACAGGACAGGTCGGCGAGGACACCACCGCGCTGCGCCATGTCCAGGCCGGCGGCGCGGGCCAACTCGTCGCGCGGCCGCACACCGGCGGCGAAGACGACCAGTCCGGCGTCGATCGCGCTGCCGTCGTTGAGCGATATCCGCATCGAGTCGTCGACGTCGGACTTGCGCAGCGGCTTGTGCCGCTGCACCGGCTGAATGCTCTCGGTGCCGACCGCGGTGTGCACCTCGATACCCAGGCCCCGCATCATCCGGTTCAGCAGCGTGCCGCCGGCCTCGTCGAGCTGGGCCGACATCAGGTGCGGCGACATCTCCAGGACATGCGTCCGTAAGCCGAACTGCCGCAGCGCATTGGCCGCTTCCAAGCCCAGCAGACCGCCGCCGATCACCACACCGACCGGGGACTTCGAGTCCAGCGCGTTCTGCGCACTGGCGCGGATCGCGTCGAGGTCATCCAGCGTGCGGTAGACGTGTACACCCGGCAGGTCACGTCCCGGCACCGGCGGCACGAAGGCGTACGACCCGGTGGCCAACACCAGCGCGTCGTAGTCGAAGGTTTCGCCGGTGGCGGTGCGCACCGTGCGGGCTTCCCGGTCGATCTCGGCGACCGCACATCCCAGACGCAGATCGACCCGGTCGTCACCGGTGTAGTCATTACCCGGCAGCGCCAGCTTGGCCCGGTCCCAGTGCTCGGTGTACCCGGTCAGGCCGACCCGGTCATAGGCGGCGTCAGCTTCCTCCGACAGGACGGTGACCCGCCAGGTGCCCGCGGCGTCACGCGACCGCAGCGCCTCGACGAAGCGGTGGCCCACCATGCCGTGTCCGACGACCACGACGTTCTGTGTTGACGACATATGGCGAGGTTAGGAACCCGAAGTTGCCGAATTGTCGCCCTGTGTGACGCGCCCGTCACGGTGTGCTCACGGTCCGCGCGACGCACATGTGAGGACGCGCGGCCGTGAGGTCCAGCTAACCCAGCTGGCGGGCCAGCGCCCGGCCGATGACCCGGGCGGCCTCGGCAAAACGTTGCGGATCGGGCCCGGAATAGTTGAGTCGCAGGTACGGCCCGGACGGCTCGGCGGGAAACCACTCGTTGCCCGCCGCGACCAACACGGAATCAGCCTCGCAGTCGCGGACCAGCCGCTGCAGGTTGATCGCGTCGGGGAGTCGCAGCCACAGATGCAGCCCGCCACGTGGCACGTGTTCCAACTGCGCGCCCGGGGCATGCTCGGCCAAGGAGGCGATCAAGAGGTCACGCCGGGCCTGCAACTGCTGACGCAGGTCGCGCAGATGGGTACGCCAGGCCGGCTGGGTGACCACGTCGAGTGCCGCGGCCTGCAACAACCCGCTGACGTACATCGATTCCGCACCACGGTCGGCCAGAATCCGGTCCCGCGCAGGACCTCTGGCCACCATCGCCCCCACCCGGATCGACGGTGACACGCTCTTGGTCAGCGACCGCAGATAGATGACGTGTCCGGCGTCGTCGGAAGCCGCCACCGGCCTGGAGGTGCTCTCGATGCCGAAATCGTGGGCCCAATCGTCCTCGACCAGGAATGCACCGTGGCTGCGAACCACCTCCAGAATCTGGCTCGCGAGTTCTGGATCCCATTGGGCACCGGTCGGATTGGCGTAGTTGGGCTGCGCGTAGAACACCCGGGCGCCGGTCTCGTCGAAGGCTCGCGACAGCTCTTCGGGCTCAGGCCCCCGCGGCCCGCTGGGCACGGGCACCAGCCGCACGCCGCACGCCGCACTGGGCCGCGGCCAGGATGGCCCCCCAGTAGCTGGGCGACTCGATCAACATCGGCTGACCGAACCCGACCAGTGCGCGGAAGATCGAGCTCAGACCGCTCTGACTCCCAGGCAGCACGATCACCTCACGAGCCGTCGGCGCGGTGACGCCGGCGCCGTACGCCTCGGCCAGTTCCTGGGCGAACCAGGCCTGCAGGTCGGGCCGGCCGGGTGCCGGCGCCACGCTGAGCGCGGTGTCCCCGCGGGCGGCTCGCGCGAGTGCGGTACGGACCAGCCGTTGAGGAAGCAGTTCGCGGACGGGATAACCGGCGTGCAGCGCGATCACGTCAGGCGCGACGCCGCGCAGCGGCGTCGACAGTGCGGGGATCCGCGCCTGTGGCGACCGCAGCGCCGCGGTCTGCCAGCCATAGTCGGGCAGACGCGCACTGGGTACCGCCCGCACAAACGTCCCGACCCCCGGCCGGCTCTCCACCAACCCCAGGCTGCGCAGCGTGCGCATGGCCTTGGCGACCGTCACCGGGCTGGCCGCATAGTCAGCCACCAGGGCCCGGTTGGACGGTAGCTGCGCGCCGGGCGGCGCGGTGGCGATCCACTTTCGCAGGCCGGACACGATCCGCTCAGTGCTATCGTTATCCATGTTGATACAGAGTAGCGCTACTCGGAATAACTCGACGGCGCTATCCCACCCGGGGTTGTGGTGGGGCCTGCTGGGCGTCACGGCGTTCTCGTTCACCATCGTGTTCACCAAGGTGGCTACCGGCGGACTGTCCCCGCTGTTCATCGGCGCCGGGCGCGCCGTCGTCGCCGCCGCCATCGCGGTGGCCGCACTCGCCCTGACCCGGCAGGCACTGCCCTCGGCCCGGCAATGGGCCCGGCTGGCCGTCGTGGCAGCCGGTGTCGTGGCGGGCTTCCCGCTACTGACCTCCTACGCGCTCACGGTGGTTCCCGCCAGCCACGGCGCCATCGTGGTGGCATTGCTGCCGGCCGCCACCGCGGTGTGCGCGGTGTTGCGCGGCCACGAACGTCCGCCGGCCGCGTTCTGGGCGTTGGCCGCAGCCGGAGCGCTGGCCGCGGTGGTGTTCGCCATGGTCCACGGCGCCGGATTCGGTCATCTGGGCTGGCCGGACCTACTGCTGTTCGGCGCGGTTCTCGCGGCTGCGATCGGGTACGCCGAGGGCGGATTGCTGGCCAGGGAACTAGGTGCCTGGCAGACGGTGTCCTGGGCGCTGGTGGTCGCAGCACCGGTGATGCTGACCCTGACGGTGCTGGCCGTCGTACAGCAGCCGCCGAATGCGACGCCGGTGCAGTGGGCCGCGTTCGGCTACCTGGCGGCGGTCAGCATGTACCTGGGCTTCTTCGCCTGGTACCGCGGCCTGGCCATCGGACCGATGACCCAGGTGAGCCAGGTGCAGTTGATCCAGCCGGTGATGACCATCGGCTGGGCGGCACTGCTACTGCACGAGCGGCTGACGTGGTCGACGGTGCTCGGCGGTGCCGCGGTCATCGGGTGCGCCGCCCTGGCCGTGCGCATCCGCCTCCGGTGAGTCGACGACGCCGAAAGCCGGTGGAACCCGTTGGATTCCACCGGCTTTCGGGCAACTCAGAACTTCGCCAGGAAGTCCGAGGTGTAGACGTCACCACGGCTGCGTCCCGGCGCAGGCGGTCCCTCGACGACCACCCAGGCCGCGTTCGCCTTGTCCATGGACGGCCCTGACACGTTGATGGTCGCGGTACCGCCGGCATCGGTGTGCAGCACACCCCCGGACACCCCCGGATCGCCCGGATTGCACGTGGCGACCGACGCGCGGGGCAGCTGGATGAGCCTGACCTGATAGTCGGTGTCGGGCCGGGCCGACTGCATGTGCACCTGCGCACTCACATTCGAGCCGTCGCTGCTGACATCGGCCCATCCCGAGCCGGAACCCGACCCCATTCCGTCGAGGAACAGTGCCGCGACGAAATCACAGTTCCGGATCTGATTCGAGAACGGCGAGAACGACGAAGCACTGGCCGGCGGGGCGCCGATCCCGCTGAGCACCACCCCGCCCGCCGCCGCCAACGTCACCACGCGCCTTGTGCGCCAATCCATCGCAATGCATCCTGCCTGCTCGACGTATCAGTGCGTCATTATTGGCACAGATCGCACGCCGAGAAGCGGCAGTTTGCACAAATCGCTGGCGGCTACCGCCAGCGGCCGAGCACCTCTTTGGCCCGCGCACTCAGTACGGCCTGCAGGAACGGACCGAAGGTGATGCGCCCGACGCCGGCGGCCGTCAGTTCGGCTAGCTCGGCGGTATCGGGCGGAACGGTCACACTGACCGGCAGCGGCACCTCAGACACCAAGCGCGCCAACGCTTCCGGATCACGCAGCCCCGGCGGGAACAGCGAGTCGGCACCGGCAGCGGCGGCCTCGGACAGCCGCGCGATCGCGCGATCAACCCGGTCGGCGTCATCTCCGTCGTTGCGCAGGAACAGGTCGGTACGGGCGTTGATCACCACATGCACGCCCGCGGCGTCCGCAGCCGCGCGTAGCTGACCCACCAGCTCGGCGTGCTCGGCCGAACTGCGCAGTCGCTTGCCCTCCTTGTGCACGGTGTCCTCGATGTTGAGCCCGACCGCCCCGACGTCGAGCAGACCCTCGATCAGCCGCTCCGGACGCTCGCCGTAACCGGACTCGATGTCCACCGAGACAGGCACGTCGACCGCGTCGGTGATTTGCCGCACCCGGGTCAGCAGGTCGTCGAACGACATCACCTCGCCGTCGGCCTTACCGATGGAATCGGCCAGCGGATGGCTACCCACGGTGAGCGCAGAGAAGCCCTCGCCCACCGCCAGTCGCGCCGACCAGGCATCCCACACAGTGGGCAACACAACGGGGTTGCCGGGTTGGTGCAGCGCCAGTAATGTCGCCGCCCGCTCCCGCAAAGTGGTCTCACTCATAGATCCTCCAGGTGCTCAGATGTCCTGCTCAGATGTCCTTCGGCCAGGCGCGAAGCCGGTGCAACCAACACTACGACCCGGGTTCGGGCGGCTCATTGCGAGCGGTCCGCAACACCCCCTCTGACGTGATGCGCATCACGTCTGGATCGTGATGTGACTAGCATTGGTTGTCGTACTGTGAGCCCTGACACCTTCAGCCCGAGGAGGTCACTTGTCCACCACCACCGAGTTCTCTGAACTGCACAACCTGATCGGCGACATGCGTCGCTGTGTCACCACGTTGGCGTCGAAGTACGGGGATTCCCCTGCCATGCGCCGCGTGATGAACGACGCCGAGCGGATCCTCAACGATATCGAGCGGTTGGACATCGACGCCGAAGAGTTGGAGATGCGTCACGGCGTAACACGCCAACAACAGGCCCGCGAGAAAATCGGCATCCCCGACACCCAATACGGAAGCGAGTTCTGGCAGGACGTCGCTGACGAGGGTCTCGGCGGATACCGCTGAGCTCACGGGCGTTTGACGCCCGACGAAACAACTGAACCCCAGAAAGGGAACCGTGAGCGCACCCACCGCTGACCGTCGCGCGACCGGGGTCTTCTCGCCTACACGAGCGCAGATCCCCCAACGCACCCTACGGACCGACCGGTGGTGGCAGGCACCACTATTGACCAATCTGGGGCTCGCGACGTTCGTCGTCTATGCGACGGTCCGGGCGTTCTGGGGAAGCGCGTACTGGGTAGAGGACTACCACTACCTGACGCCCTTCTATTCGCCGTGCGTCAGCACGGCCTGCGCGCCCGGATCGAGCCACTTCGGTCAATGGGTCGGCGAGCTGCCGTGGTTCATTCCGATGGCGTTCATCTCACTGCCGTTCCTGTTGGCCTTCCGGCTGACCTGTTACTACTACCGCAAGGCGTACTACCGGTCGGTGTGGCAGTCGCCGACCGCCTGCGCGGTGGCCGAACCGCACGCGAAATACACTGGGGAAACCCGTCTTCCGCTGATCATGCAGAACCTGCACCGGTACTTCTTCTACGCCGCGGTGCTCATCTCCCTGGTCAACACCTACGACGCGATCACCGCGTTCCATTCGCCGTCCGGCTTCGGGTTCGGCCTGGGCAACATCATCCTGACCGGCAACGTCATCCTGCTGTGGGTCTACACGGTGTCCTGCCACTCCTGCCGGCATGTCACCGGCGGCCGGCTCAAGCACTTCTCCAAACACCCTGTGCGCTACTGGATGTGGACACAGGTGAGCAAGCTCAACACCCGCCACATGCTCTTCGCCTGGATCACGCTGGGCACCCTGGTCCTCACCGACTTCTACATCATGTTGGTGGCCAGCGGCACCATCTCCGATCTCAGGTTCATCGGCTGAGTCGGCCAACTGAATTCGTTGGCCGACAAGTACATACACGCGAAAGGCGAGTGGGGATTTTCATGGGCGAGTTGGAACGGCACACTTACGACGTCGTCGTGATCGGTGCCGGCGGAGCGGGTCTGCGCGCGGTGATCGAGGCCCGCGAACGCGGCCTGCGGGTGGCGGTGGTGACCAAGTCGTTGTTCGGCAAGGCCCACACCGTGATGGCCGAGGGCGGCTGCGCGGCAGCCATGCGCAACGTCAACACCAAGGACTCCTGGCAGGTTCACTTCGGTGACACCATGCGCGGCGGCAAGTTCCTCAACAACTGGCGGATGGCCGAACTGCACGCGCAGGAAGCCCCCGACCGGGTCTGGGAGCTGGAAACCTATGGGGCCCTGTTCGACCGGACCAAGGACGGCCGGATCAGCCAGCGCAACTTCGGCGGGCACACCTACCCGCGGCTGGCCCACGTCGGTGACCGCACCGGCCTGGAGATCATCCGCACCCTGCAGCAGAAGATCGTGTCGCTACAGCAGGAGGACAAGAGGGAACTCGGCGATTACGAGGCCCGGATCAAGGTCTTCCACGAGTGCTCCATCACCGACCTGATCAAAGACGGCGACCGGATTGCCGGCGCCTTCGGGTACTACCGCGAGACCGGCAACTTCGTGCTGTTCGAAGCCCCCGCGATCGTGCTGGCCACCGGCGGTATCGGCAAGTCGTTCAAGGTGTCGTCGAACTCGTGGGAGTACACCGGCGACGGCCATGCCCTGGCCCTGCGCGCCGGGTCGGGCCTGATCAACATGGAGTTCATCCAGTTCCACCCCACTGGCATGGTCTGGCCGCTGTCGGTGAAGGGCATCTTGGTCACCGAGGGTGTCCGTGGTGACGGCGGAGTGCTCAAGAACTCCGAGGGCAAGCGGTTCATGTTCGACTACATCCCCGCGGTGTTCAAGGGCCAGTACGCCGAGACCGAGGAAGAAGCCGACCAGTGGCTCAAGGACAACGACTCCGCGCGGCGCACCCCTGACCTGCTGCCCCGCGACGAGGTGGCCCGCGCCATCAACTCCGAGGTGAAGGCGGGCCGCGGCTCGCCGCACGGCGGCGTGTACCTCGACATCGCCTCGCGCATGCCGACCGAGGAGATCAAGCGGCGGCTGCCGTCGATGTACCACCAGTTCATGGAGCTGGCCGAGGTCGACATCACCAAAGACGAGATGGAAGTCGGCCCCACCTGTCACTACGTGATGGGCGGCATCGAGGTCGATCCCGACACCGGTGGGGCGACCACACCCGGCCTGTTCGCGGCGGGCGAGTGCTCGGGCGGTATGCACGGCTCGAATCGCCTTGGCGGCAACTCACTTTCGGATCTGCTGGTGTTCGGCCGCCGTGCCGGTCTCGGCGCGGCGGACTACGTGGCCTCGCTGCCGGAACGGCCCAAGGTTTCAGAGGCCGCACTCATCGAGGCCACCGAACTGGCCTTGGCGCCGTTCGAATCTCACGCGAATCCGGAGAATCCGTACACGCTGCACGCCGAGCTGCAACAGTGCATGAACGACCTGGTCGGCATCATCCGCAAGGCCGACGAGATCGAGGAGGCGCTGGCCAAGCTCGCCGAGCTCCGCACCCGCGTGCACAACGTCAACGTGGAGGGCGGTCGCGTCTTCAACCCGGGCTGGCACCTGGCCATCGACATGCGCAACATGCTGCTGGTCAGCGAGTGCGTGGCCAAGGCCGCGCTGGCCCGGACCGAAAGCCGCGGCGGGCACACCCGCGACGACTATCCGGACATGGATGCCAACTGGCGCAACACCCTGCTGGTGTGCCGCGCGGTCGGCGACGACCAGGTGGTGCCGGACGTGACGGTGACGCCCGAGTCGCAGCTGCCGATGAGGGAGGACCTGCTGGCCACGTTCGAGCTGTCCGAACTCGAAAAGTATTACACCGAGCAAGAACTGGCCGAGCACCCCGATCGGAAGGGCTGAGCATGAGTGCGTATAACGCGAACCTGCGGGTCTGGCGCGGCGATGAGGCCGGCGGCGAGCTTCAGGACTACACCGTCGAGGTGAACGACGGCGAGGTGGTGCTCGACATCATCCACCGGCTGCAGGCCACCCAGGCCGGCGATCTGGCGGTGCGGTGGAACTGCAAGGCCGGCAAGTGCGGATCCTGTTCGGCGGAGATCAACGGCCGCCCGCGGCTGATGTGCATGACCCGGATGTCGACCTTCGACCCGTCCGAGACGGTGACCATCACGCCGCTGCGCGCCTTCCCGGTGATGCGCGACCTGGTGACCGATGTGTCGTTCAACTACGAAAAGGCCCGCCAGATCCCGTCATTCACGCCGCCTAAGGAGCTGCAGCCCGGCGAGTACCGGATGCAGCAAGTGGACGTCGAGCGCAGC
The DNA here is from genome assembly GCF_055419465.1 of Mycobacterium sp. IDUB_17. Classification (NCBI taxonomy): domain Bacteria; kingdom Bacillati; phylum Actinomycetota; class Actinomycetes; order Mycobacteriales; family Mycobacteriaceae; genus Mycobacterium; species Mycobacterium sp. IDUB_17. The sequence continues at coordinate 136,544 of NZ_JBVAXS010000002.1, read as the reverse complement.
CAGGAATTCCGCAAATGCATCGAGTGCTTCCTGTGCCAGAACGTCTGCCACGTGGTGCGTGACCACGAGGAGAACAAGGAGGCGTTCGCCGGGCCGCGGTTCCACATGCGGATCGCCGAGTTGGACATGCACCCGCTCGACGTCCTGGACCGCAAGGACATGGCTCAGGAAGAGTTCGGCCTCGGCTACTGCAACATCACCAAGTGCTGCACCGAGGTGTGCCCGGAAAACATCAAGATCACCGACAACGCGCTGATCCCGATGAAGGAACGGGTGGCGGACCGCAAGTATGACCCGATCGTGTGGTTGGGCAACAAGCTGTTCAGGCGCTAATCGTCCTCGAGTCTGCGTTCAGATCGCGATCCGGAACAAATATGCGATCTGAGCGCAGACTCGTCGTCGCTTCGGCGCGTAGGCTCAGGAAAAGCAGCCAATCAGCGTCGAAAGGCAGCTCCATGAGCATGGGACAGACTCACAGCATCAACGAGATCCGGACCGCGATCCGGGAACTGTCGATCCGGGCCGAGTTGGCCCGTAAAGAGGGCCGGCCGGGCGATGCCGGCGAGATCGAACAGCGCATCGCCAAATATCGCGACGAACTCGCCGCACGGCCCTGAGCCGGCCGGCCCGAGGCTCGGAGGTCAGGCGCCGAGCTTGCGGAACGTGCTGCGGTGGAACACGATTGGCGCCACATCGGCATTGACCGTGATGTCGCTGACACGCAGCACCACGATGGTGTGATCGCCGGCCTCGACGAGTTGCTCGATGGCGCTCTCCAGCCACACGCTGGTTCCGTGGATGAACACCGCGCCGGATTCGCGTGACTCGGTCTCCAGCCCGGCGAACCGGTCCCCCGTCTTGGCCGCCAAGGTGCGGGCCGCCTCGTCATGGGATTCGCCGAGCACGCTGATCCCCAGCGACGGCAGATCCTTGAGCTTGGGCCAGGTGGTCGAAGAGTTCTGCACGCAGAACGACACCAGCGGCGGGTCGAGCGACACCGGCACGAAGGTGCTGGCAGCCAAGCCGACCAAGGTGCCCTCTACCTCGGCAGCAATCGCGATGACACCGGACGGAAAGTGGCCGAACGCTTCACGCAGCGACGTCGGGCTCAGTTCTGTTGCACTCATAACACCTCCATCTTCACATTTAACCTTCAGCGTGTCACAGCTAGCCATGAGCGGCGGCCACGTCCGGGTGCGCTCGCACCCGGCTCTTCCACGCATTACGTCCGTACACCGAATAGATGCGGTCGTTGGACGGTTCGGCGCTCACGCCCCGGGCATGGGGACGACGAGACCATCGTCTCGATGAGCGTCGCGACGTCCCGCGACATCGTGGAGACCGGCAACACGACGAGACACGCTGTGCGGCTCACGGTCGGGTGCCGACCGGGTACACACGCGCGTTGCCCTCCGAAAGCTACTCTCTCCCATGACAACCTCGCCCTGGCCGACTCCCGTCGTGACCGGGCCACGACCATCGGGAGCAGTCATGGGCTACGCATCCTTCACCAACTGGCGGCGGCTGGAAGGCGACCCCGACCTCATCTGGCACGCACTCACGCACCCCGCGGAGACGCAACAGTACGAGGAGCACAAGACAGAGACCGTACTCGGGCCGAACTTCACGATGGCCGCCGGTCACAGCTGGGAGAGCAAGCACGGCGAGGAATGCGACCACGACGTCGTTCGGTGGACCATCACACGGCACGTGCCGGGCAAGGTGTTCGAGTTCACCGGCAAGCAGCGGGGCATTCGACAGAACGTGCTTCTCACCATGGAATCCGCGGATGGCGGCCACATCGTGACCGAGGCCATCCGCTTCCGCCCGGCGCTCGCCGGGCGGCCGGGTGCGCAGCTGCTGTCCTGGCTGCTGGTGGCCACCGGCCTGCTGGCCAAGGTGGGCGACGACCACGGCGAGAATCTCGACCTTCTCGAACAGCATCTCGCATCCCGGTAGCCGTCGTCGCCCCCGCGGAGCGGCGAACTCCCGGATCACGGTCCCTCGCCGCACCGGTCGGGGAGGGAATTCAGGCGGCGACGAGGTCGTCGTTCCGGTTGATCGCCGACGACGCGCCCTCGACCACACCCATGTCCAGCACCTGCTACAAAGCCTCAGCGGACTCGTAGGTGCTCACGCAGGTCGCACGAGTACCGCCGTTGTGCTCGGCGAAGGTGAAGACATTGGTGAACACCGATAGTGCGGGGTTCGGGTTGAAGTCCAGGTCGGCGAACCCGTCGACAAAGGCGAAGCTCTTCGGCTCGTCACCGAGCGGCGCGCGGCGGCCAGGGTCGCGATCGCGGTGAACACAACCCGGCGCCCGGCCAGTAAGTTGCCGGTAGCGTCGCGGTGGGCCGAACTAGGTAGTGCACTACTTTGCAATCTCGCGCGGTATCGCACAGCGGTACCGGGTCCGCTCAGGCGTCCAGGCGCGTGAACTCGTCCTGCCGGTACTGCTCGACGCAGGCGGCGCGCCGGACCTTGCCGCTCGTCGTCGTGGGTATCGACCCCGGAGACACGAGGACGAGATCCCCGACATTCAACCCGTGCGCATTGGATATCGCGGAGGTGACATCGCTCTTGATCTCCTTGAGCCAGTGCACCGCCTCTATCGTGGACTCTCCCCGCTTCTTGACCTCGATCACGGTCACCAGCTTCTCGGTACTGTTCACCGGCACCGAAATCGCCGCGACCCGACCACCGGTGATCTGTTGGACCGTCGCCTCGATGTCCTCGGGGTAGTGATTGCGCCCGCGGATGATCAGCAGATCCTTGATGCGCCCGACGACGAACAGCTCTCCCTCGGAGACGAAGCCCAGATCACCGGTTTTCAACCAAGGTCCGTCAGGCGTGCCGGCAGTCGGGTCGGCGAGCGCGGCGCCGAAGCACTGCTGCTCTTCCGGTGGCCTGCTCCAGTAACCGGCCGCGACATTGTCGCCGTGGACCCAGATCTCGCCGACCACGTCCTGCGGGCATTCCGTGTTCGTATCGGCGTCGACGATGCGCACCACGGGTGACTGCGGCAGCTTGTAGTTGACCAGCGCAGAACCGGTTCCGGCCGCACACCGCCGGACCCGGCCCGCGGACAGTTCATCGACGTCGAAGTGAGCGGGCTCCGACGCCTCACTCCACGTGCCGGTGGCCACGAACACGGTTGCCTCGGCCAGTCCGTATGACGGTCGCAGCATGTGATCGCGAAAGTTGAAGTGGGCGAACCGATCTGTGAAACGTTCCAGGCTGGCCGGTTCGACGCGCTCGGCGCCGTTGATGATGCCCCGCACCCCGCCGAGGTCGAGCCCGGCAAGGTCCGCGTCTTTCGTCTTGCGGGCGGCCAGGTCGAAGGCGAAGTTGGGCGCCGCAGAAAAGGCACCCGGATTCTCAGCGAGCGCTCGGACCCATCTGGCCGGCTTCTCCAGGAAAGCCACCGGGCTCGTCAGGGCCGCGGAGTAGCCGCCGAGTATGGGTGCGCAGACACCGAGTACCAAACCCATGTCGTGGTAGAAGGGCAGCCACGAAACGATGGTCATATCAGTCGAGGTCTTGACGTTCGCATCCGCGAACAAACCGCGCATCAACTGCTCGAAATTCGACTGAAGGTTGCGGTGCGAGATCATCACCCCGGTAGGCAGCCGGGTCGAACCCGAGCTGTACTGCAGATACGCCGTGGCGGGGAATTCAGCTGTGCCACTGCCCAATCCATCTGTTCCATGGTCGGCGTCCAGGTTCAGCGAATCGACCACAACGATCTTCGGCGCGGTGCTCATACGTGACTGATCGACGTAGTCGCCGACATCCTCGGCGACCGCGGACGTCGTCAGGACCACCGAAGGCCTCGTATCGACGAACACCGCACTCACGCGCTCATGGCTTGAGCCGCGATGAGGCAGGGGAAGCGGAACCGCCACCAACCCGGCCTGCATCGAACCCAGGAACGCCAGGATGTACTCGAGGCCCTGCGGGGCCAGAATCACCGCACGGTCACCGACCGACCCGTGAAGGCGAATCTCGCGCGCCACGCTCATCGTCCGGCGCGACAGTTGCGACCACGTCAGCGTCTCGACCACGCCCGCCGGATCGGCGGCGTAATCGGTGAAGGTGAAGGCAACGTCGTTGGGCCGCAGACTGGCACGTCCATGCAGCATCGAGAGAATTGATGACTGGGGGCTGGGCATCACATCACGTCCGTTACTAGTCGATTCGATCGGCTCGGGAGGCGCCGTCAGCCCGCGCCCTGCGGGTTCAGCACCGACAACGCAGCGTTCGCCAGTTCCGACATCGGATCGGTGCCGCCGCCGAAGGTCGCCTGGTTCGCAGGTGCGGTGACTTCCGCGGGGTCGAAACCGTGCACCGGGTCCACCGTGACCGGAGCGGTCGCCGGATCGTCATTTCGCGAATAGCCCGCGTCCACCATAGGCAGCAAGACCCGGTCCAGCTCATTGAGCGTGTTCTTGTCGTATCCGAGGTACTTGAACGGCAACACCAGCGGGAGGTGCTCCTCGGGGACCAGGTACGTCGTCGTCGTCGCACCCTTGGAGTTGACCGTCGTCCTGATGTTCTGTGCCGGAACGTTGCTCGGATTGGTGAACGCGATCGCGGTGTGACCGGTAGCCAAACCGGCGATCGCGTTGATCACGCTCATCCAGTTGTCGGGCCGGTCCGGCCAATCGGCGATGCTGTCGTAGGCGGAGATGAACTGGTCGGTGTGGTACTGGCTCTCCACGGGAGCCGGTATGCGGTAGTCCATGAACGGCACGACGCTCCCGACGGGAAAGTTCTGGGTCAGGAAGCTCTCACCGAAGGGATGCTTGGCAATCGGGTCACCGAACGTCGCGAAGCTCAGCTGATCCGGCGGCGGAGCGGTCGGATCATTGGCCAGTCGCGCCTTCACGGCGTTGAGCACGAGGGCTCCCTCGGACAATCCCATCGCTGTCCCTTTGCCACCGTTGCGGATGGCCGCGTCGAGGTTTCCCTCTCCCTCGTCGACCGACTCGCCGATGCTGGGACCGTCGAGGCCCAGGCCGGGATAGATCTGTTCCCCGATCGGGCCGATACCGGGAAAGAGACGTTCCAGGGTGTGGCCCTGAACCTGTCCCGCCGGGTAGTCGACCTTCACCCGCTTCATGCCGGGGAACCACTGCTCACCCGTCATACGGATGTACTCGTCATAGGGAATCCCGAGGACGTGAGCCCCACCCAGGGCGTACGCGGTTCCGGGGTTTGACGTCCCAGAGGTCGGGCCGCCGGGCGTCGGCGGCCCGGGCGGCGACGTGTCATCGGCCGACGCGCTCCCGAGGACACCGAGGGATCCTGTGACGGTTGTCGTCACCAGCACCGCAAGTCCTGCAAGGAGTTTCTTCATCTCCACTCCTGATCGCCCCGCTTCGTTTCGTAGTTTCACACACATCACCCGTGCGCGCTCACCCGTCCTTACCTGCGCAACTTCCGAAATTGCACCTCATGTGCGCTGCCGTCCGCCGGCTGCTCGGGACGGCCACCAGTTCGCCTTACCGATCAGGGCAGCGACGGCGGGCACCGTGATGGTGCGCACCACGAAGGTGTCCAGCAAGATGCCCACACCGATCACGAAACCGCCCTGGACCACCATGCCGATGGTGGAGAACATCAGACCGGCAACCGAAGCGGCGAAGATCAGACCCGCTGCGGTGATCACGCCTCCGGTAGAACTCAGGGTACGGATGACCCCATACCGGGTGCTGTGCGGAGACTCGTCGCGCAGTCGCGACACCAGGAGCATGTTGTAGTCGGCACCCACCGCGATCAGCACCACGAACGCCAATGGGGGCACGCTCCAATGCAATTGCTGGCCCAGGAGTGCCTGGAACACCAGGACGCTGATGCCGAGTGCCGCGAAGTACGAGATCACCACGGACCCGACGAGGTACAAGGGTGCGACGATCGAACGCAACAGCAACATCAGGATCAGCAGCACCACGATGAGGGTCGCGGTCATGATGAACCGGATGTCCTGCTGGTAGTAGTCACGTGTATCCCGTAGTGCGGCCGGGAATCCGCCCATCGTTATCGAGGCGTCTGACAGCGTGGTGTTCGGCTGGGCCCCACGGGCGACGTCCTGGATCTGATTGACCTGATCCATCGCCTCGGAGCTGAACGGGTTGAGCTTGGTCTGGACCAGATACCGCACCGACCGGCCGTCCGGCGAAACGTACGCTGCCGAGGCTTTTTTGAACTCCGGAAGATTCAGCACCTCGGACGGAATGTTGAACCCCGCCTGTGCCGGATCTGCAGCGTCGTTGCGCATCGTCAGCAGGAACGACGAAGCCTGGTTCAACCCGGCAGAGATCACCTTGATCTGCTTGACCAGTTCATCGACGCCGCCTGCCACGTCCCGGCTCCCGCCGGCCAGGCGGTTGGCGCCTTGCTGCAGATCCTTCAAGCCCGACTGCGGACCGCCGGGCTTGTTCAGCCCCATGGCCTTGACCGCCTTGTTGACGCTGGCGAGCGCCGCATTCAGCTTGGTGACCGTGGAGTTGAGCGATTGCTTGTCGTCGCCCGCGCCGTTCAGCTGATGAGCGAGATCGTTGATCTGGTCGAGGCTGCCGTCCTTGTTCGCGTCGACGAGCCGCTGGAACTGGATGCGGGTGTCGGCGCAGGACGGGTTGGCATCGCAGACCGCATTGTTCTGCAGCGCCGCCAGGACCGGATCGATCCAGCCGAAGATGTTCTTGACGGCGGACACGTTGTACCCCATGGCGTTGGAGAGCGCATTGACGCTCTGCACCAGCTTGGCCGTGGTTTCGACGTCCTTCACCAGCTTGTCGCCGCCGTACTCGGTTCGCACCGAGGAGAACGTGTCGACCAGGCCCTGCAGGCTGGGCGCGATCTGGTTGATCTGAGTGCGTACGTCGGCGAGGCTGTCGGCCAGCGTGTTGGCCCCGGATGCCAGTCGGTTGAGATCGCCGGAACGCTGATCGATCTGGGTGGAGCCGTCGGCCAACCGGGTACCGACGATGCCGGCCTGGAATGTGGCCCGGAATTCCGCGGGCACCTCGCCCAAGGGACGGGAGATGCCGCTGACCAGACCGACGTCGGGCAATTGGGCGACGCGCGAAGCCATCTGCTCCAGGTCCGCCAATGCTCTCGGGGTGCGCAGGTCATGTGGCGACTGGATGAGAATGTATTCGGGAATCGACTGACTGATCGGGAAATGACGTTCGACCGCGGCGTACCCGATCGAACTCGGCGCCGATGCCGCCACGACCTTGCGATCGTCATAGTTGTACTTGGCAAAGATCGCGGTGCCGGCCAGCAACGCCAACACGAGAAGACTGGCGACGAGATGCGGCACCGGCCGGCGCACGATGCGGATTCCCGAACGCCGCCAGAACCGGGCGGTGAGTTCGCGCCGCGGTTTCACCCACCCGCGCGGTCCGACCAGCACCAGGATTGCCGGCAGCAGCGTAAGTCCGGCCAGGTACGCGACGCCGATACCGATCGCCGCCGACACTCCGACCGTCTTGAACACTCCCATTTTGGTGAAGCTCAGCAGCAGGAAGGTGAGTCCCACTGTCGCTGCGGATGCGGTGATCACCTTCCCGATCGACAACATCGCGGCCCGGACCGCCTGATCGAAGTCGTTGTCCAGGCGCAGATAGTCGTGATAGCGGCTGATCAGGAAGACCGCGTAATCCGTGCCGGCGCCCGCCATGATCGCGCTCAGGAACACGACGGACTGGTTCGAGACACCGGTACCCGTCAGCTCGGAGAAACCCGCCACCAGCGCCTGGGCGATCAGCAGGGACGACCCGATCGTCACCAACGGCAGCAGCATCGTGACCGGACTGCGGTAGACCAGCAACAACACCGCCAGGACCAGCACGGCGATCGCGAGCTCGATCGGGAGCCGATCGTTCTCACCGGCCACGGTGAGGTCGGCGGCGGTGGCCGCGGGACCGGTGAGGTGCACCTGCAGCGGGCTGCCGGCCGTGCTGAGTTTGACGATCTCGGAAACCCGCTTGAACGAGTCCATCGCCCGCGGTGTGCCCAACTCACCGACCAGGCCCACCGGCAACACCCAGGTGGTCTTGTCCTTGCTGGTCAAGAATTGTCGCAATTGTGGAGTGCCGACAAAATCCTGGACGCTTTCGACGTCTGTGACGTCGTCGCGCAGGGCGTCCACCAGCTTGCGATAGGTCGCCTCGTCCGAGGGACCCAGCCCATTCTCATTGATCAGGGCCACCAACAGCAGGTCGTTGTTGCCCGACTCGTGAAAGGCCTCGGTCATCTTCTGAGCGGTGACACTCGACGGCGCATCACTGGGCAGGATGGCGAGCGGATGCTTCTGGGCCATGTCGCTCAGCGACGGACATGCCAACGGCAGAGCGACGAGCAGCGCCGCCCAGATCCCGATCACCGCCCAGGGCCATCGCACTACGAAATCGGCTAGCCGTCGCATGTCGCCCTCACCCTCGCGCCGCTTCCATGGCCATCGCTCCGCTCGCCGCTACGCGACGCGCCCCCAGTGCCCGCTGTCAGCAACCCTCGAAGACACCGACTTCATCGCCTCCATGTACCGCGTAACCGACTTCTCGGCAACGGGATTGTCCGGATGCATGATCGCCATGACCGTGCCCTCCCCGTACCTGAAGATGTAGATCGTCAATTGGTACGAGAACCGATTGTCCGGGTACATCCCGATGTTGTTCGCGAGGCCCAAATCGCCTGCGGCGAGGATCGCGTTGAGCGGTGCGGCACCACCGTGGAGGAAATTCGACACCGGAAAGTTCGGCTGCGGCCAATTCAACCAAGGCGCCAACTCGAGCACGCGATAATACGGCACTCTCGCCATGTCCAGGCCCGAATCGAAAGAAGCCTGTGCGGCGCCGGCCGCGTCGCTGAAAGAGGTCGCCGCGACCGGCACGACAATCGGGATCAAACCGGTAAACCAACCCTGCGTGTTGAAATTGTCGCCGGCCGTGCGGGAATCTCTCGGGGTGAGTCCGTAATACGTCAGTGCGCCGGTGAACTCATGCTCGACCAGGCCCAGACAGGCGAACAGGCCACCGACGAAGCGTGCTCCCGCCGCCGCGCAGGCCGCGTCGAAGCGTTCCGTCTGCGCCGTGTCCATCAGGACCATGGAGCTCCAGGCACTGCTGGTCGACTTGTCCGGATTGCCCAGTGGCAGTGGGAATTCCGGAAATCCGTCGCTGTTGTTCTCGGCGAAGTCGATCCACGCCTGCACCCCTGGCGACTCGAGGGTCAACGCCGACGTGTATTCCCGTTCGCGGACACAGAAGTCGTCGAAGCTACCGGGTTCGGGCAACTGGAGAGCGTGACCGCTTCCGCTCATCGCGGAATACATGCCATTAGCTTCCATCATCGTCGTGCCGATCAACGTGGCATCTCCGTGCACGTGATCCATGGCCGCGAAGAAAGTGAAGTGGTCTTCGTTCTGGATTATGCCGAAAGTGAAACAGCCCCATTCCAAGGGATTGGGGATGGCCACGACATGGGCGTGTATTTCGTCGACGGTCATGGTGCCCTGATCGACCGGAACGAACTCGATATCGTCCGGCTTTTCGATCGTTCGCCTAACAAATTTGCCGTCATCGGCCTTTTCGAACCAGCTGCGGAATGTGTCGTGCCTACGCAGGTAGGTGTTGACCGCGTGGTCCATGGCCGAGATGTCACATTGGCCCGCCACCTCACAGCTGGCGATGATCTGCCGGGAGAAGTTCAGGCCGGCAGCCTTCCGCTCGCTGTAGTTCCGAAGATGTTGACTCTGCATGTAGCTAACTGGCACCGAGCTGACAGGTGCCCGATCCGCCGTTTCCTGAGCCGCAGCCGTCGGATGCCAGGACGTGACCGATCCCGAACTCAACGTCCATTCCTCAAGTGCGCCAACAGTTATCTTCCCGATGCGCAAAGCGTCGCCCTCCCGTTTGGCCGGCTGTGGCCGTGATCACCCGTGGTTGCCCAACATACCCCCACACCCGCTGGCAACCACTCCTGCGCCTCACGGCACAAGCTGCGCCCCACGCGTCACAGGTTCACGTGTAATAGTGCTCTAGTGCCGTCGGGGGGTGGACAATTTTCGCGTGCGACAAATGTCGGGCGTAGTCATTGAGTGACCGCCGACGCTAGGAGGACAACGGCCATGGGAACCGCTGAACATCCGATCGACAAGAACCCTCGCTTTGCCATCGTCGGCTACGCGGCGCGCTTTCCAGGCGCACCGGACGCCGATGCGTTCTGGGAGGTGCTGCGCGAGGGACGCGACGCGGTGTCAGAGATACCCGAAGACCGGTGGGACGCCGACGAATTCTTCGACCCGGAACCAGGCGTTCCCGGCAAGGTGGTGACCCGTCGTGCGGGTTTCGTCGACGACGTGACCGGGTTCGACGCGCCGTTCTTCGGCATGTCCACCCGCGAGGTACGGTTGATGGACCCCCAACATCGGCTCCTGCTCGAAACGGCATGGCGCGCGGTGGAGCATTCAGGCACTGCGCCAACAGCTTTGGCTGAAACCAACACCGGCGTCTTCGTGGGTTTGGCCACCCACGACTACCTCGGAATGGCCTCTGACGAGCTGACTTACCCCGAGATCGAGGCCTACATGGCCATCGGTACGTCGAACGCCGCGGCCGCGGGCCGGATCAGCTACCGGTTGGGACTGCAGGGTCCCTCGGTCGCCGTCGACACGGCGTGCAGCTCGTCGCTGGTGGCGATCCACCAGGCGTGCCAGGCGCTGCGCCTGGGAGAGTGCGACCTCGCCCTGGCCGGCGGCGCGAATGTGCTGCTCACACCGGCCACGATGATCACGTTCTCCAGCGCTCACATGCTCGCCCCCGACGGCCGCTGCAAGACATTCGACGCCGCGGCGGACGGCTATGTGCGCGGCGAGGGCTGCGGCGTCATCGTCATCAAGCGTCTTGACGACGCGATCCGTGACGGCGACCGGATTCGGGCCGTTATCCGCGGCAGCGCAATCAACCAGGACGGCGCATCCGGCGGGTTGACCGTGCCGAATGGTGTGGCGCAGCAACGGGTTATCACCGACGCTCTGAAACGCTCCGGCCTCCGACCCAGCGAAGTCGGCTACCTGGAAGCACACGGCACCGGGACTTCACTGGGCGACCCGATCGAGGCGCAGGCCGCAGGCGCGGTGCTCGGCGCCGGACGCGAACCCGACCGGCCGCTGTTGATCGGCTCGGCAAAGACGAACATCGGTCACCTGGAAGCGGCCGCGGGCATCGCGGGCGTCATCAAGGTCATCCTGTCGCTCGAGAACGAGACCTTGCCCAAGCACCTCCACTTCGAGAACCCGTCGCCCCACATTCCGTGGGACCGGCTGGCGGTGGAAGTGGTCAAGGAAGCCACCCCCTGGGAACGCAACGGCGAACCGCGCATCGCGGGCGTCAGCTCATTCGGGTTCGCCGGGACCAACGCGCACGTCATCCTCGAAGAAGCTCCCGAACCAACGGCGCGGCCGGCGGCAGAGCCGGGCCGAACTGCGCAGTCTGAGAGCAAGCGGTTCAGCATCCTTCCGGTGTCCGCACGGACACCGGAAGCGTTGGTGCAGGTCGCCGGCGAATACCGCAACTGGTTGGGCGCACATCCGGAGGCCACGTTGGCGGACGTGTGTCTCACCGCCGGCGTGGGGCGCGCGCACCTGGAGCACCGCGCCGCGTTGGTGGTCAACTCCAGGGAATCCGCTGTCGAACTGCTCGGCGCGCTCGCGGACGACCGCCCGGCCCCCGGTCTGGTTCGCGGGGAATCCCACGACACCCCGAAGACGGCCTGGCTCTTCACCGGCCAGGGCAGCCAGTACCCCGGCATGGCGCGCGAGCTGTACGACACCGAACCGGTGTTCGCCGAGACCCTGAACCGGTGCGCGGCCGCAGTCGCCGACGTCCTCGAAAAGCCGCTGCTGGACGTGATTTTCGACCTCGACAGCCCGGATGGCGAGGAGACGCTGCGGCAGACCTCCTACGCCCAGCCCGCGCTGTTCGCCCTGGAGATGGGCTTGGCCCAGCTCTGGCAGTCGTGGGGCTTCGAACCGGACGTGGTGCTGGGTCACAGCGTCGGCCAGTACTCGGCCGCGTGCGTCGCGGGCGTGTTCAGCCTCGACGACGGCATGCGGCTCATGGCCGAACGTGGCCGGCTCTTCGGCAGTCTGCCCGCGGGCGGCCGGATGGCGGCGGTGTTCACCGCAGCCGAGCGGGTCGAGAGCCTCACCGACGAGTACCCCGCGCTCTCGGTCGCCGCATACAACGGCGCCAACACCGTGCTGTCCGGACCTGCAGCGGACCTGGAGAAGGCCGTGGCGCGTTTGACGGCCGACGGCGTGCGGTGTGACTGGCTGGAAACCAGCCACGCATTCCACTCGGCACTGCTGGAACCGATCCTCGACGAGTTCGAGGCGTACGCGAACCGGTTCACTTTCAAAGCACCACAACGGATTCTGATCGACAACCGCACCGGCGCAGCCCTGGGCCGGAGCGTCAAGATGGACGGCGCCTACTGGCGTCGTCACGCGCGCCAACCGGTGGAGTTCGCCAAGAGCGTGCGCACCCTCGCCGATCTGAACTGCAAGGTGCTGCTCGAGGTCGGCCCGCGTCCGGTGCTCACCGCGACGGCCCTGGGCGCCTGGCCCGACCCGGCCACCGCACCTCGGGTGATCACCTCGCTGCGGCGGAACACCGCCGACCACCGGCAGATCAACGAAGCCGTCGCCGATGCCTACGTGCTGGGCCACCTGCCCGACTTCGGCGCCTTACGGCAGGCCCACGCGCAGAAGCTGGACCTTCCGACCTACCCGTTCGAGCACCGCCAGTACTGGTACCGCGACAATCGTGACGAGCCCAACCAGCAGCAGCACGTGGCCGCCCGCACCCAGGCGGTCCGGCTGCTCGAGGACGGCCGGATCGAGGAACTCGCAGCCCTGCTCGACGGCGCCGGCGGCGACGATCAGACGCTCGCGGTACTGACCAAGCTTGCGGCGCAACACAACCAACAGCGCTCGACGCAGTCCATCGCGGACGACCGTTACGAGTTCCGATGGGAAAAGGCGGTTACCCCCCTCTCCGGTTCCGAAACCGGAGAGAGTTCCTGGATCCTCATCGGCGACGAGTCCGACGCCGTCAAGCCTCTGGTGGACACCCTCACCGCGCGTGGGCAGCAGTATCGGTTCTTCGGATTGCCTGCGTCCGATGCGGACGAGGTGCAACTCGCAGCGACGTTGCGCGCCGCGGCAACGGGCGATTCGACGCTGCGCATCGTGCACGTCGCCGCGCTTGACTCCGGCGCCACCCCCTCGATGCGATCACTGCTGCGGATGCAACACCAGGTCCTGGCCGGAACTCGGCGGCTCTTCCGCGCCGCGGTCGCCGCTGACCTGAGGGCACCAATCTGGCTCGTCACCCGCGGGGCACAACACGTCACCGAGGCGGACACCGTGACGCCGGAGCAGAGTGCCCTGTGGGGATTCGGCCGCGCCGCGGCCCTCGAGCTTCCTCAGGTGTGGGGCGGTCTGGCCGATCTCTCCGAGGGGACGACCGGCGAATGGTCCGGGCTGCTCAACCGGATCACCACGGCAGCCGAATCGGCCGTCAAGGAAGACCAGGTCGCGCTGCGGGGTCACGAGGTCTACGTTCCCCGGCTGGTTCGGCCGGAGGACCTGCCGAGCGGCAAACCGCTGGAACTGCGCGCTGACGCAACGTATCTGGTGACCGGAGGGCTCGGCTCCATCGGGCTCGAAATCGCCGGGTACCTGGCCGCGCACGGCGCCAAGCAACTGGTGCTGACCAGCCGGCGCCAGCCCGGCGACACCGCACAAAAGCGCATCGATACGCTGCGCGACCAGCACGGCTGTGAGATCCGGGTCGCCACGGCCGATGTCGCCGACGCACATGACGTCGCCCGCCTTCTGGCCGGTGTGCGGGCCGAGCTGCCACCGCTGGCCGGCATCGTGCACGCCGCGGGCGAGATCGGTACCACTCCGCTGAGTGAGCTCGATGACGCTGAAGTGGATCGGGTCTTCGCCGGGAAAGTCTGGGGTGCCTGGCATTTGAGCGAGGCAGCAGCTGACGAGAAGCTCGACTTCTTCATCAGCACCTCCTCGATCGCCTCGGTCTGGGGCGGTTTCGGTCAGACCGCCTACAGCGCGGCGAACGCTTTCCTGGATGGGCTGGCCTGGCGCCTGCGCGATCAGGGCATCGCCGGCACCAGCGTCAACTTCGGTCCCTGGTCGGCGGGTATGGCCGACGCGGACTCCCGTGCCCGGCTGGAGCAGCGCGGGATCAAGACATTGTCGCCGTCCGATGCGCTGGCCGGTCTGGCCGATGTCGTGGCAGCCGCTTCGGCGCACGGCCCCGCCCAAGGAGTGATAGCCCGTATCGACTGGGCCCGCTTCCTGCCGCTCTATCAGCAGGCGGGCCGACGGGCGTTCCTGTCCGAGTTGGAACGTGAGTTGCCCGCCCAACTGACGGGAGTGGCGTCGCCGGCCACCGCGTCCGGGAAGACCAAACTGGTCGAGCAGCTCACGAATGCCCCTGTGCAGCAGCGTAAGAAGCTGCTGACGGATTACCTGCGTGACGCCGTGGCAGAGGTGACGCGCGTGGACGCCGCGGAGATCCGTGAGGACGCCGGGTTCTTCGACCTCGGCATGGATTCGCTGATGGCCGTCGAACTGCGCCGCCGCATGGAACAGGGAGTGGGGGCGGAGATCCCCATCACCCTGGTGATGGACTACCCCCGGATCTCCGACGTGGCCGACTACCTGCTCGGCGACGTGCTCGGACTCAGTGAGCAGCCCAAGCCCGCTCCGCAACCGGCAGCGGCGACGACGCGCACCGACGATCCGATCGCGATCGTCGCGGTGTCGTGCCGCTTCCCCGGTGCGCCCGACCCGGAGGCTTTCTGGGACGTCCTGTCCGGCGGTGTCGATGCGATCCGGGAAGTCCCGGAAGACCGGTTCGACATCGACGAGTTCTTCGACCCGGATCCGGATGCTCCGGGCAAGACCTACACGCGATTCGGCGGATTCCTCGACGGCATAGACGGATTCGACCCCGAGTTCTTCGGCATCTCCCCGCGTGAGGCCGTCTGGATCGAGCCGCAGCAGCGGCTGATGCTCGAAACGGTCTGGGAGGGCCTGGAACGGGCCGGGTACGCGCCGGCGACGTTGCGCGGCAGCCGAACCGGCATCTTCGTGGGTGTGGCGGCCAACGAGTACGCACACCTGCTGTCGTCGGAATCCATCGACAAGATCGAGCCGCACTTCATCACCGGCAACGCACTCAACGCCATTTCCGGTCGCGTCGCCTTCTCGCTGGGGCTCGAGGGACCCGCGGTGGCGATCGACACCGCCTGCAGCTCGGCGCTGGTGGCCGTCCATCAGGCCTGCCAGGCACTGCACTCGGGTGATTGCGACATGGCGTTGGCCGGCGGCGTGAACGTCCTGCTTTCTCCGGTGACCGTCGTCGCCGCATCCCGCGCCAGGATGCTTTCCCCGGTGGGGCGGTGCAAGACGTTCGACGCCTCAGCGGACGGCTACGTGCGCAGCGAAGGCTGCGGAATTCTCGTCCTCAAGAGATTGAGCGACGCGCAACGCGACGGCGATCGGATCTGCGCGATCATTCCGAGCAGCGGGGTGAACCAGGACGGCGCTTCGAGCGGTTTGACCGTGCCCAATGGTGGTGCGCAGCAACGGCTCATCGGGTCCGTACTGGCTCGCGCCGGGCTGTCCGGCGGGGATGTCGACTACCTGGAGGCGCACGGAACGGGCACTCCGCTGGGTGATCCGATCGAGGTGCAGGCAGCCGCGGCCGCCTACGGCGGATCACGCGACTCGGACCGGCCACTGTTGATGGGGTCGGTGAAAACCAACATCGGCCACACCGAATCGGCATCGGGGGCAGCGGGTCTGATCAAGGTCGTGTTGTCTCTGCAGCACGAAACACTGCCGCAGAGCCTGCATTTCGACAATCCGTCCCCGCACATCCCGTGGGACTCGCTGCCGGTGCAGGTCGTGGACAAGGCGATTCCGTGGCTGACCAACGGCAGGCCGCGACGCGCCGGCGTGAGCTCCTTCGGCTTCACCGGCACGAACGCCCATGTGCTGGTCGAGGAGGCGCCAGCGCAAGCGGCACCGGCACCGGCCGGCGACGACCTCGCCGACGGGGATCTTGCCGAAGGCGTCGCGCCGGAAGCTCAGACCGAGCAGGTGAATGTGCTGGCGCTGTCCGGGCGGTCACCGGAAGCGGTGGTCGCGCTGGCGCAGCGTTACGGAACCTGGTTGGCCGCCCATCCGGAGGCCGACCTCGCCGACGTGTGCCTCACCGCAGGCACGGGCCGTTCACACTTCGAGCACCGCGCCGCACTGGTGGTGGATTCGATCGACGATGCGCGCATATACCTGGAGGATCTGGCCGAGAATCGCACGCGGCCCGGTGTCGTACGCGGCGAGCACTTGAACCACCCGACGACGGCGTGGTTGTTCACCGGCCAGGGCAGCCAGTACCCGGGAATGGCCCGTGAACTGTTCGACTCCGAACCGGTCTTCGCGGAAACCGTGAAACGCTGCGCAGACGCGGTCAAGGACATCCTGCCGAGCCCGCTGCTCGAGGTCATTTTCGCCACCGATCGCGAAACGGGCGGCAAGGCCGGAGAGACGTTGCGGCACACGTCCTTTGCCCAACCGGCGATCTTCGCAGTCGAGATGGGCCTGGCGCGGCTGTGGCAGTCGTGGGGCATCGAGCCCGATGTGGTGCTCGGGCACAGCGTCGGCCAGTACGCAGCGGCATGCGTGGCCGGAGTATTCAGCCTCGAGGACGGTGCGCGGCTCATGGCCGAGCGCGGCCGGCTGTTCGGCAGCCTCCCCGAAGGCGGACGGATGGTGGCGGTGTTCGCCGACCCCAAGCACGTCGAGCAGATTGCCGGCGAGTTCCCGCGGGTGTCGGTCGGCGCCTACAACGGACCCAATACCGTGCTGTCGGGTCCGGGTGAGGATCTCGAGCAGATCGTCGAGAAGTTCGGTGACGAGGGGGTCCGCTGCACCTGGCTGCAGACCAGCCACGCCTTCCACTCGGAACTGCTCGACCCCGTACTCGATGAGTTCGAGTCGTACGCAGCGCAGTTGCAGTTCGCCACCCCGACATTGCCGCTGGTCTGCAACCGCACCGGCAGCGTGCTCACGGCCCAGACCCCGCTCGATGCGAAGTACTGGCGCCGACACTCACGCCAACCGGTGCAGTTCGCCGAGAGCGTGCGCACCGTGGCGGCACTGGGTTGCTCGGTGTTGATGGAGATCGGTCCGCAGCCGGTGCTGACCGGGGCTGCGGTCCAGGTCTGGCCGGAGCACCTGCCTGCGCCGCGCGCAATCGTCTCGATGCGCAAGGGCGTTGCCGACCGGCGCCAGATCGCCGATGCGCTGGCCTCGGCCTACGTCGGCGGTCACCGGCCCGATTTCACCGCGCTGCATCGCCGGCCCCGTCGCCGACTCGAATTGCCGACCTACCCGTTCCAGCGTCGGCGCTTCTGGCCCAAGGGAAGCGGCATCGTCGGCTCTGGCATGGACGGTGCCATGGAATCCGGAATTCTGGGCAGTGGGAAAGACCTGGCCTCTGGCGATTCCGTGTACACCAGCAGGTTGTCGGTCAAATCCCAACCGTGGCTTGCCGACCACGTCATCTACGGCACCGTCGTCGTTCCCGGGGCGACGTACGCGGCCATGGCACTGGCCGCGGTCGGTACGCCGGCGCGGGCAAAGGACGTGTTCTTCTACGAGCCGATCATCCTGCCCGAGAAGAGCTCTCGCGAGGTGCAGCTGATGTTGCACCCGCTGGACGACGGTGGCGGGTGGAAGTTCCAGGTGCACAGCCGTCCCTACGGGGACCGGGTCGCTGACTGGTCGCTGAATGCCGAAGGCACGGTGGTGAGCGGTCTCGAGGACGTGGCCGAGACGCCGGTGCCCGAGGACGACCCGGTCGACGAAGCGATCGAGCGCATGAACCGGATGCGTCCGCAGGAACTGTTCGAGACCTTCTCCGACCTGGAACTGTCGTGGGGCCCGAACTGGTCCGGTTCGCTGAAGTCGCTGTGGCTCGGCGAGGGCGAGGCGATCGGCGACATCCTCGTCGGTGCAGAACTCGCCGAACAACTCGGAACAGAGCCGATGCACCCGGTGCTGATGGACCTGTGCACCGGTGTCGCCTTCCCGGCGTTCCCGGCACTTCTCGCCGCCGAGCAGGGCGTGAACGACCTGTTCCTGCCGCTGCGGTACGGGCAGGTGACGTTGAAGGAGAAGATGCCCCGGCGGTTCTACTGCCGCGCGAAGTGGCACGAGAGCGCACTGGACAGCGAAACCCAGGTCTTCGATCTCGATTACCTCGATCGGGATGGCCGCTACCTGGGCGGAATTCGGGAGTTCACGGTCAAGCGGGCACCTCGCGAGGCGCTGCTCCGCGGCCTCGGCGGTGACGCCACCCGGCTGCTGTACACCCTCGGCTGGGCCGAGGTCCCGGTACCGGCATCTGACAACGAGACAGTCGAGGCGGCGGCAACCGGCACCTGGCTGATCGCAGGATTCGACGACCTTGCCGCCAAGGTGCCGGGCTGCATCCCCTTCGATCGGAACACCGGTCAGCAGTTGGGAGAGGTGCTGACCGAGGCCAAGGAGCGCGGCTTGCCGTTCTCCGGTGTCGTCTGGCGCGCAGGCGCACCGAGCCCCGAAGAGTCGAGCGCTGACAGCCAGGCTCGACTCGAGACCGAGATCGCCAACCTGCTCGGCGCGGTGCACACCGTGCAGGGCGGGGAGATCAAATTGCCCGGCGGACTCTGGATCGTCACCGAGCGGGCGGTCGCCACCGAATCGGGTGAGCCGGTCGATCCCGTACAGGCCGCGCTGTGGGGATTCGGACGCACCACGATCAACGAGGAACCGGCGCTGCGCGCCAAGCTGGTCGATACCGACGGATCACCCGAGGCCGTGCAGGCGCTGGCGAATCTGTTGGCCACACCGGTCGAGGAGCCCGAAATCGCTGTACGGCAGGGCAAGCTGCTGGCCTCCCGGTTGCTGCCGTGGTCGCGCAGCGGGCATCTCACGGTGCCGCGCGGGAGCGACTACGCCCTGCTGCCCACCGAACGCGGGGCGATCGACAACCTGCGGATCACAGAGAAGGAAGTGCCGGCGCCGGACGAGGGCTACGTGCAGGTGCGGGTAGAGGCCGCAGGTCTCAACTTCCGTGACGTGCTCAACGTGCTGGGCCTGTACCCGGGTGACCCCGGCCCGATCGGTGGCGACTTCGCCGGTGTCGTCACGCAATTGGGTGAGGGAGTCACCGGCGTCGAGGTGGGCCAGCGGGTCTACGGCTCCATGCAGGGCGCCTTCGCCAGCCGGTTCAACGCGCCGGCGCAGTTCCTGGCACCGATCCCCGACGGGGTCAGCGCGGTCGAGGCCGCGACGATTCCCGCCGCGGCGCTGACGGTCCGGCTCGCGTTCGACTGGGCGCAACTGAAGCCGGGCGACAAGGTGCTCATCCACGCTGCCAGTGGCGGCGTGGGATTGGCGGCCATCCAGATGGCGCAGCAGTGCGGTGCCGAGGTCTATGCGACGGCGAGCACCTTCAAGCGGGCGACGGTGCGCAAGCTCGGTGTCAAGTACGTGTATGACTCGCGTACAACCGATTTCGCCGACCAGATCCTGGCGGATACCGACGGTGCCGGCGTGGACGTGGTGCTCAACAGCCTGACGAGTGAAGGGTTCGTCGAGGCGACCGTGCGGGCCACCGCCAAGAACGGCCGGTTCGCCGAGATCGCCAAGCGCGATATCTGGACTGCGGAGCAGATGGCCGAGGCCCGACCCGACATCGCCTACGAGATCGTCGCGTTGGACACCGTGATGTTCCAAGAGCCCGAACGCATTCGCGACTTGCTGACCGAGGTGTCGGACGGATTGGCCAAGGGACAGTGGACGCCACTGCCCGCCGAGATCTACCCGCTGACGGAGGCCAGGACGGCGTTCCGGCGCATGCAGCAGGCCCGGCATATCGGCAAGATTGTCTGCCAGATGCCGAATCCGCTTGCACCGCGGCCGGATCGGACCTACCTGATCACCGGTGGGCTCGGTGCGATCGGTCTGCACACCGCTGCGTACCTGGCGCAGCTGGGTGCCGGTGACATCGTGTTGACCAGCCGCCGGGCGCCCGATGCGGACGCTCAACGGTTGATCGAGGAGATCACCGAGCGGTACAAGACCCGTATCCACGTCTTCGCCGCCGATGTCGGCGACGAGTCCGAGGTGGCCAAGCTCCTCGACCGGATCCGCGCCGAATTGCCCCCGCTCGCCGGTGTGGCACATCTCGCGGGTGTGCTCGATGACGCACTGCTGGGCCAGCAGAGCCTGGAACGGTTCCGGACCACGTTGGCGCCCAAGGCGTTCGGCGCCGGCCACCTGGACAGGTTGACGAAGGACGACGATCTGGACTTCTTCATCGTGTCCTCCTCGGTGTCCAGCTTGTTCGGTTCACCCGGTCAGTCCAACTACGCCACCGCCAATGCGCTGCTCGACGGCCTGGTGGCGCAGCGAAGGGCGCAAGGCCTGCCGGCCACCGGCGTCAACTTCGGCCCGTGGGCCCAGGGCGGCATGGCCTCGTCGGAAGCCGCGACCGCCAACATCAGTGCACAGGGCCTGATTCCGCTGGAGCCCTCGGCGGCGCTGAGTGCCCTGGCCGAGGTCATCGCCAACGGCACCGGCCAGGCCACCGTCATCAAGGCGAACTGGCAGCGGGCCGCGAAGGTGCTGGGCAGTCAGCGGCCGCCGATCCTCGACCTGGTGTTGCCGAGTGCCGTCGGCGAGGTCGTCGGTGACAGCGAGGTGCTCAAGCAGCTGCTCGAGATCCCGGTACCGCAGCGGGCCGGGTTCGTGACCGAGTTCCTGCAGAAGGAAGTGCAGAACTTCCTGCGGCTGGCATCGCCGCCGGCCGCGACCAGCCGGTTCCTGGATCTCGGCACGGACTCGCTGATGGCGATCGAACTCCGCAACCGGCTGCACAGTCAGTTCGGCGGCAAGTTCACGCTCAACGCGACCGCGGTGTTCGACTATCCGACGATCGGCGGACTCGCCGAGTACCTCGTCGGTCAGCTGCCCGACGCGGAATCGCCGGAGTCACCGACGGAATCGCCGGCCGCGCCGCAGCGGGAGACTCACGAGGAGTCAACTGCGGAAGCACCGGACGACCCGGGGCCGCAGGATGAGGCGGCCGAGACCACCTAGCGCGACAAGACGCAAAACTGCCCCTTTTCACACGAAAAGGGGCAGTTTTGCGTCTGCTCGGCAGAAAAAGCTCAGACCCAGCGGGTGGCTTCGACCTCGGCTGGGAGCGGTGGGTGCAACGGCACGTCGAGGCCGTCGTAGATGCCGGGCTTCTGGGTGGCCAGCCAGTCGATCGCGCCGAGCAGTCGGTTGGCCGCAGTGGTGTTGCCGCCGTCGGCCCGGGTGCCGCCCGGCACGTCGGCGCGCACCACGATGCTCAGCTGGGGATCGCCGTCGACGATCACCCGGTGATCACCGACGCCTTCGTCCGGCTGCGGCCACTCCGGCGCACAGGCCGGGTCGATACGGGTGATGTGCTCGATGATGACCCGCTCGACCCCGTCGGCCCATCCGATCACCTGGAGCCGGAACGCGCCCTGCGTACCGGCTTCGAACCGGCCCATGACGTTGTCGACGGTCTCGGTCAGCGGCAGTCGTTCGACCGTCTCGGTGATGTCGTCGATCTCCAGGCCCAGCCCGCGGCCGATGAGCCGGACGTTGCCGCCCCACACCATGGTGGGGATGGACGGCAGCAACATCATCGGCGTCTCGTCCATGGACCCGCCGAAACCGCACAGCACCCGCACCGAGTGCGGCTGGTTGTAGGTGGAGTAGTCGAAGATCTCCTGACACCGGATGGTGCGGATCCGGGTACACAGTCCCGCCGCGATCACCGCCAGGGCGTCATTGCCCCAGCCCGGGTCGACGCCGCTGACCAGGAGTGCGGAGTTACCGGCCACCGCGGCGTCGGTGAGCCGGTCGACCCACTCCGCGGGGGCCGAGGCCGGGTCGTACAGCGAATACAGCGACGGCGTCACAACTTGTTTGCCAGCACGCAGGCACCGCTCGATCTCGGCGAGCGCCTCCTCGGGGCGGATGTCGCCGGAAGACATATAGGCGACGGCGTCGCACTGGGCCAGCGCCGCATCTATGTCGGTAGTGGCGCTGACACCGGTGAGGCCGTCGAGCTTGGCGAACGTCGCAGCGTCACGACCAGCCTTGTCCTCAGATGACGTGATGACTGCCGCCAATTCCAGCCCCGGGAATGCCGTGGCCGATCTGATGGCCGTCGCACCCATGTTCCCCGTGCCCCACACCGCTACTCGACGCATCCGCCCACCCTAATGGTGATATTCGTGAGGATCGTCACAATCCAACAAAACTGCTGGTCCAAGGCATTTCGACACGAAGGTACAGAGGTCGATCAACCGCTGGGTTGGTTAGCCCCCAGAAATTGCTCAGAGTCTCTTTGCGTTGAAGTTACCGAACGGTATAGTTGGCCGCAGTTACTGGTGGGTAACTTATCCAAAGTACCCAACCTCAGGTGGCATTCCACAAGGAGGAAAAGTGAGCCACTACAAGAGCAATGTCCGTGACCAGGTCTTTAACCTGTTCGACGTCTTCGGCCTGGACAAGGCCCTGGGGACTGGCGACTACAGCGATCTGGACGCCGACACCGCCCGCGAGATGCTCAGCGAAATGGCTCGACTGGCCGAGGGACCTGTCGCCGAATCATTCGCCGGGACTGACCGCAACCCGCCGGTGTTCCATCCGGACACTCACAGCGTCACGCTGCCCGAGCCCTTCAAGAAGTCCGTACGCGCGGTCATCGATGGCGGCTGGGACAAGTTCGGCCTCTACGAGGAACTCGGCGGAATGCCCGCGCCCAAGGCGCTGCTGTGGGCGCTCAACGAGCACATCCTCGGCGCCAACCCGGCCGTGTGGATGTACGCCGGTGGTGCCGCCTTCGCGCAGATCTTCTACGACAACGCCACCGAAGAACAGAAGAAGTGGGCCGTGCTGGCCGCCGAGCGGGGCTGGGGCTCCACCATGGTGCTCACCGAGCCGGACGCCGGTTCGGATGTCGGCGCCGGCCGCACCAAGGCCGTCAAGCAGGAGGACGGCTCCTGGCACATCGACGGCGTGAAGCGGTTCATCACCTCCGCCGATTCCGATGACCTGTTCGAGAACATCTTCCACCTGGTGCTGGCCCGCCCCGAGGGCGCAGGCCCGGGCACCAAGGGTCTGTCGCTGTTCTTCGTGCCGAAGTTCCTCTTCGACTTCGAGACCGGAGAACTGGGCGAGCGCAACGGTGTGTACGTCACCAACGTCGAGCACAAGATGGGCCTGAAGGCTTCGGCCACCTGTGAGCTGACCTTCGGCCAGCACGACAAGCCCGCCGTGGGCTGGCTGGTCGGCGAGGTGCACAACGGCATCGCGCAGATGTTCGACGTCATCGAGCAGGCTCGAATGATGGTGGGCACCAAGGCCATCGCGACCCTGTCGACCGGCTACCTGAACGCTCTGGAGTACGCCAAGGAGCGCGTCCAGGGTGCCGACCTGACCCAGATGATGGACAAGACCGCTCCGCGCGTCACCATCACCCATCACCCCGACGTGCGTCGCAGCCTGATGACGCAGAAGTCCTACGCCGAGGGCATGCGCGCGCTGTACCTGTACACCGCGACCTTCCAGGACAAGGCCGTCGCCGAGGCGGTCCACGGCATCGACGGCGAACTGGCCCACAAGGTCAACGACCTGCTGCTGCCGATCGTCAAGGGCTTCGGCTCGGAGCAGGCCTACGCCAAGCTGACCGAGAGCCTGCAGACCCTGGGCGGTTCCGGCTATCTGCAGGACTACCCGATCGAGCAGTACATCCGCGACGCCAAGATCGACTCGCTGTACGAGGGCACCACCGCCATCCAGGCGCAGGACTTCTTCTTCCGCAAGATCGTCCGCGACAAGGGCCAGGCGCTTGCCTTCGTGGCCGGCGAGATCGAGCAGTTCATCAAGAACGAGACCGGCAACGGCCGGTTGAAGACCGAGCGTGAGCTGCTGGGCACCGCGCTGGCCGATGTCCAGGGCATGGCCGCCACCCTCACCGGCTACCTGATGGCCGCGCAGGAAGATGCCGCGAGCATCTACAAGGTGGGCCTCGGTTCGGTCCGCTTCCTCCTGTCGGTCGGCGACCTGCTGCTCGGCTGGCTGCTGGCCCGCCAGGCCGCCGTGGCCATCGAGAAGCTCGACGCCGGCGCCACCGGGGAGGACCGCACCTACCTCGAGGGCAAGATCGGCGCTGCCTCGTTCTTCGCCAAGAACATGCTGCCGCTGCTCACCAGCACCCGTCAGGTCATCGAGACCATCGACAACGAGGTGATGGAGCTCGACGAGGCTGCGTTCTAGAAACCGCTGAATACGAAGAGGCTCCCGGGATATCCCCGGGAGCCTCTTTGTTTGTCTAGGCGCCTCGACCGGCGCTCATACCGAAATGCGCTCACGGTGGCGCCGGGCCTCACCGGTCTCGGCGTCGAAGAAGTACGTCCGTTCCGGCGGCATCGCCAGACCGATCCGGGCCCCGGACTCCAACTCGGTGTCCGCCGGAGCCTGGACGATCACCCGGGTCTGAGCCGCCGGTGCATTCGACGCATCACTGCTGACATCGACAAGCGCAGTCACCAAGACGTGACTGCCCAGCGGCTCGACGAAATCGACTCGGGCCGGCACCATGCCGGCGCCGCAGTGGCCGTGCAACTGCAGATGCTCAGGGCGCACACCGACGGTCACCGGGCCATCCGGCGACGCCACGGTTGTCACCTCTGCGCCGCCGATGTGGAGCATCCCCGAGCGGATGGCCCCGGCAATCAGGTTCATCGGCGGGCTGCCCATGAAGGCCGCGACGAAGGTGTTCGCCGGGCGGTTGTAGATGTCATCGGTGGTGCCGATCTGCTGCACTTCACCGTCGGACATCACGCACAACCGATCACCCAGCGTCATCGCCTCCACCTGATCGTGGGTGACGTAGATCGAGGTGACCGGGACTTCACGGTGCAGACGCTTGAGGTCGCCGCGAACCTGGTTGCGCAATTTCGCGTCCAGATTCGACAGCGGCTCATCGAGCAGAAACGCCTGTGGTTCGCGTACCAACGCACGGCCCATGGCCACCCGCTGCCGCTGACCCCCGGACAGCTGGCCGGGTTTGCGATCCAACAGTTCGGTGATCTGCAGTAGTTCAGCGGTTTCACGGACCCGGCGCTGGATTTCGGCGCGCGGGGTCCGTCGCTGCCGCAGGCCGTACGCGAGGTTGCGGTAGACCGACATGTGCGGATACAGCGCATAGTTCTGGAACACCATCGCGATATCACGCTGTCCGGGCGCGAGGTCGTTGACCACGGTGCCGCCGATCCTGATCTCACCCGATGTCGGCTTGTCGAGACCGGCGAGCATGCGCAGCGCGGTGCTCTTTCCGCAGCCCGACGGCCCGACCAGGATCAGGAACTCCCCGTCTGCCACCGTCAGATTGAGGCCCTTGAGCGCGTCCACTCCCCCCGCGAACCGGCGCGTGACGTCACGAAACTCTACTTCTGCCAAGGTTCAGCCCTTCAATCCGGTACTGGCCACCGACTGCACGAAATAGCGCTGCGCACCGATGAACACCAACAACATCGGCAACAGACTCATCACGTTCGCCGCCATCAGCAGGGGCCATTTGACCCGGTGTGCTCCCTGGAAATAGCTGAGCCCCAACGGAATCGTCATCTGGTCCTGGGAGGTGATCACGATCAGCGGCCACAGGAAATCGTTCCAGGACGTGAGCACCGTCAGCGCCGCCAGTGTGGACAATGCGGGCAGCGACAGCGGGAGCACGATCTTGAACAGCACGCCAAGGCGCGAGGTTCCGTCCACCCGGGCCGCCTCTTCGAGTTCCACCGGAACCGTCTGGAAGAACTGGCGCAGGAAGAAGATCCCGAATGCGGTGGCCAGGTTGGGCAGCATCAGGGCGCCGATGTGATCGATCCCCAGCCCGGCCCACACGTTGTCACCGAACCATTTCACGATCAGGAACACCGGGATCATCGTGACCTGAAACGGCACCATCAGGGTTGCCATCAACGTAACGAAAAGCGCTCCGCGGCCCAGAAATCGGATGCGGGCGAACGCATAGCCGGCCAGGCTGCACACGATCAGGTTGCTTACCAGCACCACCGATGTCACCAGCAGGCTGTTGAGAAAGAAGTGGCCGAACGGCGCTGCGGCCCAGGCTTCGGTGTAGTTCTCCCACCGCGGGCTTTCGGGCAGGAGCACCGGCGGAAAGCGGTTCGCCTCGCCTTCGGTCTCCAACGAGGTGACCAGCATCCACAACAGCGGAACCACCAGCAGGAACGTCAACGGAATGAGAATCAGATGCCACGGGCTGAACGGCAGCCGGAACCTGACACGATGCTTCGACAATTGGGGTGGCCGCTGCGATTGTGACTGCGGTGCAACGGTTTCAACGCGAGTATCTGGTGTGGTGGTCATGAGAAATGCACGTGCTTACGGGCGAGACGGAACTGGACAGCGGTGATCAGCAGGATCACCACGAACAACGCGTAGGCCATCGCAGCGGCGTATCCGGCGTCGAACTTGATGAAGGCGCGGTCCCACAGGTAGTACACGATGACGGTGGTGGCGCGCAGCGGTCCGCCCCGGGTGGTGGCGTAGACCTCGTCGAACAACTGCAGCGCGTTGATGGTCAGCCAGACGACGAGAAACAGGTTCGCCGGACCCAGCAGGGGCACCGTGATGGTGCGAAAGCGGGTGAACGCGCTCGCTCCATCGATCGACGCGGCCTCGTGCAGCTCGACTGGAACCCCTTGCAATGCAGCGAGGTACACGATGACCGAGAACCCGGTCCAGCCCCAGATCGTCATCGCCACAATGACGTACAGGGCCTGCGACGGTGATGACAGAAAGGGCTGCGCGGGTACCCCGACCGTATTGAGGGCCGCGTTGACCACACCGTAGTCGCGGTCGGTCAACCACAGGAAGATGATGCCCTGCGAAATGGTCGAGACCGCCATGGTGACGTACGCCGCGGTTCGGTACACCGAGATGAAGCGGACCGAACGGTTCAACGCTGCGGCCACGAACAGACCGACCACCATGGTGCCGGGCACGAACAGCGCTGTGTAGATGATGGTGTGCTTGATCGCGTCGACGAACAGCGGATCGTCGGCCAGCTTGCGGTAATTATCGAACCCCACCCACGGTGTCTCCGGCGTGAGCAGATCCGAGTGCTGGAACGACAGCATCAGCGACATCAGCACCGGCAGCAGACCGAAGGCGCCGATGAGCACCGCGGCGGGGCTCACCAATGCCCACCCCGCCACGGTCTCCGAGCGGCCGAGCCGCCTGAACCGGGGGACGTGTTGTCGCGTTGAAGCTAATTCAGACATGTGCGTGCGACTCCCCGTGGGCCTATTCCCCGGCCAGTGCCGCGTCCGTGGCCTTGGCCGCCGAATTCAGCGCGTCAGCGGGCTGCTCCTTGCCGAGCATGACGGCTACGACTGCCTGCCCGAGCGCCTCCGAGATCGCCGGATACTGCTCGACGGTGGGCCGCACCGACTTTACGTTGGACAGGTTCTCCACGAATGCCGCGCTGCCGGGCAGCTTTTCATTCAGTTGGTCACGGAACGCCGCATCCTGACCGATCGATTGACGCGTGGGCAAATCGCCGGTCCCCAACGAGAATGCCTTCACCTGCTCGGATGCGGTCATCCACTTGACGAAGTCGATCGCCGCCTGCTTGCGCTTGTCGCCGTTGTTGAAGACCACCCAGTTGTCCGGGCCCGAGATCGACTGGTGAGCGCGGCCGCTGCCGGCGAATGTGGGCATCACCTGCACGCCGTACTCGATGTCGGACAGCTGGCTGAGATCCCACGGGCCGGTGACCAGCATCGCGACCTTGCCGCTGTTCATCAGCTTGGGACCGTTCTCGTTGGTGGTGTCGAGGTAGAGCGACTTGTCAGTGACCGCCATCTGTTGCAGCGTGGTCAGCGCTTTCGCCCCTGCCTCCGAATTGAACGCAGCGTGCTTGTTGTCGGGCGTGAGGATCTCGCCGCCGGCTTCCCAGAGCATCGGAATGTAGTGCCACACCGTGTCTTCGCTGCCATCGGCAGGCATCAACCAGCCGTACTGCCCCTTCGACGGATCGGTGAGTTTCGCCGCGGCCGACCGGAAATCTTCCCAGGTCCAATCGGCCGTCGGCGGCGCCACCCCGGCATCGGCGAAGAGCTTCTTGTTGTAGACGATCGCCAGATTGTCCACCAGGGCGGGCACGCCGACGATCTTGTCGCCGACGGTCGCGGCTGCCCGCTCGGCCGGATAGAAGTCATCCCAGTTCCAATCGGGCTGAGAGACCGCCTCGGACATGTCGACGACCTGCGGAATCTTGGCGATGTTCGGCGACCACGAGCCGAACATGTAAGCAACGTCGGGGGCGCTGCCGCCTCGCACCGCAGTCAGCACCTTCTGCAGCACAAGGTCATTGCTCGAGTAGAGCTCCTTGACCTGAACGTCGGGATGCTCCTTGTTGTACTGGTCGACCAGGCCCTTGAAGACCTCCCCTTCGGTGTCCTGGTAGCCGTGCCACACCGCGATCTCGGTCGGGCCGGTTGAGGAGGAGCCACCGCATGCAGTGAGCGCGAGGGCAAGGACAGCGATCAATGCGATGCACAGCCTGCGTCGAATCACGGTAGACACTCCTTTATCTGGGTGTGATGGTGCATGTGTTTCACGACCGGCCGTTCTCACAGCGCCAGCTTCGAACGCAGCGGCTCAGGCAGCAGGTCTCCGTGCGCGATCGTCAATTCGTTGCACAGTTCCCATATCTGGTCGACGGTCAGCGTGGCCGCGGTGTTGGGATCGACCATGGCCGCTGCGCGGACCAGCCGCGGATCACCGTCGATCGCGGCGCGCACGGTCAGCTCGACCGGTCCGAGGAAGTTCCGGTTGAGCGCGGCGCATTGTGGCGGCAGATCGCCCACCCGCATCGGATGGGCACCCAGGGCATCGAGCATCGTCGGGACTTCGACTGCCACACCGTCGGGCAGATTGGTGATCAACCCCTGGTTCACGACGTTGGCAGAGATGACTCTGGTCGTCCCGGTCTCCAGAGAATGGATCACCTGCGGCGCGTATTCGGTGGACCCGTTGTCGATCGCAAGGGTGTGGGCGTCGGCCAATTCCGCTCGGACGCGACCGTACTCGGCCAGATTGGCCTCACTGATGGAGACGTACTCGCCCACATTGATCCGCAGGCGTGCGACCTCCTCGGGGTCGCGGACGTACCAGGGGACGTACTCGCTGGAGTGCTCGCTGGTCTCGGTGGGGTAATACCCCAGGCGGCGGTACATGTCGACCCGCACGCGACGCTGCAGTTCCGGATCGGCGGCGATGCGCTGGTCCAACTGCGGATACAGATCCCGGCCGCCACGTTCCCAGCGCAGTACCCACGCCTGGTGGTTGACACCCGCCGACCAGTAGGACACCTCCTCGTAGGGCACCTCGATGAGTTCACACAGGCCGACCATCGTCCAGTACACGGAATGGCACAACCCGAGAACCTTGAGCCGCGGCGCGACGTGGTGCAGGAAAGTGACGTTCATCGCCATCGGATTGGTGTAATTGAGCAGCCAGGCGTCCGGGCACACCTCTTCCATGTCGTGTGCGATACCGGCCAGAACCGGAAAAGTCCTCAGGCCGCGGAAGATTCCGCCGACGCCGATGGTGTCACCGATGGTCTGATTCAGCCCGTACCGCGCCGGGATCTCGAAGTCGCGCACCGTGGCCTCGTGCATGCCGACCTGAATGACGTTGATGACGTAGTCAGCGCCCTCGAGCGCACGGCGCCGTTCGAGGGTGGCGATCACCTCCGGATCGGCACCCGCCGCACGGGCGGTCGCACGGGTGATCGCCTCCGCGGTTTCGAGGCGTTCGGAGTCGATGTCATGCAACACAATCCGAATCGACCGCAGTTCGGGGAACGACAGGATGTCCCCGAGTAGTTCGCGGGTGAACTCGACACTGCCCGCTCCGATGATGACGATGGTGGGTGACACGTCCGGCTCCTTGGCTGCGCGATTTCGGTTGTCAGGCTGGGGTTGTGGCCAGTTGGTGCAGTGCGGCCGCACTCAACGGATGGCCACTGTGTCTGGCGGCGTAGAGGGCGGCCCCCAGCGCCGGGTCGAGCAGCGGGCGCCGCAGTTCGTACTTGGCCGGCTGCTCCCGGAGTGCGGCGACGAACATCCCCAGGAAGCCGTCGTCGGAGAACATCCCGCCCGAGTACGACACCGGCACCGTTTCGGGTTCGGTGAATCCGAGCAGCACGCGGGTGGTTTCGACGAGTGCGACGAGTTCGTCGACCGCGGTGGACAGAATCTGGATCGACGCGTCGTCACCGGCCCGCACCGCCTCGCACACCGTGGTGGCCAACGCGGCGATAGAGGTGCGTTTTCCGGACCACTTGCCGATCAGCAGGCTGACGATGTCGAGGTCGCTGTCGAGCTGCAGGCGCTCTGTCAAGAGTGTGTGCAGCGGACCCGATGGGAGCCTGCCGTCGCTCATCCTGCTGAATGCGTTGAGTCCCCGGGTGGCGATCCAGTACGCCGATCCTTCGTCGCCGAACAGTTCGCCCCAGCCGCCGACCCGGTGTCCGACGCCCCGTCGCTCGCCGTAGGTCATCGAACCGGTTCCACTGATGACGTTGATGCCGTCCTCGCCTGCCAGCGAGCCGGCCCACCCGCAGACCATGTCGTTGTCGCAGCGATAGCGGTCGTGACCGAGCACTCGCGCCCCGACCGCATTCAGTCGTTCGATGTCAGCGCTGGCCTCGCCATAGCCGGGGATGCCGAAGAAGGCCGCGTCGATTCCGGAGGGCTCGATTCCCCCTTGCTCGGAGATGACGGAAACCCCTTGCCTCAGCACGTTTTCAACGACATCGAAACCGTCGTTGAAGTAGTACGAGGCCGGTGCGGTGGCGCGGGCCAAGACGCGGCCCTGATCGTCGATCAGGGCGAACGCGGTCTTGGAACCGCCACCGTCAACCCCGAGATAACAGGCCATCGCAGGTCACCGCGCAGCCGGATGGCCGGCGGGCGTCATCGGATAGATGGTGACACCCTTGACGACTCGGCTCACCTCGCCGGATGGAAACGGATTATCCGGTGTCTTGGCGTATGCCAGCGCGGAGAACAACGCGAGATACTGAGCGAACACCAGGTACGGAAGGGCAACCTGGGCATCATCGAGCCCGCCGAGGTCGGGTAGCACGACGCTCGGGCCCAGCGCTTCCGGGATCGGCTCGGCGCTGATCACCGTGACCGCGTCCCGGCCCAGCTGAGCGCGGATCTCGGCGATGATGTCGAGGTCGTAGCGGCGGGTGTGCGGATCGGTCGAAACATACACCACCACCAAGGTATCGCCATCGAGGACGGACTTGGGTCCGTGCCGGAATCCCAATGGAGAATCGAAGTACGTGACGACTTCTCCTGCGGTCAGTTCCAGGAGTTTGAGTGCCGATTCCTGGGCGAGGCCAGCCAACGGCCCACTGCCGAGGTAGACAAATCGTTGCTTCTTGGTCTGGGCCAGGGCCCGGATGTCGGACTGCAGGCCCACCACGTGTTCGGCGGCGCGGGCGAGAGCATGCGCATTGCCGGGCCGCGCCGGACCCAGCATCAGCAGACACGACAACAACATTGAGGTCAGACTGGACGTCATCGCGAATCCGGTGTCGTTGGTGCGCTCCGGCATGCAGACGACGCGCGAATTCTCCCGCGCTCGGTGTGCGCGGCCCAGTTCGCCCTCGGGGTCGCAGGTGTAGATCAGGTGCCATACGTCGGTGACGAGCTCGTCGGCCAGCGCCGTGGTCGCCAGACTCTCCGGGCTGTTGCCCGACCGGCCGAAGGACACCAGAAGCGTGGGGGTGTCCCGCTCCAGATGGTCCAGCGGGTTGGCGACAATGTCCGTCGTCGCAATGGGTTCGACACGGCGGTTGAGGTGCCGGCGCAACGCCGGCGCCGCGATGTCACCGACGAACGCCGAGCTGCCGGCCCCGGTCAGAATGACCCGCAGGTCAGGCCTTTCGAGTATGCCGCGCAGAAAGGCTCCGGTGTCCTCACCGAGCCGGCCGGCAACCTCCCGCCAGGCTCCTGGCTGCTGGCCGATCTCGACTATCGTTGCGCCACCGTTTTTTTGGTCGGGATATTGAACCTGCGAGCTAGTCATCGGCACCTCCAGTGGTCAGGGCGCGGGAAAGGTGTCGGGCGGTACCGCAGGCGCTGGCGTAGGGCCGCAACGCGTCGCGTATGCGATCGATCACCAACGACTGGGCATCGGGTTCCAGATCACCGGAGCGGATCCGCTCGTACTGAGCGGGCAGGAACTGGCTGATCAGCGGCAGCGGAATGCCGGTGCGGTCGAGGTTGGCGAGCAGCGCCCGCCGGGCCGCCTCCACCTCTTCGTCGGCCCAGTAATAGCGCAACCGATCGCTGTAGCTGTACCGGCGGGCTGTGCGCTGGGTGACCGGGTCACCCTCGTAGTAACCCTGCCAGTACCCGGGCTCGGCCAGCATCCTGCGCTCGATGACCTCGATGAGGTTCGACCGCGCCGGCGGCGCGACAAGATCTGCCTCCACGAGGCTCAAGGCAAACAGCGCCTCACGCATGGCGAATGTGAGGCCCGGCCCGACTTTGAGGATGGCCCAATGGTCCTCAACGAGCTCACTCAGCTGGGCGGGCCGCTGATAGTCGGTGGAATGCGCTTCGAACACCAGGTTGTCCTCGGTGTCGAGAACCTTCCGTAACTGTTCGGTGGCGCTGTGCCGGTAGTCGATGACGTTGAGGTGGTCGAACTCGACACCGGGCTGCACCACCAGGGCGACGACGCGCGGCCACACGTGGGAGAGCCCCACCTCGGCGAAGGCGGCCTGGTGGGCCGCGATGGTTCGCCTGGCCCGTTCGGCCGGGGTCGGGGTGAGCTGACTCAGCGTTTCGTGCGCTCCCCCGGGGACCGGCACCTCGGTGCCTATCACGTACACCGGGCCGTCGGCACCGAGGCCGCCTGCGGTTTCTCCGGCGACGTTTTCGGCGACCCGCAGCAGCCGTGCGGTGCGGCTCGCCACCACCTCGTCGGACAGCACCGCCGGATCGTCTGCACAGGACATGCTGCAGTCGAGGTGGATCTTGCTGTATCCGGCTTCGACGTAGGCGGCGACCAGCACCTCGGCGTGAGCCATTGCCGCACTGGAGGGTTGGCCCTGCCAACGATTCGGCCCGAGGTGGTCACCGCCGAGCACGACCCGGTCCCGAGGGAATCCGTTCTCGTCGGCGATGCCGAGAACCAGGTCACGAAACTGAGCCGGTCGCAGACCGGTGTAGCCGCCGAACTGATCGACCTGGTTCGAGGTGGCCTCGATCAACACATAGCTGTTGTCGGCCGCGGCCTGCGCGATGGCCGCCGCCACCACCGTGGGGTGCGCTGAGCACACCGAATAAATGCCCACCGCAGCGCCGGCCTTATGCCACTCGATGGTCTCGGCGATCCCACTGGCAGGCCGCGGGAAATGTGCGGACATGTTGTCCGGCAACGCATTCGAAGCGTCCGATGTTGATTGGATCATCGGGCGTCACGCTCCCCGGCGCGCGCCGGTGCAAGCGACTGCACGGCACGGCACCGATCGGCCACGGTGTCGCCGACGGCCTGCCGCCCGGCCTTCAGGTATCTGCGGGGGTCGGTGGCTGTGAGATCACCGGCCAGCGCCTCGCGCACGGCCCCGGTGTAGGCGATGTTCAGCGCGGTTCCGACGTTGATCTTGCGGATGCCGGCGCGAACCGCGACGCAGAGCTGGTCGTCAGACACTCCGGATGACCCGTGCAGGACAAGCGGAACCGGCACGCGGGCCGCCAGTTGCTGGATCAGAGCGACGTCAAGGCAGGCATCGCGGGTGGTCATCGCATGGGTGCTCCCGACTGCCACCGCGAGGCCGTCCACCCCGGTCTGCTCGGCGAAAGCCACCGCTTCGTCCGGATCCGTTCGGACACCGGGCGCATGCGCGCTGACGGCTGCGTGGTCCTTGCCTCCGATCTCTCCCAACTCCGCTTCCACCCACAACTCCGCGGCATGTGCAGCCTCGGCGAAGGTTCGCGTGCGGGCGACATTGTCCCGATACGGCAGATGGGCGGCATCGACCATGATCGAGGTGACGCCGAGCGCCGGTGCGATTTCGACCGCCTCGTCGAGCAGGGTCACATCGTGAAAGTGGTCGAGATGCAGGGCAATCGGGACCGCGCAGCTCTCCGCGATACGCGCACAGGCCGACACCAGCGGCTCGATCCGACCGCCGTGGAAGCGCACGGTGTTCTCGCTGATCTGCATCAGCACGGCGGCACCGGCGCGTTCCGCGCCCTCGGAAATGCCTTCTGCGTGCTCGATGGTGATGACGTTGAACGCGAGCACTGCGGTGCGCTCGACAGCTGCCGAAGCGAGCAGATCGGCGGTGGCGGCCAGGGTCACATTGCCACCCGATGTCGGGTATCGGTCGTGTCGAACATTCGTCGATCATGAGAAGCTCGCTCAAAGCGCGCAAGATGAAACCGTAAAGCGATCAGTAAAACTGATTGCCTCAACCATCGCCCAAGGAGTCGTGAGCATGTCGATCAAGCGCACCGACCGAATGCGTGAAGTGCTCTCGCTCCTGCGTGACCGCGGTGAAGTTGCTTCCCCGGTGCTCTGCGCAGAGTTGGGGGTGTCGGCCGCGACGCTTCGCCGCGATCTCAGCGAACTCGAGGAACAGGGTCTGCTGGTGCGCACGCACGGGGGCGCCCAGGCACTCGACCCCAGTGACAGTGAGATCCCGGTACGACTTCGCGATCACCGGATGGTGGCCGTCAAACGGCGGATCGCCCAGCGTGCCGCCGCCCTGGTGCCGACAGGACAACAGGCGGTTGCCCTCACCGGCGGTATCACCACCGGCGAGGTGGCCCGCGCGTTGCGCGGACGGCCTCAGCTGACGATCGTCACGAACTCGCTGACGATCGCCACCGATTGCGCCGTCCACGCCCACCTCAAGGTGATCATGACCGGTGGCGTCGTGCGATCCAATTCCCTTGAGGCTGTTGGCCCCATGTCCGAGCAGGCGTTTCAGATGATCACCGTGGGCACCGCAGTTCTCGGCGCCGACGGAATGTCGGCCGAGGTCGGCGCAACCACCTTCGACGAAGCCGAAGCCAGGACCGCGACTGCCATGGCCGCCAACGCTCGACGTGTCGTCGTCGCAGTCGACGGTTCCAAGATCGGCAACACGACGCTCGGAAAGATGGTGCTGCCCAATCAGATCGATCATCTGGTGACCGACTCGACCGCGGACCCGCAACAGCTGGATCAGATCCGGGCGGCGGGAGTGCAGGTACACGTCGTCGAGGGCGGAGACGGCTGACGGGGTGGACGTAGTGGCACTTGGGCCCGCGCTCGCACCGACAGGCAAACTGATCCCATGACCGAAGCCCGTGGCATCCTGCTGGTCGTCTCGTTGATGGCGACGACCGCGCTGACCCTCGCTCTGGGGATCACCGATCCGGCCGCACCGATGTCCTACCCGACCAAGTTCCTGGTGTGGAACCTGGTGCTGGCCTGGATCCCGATGGTCTTCGCGATCGCGTTCGATCTGGTTGAACGCCGACTGTGGCTGCTGCCCCTGGGCCTCGGCTGGTTGGCGTTCCTGCCGAACGCGCCCTATCTGGTGACCGATCTGGTCCACCTCGGCGAGGGCTATGAACTGTGGCGGCATGTGTTGCAGTACGGGTTCGCCGCATGGACCGGGATCCTGCTCGGCGTGGTGTCGCTGCTGCTCGTGCATCAGCGATTGGACGACGAGTTCGGCTCATTCTGGGGCTGGCTGGCCGTCGTACTGTCCGTCGCGCTGTGCGCCGTCGGGGTCGTCATCGGCCGCTTTCAACGCTGGAACTCCTGGGACCTGGTGACCCGGCCCGATGCGGTGGTCGCGGCGACGCTCGACTGGGTGCGCGCACCGCTGTCCTACGTACAGTCGACGGGCGTGGCGATAGCCGTTGCGGCGTTCTTCGGGTTGGCCTATCTGACGATCTGGGCGATACGCGGATTGCGCTGACCGGCGGAGTCAGAAGCGAGTCAGACTCGGCATCAACACATCGTCCACGAGTGCGCGAACCGTCGCCTCCGTCGGCGGACGTCCGGGAATCAGGGACCGGAACACGAGATACCCCGGCATCACGTCCCACAGTTCGTCATGGATCGCCTCGGCCTCGATCTCGCCCCGGTCGACAGCATCGGCCAGAACCTCAGCCATCAATTTCTTGCGCTGGACTACGAACTGATTCTGCAGGGCCGCACTCAACTCCGGGCTGTGCGCCACCTCGGACATGATCGCGCTCATCGTGCTGCCGTGCTCTCGTGCCTGCTCGCACACCGACGTTCCGATGCTCAGAAGGTCGGTGCGTAACGAGCCGGTGCAGGGCGGGACCAGTTGCACCCGGGTGCCCTCGATGAAGGCCGCCAGGACGAGGTCGGCCTTCGACGGCCACCGGCGGTAGATGGTGGCCTTGCTGGACTTCGCCTCGGTCGCTACGGCTTCCACGGTCAACCGGTCGTATCCGTGCTGCTGCAACAGCCGCAGGGTCACCGCCAACAACTCGGCCTCCCGCTCAGTCCACTGCGACGCCGCGGCCGGCGGTGAGACGGGATGCGTCGAGGCGGAAGTCACGCGGGAAACCCTTTCCTTAGCCGGGAGCCAAGCTGTCCTAGGTCTTGCCCGGTTCAGAATAGTACCGTACGGTACCGTTCAGATACTTAGGACGGCCAAAGACTATCGCCTCACGGCGCGCTACGCGTCCGTTGTCGAAAGGCTCTGAGATGCAGGGGATCTCGGTAGGAAGCCTGGTCAGGCGGCGCTGGACGGTGATCGTGGCTGTCCTCGTGGTGGCCGTCGTCGCGTTCACCGTCAGTCGACTGCACGGCATATTCGGGTCTGACAATCATGTGTCGCGCCCCAGCGCCGACACCCTGGAGAACACCGGCTACAACCCGAAACGGGTTCTGTTCGAAGTGTTCGGGTCACCGGGTTCGGTCGCCACCATCAATTATCTGGATATCGACGCACAACCCCAGCGGGTCGAGGATGCGACCCTGCCGTGGTCGCAAACCCTGGTCACGGACGATCCGACGCTGTTCGCCGACCTCCGGGCGCAAGGGGACGGTGCGACCATCGGGTGCCGCATCACCGTCAATGGCGTGGTCAAGGACGAAAGGTCGACCAGTAACGTGAACGGTTACATCGCCTGCTTGGACAAGTCCGCATGAGCACCCGGCACGCAGAAGGTGAAGCCGCCGGTTCCCGGACGGCGCGAACCATCCGTCTGCTCGCCGTGCCGATCGTGCTCGTATGGGTCGCCATCGCCGCGCTGACGAACATCCTTGTGCCACAACTGGAAGTCGTCGGTGCAGCGCGCTCGGTGGGACTGAACGCGCCCGACGCGCCGTCGACCATGGCGATGCGGCACATCGGCCAGGTCTTCGACGAGTTCAACTCCGACAGCGCGGCCATGATCGTGCTCGAAGGCGATCAGCCTCTCGGCGACGACGCCCACCGCTTCTACGACACCCTCGTGAAACGGCTGGCCGAGGACACCAAACACGTCGAGCACATTCAGGACTTCTGGGGCGATCCGCTCACCGCCGGCGGTTCGCAGAGCAAGGACGGCAAGGCCGCGCTGGTGCAGGTGTACCTGGCCGGCAACCAGGGCGAAGCGCTGTCCAACCAATCCGTGGACGCCATCCGCCAGATCGTGGCGAGCGTCCCTCCGCCGCCCGGGGTCAAGGCCTACGTCACCGGTGCCGCACCGCTCATCACCGACAACTTCGAGGTCGGCAGCGAGGGAACCCATAAGGTCACCGGCATAACCTTTCTGGTGATCGCGATGATGCTGCTCGTGGTCTACCGGTCGCTGGTCACGATGCTCCTCATGCTGGTTACGGTCGCCGTCGAGCTGGCCGCCGCGCGCGGCGTCGTCGCCGCGCTCGCGCATTCCGGGGTCATCGGCCTGTCCACCTATTCGACGAACCTGCTGACGCTATTGGCAATCGCCGCGGGCACGGACTACGGCATCTTCGTCATCGGCCGGTATCACGAGGCACGCGCCCGTGGGATGGACCGCGAGGCCGCGTATTACGACATGTTCGGCGGCACCGTCCACGTCATCGTCGGCTCGGGGCTGACCATCGCCGGGGCCGTGGCCTGCCTGCACTTCACCCGGCTGCCCTACTTCCAGACCTTGGGCATACCCGCCGCCATCGGCGTGCTCGTGACGTTGGCAGCGGCACTGACGCTGGGGCCCGCCGTACTGACCATCGCCAGCCGGTTCGGACTCTTTGAGCCGAAACGCAATCCACGGGCACCGCGATGGCGCCGCATCGGTACCGCGATCGTGCGTTGGCCCGGCCCCATCCTGGTGGTGTCGTGCCTGATCGCGCTCGTCGGCCTTCTCGCCCTGCCGGGGTACAAGACCAGCTACGACGGCCGCCCCTACCTACCGGAATCGGCACCGGCGAACGTCGGTTACGCAGCCGCGACACGTCACTTCTCCGAGGCCCGGCTGAACCCCGAGCTACTGATGGTCGAAGCCGACCACGACATGCGGAACCCCGCGGACATGCTGGTACTCGAACGCATCGCCAAAGCCGTTCTGCACACCCGCGGCATCGCCCTGGTCCAGTCGATCACCCGGCCTCTGGGCACGCCGATCAAGCACAGCTCCATCCCGTTTCAGATCAGTGCGCAAAGCGCCAGCCAGATCATGAATCTGGGTTACCAGCAGGACCGCGCCGCCGATCTGCTCAAGCAGGCCAACGAACTGTCGAACACGATCAACATCCTCAAGCAGCAGGTCACGTTGCAGCAGGCCAGTGCCGCTGCCACCCACGAGCAGACCCAGGCGTTCCACGACACCGTCGCGATCGTGAACGACCTGCGCGACAAGATCGCCAATTTCGACGATCAGTTCCGCCCGCTGCGCAACTACTTCTACTGGGAACCGCACTGTTTCGACATTCCCATGTGCGCGGCGCTGAGATCGGTGTTCGACGCACTCGACGGCATCGACAAACTCAGCGATCAGTTCGGGCAGATCACCGCGAGCCTGGACAAGCTCGACGCCCTCCAGCCGAAACTCGTGGCGCTGCTCCCGCCGCAGATCGCCATCCAGGAGCGCAACCGTGACCTGACGCTGTCCAACTACGCCACCACGTCCGGAACCAACTCGCAGTCCCAGGAAGCCCTCGAGAACTCGACCGCGATGGGACAGGCCTTCGACTCGGCCAAGAATGACGACTCGTTCTATCTGCCTCCGGAAGCCTTCGACAATCCCGACTTCAAGCGCGGCCTGAAACTGTTCCTCTCGCCCGACGGCAAGGCCGCCCGCATGATCATCACGCACGAGGGCACTCCCGCCACGCCCGAGGGCATCTCACACATCGACGCGATCAAGGACTCCGCGTTCGACGCGATCAAGGCCACTCCCCTGTCGGACGCCAAGATCTACGTGGCCGGAACCGCTTCGGCGTACAAGGACATTCAGGACGGCGCCAAATACGACCTGCTCATCGCCGCATTGGCCGCGATCAGCCTCATCCTGCTCATCATGATGTTCATTACCCGCAGCCTCGTCGCCGCAATGGTCATCGTCGGGACGGTCGTGCTGTCGTTGGGAGCGTCGTTCGGCCTGTCGGTCCTGGTGTGGCAGTACATCTTCGGCATCCAGTTGTACTGGATCGTGCTGGCACTGGCCATCATCCTGCTGCTGGCGGTCGGCGCGGACTACAACCTGCTGCTGATATCCCGGTTCCAGGAAGAGATCGGGGCAGGGCTCAAGACCGGCATCATCCGCGCCATGGCCGGGACCGGCCGGGTGGTGACCGCGGCCGGTCTGGTGTTCGCAGCCACCATGTCCTCGTTCATCTTCAGCGATCTCATCGTCCTCGGGCAGATCGGCACCACGATCGGCCTCGGCCTGCTCTTCGATACCTTGATCGTGCGGTCGTTCATGACACCGTCCATCGCGGCCCTGCTCGGCCGGTGGTTCTGGTGGCCACAGATCGTGCGGCCGCGGCCGGCCAGCCGCATGTTGCGCCCCTACGGCACTCGCACCTCGGTTCGCGAACTGCTCGACCCGGAGCCCGAGCCAACCACGTCGAACTAGCCTCCGATGTGTGCCGGTGTCACACCAGGTTCGCTCTGGCCCATTCCTCGGCAGTCGTCGTCCTGATGCGGCGAATAGCGTTGTACGACTGATCCTTCGGCCAGGCAACACCATTGGTGCGGGCGAACACCGCCCGGTACTTGCTCATCGTGTCCTCGGGATCCTGCTGTAGCCGGTCGGTCAGGACGTCGGTGGTCCACAGCGTGCGGGTAACCGATGTCGCACGGACGCGGTCGACGATATCGGCGAGTTCCCGGTAACTGACGGTGTCGCCCGCGAGATAGACGACGGTGTCGCGAATACGCGGTTCGGCGAAGACGATGTCGGCGGTGAGCACGCCGATGTCTTCGGGGGTGGTGAGGGTGACTTGGTTGTCCCAGCTTCCCAACGCATGCACGGTCTCGGCCGACAGATCCACGACGGCGAACTCGGGTTCGAACAGGAAACTGGTGAACATGCCGGTGGAGATGATCACCCACTCCGTGGCGTGCTGGCCGCGCAGCAGGTCGCGCACGTCGAGTTGCTCGTCGAACAGCGTCTGCGCGCTACCGCGCCCTATCTCGTCGTAGTCGACGCCGAACTGCCATGGAAAGAACCGCGATACCCCGGCAGTGAGGGCCGATTGAGCGAGTTTGTGCTGTGTCCCCGGCCCGGCCGCGAAACCGACACAGCTTATGACTGTGTCGTAGCGCCGCATTATGGCCGCGAGCTCGGCCACCGACGCCGTCGCGACATCGGCATGCTCGATGGTGATACCCGACCGGGTCAGTTCCTCGCTGCGCGCATCGCGTTTCATATCGGCACGTGATGCCGGCGGCCTCAGCAGCACCGCGATGCTTGCGGCGCCGGGATGGATTGCCAGGTGACGGGTGAGAGCGGACAACACACTGGCGCCGAGTTCGCCTGTCCCGATGACGAGAATGCTCAGGCTGTCTGCCGTTGGCGGTGTTGCGGGCACTGTGGCCTCCGTTTCTGCGGTGATGCATGGGTTGCAACCGACAGATCGGCGAGAATCATCCCGGACCTAGGAGTTCAGGTAAGTGACGACGGCAAGCACGCGCCGATGATGCGCCGTCGACGGCGGTAGGTCGAGTTTCGTGAAGATGCTGCCGATGTGCTTCTCCACGGCACGTTCGGAAACCGAAAGATGTTCGGCCAGAGCGCTGTTCGAATGGCCTTCGGCCATCAGGGCGAGGACTTCACGTTCGCGGGGAGTCAGCCGCGCCAGCGCATCACCACTACGCCGCGTCCCCATCAGCTGCCGCACGACCTCCGGATCGAGCGCGGTACCTCCGTCGGCGACGCGCCGCAGCGCGGCGTCGAACTCACCGATATCGGCCACGCGGTCCTTGAGCAGGTAGCCCACCCCTTCCGGATTTCCGGCCAACAGCTCAGCGGCATAACGGGTCTCGACCCACTGCGAAAACACCAGAACCCCGACATCCGGATGCGAGCGCCGCAACGATACCGCCGCGACCAGGCCCTCGTCGGTGAAGGTCGGCGGCATGCGGATGTCGATCACGAACACTTCCGGCCGCAGCGTCTGAGCGATCTCCCGGACCTGGTCGGCCGTGCCCACCTTGGCCACAACATCATGCCCGCGTTCGACGAGCAATTGGGTCAGGCCGTCGCGCAGAATCGCATTGTCCTCGGCGATCGCCAGCCGGGTCACCGTTGTGTTCCCGCCGGTACGACGGCTGTCACCGTGGTGGGGCCGCCAGAAGGGCTGTCGATGTCGAGCCGGCCGTCAACCATCCTCAGCCGATCGGCCAATCCCGTCAGCCCCGAGCCGTTGGCCGGCTCCACCCCACCGGAACCGTTGTCCGCCACGACGATCCGCAGCTCATCGGCATCGCTGTGCAGCCACACGGTGGCCTGGGTCGCGCCGGAATGCCGGGAGACGTTGGCGAGCAACTCGGCTACGCAGAAGTACGCCAGCGTCTCCACACCCAACGACGGGTGCACCGTGATGTCATCGACCAGCTCTACGGGGATCGGGTTACGCGCAACCAATGTCTGCACGGCCGGCACCAAGCCGAGATCCAGTGCAGGCGGCCGGATTCCGCGGACCAGATCGCGCAGTTCGGTCAGGGTGTCCTTGGTGTTCGCCAGTGCGTCGGAGACCAGTTGCCGGGCCCGGTCAGCCTTGTCCGGATCGGCCAACTGTTCCTCGGCGCGCGCCAGCGTCATCGCCACGGCGATCAGCCTGGCCTGCGTGCCGTCGTGCAGATTGCGCTCGACGCGGCGCAGCGTCGCCGCCGAATCATCGACCACATCGGCACGGGCGCGCTCCAGTTCGCCTACCCGGCGTTCGCGGTCGGTCGGGGCGAGCAGTGCTTCGGCCAGCCAGACATGGGCACGCCCGACACCGATCATGACCCACGCCAACGTGTACAGAGCGAGCAGTCCACCCGCCGACAGCAGTAGGTAGATGCCGAGCGAGTCCACCGGTTCGCCGAAACTGATGATCGCTATTCCG
This sequence comes from Mycobacterium sp. IDUB_17, assembly GCF_055419465.1. Classification (NCBI taxonomy): domain Bacteria; kingdom Bacillati; phylum Actinomycetota; class Actinomycetes; order Mycobacteriales; family Mycobacteriaceae; genus Mycobacterium; species Mycobacterium sp. IDUB_17. The sequence continues at coordinate 93,730 of NZ_JBVAXS010000002.1, read as the reverse complement.
CACGCCCAGACCACCGGGGAGACCACCAGCACCGCCGAGATCACGATCGCCAGCACGACCCCGTATCCGAGGGGTGTCATCACGACGCTCTGCAGGAGAAGGAATCCCAGGCTGCGCCAGCCGACCGCATCGGTAAGGGCCGAGGCCAGTGTCTGCGGCCAGCCGGCCCGCCGGGCGAACGGCGCCGGCGGAGCGATCGTGACACCGACCAGCCGGGCCAGCGATCGGTACAGCGCGTTCCACCGTCGACCCGACAACACCAGGAGCGCCAGCAGCGGTACGCCGACCAGGGTGACAAGCAACAGCCCCGAGGTCAGACCGGTGACGAACAGGTAGACCACGCCGACCACGGCAAGGACGCTCACCAGGAGGAAATACAGATAGCTACGACAGGCTGCCGCGGTGAACGGGGTTCGCAGTGTTCGGCGCCGGTCTTCGGGTGCGGAGGCGGAGGTGATTGCGGTGGTAGTCACGGTCATCATCGTTGCCCGATACGTTGGCACCGGGCGATGGTGCTGTCCAGCCAATATGGGGTGTGGCTAGCCACACCGTCAGCTGTCGAGCGAGCGCAGGAGTGCCCGGGTACGGGCCCGCGTTTCGGGCGACGCATCGAACACCACCCCGACATACTCGTCCACGCCAACTGTTCGAAGTGCCCGAATACGTTCTGCCACAGTGCTTTCGTCACCGATGATCGCAGCGTCCTCGGGACCGGCGTAGCCCTCGCGGTCGAGCATGGCCCGGTAGGACGGCAGATGCCCATACATCGCGAACTGCTTGGCGGCCTGGGCGCGGGCGCCGTCGACATCGTCGGTGACGCTGACCGGAAGCGCCGCGACGACACGGACCGGACGGTCCCCGGCTGCCTCGCGCAGCGTCGGGACGACGTGGTCGGCCAGCGTGGTCGGACCCGTCATCCAGGTGACGGTGCCCGCGGTGCGACGGCCCGCGAGCTTGAGCAGTTGCGGCCCCAGCGCGGCGATGTAGACATCAGGCGCCGATGCCCCCGGGATCTGCAGGGCACCGCGCGTGGTGACCGTCTCGCCGGGCGCGTCGGCGGGCTCGCCGGCCAGCAGCGGTTGCAGCCCGTCCAGGTATTCACGGAGCCGGCGGACCGGCTTGTCCCACGGAATGCCCCACATACCCTCGGTCACCGCCGCGTGCGTCATGCCGAGGCCGAGCAGGAACCGGCCCCCGCTGATCAGGTTGAGCGTGAGCGCGCGCTGGGCCAGCAGCATCGGGTGCTGATTCTGGATGGGGATGACACCGGTGCCCACCTCGATCCCGTCGACCTCGCGAAACGCGACTGCGAGAACGGTCAGCAGGTCGGGTTCATACGGCATCTGGGTCATCCAGACCCGCCGGAATCCCTCTTCGTGCAGTTGCGCGAGATTCTCCACGGTGGCGTCGACCGGGGAGCGGCCGCCGGTTTCACTGAGCGAGGCGATGAGGCTGATCTGCATGGCACCACGCTATGCGGAGGGCGGGCCGAATGGGACCAGAAGAGAAGGGTAATCAGACAAAAAAGGGCGGGTTCGGGAGGACACCTGGGGGCGTTTCAATTCGTCTCACGCAGCCGGTCTTTCACCCCTGTACCGACTCTTTGGATCAGTCACTCCCGAACCCGTCGTAGGCTCGATCGTACGCCTCGGGTACCCCTCAAACCAGAGAAAAATACGGCCGAATATTGCCGAGAATTCGAAGTTAGGTCGCCCCGTGTTGCCGTCGGGTCGGGGGGTCAGACGGCAACACGGAGCTACCCATGTATCGACCTCTATGCCGCGGCCGTTACACATCGGAGAAAGAAACTTTTCGGATGTTTTCGCGGCCTGCGTTTGTGGAGGTCAGGCCTCGCTACGCCACAGTGCCTGATGGTCGGCTCCGCAAGCTACGCCTCCAAAATCGCGGCGACGCCCTGCCCGCCGGCCGCACAGATCGAGATCAGACCGCGCACCGGCTGACCCGTCTCCTTCTTCTTCTCCGCCAGCTGCTTGGCCAGCTGAGCCACGATCCGGCCACCGGTGGCCGCGAACGGATGGCCCGCGGCCAGCGAGGAGCCGTTGACGTTGAGCTTGGTGCGGTCGATGCTGCCCAGTGCCTTGTCCAAGCCCAAGCGTTCCTTGCAGTACTCGTCAGAGTCCCAGGCCGCCAGCGTGGCCAGCACCACCGAGGCGAATGCCTCGTGGATCTCGTAGAAATCGAAATCCTGCAGTGTCAGCCCGTTGCGGGCGAGGAGCCGGGGCACCGCATAGGTCGGTGCCATCAGCAGGCCGTCGGGCCCGTTGACGTAGTCGACGGCGGCCGTCTCCGAATCGACGAAGTAGGCCAGCGGCTCGTGGCCATGCGCCTGGGCCCACTCCTCACTGGCCAGCAGCGCCACCGAGGCGCCGTCGGTCAGCGGGGTCGAGTTGCCCGCAGTCATGGTCGCGTCGCCCGCCTTGACGCCGAACACCGGCTTGAGCTTGGCCAGCTTCTCCGGCGTGGAGTCCGCGCGCAGATTGTTGTCGCGGTACAGGCCGAGGAACGGGGTGACCAGGTCGTCGAAGAACCCGCTGTCGTAGGCGGCAGCCATGTTGCGGTGGCTGGCGGCGGCCAGCTCATCCTGGTCGACGCGCTTGACGCCCATCTTCTTGGCGGTGACGGCGGCATGCTCGCCCATCGACATTCCGGTGCGGGGCTCACTGTTGACCGGGATCTCCACACCGAGGGAGGCCGGCAGCTTGCCGACCAGCTTGAGCCGGTCGAGGTTGGACTTCGCCCGACGCAGGCCCAGCAGCACCTGACGCAGGTCATTGCCGAACGCGATCGGGGCATCCGAGGCGGTGTCCACACCACCTGCCGCCGCGGAGTCGTACTGTCCCAGCGCGATGGCGTTTGCCGCCGCAGTGGCAGCCTGCAGACCGGTGCCGCAGGCCTGCTGAATGTCATAAGCGGGCGTGTAGGGCGACAACGCGCTGCCCAGCACGCATTCGCGCATCAGATTGAAGTCGCGGCTGTGCTTGAGCACCGCGCCGCCGATCACCGCACCCAGGCGTTCACCGGCCAGATCGAAACGATCGATCAGCCCGTCCAGGGCGGCGGTGAACATGTCCTGGTTGGAGGCGTTGGCATAGGCGCCGTCGGACCGTGCGAACGGAATCCTGTTGCCACCCAAAACGGCAACGCGTCGCCGGGTCGTGTTGTTGGCCATCTGTTTGCCCTCCACTTTCGGGTTGTCCGGGGCCATATTACCCACTGTTCTTACTCTGGAGTAAGTTCGGTGTGGACAACGCAGTACTGCGAAGCGAAAGGCAGCTGAAGTGGCTTCCGACCTGTTCTCCCAAGTGGTCAACTCCGGGCCGGGATCGTTCCTGGCCAAGCAGCTGGGCGTGCCGCAGCCCGAAACGTTGCGCCGCTATCGCCCCGGACAGCCCCCGCTGTCGGGCTCCCTGCTGATCGGCGGCGAAGGCCGCGTCACCGAGCCCCTCCGCGCAGCGCTCGCCGGCGACTACGACGTCGTGTCCAACAACATCGGCGGCCGCTGGGCCGATTCGTTCGGCGGCGTGGTCCTCGACGCCACCGGCATCGCCGATGCCGCCGGGCTCAAGGAGCTCTACCAGTTCTTCACCCCGGTTCTGCGCAACCTCGCGTCGTGCGCACGGGTAGTCGTCATCGGCACCACCCCGGATCAGGCCGGCAGCGTCCACGCCCAGATCGCGCAGCGTGCCCTCGAGGGCTTCACCCGCTCACTGGGCAAGGAACTGCAGCACGGTGCCACCGCGTCGCTGGTGTACCTGGCCGCCGACGCCAAGCCCGCCGTCACCGGCCTGGAGTCCACCCTGCGTTTCATCCTCTCGGCCAAGTCGGCCTACGTCGACGGACAGGTGTACCGAGTGGGCGCCGCCGACTCGACCCCGCCGGCCGACTGGGACAAGCCGCTGGCCGGCAAGGTCGCCGTGGTGACCGGCGCGGCCCGCGGCATCGGTGCGACGATCGCCGAGGTGTTCGCGCGTGACGGCGCGACCGTGGTCGCAGTGGACGTTCCCCAGGCCGCCGAAGATCTGGGCAAAGTCGCCGAGAAGGTCGGCGGCAGCGCCCTCACCCTGGACGTCACCTCAGAAGATGCAGTCGACGCCATAATCGCCCACGTCACCGCACAGCATGGCGGCAAGGTCGATGTGCTGGTCAACAACGCCGGCATCACCCGCGACAAGCTGCTCGCCAACATGGACGAAAGCCGCTGGGATTCCGTGATCGCGGTGAATCTTCTTGCCCCGCAGCGACTCACCGAAGGTCTGGTGGCCAGTGGCACGCTCGGCGAGGGCGGTCGGGTGATCGGTCTGTCCTCGATGGCCGGCATCGCCGGTAACCGCGGGCAGACCAACTACGCCGCCACCAAGGCCGGGATGATCGGACTGACCGAGGCGCTGGCACCGGTGCTGGCCGAGAAGGGCATCACGATCAACGCGGTGGCCCCCGGCTTCATCGAGACCAAGATGACCGACGCCATCCCGCTGGCCACGCGCGAGGTCGGCCGCCGGTTGAACTCGCTGTTCCAGGGCGGGAAACCGGTGGATGTGGCCGAACTGATCGCCTACTTCGCAAACCCCGCGTCGAATGCGGTCACCGGCAACACCATCCGGGTCTGCGGCCAGGCCATGCTGGGGGCGTGAGCACGTGAACAACATGCTGCGCGCCGTCGTCGGCGCCCTGCCGTTCATCTCGCGCGACGACACCCTGCCGGCCCGCACCGTCACGGTCGACAACCTGCCCATCGACCCGGCCAACGTTGCCGCCTATGCGCAGGTGACCGGGCTGCGGTTCAGCGACACACTGCCGCTGACCTACCCGTTCGCGCTGACCTTCCCGACGGTGATGTCACTGGTCACCGGATTCGATTTCCCGTTCGCCGCAATGGGTTCGGTGCACATCGAGAACCACATCACCCAGTACCAGCCGATCAAGGTGACCGACGCCGTCAGCGCGGCCGTGCACGCGGAGAACCTGCGTGAGCACCGCAAGGGTCTGCTCGTCGACATCGTCACCGAACTCAAGGTCGGCAACGACACCGCGTGGCACCAGGTGACGACGTTCCTGCACCAGCAGCGAACCAGCCTGTCCGGTGAGCCCAAGCCGGAGCCGCAGAAGCAGCCGAAGCTGCCGCCGCCCAACGCGGTTCTGAACATCACCGCCGGCCAGATCCGGAACTACGCGTCGATCGGCGGGGACCACAACCCGATCCACACCAACGCGATCGCCGCCAAGCTGTTCGGCTTCCCCACTGTGATCGCCCACGGGATGTTCAGTGCAGCAGCGGTTCTGGCGAATATCGAGGGGCAGCTCCCCGATGCGGTCAAGTATTCGGTGCGGTTCGCCAAGCCGGTGGTGCTGCCGGCCAAGGCCGGACTCTACGTCGAGCGTGACGCCGAGGGCTGGGAGTTGACCCTGCGCAACCTCTCGAAGGGCTACCCGCACCTGACCGCGACGGTCACCGGGCTCTGACGCATCTCTCTGACGCGTCGAGTGTGCGTACAGATCGCATTTTGTCGAGAAATCGCGATCTGTACGCACACTCGGCAGCGGATCTACGCTGAGCCTGGAACACGTACGGCCCTCGTCAGCAACCACCCGATGAACGAAAGTTCCGCGACCGCCGCAACTGTCAGGGCGACCGGCGAGACGGCCGCCCCGAAGTCCGGGGCGAGGAAGCGGGCGAACACGTCCACGAGGTGACCGAGACATCCGGTCATCAGCAGGACACCCAGAACCTTGGGGAAGTAGCCCGACCTGACGACGAGATAACCCAGCGGCAGCAGCCACAGGCCGAAGTACGTCTGGGCGATGAGGTACCCATCGCGTTGCAGGTCGGAAAACAGCATGACCAGCTGGTCGGAATCAGTTGGACCGAAGGCGTAGTGGCCGGTGGCGATCATCAGCGCCGCATTTTGATTGAGCAGGTTCAGGCTCTGGATCGCGACGCTGACCGCGACAAAGGTGACCATCACGGCGGCGGCCAGCTGGTTGACGTGCTTGAAAAGCATGTAGAGGGCCATGCCGGTCGATAGAAAGGCCGTAGCCCCCAGGAGTTCGCTGACGAAGCCGACGCGGAACAGGGTGGCAGAGGTACTGATGTTGACGGTCGTGGCCGCTGCATTCCCTGGCTCCACGAGTCGTGAGTTCACCAGCCCAGCGAAGATCGTGAGCACGGCAACGGTCAGGTAGAGGCACCCGGCGATCCTCGCCAGTGTCCTGGGTGTGACATGCGAGGCCGACGCGAACCGGACGTTCATGCCGGATCACTGGCATGGGTGAGGGCAGACGCAGTCAGCCGACCGACGATGGCCGGTGCCTCATGGACGAGGGCGTCGTTCTCCACGGCCTCGACCATGAAAAGCGCATAGTCCACCCGACGGGTCAGGTTGCTCGCCAAGACAGGATCGCCCACGTGCCGGCTCCAGACCGGCAGCCCCTGACTGTCGCCCTCCTCCAGGTCACTGCCACGCACGACTGTCCAGCGGGTGTCACTGGCGAAGATCCTCCGACATGCCTCCACCTGGTCGTACACGTCCACGACCCGGGCAAGCTTGGCCAGCCGCCCGAGCACGGCCACATACAACTTGAACTTCCGGGTATAGCGGTCCTGGCCGTCGCGGGTGATGTGCCACCCGCACGAGAACACCAGGCGGGCATCCGGGCCGGCGTGGTCGAGCACCGCTTGGGCCGTACCGGAGGCGTAATGGTTCATCCCCCACGGCACCAGGACAGTCAGGACGGCATCGCATCCGCGCACCGCCCGTGCGATAACCGCCTGGTCGTCGGTCGCTCCGGGGATCACCGTGATCTGCCCCTCGAAGTCGGCGAGCTTGGCCACGCTCTGCTCGCGGCAGACACCCACGACTTCGTATCCACGGTCCAATGCGTGCTTCACCAGGTAGCGCCCGAGCTTCCCGGAAGCCCCGACGATGCACACCTTTTTCCCCGCGCCCGTCTTGCCGACTCCATCTGACCCGATCGGTTTCACGATCCACTCCTCTGCTCGCGCCGCCCGCTAGCCTTACGCCGTAAGGTACAGCCTTGCAGCGTAAGGTTGTCAAGCGTCTTCTGGACCGCGACAGGAGGACCTTCATTGACCACCGACACAGCCGGCCCGCCCGCCGCCCGCCGTAACCCGCTCAACAAGGAGCTGGTGCTTCGCACAGCGGTCGCACTGGCAGACGAGGCCGACAGCGGTGTGCCGAGTATGCGCAGGCTCGGCGAGCGGCTCGGCGTCGAATCGATGTCGCTGTACCACCACTTCCGCAACAAGGAACTGATCCTCGACGGCATGGTCGACATCGTCTTCGACGAGATCGAACTCCCACGGGACGACGCCGACTGGCGGACAGCGATGCGACAGCGGGCAGTTTCGATGCGCGGCGCACTGATCCGTCACCCGTGGGCGATCCGCCTGATGGACTCACGGACAAACCCCGGTCCCGCGACCCTGCGCCAGCACAACGCGGCCATCGGCTGCCTCCGGTCGGGTGGCTTCTCCATTGCCGGTGCGGCACACGCGTTCTCGGTTCTGGACAGCTACATCTACGGTTCCACGCTGCAGGAACTCAGCCTGCCCTTCCAATCATCCGCCGAGCTCGCGGACGTGGGAGGCTCGATTCTCGAGCAGATGCCCGGTGACGAGTTCCCGCATCTCACCGAGATGATCGTCGACCGTGCCCTGAAGCCTGGCTACGCGTATGCCGAGGAGTTCGACGTCGGGCTCGACCTCATCCTCGATGGACTGGAGCGACACCGCGAAAGCTGGTCCTGACCCATTCGGTGCAAGATCAGGCGCTCGGTACCGCGTCCCCCGAAGTCTTTCGCAGATCGGCGAATTCGGAGATCGACGCCGAGGTGACCGAGGCGACCGGCCGGGCATTGGGCGCCGAGGCATCGGACTTCGACACCATCACCACGTTGTCGATGTAGGGCTGAATGGTCGTGCTGTTCTGCACGGTCGACACGATCACCAGTTGGAAACCGAACTTGCGGAACGCCGACAGCGCCTGCTGGGCGAACTGCGGATCCGACTTGGAGAACGCCTCGTCCAGCATCAGCTGGGCGAACAACGGCCGGGTGTCATTGCTGTCCGGGCTGGCCAGGTTGAAGCTCAGCGCCCCGGCCAGACAGAACGCCATGAGCTTCTCCTGCTCACCACCGGAGTTGTCACCGGAGTTGCTGTAGGTCCGGATCACCTCGCCGGTCTCGGCGTCACGCTCCTCGCAGTACAGCACGAACCGGTTGCGCACATCCAGGGCGTCACGGGTCCACTGCCGGTCCTCGGGGGTGGTGCCGGCCAACAACTTTCGCAGCTGCAGGATGTCGGTGTACTGATCGAACATCGCAGTCTCGTCGCCGAAGCTCACCAGCGATACCCGGGAGGAGATGCGCTGGGCCTTCTCGTTCAGCTCATCGACCGCCGCCAGATGCCGGGTACCGGCGTGCAGGGTCAGCCGGGTACCCCGGTTGAACTCCACCGCGCCCAGGCCGGTGTTCACCCGGGCGATCTGCTCGGTGATCCGCCGCGCCTCGTTGTCGGCAATCATGTGCAGGTTCAGGATCGCGCCCGGCGCCTGTTCGGTGATCAGCCGCTGCATGCGCTCGTACGCATCGGGCAGCTCACGCTCGTCGATCCGCCGGCACAGGCCCACGTAGTCATGCACCCGCTCGTCGAACACGTCGCTGTCGTTCGGGATCGCATCGGGGAACGAGCTGTCGTAGGCGGCCATGATGCCGGCCAACTCGTCATGCGATCGGTTGCGGTCCGCCCGCAGCCGGTCCCGCTCGCGGCTGATGACGCGGGTCAATTCGCTTCGGTACGGCTCGGATTCGAGCAACTCAAGGGTCAGGGCGACGTCGGCGGCGTAGCCGTCGATCGTGTCGCGGGCGTGCGACGGGAACTCGCTGGGCCCGAGGCGTTCGGTCAGGAGCTCGCTCAGCTCCAGCAGCGCAGTGCGCCTGCGGTCCAGCGTGGTCTCGCGTTCGTTGAGCGAGCCGATCTGCTGGATGACCTTCTCGACGCGCTCCCAGCATTCGTCGGCGCGCTGCTGCAGCCGTTCGGCGTCGGGGTTGTCGGAGACCAGCAGTTCGTGTTCGTCCTGCAGCCGCTCGAGCATCGCGTCGACCGAATCCGTGTCGATGTCGCTCCACTGCATGAACTGGTCACACAATGCCCGGCAGGCCCGCTCGCGGGATTGCAGCTGCCCGCGGTGCTCGTCGAGCCGCTCACGCGCGGTGCGCGCCACCTGGTACACATCCTGCGCGGCAGCCAGATCATCCTGCAGCGCTTCGACTTTGGCCGCCGTCCCGCCGAGGAAGATGTAGTCCGATGGCCGCAGCCGCGACCGGTCATCCTTGATCGAGAGCCGGCCGCTGTCCTTGCGCAGGCCCTGATCGGTGACCGCGCGGGACTGCTCGGTGAACTCCCCCGGTCCGTCGACGCACACGTAGTCACCGACAGCGGCGATTACGTTGAGCGCCTCCACGGCACTGTCGTGCGTCGGATCGGCGAGTTGCAGTTTGGTGGCCAGCGTGCCCGAAGGCGGGGTGCGCAATTGCGCACCATGCTGGACGTGCTGCAGCTGGATCCGGCCGCGCATGTCGTTCTCGTTGACGAAACGCAGTGTGCGTTCCATGTAGGCATCGGGCACCAGAAGGCGTAATCCAGCTCCGCGCAACACTTTTTCGACGGCCAGCCGCCACCGCGACTCGTCCGGCTTGAGCTCCATCAGTTCGGCCACGTAGACCAGATCGCGCTCGGAGATGTCCAGGGCCCGGGCGATGCGCGCCCGCATCTCATACTCGGTCCGCGGCAGCGGGGAACCCAGCCGCTGCACCCGCTCCAGCTCGGTTTCGACGCTCTCCCGGGCCTCACGGGCCCGGACTTCCTTCGCCGACGCCTCGACGTAAGGCTGGTTGCCGGTGAACAACTCCCGGTGCAGCCGGTCGGCTTCGTCCATCAGCGTCTCACGCAGCGACCAGAATTCCTCGCCGTCGTCCGGCGGGGTCAGACCCAGTGAGGTGACCTTGTCTTCATAGCCGGTGCGACGGCGCGACACCTCTTCACTGAGCCGCTCGGCCTCGGTCAGACGTTGCTGCAGCGGCACCAAATCCACCGTGACGGTGTTGATCTGCGCCATGAGCGAGTTGTGCTCGTTCTTGAGCTGGCGCTGCTGCGAACCGAACTCGTCACGCTGGGCGCCGAGCTGGGTGATCTGATCGTCGAGGTTGTCGATCTCCGGGCCGGCCTGGGCCAGCCGTAGGTGGTCGACGTAGTCGCGGATCATCGCGTTGTCGATGGTGTCGATCACGCCGAACTTGGCGGCCTCGTCGGCGTAACGTGCCTGTACCGCAGCGATGTTGCCGAGGGTGTTCCGCTTGCGCCGGGCCACATCGAGCAGGCCGCGGGCCTCGACCAGCGGATTGATCTGTTCCAGCGCCTCTTCCACACCGCTGAGGCTGACCGGCTCGTCGAGCATGAACTCGCGCACGAACTGCTCAAGACCACCAACGCTTTTCAGCGACTTGGCCTTGCCGAGCAGCTGCTGGGCCGCCTCGGAGGCGCGGATCCCGATGCTGGAGTACAGCTGGGCCAGGTACTGGCTCTCACTGCGACCGCCGGTCCAGCCGTCGTCGCGGAACACCGCGGCGTCATACCCGTTGGCCGCCCACCGGTTGCACAGGCCGAAGATGTCGCGGTCGTCGTTGATCAGGTAGTAGCGGCTGCCCGGATCCGAGGTCTTCTCAGCGGCCAGCCATTTGAGTACCAACCCGGTGACCGAACGCCCCGTACGGTCGCTGTACGTGACGGCGACCGCCGACCAGGCCGGGCCGGTCCCGCGCAGGTACATGATCTGGCGGCTGGTTCCTTCGCGTCGCTCACCCCAGGCACCACGGACGTACTTGTCGACGGTGCGCTTGCCGGTGCCCGAACCCGCGGCGGTGGTATCGCCGGAGGCGTTGAAGTTACGACGGTGCGACGGCAGGAAAGCCAGCGAAATCGCGTCCAGCAATGAGGATTTGCCGCTGCCCGAGGATCCGGTGATCAGCGTGCCGTGCTGACTGAACGGGATCGAATGGTACCCGTCGAACACGCCCCAGTTGATCACCTGTAGGCGCGAGAGGGAGAACTGATTGGTCGGTTCAGCCATGGGCGTCCACCTCGTCCTCGACTCGTACAAGTGCATCAGCATCGCCGGCATCATCGATCGTGCCGTTCGCAGCCCGCTTGAGCTGCTCGAACTGCTGCTGCAGTTCGGTGATCATCGACGCGGTCATGATCGCGTTGACCACCGGGCTGATGGTGAAACTGTCCTCGTCCTCCCGGTTGCGGCCGAGCATCTCGATATCGGTCAGCCGCTCGATCGCGTTGTCGATCCGCTTGTCGAACGAGGCGGTGTCGCGGTCGGTGTCGTTGTTGACCCCGGCGAACAACTCATGGATCTCGTCGCGGCTGATGAGAACGTTCTCGTCGCGCGCCGCCCCGCGCATGAGCTTGGCCAGATGCAGGGCCAGGATCGAGTCGTAGGTGTTCAGCGTCTCGCGTCGCAGCAACCGGCGCCGCCACTGAGATTCGTAGTCGGCCTGCTCGACGTAGGCAATGTCGTGATCGTCCGAGATGCACAGCCGCATATCGAGTTCCGACAGCCGCACGGTGAGCTCGGCGCGGTACCGGGTCACCCACGACCACAGCTCGGAGTGGTTGTCCTTGCTGACGTAGCGACGCGAGAGCAGGTGCTGCAGTGCCCAGCAGGCCCGGTCGGGCAGTTCGCTGACATCCCCGTCGAAGCGGGGCGCGCGGCGCTGGTCGGTGGACCGCTCGACGGCATCGATGCTCGGTAGCGCATCGAAATCGATCGACGTGTCAGTTACCGGCGACGTGTCCGGGGTGTCGGTCATAGCATGCTCTCGGTGGCAGTAGGGATCGACTCGGTGAAAACCAGTCGGGGGATTTCGATTTCGCGGTCGGCGCCCTCAAGGGATCGGAAGCGCACCCGAACGGATTCGGCACCGTCGGCAGTCTGTTGTTTGAGCGCCCAGGACCACAGCACGATCACGTGCCCGAGATAGGCCGAGTCCAGCATTCCGATCGCATCGGGCAGCGACAACGGCCCGGCTGCCACCGCGCCGTTGATCAGGTCGGCCAGCTCCGCGGCGTCCACCTGGGAGGCCAGCGCCGAGAACGCCGACAGGTTCACCTCCCCCTCCGAGGACTCGGCCTGCGACGGCGGGATCGCGTCACGGATCTTGAACGCAACGGCGCCAATCGAATTGAAGTCCGTTCGGACCAACGGCACCTCGATGCCGATCCGGCTGTCGGCGAGCGAGACGCTGAGGAGTTCATGCGCGACGGCCAATGCATCGTTGAGCTGACGGGTGACGCCGCGGCTGTGTTCCAGCGTGCCGGAGGCGACGAAGCGCTTGATCCGGCGCGCACAACGCTGCCGGGTCCGGCCCACCTCGGCCGTCTGCGCCGACACCAGGCTGAAGAACCCCGTCATCACCTCACGCAGGCCCGGATCCAGGTGCGGCAGCTCACGGGTCACCGCCTCGATGTCGGCCACCAGCGCGGCCCGCTGCTCGGGATCCTGGATCATCCGGGTGAAGGCGGTGTAGGAGGCACTCTCCCGGGAGGCGAACAGTGACTCGTAATCGTCGAACAACTGACGCTGACGCTCCCGGTACCCGAGATCGGTGTCGGCAGAGGCGTCGAGCAACCGGGTGGTGATGCGGTTTAGCATGCTGCCGTACTGGCCGATATCGGAGACGATCTGCTCCATCTGCAAAGCGATGGCACGGGCCTCGTCCTCGACGTCGACCAGGTCGGGTTCGGGGCGCTGCCCCTGGTCCAGGGCATCCAATTCGTCACGCAGCCTGGCGATTTCGGCTTCGATGTCGGCGCGGATGCGCTCGGGATCGTTGCTGACCTGTCCGGCCACCCGTCGCAGCCCCGCAGCGATGCCCGTGATCGAGCCGCCGGTGGCGATGGTGTCCTCACGGCGCATGCGGCGGCCGAAATCCAGCACGGCGCGCGCCTCGTAGGTGAGGTAACAGACATTGCGTTCGGTGTCGCCGGACTGCTCGGTGATCCGGTGCAGCCAACCCTGGCTGGCCCAGTACTTGATCAGGGCCAGGCCCGACTGGTCGGTCTCGGAGCCGAGGTCGGCCAGGTCACGTTCCAGGCGGACCACCAGTTCGATCTCGGTGAGCTTGGCGCCGCGGTCCAGGTGGCGTTCCATCAGCGTGAGGTAAGTGGCCAGGTTGTTCGTGACCAGCAGGCGCGCCGAACGCGAATCGGCGACCTCGCGATTGAGCTGGTAGAGCTGCTCCAGCGACGGGCCACTCATGCCCGCCTCAGGCATGGCCGGGCGTTTCCGTCGCGGTGAACATTCGCACCACTTTAGGCGGCAGCCGCGACAGGTTCCGTGCCAGTTCGGTTTGCTACCGGGGGAAAGCCGACATAGTGACCAACACCTCAACCAATACGCCCTACAGTCATCCGGTGACTCCCGCCAAGGTGCCGCCTGCCCGCGTTGTTCGTGCAGTCGAACGCGTTCGCCATCACCTGCGTCGCGTGCATCAGCGTGCCGTCCCGCCGCCCGCGGCGATGCTGGAGATGATCCTGGGCGCCTGGGTCGCCCAGGGCATCGCTGCCGCCGCACAGCTCGGGGTGGCCGACGCGCTGGCCGACGGCCCGCTGCACACCGAGGAGCTGGCGCGCCGGGTCGACGCCAACAGCGACACCCTGGACCGGCTGATGCGGGCCCTGGTCAGCGAGGGGATCTTCCAGCGCACCCGAGACGGGCGCTATGCGCTGAACCCGCTTGCCGACACCCTGCGCACCGACGCCCCGGTGGCCATCGGTGCGATGGCCCGGTTCGTCGGCGCGCCAGAGCACCGCGAACACTGGAGCCACCTCACCGATGCGGTGCGCACCGGTGAGGCCGTCATCCCCAAGCTCCGCGGCCAGGAGACATTTGACTACCTCGGCTCCCACCCCGAACTCGCGGTGATCTTCAACGACGCCATGACCAACGTCTCCGAGCTGGCCATCGCCCCGGTGGTGGCGGCCTACGACTTCACCCGGTTCGGCACCATCGCCGATATCGGCGGCGGGCACGGCCGACTGTTGGCGGCCGTGCTCGGGGCGACGCCGGGCGCGCAGGGAGTGCTCTACGACCTGCCGGACGTGGTCGCCGGGGCTCCGGAACTGTTGGGCAGCTACCGGGTGGCCGATCGCGTCCAGGTGGTTCCGGGGTCGTTCTTCGACAGTGTGCCCGCCAGCGCCGACGCCTATCTGCTGAAGAACATCATTCACGACTGGCCGGACGACGAGGCGCTGACCATCCTGCGCAATGTGCGGGCGGCCACTGCGCCGGGCACCACCCTGCTGCTGATCGAAGGGGTGATCCCCGACCACGACCGGGCCTTCATGGGCAAGTGGACCGATATGGAAATGCTGATCGTCACCGGGGCGCGGGAACGCAGCGCGGACGACTACCGAAAGCTCTACCAACAGGCCGGTTTCCGGCTCACCCGCGTGGTCGAGACGGCGTCCCCGTTCAGCCTCGTCGAGGGTGTGGCTGTCTGAACCTCATCCGCGGGTCAATCCGGCGGCTGGGCGGAGTTCAGCCGGCTCGCGTACTCGTCGTCGGCGCCCTGGTAGGCATTGGCGGCGTCGGTCAGTTTGCCTGCATGCGCGCTGATCTCGCTGCCGGCAGCCTTGACCGCAGCCTCCACGACCGAGGAAACCTCGCCGCAGGCGGCACCGCTCTGCAGGCCCGGCATGGCCGCTGCCGCGGCGCTCAACGGTTGCGCCACCGCCAGTGCGGTGACGGCCTCGCCCGCGGCGGTCTCGGCCGCGGCGGCCGACCGCAACGCTGCCGGAGCGACCTTCAGCTCAGAACCCATAGTGGCAGCGTAATGCCACTCTTACGGGTCTCCGGACAGCAGTTTTCAGTCCGCTAGTGCGCCGACTCTGCGCCCAGATCGCCACTCTGGGCCGAAACGTGATCTGAGTGCAGGCTCGGCGCAACCTCAGAGGGCGTGCCCTTCAGACCGCGCCAGAACAGGTTGATCATCAGCTCGGCGGCCTCGTTGACATCGGCGTCCCCGGTGCTGACCCGGCTGGCGATCGCCTCGCCGGCACCCACCAGCGCCACCGCCATCATCTCGAAGTCACTGTCGGGCTGAGGATTTCGCGTACCGGTGCTGAGCAGGCGGGCCACCAGGTCGATGATCCGGTCGCGGCCCTCACGGACGGTGTGCGCAAACGCCTGCGAGCTGGTGGCCTGGGTGTAGAGCACCATCCACGAGGCCCGGTTGGCGTCGATGTAGGTCAGGAACGCCAGCACGGCACTGCGCAGCAGGTCCTTGGGGCTCTGGGTGAAGTTGATCTCCCCGCGCACCACATCCACGAAACGGGTCAGCTCGCGGTCCAGGCAGGCGCCGAACAACTCCTCCTTGGAGCCGTAATAGAGATACAGCATCGGCTTCGAGATCTCGGCCTCCGCGGCGATCGCGTCCATCGAGGTTTCGTGATAGCCGTTGACCGAGAAAATCTGCACCGCAGCGTCGAGCATCTGCTGTTCACGCACGGCCCGCGGCAGCCGCTTCGTTCCACCTGCCATCCGACCAGGATAAGCGTCGCCAGAACCGCTCGTACCCGCGCGCTGGCAGGTTTGATGTGGTGTATTGGGCACCGGAGGTGGCGCGCGATGCCCGATGGTGAACTCGCCGACATCTTCGACGGTGTCGATGCCGAGGTTCCCGAGGCGCTGGCAGAGCACCTGCGCACAGTCGCGCTGATCGACCACCACGTGCATGGTGCCTTCGACGGGCCGATCGACCGGGCCGGATTCGAGGCGTCGATCAACGAGGCATCCACCAGTCCGATCCCCGGCTTCATGACCCAGTTCGACTCGCCGTTGGGTCTGTCCATCCGACGCTGGTGCGCCCCGCTGCTCGGCCTACCCGCTCACGCCGATGCCGACGCGTACTGGGACCGGCGCAGCCAGTTCACCCCGGCCGAGTTGGCCTCCCTGTTGCTGCCGCAGGCTCGGGTCGACCGCTGGATCGTCGACACCGGATTCCAAGGCGATCTGATCACGTCCCCGCAGCGGCTCACTGAGCTCAGTGGTCGCCCGTCCGCAGAGATCCTGCGTCTGGAGCGCCTCACCGAACAGCTTCTGGAAGCCGGCACCGCACCCGGCGAATTTCCCGACGCATTCCGCTCCGCGCTGCGCGATGCCACCCAAACCCCAACGGCCGCACCCGTCGTGGGCGCCAAGACCATCGCGGCCTATCGGACCTCATTCGACATCGACTGGGCCCGCCCTGACGATGCGGTGGTCGTCGAGCACGCCCGGGAACTCGCCGACCGGCCGTCGATCCGGGCGGACAGCCCGGCCCTGATCGCATTCGGCGTGTACGAGAGCGCCGAGCTGGGACTGCCGTTGCAGGTGCATGTCGGATTCGGGGACCGCGATCTGGACCTGCACCGCACCGACCCGATGTTGTTGCTGCCCCTGCTCCGCACGATGCCCCCGGTGCCGGTGTTGCTGTTGCACTGCTATCCATTCCACCGGCAGGCCGGCTACCTGGCGCAGGCCTTCGACAACGTGAACTTCGATGTGGGCCTTGGCATCAACCATCTCGGGGCGCGGTCGACCGGCCTGGTCGCCGAGGCATTGGAAACCGCGCCGTTTGCCAAACAGCTCTACTCGTCGGACGCCTTCGGCCCACCCGAACTACATCTGCTGGGTTCGGTGCTGTGGCGGCGCGCGATGGGACTGGTGCTGGGCGGCTGGGTACGCGCAGGCGACTGCAGCGAGTACGACGCGATCCGCTTCGTCGATCTCATCGGGGTGCGCAATGCCCAGCGCGTGTACTCGCTGTGAGCAGTGCGCTCAGCAGTGCACCCCGCCCTTCGCATCGACATTGCGCTGCACGGCAGCGTCCACCGCGGCCTGGTTCAGCTGGCCGTCGGCCAATGCCTTCTCCAGCCCGTCCAGCACCGCGGGCACCTCGTCGGTGGTGATCCACAGCGCGTTGTCCGCCCCGGCCTGCAATGCCTTGAGTACCGCCGCGGCCACGCCGTAGCGCTGGTTGATCGCCGCCATGCTGGACAGGTCGTCGGTGTAGATGACGCCGTTGAAGCCGGGTCCGCCGTAGTTGCCCGAGCGCAGCAGGTCATAGGCCGCGGGGCTGAGGCTTGCCGGATCCGATCCGGTCAGACCGGGCACCTCCAGGTGTCCGACCATCACGGCGACCGGGGCCTGAGTGGTCAGGGTCCGGTAGGGCACGAGGTCGTTGTTCTGCAGTTCGGCCAGGGGCGGCGTGGTGACGGCACCGGCGGTGTGCGAGTCGCCCGAGCCGTGACCGTGGCCGGGGAAGTGCTTGAGCACCGGCAGCACGCCGGCGTCCCGCAGCCCACGCGCGAAGGCGCCGGCGTACTCGGTGACCTTGGCCGGGTCATCGCCGAAGGACCGGTCACCGATGACGGTGTCGTCGGCATCCGAGGTGACGTCGACCACGGGCGCGAAGTCGACAGTGATTCCGAGGTCGCGCATCTTCTTCCCGCGGTCCAGCGCGATGCCGTACACCTCGTCGACGGATTTGGTCTGGGCCAGTACCCGCGCCGACGGCTGCTCGCCGATCAACGAGGCCAGCCGTGATACCCGGCCGCCTTCCTCATCGACGGTGACCGCGAGCGGCACCGGGCCGGCGGCCGAGATATCGGGCAGGGAGCCGTCGGTGAGCATCGACAGGTCGGTCCAGCTGCCGATCATGATTCCGCCGACGTGCTGCTCGGACACCACGGAACGGGCGTCGGCCGCATCTTTGATGCCGACGGTCAGCAGTTGGGCCAGTTTGTCGCGGGGTGACAGGGCGGCCAGATCACACACCGGGGCTGCCGGCATCGGCGCGTGGGTGGACATCGGCTTCGTGTCCGAGGATTGAGACTCTGGCGCCGGGGTGCTCGGAGAGCAGGCCAGCAACAGCCCGGACAACGCTGCGAAAGTTGCGACGAGACGCGGTGAAGCCATGGGCCCCGACCTTAGCCGCTGGGCAAGCGGTAATCGATTCTCTGCGTGTCGACGCAGGTCCACCTCGCACGGATTAGGGGTATCGCCGTGCTAGGTTGGCCGGGTGAACCGGTTTGTCGTACCCTCCGCGGCCAGCATTGTCGTCGGCCTGCTGTTGGGGGCGGCTGCCGTCTTCGGTGTGACGCTAATGGTGCAGCAGGACACGAAGCCTCCGCTGCAAGCGGGCGACCCGGCGTCATCGGTGCTCAACCGGGTCGAGTACGGCGACCGGTCCTAGCTTGGATGTGCCGCTGACGCGGCGGGCACCTGACTCGCCACTGTCGCGGCGCTGGTTGTGGGTGGTCGCCGCTGCGACACTGCTCCTGACTTTCGCCCAGTCGCCCGGAGAGATATCACCCGATACAAAGCTCGACCTGACCGCTAATCCACTGCGGTTCCTGGCGCGCGCGTTCAATCTGTGGAACAGCGATCTGCCGTTCGGGCAGGCGCAGAACCAGGCCTACGGCTACCTCTTTCCGCACGGCACGTTCTTCCTGGCCGGTGATCTGCTCGGAGTTCCCGGCTGGGTGACCCAGCGGTTGTGGTGGGCACTGCTGCTGACCGTCGGTTTCTGGGGCTTCATCAGGGTCGCGGAGGCCTTGGGCATCGGCAGTACCAGTTCGCGCGTGCTCGGTGCACTCGCGTTCACGCTGTCACCACGGGTGCTGACCACCCTCGGTGCGATCTCGTCGGAGACGCTGCCCGTGATGCTGGCGCCGTGGGTGCTGCTGCCGGTCATCCTGGCGTTCCGGGGAGCCGCCCCGGCGGCGACATCCGGTCAAGGCGACCGGAACCTACGGATGTTGGCCGCCCGGTCCGCGGGCGCGGTGGCGCTCATGGGCGCGGTGAACGCGGTCGCCACCCTGACGGGCTGCCTGGCCGCGATCATCTGGTGGGCCTGCCACCGGCCGAATCGGTTGTGGTGGCGATTCACCGCATGGTGGGCCCTGTGCGGGGTGCTGGCCGTCACCTGGTGGGTGGTGGCGCTGGTGCTGCTGGGCCGGATCAGCCCACCGTTCCTGGACTTCATCGAATCGTCGGGTGTCACCACCCAGTGGATGTCGCTGACCGAGATGCTGCGCGGTACCCACACCTGGACCCCGTTCGTGGCGTCGACCGCGACTGCGGCGGCATCGCTCGTGACGAGCACGGTCGCGGTCCTGGCCACCACCCTGGTGGCAGCCGCCGGGCTGGCCGGGCTCGCGTTGCGCTCGATGCCCGCGCGGGGCCGGCTGATCACCATGCTGTTGGTCGGCGTGGTGCTGCTGGCCCTGGGCTATTCCGGGGGACTGGGCTCACCCGTAGGTGCGGCCGTTCAGGACTTCCTGGACGGAACCGGCACGCCGTTGCGCAACCTGGCCAAACTCGATCCGGTGCTGCGACTGCCGCTGGCGCTGGGCCTTGCTCATCTGCTGGGGCGGATTCCGTTGCCGGGCAGCGCACCTCGGATTGTGTGGGTGCGCGCCTTCTCCCGGCCCGAACGCGACAAGCGCATCGCCGTCGCGATCGTGGTCCTCGCAGCCCTGGCCGCCGGAACCTCGATCGCCTGGACCGGCCGTATCGCGCCGGTCGGAACGTTCACCGCGATCCCGCAGTACTGGCACGACACCGCGGACTGGCTCGATGCGCACAACACCGAGCGGGGCCGGGTCCTGGTCGCTCCCGGCGCCCCGTTCGCCACCCAGACCTGGGGCAACAGCCACGACGAGCCGTTGCAGGTGCTCGGATCCAGCCCGTGGGGTGTACGGGATTCGATCCCGCTGACCCCGCCGGAGACCATCCGCGCCCTGGACTCGGTGCAACGGTTGTTCGCCGCCGGCCGCCCCTCCGCAGGACTGGCCGACAGCCTTGCGCGACAAGGCATTTCCTTTGTCGTACTGCGCAACGACCTGGATCCGGACGTGTCCCGGTCGGCCCGCCCCGTGCTGGTGCACCGCTCGATCGAGGGTTCACCCGGACTGACGAAGGTGGCGGAGTTCGGCGACTCGTCGGGACCGGGAACGCTGGAAGGCTTCGTCGCGGACAGCGGCCTGCGGCCACGGTATCCCGCCGTCGAGATCTACCGCGTCGACACCGGCGGAACCAACCCGGCCGCGCCGTATCTGGTCGACGCTGACGCAATGACACGGGTGGCTGGTGCACCCGAGGCGCTGCTGCGCCTGGACGAGCGCCGGCGCCTCGCCGGCCAGCCTCCGCTGGGGCCGATGCTGCTGACCGCCGACGCCGAGCGGGCCGGCCTGCCGGTACAGCCGGACCGATCCGCCGGGGTGATCGTCACCGACACCCCGACGGCCCGCGAGATCGATTACGGCCGCGTCGACGACCATGCCTCGGCGATCCGCACCCCCGACGACGCCCGCCACACCCACAACCGAGTCCCGGACTATCCGGCCGACAGGGCCGCGCCGGTTTACGGCAAGTGGACCGGCGGACGGGTATCCGTGTCGAGTTCCGCGGCGGACTCCACCGCGCTTCCCAACGTCGCACCGGCCACCGGGCCCGTCGCGGCCATCGACAGCGACGGTTCGACGTCATGGGTGTCCAACGCCCTACAGGCCGCTGTCGGCCAGTGGCTGCAGGTCGATTTCGACCACCCGGTCACCAACGCCACGCTGACCATCACCCCCAGCGCGACCGCGGTCGGCGCCCAGGTACGCCGCATCGAGGTGGCCACCGCGACCGGCACCAGCAGTCTGCGCTTCGACACCGCGGGTCAGCAGTTGACCATCCCGCTGCCGGTCGGCGAGACCCCGTGGGTGCGGATCACCGCGGTCGCCACCAACGACGGCTCTCCCGGTGTTCAGTTCGGCATCACCGACCTGTCGGTGACCCAGTACGACGCATCGGGCTTCGCCCACCAGGTCAACCTGCGGCACACCGTGGAAGTCCCCGCGCCGCCGGCGGATTCTGTTGTCGCTCAATGGGATCTGGGGACCGAACTGCTCGGCAGGCCGGGGTGCGCGGACAGTCCGGTCGGGGTACGGTGCGCGGCGGCGTTGGCGCTGTCCTCCGAGGAGCCCGTCAACCTGAGCCGCACGCTGACGGTGCCCACCCCCACCGAGGTCGAGCCGACGGTGTGGATCCGGTCACGCCAGGGACCCCAATTGGCCGATCTGGTCGCCCAACCCGGGACCACCCGCGCCTCCGGTGACGCCGATCCGATCGACGTGCTCGGCTCGTCCTACGCCGCCACCGACGGTGACCCGCGAACATCCTGGACTGCGCCGCAACGCGTCGTCCAGTTCAAGGCACCGCCCACGCTGACGCTGAAACTGCCCGCACCGACCGAAGTCGGCGCACTGCGGATCGATCCCGGCGCCAACCAACCGCCGGCGCACCCGACACTGGTGGCGATCGACCTCGGCGACGGCCCGCAGATGCATGAGCTGGCCGGCAACAGTGACGTCCAGACGGCAAAGCTCAAACTGCGGGTGACCGACACCATCACCGTGTCGTTGTTGGGCTGGAACGACATCATCGACCGCACCTCACTGGGTTTCGATCAGCTCAAGCCGCCCGGGCTTGCCGAGCTGACCGTGCTCGACGTGCACGGCAAGCCCATCGCCGCGGCCGATTCCGCCGCCAATCGCAAACGCTCAGTGACACTTCCATGCGGGAAGGGTCCGATCATCGGCGTGGCCGGGCAGTTCGTCCAGACCTCGGTGCGCACCACCGTGGGAGCCCTGCTCGACGGAGATCCGATTCCTGCCCATCCCTGCCGGACCGGCCCGATCGCCCTGCCGGCGGGCCAACAGGAGCTGCTGGTCAGCCCCGGCTCGGCGTTCGTCGTCGACGGCGTCGTACTGAACACCCAGGCAGCCGCCCAACTACGCACGGCGACAACCACTCCCGTCGACACCCCGGTATGGACACCGGACCGTCGTCAGGTCCAGGTGCCGGCGGCCGCCGACGCCCGCGTCCTGGTGGTCCCCGAAAGCGTGAACCCGGGCTGGATCGCGCGCAACGCCGAAGGTGTCGCGCTGACCCCGGTGAAGGTCAACGGATGGCAGCAGGGCTGGGTGGTGCCGGCCGGCCCGGGCGGGACCGTGACGCTGTCGTTCCCCTCGAACCGGCCGTACCGCATCGGGTTGATCGGCGGGCTCGCGCTGCTGCCGGTGCTGGCGCTGCTGGCACTGTGGCCGGCCCGGCGCCGCAGTCCGGATCTCGACCCGGTGCGACCATGGCAACCGGCCCCGGCGCTCGCCGGGGCGGCGGTACTCGCGGTGGGGACGGCCATCTCCGGCCTGCCAGGGCTGTTGGTCGCCGGCGGCGCGCTGGGTGTGCGTTACGCGCTGCGCGACCGCGACCGCTGGCGCGACAACCTGACCGTGGCAGTGGCCGCGGGTGGACTCATCCTGGCCGGCGCGACGCTGAGTCAGTACCCCTGGCGGTCGGTCGACGGCTACGTCGGCCACTCGCCGTGGGTGCAGCTGCTCGCGCTGTTGTCGGTCACCTTCGTCGCGGCCTCCACGATCACGCCGCCGCGAACCCCTGAGCGGACATCGGACCCCGTCACGCAGCCGGCAGCGGCACCCGCCGACCACGGCTGAACTGGGCTTGCGCCGAAAGATCCGGCGGAGCTGTTGACAACACGGGTATGCGGTACTTACGGTACCGGCACGCGTGACGCAGTCCCGGAAACACTTTGCTGTGTGGGGGATCGCAGGTTACGGACCTGGATTGCGCCCGACTGGATGCAGTAACTACGCAGTCAGTTGACAGGCAGACCATCTGGGTTGGCCGTGTTCGCGTGGCTGCGCACTATGCGGTGCGCACGGCTGCGGTGTCGGCGATGGAGGGGTTCGCCGACACCGCACTGCCCGGAGCTATGCCGTGGCCGCCAAAGCCTTGGCATCCTCGTCGGCGAACGTGTCCTCCAGCGTCAGCGGTGAGTAGTCGAGGTCGATCTCCTCGAGCGGCCGGCCCCTGGCACTGCTGATGGTGCCGAACCGGCGCATGCCCTTGTCGGCGGAGTACTGCATGAACTCGTCCTGCACCAGGCCGAACGGGATGTCCGGTGCGTAGAGGGCGAAGCCCTCCTCGGTGAGACGCAGCGCCAGCGGGATGAGCTCGTTCATCCGGTTCTCGAAAACCGCCCAGTTGGCATCGTCGGCGGCAACGTGACGCCGGCAGGTGAAGGTGCCCCATGCCATGTGGCGACGTTCGTCATCCCCGATCCGCTGGACCAGCTCCTGCATCCCGGGCAGGATCCCTCGGTCAACGCAAATCTTGTGCCACGCATAGTATCCCGTGAGCGCAAGCATTCCTTCGACGATGTGGTTGTACGTCACGGACGCCCGGACCTGGGCGGCCGGCGACGGGTCGGTGTACAACGCATCCAGCGACGCCGGCAGCTCCTCGTAGAACATCTGCCGGTAGGCCGGAAGCTCGTCGAAGTAGTTGTGCAGATCGTCGCTGATCCCGACGGCGTCGAGCCACATGCGGAACACCTGCGTGTGTTTGGCTTCCTCGAAAGCGAACTGGGTCAGGTACATCTCGTCGCCCAGGCGCCCTTCAGCCCGCATCGCGGCCATGAACGGCTGGATGTCCTTGGTGACCGCCTCCTCACCGGCGATGAACTCGGCACACAGTCGGGTGGCGTACTCACGTTCCCGATCCGTCAGCGCCTCCCAGTCCGCCCGGTCGCGGGAGAAGTCGATGTCGGCCGGATTCCAGAACTTCGCATTCCCGCCGGCGAACAGCCGCAACGGCACACTGTCCCAATTGAGACCGCCCTTGGCGAGCGAGCCGAAATTTGTGTGTGACATGGGAATTGACCTCCTCAGGTCTGGTGGGCTGCTTCGGTGGCCGCCGGCGATTTGAGTACCGCGAAGGCGGACGCCAGCACCGCGACGAGCCTGCGCACGGCGAGAGCTGGCTGCTCAGGGCTGGGCTCATCGAGGCCCAGGATCGGATCCATCCCACGGACGTACGGCGCGAGCGCCAGATGCGGGAAGATCATCAGCAACAGCGAAAGCATGGCGTCGGTATCGGCGTCCGCCCGCAGGTCACCCCGGTTCTGCGCGTCCCGCACGAGAGGTCGCAGCACGTCCAGGTAGTGCCGGTGGATAACCGTCCGCACGCTGACCCGGGCGTCGACGTCAACCTCGAAACTGGCGGCAGCGTGCAACGCCCGTTCCCTGGGGTGATCGGCGAAATAGGCCACCCAGTCGTCGAGCAGGTCGGTGAGGAAATCGAAGAACGGCCGGTTCGGATCGAGCGAGCGGATGCGCTCCTCCATGTAGGTGCGCACTCGCTGGCTGCCGATGTCGGCGATGAAGGCATACAGGTCGCGCTTGTCCGCAAAGTATTGGAACAGGCTGCCTTTCGCGACGCCGGCCCGCCGGGCGATGACGTTGAGGCTGCCACGGGAGTACCCGTGGGCCCCGAACTCCGCCTCGGCGGCCGCGACTATCGCATCCCTGCGAGCGGGATCCAAACGTGCCCAGGTGACCGTCGGCATCTGACTCTCCAGCCTGTATGACCACTGGTCATATTACTGTGATGGCGCTCACAGTCAAGGAGTTCTCACCGCGATCAGGTGGTGCGAAACCGGCTCGCCGTCGACCCACCGCTCAACCGACTGTTCGATGAGCAGGTCGTGGCCGGTCAGCCGGGTGCGGTGCTGTCGCAGATGCTCGTCCCAGGACCGCACCACGAACGCCTCGACAAACACGCCTTCGCGCTCCGCGGCACGGAACAGCCGCCATTGCGTGGCCCCGGTGCGCTGCCGGGACCGGCCGAGCACGCCCATCGCAGCGAAGAATTCGGTCTCGTGCCGGGGCTCCACCCGATAGGAGGTCAGCACCAATACGGGACCATCGGGCGGCTCCGGCTCGAACACCAGGGCCGGTTCAGGCCAGTGCGCGGACGGAGTCATGTCCAGATCGCCGGTGCGCTCGTGCAGCGGCCACCACCAGGCCGAGAGCGCACACACCACCAACAGGCCGGCACTGATCAGCAGGGCCGTCACGGTGCTGGCCGCACCCGCAACCAGGCCCCATACGAGCGAGCCGATCGCCTGGCCGCCCATGAAGGTCAGCTGGTACACCGACAACCCACGAGCCCGCACCCAGGCGGGCAGGCTCAACTGCATGGACGCGTTGAGCGTGGACAGCGCCAGCAGCCACGACGTACCACCGACGACGAGCGCCGCGAGAACGATGCCGAAATTGTGGACCAGAGCCAGAACCGCAGTGGCTCCGGCGAATCCGAAAGCCGCGACGATCAGCAGGATGTTCAGGCCGAAGGCCGACTGCAGTCGCCCCAAGACCAGGGCACCGAGCACCGCGCCTACGCCCAGCGCACCCAGTAGCAGCCCGTACCCGGACGATGACAAGCCCAGTTGACGTTCGGCGACGACGGCGAGCAGGCCCCACAGCGCGCTGCCCGGCGCGATGAACAGCACCGCGCGCAGCAGGATCCGCCGGATGATCGGCGATCTGCGGATGAACCGGCCACCCGCGCTGAGCGCGGCCAATGGTCGCTCGGCGGGCAAAACATGCTCGGCGGCGGGGCGACGCCAGAGCAGCAGGACCACGACAATGCCGGCGAACGAGACCGCGTTGAGCGCGAACACCAGCGTCGGGCCCGACAGGGATACCAGCGCCCCGGCGATCGCCGGACCGATCGCCCGGGCGCCGTTCAGACTCATACTGCCCAGTGCGGCAGCAGCTGGAATCTGTTCGCGTGGAACGAGATCCGGCTGGATCGCCTGCCAGGCCGGCGCGGTCAGCGCCTGCCCGCAGCCGATCAGGAACAGCAGGGTCAGCAGCACCGCCGGGGTGGCCAGCCCGGCACCGGTCAGCATCGCGAGCGCAGCGACCCCGGCCGCCATCGCACCCTGGGTGGCGAGCAGCAGCCTGCGCCGGTCGACCAGGTCGGCGAGCACACCCGACGGCAGGGCCAGCAGCATCACCGGCAGCGTGGTGGCGGTCTGCACCAACGGCACCAACACCGGGGCGCGCGGATCCCCGACCAGCATCCATTGGGCGCCGACCGTCTGCATCCACGTACCCAGGTTGGAGACGAACTGCGCGATCCACAGCGCCCGGTAGACCGGCGACGCCAGCGGCGCCCACGTCGACGTTGCGGTGACGGCCATCTACCCGATCGTGCCAGCGCTACTGCGGCATAGTGAGGACATGGCTGAAGTCCGCAACATTCCCGAAGCACGCCAGTACGAGATCACCGTCGACGGTGAGCATGCCGGCCTCGAGGCCTATGTCGACTCGGGCGATCAGCGCATCTTCTACCACACCGAGATCGACGACAAGTTCGGCGGACGCGGCCTGGCCGGCGAGCTGGTGTCGGCCGCGCTGGCCGATGCCCGCGCGGCCGGCAAGCGCATCGTGGCCGTGTGCCCGTATGTCGCCAAGTACGTCAAGACCCACCACGACTTCGACGACATCCTCGACCCGGTCACCCCCGAGGTGCTGGCCGTGGTCGAAGCCGCCAACTAGACCTTTGTGGCGGTCACCAGGAAGCCCGGCATCTGTGCGCGGCCTTCGGGCAGGGCGGCGTGCAGCTGGGCCGGCCGGATCTCGTCGACCTGCCAGTACCGCGAAACCTCTTCGCGCAATTGGTCTTCGGTGAATTGGGTGGGGCCCGGCCCGTCGTGATCGCCGAATGCCCCGGTGCCGAACGCCAGAATGTAGAACCGCGCCCCGGGAGCTGCCGCGTGGTACATCGAGCGCAGGTAGCCGTCGCGCAGTTCGTCCGGCAGGGCGTGCAGTAGCCCGCTGTCGAAAATCGTGGTGAACCGCCCGTCGTACCCGGTGAGCGACGAGATGTCGGCGGCCACGAACGTGGCATTGGTCAGCCCGCGTTCCTCGGCGGCCGCAGCCGCGGCAGCGACGGCCGTCGGGCTCAGGTCGATGCCGACGACGGTGTGGCCACGCGCCGCCAGTGCCAGTGCGAGCTCGGCGTGACCGCAGCCGGCGTCGAGCACGTCACCACGTACGGCACCGTCGGTGTCGATGATCGCGGTGTATTCCGGCTGCGGTGCACCGATGCTCCAGGCGGGGGTCTGCTGCTGCCGGTAGGCGTCGTCCCAATCGATCCGGTGAGTCATGTCGTCCGTCTCCGTTCCTTTAGTTCAAATTTGTACTATATTGACTGTAGGTCGAGATCGGCCCGGTGACAAGGCGATACTTCAGACTGTTCAAACCTGAACCAGTTGGCCGATTGGAGGAAGATGGCGCGCAAGCTGTCCACAGCCGAGGAGAGGGCCTGGCGGCCCTACATCGAGTCCAGCCTGCGCCTGGAGACGATGCTGGACGAGCGTCTCCGGGAGGCCACGGATCTCAGCCTGATCGATTACCACCTGCTGATGATGTTGGCGGATGCCACGGATCACCGCCTGCGGATGAGCGAACTCGCCGAGAAGATGGTGTTCTCCCGCAGCCGGATCACCTATCAGATCAACTCGATGACCAAGCGTGGCCTGGTGCTGCGCGAACCGGTCCCCGAGGACCGGAGGGGCTACCGCGCGGTGCTGACCGCCACCGGTGCCGACGCGCTGCGCGTCGCCGTGCCACTCCACAGCGAATCAGTGCGCGAACTGTTCTTCGACCACATCCGGCCCGATGAACTCGACTGTGTCGAGCGAGTATTCACCAGGCTGCACACCCACTTGCAGACCGATCTCCTGCAACATGACGACGGAAAGCAGAACCCATGACATTCACCCCCGCCGAACTGGCCTACCTGCGCGAGCAATCGATCGGGCGGTTGAGCACCGTCGGCCGCGACGGTGATCCGCAGATCCGCCCCGTCGGCGTCCACCTCAGTCCCGACGAGGCCGGCATCGACATCGTCGGACGCGCGCTGGCGTCGACACAGAAGTGGCGCAACGTACTTCGCAACCCGCAGGTGGCATTTATCGTCGACACGGTGACCTCGGTGACACCACCCCAGGCCCACGGAATCGAGATTCGGGGTACGGCAACGGCGTTGCCCGACGCGGGCACCACTGACGGCGGGTTGTCCGGCGACGTCATCCGCATCGTGCCGCGCCGGATCATCAGCTGGGGACTCGACGGTGCCGGCACCACTGCCCGTGACTGGACCGAATCCCCGAACACAACGGATTGACACACCTAGCATCGGGCTCGTGCCGACAGTCAACACCGCCCACGGACCCATCGATACCGCCGACCTCGGCGTCACGCTCATGCACGAGCACGTCTTCATCATGAGCAGCGAGCTGACCCAGAACTACCCCGAGTCCTGGGGCGACGACGCCAGCCGGGAAGCCGACGCGATCGCGCGGCTCACCGAACTCAAGTCCCACGGCGTCGACACCATCGTCGATCTCACGGTGATCGGACTCGGCCGCTACATTCCGCGTATCGCCCGGATCGCCGAGGCCACTGACCTCAACATCGTCGTCGCCACCGGCTTTTACACCTATAACGACCTGCCGCTGACGTTCCACTTCAGCGGACCCGCAGTGGGCCTGCCCGAACCGATGACCGAGTTGTTCGTCCGCGACATCGAACACGGCATCGCCGACACCGGGATCAAGGCCGCGATCCTCAAGTGCGCCACCGACGAACCCGGCGTCACCCCGGGCGTCGAACGGGTCCTGCGGGCCGTGTCCCAGGCCCACCGGCAGACCGGTGTGCCGATCTCCACCCACACCCATGCGGCCAGCCGGCGCGGCCTGGAACAGCAGCGCATCTTCGCCGAGGAGGGGGTCGACCTGTCCCGGGTGATCATCGGCCACTGTGGCGACACCACCGACATCGGCTACCTCGAGGAGTTGATCGCCAACGGCTCCTACATCGGCATGGACCGCTTCGGCGTCGATGTCTACCTTCCGTTCGAGCAGCGGGTCGCGACCGTCGCGACCATGTGCGAGCGCGGTCACGCCGAGCAGATGGTGCTCTCGCACGACACCTGGTGCTACTTCGACGCGCTGCCCGACGAACTGACCGCCCAGGCCCTTCCGAACAGCCACTACCTGCACATCCACAAAGACGTCCTGCCGGCACTACGTGAGCGCGGGGTCACCGAGGAGCAGATCACCACGATGCTGGTGGACAATCCGCGGCGGATCTTCGACCGCAAGGGCGGGTACTGAGATGACCGACGCCATCCCGACGATCCCGACCCAGTTCACCCAGTTGGCCGAGGCCGACCCCGACCGGCCTGCGGTGACGTGCCAGGGCATCACGCTCACCCGAGCCGAGCTGGACCGCTCCACGAATCGACTCGCCCGTGCCTACGCCGAACACGGTGTACGACAGGGTGATTACGTCACCATCAGTCTGCCCAACTCGATCGAATGGGTGCAGGCCACCCTGGCCACCTGGAAGCTCGGCGCGGTGCCGCAACCCCTGTCGCCCCGGTTGCCCGATTCCGAGTTCGCCGGAATCCTGGCGTTGCGCCCCCGGGCCCTGGTGGTCGGCCGCCAAGCCGGTGAAACACCATGGTTGCCAACCGGTTTCACCCCCGATGCCACGCTGTCCGATGCACCGCTACCCGAGGCGGTCGCACCGACGTGGAAGTCGATGGCCTCGGGCGGCAGTACCGGACGCCCGAAGCTGATCGAGGCGGGCGGCGACAGCCGGGTGCCGGCCCTGATCGGCGTCCCGCTGGGCGCCCAACCCGACGACGTCACGCTGATGTCCGTGCCGTTGAGCCACAACACCGGTTTCACCACATTCGCGATCGCGCTGCTGCAAGGCCACCACCTGGTACTCATGCCCCGCTTCGACCCGGCCGAGTTCCTGCGGCTGGTCACCGAACACCGCGTGACGTTCCTGACCACGGTGCCCACCATCATGCAGCGGCTGCTACCGGTCTACCGGGCCGACCCGAAAGCCTATGACCTGTCGAGCATTCGCCGGTTCTGGCACGTCGGCGCACCCTGCCCACCGGCCGTCAAACAGGCGTGGATCGATCTGCTCGGCCCGGACGCGCTGTGGGAACTGTACGGCGGCACCGAACTGCAGGCGCTGACCTTCATCTCCGGTGAGCAGTGGCTGGCCCACCCCGGATCGATCGGTGTGGTGGTGGCCGGCGAGATGAAGGTGCTCGACGACGACGGCCGGGAATGCCCGCCCGGCGTCACCGGGGAGATCTACATGCGGCCCGGACCCGGCAGCGCGCCCACCTACCGCTACGTCGGCAGTACGGCCAAGAGCCGGGACGGGTGGGACTCGCTCGGAGATCTGGGGTACTACGTCGACGACGGCCCCGAGCGCTTCTTCTACCTCAACGACCGGCGGGTGGACATGTTCACCGTCGGCGGGAAGAACGTCTACCCGGCCGAGATCGAATCCGCGCTGGCCGACCATCCCGACGTGCTGTCCTGTCTGGTCGTCGGCGTACCCCACGAAGACCTGGGCCAGGTGCCACACGCTCTGGTGCAGACAACAGGTGCGTCGGACCTGGATGCCGCTGCGGTGCAGGCCTTCCTGCGCGAGCGCCTGTCGGGCTACAAGGTGCCCGCTGACGTGGAGTTCGTCGACACGCCGCTGCGTGACGACGCAGGCAAGGCCCGTCGTACCGCGGTGCGGGACGAGGTCATCGCGCGGCTGGAGCAGGCTCGGGCTCGTCGGTGATCGAGCTGTCCAGCGGCGGCACCGGGCTCTCGTTCCGGTACTCCCAGCGCCGCAACGCCTCCCGGCACGGTGATTCCACCAGCGCGTAGCTCACCGCGGCCAGCGCGAAGCCGAACACCAGGGTCAGCACCAACACCACCAGCATCTGCCCGTTGAACAGGAACTCCCCGATCATCGGGAACACCATGGCCAACGCCGCCAGATGCCAGACGAACAGACCGTAAGACCAGCGGCCCAGCGTGACCATCACCCGGTTGCCCAGAATCGGGTGTTTGGTGCCGGGGTGGTCGAGGACCAGCGGGGCCAGCAACGCGCCCGCGACGATCGCGCCCATCGCGGTCTTCAGCGTCACCTGGCCGACCGAGCCCGGGCGCAGCCCTTCCAGGCCGGCCAGCGGCGAGGCCGCGATCGCGAACGCCACCGCGGCGATGACGCCCATCAGAATCCGGCGCCGGGCCAACCGGTGCACCCAGCCGAATGGGCTCACAGTGAGTTCAGCGAGCACCATCCCCGCGGCGAACCAGGAGAAGAACGCCGGCGGCCAGTTCCACGGGTTGAGCCCGGTGGTGCCGGAGAACGGGATGCGCACCCACAACAGGCTCAACGCTGCGAGGGCGATGATCACACCGATACGGGCCCGCACCGGCAGCCGCCGCGCCAACAGCGCCAGCAGCGGCAACGCCAGATAGAAACTGACCTCGACCGACAGACTCCACATCTGGGTCAGCCCCGCTGTCAGGGTCAGCGGCACATAGATCTGGGTCAGGGTCAGGTTCGCCAGCCACACCGTCAGATCGGCCTTTGCCTCCGGAAGGAGCAGGACGATCACCACGACCGCCACGACATAGCCGGGCATGATGCGCACGATGCGGGATCGCAGGTAATGACCCGTGCGGGGGCGGGGGCGCAAACCTCGCGCGGCTGCGGCATGACCACGCCACAGCAGGAACCCCGAGAGCGCGAAGAACACCGCGACCGCAAGGTCGAATCGGCCGAAGAACCGGCCGCTCACCCCGGTGGTGTGACCGGTCTGGAAGGCAACGTGGGTGAGCACCACACCCATGGCCGCGCATGCGCGCATGCCTTCGACGGCCGGAAGGAAACCACGTGTTCCCCCGACCGCCTCCGGACCGGTTTCCGGGTCCGATGCTCCGGTCGCCACGGCGACCAGTGTGCCGCGCCATGGCAACCCCGCCAAACTGCGGGTCAACGCACCCGCGACGTGCAACCGGAGTAAGTGATGGCCTTAAATAGTGCTGTTAGGGTCGAACGGGTTTGCCTCACGACGAGTTGGCCCACACTGAAGGAGGCACGGTTTGAACCGCGCAGTGGCGCTGCGTATCGCGGCATGCGGACTGATGGGGCTGGGTGCAGCCCTGCTCATTGCCGCACTGTTGCTGACCACGTACACCAAGGGCAAGATCGCCAAGATCCCGCTCAACCTGGATGCCAGCCTGGTCAGCGACGGGACCGCGACCGCTTTCGATCCGGAATCGCTGGTGGCCCCGAAATTCTCCGTGGACCGCAACGTGCCGGTGGCACTTCAGCAACAGGTCAGCGTGGAATCACCGTCGAACGCCGACGTGGTAACGCTGCAGGTGGGCAGCACGCTGCGGCGGACGGACCAGCAGAAGGACTCCGGCCTGCTCTTGGCGATGGTGGACACCGTCACCATGAACCGCAGCACCGCGCTGGCCGTGTCCAGCGACAACAACCCGGGCGGGGCGCTGCAGAAGCCGCGGGCCATCGAGGACGAGAAGCCGCCGACGAACGTCGCGCTTCCGCACGAGGGCCTGACCTACCGGTTCCCGTTCGATACCGAGAAGAAGACCTACCCGTTCTTCGACCCGATCGCCCAGAAGGCGTTCGACGCGAACTACGACGGTGAAGAAGACGTCAACGGGCTGACCGCCTACCGGTTCATCCAGAACGTGGGCTACGACTCCAACGGCAAGCTGGCCGAGCCCATCAAGTACTCCTCGCTCTACGAGGACGACGCCGACAGCACCGTCACGGCGAGCCCCGAGATGTGGGGTGTGCCCGGCGAACCCGACGAGCGGATCACGATGGACCGCTTCTACGCCGCGCAGCGCACCTTCTGGGTGGACCCGGTGTCGGGCACCATCGTCAAGACGCAGGATCACGGCTACCAGTACTACGCACGGGACGCGCTCAAGCCCGAGGTGACCTACGTCGACTACAAGGTCACCTACAACGAGGAGACCGTGGAATCTCAGGTCGCGGCCGCTCAGGACGAGCGTGACCGGGTGTCACTGTGGACCCGTGTCCTGCCGATCACGTTCACCGCGCTGGGCCTGCTGGCACTGGTCGGTGGCGCCGTCGTGGGTTCGTTCGCGGTGCGCGCCGAGTCCACTCTGATCGATCCCGGACTCGACACCGCCGATCACGGCTTCTTCGACACCCAGGGCTTCCAGGTTCCCGGTGCCGAGGCCAAGACCGAGAAACTGCCCGCTCAACGACCGTCCGACCTACCACCGGACCGGCCGATCTGAGCCTGCGCTCTGCTCTGCTGCCGGCGTATTCGCTGGCACTGTCGTTGCTGATAACCGGGCCGCTGCTGGCGCCCGGTTATCTGCTTTTACGCGACGCGGTGTCCACCCCCCAGTCGTATCTGACGGATGCCGCACTCGGACTGTCCGAGGCCGCACCACGGGCGTTGCCGCAGGACTTCTTCATCGCCCTGACCTCTGCCGTGCTCGACGGCGGGGTGGTGGTCAAGGTGTTGTTGGTGGCCGGTCTGTGGGTGGCCGGCTGGGGAGCCGCCCGGCTGGCCTCCACCGTCCTGGGATCGGGTTTGTCGGGCCAGTTCATCGCGGCGACGCTGGCCATCTGGAATCCCTTTGTGGCCGAACGGCTGCTGCAGGGGCACTGGAGCCTGCTCGTCGGGTACGGCTGCCTGCCCTGGGTGGCGGTGTGCGTGCTGCGCCTGCGGGCCGGTTCCGGGATGGGGCCGGCGTGGGGCCTGGCGTTCTGGACCGCGCTGGCCGGATTGACGCCGACGGGCCTGATGCTGGCCGCGACGGTCGCGCTCGTATGTGTTGCGGCCCCTGGCACCGGCTGGAGACGCCTGCGGGTCGCCGCCCTCGCACTGGGATCCGCTGTACTTGCCGCGACGCCGTGGCTGGTGGCCGCGGCTGTCGGCGGCGCGGTGGCAGCTCCGGAGTCGCCGGCCGGGGTTCACGCCTTCGCAGCCAGGGCCGAGCCCGGTCTGGCCACCCTGGGCAGCCTGGCCGGCCTCGGCGGTATCTGGAACGGCGACGCCGTACCCGGCTCGCGTACAACGCTTTTCGCAGTAGTGGCCACCGCTGTGCTGCTCGGCATCGTCGCGCTCGGCCTGCCTGTGGTGGTGCGCAACCGCACGGCGGCACCGCTGCTGATCCTGGCCGCGACGGCGGTACTGATTCCGGCGGCCATGGCCACCGGCCCCGGCCTCGCGTTCGTCGATGCGACGATCCGGGCGGTGCCCGGCCTCGGCGTGGTGCGTGACGGGCAGAAATGGGTGGCCCTGGCCATGCCGGGCTACGTGCTGGCCGCGGCCGCCGCGCCGGTCACGTTGCGACGGCTGCGGGTGCCGTTGGCCGCTTCGGCCGCGGTGAGCTGTGCTGCACTGATCGCGGTGTTGCCCGACCTGGCGTGGGGTGTGGGCAATCAGGTGCGCGCCGTGCACTATCCGCAGAGTTGGGCCGCCGCGGCGGCGCAGATCAACGCCGAGCCCCGACCCGTGGTGGCGCTGCCGCCGGACAGCATGCGTGAATTCTCTTGGGCGCCTGCCGGTCCGGTGCTCGATCCGCTGCCCCGCTGGCTGCGCGCCGAGGTGCTGACGACCGGGGATCTGTCCATCGGCGGTCAGACGGTGCCCGGTGAAGGGGTACGCGCACGGGCCGTACAGGACCTGGTGCTCTCGGGAGCCTCCGATCAGCAACTGGCCGAGGCCGGGGTGGGCTGGGTGGTGCGCGAATCCGATCGAGACGTCTCGGTGCACCGAGTCGGTGGTTCGGCCCCCACCGCCTCACAACGCGGCGTGATGATCGCCGCACACCTGGTGTGGTTGGGGGTGTTGGTGGGCGGGGCGGCCGGGATGGCGGTCAGCGCCTGGCGAGGACGCCGAGGATCAGAAACGCGCTAACCCCGGCGTGTCGCAGCGCGGAAGCAACTGCCGAGTTGCCCGGCTGTGCGCGACTTTTCAGCGACAATCACCTCATGCGTACCGTGAGCACTGTTCGTCACACGGTCGATCAGTACTCACGTCACTGAAGCCCCAACCGGCTCGCACGTAACGGATTTGGGCTTGCCCGGCTATCAGCGACAGAGTCGCTGATAGGTGGACACTGGACCCCTGTGGTTCACGGGGTCGATGATGCTCAAGTGCCAAAAATGCGCAACGGCAATGGGTTTAGTGGGTCCAGCGTTACAGGAGTGCCACCTGTCGCTGGATTGTCGCTAACAGCCGGGCACATCGGATATCGCTCCGAAAGCTGTGACTGGTGTGACCACCACGCCGACTGGCGGCCGCGCTGACTACACCAGCCCGCTGACGTACTGGCCCTCGTGCACCGATCCCAGCACGGCGTGCATCGCGTCCGCGCTGAGCCTCCAGGAGAATTCGTCGCTGCGGGTCTGAGCCTTGCTGCCCAGCTGGACGCGCATCACGGGGTCACTCAACAGCTGACGGATCCCCGCGACCAGCGCGTCGCGATCCTCGACCAACAACCCGGTGACCCCGTCGACGATCGAGTCGGTCAGCCCGCCGGATGCGCGATACCCGATGGTGGGCACCCCGTGCTGGGCGGCCTCGGTGACGGCAAGTCCCCAGCCTTCTTTGCGCGACGGCAGAACGTGCACCCAACTCTTCTGCAGCACACGGTGTTTGGTCTCTTCGTCAACGTGACCGTGGAACGTCACCGAATCGGAGATGCCGAGAAGTTCGGCGTGCTCGACCAGCCGCCGCTGCCACCATCCACCGCCCAGGATGTCCAGGTGCAACCCGGGGACCTCGGCACGCAGTGCCGCGACCGCCTCAAGGGCATCTTCGATCTGCTTGTGCGGCACCAACCGTGACAGCACAACGAGCCGCGGGCTGGTCGACCGCGGCAGCTCCAGCGTCGGACCGGGAGCCTCGTCAAGCCCGTTGCGCACCACCGCAATCCGGCCGGAATCCACCCCGAGCTCATTGAGATCGCGGGCCGAGGGCAGTGACACGGTGACGTACTGGTTGCGACGGTGCAGTCGCGGGGAGAGTTTGGACTCGACGAACCAGCCGATCCGGCCGCGCACCGGGCCGGCCACCGGCCACAGTTCCCGGTGGCAGTGATGCACGAGCACCGCGACCCGGCGGCCGAACGCCAGCCGCGCCAGGAACGGCAGCCCGTTCTGGGTGTCGACGACCACGTCGGGCCGGACCCCGCGCAACGGCCCGAGGCCGACGCGGGAGGCCACCATGGCCAGCCCGGCCCAGATGTACACGCTGTAGGGACCACCGGCCCGGTTGATCTGCACACCGTCGACCACCTCGCGGCGGGCCGCCCCCGGGTAACGCG
Source organism: Mycobacterium sp. IDUB_17 (assembly GCF_055419465.1). Classification (NCBI taxonomy): domain Bacteria; kingdom Bacillati; phylum Actinomycetota; class Actinomycetes; order Mycobacteriales; family Mycobacteriaceae; genus Mycobacterium; species Mycobacterium sp. IDUB_17. The sequence goes on along the minus strand of NZ_JBVAXS010000002.1, from coordinate 57,499 downwards.
CGGTGCGCAACGTGACGTTGACGCCGTCGTCGGCCAGACACGCGCCGATCCGCTGCAGATAGGCCTCGCTGCCGCCGCCCTGGGGATGCCCGGTGTCGCGCCAGCACAAGAGCAGGACGCTCCGCAGGCGTGGATCAGTACGGGCAGACATCGTGTTGAGGGTACCGGTCAGTAGGTTGGGCGGGTGCAGCCCAGCGACATCTCCGCGCGCTTCGCCCGCCGGGCGACCCTGAGCCGATCGGTGCGTCTGCTGGCGCAGTTCCGGTTCGAGCAGAGCGAACCGGCCCGTTTCTACGGGGCGCTGGCCGCCGATACCGTCGCCATGACCACCGATTTATGGACGGCGGCCACCGGCGAATCCGCCGCCGGACGCACGGTGCTCGACGTGGGCGGTGGGCCCGGTTACTTCGCGTCGGCGTTCGATCACGCCGGCATGCGTTACATCGGGGTAGAGCCGGATCCTCGTGAAATGCACGCGGGCCCGGCCGCCGGCGCGGCAGAGGGCACCTTCGTCCGAGCCTCAGGGATGGCCCTGCCGTTCGCCGACGACAGTGTCGACATCTGCCTGTCGTCCAATGTCGCCGAGCATGTCCCGCACCCGTGGCGGTTGGGCAACGAGATGTTGCGGGTGACGAAGCCCGGCGGGCTGGTGGTGCTGTCCTACACGGTGTGGCTGGGCCCGTTCGGCGGCCATGAGATGGGGTTGACGCACTATCTGGGCGGAGCCCGGGCGGCCGAACGGTACACCCGCAAACACGGGCATCGACCCAAGAACGACTACGGCTCGTCGTTGTTCGCGGTGTCGGCGGGCGACGGCCTGCAATGGGCCGCCAGCACCGGCGCCCTCATCGCCGCTTTTCCCCGCTACCACCCACGATGGGCGTGGTGGATGACCTCGGTACCTGGGTTGCGGGAGTTCCTGGTGAGCAATCTGGTGCTGGTTCTTCAGCCGTCCTGACCCGTTCACTGGAACAGGTTCTCGTTTTTCTAGGAAATCTAGGTAATGTGACGCTCATGACACAGAGTTCAGCCGCCATCAGGACGGAATTCGACAAGCTGTTCATCGGCGGCCAATGGGTGGAACCCGCTACCTCCGAGGTCATCGAGGTGTTCTCCCCCGCGACCGGCGAGAAGGTCGGCCAGGTGCCACTCGCTGCCGAGGCTGACGTCAACGCCGCGTGCGCCGCGGCCCGCAAAGCGTTCGACGAGGGCCCGTGGCCCCACATGTCCCCCGAGGAGCGCCAGGCCGTGCTGGCCAAGGCCGTCGAGCTCATCAACGAGCGGGCCGAGGACTTCAAGCACCTGCTGAAGCTGGAGACCGGCCAGCCGCCGACCATCGTCGACATGATGCAGTTCGGCGCGGGCGTCTCGAGCCTGCAGTACTACGCCGGTGCGGCCGACAAGTACGACTGGAAAGACATCCGCGACGGCATCTACGGCCAGACCCTGGTCATCAAGGAGCCGATCGGTGTCGTCGGCGCCGTCATCGCCTGGAATGTGCCCTTCTTCCTGGCCTGTAACAAGCTGGGCCCGGCCCTGCTCGCCGGCTGCACCGTGGTGCTCAAGCCGGCCGGTGAGACCCCGCTGACCACCAACCTGTTCGCCGAGGTGCTCACCGAGGCCGGCCTGCCCGAGGGCGTGCTCTCGGTGGTCCCGGGCGGCCCGGAGACCGGTCGCGCCCTGACCGCCAACCCCGAGCTGGACAAGTTCACCTTCACCGGCTCCAGCGGCGTCGGCAAGGAGATCGGCAAGATCGCCGCCGAGAAGCTCAAGCCCTGCACGCTGGAACTGGGCGGCAAGTCCGCGGCGATCATCCTCGAGGATGCCGACGTGGATTCCACCCTGCCGATGCTGGTGTTCTCCGGCCTGATGAACTGCGGCCAGGCCTGCGTGGGCCAGACCCGCATCCTGGCTCCGCGGTCGCGGTACGACGAGGTCGTCGAGAAGCTCTCGGCCGCCGTCGCCGCCATGCCGGTCGGTCTGCCCGACGACCCGGCCTCGATGATCGGCCCGCTGATCTCCGAGAAGCAGCGCGAGCGGGTCGAGGGCTACATCAAGAAGGGTGTCGAGGAGGGCGCCCGCATCGTCACCGGCGGTGGCCGTCCCGAGGGCCTGGATTCGGGCTGGTTCGTGCAGCCGACCGTCTTCGCCGACGTCGACAACTCGATGACCATCGCCCAGGAGGAGATCTTCGGGCCGGTGCTCGTGGTGATCCCGTTCGACACCGAGGAAGACGCGATCCGCATCGCCAACGACTCGCCGTACGGCCTGGCCGGCAGCGTGTACACGACGGACTTCCCGAAGGCCGTCGAGATCGCCTCGAAGATCCGGACCGGCACCTACGCGGTGAACATGTACGCCTTCGATCCGGGCGCCCCGTTCGGTGGCTTCAAGAACTCGGGCATCGGCCGCGAGAACGGCCCGGAGGGCATCGACGCCTACACCCAGGCCAAGAGTGTGCTGCTGCCGTTTGGCTACACCCCTTAATTTTTCCCCGCGAACAGACGCAAAACTGCCCCAGAACACCGGTTTTGGGGCAGTTTTGCGTCTTCTCGGCCAGGAAGTGGACAGCTTGCATTCAGGTTGGGCAACTACGGTAGGCGGCCCGACAACAAGGAGGCACCGTGGCAGTTTCCGTTGATCTAGACAAGTCGCTCGACAAGGCCTACGAGAGCAAGTCGCTCAAGGAGATCCTGGACGCCTCGCCTGCGGCGCTGGCCGGGGTCACCGACGCCGACGCCGAGCATCTCGCCGCGGCGTTCAACATCAAGACCGTGCGCCAGCTCGGGTCGAACAAGTTCTTCGCCGTCGCCGCGGCGCTCGTCGCGCTGGAGTCCGCCGGCTGATTTTCCAGCTGATAGTCAGCGGCCCTGGAAGTTCGCGGCCCGTCGCTCGATGAAGGACTGCACGCCTTCGGCGGCATCAGCGGTGGCGAACAGTTCGGCAACGACGGGCCGCAGTCGCGCGATCGCGGCCGCGTCGCCCTCGCGCGAGGCGGTGTGAGCCGAGGCGAGGGTGGCCCGGACCCCGAGCGGTGCGGCGCGATCGGCGATGGTGTGCGCGATCTCGCGGGCTCGGGCGACCGCCGCATCGGCATCCGGCGCGACTTCCTGGATCAGCCCGATCCGGTGCGCCTCGGCCGCGTCGAACTCGTCACCGGTGAGTAGCCACCGCATGGCATTGCCCCAGCCGGTCTGACGCGGTAGTCGCAGGGTGGCGCCGCCGAACGGATAGATGCCCCGGAGCACCTCGATCTGGGCGAACCGGGTGTCCTGCGCTGCGACTCGGATGTCGGCGGCCAGGAGCAGTTCGATGCCGAGGGTCAGGCATCGGCCCTGGGCGGCGGCGACCACCGGTTTCGTCCAGTCGCCGTCGAGGCGCCACGGGTCACGACCGCCCTCGGGCATGGGCAAATCGCCACTGGCCACATACGGCGCCACGTCGACGAGATCGAGGCCGGCGGTGAAGTGCTCGCCGTGCGCGAACAGCACACCGACGCGCAGGTCGTCGTCGGATTCGAGCAGACCGTAGGCGAGGGAAAGATCGGTGAGCATCGCGACGTTGAACGCGTTGCGTTTCTCGGGGCGGTTCAGCCCGATCAGCAGGACGTGGCCATCCCGCTGCAGCGTGAGGGTGTCGAAGGCCGGGTCAGTCGTCATAGGGGCAGTCAACGCCCGCTCGCAGAATTATGCAAGAAGCCATAATTGCGCGTCGGCCCGGCATCCCGTGAGGACCTGTTCAGAAGCGGTTCACCTGCTAGTCTTTGTTTGCAAGCATGTTCGTTGGATACTCGACTTCATGCGAGGATTCCGCCATTTCTATGGTGGACGACATAGAAGGGTGGTGCGCGATGTGGGTCGTCGAACTCAACCTCGCCGGTCACCGGTTCACCCGTCGGGTCCGCACACCGCACACCCCGGTGCGCGCCATCACCCCGCGGATGTTGCTTCGCTGTTCCTCGCAATTCCTGCATGACCGGGTCGCCTGACACCGCCACGAAGCCGCGGAACAAGCGCGGCTCCACCCGCGCCCGCATGCTCGGCAGCGCGGTCGAGGTGCTGCGCGAGCGGGGCGCGGCCGGAGTCACGATCGACGAAGTACTCGCCCGCAGCGGCGCACCGCGCGGTTCGGTTTACCACCACTTCCCCGACGGCCGCCGTCAGATCCTGATCGAGGCGCTCCAGTTCGCCGCGGACACGATCGGCGACGTCATCGACGCCGAAACTTCCGGCAGCGCATGGGATCTGGTGCACCGATTCGTCGAATTCTGGGAACGCATGCTCACCGGAAGCGATTTCACCGCGGGTTGCCCGGTGGTCGCGGTGGCGATCGCCGCCCCAGACGAAGATCCTGATCTCACCGCGGCGGCCGCCGCCATCTTCGACCGCTGGCGCACCGCCCTGACCGTGGCCTTCGCCGCCGACGGTTTCGACGAATCCGACGCATCCTCCCTGGCGGTGATGTGCATCGCTTCCCTGGAGGGCGCCGTGGTGCTGTGCCGGTCGTCAAGATCGGTCGATCCATTGCACGACGTGGCCCGACAACTCGAATTCCTGATCAAATCAAGGGAATTCGTCCGGCGTAACGGAGTGCCCCGGTTCAGTCGGTCGACGCCCTGACCCAGCGGGCGCAGACGAAGTCGCCGTTGAGCGCAGATTCGGCCAGCACCCACTCCGAACGGACCGGCAGGACCGGCGATCCCGCCCCCAGTGTGCAGGGCGCATAGCTGACGATCATCTCGTCGATCAGCCCGGCTGTGACGAACTGGGCGGCGACGTCCCCTCCGCCGACCACCCACACATCCTTTCCCGCCGCAGCTTCGACCAGCTTCGGGTGCAGCTCGGCGACATCTCCGGAGAACACCTGCACCGGATACTCGGTGGAGACGATCTGCGGCCGATGGGTCAGCACCCACGTCGGCTGGTCGTACCCCCATTCCTCGGGATGGTTCTTCACGATCCACTCGTAGGTAGTCGACCCCATCACCAGCGCGCCAATGGTTTTGATGAATTCGTCGTACCCGAACGGGCCTTGCTGATCGATGTTCCGCGAGATCAGCCAGTCCAGGCTGTCCTCGGTGTCGACGATGAACCCGTCCAAGCTCGACGCGGTGTAGTACACGGTCTTCACCAGTCAGTCCTTCCTCATCCATTCCAGTGGGTCTCCCCGATCGACGTCGACACCGTGTCGGGCCAACATGCCCCGTACGAGTGCACGCCGATGAGCCGAATAGGTCAGCACGTGCGCGACAATCCCGTACAGCTGAAAAGATTCCGGTGGATCGCACAGCGCATCGATCACAGTGTCGCCCAGCCGGCCCGCAGCAGAGTACTCCGATATCAGTGTGGTCCAGCGCTTTCCGATGACACGGTGGTGCGCGGCGAGCTGCTCGGCCGTCGCGCTCCTGGTGGTGTCGCGCGAGGGGAAGTCCCGGCCCTCGATGGTCGCCAGCCAGACCTCCTTGGTCCACACGACCGCCCCGAGTGCCGCCGCGACGCTCGGCTCCGGACCGTCCCAGTCCAGCACCACCTGCCCCGGCGAAATCTCCTGTTTCCATTGCTGTTCGGACAGTCCCGTGGCCGCACCGATCAGGTACTCGGTGTCGGCGACATCGTGCACGAGCATGAACTGGGCGATATCCGGACCGGATGCCTCCCCCGGGTCGGCGTCACACCACAACGACTGTGGCGGATGGAAGTGCACTCCGTTGGGAGCGGTCAACCGGAACCCGACATCGTCGGCGCGAGACGGAGGTACCCCGAACGCACGGCGGAACGCCCGGGAGAACACCTCGGCCGACGACCACCCCTCGGACTCCGCCACCTCGGCCACCCCGGCACCCTGCTGCAACCGCCAGGCCGCACGCTCGAGCATGACCCGCCGGCGCAGTGCTGCAGGTGGTTCCCCGGTGAGCCTGCGCACCTCCCGGGAAAAGTGGAACTCCGAGGCGTAACTGCTGCGGGCCATGTCGCCGACGCCCGAGTTGTCGTCGTCGACGACGGCGTCGAGCAGTTCACGGAGCCGGTCACGTCCGTTCGGTTGGTCCTCCACGGTCACCGAGTATGGTCGGCCGCCGGCCCGAGGAACATGACATTTCCTGCTGTGGTCACCCGGGAGCGCTCAGCTGTCCAGCACCTGCGCCACCCGGGCCTCGACATCGACGCCGTCGAGATCGGACAGGTTGACGCCGAACCGTTCGGTGAGCGCGTCGAGAACCTGTGCGGCGGTGTCGAATCGGATCCGCTCGGTCTCGCCGTGACGGTGAATGGCCAGGTTCCGGCCGCGCAGATTGATCCTGGCGTCGTCGGTGACGAGCGCCGCAGACAGCCCGACGACGAAAATGCCACCCGGATGCGTTGACACATACCAGCTTCCGACCTCCAGGTCGATGCACGGCTGCGGCACGGTGGTGAACCGGTACAGCGGCTGCCACGCCCCACGGACCTGGGCGGCCAACTCGTACTCCGGCTCATGGCGGGTCGGCAGCTCGAGCAGTCGGTAGGGCTCGTGGCGGGTCTGCTGGACCGCACCGGTCTGCAGCCGGATCGGCGAGGGCAGCGTCTGCCCGCCGAAGCCGACGTCGACCAGGTACCGTCCGGCCTCCCCCGGCACCGTCACGGCCAGCACGTTGTGGGTGAGGGCGGGCAACGGCGCGTCGGGTTCCTTCATCCAGATCACCCGCCCGGCCAGGCGTTCGACGCCGTACCCCAGCTCGTCGAGGACGTATCCGAGAAGTCCGTTGTGCTCGTAGCAGTAGCCGCCGCGGCGGCGGGTGACGAGCTTGTCCGACAGCGCCGCGGCGCTCAGATCGCCGACCGGGATGCCCACCAGCGGGTCCAGGTTCTCGAACGGGATGGAGCGGCCGTGTGCGGCGATGATGCCCCGCAAGGTGTCGGAGTCCGGTTGCGTCGAAGCGTGATAGCCGATCCGGCCGAAGTAGCCGGGGAGGTCGAATCCCATGACCGTCAATCATGCTGCCTCAACATTGGTTCAGGTCAACTGCGGAGGACACTGGACCCATGGCTGCCCACCTAACCGAGGGACTGCGGGACGATCTGCTGGCCCGTTGGTCGGAATCCCACCGCAGGCACCACAACGTTGCGCACCTACACGAAGTGCTCGACGCGATCGACGTCCTTGCTGGGGACGGGCTGCAGTTCGATCGGGAAGCCGTCGAACTCGCGGCGTGGTTCCACGACGCGATCTACGACGTCGGCCGCGACGACAACGAAGACCGCTCGGCGATGTTGGCCCGCCAAATGTTGGACGGATCTCCGGACTGCGACGAAGTGGCGCGACTCGTCCTGGCGACCAAGTTCCACAAAGTCGACAACGGCGACGTGAACGCCGCGGTGCTCAGCGACGCCGACCTGTCAGTGCTCGGTGCGCCGGCAGTCCGCTATCGGCAATACGCCGACGCGGTGCGCGACGAATATGCGGCGGTGCCGGACGACGTGTTCAAACCTGCACGGGCTCGAGTGCTCTCGGCGTTGCTCGCCGGGCAGATCTTCCACACCGTGCCCGGCCGGGAACGCTGGGAGGAGCAGGCCAGACGCAATGTCACCGATGAAATCGGTGAGCTGAACAGCTGAGGAATCGGATGCCGCCGACTGTGACGAATCCGTTGATCTCATAGCCACGCCGCGCGACCTGTGGTTTTGAGAGGATTGTCCGCAGCTACCCGGCGGTAGGTATACGGACCCGCAAAGCAAATGGGTTTTTCACCTGCGACCTGGGTACACTGGCAAAACTAGAACACGTTCCAATCCACATCAGGGGGACCCTGTGGCTGCGACCGATATCGACCCGTCCGAAATCACCAAGTGGGATCCGGGCCTGACCGAAAAGGTCATGGGCTTCCTGCGGCCGCTCATCAAGGGCTACCACCGCGCCGAGGTGCGCGGGCTGGACAGCTTCCCCAACGGTGGCGCGCTCGTGGTGTCGAACCATTCCGGTGGCCTGTTCGCCCTGGACGTGCCGGTGTTCGCGACGGGCTTCTACGAGAAGTTCGGCTACGAACGCCCCGTCTACACCCTCAGCCATGACATGTTGATGACCGGCCCTACCGCGGCCTTCTTCAAGAAGACCGGCTTCATCCGGGCCAGCCACGAGAACGCTGACGAGGCGCTGCGTTCAGGCGGCGTGGTCGTGGTGTTCCCCGGCGGTGACTACGACGTGTATCGGCCGACCTTGTCGGCCAACAAGATCGACTTCGCCGGGCGCACCGGCTACATCAAGGCCGCCATCAACGCAGGCGTGCCGATCGTTCCGATGGTCGGCATCGGCGGCCAGGAGACCCAGCTGTTCCTGTCCCGCGGCACCGGAGTGGCCAAGGCGCTCGGCCCGATCGCACGGATGGCCCGCACCAAGATCGTGCCGGTGTCGTTCGGTTTCCCGTTCGGCCTGTCGGCGGTGCTGCCGCTCAATGTCCCGTTGCCCAGCAAGATCGTGATGAAGACGCTGGAGCCGATCGACATCGAGGCCGAGTTCGGCGAGAACCCCGATATCGACGAGGTCGACGCCCATGTCCGCCGGGTCATGCAGCGCGCGCTGGACGAGCTGGCCGCAGAGCGCCGCTTCCCGGTGATCGGCTGATCACCGGTGAACCCGCTCGATCTGCTGACGGGACCGCTGGACCGGGTCACCGACACCGTCGGCCTGGTCACCACCATGCGCCGGGCCGGAATCATCACGGTGATGCGCCCGGACAAGTACCTGCGCATCGCCGCGGCCATGGCGCGCGAGAACATGAGCGTCACTTCGGGTTTCGCGGCCTCGGCGGTCCGCTGCCCGAACCGGCCCGGCCTGGTAGACGAACTGGGAACGCTGACCTGGCAACAGGTGGACCAACAGGCCGACGCGCTGGCGGCCGGCCTGCAGGCACTGCCGGGCGGTGAACCGAAAGTGCTCGGCATCATGGCCCGCAATCACCGCGGCTTCGTGTTGTCGCTGATCGCCGCCAACCGCATCGGCGCCGACGTGCTGCTGCTCAACACGTCGTTCGCCGCACCGGCGCTGGCCGAGGTGGTCAACCGCGAAGCGGTCGACGCCGTCATCTACGACGAAGAGTTCACCGAAACGGTCGACCGGGCCCTGTCGGACCGGCCCAACGCCGCACGGATCGTGGCGTGGACCGACACCAACATCCACGACGTCACCGTGGCCAAGCTCGTCGAGCAGCACCGCGGTGCGGAGCCGCGGCGCGCCGAGGAGAAGAGCAAGGTCATCTTGCTGACCTCGGGCACCACCGGAACACCCAAGGGCGCCAAGCATTCCGGTGGCGGACCCGAGGTGCTGAAGTCGATCCTGGACCGCACCCCGTGGCACACCGAAGAGCGGGTTGTGATCGTGGCGCCGATGTTCCACGCCTGGGGCTTCTCCCAGCTGGCCTTCGCGGCATCGATGGCCTGCACCATCGTCACCCGGCGCAAGTTCGACCCCGAGGCCACGCTCGAGCTCGTCGACCGGCACCGGGCCAAGGGCCTGTGCGTGGTGCCGGTGATGTTCGACCGGATCATGGAACTCCCCGAGAACGTGCTGAATCGCTACGACGGACGCACGCTGCGGTTCGCCGCCGCGTCCGGATCGCGCATGCGTCCCGATGTCGTCATCGCATTCATGGACCGGTTCGGCGACATCATCTACAACAACTACAACGCCACCGAGGCCGGCATGATCGCCACCGCGACACCGGCCGATCTGCGCGCCGCCCCCGACACAGCGGGTAAACCCGCCGAGGGCACCGAGATCCGCATCGTCGACACGGAGTTCCGGCAGGTCCCCACCGGGGAGGTGGGCACCATCTACGTGCGCAACTCGACCCAGTTCGACGGCTACACGTCCGGCACGACGAAGGATTTCCACGAGGGATTCATGTCGTCGGGCGATGTGGGCTACCTGGACGAGGCGGGCCGGTTGTTCGTGGTGGGCCGTGACGACGAGATGATCGTCTCCGGCGGCGAGAACGTGTATCCGATCGAGGTGGAGAAGGTCCTGGCCGGCCATCCCGATGTCGCCGAGGCCGCGGTGATCGGCGTCAATGACACGCAGTACGGGCAGCGGCTTGCCGCGTTCGTGGTGCTCTCCGGTTCCAATAGCCAGGCCACCCCCGACAACTTGAAGGCGTACGTTCGCGAGAACCTGGCCAATTACAAAGTGCCGCGGGAGATCACCGTGCTCGACGAGTTGCCGCGCAACAGCACCGGCAAGATCGACCGACGCCAACTCCAGGAGAAGGTGGATGGCTGACCGCCATCCTGGGCTAAGAAGGCGGCTGCTCCTTGCCGCCGCCGAGTTGCTCAACGCTGCCAACGCAGTGAAACCGCTCGGACGCAAGGGTTACAGCACCATCCTCGCCTTCGCCTTCGGCTGGCCGACTTCGGAGAACGCCCCGCTGGTGATCACCGGGTCGGCCCTGGATGCGCTGCGCCGCGGCATCCGTGGTGACTACCGGTCCGCGAGCGGCCGGATCTCCTTGCTACTCAAGGCGATTTCCTGGGCACTGCTGGTGCTGGTGCACCGTCGCGGTGTGCAGTCGCGGCACTACTTCGAAGATCCGGTACGTGAGGCCCTGGCCGACGAGTATCCGTCCGCGCTGCGGCCCCTACGTCGCGGCGAGGTGTACTCGACGTCGATGAGCCGGCGCCGCTACGTACGCAAGACCGTGCACTACGGCCCGCATTGGGCCAACCTCGCCGACATCTGGATGCGTCCGGACCTGCCGCTCGACGGCAAGGCGCCGGTGCTGCTGCAGGTGCCGGGCGGGGCGTGGATGATCGGCATGCGCCGGCCGCAGTCGTATCCACTGATGAGCTACCTGGCCGAGCAGGGCTGGATCTGCGTCTCGATCGGCTACCGGATCAGCCCGCGCCACCCCTGGCCCAACCACATCATCGACGTGAAACAGGCCTTGGCGTGGGTGAAGGCCAACATCGCCGAATACGGCGGCGACCCCGACGCGGTGTGCATCACCGGCGGATCGGCGGGTGGGCATCTGACCGCACTGGCCGCACTGACCCCCAATGATCCCAAGTGGCAGCCGGGTTTCGAGGATGCCGACACCTCGGTCGCGGCGGCGGTGCCCGTCTACGGCCGCTACGACTGGTTCAGCACCACCGGCACCGGGCGCGCCGAGTTCGTCGAGGCGCTGGAGCGGCTCATCGTCAAGCTGCCGCTGGCCACCAATGACCAGGTGTACAAGGACGCCTCACCGATCACGCTGGTGCACCCCGACGCCCCACCGTTCTTCGTGCTGCACGGGGCCGACGACTCCGTCATCCCGGTAGGCGAAGGCCGCGAGTTCGTCGCCGCACTGCGCAAGGTGTCGAACTCACCGGTGATCTACGCCGAGATTCCACACGCCCAGCACGCGTTCGACATCTTCGGCTCACCGCGCGGGCACTACACGGCCGATGCCGTCGCGGAGTTCCTGAACTGGGCCCGGGCCAGGGCCACGGCGCAGAACACCGCGGACGTCGCCTCCGGTTACTAGAATCCCTCAGATGTCCACATCGGACACCGAGATCGCCGCGCTGACCGCCGCGCTGCCGGATCGCGCGGTGATCACCGACCCTGCCCTGATCGAAGGCTATCGCCGCGACGCCGCGCTCGACCCGGAGGCGGGCCGACCACGGGCCGTGGTGCGGGCCGGTAGCACCGAGGACGTGCAAGCCGTGCTGCGGTGGGCGAGCGCACACCGTGTCGCCGTGGTGCCCCGGGGCGCGGGATCCGGGCTTGCCGGCGGCGCCAACGGGGTCGACGGCGGCATCATTCTCAGCACCGAACGGATGCGCGACATCCGCATCGACACCGCGAGCCGCACCGCGGTGGTGCAACCCGGTCTGATGAACTCCGAGGTGAAGAAGGCCGCCGCTGAGCACGGGCTGTGGTACCCGCCCGACCCCGGTTCGGTCGAAATCTCCTCGATCGGTGGGAACGCGGCGACGAATGCCGGCGGGTTGTGCTGTGTGAAGTATGGGGTCACCAGTGATTACGTGCTGGGCATGCAGGTGGTGCTCGCCGACGGCACAGCTGTGCGGTTGGGCGGCCCACGACTGAAAGACGTTGCCGGCCTTTCGTTGACGAAGCTGTTCGTGGGTTCCGAGGGCATCCTCGGCGTGATCACCGAACTCACCCTGCGGCTGATCCCGGCGCAGCCCCCGGCATCGACCGCGGTCGCGCTGTTCGGCTCCGTGCAGGACGCCGCCGACGCGGTGGTGGCCATCACCGAGAAGGTCCGGCCGGCCATGTTGGAGCTGATGGACCACGCCACCATCAACGCGGTCGAGGACTATCGCCGCATGGGCCTGGACCGCTCGGCAGAGGCGATGCTGCTGGTTCAGTCCGACGCACCGGGCGCCGCCGCCGAGGAGATCGCGCACATCGTCGAGGCCTGCGAAAAGGCGGGGGCCACTGAGGTTTACGCGACCGATGACCCGGAAGAGGGCGCCGCGTTCACGGCGGCTCGTCGCCTGGTGGGCCTGGCCCTGATGCAACTGGGCACGTTCTATCTCGAGGACGTGACGGTGCCGATACCCGACCTGCCGGAACTGGTGGCCGGCATCAAGCGCATCGCCGACGACTGCGACGTGCTGATCTGCGTCGTCGCGCACGCCGGTGACGGAAACACCCACCCGGTGGTGGTGTTCGATGCCCAGGATCCGGATATGAGTGAGCGGGCCCGGGTCGCGTTCGCCCGCGTCATGGAACTGGCGATCGCCATGGGCGGCACCATCACCGGCGAGCACGGCATCGGCCGGCTCAAAAGGGATTGGCTGCCACTGCAACTCGGCGACGACGTGATGGCGCTGACCCGCCGGATCAAGGATGCCCTGGACCCACAGGGCATCCTCAATCCGGGTTCGGTACTGCGCTGACTCAGCTCTCGGCCAGCACCCCGTGCAAGGCCTTCTTCGCCTCGGTGATCGCCGCGAGCAGGTTCGTCCGCACCTCACCGAGCTTGGCCTTCTGCTCGTCCGTGCCCGTGAACGCGATGGTGCGGGCCAGACCCGCGACCTCGTGCAGGCCGGTGCGGATCTTGATGACGTCCGCGAACTTGCCCGCCTTGCCCAAGAACGCATGTGCGGTCTCGCTGGTGACACCACGCCAGGCCAGCAACTGAGTGCCGAAGTCGGTCAGCGTGGCGACACCGTCGGACACGGTGACCACACCGCGGCCGGCCAGCGCAGCGATCGCCAAATCGACGATGTCCTGCGGCGGGGTGAACGCACCACCGGTGGCTTCCGTGGTGCGTTCGACGATCTGTTCAGCCGTGGCCGGCCCGTCGAGTAGCAGTGCCGCGGTGCCGATCGCCGCGCGCTTGAGCGCGAAGCCCGGCCCACCGAAACCGCCGCCGAAGCCGGGTCCGCCGAACGCTCCCGCACCGAAACCGCCGAAGCCGCCGTGCTCACCGTGACCGCAGTTACCGCCGCCGAAGCCCGGACCTCCGCCGCCAAAGAATCCTCCAAAACCCATGTCACACATCCTTTTCCAGATTTTCAACCGGCCGACGGAACGCGGCCCAGTAGGTGTATCAAGTTCCTTGATACGCCCCATTCGGGGCCAATTCAATGAGATCTGGCTGAGAACTGCTTGAGCTCTGAGCGAAACGGTGCGACCGGTCCGCATGTCGATGAGGACAGCGCGTGTGAAGATGCCAGCTATGACTGCCCCAGACAGCGAGCCGCTGGGATACCTGCTGCACCGGGTGGCGGCAACGCTGCGCCCGGAGGCCGCCGCTGTTCTCGCTCCGCTCGGACTCGGACTGGCGGAGTTCGTCTGCCTGCGGATCATCTCGCTGAATCCCGGGCTCACCAGCGCCGACCTGGCCCGCTACACCAATGTCAGCGCGCAGGCGACCAACCAGCTGCTGCACCGCCTGGAAGCCGCGGGCACTGTGCGCCGCGATACGGCAGCGGTGGGAAAAGCACTGCCTGCCGAGCTCACTTCGGCAGGCCGAGCGTTGCTCACCCGCGCCGAGGAGGCCGTCCACACGGCTGATCAGCGCGTACTGGACCGCCTGACGCCCACCGAACAACAGCAGCTCAAGGCGTTGTTACGCAAGGCCGGACGCGACGACACCGCGTGCGGGCCGGTTGGCTCCTGACTCAGAACACCCGCACCTGGCCCTCGAGGACCGGAACGGTCTCGGGGAGCTTGTAGGTCTCGATGCCGTTGCGGAACATGATGGCCTCACGCGCGTGCTCGGGCAGGTGCTTGACCAGCCAGCGCGGATCATCGAACGTCCAGTGCGGATAGTCGCTGGAGAACAGCAGGATCTTCTCGCACTCCATCCACTCGAAGGCCCGCGACAGCTCGGTCTTGTCCTCGGGGTAATCGAGTGGCTGCGTGGTGAACTTGATGTGGTCCTTGACGTATTCGGACGGTTTGCGCTTGATGTCCATCCAGGATTTGCGCGCCTCGTAGATCGCGTCCATGCGCCACATCAGCGGCAGGATCCAGCTGAACGCATGCTCGACCAACACAATGCGCAGGGTCGGGAACCGGTCGAACACGCCATCGAAGACCAGGCTCATCACCTGATTGGCCGCCAGCAGCGAGTACGTGACCATGAAGTCGTGGTTGTAGCTCGGCAACCCCACCGGCGGTATCGGTAGCTCGTCGAACTCGCCGCGCCCCAGGTGACAGCTCACGGTGATGTCATGCTTGGTCGCCGCCGCCCATACCGGGTCGTACTTCGGGTCCCCCCACGACGGCCGCGGTTCGGCCGTGATGAGGATCTGCGCCATGTACGGATGCCCGGCCCAGCGCTCTATCTCCTGCGCCGCCGACTCCGGAGCCTCGATTGCGACGCAGATCGAGCCCCGCCACCGCTCGTGCCAGTTGTTGTGACTGTCGAGCCAGTGGTTGGCCTGCCAGTCGTTCATCGCGCACTTCATGGCGTGGTTGGCCTCGGGGATGTGCGCCCCATAGGCCGCGGGCTCCAGGATCGCGATGTCCGAACCGGCCTCCATGATCAACTGCCGGAAGGCGAGGTCAGGATCGCTGCCTGCGAATTCGCCGTCGGCCGGGAACGTGTCAGCGCGCATGGCGTAGGCGTGCGCGTAGTCGGGGGCGTCGTAGTAGATGAGCTCACCCACATCGTGGGTGTTGAAGTATCTGCTGCGCCAGGGCTCCGGAATGTACTGACCCAATTCGCCCCGACGCGGCATGGGATGCACATCGGAGTCGACGCAGCGCACCGCGATTCGTTCGGTGGCGGGAACCCTCTGCGAGGTGGTCACGGTCATCTTCGTCCCCTCAACATGCGGTTGCGACGGCGATGGATTTGGTCTCGAGATGGCCTTCGAGCGCTTCACTGCCCAGCTCCGGGCCTTATCCGCTGTCCTTGACGCCGCCGAACGGTCCGAACGGATCCATTGCGTACCCCTGGTTTACCCCGAAAGTGCCCGTTTGTACACGTTCGGCGATGCTGACGCCGCGGTCGGCATCAGCCGTCCATACCGCCCCGGCCAGGCCTATTTGCGGCGTCGCCGGCCGATGCTCAGCATCCAATCGGGAAACGCCAAGCTATGGATGATCCGTTGGGTCCGGAAGAGCTGGCGCGGAAGCGATGCCGTGTTGTAGGGCAGGTCGTACTTCTCGCACAGTTCCCGCACGCGAACGCTGACCTGTGGGAGGCGGTTGCTCGGCAGGTCGGGGAACAGGTGATGCTCGATCTGGTAGCACAGGTGACCGCCCGAGATCGCCAGCAGCGGGCCCGCGTTGAAGTTTGCGGTCCCGAGCAATTGCCGGAGATACCACTCGCCTTTGGTCTCGTCCTTGACCACCGCCGGGTCGAACGTCTCGGCGCCGTCGGGGATGTGCCCGCAGATGATGTTCACGTACACCCACAGGTTGCGGATCACGTTCGCGGTGAGGTTCGCCGTCAAAGTTCGGCACCACCGGCGTCCGCTCAGCGCGGGCAGGAACACATAGTCCTTGCTCAGCTGGCGGGCGATCTTGCCGAGAAACCTTCGCTTCTCCACCGCCACAGCGTCCGGCGCCTCGTGCCGGAGACGCTCGGAGTGCAGGCCGTGCAGGGCGATACCCCACTCGAACATCGCTGCCAGCACCAAGTTTCGCACCGGAGTCGCCAGGTGGACCCAGCGCCACGGCTGGTCGGTGGTGACCCGATGGAGGCGGTAGCCGATGTCCTCGTCCATGCCGAGCACATTGCTGTACACGTGGTGCCGATAGTTGTGCGAGTACCGCCACTGCGCAGAATGCCCGACCATGTCCCACTCCCAGGTATTGGAGTGGATTTCGGGATCGTTCATCCAATCCCACTGGCCATGGGAGATGTTGTGGCCGAGTTCCATGTTCTCGATGGACTTCGCATATGCCAGCGCGCACGTTCCCACCAACCAACCGGTCTTCGACCGACTGCCGGCGATCACCAGCCGCGACGCGACGTCGAGCACCCGCTGGAAATGGATCACCCGCCGGATATAGGCCGCGTCCTCCGCCCCGAGCGACTCCTCGACGTCTCGGCGGATCACGTCGAGTTCATAGGCGATCTCTTCGACGTCCGCGCTGCTCAGATGCAGGTAGGTGGAGACATCGGCGATCGCCATCAAGGTGTCCTCGGGTGGGTGCAGCGTTGGAGCGGTGGAATCCCGGCCACCGCGAGGGCCAGACCGCAGCCTAAAGGCTCGGGCTTGACGACAGGAAATCGAGGTTCGCCGGAGAGGCGAAATGGCGGCGCGGACGTACGGCCCGCGCGCATCTACCGGAGTTGGCTCTCCGAGGTAGCCACGCGCCCTAAGCGACCCAGGCCTTTCAGCCGCCGTCGACGACCCGGATGATCGTCTTGCCCGCGACACGGCGTGCCGGGTCGAACGCCGACACCGCATCCGAGAGCGGAAGCACCGCTCCGACAGACGGCCGTAGTCGGCCCTTGCGAAGCTCACGCTCCAGCATGACTAGCTGCGTCCGGTCGGGCTCGACGACGAAGAAGACCGCACGAGCGTCGGCCGGCTGAACCCGCGGCGGTTCCGCGATGGTGACCAGGGTGCCGCCCGGCCGCACCAACTGCGCTGAGCGATCCAGGATCGCACCGCCGATGACGTCGAAGACCACGTCGACCTGGCCGGCTTCCTCCGACCACCCCCGCTCGAGATCCACGAACACGTCGACACCCAGATCGAGCGCCGTGTCCCGTTGCGCAGCTCGCCCACTACCGATCACCCGGGCTCCGCGTGCGCGCGCCAACTGCGCCGCGATCGATCCGACAGCGCCCGCGACACCATGGATCAGCACGGTCTGCCCGGTCGCGAGCCGTCCGTGGTCGAACAATCCCTGCCAGGCCGTCAAGCCCGAGATCGGAAGTGCCGCCGCGACAACGTGGTCGACATCAGCCGACAGCGGGGCAAGATTGCGCGCCTCGACCGCGACATACTCGGCGAGCGTGCCGTTGCGAGCCCAGTCGGTGATCCCGAACACCCGCTGGCCTATCGTCAGACCCGTTGTGCCATAGCCAAGTTCGACGACGGTTCCCGATACTTCGTGGCCAGGTATGGTCGGCGTCCGGTCGCGGCCGCCGCGATCCGTCCACGTCCCCGGCCAGTCGAGCTCGCCCGGGGTGAACGCCGCCGCGTGCACCCGGACGATGACGTCATTTTCAGCCGCATGCGGATATGACACTTCGGACAGCGACAGTCCGGCGAAGCCCGCCGCACGGTCGCCAGCGATAACTGCTTGCACGGTTTTCTCCTCGTTTCTCGGTCAACGATTCTTGGTTTGACGCGCGCTCGGGTGACGAAGGTGATCTCGGGCTTTGATCTCGTCCGGATCCAGCATGGTGGTCATGTCGACGCCTGGCGCACAGATACAGACCGCCAGGAACACGCTGCGGTTGTGCTGCTCCAGATTCGCGACCTGGTAATGGACCACGTCCCCGCCCGGTTCCCAAAAGGCCTCGCCCGCAACAATTTCCCGGGGAGCCTCACCCTCCAGCTCGAACAGGATCGAACCCTCCAGGACGTAGCCGAAAACGGGTCCGGAGTGGCGGTGCGGCTGCACCCCCTCGTCGGCGGGTGGGATCTCGACGATCTGCGTCATCGCATGTGCACCATCGGGAATCCACGGCGGGGTGACGCACAGAAGATCGGTGATCGTGACGTTGCCTGCAGCCAGCATTGGTCATTTCCTTCGTTCGAACTATCGCCCTTCCATCAGACCAACGCAGCTCTATCAAGTCCAACGAACAATATTGATCATCTCTATCGCGAAACGCGATACTTCGACGATGGAACTTCGCCAGCTTGAGTACTTCATCGCCGTCGCCAGTGAGATGAGCTTCTCCCGCGCCGCGAACCAGACACATGTTGTCCAGTCAGCGCTATCCACGGCAGTGGCGAAGTTGGAGAAGGAGCTCGGAGTGGAGCTGTTCGACCGCTCCAGACATCAGATCAGAATCACCCCTGCGGGAGAGTTGTTCCGTGAGCACGCCCGGCAAGTGGTCCAGACCGCCCGGCTGGCCAAGGACGCCGTGAGCGCGTACCACGGGGAACTGACGGGCACAGTCGATCTCGGCTCACTGATCTCGTTCGGCACGCTCGACGTGCCGAAGGTACTCGGCGACTTCCACCGCGAATATCCGTTCGTCCGCATCAGGTTGCGGCAGAGCCAAATTGGTTCCGCTGCTTACCTTTCAGCGATCGCAGACGGATCGCTCGACCTTGCTCTGATATCAGCACCCGACCGGTTCCCCGCGCGGGTCGAGATGCAGTTGCTGTGTCAAGAGCCGATGGTGTTCGTCTGCCGCACCGATCATCCCCTCGCCCACCGCGACGCCGTCGGAGTCACCGAGCTCGGCGATGAGGACCTGATCGGCTTCCCGTCCGAGTTCGGGCTCAGACGTCTCGTCGATGCCGCTTTCGCTGCCGCAGGCGTTACGGCGCGCGTGTCCCACGAGGTGGCCCTCGAGTATTCGATCGCCGGGCGCCTGGTCCGACACGGGCTGGGCACCATCGTCATGCCGGCCAGCGAAGCTGCCCACTATCCGGACCTGCGCGCCATCGACATACGACCGGCGATCCTGTGGAAGATCTACCTTGCGTCGGCCGAACAGTCGCGGCTTGGACCCGCCAGCGCCAAGCTGGCGGAATTTCTCCTCGCCTCCGCCCGCCCTCACCGGCGCGCGAGGTCACGCTGAGTCTTGTTCGGCCGCTACTGCGGCATCGCCGACTCGACGACCGTCAGCTTGTCGGAAAGTCCTGCCACCCTGCGGATCTCGCGGAACTCCTCGATCATCCCGTCGGTGACCTCGTGAGGATCGTCGACGGTGGCATCGTCGGAGAGCACCGAGATGTTGAGTTGGTCGACATAGCTCCACACCGTGATGTTGAGCCCGCTGCCGGTGGTGATCGGCCCCACCGAATAGATCTCGGTGACCGTGGCACCGCCGACCTTGCCGCGTTCCCGTGGACCCGGCACGTTGGAGATGTTGAGGTTGAGCACCTTGTTCTGACCGTCCTGATGGGACAGCCACTTGAACATCGCCTCCACCGGGGCCGGCGGCATGTACGCGGCCCAGCGGGCGATCAGTTCGGGACCGATCAGCTGATGGCTTTCCTTGGCCAGGGCGGCAGCGTCGTGCGCCTGACGCACCCGCTCAGCGGTATCGGCGACGTCCACCGGCAGCGCCACCAGCACGCCGCTGAACCGATTGCCCGAGATGCGATCCGGTGAGAAGTCGAAACTCATCGGCACCGACGCCAGCAGCGGATGGTCGGCCTTGCCGTCGTACTTGAGCGACAACGTACGCAGTGCTCCCGACGACATCGCGAGCACCAGGTCGTTGATCGTCACCCCGAGCTTCTTGCTCGTCTCCTTGACATCGGCCAATGCCAGTGTGGCCGTGGCGAAGAGCCGCTTTTCATCGAGGATGTGGTTCATGAAGCTGGGCGGCGGGGTGAAGGGCCGGGTCAGCTCGGGCGACAACTTGCGGCTGCTGCGTCGAACCCGCCCGAACCCCTTTGCCGTGTAACGCATGGTCCCGGGCAACCGGCCGAGCTGGCGCATGTGATCGGCGAATGCCGAGCGCACCAGTTCGGTCTTGGTGGGCGCAGGATCGGTGACATACGACTCGTCGTCGGGACCCGGGCCGTCGCGCAGGTCCATCCCGCGGGCCAGCAGATTCGCCGAGGCGACCCCGTCGGCCAGCGCGTGGTGAATCTTGCCGACCACCGCGATACGCCCGTTGGCCAGGCCCTCGACGAAGTACATCTCCCACAACGGCCGGCTGCGGTCCAACGAGGTACTGCCGATCTGGCCGATGGCCTCGTCGAGTTCGCGGCGCCCGCCCGGGGCGCGTACCCGCCACGGCCGGACGTGGTACTCCAGGTCGACGTCGCAGTTCTCCCGCCACATCGGGTGATGGAACTTGAACGGTATGTCGACGAGCTGATAGCGGAACGGGTCCAGCTTGTGCAGCCGTCCGCGGATCACCTCCCGGAATTCGTCGATTCCGAAGGTCCGGTCCCCCATGTCGTCGAGCGCGATGACCGCGATCTTCAACGTGTGCATGTGCACGTTGGGTGTCTCTGTATACAGCAGGAACGCGTCCCACCCACTCAACCGCTTCACGGTGTCCTCCCCAGGTGTGGAAACGTCTATATGACTGCTTTAGCCTCGTCCATCGCCCGGTTTCGGTGAATTTGGTTGAGGAACAAGCCGATTGCGGTGGCCATCGCCCCGGTTCTGGCCCCGTCGGTCATGTCGAAGGCGTGTCCGGCGCCGGGCAGCTCAATGTAGCTCACCACCGCCCGCGACACGGCCTTGAGCTTGTCGACGAAGCTGCGCGCCTGCGCCACCGGGATGACGCTGTCACCGGTGCCGTGGATGACCAGGAACGGTGGCGCCTCGGGATGGACCTGGGCGATCGGTGAGGCCTGCCGGAAGATCTCCGGATGGCGATCGATCTTGCGGCCCACCACGATCCGCTCGAGGAAGTCGACGAACCGGACCCGCTCCTCGGTGGAACGGTCCTCCCAGTCGTAGCGCCCGTAGATGCCCACCACGGCGTCGACTGAAGTGTCGGCCCCGTCGGGCAGATTCCCCTGCAGGTCCGGGTCGTTGGGGGTGAGCCCGGCAAGTGCGGCGAGGTGACCACCGGCCGAGCAGCCCGCGACCGCGACGAAGTTGCGGTCGCCACCGAATTTGTCGACATTGGCCCGCGCCCAGGCGATTGCGGCCTTGACGTCGGTGATGTGCCGGGGCCAGCGGTGATGCGGCGCCACCCGGTAGTCGATCGACAGACATACCCAGCCCTGCTGGGCCAGATGCGACATCAGCGCGTAGCCCTGCAGGATCCGGCCGCCGTGCACCCAGCCACCGCCCGGCACGAACAGCAGCACCGGCGCGGGCTCGGCAGGCAGGTGCTTGGGCCGCCACACATCGAGCAATTGGGCCGGGTCGTCGCCGTACCGCACCGAAGTGCGGTACACGTCGCGCCGGTATTCCATGGTGTGCCACAAGGGCGGCATGTTGTCCGGGGCCGGCCAGTCGATCGCCAGGTCAGCCGGCGAGACCACCCCGCGCAGCGCCTCCTGCGCGACCGCGTTGGTCTGCTCCCGCTCTGCCTTGCGGAGCTCGCTGTTGTCCGGGGCGAACCAGGACTTCGCCGAGGAAGTGACGAATTCGGGCAGGTGACGGAACCCCCACACACTCATCGCGGTGAGGGCGCCGAGCGGTTCCAGGTGCTTACCCACCACTGGTAGCGAAGTTGATGCCACGCTCAGTGCCAGCATGTGGTCGGCAGGCTTGGCATGCAGCAACCATCGAGCCCGATCAGCGAGCGTCGGTGCGGGGTACCGGTTATCCGGTCGTGCCGTCATTGCGCGAGCGTACCCCGCAGCGGATTGACGGACGGGACAACTTCGTCGACTTGTTCACCCCGCCGTTCAAATGTGACCTGCATCACGTCGACGTACCCGTGGCACCCCCGTTAGCTTCGCTAAACATGACTAAGTCTGCGCTGGCCATCACCGAAGAGCACCAGGACCTCGCCGACGCGGCGTTGGGCCAGCTGAACCGGCTCGACAGCCGCGCAGCCGCCCGCGCCACGCTTGAGAACGCCGGCACCTATCCCGATGAGATCTGGTCTGCCGGCGCCGAACTCGGCTGGAACGGGCTGGCCATCTCCGAGGAATACGGCGGTTCCGGCTTCGGCCTGCCCGAACTTGCGGTGGTTGCCGAGGTCGCCGGCCGAGAACTGTCCCCGGGCCCGTTCCTGCCGACCGTGTCGGCCTCCGTGGTCATCGACCGCTACGCCCCGGATACCGTTCGGGCCGAACTACTTCCGGGCCTGGCCAGCGGGGCCACCGTGGCAGCCCTGGGGCTCGCCGGCTCGGTGGGCGTCGGCGCCGACGGACTTCTCGGCGGGCAGGCGCGCGCCGTACTGGGCGCTCCCGACGCCCAGGTACTCGTGCTGGCCGCCGGTGACGACATCATCGTCCTGGATGCCACCGCCGACGGAATCACCGTCACCGCAGAGGATTCCCTCGACACCACCCGCAGCATCGGCGCGGTGGACCTACGGGCGGTGGCCGTCGACGAAAGCCGGATCCTGCGTGGTGCCGCGCGGGCCGCCCGGACGGTGTTCCGCATCCTCGGTTCCGCGGAAGCGGTCGGGGTTTCCTGGGCGGCGCTCGACATGGCCGTCGAATACGCGAAGGTGCGCGAGCAGTTCGGGCGCACCATCGGCACCTTCCAGGCCGTCAAGCACCACGCGGCCAACATGCTCGTCGACGCCGAACAGACCACCGCGGCGGTCTGGGACGCCGCCCGCGCAGACAACCTCGACGGCGCCTGGTTCGCCGCCGCGGTGGCTGCGGCCCACGCCATCCGGGCCCAGATCTTCTGTGCGCAGACCAACGTTCAGCTCCACGGCGGAATCGCGTTCACCTGGGAGCACGACGCACACCTCTATCTGCGCCGCGCCCGCACGCTGGCCGCGGTACTCGGTGACGGTGCCGATCCCCTGGTCGACGTCGTCGACGGGCAACGCAGCGGGCAGGCACACGGGGCGTCGTTCGCGCTACCGGAAGAGGCCGAGCAGTACCGGCAAGACGCCCGCGACGCCGCGGCCGCCGTCCGCGCCCTGCCCGAGGACAAACGCCGCGACTACCTGGTGGACTCCGGCTACCTGGTGCCGCACTGGCCCAAGCCGTGGGGCCGGGCCGCGAATGTGTTGGAACAGTTGGTGATCGAAGAGGAATTCACCGACGTCGAACGGGCGGACATGGGCATCACCGGCTGGGTGACCCTGACCATCGCCCAGGCCGGTACCGACGATCAGCGCGAGCGCTGGGTGGAGCCCGTGTTGCGCGGGCAGGTCATGTGGTGCCAGCTGTTCTCCGAGCCGGGCGCGGGTTCGGACGCCGCTGCGGTGCGCACCGCAGCCAAGAAGGTCGACGGCGGCTGGCGGGTCACCGGGCAGAAGGTGTGGACCAGCCTCGCTCAGCATTGCCAGTGGGGCCTGGCCACGGTGCGCACAGATCCCGAGGCGCCCAAGCACGCCGGTGTCACCATGATGGCAATCGATATGAAATCCCCTGGGGTGACGGTGAATCCGTTGCGCGGCCTGACCGGTGACGCACACTTCAACGAGGTGTTCTTCGACGATGTCTTCGTTCCGGACACCGATGTGGTCGGCGACGTGAACCGGGGTTGGCTGGTGGCACGGGCCACCCTCGGCAACGAGCGCATCTCGATCGGCGGCGGTTCGGCGGCGCCGACCGGATTCGACGCCGACGAGCTGGTGGCCCTGATCGACGCGGATCCCGACGGGGCCCGCTACGTACGCCGCGCCGGTGAGGTGATCGCGGTCGGCCACACCCTCCGGCTGCTGAATCTGCGCCGGGTCGGCCGGGCCATCGCCGGGACCGAGCCCGGACCCGAGGGCAACGTCACCAAGCTGCTGGTGGCCGAGCATTCCCAGCATCTGACCGAACTGGGCATGGACCTGGTCGGCACGGCCGGGGTGACCGGCGAGACGCCGAAACTGACTCGCGCATATCTCGGTAACCGGGCCATGACAATCGCCGGTGGAACGTCCGAGATCACCCGCAACACCATTGCCGAGCGCATCCTGGGCCTGCCCCGCGATCCGCTGCTGAAGTAGCCGCAGGCCTACACCGTCGGCACGGTACCGCCGTCGACCACCACGTCGGCACCCACGATCGAGGATGCGGCGTCGGACACCAGGAACCCGACCACCTCGGCGACTTCGGCAGGCTGGGCCGGCCTCCCCAGCGGGATACCGCCGAGCGCGGACATCAACGATTCGAGTGCCTCCTCGCGGGATCCGTCGGCGGCTGCGGCGATGCGATCGATCAACGCCTCGGCTGCCGTGGTCTCAATGAAGCCCGGGGATACGGTGTTGACCCGGATACCCTTGGGCGCCAACTCATTGGCCAGCCCCTTGCTATAGGCCCGTAGGGCAGCCTTTGCCGCGGCATACCCCAGGGTGCCGTCATACAGCGGCATCCGACTCTGAATCGACCCGATATGCACCACCGCGCCCGAGGCGGCTTCGATCATCATCGGCAGCAGTGCCCGGTCGAGCCGAACCGCCGCCAACAGGTTCAGGTTGAGCTCGTCGGCCCAGTCCTGATCGCATAGCGCCGCGAAACCTCCTGGTGGCGCCCCCGAGCCGCCCGCTGTGTGTACCAGGATCTGGGCACCGCCATTCCGGCGAATATGAGAAGCCAGATCGGCGACATCGGTCACCGAGGTGAGGTCCGCGGCGACGAAATCATGTGCCGTCAGGACGCCATCACCGCGGTGACGCGCCACTGCGGTCACGTGCGCACCGGCAGCCTGCAGCCGGGCGACGATCGCCGCACCGGCACCCTTGGTGCCGCCGGTGACCACCGCGCGCCGCCCCTGCAACGTGCTCATGCGTCGGCCCGAAACACCGGCCAGCACAATGTGGTCAGCCATTCCGTGGAATCGTCCGTGTCCCAAGCGAATCGCTCGTAGTACTCACGCAGCGGGCCCTCGACACTGATTTCGTGGCGGTTCGCATACTCGCCCAGAGCGCTGTAGGCCAGGTCGACGTCGTCATGCGATCCGCGGTGACGCATGACCGCGAGCTCGGCCGCCGGGATGACGACGTCCTGCACGCGCCCGGCCGGCCGCACACCGCGTTCGACAGGAATGAACACCGTTGCGGTTCCGTGATCGTGGGCGAAGATGTCGAAGTCGAACAGAGCCGCGGGCGCACCGGCAGCCCCCGAGTTCGCATTTGCGGCGACCGTCGCCCGTAGTTCACCCATGGCGCCATGCCACCAAGGCAACAGATCGTCGCGGTCGACGGTCGCGGTGATCGCGGCGGCCGAGGTCGCCGCGACACTGATGTGCTCGATAGCCACAGCTGCTGAATTCCCCCCGGGACGTTCGAGGATCGCGCGCAGGGATTCGACGGCGCTGCGGGTCTCGGCGAGTTGGCCCTCCAACCTTTGCAGGTGACCGCTGATCAGCCTGTTGCGGTCGGCGGGGGCGGACGCCAGCACCGCTCGCACATCGGCAATGGGCATGCCCAGCTGACGGAGGCGGCGCACCACCTGCGCCGTCGGCACCTGGTCGGCGACGTAGTACCGGTACCCGGTACTCGAATCGATACGGTCCGGCTCGAGCAGGCCGACCTCGTGATAGTGCCGCAGCGTCTTGACCGACAGCTGCGTCATTCGGGAGAAATCTCCGATGGACAGATCGATCGTCATGAGGTCAGTGTGAAGGCTCCCCCAGGGGGAGACTCAAGGTTCGGTGTCGGCCTTGACCCTCCGCTTACCGACAGGTCGATGCTGTCGGCATGTCCATTGAACAGATGGGTGAAATGCCCGCCGCAGCGCGCCGTTACGTCGACGCCGTCAATGCCTTCGATGTCGAAGCGGTCCTGGCCGCTCTCACTCCTGACGCGCTGGTCCACGACAACCAGCGCGAGTTCGCCACTCCAGACGCCATCCGCACCTGGGTGCGCGACGAGATCGTCGGTGATCGAGTCACCATGCAGGCCATCGAGGTGGTGGAGCGGTCCGGGGTAACGGTGCTGCGAGCCCGTTATGACGGCGACTACGACAAGACAAATCTGCCCGAGGAGTTGATCCTCACCAACTACATCGTGACCCGCGAGGACCTGATCGCCGCGTTGTTCATCGTGTTCAACAAGTCCTGACGAACCGGCACGGCGACATCGAATTGCCCGTCGTGACCCTTCACGACGTCAGTGCCAGGCAATGTCGACGTCCTTACCAGCGGTCTGGCGGTTTTTTCCACACCACCGAGATCACCGGGTAGAACTGTGGGGGTGACGACCGCCACCCCGCCCAGCTTCCATCCGGACCTCGAACGCATCGCCCGCTTCATCCCGCGTCAGCTGGTGACCAGGCGTTCCCTGCCGCTGCTGCAGCGTCTGACGGCGTTGCAGAACCGGCAGACTCCCGAGGACGTCGAGGTGCTCACGTTGAGCTCCGGTGTCGGGGTGCGCCTGTTCCGGCCGACCGGGGTGGCCGAACCGACGCCGGCCCTGTTGTGG
This sequence comes from Mycobacterium sp. IDUB_17, assembly GCF_055419465.1. Taxonomy (NCBI): domain Bacteria; kingdom Bacillati; phylum Actinomycetota; class Actinomycetes; order Mycobacteriales; family Mycobacteriaceae; genus Mycobacterium; species Mycobacterium sp. IDUB_17. The sequence continues at coordinate 30,957 of NZ_JBVAXS010000002.1, read as the reverse complement.
ATCCACGGTGGCGGCTACGTGCTGGGCAGCCCGGCGCAGGACGATGCCCTGTGCCGCCGCTTCGCCAAGGAACTCGGCGCCACCGTGGCGGCCGTCAAGTACCGACTGGCGCCACAGAACCCGTACCCGGCCGGGTTGGAGGACTGCTACGAGGCGCTGAAATGGCTCGCGGCACTGCCCGCAGTCGATTCGTCACGGGTCGCGGTCGCCGGTGCCAGCGCAGGCGGTGGGTTGGCCGCCGCCCTCGCCCTGCTTGCCCGCGATCGCGGCGAGGTATCGCTGGCCGCACAGATACTCGTCTACCCGATGCTCGACGACAGGTCGGTGGGCCCGGAGTTGGAGAATCCCGGCCACCGGCTGTGGACCCAGGGCAGCAACAAGTTCGGCTGGTCGGCCTACCTCGGCGGAGCCGATCCGGCCGTCGCCGTGCCGGGCCGCCGCGTCGATCTCGCCGGGCTTCCGCCGGCCTGGATCGGCGTCGGAACCCTGGACCTTTTCCACGACGAGGACATGGCCTACGCCGAACGCCTGCGCGCCGCCGGGGTCCAATGCCAGGTGGAAGAGGTGTACGGGGCGTTCCACGGGTTTGACCAGATCGCGGCGAAAACACCGGTGGCCCAAGCCTTCATGGCCAGCCAGTGTGCGAATCTACGCGCCGCGTTTGGCTGATTCACGCTGGTGACGCAGATACCGGCAGGCGCGTTCCAACAGGCAGCGGTCGGCGACCGACAGGCCCTTGGCCCTGGGGACCAGACCCGAGACGATCCTGGCGAACCGAACACACAACTGCTCGGCGGTCATGCCGAACTCCAGCCAGACGTCGTCCTCGCGCGGACCCCCATAGGGAGCCCACGCGAGGACGAACTTCAAGAGCACGCGTTCGAAGGAGTCCATCTACCGGCCTGGTCGCTGATCAGTCGCGGATGACGTGCGCCTCGAACAGCTTCAGTCGCGGACAACGTTGTCCTCGAACACGATCCGTCCGATCAACTCGTAGCGGCGCGGATCGCGCAGCTTGAAGTAGGTGGCCATGCCCGCGCCCAGGACGAAGATTCCCACCACGATCCACGGCGTCAGCTTGAACAGCAGCGCGCCGGAAGCCGTCCCGGCGGCTGCATCTTTGTGCTCCCACAGCAGGTACACGACGTAGAGCATGCCGATCCCGCCGAGACCGGGGGCGACCAGCGTCTTGAACCAGTGCTTGGACACCGGGTGGTTCTTGCGGATGTGGAAGTAGCTGATTACCGAGAAGGCGCACAGCGACTGCACGATCAGGATCGCCATCGTGCCCAGGATCGCCAGCAGCGTGTACATGTGCACATAGGGGTCCATGCCGGCGAACAAGAAGGACAGGATAATCACCAACGTGATGCCGCTCTGCACGAACGAAGCGATGTGCGGCGAACCGTGGGTGGGATGCGTGGCGCCCAAGGTCTTCTGCAGGTTCTTGGACAGACCTTCACGTCCGAGTGCGTACAGATACCGCGAGGCGCAGTTGTGGAACGCCATCCCGCAGGCGAATGACCCGCTGACCAGCAGCACGTTGAACACCGTGATCGCCCACTCGCCATAGGCATCGCGCACCGGGCCGAAGAAGATCTCGGAGGACGTCGAGGAATCCTGCGCGAGTTCCACGGCCCGCTCCGGGCCGGTGCCCGCGATGGCCATCCAGGACACGAAGACGTAGAACAGGCCGACGCCGACGACACTCAGCATCGTGGCCCGGGGGATGATCTTCTTCGGGTTACGCGACTCCTCGCCGTACATGGCGGTCGATTCGAACCCGACCCACGACCAGAAAGCGAAGAACAGACCCAAACCTGCACTGGCACCGGCGATTCCAGCAGCGGGCGAGAACGCACCGATGGGGTTGACGATCTCGGCCGCCGCGAAACCCTGTGGACCGCCGCCCTTGAACAGCACCGCCACCGCACCGAGCGCCAGCATGACGATCTCGGTCACCAGGAACACGCCGAGCACCTTGGCGGTCAGGTTGACGTCGAAGTAGGTCAGGATCGCGTTGACCGCCAGCATCAGCAGCGCCGGGATTATCCAGTGAATATGGACGCCCAGCTGGGATTGCATGAAGTTCTGGAAGAAGAACGAGAAGATCCCGATCAGCGAGGCCTCGAACACCACATAGGCCATGGTGATCAGTCCACCGCTGGCCATCCCGACGATGCGGCCGAGGCCGTGGGAGATGTAGCCGTAGAAGGCGCCGGTGGTGGTGATGTGCTTGGCCATGGTCGCGTAGCCCACGGCGAAGAGGCCGAGGACGATGGTCGCCACGATGTAGCCGGCGGGCGCGTGAGAACCATTTCCGAAGCCGACAGCGATCGGAACGTTGCCGACCATTGCGGTGATCGGTGCGGCAGTCGCTACCGCCATGAAGATCACGCCGACGGTGCCGACGGCGTTGCGTTTCAGTCGTTGGACATCTTGAGCTGCAGTTTCGCTCTGAGCGACAACTTGATCGGTCATCTAGCGGGATACCTTCCAGGTAACAGTGGATGTTCGATGTGGCCTGGGCCACAGTGCGAACCTAAGGCATATTGGCACGACCAAAACCGGTTGGCAAGCGTTATCGGCAACCATTGACATAAATGGTTGCGACCGTTTACGGTGAGGGCCATCACAGCTACCGCATAGCTGAAGAGGGAGCCGCATGTACGACTACGGCACGTTCACGTTCGAATCCAAAGCCGAAGTGCTGGATAAGGCGAAGACGTTCTGGAATCCAGACAAGACACAGTTCTGGACTGATACCGGTGTCGATCTGGTGATCGACCGCCGCGAGGGATATTTCCTGTGGGATATGGGCGGCCGCCGCCTGATCGATCTGCACCTCAACGGTGGCACCTACAACCTCGGGCACCGCAATCCCGAAGTGATGCAGGCGATCACCGAGGGCATGGAGCATTTCGACGTCGGCAACCACCACTTCCCGTCGGTGGCCCGCACCGCCCTGGCACAGCGCCTGGTCGAGACCGCACCGGCGTCGATCACGAAGGTGGCGTACGGGTCCGGAGGCGGTGAGGCGATCGACATCGCGCTCAAGAGCGCCCGGCACGCCACCAAACGCCGCAAGATCGTCTCGATCGTCAAGGCCTACCACGGCCACACCGGCCTGGCCGTGGCCACCGGCGACGACCGGTTCGCCAAGTTCTTCCTGGCCGACCAGCCCGACGAGTTCCTCCAGGTGCCGTTCAACGACATCGAGGCGATGGAACGGGTGCTGGCCCCCGGCGATGTCGCCGCGGTGATCATGGAGACCATCCCGGCCACCTACGGATTCCCGCTTCCCGCACCGGGTTACCTGGAAGCCGTCAAGGCCATCACCGAGAAGCACGGCACCCTGTACATCGCCGATGAGGTGCAGACCGGCCTCATGCGCACCGGTGAGCTGTGGTGCATCACCAAGCACGGCATCGAGCCCGACATCCTGGTGACCGGCAAGGGCCTGTCCGGTGGCATGTACCCGATCACCGCGGCCCTGCTCAGCGATCGCGCCGCGAAGTGGCTCGATGAGGACGGCTTCGGCCACATCTCCACCTTCGGCGGCGCCGAGCTGGGCTGCGTCGCCGCGCTCAAGACGCTCGAGATCTCTACCCGCCCTGAAGTGCGCTCGATGGTGCACTACATCGCCGACATCTTCGACCACGGGCTGCAGCGCATCCAGGCCGACCATCCGGACTGGTTCGTGGGCATTCGACAGAACGGTGTGGTGATCGGTCTGGAGTTCGACCATCCCGAAGGCGCCAAGTTCGTGATGCGCGAACTCTACGAGAACGGAGTGTGGGCGATCTTCTCGACGCTGGATCCCCGTGTCCTGCAGTTCAAACCGGGTCTCCTGCTCTCGCGCGAGCTCTGCGAGGACGTCCTGGACCGCCTCGCCGTCGCGGTGGCCAGGGCCGAGACCGTCGTGAGAGGACGTAAAGCATCATGACCAGTACCGCACAGGCCGGCCACATGCTGGAACGGGCCGGTTGGGCCGCGGCAGCGTACGCCGACTACGACGCGGCGGCGGTGAACAACATCGTCAACGCGGTGGCCGACGCCGCCTACGCGGCAGCCGAACGGTTCGCCGCCGAGGCCGTGGCCGAGACCGGGATGGGCGTGGTGGCCGACAAGGTCACCAAGAACCGGGCCTGCTCACGCGGGATCGTCGACTACTACCGAGGCGAGGACTATGTATCGCCGCGCGTCGACGAGGCCCGCAAGATCATCGAGCTGCCCCGGCCCGCGGGCGTGGTGCTGGCGTTGACGCCGACCACCAATCCCGTTGCCACGGTGTACTTCAAGGTGATCCTGGCGCTGATGACCCGCAACGCCGTCGTCGTCGCCCCGCACCCGCGGGCCAAGCAATGCTCGGCCGATGCGGCCCGGCTGCTTGCCGAGGCCGCGGTGGCGGCCGGCGCACCCGACGGCATCGTCCAGGTGGTCGAGGAACCGTCCATCCCGCTGGTACAGGCGCTGATGGCCGACGAGCGCACCGATGTCATCGTGGCGACCGGGGGCACCGGCGTGGTGCGTGCGGCGTACTCGTCCGGCAACCCCGCGCTCGGTGTCGGGCCGGGCAATGTCCCGGTGTTCGTCGAAGCCAGCGCGGACATCAACGCCGCGGCCAAGCGCATCGTGGACAGCAAGGCGTTCGACAATTCGGTGCTGTGCACCAACGAATCCGTCCTGATCGCCGAGGACGCGATCGCGAGCAAGCTCAACGGTGCACTGACCCGCGCCGGCGCGCACATCCTCGATGAGGACGGCGCACGGCGCCTGCGGGCCTACATGTTCACCGACGGGCACCTCAACACCGACGTGGTGGGCCGCGATGCCGCCTGGATCGCGGGGCAGGCCGGGCTGCGGGTCACCGCCAAGACCCGGGTGCTGATCGCGCCGTTCAACGACGTGATCTCCGAGGAGATGCTGGCCCACGAGAAGCTGTCCCCGGTGCTCGGCATGACCACCGCGGCCGACGCCGCGCGTGGTATCCGCGCCGCCCGGGCGGTGGTGCGGATCGGCGGGGCCGGTCACTCGGCGGCGATCCACAGCGAGAATCCCTCGGTGATCACCGATTTCGCCGCTCAGGTACCGGTGCTGCGGGTGTCGGTCAACGTGGGCAACAGCACCGGCAGTTCCGGGCTGGACACCAACCTGGCGCCGTCGATGACCATCGGCACCGGGTTCGTCGGGCGCAGCTCGATCGGGGAGAACCTGCAACCGCAGAACCTGATCAACTGGGCCCGCATCGCCTACAACAGCGATTCCGCTGTGCCCATGGGCAATTTCGCGGGTATCAATCCGTGGCACTCACCGGCCGGACCGGTGCCGGAGTATCCGCGCGCCTCCAATGACCGTCACGGTGCGCCTGTCACGCCCCGCCGGCCGTACCCGACTGCCAACCGGTCGTCGGATCTCGGGCTGGACGCACTGCGGGCCGAACTGCGTGCGCTGGTCGCCGAAGAACTCGCACAACTGATCAAGAGGTAGGGCTGTGGCTGAACTTCGTTCCTTCATCTTCATCGACCGGCTGCAACCGCAGACCATGTCGTATCTGGGCACCTGGATCAAAGGTGCTCTTCCCCGTGCCAACCAGGCCGCCCAGATCATCGAGGTGGCACCCGGCCTCGACATCGAGGGCGTCACCGATGTCGCGCTCAAGCATGCCGAGGTCAAGGCTGGAATCCTGGTGGTAGAGCGGCAATTCGGCTACCTGGAGTTCCACGGTGAGACCGGTGCGGTCAAGGCTGCCGCCGACGCCGCGCTGGATGAGCTCGGTGGTCATACCGGAAGCGCCGTGCGGCCGAACGTGCTGGCCTCACGCATCATCTCCAGCGTCGACCACCAGCACGCATTCCTGATCAACCGCAACAAGATCGGTTCGATGGTGCTGCCGGGTGAATCGCTGTTCGTGCTCGAGGTGGCCCCGGCGTCCTACGCCATCCTTGCCACCAACGAAGCCGAGAAAGCCGCGGACATCAAGGTGGTCGATTTCCGGATGATCGGCGCCACGGGCCGCGTCTACCTGTCCGGTACCGAAGCCGACGTGCGTACGGCGGCCGAGGCAGCCCAGGACGCACTGGCGAGGGCCACCGCGTGAGCATCAACCGGGACGAACTGCGCGCCCTCGTGCGCGACGTGGTGCGAGAGGCGGTCCGGGATGTCGGAGCCGCCACCAAGACTCCGGGGCCGGTGGCTGTCCCCCCACCACCGGCCCCGGCTCCACCTGCCCCGCCGACGGTCGCCGACCAGTTCGGTGTGGACCCCACCGGGCCCCGCGCCGTCGACGGCAAGAACCGCACCGAGACCGTGCAGTTGAGCAACGACCGAGACCTCGACAGTTTCGTCCGGAAGCTGTTGCGGCTCTTCGAAAGCCCGAAGACCAGGGCCGACCTCAAAGCGGGCCGGCTCAGCTTCCGGCTGGCGGGGTCGACCCGGTCGTCAGGCGGTGGTGCCATTCACCGCATCGAAACCGGCGCGGTGACCGAACGGCATATCGCCGACATGGCCGGCGGCACGCTCGTGCTCGGCCGCAAGGCGGTGCTCACCCCGCTGGCCCGGGAGAAGGCCCGCACCCTGGGCATCACGATCGAGAAGGAGCGCAAATGATCTCAGCGGTTGTCACCGGCAACGTGTGGTCCACCCGTCGGATCGACGGCATCCCGCCCGGCGCGTTCCTCGAGGTCGAGATCGACGGCACCGGGTCGAAGCTGATCGCCTTCGACGTCCTAGGCAGCGGAGTGGGCGAACGGGTCCTCGTGGCCCAGGGCTCCGTGGCCTCGGGCTGGTTCACCGGCACCCCACCGCCGGTCGACGCACTCATCATCGGATCCATCGACGCAAAACCCGACACCAACCCCAAGAAATAAGGAGAAACACCTATGTCCAGCAACGCAATCGGACTGATCGAGACCAAGGGCTACGTGGCTGCGCTGGCCGCTGCCGACGCCATGGTCAAGGCCGCCAACGTCACCATCACCGATCGCCAGCAGGTCGGCGACGGTCTGGTCGCCGTGATCGTCACCGGCGAGGTGGGCGCCGTCAAGGCCGCCACCGAGGCCGGCGCCGAGACCGCGTCCCAGGTGGGCGAACTGGTGAGCGTGCACGTCATCCCGCGTCCGCACAACGAGCTCGGCGCGCACTTCGCGGTCGCCAGCAAGTAGCCATGCCGACCGAAGCAGAGGAGAGCACGCGGATTCGCACCCAGATCCGCGTCTACCTGTTGGTGGAGGATCTGCAGCGCCAGTTCGCCGCCTACCTCGGAACGCCGACCAGGGCCCGGGGTTACCCCCCATACGAGGGTGAGCACGCGCTGATCGTCGAGGTGTCCCCCGCCTTGGCGATCGAGCGGGTGATCGACCTGGCCCTACGTGAGGTCCCCGGCATCCAGCCCGGAATCCTCTACGTGGAACGCCAATTCGGTGTTCTCGAGATCCACTCGGCCAACCTGGAAGATGTGCGGCGGGCCGGCGAGGCGATCCTGGCCGGCACCGGCAACAAGGCATCAGACCAGCTGCGGCCGCGGGTGCTCTACCACGACATCATCGAGAACATCACCGATCAGCACGCAGTGATCCTGAACCGCAATCGGCAGGCATCGATGATCCTGCCGGGGCAGTCTCTGCTGGTGTACGAGATGACCCCGGCGCTGTTCGCCGCGGTCGCGGCCAATGAGGCAGAGCGGGCAGCACCTGGGCTTACTGTGGTTGACGTGCAGATGATCGGCGCCGCTGGGAGGCTGTACATCGGTGGCAGCACCGCTGATGTGACCGTGGCGCGGGACCGGATCACGGCGGTGCTCGATGGTATTGAAGGACGGGATCACTGATGAGCGCCTGCGCGAAGAAAAGATTGCACTGATGAGCGCTCGTGCGAAGAGGAGAAGGCGCTGATGGTTATCACCGACGAGATCGATGTCGCCCAACTGGCGTTACGCCAGTACGACATCGGGGCGGACGCGACGTTGCGGTTGCTGAACCTGTCCGAGAATGCCACCTATCTCGTCGAGGACGCCGGCACCCAGTCCATCCTGCGGGTGCACCGGCAGAACTACCACCAGCCCCACGAGATCGAGTCAGAACTGGACTGGCTGGCAGCACTGCGGGCCGACAGCGATGTCACGGTCCCGTCAGTGCTGCCCACCCGGGACGGACGTCGCCTGGTAACCGTCAACGCCGACGGAACCGACCGCCACGCCGTGCATTTCGGCATGGTCGCCGGGGCCGAACCCGACGAGGGCACGCTGACCCTCGACGATTTCCATACGCTGGGCCGGATCACCGCTGCACTGCACGACCATTCGCAGCGGTGGGAGCGTCCGGCCGGGTTCGGCCGGTTCTCATGGGACTGGGAGCACAGCTTGGGCGCGGCTCCCCGTTGGGGGCGCTGGCACGATGCCGAAGGCGTCGGCACGGCCGAGCAGCAGGTGCTGGAGCGCGCCCAGGCGCTGCTGCACGATCGGCTGCACGCCTACGGCACCGGCCCCGATGTCTACGGCCTGATCCACGCTGACCTGCGGCTGGCCAATCTGCTGGTGGACCCCGATCCGGCGGGAACTGCCAAGATCACCGTCATCGACTTCGATGACTGCGGATTCGGTTGGTATTTCTATGATTTCGGCACCGCGGTGTCGTTCATCGAAGATGATCCGGCACTGCCGGAATGGCAGGACGCCTGGGTGCGCGGCTACCGCACGCGACGCGACCTGCCCACCTCGGACGAGGACATGCTGGCGTCGTTCGTGCTGCTGCGCAGGCTGCTTCTGCTGGCCTGGATGGGCAGCCACAGCCACTCCAGGGAATCGGCCACCAAGGCCATCAGTTACGCCGCGGGTAGCTGTGAACTCGCCGAGCGCTACCTGCGCTCCAACGGCCTCACCCTGACCTGACTCTCAAAGGAACCCAACAATGTTCGCATCGCTTCAGGGCCGCTCGGCCATCGTCACCGGCGGCAGCAAGGGCATCGGCCGCGGCATCGCCCAGACCTTCGCCAACGCCGGCGTGGACGTCCTCATCACCGGGCGCAACCAGGCTGACCTCGACGAGGCCGTCGCCGCGCTCACCGACGCCCCTGGGCGGGTCAGCGCCCTTCGCGCGGATGTGACCAGCCCCGAAGACGCTCGGCAGGTTGTCAGCGCGGCCGTCGAGCGGCACGGCGGGCTGGACATCGTCTGCGCCAATGCCGGCATCTTCCCGTCCGGGCGCCTGGAGGATCTCACCCCCGACGACATCGACCAGGTCCTTGCGGTGAACTTCAAGGGCACCGTGTACATCGTGCAGGCCGCACTCGCGGCGCTGACCGCCAGTGGCCACGGACGCGTCGTCATCACGTCGTCGATCACGGGCCCGATCACCGGCTACCCCGGCTGGTCGCACTACGGCGCGTCCAAGGCCGCCCAGCTGGGCTTCCTGCGCACCGCCGCGATGGAGCTGGCCCCGAAGAAGATCACCATCAACGCCGTGCTGCCCGGCAACATCATCACCGAGGGCCTTGTCGAAATGGGCCAGGACTACATGGACCAAATGGCCTCGGCGGTGCCTGCCGGCCGACTCGGATCGGTCGCTGACATCGGTAACGCGGCGCTGTTCTTCGCCACGGACGAAGCCGCGTACGTCACCGGACAGTCGCTGGTCGTCGACGGCGGACAGATTCTTCCCGAATCTCACATGGCGATCGCTGAACTCTAGTTCAACCTGGATAGAATTGGCTGGACCAATACACGGGCAGGGGGCCGGGGTGGCAGTTCACAGCGAGGAGTTGCGCAGGCGAATCGTCGGCGATATCAACGCGGGCACCCCGGGCGCCAAGCTCGGCAGTGAGCGCGACCTGGCCGAACGCTACGGCACCAGCCGCTCCAGCCTGCGCCAGGTGCTGGCCGCGCTGGAGGAAGCCGGGCTGGTGCACCGGGTGATCGGCCGGGCCGGTGGCATCTTCATCAGCCACGGGCAGGTCGAGCGCCACCTCTCCGACGTGGTCGGCGTACCTGCCTTCCTGGCCAATCAGGGGTACGTCGCCGGCACGCGGGTGCTCTCGACGCGCATCACCACCCCCGACGACGCCACCAAGACCGCCCTGCGGCTGGGCCCCGGCGACTACGTCATCGAGATCCAACGCGTCCGACTGGCCGACGGCTCCCCCATCTCGCTCGAACACGCACAGTTTCCCGCTGACGCCTTTCCCGGTCTGCTCGACCAGCAGCTGGGCGGCTCGCTCTACGAAATCCTGGAATCCCGATACGGTTTGGTCACCGGCCGGGCCGACGAGCGCATCGAAGCGGTCAGCGCCACCAGTAGTGAAGCCACCCTGCTGGGCATCAAGCCCAAGGCGGCCCTGCTGCTGATCACCCGCGTCACCTATGACCAGAACGGTTCCCCGTGCGAGTTCTCCCGCGACCTGTTCCGGGGGGACCGCACGGCACTGGCCGTGACGGCGAAGGGCAGCGGCATCGCCACCCACGCCGACGCCAACACCGCCTCGGTCACGCTGCAGCGTCAAGCCGGCTGACCCGGGCAGCCGCGTCGGTCACGCCTTTGACGAAGTCGCCCATCTAACCGATGGCCTGCCACACACCGCATGCGTACCGGCCTGCCGTTGCGTCGCCAATTCCGAGTCTGCGAACAGTAATTCGTCTGCACCGACTTTGATCATCACCGGTGGCATGCTGGAGAGGTCCGCGGTGGTCGGATCGATCAGCGCGTCAACGCGGCATTGACTTCGACGCATGCGCCGGGCGAACGCCGACAACGCCGCCCCGGCGAACATCGACACCGAGTGATGTTGCGATGACACAGTTTTCGCACCGGAAGCGGGGGCCATATTGCGGGCCAACGACTTCAGCGCGCTCCCGAAGGCCAGGTATCCCCCGGACATGTCGATCATTTCCTGTTCTCACACAACGAACACCCGCCCGAGCGCGTACCGAAACGGTGGCCGCCACCGACGAACGCGCGTCCGCCACCCACACGATCGAACCGTTGCCCCCGGCGTGCGGCACGATCCGCCGACTGTTCGCCAGGCCATTGGCGCGCACCGCAAAGTCGGCGGCGTCGTTCCCATGCGCCTGAAACCAATCGCGCCACAGAACGCGCAGCACCGTTGCGCGTACCCCGGTCGCGTACTGGGGCATTGACGTCGACGCGTGACCACAGAAGCGACGGTTGAACCGAGCGAGTCACTTGATCGTTTAGTAGGACAGCAGCGCGGCTAACGCGAACATGCCGGGCCGGCCGATGAGCGAAGGAACAGGCGCGCGCCAGGTTTGTCAGCTTGATGTCAATCCAGCGGTGAATTTGGGCGCGGGGCGACAACGATGATTCTTGGACGAACATGCTCACTGGGTGAATGGTTTGTCCGTGCAGGACGGAAGGCACGAAGATGAGGAAGGTTGCTTTCACGACGATTGCAGCCGCCGGTCTGGTCGCTGCGACTTTCGGGCTGGCTTCGCCGGCCGCAGCGGCACCGTCCGGCGTCGGAACAGCGCAGGACACGATAGATTCACTGCGGGCACAGGGCTATGCGGTCATCGTTCACAAGGTCGGTGACGCTCCGCTGAGCCAATGCACGGTCGGTACGGCAAAGCCCGGCCACACGTACTCCAGGACGGACAGCGGAGCTCCCGGCGCCAAAAACGACTTGGCCACAACAGTCGTGGCGAAGACGATCGATATTTACCTCAGTTGCTGAGAACCCCGCTCGACGACGTTCTGATCAAGCGTCTGACATAACGATCTGGTGGCGTCCGCCGACGAGGAAGGTCGTCCTCGGAACCTCGACTCCCTCGAAGTACCTTCCCCCGATGGGCTGCTCGCCTACGCGCTGATCGTCCTGAGAAGGAAGAAAGGCGGCCCTCATGATCCAGAACCTGCAAACCCGCCTGAATGCCTACTCACCTGCCGTCCTGAGTGTGTTCCGCATCGTGTTCGGACTGATGTTCACCCTCAACGGAACCGTGAAGTTGTTCGGATGGCCAGTCGGCCCTTCGGTGGCGGTCGGCGACTTCCCGTTCTGGTGGGCCGGGCTGAACGAGCTGGTCACCGGCCTGCTCATCGTGGTCGGGTTGTTTATCCCTATCGCCGCGCTGATCGCTTCCGGTGAGATGGCCGTCGCCTACTTCTGGCTGCATCAGCCCAACGCGCTGTGGCCGATCGACCCACAGAATGGCGGCGAGTTCGCGATCCTGTACTGCTTCGGATTCCTGCTTTTGGTGTTCACCGGACCGGGCGCCTTCGCGCTGGATGCCATCCGCGGCCGCGCACGCCGACAACCCCGCACCGATGTCAGGTCAGTTCAGCCCTGAGTGCCAACTTCGCCACACCGTCCACGGTCTCGGCCGTCGCGTCGTGGGCGGAGAGTGAACATTCACTGACCCTTGAGCCCCCGGCGCAGATCGGCGTTGATGCGCGGGTCGTTGCACATGGCGCAGAACGCCACCACCCTTCGGCGTCGAGAAGGCAGCGCTGCGACGGTTGTGCCGGTGGCACCATTGTCGGCACGATGACATTCGTCCGTGTGGATTGTCAGCATGATGACACCCTCGAAGGAGGACCGAAGGGGAAAGATGCCCGACAACCACGGATCGATCCGACACGCGATACAGACGCTCGCCGGCGGCGAGAGCCCACCCGACCTGCCCATCCGCTACGCCGCCTGGGTCGCCCGATGCGTGGGCCGAGGCCCAGCGGCGCCGCTGCTCCGCGAGGATGTCGCTGCCCTGGCAGGAACCCTTGTGGCCAAGCAGTTCGCCTCCGGTGCGGTGTTGTTCGCCGCCGGACAAGAACCCACCGGAGTCTGGATCGTGCGTCAAGGCCAGATCGAACTGGCCGTCGGTTCCGGCCGCCGCCGGGTCGTCGTCGACGTGATGCGCCCCGGCGACGTAGACGGCGATATCGCCCTGCTGCTCGATATGCCGATCGCCTACACCGCGCGCGCCATCGGTGACTGCACGTGCCTGTATCTGGACCGCCCCACGTTCGATCGGTTGCTGACCAGCCACCCCAACATCGCCCGCCGCTGGCTGTCTTCGGTCGCCCAGCGGGTGTCGGCCGGGCAGAGCCGATTGGTTGCGATGCTCGGTCGCCCCCTCCCAGCCCAGGTTGCCCAGATACTGCTCGACGAAGCCATCGACGGCTCGGTCCCGCTCACTCAACGCACCCTTGCCGCCATGCTCGGCGTACAGCGTCCGTCGCTGAACAAGATCCTCAAAGACTTCGAACGGCACGGTCTGATCGCCACCCGCTACGGCGGAATAGACCTTGCCGATATCGACGGCCTCAGAGCCAAAGCCACCTGATCAGCACGTCAGCTGCTGTCGCCGACCTGACCGATCTTCTGCTTGTCGAGCTTGAGGTCGAGACCGTCGAGCAGCTGGCGCAGCAGGCGTGCGAGCTGTTGCTGCTCACCCACATCAAGATGGGCGACGAGTTCGGCTTCGCGCCCAAGCACCCGATCGACGAGCTCTTCGACAAGCGCATGGCCGGCCGCGGTGAGTTCCACATCGACCTTGCGGGACCCGTCGCCGCGCGTGGTGCGGACGACCAGACCGTCGCGTTCAGCCCGGCCGACGCGCTGGGAAATCGCTCCGGCCGTGATCATCGTGGCGTCCGCGAGCTCCCGTGTCGTGAGCCGGTACGGTGCGCCGGCGCGGCGCAATACCGACAGCAGGTCGAGAACGGCGGTGTCCGCCCCGGCGGCGGCCAGCGTACGTCGCCGGTCCTCGCCGAGGAGTTTGGCGGCATGCCAGATGCGCGTGACGATGCCGATCGACCCGACTTCGGTCCCTGGACGTTCCTGGGCCCATGCCAATGCGATCGCATCGACGGAATCATCCGGATCAAGCGACATCATCACCTCGTTTAGCTCTAAACGATCTGTTACGTTTAGGTCTAAACAAACTACCTCGCACTGTGGATCAAGGAGTGATAATGGGACGTCTCGTCGTGGTTACCGGTGGCGGGACCGGAATCGGTAAGGCCATCGCGCAACGCTTCGCCGCCCGCGGAGATTCGGTCATCATCACTGGCCGGCGCCGCGATGCGCTCGACCAGGCGGCGGCCGAATTGCCGGGAGACATCACAGTCTCGTGTTTCGACGCCACCGATCTCGATTCGGTCGAAGCGTTCGCCGCATCCCTCGACAGCATCGACGTACTGGTCAACAACGCCGGCGGCAACCGCGATTTCGACGCTGGCACCTCCGACCAGTCCCTGCGCACAGTCGCCGACACATGGCTGTCGAACTTCACGGCCAACGTGCTCTCGGCAGTCGTGATGACGACCGCGTGCCTGGACAAGTTCTCCGACGGCGGTTCGGTGGTCACCATCGGTTCGATCGCCGCCGACCAAGGCTCGGGCTCCTATGGCGCGGCGAAAGCGGCGGTCGCCTCATGGAACGTCGACCTGTCGCGCCAGCTGGGATCATGCGGTGTCACCGCCAACGTGGTGTCGCCCGGCTACATCGGAGACACCGAGTTCTTCCGCGACAAGCTCTCGGGGCAACGCCGGGCCGAGCTGATCGCGGCCACCGCGACCGGACGGGCAGGCACACCAGGAGATATTGCGGACACCGTGGCGTTCCTCGCCTCACCTGGAGCGCGCCACATCACCGGCCAGGTGATCGCGGTCAACGGCGGAGCTCGAACCACCCGGTGAACCGGCAGGCCGTTGCCCGGGCCATACGTAGCGCGTCAAGTAGCGGCGCCCGGTTCTGATCCATACCTATCTTGGCGGGGGAACACCCAGATCAGCCCGACGCCCACACACGCGGCCGTCATCAGGGCGAACGCCGTCGGGAACGAGAACGAGGTGGCCAGCGCCCCGACCGCCAGGGACCCCAGACCGGTGCCCGCGTCGAATCCGACATTCCAGGCCACACTGACCGCGCCGCGGGCATGCTCACCCGTCGCGGCGAAGGCCTGCACCAGGGTGAGATTCTGGAGCGCGCCGTAGGCAGTACCGAGCAGGCCACAGCCGAGAATCACCAACGACCCGCCGATACCGATACCCAAGGCGATCACCGCCAGACCGACCGCGCCGACACCCAGCATCGGGGCGATGAATCCGGCCGCGCCATGGCGGTCGGCAATCCCTCCTACCAGCCACCGGGCCAACGCCGCCATGCCGGTCATGGCCAACAACGCCCCGAGCGCAGTTGTCGCACCACCCAATTGGGGAGCGAAGGTGAGAATCGCACCGCCGGCCGCTGTGATCACCACGAGCGCAGCGATCGGACCGACCAGCCCGCCGATGCCGTCGAGCCGGTCCGAACGCGGTTCGTCTACCAACGTCGGTGCCGGGCGGGTGAACGCCAGCGGCACCGCCAGCAGGGGGACAGCGGCCAGCGCGAACACCAGTTGGTACCCGACGTTCTCGGCCAGCCACGGTGCCAGCGGGGTCAACACGAACTGCGGTGCCGCGATGGACAGCCCGTACGCGCCGATCGCACGGCCGCGGCGTTCCTGGGGGATCAGCGCGGCGATACCCCTGATGCTGCAGACCGTGAGGATGCCGAAGCCCAATCCCCGCAACGCCGCCAGAAGCAGTACCTGCCACAGCGAACCGGTCAGCGAGTGCAGCACAGCGGGTATCCCCAGCAGTACGAGCCCGAGTGCCTGCGCGACGGCCCAACCGGCCCTCCGCAACAGCCGCCCGACCAACAGTTGGGCGATGACGGTGAACAGCATCAGCACGCTGTTGACCGCACCGGCCCCCAGGTTGTCGGCGCCGATGTGCACCGCCCACATCGGGGCGACCGGCAGCAGCAAGGAGAACCCGGCGAAACCCAATCCGGCGCATGCCAACAACGCGGGCATGCCCGGTACCCGCCATACACTCACCGTTCGAACACCACCAAACCCCCGACGATGGTGGCGGCCACCAGATCCGCGTCGAGCGCGTCGACCACCCGCTGCGGGGAATCGGTCAGCAGGCACAGGTCACCTGGCTCGCCGGGTGCGATACGCCGTGGCCTGGCCGGGTTTTCCGCGCTGCCCAGAAACAGCGCCAGTGCACGCCGGCCCGATATCCGCTCGCGCGGGTTGAGCACCACCCCATGCGGGGTGCGACGGTGCACCGCCGCACGCATCGCGGCCCACGGGTCAGCGGCGCCGAACGGTGCGTCGGTGGACAACGCGATCGGCACGCCCGCAGCCACCAGCGTTGCCAGCCGCCAGAGCTGATCCTGGTCGGCGGCAGGCACATCCGTGCGGTACTGGTCGCCGCGCTCGGCCACGAAGTTGGGCTGGGTCACCACGGTGATCCCGAGCGCGACGAGCTCATCGATGCAGTCCTGCGGCACCATCGCAGCGTGCTCGATACGGTCGGCGGGATGGCTGCCCGCGGCGCCCAGCGCGGCGATCGTGACGACGAGTTGGGCTGCGGTCACACAGTGCACGGCCACCGGCTCACCGGCCCGGTGCCGCTGCGAGATCCAGGCCGTCAACGCATCCAGGTCGAGCCCGTCATCGTGCAGGATGCGCTTGCCCGGCGCGAGGTAGTGCACACGTTGGCACAGGCCGGTAGGCCGATCACCGGGCTGCAGGTCAGGCGTGGCATCGGTGACACCGGTGACACCATAGCGGGCCAGCCGGGCGCTGAACTGCGCGACCGCCGCCGGCCTCCGTTCCAGGGCCTCCGACCACGTCGGGTCCGCGCTGCGCAGCCGCCCGTCGGGATGATCATCCCGACCCAGCGCAGCCAGCCCTGGCGAATTCACCGTCCACAACACGCCGCTGCGGTGTTGCACGCGCACCGGGACATCGGGGATCAACCGGTCCAGAGCGTGCCGGTCCAGCGGACCGGCCACCGTTTCGTGGTAACCGACAGCGCGGATCCAGCCGTCACTGCCCGCGACCGCGGCCCTCAACGCTCTGGTCAGCGCGGCCTCGTCGGCCACCTCGGCGGGGCCGACCCGAACCGAATCCTGCTCGGCCGCAGCCGAGTACACGTGCAGGTGGTGATCGTGCAGTCCGGGAATCACAGTGCCGAACGCGGCGTCGCGTACCTGTTCACCGGGCTCGGGCGGCAGTGATTCCGCGACGGCTTCGATGGTGTCACCGACCCGGATGTCGACCACCGTCCCGTCGAGCAGCGTCGCACGACGAATCAGCATGGAGCATCGGTCCGTTCGGCCACCAACCGGCGAACCACTTCGTTGTCGGCTCCGAGTTCCCGCCCGGGCAGACCCGCGGCGGGCCGCAGCGGGATCACGTCGGTCTCATCGCCGTTGCAGGAGCGGTATCCGGCGGCCACGGCCGCCATCGAGAATTCGATCAGCTCGCCGCCGCCGCGTTCCCGCGAGGACGCCACGGCAGCCGCGGCGTGGAGTCCGGTGAGCGGGTCGGCGATGGCGTCACCACTGAAGACCGGTGCGCCCTCGCGGTATCCGACCAGGCCACCCGACACTGCGGCGTCGTCGCCGAACGCCACCCAGCCGGCCTTCGCCCCCGCGGTGCCGTGCCCGGTGATGCGCAGCCAGATCCGGCCGGGCCGGGCTGCGGTGATGTCGGGCCCCAGCCCGCGCCGGCTCAATGCGGCCGGCCGCGAGGCCTCGATGACCACATCGGCCACGTGGACAAGCGCAGCCAGCTCTCGCGGATCATCGAAATCTACTGCGTACGAGAGCTTTCCACGATTCATCCAATCGAAGAACTCCGGCACCCCGGCACGGGTCCCGTCCGGACGGCTCCGGCTCTCCACCTTGACCACGGTGGCCCCGGCACGGGCCAGCAGCTGTCCGCACAGAGGCCCGGCCCACATCGAGGACAGGTCGGCCACCAGCATTTCGGCCATCGGACCGGTCCGGCCAGGTCCGAGAGAGCTGACCACCGGCGACGCGGGCGCGGTTTCATCGAGCACGGCCACCGGCAGTCCGAGCAGGCGGGCGCGGTCGGCCACCTCCGCAGCGGGGTTCACCGCCGCCCAGGACCGGATCGCCTGCCACGGATCAGGTTTCACCGAATCCTGCTGCAGCAGTGCGGGAACAGCGGCTACGTCATCGGGGCGCGACAGGGTCAGCGCACACCATCCGTCGCGGGTGGCCAGCAGCCTCGTCGCACCACCCGCCGAGACCTGCCCCCGGGGTGCGATGTCCAACAGTGCGGCGCGGCCGGTCAGCAGTTCGGTGGCATCGACCGGCACGCCGGTGCGCGCCGTGAAGTCGTCGGCGACCGTCTGGGCCTGCCTCAGCAGGGCCCGCGGAATCGCCAACGGTGTCATCAGAACTGCAGCGCGCTGAACCGCCAGTCCAGCACCTGGCGGTCGTCGCCACCGTCGGGTCCGCCGGCCGCGTACACCAGCGAACGGAGTTTGAGCTCCCCGGCCTCGGCCGATTCCACGTGCAGCTCGCTGAACAGCGTGTCACCCTCGTGCACCGGGCCGGTGTGATCGCAGGATTCCCAACCCAACACGGTGACCAGGTTCGGCAGCAACCGGTTGGCCTGAGCCAAGGCCAGCCCGATGGTGTGCCCGCCGTACACCAGACGTTTTCCCCCGGCGCGCCAATCATGATGGGTGGCAGCGATGTTCAGTGTCAGCCGAGCCAGTTCCGGAGCGCTGCTGACCACGTCGGCGGTACTGTGCAGCACCGTACCGGCCAGCGCCGGGGCGAAATGCGCTCCGGGCACCCGGGTCCGGAAAGCGTCCGCATCCCAGCCGGCGGTGGGGTTCGGTGCGGTGGCGCCGGCTCCGATCGCCGACAGATCGTCGGCATGCCCGGTGTCGATGTCGTCGCTGGACAGCGGCAGCATCGCGCAACGGTAGAAATCGAGTACCTTGCGGTCCTTCTGATCGACGGTCGTCATCCGCAGGGCTGCCAGGCCGGTGGCCGCCCGTCCGGGCTTGGCCGAATTCTGTTTGAGGCCAACCACTTCGGTGCGGGTATAGAGGGTGTCCCCGATCACCGGGCAGCGGTGGAACGCCAGGCCCCGGTAGAACAGGTTCGCCTTCACCCGTTGCGTCACCAAGGTGCTCTGCCCGATCGCCACATCGCAGACCAACGCGGGGTGCGCCAGCGGACCAGGCTCCCCGATCACCGCGGTGGCGAGCTCGGCGTCCAGCGCCAACCGCAGCCGGTCACCGAGGATCGCCTGATGCGTGGCAGCCGCACCGGCGGTCAGCGTCATCGACGGCGCGGTGCCGAATACCTGACCAACCGCCAGGTCATCGAAATACGGGCCACCAGTCACAACTGGCACTGTAGACCAGCCACCAGAATCCGTTGCGAGCTAAAGCAGTAGATCAGGCGCCTGGCAGGTACAGCCTGGTGAGTTCGACGAGATGCCGGCCGACATCGTCGAGGGCATCAGTCTTCTGAGCCGCAATCGCCATGATGATGGCACCCTCGATAGCTGCGATCGACATGTTCGCCAGGGAACGAGCCGCATCCGCGTCCGCACCGGCCCGGACCAACCGCTCGGCCAGTATCGCCTGCCAGTCCTGGATAGTTTCGGCAGCCACCTCTGCGGCCCTGGGTGCCTCACAGCGACCGAGGACAGCCGCGACGATCGGGCAGCCGGCCTGCAACTCTGTCTCCGCCAGTTGCAGTTTCCACTGGTCGATGAATGCCCGCACCGCTTCGGCAGGGTCGCGTCCGTCGTCAGTCGCGCGGATCAACGTCGTCAGCGTCTGCCCGGCAACCCGGGTCGCCTCCGCGACGAGTTCCTCCTTGCCGCCCGGGAAGTTCAGGTAAATGGTCCGCCGGGAGACGCCGCTGTCCTCAAGCAGTGCACTGACGCCGGTTCCAGCGACACCTCTGCGCCGCAACAACCCGGTCACACTCGTGATCAAGGTGTCTCGTGCTGACATCGCGCTCGTCGCCTCCGTAGTCTTCAGCACCCCCACCACGTACTAGACCAATCAGTCTACCCACACGTTGCACTAGACCGATCGGTGTACTACCGTCGCGAAGGCATCCCCCGGCGCCATTTCGAGGAGACGGCCATGCCAGACATTCACAACCCGTTGCCGCTTGCCAGTGGCCAGGTCCTGCGCAACCGGCTGATGAAGTCGGCGCTCAGCGAAGGCCTGGGCGATGCCCATCATGGGCCGGACCATCGGCTGATCGAGCTGTACCGGCGCTGGGGAACGGGCGGGTACGGGCTCGTGATCACCGGGAACGTGATGGTCGACCACGATCATCTGGGCGAGCCGGGCAACGTCGTCATCGAAGACGACCGCCACCTCGACGGACTGTCCCGATGGGCCAAGGCCACCAAGGACGGCGGCGGGCTCATCTGGATGCAGGTGAACCACCCTGGAAGACAAGCCAATCCGCTGGCCACCCGGTCTCAGCCGGTCGCGCCGTCACCAATCCGGATGAACGTGCCCGGGTGGCAGGCGCCGCGCGCCCTCACCGACGACGAGATCGAGGCCACCGTCGACAGGTACGCGCGGACGGCGGCGATCGCCGATGCAGCCGGCTTCGATGGAGTCCAGATACACGGCGCGCACGGGTATCTCGTCGCCCAGTTCCTGTCACCACGGACCAATCAGCGAACCGACCGCTGGGGCGGCGATGCGGAGCGCCGGATGCGCTTCGCACTCGAGGTGGTGCGGCGGACGCGCGCGGCCGTCAGCCCCGGCTTTGCCGTTGCCATCAAACTCAACTCCGCCGACTTCCAGCGCGGCGGTTTCACCGAGGAAGAGTCGCGCGCCGTCATCGCCGCGCTGAGCGCCGAAGATATCGACTTGATCGAAATCAGCGGTGGCACATACGAATCCCCCGCGATGGAAGGCAGGCCCGTGGTGCAGTCGGCCTCCACGAAGGCGCGTGAGGCGTACTTCATCGAGTACGCACTGGCCGCCCGGGAGGTCTCCGGAGCCGTGCCGCTGGCCGTGACCGGTGGTTTCCGCACCCAGGCAGCGATGAGCGAGGCCGTCCGGTCGGGAGCCACCGACGTGGTCGGGCTGGGCAGGCCCACGACCGTCAACCCAGCGGCCGCCGACAGCCTCCTGGAGGCACGCCAGGCGCGCCTCCGAGTTCCGGACATCTCGCCTCGGCTGCCCGCGCGGCTCGCGAACACCGCCCGCGCCAAGACCTTTCTCAGCGCGCTGGAACTGCAGTGGCATGCCACCCAGTTGCACCGGCTGGGCGCGGGCCGCGAACCGGACCCGACGATCGGCCCGTTGACCACCGCACTGCGGCTGCTGAAGGGCAACGGGCTCGACGCCTTCCGCGCAAGGAGGAACTCATGACCGGCACTCAACCCGACAAGACCCTGAGCAAGTTCCGCAGGGAGCGGGCGCTCGGGCGCTATCTACTGAACCCCACCATCACCGTGTTGGGGAAGCTGGGCGTGCGCACCGCCCTGGCCTCCGAATTGGAGACCACCGGGCGAAAGACCGGCCAGTTGCGGAGGGTGCCCGTCTCCGCCCAGTTCGACGCCACGGGTGCCTGGGTGATCTGCCAGCACGGAACCCGATCGGGCTGGGGCAGCAATATCGCCGCGAACCCGAACGTCCGTCTGCGGCAAGGGAACCGATGGCGTACCGGGATCGCACAGTTCCGGCCCGACGACGACGTCGTCACGCGGGGTCGCAAGTTCGGGTCGATCGGTGCGCGCGTCGTCAAGGCCTTGGAGACCAATCCGGTCTCGGTGCGCATCGACTTCAGCGACTGACGCTCTCACCGATCCACGGGCACACTGACCACCTCATCTACCAGGCCCCAGGCCAGCGCCGTGGCCGCGTCGACGGTGCGCCCGGACAGCACGAGATACGCCGTGCGCCACCGGCCGATGCGACGCGTGATGCTCACCGTGCCGCCCGCCCCGGGAATCAACCCCAGCGCCAGCTCCGGCAGGCCGATCGTGGCATCCGGATCGCAGCTGACCCACCCGCAGTAGCAGGCCATCTCCAGGCCGCTGCCCAGCACCTGGCCGTGCACCTCGGCGCGGCAGCGTCGCCCCAGCCTTTGGGTGATGTCATCGAGCACCAGGGCCGGGCTGTGCCTGGTACGGGCCAGATGCGCGCTGGCCGGGTCGGCGAACGAGCCGAACTCGGCCAGATCGCCGCCGCTGCAGAATGATCGGCCATTGCCGCCGAGCACCACTTCGTCCACGGATGGATCCAGCCGGGCCACCTCGAGGGCCTCCAGAAGTGCGCCGCGGGCGTCGGTCGAGAACGCGTTGTGCCGCCGGGGCCGGTTGAACCGGACGTGCAGGGTGTTCCCCTCACGATGAGCCTGCACCGGTTCGGGCAGCTGCGGCGCGGTGGCCGGTCCCCGTTCGGCCAGCCACCGGCCGAACTCCGGTCCCGACTGCAACGTCGAATACGCCAGCGACTCGGTGATCACCCCGGCCCGGGTCGGCCCGGCCGGGTCGAGGGACCGCAACACATCGTCACAGACCGCGGCCGCCTGCGGCCACGTCCGACACCGTTCGGTGAGTTCGTCCAGAGCCTGCTCGACCGAGTCCACGGTGACCACCCGCCGGTCGTCACAGGGGCGTTCGGTCAGCGTGAACGTCGCGGCATCGGTCGGGGTGTCGACCCCGACACGGATGCCGGCGGGCAGCTCCAGGACGGTCACGAGTACTTGTTTATCAGCCCCTGCTTGTAGAGCTTGCCGGTATCGGTGCGGGGCAACTCGGCCTCGAACGAGATCGTCCGCGGGCATTTGTAGTGCGTCAGACGCTCGCGCAGCCAGGAGAGGAGCTCCTCGGCGAATTCCGGGGTGGCGTCGGCCGGGTCCACGGTCTGCACCACACCCTTGACGCTCTGTCCCATCTCGTCGTCCGGGATGCCGAACACCGCGGCATCCATCACCTTCGGGTGGACGACGAGCATGTTCTCGGCTTCCTGCGGGTAGATGTTCACCCCGCCCGAGATGATCATGTGGTGGCGCCGGTCGGTGAGGTACAGGTAGCCGTCCTCGTCGACATACCCGATGTCCCCCACCGTCTTCCAACCGTGCGAGTCACGCGAGGAGGCGGTCTTCTCGGCGTCGTTGAGGTACTCGAAATCGGCCCCGCCCTCGAAGTAGATCTCGCCGGCCTGACCTGGTGGGACTTCGTTGCCGTCCTCATCGAGGATGTGGACGAGACCGTTCATCGGCTTGCCGACCGAACCCGGGTGGGTCAACCAGTCCTCGGCGAAGATCACCGTGGCACCGATGGCCTCCGAGGACGCGTAGTACTCGTCGACGATCGGCCCCCACCAGTCGATCATCTGCTTCTTGATCTCGACCGGACACGGGGCGGCGGCGTGCATCACGCGTCGCAGGCTGGACATATCGTACGAATTCCGCACGTCCTCAGGGAGTTTCAGCATCCGGGTGAACATCACCGGAACGAACTGGCCCTGGGTGACGCCGTACTTCTGGATCGCGTCGAGCGCGCCTTCGGCGTCGAACCTCTCCAGCACCACCGTGGTGACGCCGGCAGCGTGGGTCTGCATGGACCACACCGAGGGCGCGGTGTGATACAGCGGCGCGGGGCTCAGATACACCGAATCCGGCTGCATCCAGAAGCTCACCAACGCCGACATCATGCCGGGGGTCTCCGACGGCGGCACGTGCGGCAGATCCCGCTTGATGCCCTTGGGCCGGCCCGTCGTGCCCGACGAGTACTGCAGCAGATCCCCGTCCAGCTCGTCATCGATCGGGGTGGCAGGCAGGTCGGCGACAGCTTCCGGGTAACGCTGCCAGCCGTCGAGCTCGCCGTCGGCGATCAGCAGGGTGTCCGGCAGGCCGTTGGGGAGCTCCGCCTCTAGACCGCTCAGGATGTCCTTGAGCACCGCGGAGCCGACGATGGCCTTGGCTCCGCTGTTGTCGATGATGTACGCCGCCTCGGCCGCGGTCAGATGCGTATTGATCGGCACGTAGTACAGGCCGCTGCGGCGCGCGGCCCACATCACGGCGTGGATGTGCTCGTTGTTCTCCATGAGGATCGCGACCACGTCGCCCTCTTCCAGCCCGTGCCGGCGGAAGTAATGGGCCAGGCGATTCGCGCGAGCTTCGAGCTCACCGAACGTGACGACGGTGCCCGACGGATGGAGGATGATCGCCGGCTTCTCGGGGTTGGCCTCGGCATGCTCGCGGATCTGCATGAGGGCACTGTAACCGGCGCCACTTGACAGGTGTCAAGACGGGCGCGGTTACACCCTCCGAAATCGCCGTGAACAGGTGATTGACTACAGAAACACCGAGGCCACCCGCACCACCAATCCCGAGTCCAGCCGCGCCCGCCGGACCTACGATGTCCAAACGCCCAGCGGATCGAGCGTGGGGAGCGCCGATGCGATTCATCGAAGCGCGCTGAGAACGGCGTCGACATGCCAGCAGGCATCGCCACCTTTCTGTTCACCGACATCGAAGGTTCCACCCGACGGTGGGAAGCTGACGCTGACGGCATGCGAGCCGCCCTGGCGGTGCATGACGAGGTGCTGCGCCGCGCGATAGCCGAGCAGGCCGGCACACTTTTCAAGCACACGGGCGACGGCGTCTGTGCGGCGTTCGCCTCGCCGTCCGCCGCCGTCGAAGCGGCGGTGAGCGCACAGCGGGAGTTGGGGCTGCCGGTACGGATGGGCCTGGCCACCGGGGAAGCCGAACACCGCGACGACGACTATTTCGGCGCCGTCCTCAACCGGGCGTCCCGAATCATGGCGTCCGGGCACGGCGGACAGATCCTGCTCGACGGGGTGACGGCGGGCCTGTTGAGCGGCGTCGACCTGATTTCGTTGGGGTCGAGACGGTTACGCGACATCGCCAAACCCGTTGACCTCTACCAGGTCCACGCCGCGGGCCTGCGCACCGAATTCCCGCCGCTGAACACCACCACTTCCGGACCGGGGAATCTGCGGGCTCCGACCACGAGCCTCATCGGACGCGAGGCTGATCTGACCGAGTTGGACACGGTGCTGAAATCCCATCGCCTGGTGACGTTGACCGGTGTCGGCGGGGTCGGCAAGACCCGGCTGGCACTGGAGGTCGCCTCCCGCTCGCTCGACGCATTTCCGGACGGCGCGTTCGTGATCGAACTGGCCGCGGTCGGTGATCCGACCGCGGTCCCGGACTCGGTCGCGGCCATTCTCGGAATCACCCAGCAAGCCGGGTTGACCGTCACCGAGAGCATTGCCGCGGCCCTCCAAGGACGCTCCCGCATCCTGGTTTTCGACAACTGCGAACACGTCCTGAACGCGGCCGCCGATCTGATCGAGTCGATCCTCGCCCAGTCGTCGGCGGTCACGGTCCTTGCCACCAGCCGCGAAGGGCTGAGGCTCAAAGACGAGCAGCTGTGGCCGGTGGCATCGCTGGACATCCGCGACGGCCCGGGTTCCGCGGCCGCGGCACTGTTCATCGATCGAGCTCAGGCGGTCTCGCCCCGCGCCTCATTCGCCTCGCCGGTCGACTCCGCCGCGGTAGTGGAAATCTGCCGTCGCCTGGACGGAATTCCACTGGCGATCGAACTCGCGGCGTCACGCATGGTGTCGATGACGGCTTCCGAGATCCGCGATCGGCTGGACGACCGTTTCCGGCTGCTCGTGGGCTCGCGTCGGGGGCTGGAACGGCACCAGACGCTGAGCCACGCCGTGCAATGGTCCTACGACCTGCTCGACCGCGATGAAAAGTCCGTATTGACAAGGCTTTCGGTGTTCAACGGGGGATTCAACCTGGCTGCGGCGTGCGCCGTCGCCGGCTCCGACGACGAACTGGGGACGCTGGATCTGCTCGACGCCCTCGTCCGGAAGTCGCTCCTGGTGGCAGACCCCACAACATCGCACACTCGCTTCTCGATGCTGGAGACCATCCGTCAATTCGCGGAGGAGCAGCTCGTCGGCTCGGGCGATTCGGAAGCGGTACGCACAGCACACGCACACTACTTCGCGGGCCTGCAGTCCGAAGTGCTCGCGTTGTGGGACAGCCCGAGGCAACGCGAGGCCTACGAATGGTTCTCAACCGAATTGCCCAACCTGCGGACAGCGTTTCGATGGGGCGCCGACAACGGCGATCTCGACGCGGCTGCCGCAGTCGCGGTGAATGCCATCTACATCGGATACTTCCTCGAACAGTGGGAACCCCTGGCCTGGGTCGAGGAGATCCTCCCGGCGGCCCAAACAGCACACCATCCGAGACTGGCTCAGCTCTTCGTGGGCGCCACCAACTGTGCTGCGTTGGGACGCGTCGACGACTTCAACGAGTACGCCGAAGCCAGCCGGGCGGCGATCGGCAGCGGAGAATTCGACGATGTCGGCGACGAGTTCTCGTGCGTGGTGGCCGCCGGATACAACACGACGGGCCGGCCCGACCGGGCAATCGAGTGGTGCCGGGCAACGATCGCTCGGCTACCCCAGCGCCACACCGCCAACCAGACCGTCCTGGCGGTGACATTGGCTGTCTGCGGAGCCACGGCGGAAGCGATGAACGAGTCGGCACGGCTGCCCACCGACGCCGAGAGCCTCGCCAACCCCGCCCTGGCCGGTGCCGCGCTGCTCGGGTACGGCTGGGCCCGCCGGGAGACTGAGCCCGCAGTTGCCTACCAGGCCCTCCGCCGAGGGTGGCAGCTCGCCCAGGAAAGCGGCGATCGACAGCAGACATCGATCTTCGCCTGCCTGCTGGCCGGGCTCGCCGCCGACCGCGGCCAGCTGATCGATGCCTTCGACTACATCACCCAAGCCATCCGGCACTACTACGACTCCGGCACCGTCGAACTGATGCGCAACGCACTGGGACTGCTCACCGTACTGCTCGACCGGCTCGGCGGACACCAACCGGCAGCCACCATCAGCGGCTTCGCCTCGACCGCGATGGCGCGCGCGGGCTTCCCCGAGATCGACGCCGCCATCGCGGATCTGAAAGAAGTTCTCGGTGAAGACCGCTACCGGTCACTTGCGTCGGCCGGCGCAAGCATGACCACCACCGAGGTTGCCGACTACGCATTCGAACAGATCGGCCGGGCCCGGTCCGAATTGGGCACCGCGGGGTAACCCCCCAGTCAGTCCGCACCGATCCCACGCAGCAGCAACATCAGGCTGGTGCAGGCGTCGTCGAGGGGCTGCAGCGACCTCGCGCTGCGGCACTGGATGATGGCACCTTCCAGTGAGCTGACGATGAAGCTGCCGAGGGAGGCCGCGGTGGTGGCGTCAACACCCTTGGATTCGATCGACTCCGCGATCACCCGGGACCAATCAGCAAACACCGCGGCCGAGGCCTCCCGCACCACGAGCGCATCCGGACCGGCCTGCGCGGCCGCCACGATGGGACACCCCCCAGTGAAGTCACTGTCGATCAGGTTCTGCTTCCACCCGGCGACAAAGGCGCCGATGACGTCCTCGGCAGGCAAGGTCTGTGTCAGTTCTTGGATCCTGGCGGTGATGATCCGTCCGGCCTCCAGCGTGGCCTGTTCCATCAGTTCAGTTTTTCCGGCTGGAAAGTGCTGGTAGATCGACCCGCGAGCGGTGTTGCTGCGTTCCAGCAGATCGCTGAGACCCGTCGCGTGTACCCCGTACTCACGCATCAGCTCGATGGCGCTCTGAATGAGACGCTCGCGCGGGCCTGCCACCGCCGCCACCCTCTCCATTTCCGAAATAGACCAGTTGGTCCATCCTAGTCGACCACTCATAGACCGATTGGTCTACGATGCCCGAATGCACAATCTGGCGGTCTTCGGCAAACTCTCCAGGGTCTGCGCGAAGCATGCGTGGTTGATTCTCGGGGCGTGGCTGGCCCTGGCCGGCGTACTCAACCTGGCCATCCCCCAGCTGGAACGCACGGTGGCCGAGCACTCCGCGCCGTTCACTCCGGAAAGCCCGACCACCGAGACCCTGCGGCAGATGTCGCGCGACTTCGGCGTCCCCGATACCACCGCCGTCGGCAGCATCGTGGTGTCCAGCGACCGCGTCCTCAACCCGGCCGACACCGCGTACTACCGCGATCTGGTATCGCGGTTGGTGGCAGACAAGGACGACGTCGCGTATGTGCTCGACACTTACGGGACGCCGGGGCTCGAGGGAATCGGCCTGAGCCCCGACGGGAAAGCCATCCACCTGATCGTCGCCACCACCGGCGACGTCGGCTCCACCCGTGCGCACCGGTCCACCGAGAACGTCCGCGCCGCAGTCGATGCACTCCCCCGCCCATCGGGGCTCGATGTGCATTTCACCGGGGCCGCACCGACTCTGTCGGATCTGTTCTCCGCCATCGACACCTCGCTGGCCATCATCACGGTGGTCTCGGTGGTTCTGATCACGCTGCTGCTGCTCGCTGTCTACCGGTCGCTGATCACTTCGATGATTCCCCTTCTCACCGTGGGCATTTCGCTGGCGGTCGCGCGGCCGGTCATCTCCCTGCTGGGCGGCCATGATCTGCTGACCGTCTCGAACTTCACTATCGCCCTGGTGACCGCGATGGTGCTGGGAGCGGGGACCGACTACGGCATCTTCCTGCTGGCCAACTATCACGAGGGCAGACGCCGCGGGCTGGCCGTCGACGACGCGGTTGCCCGGTCCGGTGCGCACACCGCGGGTATCGTCATCGCCTCCGCGCTGACCATCGCCGGTGCCGGAATGGCCATGGTATTCACCAAGATCGGGATGTTCCGCACCGCGGGACCTCCGATCGCCCTGTCGATCGCGATAACCATGGCAGTCAGCCTGACGCTGACCCCCGCAATCATGGCGCTGTGGGGGCGGCGCGGATACGCCGAGCCCCGCCCGCTCGATGAACGACGCTGGCGCAAGCGCGGCGCCGCCATCATCCGTCGTGCACCGGCGCTCGTCGCGGCGTCCTTGGCGTTTCTCATCGCCATGAGCTCAGTGCTGTTCACCTTCGAACCGAACATCGACGAGAACGCGATGCAACTGCGCGCCACCGACAGCAAGCGCGGATACGAGGCCGTCTACCGCCATTGGGGCGTCAACGAGGCGGCTCCGGAGTTCATCACCATCCGGACCGACCACGACATGCGCAACACCAACGACCTGGCCGCCCTGGATCTGATCGCCATGTCGATCGGCAACCTTCCGCAGGTGGCCTACGTCCGGTCGATCACCCGGCCCGAGGGAAAACCGCTGCCCGAGACGGCCATCGGCTCGCAGACCGCGCAGGTCGGCGCCGGCCTGGCCGATGCCCACGACCGCATCGAGGAGGCCATCCCGCAGCTGAAGCGCCTCGCCTCCGGCGTGACCCAACTGCACGACGGATCAGCGGATGCGGCCGCCAGGCTCCCCGAACTCACCGACGGCGCCCGGTCCCTCGTCGACTTGGCGCGCAACCTGCTCGGCACGCTGGAATCCGCCGATCGGGTGGTCGGCAACCTCTCCGGCGGGTCACTGGACGTGGTGACCGCCGTGCGCAGCATCTCCAACGCCACCGATTCCCTGGATCGGGTGGTCGACGACATCGACTCCGCCCGAGAGCGATTGGCGGCTCCCACGGCCGCATTGCACGCTGTGTTCGATCCGCTCACCGGGCCGGAGCCGTCGGCCGCCTGCGCGGCGGACAGCTCATGCCTGCGCGCCAGGCAGGCCTTCGCCGACCTCAACGCGGCCACCGGCGGACGCGCCCAGCTGGCAATCGACGGATTGACCCTCGTCGCGCCCCTGGTCCCCGAAGGACCGGTGACCACGGCTCTGGACACGCTGCCCGACCTACGGGCGGCGATCAAGAAGCTGCGGGCCATGCTCGATCAACTCGGCACCCGCACCCCCGAGCAGACCCGTCAGGAACTGAGTCGGCTGTTGTCCGGGATCAATGAACTCACAACAGGTTTGGGCCGTCTGACCGCGGGCCTGGGCCAGGTCAAGACCGGTACCGACACCATGGTCACACTGACCACCGAACTCAGTGCGGGGCTGTCACGCGCCTCGGACTTCCTGCATCGGATGTCGGCCGACACCAGCACCGGCGCGGGGCGGGGCTTCTACCTGCCAGAGGAGGGCCGCACCGACCGCCGCCTCACCGCCGGTGAGCAATTGCTCATCTCCCCGGACGGTCGCAGTGCACGCATGATGGTGGTCTGGGCGGTGAATCCGTATGGCGCCGAGGCGATGGGCGCGGTACCCGACGTCATCGCCGCGGCGAACAATGCCGCGACGGGAACCGTGCTGGAACATGCCCAGATCGAATCAACCGGCCTGGCCTCGCTGTCCCAACGTCATGTCGACCAAACCTGGCGTGATTTCGCACTTTTCGGCGTCGTCGCGGTGGCGGCCGTGCTCCTGGTGCTGATCGTGATGCTGCGCAGCCTGGTGGCCCCGGTCCTGATGATCGCCGCGGTGGTGCTGTCCTTCGGAGCCGCGGCAGGGATGTCCACCCTGATCTGGCAACACCTGATCGGCATCAGCCTGGACTGGTCGGTGTTCCCCGTGTCGTTCATGGCACTGGTCGCGGTCGGCGCCGACTACAGCATGCTGTTCGCCGCCCGCATCCGCGAGGAATCCCACAGTGGAGTGATCAGCGGCATCATCCGCGGATTCGGCAGCACCGGCAGCGTGATCACCACCGCCGGAGTGGTTTTCGCGATCACCATGTTCGCGTTGACGAGTGGGACGGTGCTCAACCTGGTGCAGATCGGATCCACGATCGGCATCGGGTTGCTCCTCGACATCACGGTGGTGCGCACTTATCTGGTTCCCGCTGCGATGAGCCTGCTGGGCGAGCGCATGTGGTGGCCGGCGCGTGCAATGAGCTGATCGCGCGCGTAACGCTACGGCGGAGATACGTGCGGCAGATTCATACGGTCAATGCAATTTCCGTGACTAGGGAGGTTGCAGGTGCCGCCGGCTTATCCACGTGTGATGCGGCGAGAGTTTTTCGATCGGGTGTGCTCGGGTGAATCGCTACGCGAGGCCGGCCGTCAGGTCGGTGTGTCGATCCAAACCGGCTGGAAGTGGTGGCACGACGCTGGATCCATGCAGTTGCGAAGTGGCAATGGCTCAGATAGCGGCCTGGCCGGACCTGGCGATCGTGACCGGCCAGGCGGGCACGGCCATCGGCTCAGTTTCGACGAACGTCTGGTGATCATGCGGGGGC